>JACRGC010000001.1 GCA_016212475.1 Microcaldota archaeon | reverse complement strand
TTCCGAAGAGGAAGGAATTGTTTGCGGGATTTTGGAAGCAAAAGAAGCGTTTTTTGGCTTGAAAATAAAAGTTTTGAAAAAAGATGGGCAAAAAATCAAAAGAGGAAATGCGATTCTAACAATTGAAGGAGACATTAAACAGATACTTCGAAGAGAACGAATCGCTCTTAACTATTTACAGCTTTTGAGTGGAATAGCAACAGAAACCAGGAAATTGACGGATAAAGTTGGAATTGGAAAAGTCGCAGCAATGCGAAAAAACCACCCTCTGCTAGCGGAATCTGAAAAAAGAGCTGTGCAAATTGGCGGAGGGATCACACACCGGCTGAATTTGATGGATGGAATTTTGATTAAAGACAATCATCTGGATTTTCTTAGGAGAAAGTTCAAATTGACGGAAACTAAAGCGGTCGAAATGGCTGTGGAAATGGCGCTGAAGGAAAGGAATAAGGGAAAAAACAAAAAAATGTTTGTGGAAGTTGAGGTTACCAACTTTTCGCAGGCAATGGCTGCTAGCAAAACCAAAACGGATGCAATTCTACTGGATAATATGTCGCCGGAAACAGTTGCAAAGATAGCTTGGGAAATCAGAAAAACCAATAAAACAGCTGCAATTGAGGCAAGCGGAGGAGTTACTCCGGAAAATGCCAAAAAGTACATTGATGCCGGATCTGATTTTGTGAGCATGAGCTACCTTGCAATGAAAAGCAAACCCCTTGGGATGCATTTGGAATTGGCATCAAACAGGAAGAATTAATTGAAAAACATCTAACCCAAAAACAAAACGATTAAAATGTCCCGATTAATAACAAATAATTATGGCCCATATTATTCTTACAAGAAGGCATTTAGCTGAAACACCTGCTTGGATTTTAGCCAAACCCCTAAAAAAAGAACTAGAAACGTTTGGGCATACAGTGGAATTGTCTGATTTGTACAGCTTTAAACCTGAAGGAAAACCCAAATTCAATCTAAAAAAAGTCATAGCGAGCGATCCAAGGATCAAGCGCGGACGGGGAATTCAAATCGAATACTTGGGGGATAATCATATCAAACTGCTCCAAAAAATTCACCAGAAGTCAATAATAGTCGAACTGCACAATGCAATAATCCACAACATCGATGAAAAACCAATCCAAAAATTTCGTTTCGCACCCGAACCATTTCACTTTAAAGGAAGAAAATTAAAAAATTTCGATTATAATATTTCGAAATTACATGACCGCCCATTTCTTGAATTGGAATTGCCATCGATTGGCTATTTTCATTTGGCGGAGGGAAAAAAATCAGGCAGATTGTACCCACATCGCCTTAAACCCGAAGAATTGGCTGCTGAAATCAATAGACAAGAAAAGGAAAAAACCCCATTTTTAGGCTGGCATTACGATGTAGGCGAAAGCCTAAAAGCCGGCTATTTGAGTGAGAATGTAGTAAAAAAAATAGCCAAAGGAATTAATCGTCTAATTACGGGCGGTAAACTATAGGTAGGATAAGCTAATCAGGTTAATTTGGGTAATGCTCTTTGTAAGCAA
The DNA here is from genome assembly GCA_016212475.1 of Microcaldota archaeon. Lineage (GTDB taxonomy): Archaea > Micrarchaeota > Micrarchaeia > Norongarragalinales > SBBD01 > JACRGC01. The sequence goes on along the minus strand of JACRGC010000001.1, from coordinate 93,084 downwards.
AAGCATCAACAGCATATTTTTTCGGGAGAGCTATTTAAAGTTTTCTTTGATCGGCAAGATTTTTTAAGCATACTTGCGATATAGGGTTGCTGATTTTTTACTGTTTTTTGGGGGATGCACATGGAAAAAGAATTCCTAGTCGAGATTGTAATCGAAAGCAAGCCCGTGCTCAAGGATCCGGAAGGGGCGGTAATTGCTAATGATTTGATGCGCCGGCATGGGTTTGAGATGGTAAACGGAGTTAGGTGCGCTAAACTCCTAAGAGTCAAGCTTAACGCAACGGATGAAAAAAAAGCCCTGTCAATTGCCGAAAACATGGTAAAGGAGCTTCGGCTGGCAAATCCGGTTGCGCAAACATATTCTATTTCAATCAGGAAGTGAAATTATGCCAAGAATTGCAATCATACAATTTCCAGGCAGCAATTGCGATATGGATGCATACCATGTAGCAAGGGAAGTCATGCACATGAACGCCGAGCTTGTTTGGCACACGGATTTTAAGGAAAGCAAATTCGAAGGAGCGATTTTGCCCGGAGGGTTTTCATATGGAGATCACCTTAGGTCAGGAATTATTGCCGCGTTTTCACCAGCTATGAAGGAAGTTAAGAAGATGAATAAGGAAAGGAAGCCAATACTTGGGATTTGCAACGGTTTCCAAATTTTAGCTGAAGCGCAGCTTTTGCCAGGAGCGCTTCTTCGCAATTCTTCCATGAGATTTGTTTGCAAATGGATTTCCATGAAAGTTGTAACTTCAAGAAGCCCTGCAAGCAGGAAGTTTGCAAAGGGGGATATTTTCCAAGCTCCAACTGCGCACGGCGAAGGAAATTATTACATTGAAGAGGAAAAATTAAAGGAGCTTTACGATAATGACCAGATTGTTTTCAAATACTGCAACATAGCAGGCATGGAAACTCCCGATTCCAATCCCAATGGATCGCTTGAAAACATTGCAGGGGTTTGCAACCTTGAAGGGAATGTTATTGGTTTGATGCCCCATCCTGAGCGAGCTTCAGAGAGGATTTTGAACCCATTCAAGAACGAGAAGGGAAGAATTGTTTTGGAGAGCTTTAAGGAGTATTTGCAGGGAAAAAAATAACGGTGCCATTCATATGATAGTTTCCGGAGTTTCAGTTGATCTGACAAAAGAAGAAATGAAATACATCAAGGAAAGAATGGGCCGGGAGCCATCCGCAGTTGAAGCTGGGATGCTGGATATCATGTGGTCGGAGCATTGCAGCTATAAGGCATCAAGGCCGGTTTTGAAAATGCTTCCAACATCTGGAAAGAGGGTAATTTTAGGGCCGGGGTATGACGCCGGAGTTGTCGATATCGGGGATAACCAATGCATAGCATTCAAAATAGAATCACACAACCATCCTTCTGCAATTGATCCCTTTTCGGGGGCTGCAACCGGAATTGGAGGAATCATCAGGGATGTTTTGGCAGTTGGGGCTAGGCCAATTGCCCTTGTTGATCCGATATTTTTTGGAAGATTGAACAACCCGCACACAAAATGGCTGATGAACAATGTTGTTCACGGAATTGGGGATTATGGAAACTGCACCGGCATTGCAACAGTTGCCGGAGAAACGCATTTTGATCATTCATTCGAAAAAAACCCCCTTGTTAATTGCGCTTGTTTTGGATTAGTCGACCGGGATAAAATTGTTTATGCAAAAGCCAAGGAAGCTGGGGATTTGCTTGTTTTGGTTGGATCCGCAACAGGAAAGGATGGGATCCACGGAGTAACTTTTGCTAGCAAGAATTTGCATAAAAAATCAGAGGAGGAGCGGCCAGCTGTGCAGATACCGGATCCATTTTTGAAAAAACTTATAATTGAAGCAACTCTAGAAGCGCTAAAAACCGGAAAAGTCAAGGCAATCAAGGATTTTGGGGGGGGCGGCCTTACTTGCATCTCATCCGAAATTGCAAGCAAAGGGGGACTTGGAGCGGATATCGAAGTTTCACAGGTGCACACGAGGGAAAAATTAACCGCATTTGAAATCATGCTCTCGGAATCGCAGGAGAGGATGATGTTTTCTTGCAACCCTAAGGATCTTAAAATCCTTGAGAAAATATTTGAAAAATACAATGTTGCCCACAGGGTTGTTGGGAAATTGATTCCGGAAAAAAAGCTGATTGTAAGAGAAAATGGAAAAATAGTTGCGGACGTTCCAATTGAGCTTTTGACGGACGTTCCGACGGTGAAAATGCCATCCAAAAAACCCAGGGAAATTGAAAAACTCCTAAGGCAAAAAAAACCGCACATTCCATCAAATTTGAACGAAGTGCTAATGAAACTGCTTGGATCTGAAAACATTGCAAGCAAGAGATGGATTTACGAGCAGTATGATACCGAGGTTGGGGATCGCACGGTTTTGAAATGCGGAGAATCGGATGCATCAGTCCTTAAAATTTCAGATAAGAAGGCAATTGCAATAAAGAGCGATTGCAACTACAAGCACGCCTACATTGACCCTTACTCAGGAGGGGCGGGAGGAGTTCTTGAAAACATTAGGAATCTGACAGCAACAGGAGCAGTTCCAATTGCAATTGTTGATAACTTGAATTTTGGCAACCCGAATAACCCGGAGGTTTTCTACCAGCTTTCTGAATCGGTTAGGGGAATGTCGGATGCGCTAAACTTCTTTCAATTGCCCTGCGTTGGAGGCAATGTTTCGCTTTATAACGAGGAGGATACATCGATGAAGGCAATCAAGCCTTCGCCAGTTTCTTTGGCAGTTGGGCTGATCGATAATTTGGAAAACATAACATCCCTTGAATTCAAGCAGGAGGGGGATTCAATTGTAATGATTGGGAATACTGCAATGGAAACCGGAGGATCCGAGTACTTTTCCGTAATTTTTGGGCTTGAAGGCGGAATTCCGCCTGCAATTGATTTTGAGGCTGAAAAGAATGCAGCGCATGTAGTCCATGAATCCATCAAGCGCAAATTGGTGAATGCGGCACACGATTTGTCATCCGGAGGGCTTGCGGTATCGCTTGCGGAGATGTGCATCAAGGGGAATTTGGGCGCTGAAATCACGCTTGAGGCGGTTCCTTCAAAAACCAAGAACGTGCAGGCCGATGATTTGCTGTTTTCGGAAAGCTATGGGAGGTATGTGCTAACAACTAAAGATCCACAGAAAATCCTTAAATTAGCTGAAGAAAAAGGCGTGAAGGCGGCTATAATTGGAAGAGTTATGTCTGAAAAAAGGCTAACTGTTTATGACTCCTCCGAAAAAAAGCAAAAAATCATGGATTTGGCAATAACTTCCATGCGGGATGAATTTGAGAATTCAATTGAGAGGAAGATGCGCTAAGGATTTGGGGGGTGCACGGATAATTAATTAAGAAATGAGAAACTCCCCACGTACTTTTACCAACATTTGCTGGTGGGAAATAGGTTATTAAACTTAGAATGGCAGAAAATATTTACTGATTTTTAATTTAGGCTTCCAGGTTAGATTATGGGGGAAGAAACGGCCGAAAAATGCGGGGTTATTGGGGTCTACTCCTCGTCAGTTGAAAGCGGGGAAGTGCCATATAGCATATATAACGGGCTAATTGCGCTACAGCATCGGGGCCAGGAATCTGCTGGGATTTCGGTTTTGCAAAACGGGAAAATCAAAACCAAAAAGGATATGGGCCTTGTCACGGATATTTTTGAAACCGAAGATATTGACAAATTGGCTTCAAGCATAGGGATTGGGCACGTTAGGTATTCAACCACCGGCAGTTCTACAATTGAAAACGCCCAGCCGTTGGTAAATAAGGAAAAGGGAATTGAAATTGCAATTTCATTCAATGGGAATATTGTCAATTATGAAGAGCTTAAAGCGCAATTTGAAAACCTCTCCCAAATGCCATTCACATGCTCTGCGGATACGGAACTTATTCTTAAAATGTATTCCCGTGAGCTGCAAAATGAATTTTTGGAGAGCAAAAAAAATGGGAAGAAGAAGGCGAAATTGCAAGAGGGGAATGATGCAGGAATTGGGATGGATTCGATGAAAGGAAATGGAATGGGGGGAAAATCAAACTTCGCCCAGATTGGAATTGATGAAACCAAGTTTTTGCCATACATCAATGCAATGCATAAGGTCATGCTAAAGCTTGTCGGAGCATATTCAATTTTGCTTTTGATAAATGATGGGACAATTGTTGCAGTTAGGGATCCTAAGGGTTTCAAGCCGCTTAGCATTGGAAGGAAAAAAACTCTGGTCAATGACCTGACATATGTAGCTTCTGAAACATCCGCTCTTGATGCACTTGATGCGCAGTTTGATCGGGATATCAAGCCAGGGGAAATTGTAGTAATCAAAAAGGAGGGGATATTTTCACAGCAGCGATTCCACGAGCGGCACGCGCATTGCATGTTCGAATGGGTTTACTTTTCAAGGCCGGATTCGGTTATTGAGGAGCGGCCGGTCCATGATGTTCGGGTTAGGCTTGGGGAAGAGCTCGCAAAAATATTCAAGCATGAAATCGATGTCGTCATTCCAATTCCGGATTCCGGCAGATCATCAGCGCTTGGGTTTGCAAAATCCCTTGGAGTTCCAATCGAAGAGGGTTTGATCAAGAACAGGTACATTCATAGAACGTTCATAATGCCGGCAAACGAGCAACGGAAAGCGCTTTTGAAATTGAAATTAAACCCTATCCGATCGATCCTTCAGGGGAAGAGGATTGGAATAGTTGATGATTCGGTGATCCGTGGAAATACCATGAAAAGATTGGTTAAACTTCTTAGGGAAAACGGGGCAAAGGAAGTCCATCTGCTTGTCAGCTGCCCGCCGGTAATTTCACCGTGTTATATGGGAATTGATTTCCCAACATACAAGGAGCTTTTGGCGTCGGATAGGAATATTGCCCAAATCACAGAAGAACTAGGCGCTGATTCGGTCACATACAACACAACCGAAGGGCTCCAGCGGGCATTGATGCTTCCGGAAAATGATAATTGCATGGCTTGCTTGACAGGAGTTTACCCAACCCCTAAAATCCACGAATACGCAATTGAAATGAAAAAACGCGGTGAGAAAAAATCATTCAATATTGCGGTTTTGGCATCTGGCCGGGGAAGCAATTTGCAAAGCATTATTGATCATATTGAAAGCAAAAAGCTTGATGCAAGGGTTGGATGCGTCATTTCAGATAATTTGGATTCGCAAGCGCTTAAGAGGGCCGAAAAGCATGGCATTGAATTCAAGGCAATTGATCCAAGCAAATTTGGTAGCAAGGAAGAATACGAAAAGGAAATCCTTAAACTATTAAATGAAAAGCAAATCGATTTGGTCGTGCTTGCTGGCTATATGCGAATTGTTGGGAAAACGCTTCTTGACGCTTTCAGTGGAAAAATCATCAACATACACCCAACACTTCTTCCAAAATTCAAAGGGTGCGCAGGTATGCAGTGCCATGAGGAAGTAATCAAGGCAAAAGAAAAGGAAAGCGGAGCTACTGCGCATATTGTAACCTCCGATGTTGATGGCGGCCCAATCCTTGGGCAAAGGAAGGTACCGGTGTTTGAAACCGATACACCGCAAAAACTGGCCGATAGGGTGCTAAAGGAAGAGCATTTGCTTTTGCCGGAAGTGATTGCGCTATTTGTCAAGGGAAAGCACGGATGCTGATTGAATTAGCAAACAATTGGGATAAATAGCAAAGGCTGATTTTTGGGGAAAACTATTTTTGCCACATTCAAATTAGAACTTGACGACCAAATCATCTTCCGAAAGGTATGTAGGTTTGTAAACCGATTTTGCCTCCTTTAGGAGTTGCTGGAGCTCTTTTTTGCCATAATTTGGGGCGCAGTGGTAGAGGTAAAACGCAGATGCATTGGCATGCCTTGCAAGGGTTGCGGCTTCCTTGGCAGTTGAATGCTTGCCTATTTGTGATTTGTCCTTTTCCAACCAAGTTGAATCATGAACCATGATATCTGCATCTTTTGCGAGTTCGATGGATGCTTGGCATGGCTGCGTATCTGTTATGTAGGAAAACACTTTCCCATCCGCCTCAACCCTATAGCCTAAACTTGTATCCGAATGGTGCAAAAAGTCCACTTCAATTTTAGCGTTGCCGAAATGGTAAGTGCCTTTGCTTAAATTCCTAAAGCCGACCTTGAATTTGCACAGCTTTTTGAAAGGAATTGGATCAAATGGCTTGCTCATGATTTTGTTGACAAAATGCTCAACTCCGGTATTTCCGCAAATGGTAATTTCGGATCCCTTGAAAACGTCCGCAAGCCAAAAAATGCCAACAAAATGATCGAAGTGGAAGTGCGAAAGCATCACAAATGTTGGTTTTTTTGTGTTTAAGTGCTTGGCAAGCTTTGATGAGCCGGTTCCCAGATCGAATATGAAATTGGCAGAATCGGTTTCAAGAAGAGTGCATGCGGTTTGCCGGAAACGCGGATGCCAGCAACCGGTCCCAAGGAATGTAAGTTTCATGGAAATTGGTAGGCATTAGGGAATAATAAGATTATGGAGAAACCCTATAAAAATCGAATCAAAAAATAAAAAAGAAGGGAGGGGGTTTTCCCCGTTGTTAGGCATTAATCCAGATAGGACAATTTGATTGTTTCCTCCTTTTGGTTTCTGGTAGTATTTCCTATTATGTAAAACAGGTTTAACCAAACGCACATTAGGCCAATGAAATATGCCGCAAAAACCAGCCCAAATATCACCAGGAACAAATTGTTGTCAAGAGGGGTTTGACCACTAGAACCCAAAAACATAAACGGGTTTCTTGATAGCAGATATACCCAATAAATCATATACACTATATTCAATGGAATTGAAAGTATCGTTGCGGTACCTTGGTACGTGCCAAACCAGTCAATAACGTTTTTATCCATGAATTTCCACGACTTTTCCAAAGATTCCATCGGGGTAAAATTTCCGGTTAGGAAAATTACAGACGAATACTGGGTTCGAAGCATATGGTATAGAGCGCCAAAAATCCAAGGAACTAAAGCGAGAAAACCGGCCACCATAATAAATGGACTTTTCATGCCTAATCCTGCAAAAAACAGAACAATTCCACCAACCAGAAAAACTGCAAACTTTTTATCAAACCAGCAACTCAAATTTGCGAGGAACATTGCAATGTGGAGTATGAAATATTGGATAAACGTATTGAAATCAAGGTCGCGGGGTTTTCCTCCACGAAGTTCAATTAATCTCCTTTCGAATCGCCCAAATGGCCAGAGGAATAATGCCAAAGTCAGCACAAATCCGAGCAAAGCTAAAGGCCAAAATATAGCAGTTAAAAATATAGTAATAAAAACGCCGATTATACTCGTAACCGGAGCGGATAATAACCAAAACCAACTATTTGGGTCTTTTACACCAATAAAAGAAAAATTCAGGTTGTTCCAGATTATTCCCATTCGACCACCTTTAAAGATTATGCAAGTGCATTAAAAATACCCATTATTGGCAGGAATATTAAGTCATTTGGCAATTAGTGAAGTAACAGAAGCATCCGCAATCCTAGCATGCGCAAACTCCCCTATTCCCCAATTGGAGCCGTCCGGTTTAAGTTTCTTGATTAGAACCGGACGGTAATTTTGCGCCCTTCCTTGCATGTAGCCGTTTTTTCCCTCTTCGGTTATTAGAACATCGTATTCATTCCCAATTAACTTTTGGTTTTGCGAAAGTGCGATTTGCTTGACGTGCGTATTGATGATCTCGGATCGCTTCTTTTTGATTAAAGTATCAATTTGGACCATTTTTGCAGCTTTGGTGCCAGGACGCTTCGAGTATTTGGCAAAATTCACAACTTCAAAGCCTAGTTGGGAGCAAACATCCAAACTTTGCTCGAATTCCGCTTCTGTTTCGCCTGGAAAGCCAACAATCACATCCGTTTCAAGGGTCATGTCCGGAAACTTTTTTCGAAATTCTTTTGCAACATCAATTGCCTGATCAATCGTATAGCCGCGGTTCATCAGCTTTAATATGCGATTGCTTCCGGATTGGATTGGAAGATGCAGAAATTTGTAGACTTTTGGAAGTCTAAAAGCTTCAAGCCATTCGTCGATATTTTTTAGGAAGTGCTGGGGGTTTGCCATGCCAACCCGGATGCGAAATCTGCCATCAAGATCGTTTAACTGAGGAAGTAGCTTAGGGATGCTGGTTTGCAAATCATAGCCATAGCAGCCATTGTCTTGGGAAGCTAATTGGATTTCTTTTGCACGGCTTTTGATTGCAAGCCTTGCCTCATTCAAAATAAGCGATGGGGGCTTGCTTTTGAATTTTCCCCTTGCAATTTTGGTTGCGCAAAATGTGCAATTGCTCATGCAGCCCGAGGATGTTTGAATGCGCGCAAATATGCTTTGGCCGTATTTTTTGGTCAGATCGAATTTTGATGCAAAATCATCCTTTAGTTCGAGAATTGGGGAATTTGACGGCATGCTCGAATTGGGTTGATTTGATTGAATGGCAAGTGAATTTCCATTATTATTTAGATGCCAATTATTTGAATTGCTAAGATTCTCATGATCGAGATTACCATTTTCAGAACCAAAATTTCTTCCATGAATATCATTTTCCAAAATCAATGGGATTTTGCCAACCGAGTTTGGGCCAACATATGCAATTGCCTTTGGAGAGGCTTTTTTTACTGCAGGCAAATTTGCAGTAGTTAGGCAGCCGGCAACTATCACTTTTTTTCCTTTTGATTCAAGATCCTTCAAATACCAAAGTATCTTGTTTTCAGTTGTTTCCTTGACTGCGCAGGTGTTAACAATTATAGTGTCTGCATCATCGGCGCTTTTCACAAATTCATGCCCGCCCCCATCCAGCATCGCTTCGATTAAATCCGAATCCGATTGGTTGAGGGTGCAGCCGTATGTTTTTAGGAATATTTTTTGCATATCAATTGCCAAATTGTAATTTCTTCGTCAAGGTTTTGGGTGAAAAGGAATTTATGCGTGCTGATTGGGAGGAAAAGCAGGTAGCGGAGATAGGGTAGAGAATAGGCCTGCAGGTTTAGAAAGTAAAAATGTTTTCTCCGATTAGGCAGCCTGCGAAGTTAGGCTGCAGCCGGTTTTGGCCGAAAGCTGCTCTAAAGGAACTGTTCCGGTTTCTTTTGTTCCGTCCGCATAGACCCAAGTAGGGTATGTGCTTATTCCCGCCAATCTGCAAACGCTTAGTTGGCCGTTTCCATCAGGAGTTGAGCATTCCACATAATCAACATATTTGATCGAGCTTCCAAACAGTTCCTTTTGCGTCTTGCAATGCGGGCACCAGAATGCGCCGTAGAATTTGGCCCCTTTTTCGGCTAGGCATTTTGCAAAATCATCGTATTTCCCTGGCGCGGATGGGGCGGACATTACAAGGTAGCCGCCAATCAATAGAAGAACAATAGCAGCCCCAATCATTAGGGGGGTTTTACTGCCAGATGCCTTTTTTGGCTCTTTGTAGGAATCCGGATGCTTAGCCGACATATGTTGGCTTAGGCCTTCTTGAGTTCCAAATTTGCCTTCACAATATTTGCAATTGAGTTCTTCCATTTTTTACCCCCCCTAAGCAATGCAATCGTTTCCGCCAACGCAGCCGGCCTCAAGAGGAGGCGATCCACGCTGCGGACATTTTTCAGAATATATGCACGCATTGTTTTTAACTGATTCCATTTGGGATTTTAATGAGCTTTCAGGCTCGTTCCCATAGGTTATTAGGATCCTATCAAGGTCTTGGGGCATGTATTCGTGCATCAAGGGATTGTAAACTCCATTTACGTAAAGCTTGAGGTTTTTCTCCCCATCCGGGCAGTATTTTTTGCCACCATCCAAGAGCAGGCATTCTGAAGTGAATTCCATCCTCAATGATTTGAAGAACATGCCCAAAGTAACCCCTTTGGCATGCACATGCAAAATTTCACCGTTCATGTCATGGAGGTGCGTGAATTTGCTAAGGCTCGAGTTGTCTGCGCTCATATATTTGGGATTTGAGAAATTGATTTCAAAGCCTTCGATGAACACCTTGAAATCGGCATGATAATGTATTTCGCCAACTATTCCGATTTGCGGTTTTTCCTTGTTGCCAAGAAGCATCAGGATTGAAATTAGGACTAGAAGCAGCAAAGTTGCAAATAGGGTTTTTTTATACATCATTTAGGCAATCTTTAAATGGCTAAGTTTTTTAAATTTCGTTTTGCGCAAGTGTTGCAAAAAAAGCAATTATTAATAGGGCCAAACATATTATTTGTCGGAAATGCGGCCTTTTAACCGGGCTTCATGGAAAATTGCATGAATTAATTTCAAAACTATTGGGCGGAAAATATCCATGGGAAAAATACTTTTGACAGGAGGGGCTGGCTTTATCGGGGCAAATATTGCCATAAAGCTTCAAAAAATGGGAAATGAAATTGTTATTGTTGACAATTTATTTTCTGGCACCAAGAAAAACCTGGTTGGATTTGATGGGCAATTCATAGAAGCGGATGTAACAAAACCGCTGGAATTGGAAGGAAAATTCGATGCAATAATCCACCAGGCGGCAATTACGGATGCCCGGTTTGGGAATGAGGAAATGACCTTAAAAACGAATCTGGATGGATTTGGGAATATCTTGGGTTTTGCAAAAAAACACAGCTCTAAATTGGTTTATGCATCCTCTGCTAGCATTTATGGGAATGGAAAAGTGCCATTCAAGGAAGATCAAAAGCCGGATTTGTTTTCCGCGTATGCAAAATCAAAATTTGAAATGGATGCGATTGCTGGGGCGCATTTTGGGGAAATGCAAATCGTGGGACTTAGGTATTTCAATGTTTTTGGGCCGCTTGAATCGCATAAGGGAAGGCCGGCATCAATGGTTTACCACCTGATCAAGCAGGTTATGGATGGGAAAAACCCAAGGATTTTCAAATGGGGAGAGCAGATCCGCGACCATATTTACGTAAAGGATGTTGTGGACGCCACAATTTTGGCAATGGATGCAAAAAGCGGAATTTACAATGTGGGAACGGGCATTGGGACAAGCTTTAAGGATTTGGCAAACACAATAATTAAATCTCTGAAATCAAATTCAAAAATAGAATATTTTGACAGCCCTTATGGTAAGGACTATCAATACAACACGCAAGCGGATATTTCAAAGGCTAGAAGCGGCCTTGGATTCAAGGCAAAATGGAATTTGGAGGAAGGGATTTTGGATTACATCAAATGGTTGGAAAAAACAAAAGGATAAAAATCAAGGAATGGCTTGAAACTTTGAAAATTCAATGGAAAAACAAGTGAATAACCATGGTTTTGGAACTTATAATTGGCGCAACGGTTTTGGTATCGCTAGCTTCACTTAGCGGAATTGCCTTTTTCAACAAGAGGGAAAATTACCTCCAATCGCTGCTCCTATTTTTTGTGAGTTTTTCTGCCGGAACCCTCCTTGCCGCTGCATTTTTGGATCTGCTTCCGGAAGCCATGGAATCAATGCCAACCCAAACTGCGATGCTTTTTGTGCTTGGAGGGTTTGTTTTCTTTTTCATACTTGAAAAGATCATACACTGGCACCACCACCATAGCACGCATAAGGAAGCAAAGGCTGAAATCAAGCCTCTTGGATATTTGAACTTGGTTGGGGATGGGCTGCATAATTTCATTGACGGCGCTGCAATTGCTGCAAGCTTCATGGCAGGAGTTCCGATTGGGATTTCAACAACTATTGCGGTATTGCTTCATGAAATCCCGCAGGAAATTGGGGATTATAGCCTTCTTATGTACGCTGGCTTTAAGAAAAACGAGGCGATCAAGCTGAATTTGCTTTCTGCTGGACTTGCAATTTTGGGAGCTGCAATGTTTTTCTATTTTGGGAATTTGATCGAAAACCTCCAAGGTATAATGCTTGCATTCACTGCCGGGATGTTCACATACATTGCAAGCACGGATCTGGTGCCTGAAATCCACAAGGAAACGGATGCTAAAAAATCAGCGGTTCAGCTGGCATATTTCCTTGCGGGCATTTTGCTGATTTGGGCCCTTGTTGCATATCTTCCGCATGGGGAATAGGATGGGAAAGCTTTGGATTAAAGTGCAGGAAGGCATTTATGTAACTTTTTTGCCAGTTTCCAATCACCAAGAGCTGAACCTTAGTATTAAATACCAGATCTTCATTCTTGTAGTTTAGGGGGTTTGGCGCAAATATGTCTGAAGAATTTAGGGACGAACTAATTAGCATTTCAGAAAAGCTGGGCAAATATAACTCGGCAATGCAGGAATCGCTGAATATACTAAGCGATGAATTCCTGCTTTTGCGGGATGAACTTTCAACTCTGAACCAAAGCCTTGAAAAGACGCAGAATTTGGATAGCAAATTGGATGATTTTGGGAAGTCCATAGAGGTATTGCATGGTTTGCAGGAAAAACTGCATGCATTTGAAAAAATTGCGGATTCGCTTTCAATTGCGGATAACCTTGCAGTAAAAGTCGATCAGCTTGCAGGAAGCGTTTCAAAAACAAAGGAAAACATGGATGAGGCGGTTTTGCCGCTATCCAAGAAAATGGACATGCTGTTTTCAAGGTTTGATGAAAACATAGGGAACACGAACAAGAAAATAGATTCAATTTCGGAAATTGTAAAGGAGGGCAAACGGGGATCCCAGGAAAGCGCAAAGGAAGAGGTAAAATTAAAGGATCTGGCAATTGCAATCCAAGAAGAACTGGATAAGATGCATAAATCCTATTCGGACCAGACAAATTCAATCAAATCCATTGGCACATCCGTTGCGTATTTGTCAACCAGCGAAGGAGAGCTAAAAAAGAGCCTCGATGGGCTGGTTAAAATTTACGAGCAGGATAGGGAAAAAATTGCGCAGGAAAAGGCAAAGTCTGAAAACGAGAGAAAAAATGCAGGATCCGCAGAAAAAAGCCCAAAGCTTGATGAAATCGTTGCTTTGCTTCGGGTCCAAAACGAAGAGATGCAAAAGCAGCAGCGGATTTTGGAATCGATTAAAGAGGCGCCAAAGAAAACCGGGCTTGACGATAATGTTTCCCAGGAACTAAAAACAACAGCTTCGCAGATTGCTAGGCTCCAGCAAAGCATTAATGAGCAGGTGAAGATGCTGGCAATGATGAAGGATTCGATGCCTTCTGGGAATTTTGAGGAGGTTATCCGGCATGCGGATGTAATTAACCAAAACACGAATTCAAAGCTGGATTCACTAATTGAAATAAACGATAAGACGGTTAAGGCGCTGACTAAAAATTCGGATAAGGATTCTTCAATGCCTTCGCTTATGCAAAACATTTCTGCCGCCCTTGACGCGCTTGTTTCCGAGATGAAAAAATCACAGATTGCATACAAAAACCTCGAATCAAAAGTTGAGGGCGCAAACCTTGGAAGGCCAGACGCCCCATCCCACATGGAAAAGCTTGAAATCATTACTGAAAATATCCGGGGGCTCCACTCCAAGATGGAGGAATCGCCGCAAGTGGAAACAACACTCAGGCAGGTAATTGAAGAGCTTAGGAAATTTGAATCGTTAGAGCAGCAAAAACTTGAGAAGATGGAAAAATTGGCCTTGAATTCGCAGTCGCAGCAGGTAAGCACAGCCCCAACGGAGAGTTCTACAAAAACCGATTTGCAATTATTGATGATCAAAAAGGACATTTCAAGCATTTCTGCAAATGTTGAAACGTTAAAATCCGTTTTGATGCAAGGAGCGGACATTACAGCTGAAGTTGATTTTGCGCCCCTCCTTAAGAAGTTGGAAGAGATACAAGGGCAACTTGGAAAGAGTGCCCAAATACAGCCTTTGGCACAAAAATCAGGTTCTGCGCCACTGACCCAGGAAAGGCTTGTTGATTTTCGGGACATCATGGATGAGCTTATGCAAAATGTTCGGATATTCGAATCTTTCGAGCTTTCGGATAGGGCAAAAATTGTCGTGGATAGGATAGGGATGCTGACAAGGAGGGCAATTGCATTTACGAATGCTTAAATGAAGATTTTTCCTTTGAGGATTTTAGCGGATAGCCGATTTTGCCAACCAATTCGCATAATTTTCAATGCTTAAAGCACCCGAAGCCACCCCCGATGAGCTATTTTAACCATTAAAGGCATGAATGCTTGGATGGATGCACCTGGAAAAAAGCAAAAAAAATATTGTTAAGGTAAACCACATGCAAGAACAAGCGCAATTCGACATCGGCCAAATAATTGGGCAGTTATCGCACAAAACGCTAAATCCCATGCAGGCAAAAGCCGTAATGGAAGGCGTAATTGATGCAAGGAAAGTATTGGTTTGCGCGCCAACAGCATCTGGAAAAACCCTAATTGCCCAAATTGCCATGATCAAGAATTTCAAGGAAACGCAAAAAAAATCCATATATGTTGTTCCGCTAAAGGCACTGGCGCAGGAAAAGCACCATGAATTCTCAGAGCTGTTTTCACAATTTGGGATGAAAGTCGAATCATCAACCGGGGATTTTGATTCCGATGCGTCTGATCTTGCAATTGCGGATGTGATCATAATCACAATTGAAAAGCTTGATTCGCTTCTTCGGCATAAGCTTCCTTGGCTTGAAAAAATCTCCCTTGCAGTGATTGATGAGGCGCATCTTTTGAATGATGAAAGCAGGGGGGCAACCCTTGAAATTGTGCTCGTAAAACTTTTGGATTTGAATTGCAAAATGCTTGCCCTTTCAGCTACAATTCCAAACTCGGATGAAATCTCAAAATGGCTCAATGCGCAGTTGTTTGTTTCGGATTATCGGCCAACCAAACTGGTGCATGCAATTGCAAGCGATACAAAAGTTAGTTACTACGATAAAAAATCAGGCGAGCAATCCAGCCAAAAACTCCTAACAAAAAACACGGTTGCAGAACTTTTAAGGGGGGCATTTGACAAAAAAGGGCAGGGGCTGGTTTTTGTTTCTAGCAGGAGATTTGCCGAAAGTAGCGCAATTGAAAACGGGCCATCCACCTACACGGCCTTAACTGAAGAGGAAAAGGCAAAGCTTGAAGTGCTTGCGCAAAAGGTTTTGAAAACATTCCAAGCCCCGACTATGCAATGCAAATCGCTTGCAAATTGCATAAGGAATGGCGTAGCCTTTCACCACGCAGGAATTCCTTCGAAGCAAAGGACCATCATCGAGGAAGGCTACAAGAATGAAAGGGCAATCAAGGCGATTTTTGCAACAACTACGCTTGCTATGGGAATCGATTACCCTGCAAGCATCGTAATTGTCAAGCATTTGAAACGATTTACAGGCGCTTTTTCAGAATTCATACCAAATTTTGAGGTCCAGCAAATGTGCGGAAGGGCAGGTCGGCCAAGGTATGACAAGGAAGGGATTGCAGTTTTGATGTGCGCCCCAAAGGATAAGGAATATGTGCTTGACAATTACGTTTATGGCGCAATAGAAAAAATATACTCAAAACTCGCATCCGCTGCAATCCTTAGGATGCACTGCCTTGGGCTTTTGGCATCCGAATACTGCAACTCCTACGAATCGATATACAGGTTCTTTGAAAGGTCGCTATTTGCCTTTCAATATGGAAAAACCGAAGAATTGTTTGAAATGATTGAAAACGTCATATTCGAGCTTAAGGAAATGGAATTTTTGGTTGAAAGAAAATCCGGCAATTTGGTTGCAACCCCGCTTGGAAGGAGGGTTTCGGAGCTTTACATCGATCCGCTTTCTGCTAGTGAATTTGTAAGATTCATAAAGGTAAAAGAGCCAAAATCCGCATTTGATTTCCTCTTTGCGATAAACTGCGCAACTGAAATGCATCCGCTTGTTTCAATCAAAAGAACAGAAGAGATGGGATTGTTTGCTGAAGTTGAGCATCTTGAAATGGGAAAATACCTTGAATCGCACTATGATGAGAGGAATTTCCTTGAAAGGTATAAGAGCTCTCGGCTCTTGGAAAAATGGATATCCGAAGAAACCGAGGAGGAGATTTTGGAAAAATTTGAAATTGCGCCAGGGATTTTGGCAAACCGGGTTAGGAATGCAAAATGGCTTGCGTATTCGATTGCAGAACTTGCATATATGCTAAATGAAACAAATTCTTATCGGGAAGGCAAAAAGGCAATGCGGAGAATAAAATACGGGATCAAGGAGGAATTGTTGGACCTTTGCAGAACCAGGGGAATTGGAAGGGTTAGGGCAAGGAAGCTTTTCAATAATGGAATTACCTCTTCTGAAATGTATTCAAAACTATCAAAATCGGAGGTTAGGGACATACTTAGGAGGATTTGAGAGATGGAAATGCGTATATTGAAAAAAATAAGTCATTAAGGGGGATTTCATGAGATTTACTGGAAAGATAATTAAAGTTGGGAACGGATTTGCAATTTCAATTTCAAAATCAGCATTTAGGCAAAACAATTGGAAAATCGGCCAGATGGTTGAGATAATTATCTTGAATAAAAACAAAAAAGCAGCTGCGAAGAGGTTATTTCGGCAGACATTTTAAAAAAAATCAACTGCGATAAGATCATGCTTTGAAGGCGCTTATGCCAACGTTTTTAATTGCCAAAATGGAACTTTATTGGATTGACGATGGCATTTGAAGAAATTGGCGATTCCTACGAGAATTTTGCTCAGGGGCTTAGGGAATCGGGGATCAATTTGCCTTCGCTTAAAGTGCTGATTGCAATCATTCTTGGATTGGTTTTGGTTTTGGCCCTGCTTGTTTCATTGAATCCGTTCCAATCAAAATTTCGGGATGTTGAAATTTCCGTGAAGTTGGAAAAAAAGCCGGTTGACAAAGCGCTTTTGCAGATACTTGATTTGAAGGGCAATATTTTGCAGGAAGAATTGACCGATGAAACCGGAATTGCAATTTTCAAGGATTTGCCAAATTCGGGACTTAAGGTAAAGGCATCAAAGAGGGGCGTTTTTGAGAAAACCAAGGCTTTGCCGGATATGGCAAAAACATTCGTCATCAATGCCGATGAGGAAAAAAACCAGACATCTAACGCATCCGTTGAAATAACGCTTTTGGTTTTGGATGAGGCTTCGCAAAAATCCCTTGAAGGGGCTAGCATCACATACACGTTTTCCGATGACCCAAAAAATACATTTAAGGCAACAACCGGAAAGGATGGGAATGCATTGCTTAACATTCCGGCGGATAAGACCATGAACCTGATTGTTTTCCACACGAATTATGATTCCAAGCCGGCAACAATTGCCGGAAGCGATAGCAAAAGGAAATTTCAAATCCAGCTGATAAAGAATAATTTGCCAGCACCTTCGGTTACCCCAACCGTGGTTTTTGAATACTCAACCCTTCGAGTATCCGTCAAGGATACGGATGGGAAAATTCTCCAATCAGCTGTTGAATTATACGATGCAGGAATAAAATCCAAAATTTCATCAAAAGCAACTATAGATGGCAAGGCAAGCTTCCCAAGCCTTCTTAGCGGATCTAAGTTTTACCTGATTGTTAAGGCAAGTGGATATTCCGATTATGATGGATCGCTTTCGCCATTTGTAATTGGGAAAACAAACCAGATTGAAATTGCGTTAAAGAAGGGGACGGCGAATTCGAAAATAAAAGTATCAACAATTGACGAGGAAGGCATTGCAGTTGCTTCCAAATTGATAATCGTTAAGGATGAAGAGTCCGTGCTTGAAAAAAGCTCCAGGGGATCCGAAGAATTCGACAGGGCCCAACTTTCCGGATTGGAAAGCTTTAGCGTCCTAGCAATTGCAAATGGGAAATTGCCCGCCCAAAGCGAAATTTACACGCAAGATACTGCTCCAAAGGAAATCAATTTGGTAATGATTGATGCAACCGATGAAAATTCAGCGGATTTGGCAATCAACACTTTGGATAAGGATGGAAAATCAATTGAAAATGTTGCAATCAAAATCTTTTCGGATTTGAAAGGAGTCGTATATTTGGGTAAAATCGCAAGCGATAAGCTTGCAATAAAGTTGGAAAAGGGGCAAAATTACCAGATTTTGGGAAGTGTTGGAGGGGTTAGCGGAACTGCGCAGGTTTTCCTGGATGGAAATAAGGAGGTTTCGCTTTTTGTTGGCGCATCCGTTGAGCATTTGCAGGTTAGCGCATTTGATGCATTTACAGATGATCCGCTCGATGCCACCTTTTATTCGATTTACGCAGGAAAAACATTCGATACGTGCTACGGCGAAAAATGCAATTTATTTGCAAAAACTTTGCAGGAAACGTCCTTGAAAATTACCGCCATGAATTATTACGATAGGGAAACTGCTTTGCTCCCATCATCTGAAGGGAAGCCAATTGAATTTGCATTGATCCCAAAAAGCATAGATCAAACTCTTGTAAAATTTGTCGGGATTTTTAACAGCATTGGAAGGAAGGTTTTGGATCTTGAAGCTGGGGAAGAATATAGCGCCAAATTCCTGGTTGCGGGGGATAAGGCGGATAGGCTTGGGATGCAATTTAGGATAGGGAAGGAAGCAAGTGCGCAAAACGATGTTGCATATTTGATAGGGGCAGCATCTAGCGTACTTGCCATTTCTAAAATATCCTCGGGAGTGTTTTCACAAGCCTCAAGCTGCTCTGATGATTCATTGCAAAACAAGGAATACAAATGGATGAATCTGGAATTTGGCGCGGATAAACCGGTTGAAGTTGCATTTTCATTCAAATTGAAAAATAACGCGGAGCGGGTATCCGAAATTCAGATGTATTACTTTGGGTATGCAATAAAGAACGGGGAATATTTGCGCCAGCCGGTTGATGACGAGCTTGGTTCCAAGGAAAAAACTGCTGCCAAGGATAAATGCAAATCAAAAACAAATCAAATTGAATTTCCAATCAAGAAAAGCGGGCAATTTTCATGCAACGCGCTTGGATGCCTTTCGCTATTGGTTGAACAGGATGGGATTTCATCATTTAGGGATGCACAGGCAAGGAGCGCTAAAAACTGCGTTACAACTGCGGGGCAGCCAAATTCTTGCGAAAGCGCTAATATGAAAATTCAAATTGTATTTGCTCCAAATGACCCGAGCAAGGAATTTGATTTCCAAATCCATCAAAAGGATGCGAAGGTAAAACTTACTTCGTTTTCATTGAATTCGCAGCCAGTTAAGGAAATTGGGCTTTCAAGTTATGGCGCCACGCTTTCCGGCGAAAAGGAATACAACATTGATTTTGATTCGCTGCCAATGGAAGCTGGAGCTGAACGGATTTCAATTTCCGTGCAGGAAGCAACTTCCGATGCATCAATTGGCAGGAATTTGGATCTGAAAATCTATGAGAGCTGCGAGGATGGACTTAAAAAATGCGGCGGGGATCTATGCTCGCTTATCTGCCTTGGGGATTATTTTGATTCCGGAAATGATGAGGAGGAAATCCCCCCCGCTCCAACTTGCGATGAAGGGAAATTCTATTGCTCGGATGGGGAGTGCAGAAGTTCTTGCTTGGTTCCATCTGAAAATAATTTTGCCAGCGAGGTCAAAATAGATCTTGTGGATGGGAAATTGCAGGTTGCAAACTCAAAAATAAAGATGCAAATCGACTCCTTGCTTCCAGCTGATGCCATTCCAATCAAATTCGATGGGGCCGGCAAATGCACAGCCCTATATGAAATTGTTGCCGGATCAACAAAGCCATGCTATTCCATTGAAAATAACGTTTTGGTGTTTAGGGGTAGTGAACTTTCGCAAAATTGCCCGCTTAAATCAGTTGGGGATAATGCTTTGGGGGATAATAGCGCAAAATTGAAGGTTGTTTGCACGGCTGTTGGATTGAATCCAATTGAACTCCCAATTGAAGTGTCGGTTAAGAAATTGCCATTCAAGGCAGTTTCGATGCTTCCTAGGCAGATTTCAGGAAGCGCATCAAAGCTATTTCACATAATTTCGCAAAAGCAAGTGCCAAAGGATTATACTATGGAAGATCTGCAAATCGAATTCCAAAATTCAGATGCTTCTAGTTTTGCTTGGAGTGGGGCTGGAACGCTTGAACTTAGGGAAGAAGATACGCCAGTTGAATCAATTACCTACTCTTCAAGTGATACGTATTTCCCTAGTATTGATAATCAAGGCGGAAGGACTCCAGCTTGCTATGATTATGGATGCTGTTCGTCCAAGTGGTGCACGCAGCCTGCAGCTTCACAGGCATTTGCAAAATTCAAAACCGCTGCAGCTGAAGCGGCTAAGGCTTCTGTTTTCAGAAGGGGGAATAATTACCTGCAAGAAAAAGTTTTGCAAAAGCCATTTGTATTTACAACGGTTATGCGCCTAATTCAGAATGCGAATTTGCCATCTGGAATTACAGTTGAGGATACAGCTTCAAGGTACGGATGCTTGAATGAAAATCCAAAAATTTATGTGGTGCAGGCATCAACGGAAGATGGCATAAACTTCGAGTATAGGGCAAGAATTGCAAGGCTTTACAAGCTAAATTATGTAAGCTCCGAAGAACTTTGCAAAAACGGCGATTTGACACCTGAACTTGCGCAATCTTCAACTCACGGCTACCAATCGCCCGGGAATTATTTGCCTCTTTGTGATTTTCTAAAATCCGACAAAAAATGCGTCCAAAATGAGCAGCATGCCAGCTTTGCCAGCATTGAACAAGCCGCTACAAAAAAACAATTGATGCCATCTTATGCAGTTAGCACTTTTTGGAGAATTAATGTGTTCAAGCAGTTTGCGCCTCCTGGAGGGACATTGGTCGACATGGATTTGCCGGATTGGAGGGTATTTCGTTTTGCAACCATGACTTGCCCGGCAGGATCTGTTGGCGGAGAAGGATGCTGGTGCACACCAAAACAAAGTTATGTATTTTCAGATGTTTCTGATAACCAAATCAGAGCAAACATCCACGTAGGCATAAATGCTAAATGCAAGATGGATTATACCGGATTGGCAATAGGGGCAGCTGGCTATATGGCAACCTACAAGTATCCGGAGCACGCAAACACCATTAACACGCTAGCCTCATTGGTTTCGTTTGCAATTGCCGGAGACTTTTCAACCTGTGCAACTCTGGAGGCGCTTTCAATTGCAACCCCGTCAAAATACCAATTGGCAAAAACTGCATTGAGTTCATGCGCAGCAATCAGCAAAATCAAGGAATTCCTGAAAGGCAAAGCAAGCCCACCATATGAATCTTCGGATTATGTTCCATCGACAACAACGTCTAAACCCGCAATTCCCTTGCCACCGCAACCTGCCTAGAAATTCAATATAAATCAAGGAATTTTTATGAAAACCAAATTCATCACAGTCAATGAGGGAAATGCAAAACTTCTGGTTCCGGAAAAAGCTTTTTCAGATCCCTTCCACCTTCCGGTGTTTTACAATCCGGCTATGGGCTTTAACCGGAAGGTTTCTTCGCTTGCTCTCAAGTTCTGTTTGCCAATGCTTGATGATTCCACAGTTGTGGATGGGCTTTGCGCGCTTGGCTCTAGGGGAATATTGTATGCCAAGGAAAACAAGCTCAAGCGAGTGTATTTTGTGGATGCTAACCCGGATGCGATCAAAGTCCTCAAAAAGAACATCAAATTGAATGGACTCAAGAACGCAAAAGTAGCTGAAGAGGATTTGAATAAGTTCTTTGTCAACTCATCGGAGAATTTCGATTTCATTGAAATAGACCCGTTTGGCTCGCCCGTGTTCTTTTTGCAAAATGCAATTCGAAAACTCAAGAAAATAGGAATACTTTCAATTACAGCAACCGACCTTGCCAATTTAGCAGGGGGGAAGACAATTCCAACAAAAAAGCACTACAATGCCAAACCAATTAGGAATGAATACTCGCATGAGATTGCCCTTCGAATCCTGATTGGGAAAATTGCAAAGGAGCTTGCTTTGCAAGACTACGGCTGCCAGCCTCTGGTTTCATTTTACCGCGGGCATGCAATCAAGGCGATGGTGCTATGCGAGAGGAATTCGGATCTTGCGGACAAATCGCTTGAGGAAATTGGCTACATCATGCACTGCGAAAAATGCCTGAACAGGAAGGTTTCTAAGCGGATAATTGGAAAATGCGACAATTGCAAAAACAAGTTCGAATACGCCGGCGAACTTTGGATTGGGAAAATGCAAAAAAAAGGGCTGCTTTTGGAAATGGAAAAGGATTTGGAAATAAAGCTTAGAGACAAAGTGCAAAAAAAGGGAGATTTGCTTCCAAGTGATCTGGAAATCCTAAAATTCATCAAGTTTCTAATTGCTGAAAACGATTTTGGGCCCACATTTTATGATTTGCACGTGCTGGCAAAAAAATTCAGCTTGGTTGTCCGAAAAACCGATGATATCATGCTCTCCTTGAAAATGCAGGGGTTTGACTCGTGCAAAGTGCACTATGTTTCAACTGGGATCAAAACGGATGCTGGAATTAGGGAAATGAAAAGGGCGATGACGAATAAAAAGTAAAAAATATGCGCAACACGTGATGCGAAACCAGATCAATTTTTTGATTCGAATTAGATTTTCGGCGCACAAATTAGAAGAAAGTATTCGCAATTAACCCCATCAGATAATACACGGATTGCGTAAGGAAGGGGAATAGCAAAACGCCATTTGCTGTTGATTTCATGTCCTGAATAAGCGTGCTTTTTGCGGATAATGTTGCGGTATCTTCCGAAGCAATGAAATCGGATGAAAGCGAAGTCCCCTTGAAAGTTAGGAAGAAATCGCCCTGCTCGGATGCCACAACCTCGTATTGTATCTGCTTCCTTGAATTGTGCGGAACGAAAACCTGTTTTTTGTACTTCCATGCAGATGGAAGGCCCGAAATTGCCTCGATGTTGAATGCATCGCTTGCCGAACCCGTATTTGTCAGGTCAATTAGAAAAACAGTTGGCTGGTTGGCGCCGCCAGTTACGCTTTTTTGGCTTATTTCAAGCTTGAAAACATCCTTGGAAACTTTAACTTTAGCCTTGAAATGGACCGGGTATTTTGCTGCTGTCCCATAATCCCTTTCGGTGTAAAGTGAAAATTCGTAGTCCCCATCCGAGGTTTGCTCGCTAACATAAACAAACGCTTTTGGGTTTGCCTCATATCTTAGGCTGTAATCGGACCGCCAAAATAATGGAAGGGAACTATCATCTATTTTGAGCCTGTTCCAAACCTCCTCTGCTCCGTTGAAATCATAAATGTTGCTGGTTTGGGCTATTTCAATTTCAAGCTTTTGGCCGGGACCAACTGTTCCAAGATCGATCAGATCCCCCTCATGTATTTCGGTTTGGAATGGCTGGACCATCATGACCCTCCCGTTTACTTCGGCGGCAATTAGCGAAGCTGAAAATAGGGAAAATAAGGCAAATAAAATAGGCAAAAGGAGTTTCATTTAAAACACGTAAATAGCTCTGCAAGGAGATTTTTAATCCTTCGCAACGGTTTTGGAAATAATCAAAGGAAGGATTGCAATGCAATATTTGATTTCAATGATTTTTCCCTACGCAAATTCCAAAAGCTTCCTTTGCGGCAAAATCCTGCTTTTCTGGAAATACATTTCAGCTTGGTTTTGGAGCCTTGAATTCAAAAGCAGTTTAGCTTGCGCAATTGATTCAAGCTTGATTGGCGGATTTTCAAAAGCATGCGAAACATTCTCGCGGATTTCCCAAACGCCAACAGGAATGTCGTATTCCTTGTGGATTTCGCGGATAACAACTGCTCTTGCCTGCCGCTTTAATTTTTCTGCCAAAAACATTGCAACCGAGTGCCTTCCTGCGTAGTAGCCGCCTCCTTCCGATTTTGCATAATCGCTCCTTCCTTCAAATGGCTCATATTCATGCTCCAAAAACCAGCCTTCCTTTCCTTGGTTGGATTCATGTGATTCCCAGTTCTCAAACTGCTCGAATTCCCAATTGCCAGGAAGAAGCAGGATTTCAAAATGGTTTGCTAGGTAAGTGTTGGAATAGAGCAAAATTTCATTCAATTGAGGCAAATCCCTGATTTTTTCGATTTGAATGTCGGCTGAAATTTTATCCGCAGCGGTTATGCTCCACCTTGTCGGAACGAGCTTTTTGCTTTTTTCCCTGCCAAGCAAGCCGGCCGAGAGCAGCTTTTGCAGATAGTAGACATCATAATTCCGATCCATAAGCTCCGAAAAAGCAGTTACAGCCGTAATATCCTCATTTACAATGGAATCGACTTTTTTGGGAATTGATGGGTTGCTTGCCAGTTTTAGGGATTCATATTCACCTGTTGGGCCCATTGGCTGGAAAATTGAGTGAAAATACATGGACCGGGCAGGAGGTTTTTTGAACTTCACTTCCATGTCAACTGTTTTTTGGGAAAGCACGGAATCTTGCAAATCAAACAGCTCGCGGCTTTTTTTTATGTGCGAAAGCTTTTTTCCGCGCACAAGGGATGATCGGAATTTTACGATATCCTCAATTGGAAGCCCATACCATTTTTTGGGGTCATCATATAGCGAAGCATCTATGGATTCGTCAGCGCCAATAAGAGGGCCGACTTGAACAAAAGGATAGCCCGCCCTTCCAACAAAAATATTTGGGGGAGTTGGGCCAAACATTTCAGCTTTGAGGGGGCTTAGCAATGAATTTGTCATGATTTTTGATAAAAGCAAATCCCGCGGGGTTTTGGGCGTTTGAAAATTGGGCAATTGCAATCCGTAGAAATCGTTTTCCATATAGTGCTTATTTGCACTTTGATTAAAAAACAAGCCGGGAAGCCCTCAATTCGGGTGATCAAATAGATATTTATTCAAATGGCGTGTTCTTTTCTTAAGTATGGCCCAAGAACCCCCCTCAAACCAGCTTCCAATAACCCCAACGCTTACGGAAAAAACGCTTAAGGCAGTTAAATCCGTAAAGGAGATGCGGATGCAAGGAAAAGACTATGTAATCTGCAAATATTACCTGTTAAGCGAAGGGTTCAACGACCATGAGGCAAATGAGATTTGGCACCTCTCAAAACAGATGCTTACATCCAAGGAAAAAGCGATGGTTGCAGGCGCAAAAAGCATCTATAGGGGCGTGTTCTTCATCGGCGGCATCATGTCGGTTGCCTCCTACATTGTTTTGATAAAATTCTCAAACATCATTGTTGCAACGGTTTTTGCACTAATCTTCATGCGATATAGCAGGTTTGCCCACCTGATAAAAGTTTCGGGAATTGCCGAGGAAGGGATCAAGAGCATGAACCCATTCAAGGAAAAGGATCCGCTGGAAGTTAGGTGGTTTGATTACGGAGTGATTTTTGGGTTCATAGTATTCTTTGGGCTTGCATACATCTACCCGGATGGAGTATTTGGGGAATTACTGGATTCATTCATAAACGAGTACATGTACATTGAGCAAATCATTACAGGAAACAGCGTAGGAGCTGGGATTTTTGGAGGAACCCCCTAAATGAAATTCTAAGTTGATGAAAATAATTCCAAGTGAGATTTATGAGGATTGAACGCGTGCATGGAAGGGAGCTTTTGGATAGCAGGGCAACCCCAACGGTTGAATGCGAAATTGATTTGGATAATGGAAGGAGGGTTAGGGCAATTGTGCCATCCGGAATGTCAACAGGTTCGCACGAGGCAAGAGAGCTTCGCGACGGCGATAGGAGATTCCTTGGGAAAGGCGTGCAAAAAGCAGTTAAGAACATCAACACGGTAATCGCAAAAAAAATAGAAGGGAAGGATCCAAGAAATCAGGGGGAATTGGACGCCATATTATTCAAGTTGGATGGGACCGAAGACAAAAGCAACCTCGGCTCGAATGCAATACTTGCGGTTTCAATTGCATTTGCCAAAGCCGGCGCGCTTGCGGAAAAAAAGGAGATTTTCGAATACATTGCAAATCTTGAAAAAAAGCCAAATTTCAACATGCCAGTGCCATTTGCAAATATCATTAACGGCGGGCTCCATGCTGGAACTGGGCTTAAGATTCAAGAATTCATGATTGCGCCAACACATGCCAAAAGCTTTTCGCAGGCATCGAGGATAATTGTTGAGATTTACCATTCCCTCAAGGGATCCTTGAAGAAGAAATTCGGTAGTTCTGCGGTTAATGTAGGCGATGAAGGAGGCTTTGCTCCTCCGCTGAATACAACAGCTTCGGCACTTGAATTGATACAAAAGGCAATTGATGAGCTTGGATATTCAAAAGAGACAAGGATTGCAATGGACGCAGCTGCCAGCGAATTTTACCTAAATGGCAGGTATGTTGTCGATGGAAAGGCATTTGTTGATGGTGAACTTGTTGATTATTACATGGATTTGATCAAAAATTTCAAATTGGTTTCGATTGAAGACCCTTTTGGGGAGGATGAATGGGAAAGCTTTTCCGAGCTAAACAAAAAGATCGGCTCGAAAATACAAATCGTTGGCGATGATTTGACGGTTACGAACACAAAACGGCTAAAGAAGGCAATTGAACTGGAATGCGGCAACTGCCTTCTTTTGAAAGTCAACCAGATTGGATCGCTTTCGGAGAGCTTTGTTGCCTGCAACTTCGCATACAAGCACGGATGGAACGTGATGGTTAGCCATAGATCAGGAGAAACCGAGGATCCGTTCATTGCAGACCTTGCTGTGGCGCTAAATTGCAAGCAAATAAAGCTTGGAGCGCCCGCGCGCGGAGAGAGAACAGCAAAATACAACCAACTCCTAAGAATCGAAGATAGGCTCGATGGAAAGGCAAAATACGCATGGGTAAAATAAGCCAATCAAAATATCAGCATTAAGCTTCATAAAAAGCGAATAATTTAATTTTCACATCCGCAAAACAAATTGATCAGATGAAAAAACCATTCTTTGCAATAATTCTTGCGCTATTGCTTTTGCATTTGGCAAGCGCAGCTGATATCGAACCAAAGAAAACCGGGACAGCAACTGCAAACATCAAGCTAGAATGGAGAGTGGATCTTGGAGGCCAAACACTAAATGAATTGCAGGTGCGCACATTCAGTTTTGGGAATTACGCCTCGCAAAACCGCGTAACCGAAATTACAAACCCGCCAGCCAGCGAATCGATGGATGCGTTTGGGAACAAGATAAAAACTTTCAATTTGGACCCTTCCAAAAACTACCAGACATTTTCCATGAATTCGCAAGTTGATGTGAGGTTCGGGTTTGATTTTCCAACCGCTGGCGATTCTGGGAATTACCTAAAGGATAGCAAATACATCATAAGCACCCCGGAAATAAGATCGAAGGCACTTTCGATTGCAAGTGATTATGCTACGGATTTGGAAAAAGTGGTTGCAATTGCGCAGTTTGTCCACAACAACGTGCGTTATGATAAGGCGTACATTTCACTCGTAAAAGGATCGGATGCGGTCTATACCGAGCGGGCTGGAACTTGCGATGAGTTTTCGCATCTTTTCATTGCAATGGTTCGCGCAATTGGGATTCCTGCCAAATTCTCAGCCTCGTATGTTTATTCGGGGACGGATTGGGGCGCGCATGCTTTTGTTGAGGTTGCAATCGATGGCAAATGGCTTCCGTTCGACCCGACATTCAATGAGGGGATAATTTTGGATGCGACCCACATAAAATTCGGGGAGGGGTTTGATCAGGGCGACATCAAGGAGGATATTTCGATCAAGAGCTTTGGGGCGGATGTTTCCAAAATCAAATTGATCAGGGATTTTTCGGTAAATTTTGAGGGAACAGGAAAATTCCCAAAATTGTTCGAAATTGAAATGGTTTTGCCAATAAATACGGTTGGGGAAAAATCAATCGAGGAAGTGAAAGTAAAATTGAAAAACGGGCCAAACAGGATTGCTATCCCCCTTTCACTTCAAGTCCCGCCGGAAGTGAAAATTCCAGGCGAAAATTCCGTTAACGAGGATAAATTGGTTTTACTTATGCCCGGAGAGGAAAAAGAAATTGCGTGGAAGGTGATTTTGCCACCCCTTCAGGAGGGCTATGATTACAAATTCCCAGTTAAAGTAGAAAGCCTTGGACAAAATGCAGAAGGAACAATTTTGGCATCAAAGGATGCGAATGCTGAAAAATCCGAAGAATTGCAAATTACGGATATCACTTCGGTTGAAAATGGAGGGCTTGTGCAGGTGGCTGCCAAAATCAAGAACCTTGGGAATGTGGATTCGGCAGGGACAATTGCAATCAAAGTCGGGGATGAAACACAAGAAAAGCCTTTTTCGATTACAGTTGGGTCGGAAATAATAGTTGGTTTTACTTTGAAAAAATCCCTTGAGAAATTTTCGGGCGAATTTGTAATCAACACGGATAAATTCGAAGTTACCCAGCCTTTTTCCGTGAATTTGGAATCCACCCCGGCTCCAACGCCAGATGCACCTTTTGTCATTTCAACGCCAACAAATGAGCCGGAATCATACATTCCCGGGGTTAGGAACGAGTATGCCATTACCGGAATTGTCATGTTCTTGTTCCTGTTCCTTTTCTTGGTCAAGAAATGGTAAACACTTAGGGATTGCAAACTAAACAAAATCCATCCAACCGCAACGGTTAATAATAATTTCAAGGAATAACCATACCCTTCTAAGCGATTGTAGTCCAGCCTGGTAGGACACAAGGTTGCCAATCTTGGGACCCGGGTTCAAATCCCGGCAGTCGCACTATCGGCGACGGGGGAAGTTTCCCCCTTGAGCCGATTGCTCGTTCCCCTACTAAAGACCATAATTCTAACTTTTGCCGGGATCATAATCCCCTCTAAAAGTTGGAATCTTGACAAAGGCTTCGATAAATAGTTTTTTAACTGCTAAGAAGCGTATTATTTCTCCCTATTTTGTTGTTGCCGCTGTAGCTCAGCCTGGGAGAGCGTCCGGCTGAAGACCGGTATGTCGGGTGTTCAAATCACCCCAGCGGCACTCCTTGTTTTACAGTATTTGGATGGAAAAAATTCAAAGCCCGAATTTATACCCTAAGCGAACCGCGAAATCCCCTGACGGCATAGTAGGATTCTGCACCGTTGTGGTATGTAAAGACCTTGCCGTAGCGGAAATCACAATAGATGGCGCCTGCGAGTTTCCTGATTTCGGAAGGAGTTTTCACCCAGCTTGATGTTTTCATATCGAAATTCCCAAGTTTTTGCAACTCCTTATATTGCTCTTCAGATAAAATTTCAATGCCCATTTCAACAGCCATTCCAATTGCGCTATTTTTAGGCTTATGCTCTTTCCTTGAATCCAACGCTTCTTTATCATAGCAAAGGCTTCTCCTGCCGCTTGGGCTTTCTTTTGAGCAATCAAAAAAAACGTATTCGCCGGTTTTTTTATCAAAGCCAATGACATCGGGCTCGCCGCCGGTCCTATCCATTTCACTAAGTGGCCACAGTTTGTCAGAATTAGAATCCAGCTTTGATTGAACTTTTGCCCATTCAAGGCCCTGATGGCGTTCCATGTTTTTTCCAAAACGAACTTTCAATGCCAAGAGCACTTCTTCACTTTGCTTTGGGGACAAAATTCTTCTGGATGCGATACTTGATGGTTTGCCCATAATCACAGTATTTATCCCAAGGCTATAAAATCATTTGTAAGGGGGGGCATTTGCCATTTTTGATAGACGTCAAACTCGAAAATGGAAAAGAAAAATAGCCAATTACATTTGGGCTTTACTTGTTGAATTAGTAGTTTGGACTGAATTTGCCCCACACTCTTAAACCACCCGAAAGCACCCCTAAAAATTAATATAAGCTTGAAATAGTGCAACTTCTAGTCGTCGGAGGCATAATGGCGAACAATATGCCGGAAAAATTAGGGCTAGAAAAGTCAATTAGTGGTTTTAAAATAAAATCATCACGCTAGCGCCCTCCCTGCAAGGAGGAAGCAATAGCGATGATGAAAAAAGAACCTCCTGAAAAACCTGCCTAGGGTTTTGATGACGCATTGTTACGATCTGAGCTATTGCTTTTACATATTTGGCATTTGCCGGTTAATAATTGTTTTTATTTGCTGATTTTGGAATATTTTGCAAAACATGCTGGATTCAAAGGCAAACCATATTATTCCGGATAGGCAACTAATAGCATATGAAACCGGAAAGCGCGTTCTCATTTGGGAAGCATCCAATCGGAATCCTTCAGCTATTTTCAAAACAGCCGCAAGGAAGGAGGGGAATTTATAGCGAAAACTACTGGATGGATATTGGGAGGGGGGAAAAGCCTTATTTTGCACTAACGGATATGAAAAATGGCACTCAGCTGTTTTTTGATCCTGAAAACAGGCTCAAATTCGGGCATGCAAGCAAAAGGATTATTGGAAGCGAATTCAAGGTGCTTGAAATGGATGAAAAACACCCAAAAATCAAGAATGCAACGATAATTTTGGCAAGTAAGAAAGACATTTTGGCTGCAAGGGAAGTGGTGAAGGGCCTTTTCGAATCAATTGAAAACGACAATATCGGCAGGGGAATGGCGGGCAGGATAACAAATAGGTGGAAGAAAAAGCTCCCGGTTTTTTTCAACAAGACAAGGCTTGGAGCGCTTAGGAAAAAAATCGAGGCAAGTATCAATGAATGCGAAATTGGGATGAAAATAAGACGTAAACCCAAACCCCAATTTTAAACGGAATAAATTATTTTTCAGGCTATTTTTTCCTTGCAAACTTGATTGGCGAGGATTTGCCAGCCCAGGTTACAACAAGGAAAAGCAGGTAAGCCCCGAAATACATCATTCCAAAATTCAAACCCACATTTAGAATCGAATCGAATATTTTCGTTAAAGCAAGACTATAGAAAGCATTCTGGGAAAAGTACCCAATGATTGCAAAAATCATCCCAAAGACCAACCCTGCCAATGCCATGATAACTATCAATAGGAACATGACTGCAATATACCTTAGGAATATTTTTTTTACCCTGCCTTTTGTTAGCGAATATGTAAGGTCTAATGATTCCCTAATGCCGCTTTTTTTTATTAGGTAAAAATCAATCGAAAACATAAGCCTGAACGAAAAGTAGCCGATTACAACAAGGTAAAGGGCCAAAAGGATTGCCGAAATCAAAAATTCTGCCGGCGCAGCCAGAAGGATAATAATTGCAAGGGCCGGAATTGCAAGGAAGCGCAAATCATAAGTTGAGAAAAACGCAGCTAAAACCGTGCCGATATAGACCAGAATGAATTTAAAAATACGCGTAAAATTGAACCGGGGGGTTTTAATGCCAACCTTGTTCAATGCATTGACAAATGCTTCGGTTGAAAGCCATAATTGCAATAGGAAAACCACAACTCCAATTGCCCCAAGGAATAGCATTGTCGAGGAATCATAAGTGGCTTTCCCGGATATGGAATTCATGTAATATTGGCTGAAATCTTGCGCGCCATCCCAGCCAAGGAAAAAGGAGGATATGAAAACGTATGAAATCGCAAGAAGCGAGGAAGCTGCAAACAGCCTCACACTGTCCTTGTCTTTTAGCCAAGTGAAGCTGAATTTGAACATTTCCCAGGAATCAGTGAATACTCCGGTCATGGACATCGCCCAAGTAATGATACGGTTCGGAAGAAAATATAACCTTTGCGGCGGAAGAATTGGGAGGAATACTGAGAAAAAAGTTGGATTGCAACTCAAATGGGATAGAATAGAAGGCAAATAGTCTGCTTTGATTTCACAAGGTTTTTAAACCGCCAAAGCTTAAATCCCAATATTGCTTTTAAGAGGTAGGTCACTATGGCAAACAGAGGTCAGGCTTTCGAAACCATGATGCTGGTTATTTCGGTTATTGTTGCGCTAGCAATCCTTGGGGTATTATTGCAAATTCTTGGGATTGTCAAAATTTTCAACCCATCCGACCCCGCAGCAACCATGAGCCAGGATCTTAAGAAAGTGCAAACCAAGGGATATGGGATTGAAGTGCCAAGAAAACTTACACTTTCAAAATCCATTATTGATGTCAAGGGGGTAATCACGGATATTCCAATTCTTGAAGATGATGTGAAGTTCGTTTGCGATGATGATGCAATTTGCGGATCGGATAAGGCAATTTCATTGGAAAAGGACGATAAAAGAGTAGTGATCAAAAACAACGTCGAAGTTTTCGTTGCGGTTTGCGGGGATGCAAGCAATGACAATGGCGCAAAATACTGCGTTGCATTTTCGAGGACGGAAACAGGCGCAACCGAATCATGCGACAAGGGATGCCTTGGAGGCTAAGGTGAAACCAATTGAAACTTAAGGGCGCAAGCGAATGGACACCAATTTACATGCTGATTGTAATGGTAATTGCCGCAATCTTGATTTTCACGATGCTAAAGCCAATACTTAGGGGGGCGTCGGATACGGCAAGCGGCAATTTGGCCGAGAGCAAAAGCATTGTTGGGACTGCAAATTTTCTATTAAAAATGGTGATAAAATGAAACGAGGACAAGCATTCGAATCAATGAATTTGGTTATCAGCGTCATTGTGGCACTTGCTATTTTAGGAATCATTCTATTCATAATTAGCCAAATTAAACCTCCGGGAAATGATGCAAAAAGTATAATCAACAAAGAATTGACTTTGCAATATTCGAAGGGATTTGGCACTAGTGCCCCTTCAAAAGTATCTTTTGAGCCCGGCACTTCAATGTATAGGAAAGAAGCTCTTGGAGAATTGCCAGTTCAGGAAGATGAATTTACATTTGTGTGCAAAGATTCTGGAATATGCAACGGAGAGCCATTTTCAATCGAAAACAATGTATTCAAGGCAAAATCGAAATATGAGGTTTACATGGGTGCTTGCGTCAACAAGGATAGGGAAATTATGCCTAAATATTGCGTAAGCTTTTCCAGAACGCCATCAGATGCAACTAAGGATTGCGTAGATGCTTGCGGGATTTCATAAAAATGAATTTTCCTGAGGGAAATCAATTATTATACCCTAAAATCGTTCAATTGTTATGGTTAATTTTAGGCGGATAAAAAGCCAAGTCGACGCTCCGGTTGAACTGGTGATTTCAATCATCATACTGCTGGCATCCCTATCAATTGCAATGCTGATTTTTGGGAATACTTCCGAGCAGCAGTGCCAATCAACCGTCAAGGGAGAAATCCAAAAGATACAGCTGGCAATGCAGGATCTTGCACTCCAATCCCCTCCTGCAAGCAGGAAAATCTATCTGACGCTTCCGGATTGCGGAAGCCGCAGCACGGATCTTTTGCGTTTTGTTTATTTCTCAAGGCCGCAGTACTGCGGAGCTTGCCCTGGCCATTTTGCTGGCTGCTGGAAGCTTCAAATTGCATCATTTAACAAAGCAACCCAAACCTATACTTCTTCTGATGAGATTTGCGTGGATGTTGCTGGCGATATGGTACTTGCACAAAGCCAAAATCCGGAATGTGAAGATATTACAAATGCGCCATGCCCGGATGGAGGTGCGGATTGCGAAAATGGGTTAGATAGAGTTTACAATGTAGATGATCCGACCACTTCGGTTTCAAGATGGAGCACGCTTACAACAAAAGCCAGATCGTATGAAATCACAATGAGCAAGGGGATTGCAAACTGCCCAAATTCAGCTCTTGGAGCCCAGTGCCCGGAAATTTCAATTTGCGCGCAAATACCAAATAAGTGAAAATAAGAATTGGGACGTAGATTAAGCAAAATAATTCTAAAAGTCCCGCCCAACAATTCTGCAAATCTCTCAATCCTTCAAAATAAATTTGTCTAGCACTTTCCTAGCCGATTCTCTTTTCCGTTGGTGCTCTTTTAGGAAAACTTGCAGCTTTTCAATTAGAATGAGCTTTAATTCGCCGGATAGGAGTTTGCCGGATTTGTAATCATCATGGATTTTTTTAAGCTTGGAATCATCCTCTTCAAAAAAGCTAAGCCATTGGTAGGGAACATCAATATCGGGGTTTCCGCCGAGTTTTCGGTGCTCTTCAATTGTTGCCCTTCCTCCGGAAAATGCATATTTTTTCACTTTCTTTTCAATTTCATCAGCTGAATCAGTTGTATAAATTGCCGAATCCTTTTCAGAAGCGCTCATCTTGCCCCCAATCCCAAGCGCCGGAAGGAACCTGCAATGGATAGCAGCTGGTTTGTAAAAGCCAAGCTTTGGAAGGACATCCCGAGCAACACGGAAATGCGCATCCTGATCTATTGCATGCGGTATCAGGCAGGGAATGTTTTTGCCCTTCAAAACTGACGGAAGGAAAGCAGGGACTGCTTGCATTGATGTGAAAAACAGCTCGCCCACGTTATTGGAATCGTTGAAGCCAAAAACCGCTTTTGTTGTTGAAACGGTTATCTTTTTGGCTACGAGAAGGGCGTTTTTGTAGAGTGTTTTGGAGTAGTCCGTGTTCGTAAAAATGTGCGTCTTTCCTTGCTTGAATCCAAGCGCTATAACATCAAGGGCGTTTTCATACGCGAGGGAATTGGTTTGCGTTAAACTCAAATTGTCCTTGAAGAGGAATTTTTCATCATCCGTCATTTGAAAATAGAGGAGAACATCGAATTTGTCCTGCAACCATTTAGTGAACAGCCAAGGGACAAGATGCCCAATATGGGTGTTTCCGGATGGACCCCTTCCGGTATAGAGGTAGAATTTGTTGCCTTTTTCGTATTCGTCCAATAGCCAGTTCATGTCCCTGTGGGAAAAGAAGATTTTGCGCCTAAGGAATGGGTGCAATTCTCCGGTTAGCTTTTTTATCCGGTGAAGTAGCGCATCATCCAAATGCTCTGTGCCAAATTCCTTGATTAGGCGATTGTAATCGATATCACCTTCGACTTTCCAAGGGGTTACAACAAAATCCTTTGCCATATTTCTACACCGAATTTCAGCCTAAGGGGGGGTTTGGGCAATCAGCCAAACCAAGATAAAATACGCAAATGCAAATAAGAGGGGTAGGGGCGACACGCGTAGGGGAGATATCTCCCCTGGAGGTGTCAGACGATAACCTTAAAATATCATATTTGCATTTACTTTCTGCTTATTCTTTCAGGGAGCATGTTTTAAATTGCTATACTATCGAATGGCAAAATCTTACAAAGGTGCATTGGAAATGAAATTGGTATTAAATGATGTGAAGGCAGGGAAGAGCTATCAAAAGGAAATCCCAAAGGAAAAGGAGGCCATGCTTTATGGCAAGAAAGTTGGGGAAAAAGTGGATGGGAATTTCATTGCAGATCTTCCAGGCTATACTCTGGAAATTAGGGGCGGATCCGACAAGGATGGCATACCAATGAGGCCAGAAGTGCAAGGACAAAAAAGAACCAAACTGGTATTGTCAAGGGCGCCTGGGATCAAAATCAGAAGGAAAGGTTTTAGGAAGATGAAGGCAATTGTTGGCAACACTGTTTCCGCTTCAATCCACCAACTTAATTTGAAGATTGTCGAATACGGACCAAAAACGCTTGAAGAGCTTGGTTACAAATTGACTCCAAAGGACCAAAAGCCAAAGGAGGAAAAGCCAGCTGAAAAGAAGAAGAAAAAGTAATTAATTTTGTCGTGGGAGACGAAATTTGATTGAAAAGCCAAATAATTCGGGAAATTGCTTCATTGGTTGAATGGAATAGATATATCCCTAATTCTAACTTTGATTTTTTGCAAAAAGAACTTGAATTTTCAAAAATTGATGTTTTGGCATGGGAGTGGGCGCAGTTTTCAATTACGGTTGGCGTATTTTCCGGAATTTTAGGTTCACTGATTGCGTTTTATTACTCGGGCAATTTTGCTGCTTTGCTGTTTTTGCCAATTGCAATTCTGATTTTTGTTTCGCTTATTCTTTTCCTTCCGTTTTACCTGAAAAAAAAGCGAGCGGAGGAAATTGAAATCCACCTTCCAATGGCGCTTAGGGCAATTTCACTTAAAATTGAAATGGATTTGCCATTTGAGAAAATCCTCAAGGATGTTTCCAATGGGGGATTTGGGGAACTTGGGGAGGAATTTTCAATTGTTCTTCGTGAAATGGAAATTTTGGGGATGGAAAAAGCGATTTCAAATATTGGAAGAAGGGTTGATAGCGAATTTGCAAGGAAGGCTTGCCAATTGCTGATAGCCGAATACAGGTCGGGCGCAAAATCCAGTGGAATTGCCAATCTTGCAGACCAGGTTTCTTTTCATCAAAAAACCAAAGCGCAGGAATATTTTGCAAAATCATCCCTTCTTGGAATTGCATTCATTGCGGTTAGCTGCATTGTCCCTGCACTTTTTGCAACGTATGTTGTCATAGGTTCGGCAGTGCTTTCATTGACGCTTACTCCAAATGATATCTATTTTGCGTACCTGGTTGTGTTTCCACTGCTAAGCCTTTGCGTGCTAGTATATATAAGGGAAAAGACGCCAAAAATACTTGCGATCTGAAAATGGCAAAAAAGAAAAATAAAATAAGAAATGGAAGGAAAAGGGATTTGGCACCTAACAAGAGCAAGGGCACTTCTTCAAAGATTGGAAGTTTGAATGACTGGCTAAAACTTGCGCGCATAGAGCATTCCGCGCTTGTTGCAATTGCAATAGTTATTTCGCAGGCGCTATCCGCCAAATTTTCCGGAGGGAGTTTTGCTATTACATATGCCAATTTGTTTCCAGCGCTTGGACCATTTTTTATAACAGCCGGAGCGTTCATTTTGAATGATTATTTCGGGTTTGAAACGGATAGGCTCAATGGAAGGAAGGAACGGCCCATTGTTGGAGGAAGAATTGGAAAGGAAATCGCTTTGAAGGCATCCCTATTCCTCATGTGCCTTGGGCTTTTGCTTTCGCTATTTGTCAATTTCAATTGCTTTGCAATTGCACTGGTTTTTGCATTCCTTTCTGCAATCTATGATAAGGTTTTGAAGCCTCTTCCATTGGTTGGGAACGTTTTCATTGCAAGCAGCATGGCAATCTCATTCATTTACGGGAATTTTGCAGTTGCTCTAGTTATTCAGCCAATAATTCTGCTCTTTGTTGGGATTTCGTTTTTTGCAGGGGTTGGAAGGGAATTGATCATCACTCTTAGGGATGTTGAGGGGGATAGGAAAATCGGGGCAAAAACGCTTCCAATGGCTCTTGGACCAAAAAACACGATCCTGTTGGCAGCGGTTCTTTTTGGAATAGCAATAATGCTAAGCTGGCAGCCAATGCAACAGCAATATGTTTCGCCGTATGCATTCCTGATTTATGCAAACAACCTGTTGCTGATCAAATCGCTTTTGCTG
Source organism: Microcaldota archaeon (assembly GCA_016212475.1). GTDB lineage: Archaea > Micrarchaeota > Micrarchaeia > Norongarragalinales > SBBD01 > JACRGC01. The sequence goes on along the minus strand of JACRGC010000001.1, from coordinate 56,131 downwards.
CTTGCAGATAAGCAAAATGAGAAAAACTTCAAAAAAACAAGGAACTACACGCTTGTTGCAATCCTTCTTGGATTGCTTGCATTTGCAACTTTGATTTTTAATTGAAATTAGGAGGGGACTTGCATTACTTCTTGAAATGCGTTGCTTTTCTTTTCCTTAAACTAGTTTTTTCTGCTTGCTTGATAGCTCATGGAGGTCAACTTTTAGCCCTTCACTTGCAAGCATTGTTTTAACTCCGGTATTTTCTTCTATCTTTTTTTGCTGCGCTTCTTTTCCGGCATTTAGGAATTTCATTCCCAAATGGGTTATGAAAATCGCTAGAGGTTTTGTTTTCATGCCATTTACGGTTTTGATCACATCCTGCGAAGAGAAATGGAATTCCAAATGGTCGTTATCAGGACGGAGGCAGTTGAAAATCAGAAAATCGCAACCCTCATATTCTTCAGAAATTCCTTGGAAATATTCAGTATCGGAAGTGTAGCCGATTTTGAGCCCTTCAATTGAAAGGACAAAGCCTATATCGGAAGGGTCTTCATGCACGGTTTTTGTTGCCTTGATTGAAATTGAATCGGAAAATTTGTGGGTTTGGCTAGCGGATAAGGGTTTGCAAAGTTTTAGCATGTTCTTAAAATAATCATCCAGCTGCTTTTCGAATGTTCCTTTGCCATTTACCACACTTTCAGCTCCAATCAAAGTCCCCCTGCCGCCCCTGAAATTGCCAAAATTAAGCGATTCAATCATCATGTTTGCATCATTGCAATGGTCGATATGGCAATGGGAAACAAAAAGGGCGTCCAATTCCCAAGGAGTCTGCTTATGCTCGATGCTTTTGACAAGCGCTCCAGGGCCCGGATCCACATGCATCTTGAAATTTTTTGAATTGATGCGAAAACCTGCGGTTGGGAGTATCTGCTGATCCAATACAATTCTTCCGCCTCCATTGCCTAAAAAAACTATTTCCATTATTTCACTTTTTGCCTATCTATTTCCCTAACCAGACTTCTTCGCAGTTGCATCATGAATTTTGGTTCGGCGAATTTGCCCAATTTTTTGGCCTTGCTGATCCTTAGCCGGTTAGTGTTTGGCACATAGGGGGATAGGTTGACATTGCTCAAAGCTATCCTTAAAGCAGATCCGTTGCCGTCAAGGCCCATTCTTTCCAGCTCTCTTGCCGCATCAATTCCTGCAAAATACCTCCTCGACGAATAGCTTGCAAGTGCGGGAAATTTAAGAACTTTTCCGGAAATTTCCCCTTTTGGGAAACCAACCAATTTTCCAATTTTTGTTAGTTTTCTCATAACTTTTCGATGATCATATGAAGCGAAAGCGGGAAATGAGAGTATGGCTTTTTTTACTGCTTCCTCGTTTCCATAAACTTGCGTTGCCTGCCTGATTACACGTTCATGGTCAAGCCCGGCAAATGGCGGAAATGCAAGAATCGCCCGCTTCACCTTATCTGAATTTCCGTAAATTTTATTTGCATCCGCAATAACCCGCGAATGGTCAAAACCGGCAAATTGGGGCCATGAAAGGATTGCTTTTTTGACTGCGGGTTCGTTTCCATAGATACCAACAACGTCACGAATTACCCTAGCATGGTTATAACTGGCAAATGGGGGGAATTTGAGTATTATTTTTTTGACTAAAGGTTTGCCCCCATAAATGTCAGCTGCAGCTGCAACTACCCGATTATGATCGAGGCTGATAAATGAGGGATGTTTCAGTATGGCTGCAATCACTTGCGGTTTGCTCCCATAGACCTTTGTTGCCTTTGAAATCACCCGATCATGGTCGAAATTTGCAAAAGTGGGGAAAGAAACCAGCATTTTCCTAACCACGCTGTTTTTTACGCCATAAATTTTCGAAATGGAGTTGATTTTTTCTTTTATTGCACTAGCCGTCTTGTTTTTGAAATGGGATTCAAAATTAAGGTTTGATTCAAGCCGATTTGATTGCTCCAAAGTAAAGCCAGCGGCCACTAATCTATCGCCAAGTTCTTCAATTTGCCTTGCCATTTGCTCACTTCAACAAATATCGGATTTAAGCTATTAAAATGGATTGCGGACCAGCTTAAGGAGGGTCTTATAAACATTTGGAGCGAAATATAAAAGAACGCTGATTTTAGTTTCATATATTTGGGTGAATGTGATGGTTGACAAAATTTATGGTTCTATGGGAGATTTGAAAGTAGGCAAATACGTAATAATTGAGGATGTGCCATGCAAAGTCGTTTCTATTGATAAGAGCAAGCCAGGAAAGCATGGAGCTGCCAAAATGAATGTGGTTGCAATTGGATTATTCGATAACACAAAAAGATCGATCATGAAGCCTTCTGATGGGGATGTTGAAATCCCAATAATTGAGAGGAAAAGGGCTCAAATTGTTGCGGTTACTGGAAACAGCGCGCAATTGATGGATTTATCCAGCTATGAAACCTTCGAAGTCGAAGTTCCTGATGATATAAAATCTTCCATGGAATCCGGAAGGGAAATCGAATACATGGAAACCATGGGAAGGAAGCTATTGCTTAGGATGCGCGGAGAAGAATAAGCCTGGTTTTAGCAGTTTATTTTTTTTAGCCCTATTTTCAAATAGTTAGCGTTTCAATTGCACTCGATGCGCAAGTTCCTGCAGGATCGCAGCTTGTGACCTTGTAGAAATATGTGCCGGCCTGGGCCTTAATTTTGACAGAGTGCTTTTGCAAAACCGTATTTGAACCAAGAAGAGTCCCAAGGTTTGATGAAACCCCGTAGTTCACTGTTGATGTCGAGGCAATGTTGGTATCCCAAGTGATTGTAACTTCTGAAATTCCAGGCCCATTTGTAACATTTAAATTTGAAATTATTGGAGCGGATCCGCCAACTGTTGCAAACACATTGCCGGTGTTTCCGGACGTATTTGAAATACTAATTCCGCTTGGAGCAATGATGTTTGACCTGGAAAGACTGTAAATCCCAGCTGCAAGCAAAATCAGGGCTGCAAGCAAAAGAATGTATTCCATCCCAACCTGCGCTTTGCTATTCATGGAAAACCTCAGTTTGCAATGTAAATTTTTGCGCCTTTCCTTAGGTTTTTGGCTTTCTTTGTAGATGGGTTTGAAATGTAGCCATGCTCGGGGGTTGTTAGAAGTTTATTCTTGCCCGATTTTATTTCAATCATTTTTCCCTTGTAGGGCCGGCGGTTTATGATTAGAAGCTTTGCAGCAACTTTTTTGCCTTTCTTTGAAGCTGTTATTTTTGATTTGTCCTTCTTTGGAAGTACAATTGCCTCATACCCATCTTTTCCTTTTTCAATTGGGTATTTTTGGGAATAATCATCCCAAAGCTTTTCAAGGGCGAATTTTTCACCGTTAAGTTCAACTATTGTTTTTCCTTCGAATGACTGGAAAGGGTCGTGCTTGACATCGCCAAGAAGAGCGCCCGCCCTGCTGCCGGTCGCATCAACAAATGGAGCGTTCTTTTTTCCGGTATTATCAACTATCAGCTTTGCAGTATCGCTTGCATCAAACATCCTGCCTCTTCCTAGCTGCATTGCAAACATCAGCGCCGCGCTCATAAGAAAAACACCAATCAGCATTGCCGCAACAATTACTGAATCAAAATATTTCGGAAGTATGTAAAGCCCAATTAGCATCGAAAGCATCATGAAGCCCATCATCATCATGTTGGAATTTCCAGCGGTCATGCGGGTTTGCATCCTCTCGCTTGAAATCATCTTTCTTCCTTCGCCGGCTTTCATTGTCTTGATTTTTGGGACATTGTCATCTTCCCTGTTCGCATAAACCAAAATGTCTTGAAGCTCTTCAATTGGCATAAGTTCGGCCATTGCCTGCGCAAGCATGCTCTTTCCGGTTCCAGGGGTTCCAACAAGCAAAACATTTCTCTTTTGGGAAGAGGCCTTGCGGATCACATTAATTCCCCGCTCCTGGCCAATCACTTGATCGATTAGGGCGGTTGAAACAGCAATATCTGCAGTTGATTTGACTTCCTCTAGGGATTTTATATCCTCTATTTTCTTTTGGTTTTTCTTTGGAACTAGGGATTTGATTGAAACTTTGCTTGATAGGGTTGCAACTGCCTTGTTTACGGTTTTTGAAATGCTTGGAACGTCTGTTAGGAGGACGTTTTTTGCACGGTAAGCATGCCTTTTCCTAATTGTCCTTGACATAAAGAGAAGTTTAGTTACAAAGTTAATAATGGTTTTGCTTATGGGGAGGAGATTAAGAAATGGGCAATGGGCATTGATTGGGGTTGATTCAAAATGAACCTTGGCAGTCTTTGCTCCAACAATAGGTTAAAAAAACTCAAAAATCATTGTATTGAAGTTGAGGTGATGGTGTGATAGCAAAAGAATTTCAAAACGCTATTTATGAGTATCCAAAGGAGGGCGAAATGCGCGTTCCGGTAAGAGTTGTTTCAACAAAAGAAATGCTAGATAAGATGATGACGGATCGAACATTAAAACAAGCTCAAAATGTTGCGCATCTTCCTGGGATTTTGGAAGCTTCCTATGTTATGCCAGATGGGCATGAAGGATATGGATTTCCAATTGGAGGGGTAGCTGCATTTGATCCGGAAGAAGGGATTGTTTCGCCCGGTGGAGTTGGTTATACGTTTAATTGAGTTTCAAATAAACGGACTAAGATATCAACTGTGGCGTAAGGCTAATTCGAACGGATTTGAATGTTAGGGATGTTTCCCCAAAACTCAAGCAGCTGGTTGGGAAACTTTATGAAAACGTTCCATCCGGAGTTGGGAGCAAAAGCAAAGTAAGGCTTAACCCGCAGCAGTTGGAGGAAGCTGTAACAGATGGGCTGAAATGGGCGCATCGGCAAGGGTACGCAACATCCAAGGATTTGGATCATTGCGAGGAGAATGGTTATTTTGGCGATAGTGATTATTCAAAAGTATCCGATATGGCAAAAAAAAGGGGAGGCCCGCAGATTGGAACGCTTGGAGCTGGGAATCATTTCATGGAAGTACAGCGGGTTGAGAAAATTTTCGATCCGGAAATTGCAAAAGCTTTTGGAATTACTGGAGAAGGCCAAATTACAATCATGGTGCATTCCGGAAGCCGGGGGTATGGGCATCAGATTTGCGATGATTTTATTCGAACCATGATGGGAGCAATCCAGAAAAATAATTGGCAATTGCCGGATAGGGAGCTTTCATATGCTCCTTTGCATGCTAGGGAATCGCAGGATTATTTGCAGGCAATGAGAACTGCAATCAATTTTGCGTTCAATAATCGGCAGTTAATGACGCATTGGGCTAGGGAAACTTTTGCGCAGGTATTTGGAAGCACTTGGGAATCCCTTGGGATGGATTTGGTTTACGATGTTTGCCACAACATTGCCAAATTTGAAGAGCATGAGGTTGAAGGCAAAACCAAGAAAGTTTGCGTGCATAGGAAAGGCGCAACGCGCGCATTTTGGAAAGGCAGGAAGGAAATTCCACAAGCTTACAGAAACGTGGGGCAACCAGTGATTATTCCGGGCTCGATGAATACCGCTTCTTATTTGCTTTGCGGAATGCCTGGCGCTGCATTGACATTTGGAAGCTCTTGCCATGGAGCCGGAAGGGTAATGAGTAGGCATGAAGCTGTGCGAAGATTTTCAGGAAGGGATATTGTCAAGCAAATGGAAGCTAAGGGGCAAGCAATCCAGGCCGGAAGCTATGATTTATTGGCAGAAGAAGCCGGCGGAGCCTACAAGAATGTTGATGAGGTTGTAAGAGCGGTTGAACAAGCTGGAATTAGCAAAATTGTTGCGAAGATGGTGCCGGTTGGAGTGATAAAAGGATGAACGAAGATAAAATTTCCTCTTTGGAGAAAAAAATATCACCCAGTTCTAGACCTCTAATGCAGGGACTAATTAAGCATATACCTGACGAGATTATGTTACGGACAATACTTGGTTATCTAACTACGGAAAAAAGAGATGCCATAAAATACGGTAATCGAAGTGGAAAAAGTTCATTAAAATTCAAGGTCGCAAATAAGGAGTTCACTAGAGGGAATCTTGAAAAAAGGTTAGACATTCTCCCTCAAAGTTTGGAGGATTTGATAGAACAGGTTAACATTCATAGAATTTTATGTCACAGAGCTATCAACCAAACCTCTTCTGGCAAAAAAAGGACAATCGATGAGAGACGTTTTGTGAAGGGGTATATTAGGTTAGACAAAAAAGCAGCTAATGCAAGTAAAACAAGATCTTTAATATTAAGACAATTGAAAGCTATCTCAAACAAAACAGAATTTGCTAAATTGAGAGATTAGGAAAATCACTATAATTTCTTTTGAATTAGTATTTGACCGATATAAACCGTAAAATACAAGAAATCTTGCGAAAATAGCAAATATAGCAATTAAAGATCGAATTCACCTTGCGTAATTGCCAACAACAAGAAATATAAACTCAAGTAGCTATAGATATCTATAGATATATATGCAAAATCAAATCAACCTCAAGATGCCGCCAAAGCTTGTTGCCGCCGCACGGAAATATGCCCACAATTACGGCTATAGGAACGTCCAGGAGGTAATTTACGAAAGCGTTAGGGAAAAGGTGTTTGATAGGAAGGAATTTGATGAAAGCTTTACCGAAAAGGAAATAAACTTAATTGACAAGTTAATAGAATCAAGCTTAAGGAAAAAGCAGCTCGTGGGGGAGAAGGAACTTAGGGCGGCACTTGGCAAATGAGCTTCGAAATAAAAACCACGAGGACTTTTCTGGAGCAGATCAGAAGCCTTAGCGATAAGGCAAGGAAACTAATTGGAGCCAAAATTGATTTGATTAAGCTTAACCCCCACCATTTCAAAAGAATCCATTCGAAACTTTACTCCAAGGTTTTCAGGGTTAGGTTAAACTTGGATGGGAAGGAGAGCAGGTTAATCTATTTGATTATCGAGCCAAATATCATAATTGCCTGCATTTTAGAAAGGAAAGACGATTACAATGATTTGGAAGGGATGCTTATGAAAATCAATGCCGAATTAGTGTAATTTACGAACTTGGAGTAAAGGATATAGACCAGATAAACCAAATCACGCCTTGCTATGCAAAAAACCTTCCTCATCCTCCTCAAATACGTGGGTTGTGTTCCTTGGGCACCTAAAACTGGTATCCGTAATGCTGAAATTCAGCGGGACAATGAATGATTGGAATGTAAAGCACTTTGGGCAGCACGCTTCTTCTTTTAGGACCATGTATGAATCACCGTATTTTTAGGAAATAATTTCCGAAGGTCACATTTAAAATCATGTAAGGTCAATAATTACTTCTGATGCTTAGGATTGATTTTAAACCATAGATGATTAGTGATTAGCATGAGTTTGAAAGGAAGCGACTTTATTTCAGCAGTTGGAATGGATCGCAAGGAAATAGAATCGATACTGGCACTTTCGGAGAAAATGGATAGCAGCTTCACTAAAAAGGAAGTCCTATCTGAAATGGAAGGAAAGTTCATGGCATCCTTGTTTTATGAGCCATCAACCAGGACCCAGCAATCATTTGGTTCGGCAATGAAACGGCTTGGAGGGGAAGTAATTGGATTTTCAGATCCGAAAACATCTTCGCACAGCAAAGGAGAAACCCTTCATGATACAATTAAAGCACTAGAAGCGCAGGTTGATCTTTTTGTGATTCGGCATCCTAGCGAAGGCGCAGCAAAATTAGCTGCGGAAGTGACTAATGTTCCCGTGATTAACGCAGGGGATGGAAGCAATCAGCACCCTTCGCAGGCAATGCTTGATCTTTATACAATTAAGAAGGAGAAGAAAAAAATCGATGGACTGACAGTTCTTATGATTGGGGATTTGAAGTATGGAAGGACTGTGCATTCGCTCTCATACGCGCTCTCAAAATTCGATGATGTGAAATTGCAATATTATTCACCGCCGCAATTGAAAATGCCAGGGTTCATGCTAAATGACCTTAGGAATGATTGCAAGGTTGAAGAGCTTTCCTCCCTTGATGTTTCCAAAGCGGATGTTGTTTATGCGACTAGAATTCAAAAGGAGCGCATCGAGGATCCCGAAGAGTACAAAAGAGCGGTTTACAGGATCGATAATGAAGTAATGGAAAAAATGAAAAAAGATGCGATGCTTATGCATCCGCTTCCAAGGGTTGATGAAATAGCGGTTGAAGCGGATTTGGATTCCCGTGCAAAATACTTTGAGCAGGAGCGCAATGGAGTTCCGGTTAGGATGGCAATAATTTCCTCGATTTTGAAATGAAATTGGGAATGCGTAAATTCATGAAAAATAGATTTTGAAAAACGTTGGCAAATAAAAATAAAAAAAGGCGCAATGATATGAAAGCAAAAGACAAGGACATGCTTAAAGTCAAGAAAATCGAGAATGGGATTGTAATTGACCATGTTCCGCAGGGGTCCGCAGTCAAACTCTTAACTGTCCTTGGGATTGATGAGGATTTCAAGGGGACGGTTTCTGTTCTGATCAACGTCCCTTCCGCTTCAACCGGTCTAAAAGATGTGATTAAAATTGAAGGGAGGAGTTTGACAAAAAGCGATTTGGAAAAAGTTGCACTTGTCGCCCCATATGCAACAATCAATGTGATTCGCGATTACACGGTAATTGAAAAGTACAAAGTCAAGCTTCCGGAGGTTTTGGAAGGGGTAATCCATTGCCCAAACCCTAATTGCATATCAAACAAGGAAGGGAATCCAAAGCTTCATATCAAGGAGAGGAATCCGCTCAAGCTCCAATGCAACTTCTGCGAGAAGGTTTACGCTGAAAAGGAATTCAAGTTCTGATTTCTTATAGGTTTATTATTTTGGCTAGTGAAAACTTTGCTATGAAAAAAACAATCTCCTTTGATTTGGATGGTACGCTTGCAGACCTTAATTTTGAGCAGACTATTTGGATGCAGGAGATTCCAAAGCTTTACGCAAAAAGGCACAAATTAGGCTTGGAAGAGGCAAAATCAGCTGTTTATACCGCCTACAAATTATTGGGCGATGGAAATCTTAAGTGGTTTGACATCAAGCACTGGTTTTTGGAATTTGGGCTTGGAGAAGAATACGACAAGCTTTTGGGGAATAGCAAGCATTTGATCAAATTGTATCCGGATACGTTGCCAGCCTTAAAATTGCTAAAAAAAAAGTACAGATTGATTGTAATTTCAAATGCAACGCGGGAATTCATCAAATTCAAAATCGAAGTTGAAGGGCTTAAGAAATATTTTGATCGGATATATTCAATCACAACAGATTTTGGGATGGTCAAATCAGATCCGGAAGGGTATATCCGGATTTGCAAGGTACTTAAAATATCACCAAAAGATTTGACGCATATTGGGGATAGTTTTGAACCGGATTATCTAGCTCCAAAAACACTAGGAATTGATGCTTATTTTCTGGATCGGGGAAAAGGGATTGAACATAAAATAGAAGAAGGAAAAAGGGTAAAAACGCTTTTGGAATTTGCAAAAATAATGTTAACTTCATTGCCCAAGGCTTGAATACCATTGCTCATATTGCTTATGATTCCCAACAAAATGTATTTTTTTGGTGTTGGTCAGTTCATCTGCGATGTAAGCTATCCGGTATCCCCCAACCTCTTCAACCAAATACCTCGAGGAATGCAAACCCCTCCCAACTATTGGCGATTTCATCTGGTCAAATTTCTTGATAATCCCATCTCTTACGGATTTATCAAATTCCTTGAAATGCAAATCCCAGCCAATGCGGAATTCTAACCGCCAATTTTTTAGTTCCATATGCTATCTATACTTAGATAGCGCTTTTTTTTCGCTTAAATACTTTTCTGGAGTACGCTTCATGTGCTTTTCTTCCTGTTGCAATTTCCGACTTGCCATTTCCATTTCAACATCCTTGATCAGGCTGTATTCTTTGTTTAATGAGAAAATTCCCATTCGTAGTGCATCCGTTTTAGACCTTGCAAGGCCCAGATCGACAGCTTTTTCCAAAATAATCTCCGGCAACCCCCTGAATTCCAGCGTAGTTCGCATGCTAATCACCATCTGTTTATGCATTATCTATGCATTAAACCACTATTTATAGGTTTGTTTTGAAAATTAGCCAGGAAAGGAGACGCGATTTAAGAATAAGGCAATTTGAAAGGAGGCTACGCTAATGCTAAAAAAATAAAAGAAAAAGAAAAGAGCCCTTAAATGAACTCTATCTCGTCAACACTTCTTGAACCCGATCCCATCCTTCCGGAGGATTTCTGGTTTTGGTTTTGGGATTTTCCAAGAAGGTAGGGCGATTGGATTCCGGTGAAAATTGCAATTGCTTCAATTTTACCTTCAAATGCCGGGTCTAATCTTGCCCCCCAGATGACAGTTGCATTTGCATCGACCTTTTCAGTCAAAGCAGTTCCAACCATGTTGCACTCCCCAAGGGTCATATCCGGCCCTCCGGTTATATGCAATAGAACTCCGGTTGCACCGGTGAAATCCACATCCAAAAGCGCATGATTAAGTGTGTTGCCAACAACTTCCTCCGCCCTTCCGGTTCCTTTTGCTTCTCCAACTGCGATCATGGAAACTCCTCCGTTGCTCATGATAGCGCGAACATCAGCAAAATCCAAATTGATTAAAGAAGGAGTTGTGATGGTTTCTGTAATTCCGCGAACTGCTCTTGCAATGATTTCATCAGCAACGTTGAATGCCTGATCAATTGGAAGGTTTGGCACGATTTGCACTAGTCGGTTGTTATCAATTACGATAATTGTATCCGCCTGCGCTTTGAGTGCTTCAATTCCAGAATCCGCCTTTTCAAGCCTTGCCCGTTCAAGTGCAAATGGGTAGGTTACGATTGCAATTACAATTGCCCCTTGCTTTTTGGCAATTTCTGCAATGATTGGCGCTGAACCGGTTCCGGTCCCTCCGCCCATTCCAGCAGTTAAGAAAATTAGATCTGCTCCAGAGAGGAGTTTTTCAAGTGCGTCACGTGAAACATCCGCGCATTTGGCCCCAACTTCTGGGTATCCTCCAGCTCCAAGGCCCCTTGTAATTGAAGCTCCGATTAGAATCTTCTTAACGGATTCGTTGATCATAGTTAAATGCATCCTGTCGGTATTGATAGCAACCATTTCAGCGCCCTTGATTCCTTGCCTGGCCAATCTGTTAACTGAATTGCATCCTCCGCCTCCGGATCCAATAACCATGATCCTTGGGGTTTCAAAATATTCTTCGCCTTCTATTTTCTTAGAAGAGTGCCTTAATGCATCAGATACTATGTTTTCCATAATCCCACTCACCCATATATTTAGAAAAATTAAACAATCAGGGATATAGGTAAGGGAGGGAAGAATTATAAATGGTTTTCTAGATTGGGAAGAGCCAAATAAACGGCAGACAAATTCGAAAAAAACCAAAAAAACCCGCCTAAAAAGTCCTTTTCCATGCAAATGCCGCTGAATAACGTTTTTAAGTTAGCGGAAACAATATTTTCCCATATGAGCAAAGGAAATTCCCAGCTATTTTCAATTGCAATATTTGCCTTCTTCCTAATTGAGCTATTTTCGCCGCTTGCATTTGCTTCAAGCTATTATAATTTGTATGATGATTCGGGCGTTTTGGATGGGAAAAGCCAGCAAAACTTGGATGCAAAGCCATTTGATCCAAAAAACCCTCCTGCGCAAAAACTTCTTGTTGCCAAAAAGCCACTTGCCCAAAAACTGCTTTTTGCCGAAGCGGAAGCTGCTGCTACAGTTAAGCCTGAAGTCACATACGAAGGCACTTGCTCGCTTGCCGTAATGGACGCAGCTGAAGTAGCAAGGTATCAGCAAGGGCTTTCTAATTTCCAAGCAGAGCAGATTTCAACTTTGAACAACGCAGCGCTTAGGAAAAACGATCCGTTGGATAAGAATGCCCAAAATATCAATATCAACATCAATTTGGCCGACCAGCCAAGGTATCCAATCAAGGATATTGCCGGTTTGCTTGAATATGATGAAAAACAGCGCGAAGATCTAGCAAAGGAATACAATATTGACAAGGATTCGGGATTGATGACACTTGAGCAGGTAAAAGCGGTTTCAACAAGATTGCCAGGAGGTGCGGATAAGCTTTCAAAACTGCTTGGGATTTCATCAGCAGGCGAAATTCCAAAAGCGCCATATGAAAACTTCAAAGTCGTGCTTCCGGAAGGGAAAAGTGTTGCACTTTCGGATTTGATGAAAGTCCAGCCGCAGGAAAAGGAAAACTCTTGCCTGCTTGATCGAAGCTTCATCCAAGGAAAAGTCACATTCAATGCGCTTCTTAACAAGGATTTGTTCGTCGGGTTTGACCAGAGCAAAACTACTGTAAAGGCGCAGCAGCATTTGACAGCTAAGCAAACTACGGCTGCCCTTAACAATTATGCCGGATCCATGCTGGTTCCTAAAATGTATGAAAGATATGTTACAACAGTTGGGCAATGGTCAACTTATGAGGAATGGGCATCACTTGCCGGAGCTGCTTCAATATTGTTTGCAAGGGAGGGAGTAAATGGAATTAAGCGTGAAATTCAAGATAGCAAGGATTCGTTTGAGAGGTTGAAGGGAGCTTCGGGAGGTATTGGAGATAGCCCAAGGTTGGAAGAAATTAGGGCACGGCAGCTTTTGCTTGATTCCCGAATTGAAGAAAATGAAAAACTCATGAGGCAAATTGATTTTGAAACATCCGTGCATAAATGGAAGCCGGTTGCAATTGCATTGTATGGGGCGGGTTGGATGGGAGCTGCAAGAATTGCGCTTTCGGCCTCAAATCAAATTCTGTTCTCGTCCCTTGTAACATCGGATAAGAAATTGAAGGATAATTACATGCAAATTTATGTAAACAACAATAATTTCTTGACTGATTTTAGGAGGGCAACGGATTTCTTTGGAACCGGGAAAATCACGGATTGGGCGTCCGATCTGATGGAAGCTGGAGCGCCAACAAAGGCTTTTGAAACCGGCAATGTGATGTTCCTGACAAGAGATACAACACCGGATGCGCAAATTTCTGAAAGTTCAACTAGCTTTGAAACAGATGGAAGCGGATGGCAAATAAAAATGGATTGGAAGGGAAGATCTGAAAATTCGCTATTTGAGGATATTAGGAAAAACAGCGAATACACGAGCTTTGCATTGAATAGCAATAATTTGGAACTTGGAACAACAATTAAGAATAGCGAGGAATTTGCAAAATATTACCAAGGGATTGCCGTTTTAGCTCCACTAGTAAACTTCGTAATTTACAGGAGGGCCGACATGCAATATCTAACCGGACCTGTTTCAGCATTGATTAGATCCGGAACATTTGATTTTGTTGTTACCCGTTTTGTTGATCCGGTCAGGTTTAGCAAGGATGAACTTTGCGATGAGAAGGAGGTAGATAGTTTTCTTAATTATTATAGGATATTTACAGCAGTTTCAATTATTGATTCCAGTAGCACCGTCTTATTCCCATCAAAAAGTTTGCTTGAGGTTTTGGGAGGGACTTTCAAGGCAAAATTTGTAAATAATTTTGCCAGCAAAAACGCGAAGGGAACGAAATTTGAAAATTTCTTCAGTACGGCAAACAAGGATCAGATTATCAAGTTAAATACCGAAATTGGGGAGCTTCGAACCAAGTCTACAACAGCACTAACTGAAAGATTATATGCAATTAAATCCCTAAGAGAGGCTGAAGGAATCAATAATCCGACTCTTTTAAAACAACTTGAAAACCAAGTAAAGGTGGCGGGGGATAATTATGATGAAATAGCGTCGGAAATTGTCACAGAGTCAAAAAAATTATCCGAATTGAAATTGCCTAAAGGCCCCGAACTTAAATATTCAACAATGGAAAACGCTGTTTCAAACCTTTACAAAGCAGTTGTCTTATTGGATCCAATCCAGCTAGGAAAGCAGGTTGTTGCAAGCAATGGCTTTCGTTATGTTTCGCTTTGCAAGGATACGAGTTACAAAATATTGGGCTACCAAAAGCTTTCCAATTCGGTTGCCGGGCAAAATCTGGATCAGAAGTTCAACCAGCTTGGGAAAATTGATTTGGGGGGGAAATTAAACCTTACATCCGCGCTTGGAGGGATTGGGCAAAAGGTCGAGGAGAAATCGCTTACGGAACTGCTTAATTTGCGAGCTTACATGGACGATCCATATGGGCAACTCAATCCGTATGAAATTTATTACATCCATTTGGACGGTGCAACTTCGCAATGGTTTGGGGTTTACAATAAACTAAAGGCCAACGGATGCTTTAGGGAATGCCATGATTCGAAGGATGGGTTTGTTTGCGTTGATGAAACCGGAGTCACATATACGGATAAGAAAACCGGAAAGGCAATCAAGCTTTCGCAAAATAAAGACCGCGGCTTGATGAGCCTATTGATGCAAGATCTTGCGCGCACGCTAATTCCAAATAAGATCATAACCGCCGGGCTGGATAATGCGTGCTATGATAGGGAAATGCTAAGAATTGAACCAAGCCTGACAAATGGAAGAACCGGAGGAAACCTTCTCATTTTGGATGATTCGTGCGATACAATCAAATGCCTAAGAACGCAACTAAAATCACTTAAGCCAGATATTACTTCGGATCTTACGGCTTCCGGATTTGGGGAAGTGCGCGCAATTTACACGGACAAGGGAAGGATCACTGCAAACGATGGGAAAATCAGATTCTTGCAAAGCATTACTGATGATGAGGATGAAAGCGGGGAAATACAGGCGCCAAGTTTGGCAGCCCTTGAGGAAAAGAAGCTGGAGAGCCTGCTTGGAAATTTTGTTTCAATAAAGGGCAATGGGGATGTGACAATCAAAGGATACATCAAAGATGCAAACAGCAGGGATGAAATTGATGCTGGAAAGCTATTGACAATCATTACGGAAAATGGGAAAATCGAGCTGGATGAAGCCGGAGGAAGATTGGTTGTTGCGCTATACGTGCTATCAAAAGTCAAGCCGCTTGATTCGATTTCAGGATTTGGGACAAAAGTTACCAAGAATACGGACCAGAATGGGAAGGATGTGCCGGCAATTGCTCTTGATAATGCTCAACCCAAAATTGGAGGGGAAGCAGCTGCAAAGGAATTAAACGATGCCCTAAAGAAAATCCAAACGGATGCAAATGGGAAAGTGGGAGGAATGCAGGTATTTGAAACGGATAAATATAGGTACACAATTGGAACGGATGAAAATGGCAAGCAAACATTAACGGTTTACGATAAGACAACCGGCGAAAAGAAAGAGTTCCAAATTACCGGGCCGCTTAGAAAGGAGGGCAACGATATCATCATCCCAACCGACAAGGGAGATTTCAAATTCACCCTCGATATGCAAAACGGGGTGCCTAAATTATCCGCGCAAGGCCCCGATGGATTCAAGGAACTGCTTGCAACGCTTCTTGCTGCAAAGGGCCCTGGAGGCATGATTGCATTTGATCCAAGAACTGGCCTATGGTACGCCCTTAATGGGCAGGATATCCCATGGAATGATGAATTTGCAAAAAGGGGGCTTAGCTTATACAATACGCCGGATGGAACACGGGGATTGCCTGCGGATAACTTGCTTACATACCCAAGGAAAGGAAGCAGTTACGACCCATACAGTTCGCCAATTTCAATTCCATCTTTTCCAGAAAACAACTATTTGGCATTCGCACTGATGCTTGGGGCTATAGTGGTAGGAGTGTTTGCAGTTAGGATTAGGAGAATAAGATAAGATCCTGAAAATTCGTTTCTAATCAAAAATCTAAATCAACTAATTTATTCAATATAATGGCAGCCAAGGCTCTTTTTTCGCCTAAGGGCAGCGTTGGCAACTAGAAGGGATGTTTGCGCCATGTTGAGGGTTTCTGCAAGGGGATAATTCATCCCTTTTTTTGAAATTACCTTGAGGGATTTTTCAATTTTTTCAAGATCATTGATTGCAATTATCAACTGGGAAGTTTTCCTAACAACCCCAACTTTTTCCCACATGATTTTTTGGATTTGAATGCGCAGTGAATCAACAATTTTGGAAGTGGTTCGAATGGTTTTGGGATTTGGAAGGATTGGCGGATTTGGAACGGTTGGGAAAATTTCTGATTTTTGAGTCTTGTTTCCTGAAAACCTTTTTTTGATGTCGATGCAGGCTTGGTGGGAAAACACTATCCCTTCAAGGAGGGAATTGGAAGCTAGCCGGTTGGCTCCTTGGACGCCTGTGCATGCAACTTCGCCGATTGCGTAAAGGTTTGCAACCGTGGTTCTTGCATCAAGATCGGTTTTGACCCCTCCGCACATGTAATGCGCAGCTGGCACAATTGGAATTTTATCCTTAGAGAGGTCAAATCCAAATTCTAGGCATTTTGAATAAATGTTTGGGAAGCGGTTTTTTAGGAAAGCTAATGGTTTGCTTGTAATGTCAAGGTAAACTTTTCCATGCAGGGATTCTTGGTAAATTGCATGCGCAACAACATCCCTTGGCGCAAGATCGCCTAGCTGATCGTATTTTTTCATGAATTTTTCATTTTTGGAGTTTAACAAAACCGCGCCTTCTCCTCTAAGTGCTTCGGAAATTAGGAAAGGCGCATTTGATTTGACATCCAATTTGGTTGGGTGGAACTGCACGAATTCCATGTTCCCCATTTTTGCCCCAATTCTGCTGGCAATTGCAAAGCCATCGCCTGTTGCAACAGGGGGGTTTGTGGTGTGTTCGAAAATATTCCCAAGCCCGCCGGTTGCCAATACGGTGAATTTTGAATTGATGGTTTGGATTTGATTGGCATTTGTTAGAATTTTTGCGCCAACGCATCCGTTTTTGCCTGATCCGTTTTTTGCCACAATCAAATCAAGCAGGAGGGAATTTTCCATCAATATGATTTTGGAATTATTCCTAACCAGATTCACAAGTGTTTTTTCAATTGCTTTACCGGTTGCATCCGAATTGTAAATCACGCGGGGGAACGTATGCCCAGCTTCCAATGATCGCTTGAACTGCCCAGATCCGGTATCAAATGGAATTCCAAAACTGACCAAATCATGTATGCGCCCCCGCGCACTTTTGACCATCAGTTCAACGGCTTTTTTGTTGCAAAGGCCCCTTCCTGCAATTAAAGTGTCGTTTATGTGATGCAGTTCATCTTTTTCATCAAGTGGGATTGCAATGCCGCCCTGGGCGTAGGCGGTGTTCGAAATGGAAGCGCTTTTTTTGGTGATTAGAGCAATATTGGCAAATTCGCTTGCCTTTAATGCAAAAATCAAACCTGCAATCCCGCTGCCTGCAACTAGGATGTCGGTTTTCGAGGCAACATCGGTTTTCACGGAATTGGTTGAATTCATGGTAGGAATTTGGGAGGACGGCTTAATAATCAATTTGGATTCTGGCTGATCAATTCGGATTTTAGGCGAATTCGAGCATCTTATCAAGCGCTTTTTGCGCCCGCCTTGCAACATCTGCGGAAATTTCGACAAATTGATCGGAAGAGGGGTTTTTGAGCGCTTTTAGGATGTTGCGAAGGTCATTGCGCTTCATGTGCGGGCAAAGCCCGCAGGATGGGATGAATTTCTTTTTTGGGAATTCGACCTTTAGCTTATCGGATAGCCCGCATTCCGTTACTATCATGAATTGATTTGCGGAAGAATTTGAGACGTATTTTTGCATTTCGCCAGTCCCGCCCGCAAGGTCGGCAATTGCTACAACTGCAGGGGAGCATTCGGTGTGGACTAGTATTTTGGCTTCAGGGTAAAACCTTCTGTAAGCTTCCAATTTTTGGGGTGAAAACTCCTCGTGCACAACGCAAAGCCCTTCCCAGCCGATAATTTGCTTTTTTGTAAGTTTTGCAAGATTCTGCGCCATGTATTTGTCGGGAAGGAAAATTATTTTTTCATTTGGAAGTGATTCTATGATTTTAAGTGCGTTATTTGAGGTGCAAATCACATCGCTTTCAGCTTTGACTTCGGCGTACGTATTAATGTAAGTGACAACCGCCGCATCGGGATGCTGTTTTCTTAGATTGATTACATCTTGAGCTGAAATTGACTCGGCAAGGGAGCAGCCAGCATCAGGAGAAGGCATTAGGACTTTCTTTTTGGGGGAGAGCATTTTTGCAGTCTCTGCCATGAACCTAACACCTGAAAAAATTATTGTTTCAGCTGATGTTTGCGCCGCTTGCTTTGAAAGCTGGTAGGAATCGCCAACAAAATCTGAAACTCCAAAGATGATTTCCGGCAATTGGTAGTTGTGCGCAAGAATTATGGCATTTTTTTCCTTTTTGAGCAAGTTGATTTCCAACGTGAGGGAAGCGTACGTTTGGCAGATTTCCTTAGTCCAGCCAAGATGGGATAAGGAGGCAAATAGCCTGTTGGTTTCTGCATCCAATTCTTCCTTGGAAAAATGAATCTGATTCGAAGTAGAGTTCATTGTAAACCAGCTTAATTGTCCAAATCTTAATTTATATGGGTATTTGTTTTGGGGGCTAGGAATATAAATTGCAGGAAACTTAGTCATTTGGGGATTTTGGTGGAGTTTTTCATTTTGGATAAGCAGCACTATTCAAAGGTCATAGCTTCGGAAGATGAGTTCTACTACCCATTGATATTCCAAACACCGCTTTTGAATTCAAGGTACCTTGGAAAAACTGCGGAAATAAAGCTAAGGCACGTTCATGAACCATATTCGGGCGTATTAATTGGGGTTTCACAGCGCTCGCTTCTATTGCATTTCAAGAGATATTTTGGGGATGAATTGGATAAGCTTAATGCATCAACACTTGAAGTGGAGGAAGATGAGCATGAATGGCTTATTATGCATAGGAAAATTTCAAAGGGCTTCAATGGGGTAAAATACATCTCAAGGCCGCTTGAGCCGCCGTATTATTTCCTGATTTCTGAAGAAGCTGGGCTTGTCGTCCTAAGCTCATTTTCAGAATCAGAGATGGAGGATTTGCCAAAAATCAACTACAACAAAATCATAACCAATGAGGCAATTGAAAGCTTGGCATCTTATGTGAAAGAAGAGCTTCCAAAACGCGAAAGGTCAAAAAAAGCAAAAATCCAAAAGCCAAAACAAACGGAAAAGCAAGTTAGGATCTCGAAATTCCTCTAAAGGTTGGATTTGGAGTTCGACTCCTTTATTTTTTTGCCGGTTTTATTCAAATTCCAAAGGGATGCGCCATACCTGAATGCCGGAGCCCGATTATTATCCAAAATAAGCTTATTCTTGAATACTGTTAGGGAGGCAAGCTTTGGAGAATTTATAAGACTAACATTGATTCGACGGTTGATTTTGCCATCAAGGTGGAAATTAACTTCAGTAATATTTTGCAAAGGCTCGAATAACTTCTTTAGCGCCAGATTCTTATTTTCAATCTCAAAAGCGATTTTTTCCCTAGCCTGCCTTGCAGCCTTGGTTGGCAACAATATCAGAATTGCCTTTTTGCGCTGAAGTCGGTATTTTTCTTTCCGAATCTTGCCTACCTTAAAGACAAAATCCTTCCATCTAGGGGTTAATTCATTTGCGGGCATTATGGCCTTGAACTCCCCATAGCGCTCATTGCTTTTTATGCGGGTTTGCAATTTTTCGGGTTCGGATGCCATTTTATTCATGCTACCTTTTTCCTTTTCTTGCAGATTAGGTTTCTTTGGCGATTGCAAATTTAAATAGTTTCGCGCTTGACTTCGACATTATGGCGTAAAAATGGAGAATAAGTGGTTAGTTTTATAGCCCTTCCTGCAACCTTAAGATACACGGGAGTTTTGCTGGTTTTGATCAAATTGATTATTTTCCCATTGGTCCGTTCATCCACATGAATACTGCTCAAAAACGTTCGTCCGTGGGATTTGAATAAATTGGCAATTTTTTCGTCAATTTCTTTTGCGTTGGCAGTATTTATTGCTGCACGGGCTTGGCTTTTTCTTGTTGGCAACAACGAAAATCCCAACGCTTTGGCATTTGCTTTAAATTTTTCAATGCGATTATCCGCAACATCATTGGCAAACTCGCGGTATTTGGCAGTCAAATCCCATTCTGGAATGGAAATATCAAAGCCACCATCACGATGCTCCTTTATTTTGGTTTCTGCGACCGCCATTGGAAGATTACCCATGCCTTTTCTTGACGATTTTGACATTGGCCGGAGTCAGAAGAATCTTATCCTCATCAATCCTTGCAATGTCGCCGTTTATGGAGCCAACAAAGCTTTTGAGCTCTCCAACCACTTGCTTAAGCTTGGCTGGGTTCCTCATGATTGGCGAAAAGTTCAAAAGGACGTGGTTCTTGTTGTTTAGCTCGTCCTTGACAGCTGCAACATCGCCCTCGTTTTGCAGGGCAATTGGCTTGACATAATAATCCGCGGATTTGTGCATCACATCAACGTCCTCAGCTTCCGCAGCGGACATGAATTCTTCGACGTTTATGTCTTTTGTAAAACCAAGCGCCTTGCTCAAAGAAGAGAAAATTCCCATAAATCTCACCTGTAAGTACTCTAATAATCAATTTTAATGCACTAAGTGTTTTTAAGCTTTTTTAAATGCCCATCTATAGAAGAATTGGCAAATGCAAACGCTACGTATTGCGGTTTTTGGAAAACCCCGGTAAATTTGGCAATTCGGCAAAGCATTATAATAGGGGTTTTGCGTTTATTCAATTATGAAATTTGTTGATGTTGCAAAAAAGGCAGCCAGGGAGGCCGGAGAACTTGTTTTGGAATTCAAGGGAAAGGAAAAAGGAATCCATTTCAAGGCAAAGCGGGACATTGCAACAATTGCGGATAAGGAATCCGAGGAGCTTTTGCATAAAATACTAATTGAGGATAATTTTTACGATCACGATTTCCTCTCTGAGGAATCGCCCTTCAACACGCACGGATCGAATTTTAGGTGGATTGTGGACCCAATCGATGGCACGGGGAATTTTGCGCACGATAATCCGCTTTTTTGTGTTTCTGTTGGCCTTTTGGATGGGAAAAAGCCAATTGCAGGCGCAATTTATGTCCCAACAATGGATGAGATGTTTTCCGCTGAAATTGGGAAGGGCGCTTTTTTGAATGGAAAAAGAATTTTTGCATCAAAGCAAAAAAAATTCTATGATTTGGCGCTTGCAGTTGAGATGCCCCCCAAGGAAAATGTAATACGGCAAACCCTTCTTTTGGAAAAAAAGCTTGCGCTGCACCATAGGGTTAGGACTTTGGGTTCGGCTGCAATGGATTTGGCATATGTTGCGTGCGGAAGGTTCGATGCGTTCATTTCAGCTTACCTTTACACTTGGGATGTGGCTGCCGGATGCGCAATTTTGCATGAGGCGAAAGGCAAAACCAGCTCGCACGATGGGAAAGCGATAGATCTTACGGAAAAATACTTTAATTTTGTTGCAAGCAATGGTGCGCTTCACAAAAAACTTTTGGAGAAACTGAAAAGCTAGTTAATTTGGGAAAGGAAAAAATCCCCTAATGGAAAGTTTTGCATAAAGCCTATTTTCACCCGAAAAGACCCCTGCCAACCAATTTAAGCATTGATTTTGGAGATGTATTGTGGAGGCGCAATCAATATATACTTGTAAGTATATACTTTAAAGTATATACAGCAAGAGGCGGTGAGTTCAATGCTGTATTGGAAGGGGCGCCGGGTCGATTATACGTTCGCAGGATCCGGAGAAATAATGGAATTGCGCTGGGATGAGGCGGAGATTTTGGAAATCCTCGAAAATGGCAAGGAATCAAGATCAAGAAAGGAGGGAATTTTCGAAATTGAACTCCAAAAAGGCGCAAAAACAAGAAAAATTGTGGTTGCCAAATCACATCAATATTTTTCAAAGGAGCATATCTGGCTGATAATCCATGCAGGCAAGTATTCGAGGCGATAAAAATGAAAAGCGATAAAATTAAGTGCCATGTTTGCGGACACTTTGCTAAAGAATCCAAATTCGGCTTTAGGGGATATGATGTCAGGGGCTTTAGCTGCCAAAATTGCGGGGAAAAAACTATACATTCGGAAGATGCCGGAAGGATTTTTGCAATAAATAAACTGCAAAATGAGAAAAAATTGCACGCAAAAATTGCAAAGGTTGGAAACTCTTTTGTGTTTAGGATTCCAAAGGAAATAATTACCGCTTTGAACTTAAAGGATAAGGGAATATTGGAAGTTAGGGTTGCAAGCCCCAAGCTGATAACTTTTTCAATCGCCTGATATTTGTAACTTTTTGATAAAACAGGGCGGAAGGGTTGGCATATGGAAGGATTGGCAAACTAGAAAAATGGGAGCAAATACACTTCTATATAGGCTGCAACGAAAATTATTATTATTGAGAGGTAAAAGAAAAGCATTCCGTCCCGAATTACGAAATTGAACCTTGGCGACCAAAGTTTTTCGCGAAGGAGCGCTTTTGAAATTACCAAACCCGCAATTACCGCAAGGAAGTACGCTGATGCTTCAAGGAATGTGTGCGGGAAAACCCTAACCAAAAGTTCGGAAAATGCAGCATATTTGGCGGATCCGGTTGTGAACGCGCTGTTTTTTGCATAATAGGCAAAAACCGTACCCCAAACGGATGCGTTCCATGAAAGGAAAAGCATTGCGCCTGCGCCGTAGAGAAGCGATAGCAATAGCGCAACTAGCATTACGCGGAAATTGTTGGCTGAAATCCCAAGGAAGCAATCGAATTGGGTTTTGCACTCAAGCGAAGCCGAGCCAGTAATTGCGCTTCCAACAACTTGGTTCGATGCCGCGCTTCCGGTGTTTACAAATCTATCTAACTGAGTGTCGAACAGATTCCTCACACGGATCTGGTTGGAATAAAGATACATTGTGGAGTATGCGAGCATGACTCCAAGGAACAGCAAAAAAATGGTTTTGAAGGTTTGGGAGTGGTCGCTGAAAAGTTTTCTTGAAAATCTCTTTTGCCGATAAACAATTTTATCCTCATTGGCAAGGAGCTTTGATAGGAATGGCTGCATTATTAGCGAACCAAATGCCAGGCCCATGAGTCCAACATCATCCGGAAAAATCAGGAAAGCAGTTAAAACACCAAAAACGGATGAAATATAGCCCAATAGGAAAATCAGGATAGGGGAACGTTTTACGAATTTATCGCGAAGCGCGTCGATGAATGCCATATTATCCAACTACTAAATATGAATTGTTATTTTAACCTGATTATTTGGGCCTGAATGCAAGTTTTAAGCGAACAATGGAAGCTTGGGAGTTTTTTTCAGAAGCTAAATTCCAAGTTTTACTTCAAATATTATGAAAGCCGCCTTATGTGGTTTGCTAGTTTTGCGCAATTGATCGTGTTTTGCATAAGCATAGCAATTGTCATTGGGCCAACTCCCCCTGGAACCGGCGTTATAAGTTTGGCTTTTTTGCTAACGGCATCAAATTCAACATCGCCGGTGATTTTGGCCGCCTGGTCCACATCTTCCTTGATTACCAATGCATTTTCATACAAGGATTTGGTTTTTACGCGGTTTACGCCAACATCAATCACAACTGCGCCCTGCCTAACCATGTCGGCGGTTATGAAATGCGATTTTCCAACAGCAACAACCAAAATGTCTGCGTTCTTGGTGTAATCAATAAGGTTGTAGGTTTTGGAGTGGCAAATTGAAACCGTTGCATTGCGGTTAAGAAGCATATTAGCAATTGGCTTTCCAACAAGAAGGGATCTTCCAACAACAACAGCATTTTTCCCCTCCACATCGACATTGTATTCCTTCAATAATCTGGCAATCCCTTTTGGGGTGCAAGGAGCTAAGGTTTCATCGCCATTTATTAGTTTCCCAATGTTTTGGGAATTTAGGCCATCAACATCCTTTTTGGGAGAAATGGCATCCCTAACCCTTCGTTCATCTATTTGTGGAGGAAGCGGGAATTGGACAAGTATGGCGCTAACTTGCGGCTCCTTGTTTAGCTTTTCAATAAGTTCCAACAATTCGCGCTCGGAAGTATGCCTTGTAAGCACGATTTTGTTTGAGAGGATGCCAAGCTCATTTGCCTTCTTTTCCTTGGAATTGACATAAATTTCAGAAGCAGGGTCGTTTCCAACCAAAACAACCGTAAGTGAGGGCTTGATGTTCCTTTTATGGAGCAATATAAGCTCGGCTTTTACTTCCTCAAGCACTTTTTGTGCGATTTTTTTGCCATCGATAAGTTCTGCCATGCAATTTCATCCCTGTTTGATTTCATCCGTTGCAAATTCTTAGGATCATTAATTTCGCCATCATTCCAACTTTTGTAAATAACTCAAAATCATAATTTTTCTTCATCCCCTGTAAATATGCTCAAAATCCTCCAATTGCTCTTCAAGCTCGATTAGCCTTTTTGTTGCATCCTCGATCAATATTTGCATGGCTTCATAAGTGATTTCGCCCTTCATGTACCTTTTTTTGGCATCTGAAATGAAGCGCTGAAGCTTGCCTCTTTTATCAAGCAATACATTGAGCTTGCTTAGAGCATCCTCCTTTATTCTTGAGAGCTCTTTTTGCTTTTTTAGGCTTTCCCTTGAATGCTGCCTTGTTTGGAATTTTGGTGCGCCCTTCAAGAGGATGTAGAGAAGAAACAGCAATTCCGCAACTATTGCAAAATCCAAAATCTGGTCATAAAGCGCCATATGAATCCCTTGAACAGCTAATATGATTTAGGGAAGTTAAAAATCCTAATGCTATGCGGAAAAATTGCAAAAACTGCGCTTTGACATGGATAAACCAGGGCCGAATATCCAAAAACTGCAAGCAAATCTGGAAAAATCGGACTTTAATTGGCAAAAATGCCGCAGATAATCATGAATTACCCACGCCTAAAGGCGTGGGTTTCTAGAGGCATAATAACTAATTGACCGCTTCATCCAACAGCTAAAGCAATTAATTTTTGCGCCCAGGGGGGGTTTGGGCATCCGACAAAACTAAGGGGGGTCACCCCCCTTGGGTTTGTCAAATAAATATTGTCCACTTAACCATCCTAAAAAATAGGTAGGCTTTTATTTGTTTGAACATACTTGTTATTCACGTGAATCTATGGCGCAGGAAAGATCGGGTTTTTACACCAGCATTGAGGATGCGTACTACGGGTTTTGCGATTACTTGCAGCAAAACTTGAAAATCCCAATTTATGATTCGTTTGTAACGCCAATTGAAAGCCGCGGAATTCCATCATTTCCTGCATTCATTGGAATCCTCCTAATTATTGCAATCACTGCAATTTTCATATTTTCAAATCAGGCAGGGTCGGCAACCACAACCCTTAAAGTGAATGTTGCGCAGTCTGGGATCCCGCTTGATGGCGCGCTTGTTTCCCTGCAAATCGATGGGAAGGAATTCAAGGCGCTTAAAACAAATAGCGAAGGAATCGTTGAATTTGCAAATGTTCCAATTGGAAAAAGCGCAACCCTTAAAATTGATAAAGAGGGGTATGTTTCCGATGAAAAAACCATCACTATTTCAAAAGAGCAAGAAGACTTAACTTTTTCCCTATCTTCCAAAAGCGTAAAAGAGGAGAAAATATCAATTACGCTCAAAGTCAAGGATTCCGACGGGGTCCCAATTGATTCTGCATTGGTTTCATATTTTGATTCTGAAACTGGAAATTTCGAAACCACATCTACGGATGCTTCGGGCAGCGCGGTTTTGTTTGCTCAAAATTCAAAATCGGAACTTAGCTTGACGGTTTCGAAAAACAATTACGTTGAAGAGCAGGTTAGCATATTTGCGGAAAATGAAAGGACTAAGACGGCAACTCTTAGGAAAAAAGCGGTTGTGCCAATTGATGATGGAGGGAAATTGACGGGCACGGGAGAAGTTTTGGTTTATGTTGTTGATTCGAAGGGAATGCCTGTTGATGCAAATGTGCACCTCCATTTATTTAGCACGAATGCTGAAATTGGGTTTTCAAGGACATTTGATTCGGGGAAGGCAACATTTGAGAATGTTGACGCAGTTGGCGCCAAAATTTATGTGGTGGCCGAGCCTAGGAAATCCGATCTATTGCAAACATACGATGGCTCGGGTGATGCGCAGATTCTGACATCAAAAGATCCTTTAGAATTCAATGTTGTTTTGGAAAAAACCACTTCTAGGGATAAGAACATCACGCTTTTGGTTTCAGATAAGCAAGGAGCTGCAATTGCGCAAGTTTCAGTTAAAATTTACAATCAGGACACGGGAATTCCCCTATCAACTTCCAAATCTACCAATGCTGACGGGAAAATTGCATTTTCAACTGATAAATTAGTGTATGCGACATTTTCAAAGGAGGGGTATTTGCCAACATACGAGCTTGATTTGATTGCCGGCGATGATAGGAGCATTGTCCTTCAAAAAATTTCCGATGATTCTGTTGGATCCGTAAATGTCAAGGTAATTGATTTTGATGGCGAACTTGTTCAGGGAGCAAAAGTCAATTTGATGACACAGGAAGGCTACTTTGCAGGCATAAAGGAGGCAATTTCAATGGAAGATGGGATTGCAAAATTTGAAAACGTCCCAATTGAACTTCTTGGGGATGAGGCAAAATACATTGCTAAGGGGAATTTTGAATCCGTTTCTGGAAGCTCTTCAATGTTCCTTCCGCAGGTAAATGAAGTAGTTGAAATCCCCCTGAAATTAAATCAGGCAAAGGGGACCGCAATTATTTCGCTTAAGGATGCAACAAATGGAAAACCAATAAATTCAGGAAAAGCTTCCGCTTACCTTAGAATGGATGATTCGAAAATTATTGATTGCAATGATTTTTCATCAGGTACATGCACAATTGATATTCCAGCCAACAAATTGATTTACTTCAAAATCTCCTCGCAAAACTTTGTGGACTATGAAAGCGAGGACTTTTTTGTCGAACCGCTTGAGAAAAAGAATTTTGAAGGCGCTTTGATCCCTTCGGCTTTGAAGGATGAGCTGGCGGTTTATTTTGAAGGGGTTTCAGCGCTCGATGGGAATGGGGTATTTAGCAGGAATCCTAGCACGCTAACAAAGGGCAATTACTATAATGCAAAATTTGTCCTAAATATCCCATCAAACTCTGAAAAAGCCGGGATTTTCATCAAAGCCTCATCCAGGGACGCAGTTGAAGCAGAAAGCGATATTGTTTACATAGACTCTTATTCAAAGCCTGAAAATGCAATCATCACAAAAGGATTTGCGTTCAGACCATCGGATAATTGCAAATTGGATAGCGGAATTAATGAGGAAGCGGATGATAAGCCGGTCAAATGGCTCAATTACGAATATAGGAAGCAGCAAAGCTCAAAGGCAATTATTGTCAAGGTATTTGTAAAACCGCTTGCAAAAACAACCGATGAAATTGCATTTGATTATAGGGGATATTCGGCAATTGGGAAGGTGTTTGCAAGAACTCCTGAAGATTCCGCATTTGGAAGGAATGAAAGAACTGATGCAAAGGATTGGTGCTACGCAGCAGCAAACAAGACCAAATTTACTGTTATTGAAGATAGGTTCAAATGCAACGATAATGCATGCACTTCGCTATTGTTTGAGAATGCAAACGGGCAAAAAGTCTCAAAAGGATTTTCAGTTGATGTTGGAAGCAAGTTTGCCTCATTTGTTTCAATTAGGGCACTTTCGGCAATTGGAAACTCGGCATACTTGAAAATCACAACCCAGCCGGAGCTTAAGATATTTGAATTCAATGTAGGAGAAACAACCGGAAATGCGCAAGGCAAGAATTCGCAGCTGATTTCGCTTGATGATATGCAGGCTGGAAAGTTATTGCAAGGAAAAATTTCCATGCAAGGAATTATCCCGGCAGGGTATTCCAAAATTGATTTGGAAATTGGGAATGCGGATGGGGTTTTGCAATCATTTGGCGCATACATTACGGTTTCCGGAACTAATAACATGGTAATGGCTGCATCTCCGCTATTGATTGAGGCAAATGATGAGAGCAAAATCAAAGTGTCCCTAACAAATGCAATTGATGGATCGCAAATTACCGATGCGGTTGTTTCAATTGAGGAAACGGATGGGAATGTCTTTGATGGCGC
Organism: Microcaldota archaeon; assembly: GCA_016212475.1. Classification (GTDB taxonomy): domain Archaea; phylum Micrarchaeota; class Micrarchaeia; order Norongarragalinales; family SBBD01; genus JACRGC01. Next base: position 28,216 of record JACRGC010000001.1, on the reverse strand, counting down.
AGTGCCGTATGAAATAGTTGGGGAAAATGCCAAGGATGCAGGGGAAGATGGGGTTTATGCGTTCAACAGATTGCACCCATACAACACCGGGAAGTTCAAAATTGTTGCAAAGCGCGAAGGGTTTAGGGATGCTGAAAAGGAAGTTGTTGTCAAATTGAATGAATTCCTTTCTGCAAGCTCAAAATCGCTTATTCTTTCATGCGATGGCAACACAATTGATGTTGCCAATTTATTGGATGCGAAAATCACAGTCAAAGCGCAAAGCGCGTGCCTTGAAATACTTGGCGATGGCGTAACAAACCTCGAACAAAGAGGAATGAATGTCAATTTTGATTTGCTTGCAAAGAAATCCAAATCCCTCATATTGAACCCGTTAAAGCAGGGAAATGTCTGTGATTTGAATATTGACGCCGAAGCAACAGGCGGCGCGCATGCAAACCTAAAAATCAGCTCGAAGGTCACTTGCCCATCGCTTGAAAAGTTCTGCGCAACTGATGCGCAGTGCGGATCCGGATTTGTTTGCACTGAAAATTCTTGCGTTAAGGAAAATGTGGTTGTGCCATATGCAGACCTACCGGATCCCATAGTAATTGATCTTGATGAAAATTACGGCTTTGTTTCCGATTATTCCCTTGTAAAAGTTGCGCAAGGCTCGACAGTTACAGGATGCGAAATCAAAAGCCCTGAAACCGACGAGATCCAAAAGATGCAAACATATGTGAGTGTGGATTGCGCCACTCACGCAAACATCCTAACTCTCACGGCGGATTATTCTACGCATCCAAAGTATACGCAGCCGGCAATTCCAACTTACGATCCAAATAGTGCAATGCAAGTTCAAGCCGCTTCAAAATTGGAATTTGCTGATGAAAAGGCAAGCAAAATTTCTTTTGCTGAAGAAGTTTCGCCATCGCCAACAGCGCCTGTTTTGCAAATGGAGCCGATTCACATCGGAAGACTTTACATAACTTTTGCAAACCGGGCTCAAAAAACAGTTGTAATCAAGGTCAACGGGCCAAAATCCCCATTCGCACAGGTTGGAGGATCGGGAGTTGTTTACATAACTCCAACTGGATTTAACCCAATTCGCGTAAACATCCCGGAGAATGGGAAAGTAATCTGGGTTAACGCGGATAAAGTAGCTAGGAGCGTTAAGCAAAGTTCATTCAATTCTCCAAACATTTTGCCGGGCAAACCTTACGAGCATGTTTTTGATAAAACCGGAATTTACAACTATTACGACGGAACAAGAACGGCAACAAAAGGAGTAATTGAAGTTGGGAATTTGGACAAGGTTTGCAGGTACAAGAATGCGAATTACTTTGCGCAAAGGTTCATCGGCCATCTTGCAAGGAGCGCGGTTAGCTTCTTCAACCCATCCGATGGAAAGAGCCAGCAGATTGCTTATAGCAGCGTTTACAAATTCTTTGTTCGGCCAAATGGAGTAACTGCTGCAATACAACCAGGCCTTGCAATGCCTCAGGTTTATGGCAATGGATTTAACCCCATGACGCAGGCATATTCGCCAAATGATCAAGTCACCCAATCAGAGCAGCTATTCAGGGAACAGTTCGGAGGATCCGGCACGCTTGCGGGAGCATATCATCAGGGAATATGCGAAGTTAAGGGAGCTGGATTTGACTGCAATGTCGTAATTACACCGCTTCTTCCAACAAATGGGATGGCATTTACAATTGTAAATGATTATGCGCTCTATTCGGCTTCGCCGGACCAGCTTTTGATTAAAGGAACACTAAATGAGAAAGATATCAGATATTTGCGCGCAGTGCAGGTTGATAAAATTGGAGTGGATGGATTCATCAACGGAAAGCTTACAGCAATCAACGATTTGGTTGCAAATGCTCCAAGGTATGCAACATTCATTTTGATGAACAAGCCATCAATGATTGAATATTACATGAAGGATGGATATTTGGCAATCAGGTTCAAGGAACACGCTGGGGATACTCTTGATCAGAAAATCAACGTTGCATTCCCGAATAGGAATCAGGCGTTTACAATTACGGTTCATTTCACAATCGATAATAAAATCGGGAAGTTTGCTTTGATTAATGTGCCATCGGAAGCGCCGATTGCAAGGGTTGGGACTAATGGAGCAAAAGAACCATCATTCCTGGTAAACAATGTCCCTTCGGCAAATCTGGCAAATGCCAACCTTGAGCAGGGAGGGCTAGGCTTGGAGAATATTTATTATTATGAGCAAAACAAGGCCCAAAAAGAAATTGAATCCATTACCCTTGGCAGGGGAGATAAAATCAAGGCAGACACGATCGCGCTTCCAATTCCGCCAATTGATGCAAAAGCAAAGGTTTCTGACTTTGATGTTGTCGGAAACCCGCTTACCGGAGAATTCAAAAACGATGATCCGCTCTATTGCAGCAAGGATGGCTTTTGCACATTTGATGATGGAGCCAACACACTCAAAAAGTTCAGTGCGGAAATTGGCGAACTCCAAAAACCAGTTATTGTGCAAAGGATTGATTTTGCCGGCTTTGGAGATTACGCAGCAAGGAGATTTGCAGAGGCGTTTTCACTTACGATGAAGGATTATCTTGCAGACAAGGCGCAATTTGAGCTTTGCAAGGGAATCGACGCCATTACAGGAGGGATTTGCAGGCAGGGAGGCCCGGTTCAAGATCCAACCGATTACAATTGCTATAAAGGCGGAGAGTATTGCGATAATTCGGTTAGCGGAGGAGAGCTTTGGGCAATCACAAAAGAACAATTCGGAAGGGCGGCTTGCGATTCTGAAGTTGTGAATAATTTGCAGGCAGCATTTGCAGGCCAGGGGAATTTTGATTTAGTAAAGGCAAAAATCATGCAGAAATTGCTTGGCGATCCGGCATATATGCCAAGGATCCAATACACAAAACCCATAGTCGGCACGGATAATTTCAAGATTTCAGTGATTTTGAAGCGCGCAGCTGATGGGTCGGAGTCTGGTTATGTTGTAGATTCCGTCAAGCTTTTTGATAAATCAGAAAACGGGCTTGGCCAGGAAGGTTTCTTCCCGCTTCTTGATTTGACAAAATCAGACGATGAACAAATCAATACGCAAAAAACCGCAACCCCGATTTCAACAATTGCGCCATTAATTCCAATCAAGCCGCCTTCTGGGGCATTGGACTTGCTTAGGATTGCTGGCAAAAACCAGCCTCCGAGCTACTTTTACACGGAATTGGATGGATCAAATTATGGCATTAAATTTGATTCGCCTGGAAAGCCAAACCTATTCACAATGAACAAGTATCCGTTCAATTTTGCGGATGATAAATTAAAGGCAAACGTATTCGATGATGCGGAACTCAAAAAACTAATCATAAGTGATAAGGAAGCCGATCCAAGGGCAATCAAGGTTGAAAGCTGCTATTTTGGAGTAATGAGCCAAGATATGGAAAGCAACATGGTTTTGAATAACATGTTTACGGATGCAAACAAATGCAAAGTGGATGTAATTGATGCAATTACGATCGAGAAAATGAAAACCAATGAAATTCCAAGCAAAATTATCATGAAATACGATGAGGCAAAGAAGGAAAACAAATTGATGATTGCAATTGGAAAGGAATACAATGCATGCAAAATGCAAGTCAATCCGGTTTCCGGGAGCGATCAATGCATATTGGATGCGAATGTGCCAAAGATTGATTACTCCGATTCTAGCAAGAAATTGGTGAGGGCAGCTTTGAAAGTGCTTTTTGATGAAGCAATGGAAACTACATCCACATCAATAAACAACGCCGCGGTTAATTTAGTTCGAAAGCCGCAGGATGTTTCAGCAAATAGCTGGGATGTTTTCATGCAAAGGATTGCATCGGGGAATCCAAACACCCAAGGCTGAATTTACAATAGGTAGGTATTTAGCTGGAGACCAATTGAGTTCCCAAAATCAGCACTTATTTAAACCTCCAAACCCTAATTCATGAAATTATTTGAGTTGAGAACATGGCTGATGCAAAAAGGCTGCTTGTGCTTTGCGTGGATGTGGATGATGACCTTTATGAGAAGGCAAGGATAAAGGGCCCAATCATAGGAAGGAAGGCAAACATCGAGGCGGCAACCAAATTTTCAATTGCAGACCCCGGCGATACGGATGGGAACACTATTTTCCAGGCGGTAAAAACCTATGATGAGCTTTTGCACGAGAACTATAAGGTGGAAATTGCAACAATCACCGGAAGCGTAAGGCTTGGGTATTACGCGGATAGGGAAATCGTAAAACAATTGGAGAAGGTCATTGATGATTTCAAGCCGGAAGCTTGCGTGTTCATTTCAGATGGCGCAAGTGATGAGCAGATCCTTCCGCTTGTGCAATCAAGGGTTAAAGTCAACTCGGTCAAGCAATTAGTTGTCAAGCAATCAAAAGAGCTTGAAAAGACATACTTTGTAATGCTTGAAAAATTAAAGGAGCCGCAGTTTGCAAGGATTGTTTTTGGGATCCCGGGGCTTTTGCTCATACTTACGTTCCTATTCCAGGAAGTTGGGATTAGGATATTCATTGGGATGTTTGGCGCGTATTTGATATTGAAAGGGTTTGGCGTTGAAGAGGCGATACTTAGAAGGTTTGCAAGGACCGAATTTTCACTTGAGCGGATCAGCTTTATTTTCCTATTTGCTTCGGCTGCATTCATGATTATTTCAATTTATCTGGCAATTGCTAGGGTTTCAACGCTTCAAATTGCCGGAGTTGACAATATCGCCAAAATTGCAGCGTTTGCGCTCAAGGATTTCTTGCTACTGTTTCCAATTGCACTGCTTTTGCTAATTGGCGGCAATCTGCTTGAGGCTTGGAATGAAAAGAAAAAATACATGCTCCCAAATTATGCGATTTCAATTGCAGCTGTTTTGCTGTTTTGGACAATTGCCAACAATGCAGCGGATTGGGTTATTGGGAACATCAGCTTTGCGGACTTCTTCTACTCGCTTATTTTGACAATTATTGCAATGTCCCTTGTGATCTATCTGGCAAAGCAGTTCAAGAAGAGCATAATTGGGAAAATGGCACTCGTTGGGAAGGAGGTTTACACCGAAATTGGGGGCTTCCTTGGCAAAATACTTAGCATTGACAAGGAAAAAGAGGCAATCATCATTCAAACCCAAAGAGGCCAAAAAATCGACCTAGGGTTTGAGAGCATTGCAAATATTGGCGATAAGCTGATTATCAAATATTGAAATTATTTTAAGTTGGGATAGATCGATATTGGAACCGGCATTAGTATTGGCCTTCCAATTTTTCAGAGCAAAAACGATTCTTTAATAACTTTTATGCGCTAAAGAAGTGCAACTAGGCGTAAAATATACGATGGAAAAAACTTTAGGGATGCAAATGGTAAAAATAACTCAAAGCGATATTGAAAAAATTTCAGGGATGCTCGACCTTCTAATCAATGATACTTCAATCCCAAGGAATGTTAGGACAAACCTTGCCGGAGCGCAAAGCAAGCTTAAGGAGAACAAGGATTCCGATTTGGCAATTGGATCCGTTATCTACTCTCTTGATGAAGTCAGCTCGGACATTAACCTCCCAATGCACGCGCGGACGATGATTTGGAATTTGATGAGCGATCTTGAATCGATGAAAGGATGAAAATATGAAAAAACCTTTTGCACTGGTTTTTCTGGTTTTCCTCTCTTATTTAATTTCAACCGTGAATGCTTATTCGCCATCTCTTATCAATCCATTTGAAAATTATTATATGATAATTTTACCGGTTATTTTTATCATTGGATTATTCTTTGCATCTAAAGTCTTAAGTTTAAAACTTGAAACAAAAAGCATACTCATTGCAAGCATCCTTCCGGTTTTTTTAACTTATTTTTTTAAACCAATTTCTGAATTTTTTTCAAAAGATTATAGATCCGACACACCGCTTTCGACTATCGGTTTGGTAATTGGATTGGTCGGTCAAATAGTAATAATTAACAAGTTAAACAAAAAAATCAGCTTTATGAAGAGCACCGGATTATGCGTTCTTGGGTACATTTTTGTTTTTTTGGTAACTATAGCTATGTATTTTATCGTGATAGCCTATAACAGATAAATACAAAATTCGTTTTGATTAAGTTTATATTTTATCAAGCCTTAGCCATTACACGTAGTTCCTTCTTAGTTTTTTTAATGTTGAACGCACAGGGGGCTAAGGCGTCCGGCAAGACTGAGGGAGATTTGCCCCCTTGGGGTTGCCATGAACATCTGCATGCTGAATCCGTTTTTCTATCCGTATCAGGGAGGGACGGAAAAGCACATATTGGAAGTTTCAAAAATCCTTGCAAAAAAGCACGATGTTACCGTGCTTACATCAAAACTTCCAAATACAGCTGCGTACGAGGAAATGCACGGGTTCAAAATCAAGCGGATCCCGGCTGCAATCCTGTATCAAACACCGCATCCGGTACCCCCGCCTGTTCCAATTTCGCCGTTTTTCCAATCTTCTCTTATCCAAGAATTGCCAAAGCACGATATTTTCCACATGCACAATCGGTTTTTCTACAATCTTTTGGACGTTGCAATTGTAAAACGATTGGGAAGGAAAAAACTCCTGGGATTGACTTTGCATAATGCAAGGCTTGCGGCAGTTGATCCTATAACTGATTTTTTAGGTGATTTTTACGATGATTTTATTGGAAAGCAGATAATGAATGCTTGCAACGCACTTGCAGCGGTTTCAGCAGATACCTTGAAAAATACAGCCCCAAAGGATTTGCACCCAAAATCACAGGTAATTTACAATGGAGTGGATGTGAATTTATTCAACCCAAAAAACGATGAGGGCAACATCAGGAAGAAATACAATTTGGGGGAGGATAGGCTGATACTTTCTGTTGCTAGGCTTCAGCAGCAAAAGGGGTTTGTCTACTTGCTTGCTGCCTTTGCTGAAGTAGCCAAGGAGGAAAAGGATGTTACGCTTCTTATTTTAGGAAAAGGCCCGCTTGAAGCGCAGCTTAGGAAATACGCATCCGATCTGGGGCTTGGGAAAAGCGTCATATTCATAAATGAAAAAATCACGGAAACGGATTTGACAGAGCTATACGCTGCATGCGAGTTTTTTGCCCTTGCATCCGTTTGGGAGCCGTTTGGAATGGTATTTTGCGAGGCTATGGCAACAGGAAAGCCGGTAATTGGCACAAACGTTGGAGGCATACCTGAAATTTTGCAGGAGGAGTCCGGATTGCTATTTGAAATGAAAAACCCGGCCCAAATCAAGGAGGCGATGCTCAAATTGCTTCGGGACGAAAGCCTTCGGAAACGGATGGGAATAAACGCAAGGAGAAGGGTTGAGAAGAACTTCACATGGGAGCAATCAGCCAGAGGGTATGAGGAGCTTTATTCAAAACTGGATGTTAAGATCTGATTATTTTTAGAAATTGCATGGTTGAAGGCTAATTTTGATTTTCCTACCTTAAGTCTTGAACCTAGCTAGCGCTAATTCAGATAAAAAAAGAAAAGGATGTGCTTATACGCACATTCCTGAAATGCAGCTTATTGTGTCGTTGGTTGAGTTGTATTGGCGGTAGCAAGAAGAGGTATAGTTGTAGATTGTTGATCCTCCGCAGTAGAATTCGGTAAGGTTTACAGGATCCGCGCAGGTATCATTGTACGAGAATGGGAATCCTCCAAAATAGCCAAAGTTTGAACCTTGGACTAGAATGTTATATCCGCCATCTGTTTCAGAGCAGCTGTTTGGGAATGGTGTTGGGGAAGGAGTAATTGTTGGCGTTGGTGTGGCATTAACAGTTGGGGTTGGAGTTGGAGTTGCGTTGACTGTAGGAGTTGGAGTAATTGTTGGCGTTGGCGATATTGTTGCATTGGGCGTTGGGGTTGGCGTTATGGAAGGAGTTGGAGTTGGTTCAGCCGAAGGAGAAATCGTAACATTTGGAACCAATGTCACATAAACTACAGAAGTGATCCCTTTCCTAACACTTACTGTTGAATCATATGGCAGATAACCTATCAATGTAAGCTTGACGGAATGGGAACCGGTAGAAACCGGTCGGACGGTTTTTGGGGTTAGACCTTTGTAGGCGCCATCAACATAAATGTTGGCTCCAGAGGGGGTTGATTTGAAATCAATTGCGCCGGTATTTGGATACGCTGCTGCGCCGGCAATTACCTTATCGGAATTTTCCCCGGTTAAAATATTTGAATTGCTTGAGGAGCTAACATACATGTAAGCAAGCCCGCCAAGAATCAGAACGCCTGCAATTATCATCAGAATCTTATTGCCCATTTTATCACCAAATTATTAGTTATTGGTACAATTGGACAGCAAATGATATATAAACCTGCCCATAGAGGTAAAAATGAGATTTTACGAGCTAAAAATTGCAAAATTTATTGCACACCCCATATTGAAAAAATAATTTTTACAAAAAGGAGGGGTATGCTTTGGGGGAGGTAATAGAGGAGGTAGGGCGACACTAGTAAGGGGGTAGAGGCAACCCGAGTAGGGGGATATCCCCCTAGAGGGGTTGAGTGGGCCTGCCGGGATTTTCAGGGATTGAAAATCCGCATTTGAATTCCCGAACAGCCGGAATTGAAAGGGCGATTTGCTTCTTTCTTTTTCCGAGGGCTTTTTCTTTCAAAGAAGAAAGAAAAAGGTCTCCCGGGACATCCAGTTCTCCTAGTCAAGCATTGCAACGCGCAATGCCGTCGTATAAGACTTACGCCAAACCCTTTTTTTCTAATTCACGAAAACAAAGCCCTTTCTTTTTTCCGGAGTGCTTTTTTCTTTCGGGAAAGAAAAAAGGTTCGATGGCGCTCTAGACCAGGCTGAGCTTCTTTGATGAAACTTTTCCCCAATCTTCAAGGCAAAAGCCCTCTTTCTTTTCCGGAGGGCTTTTCTTTCTGAAGGAGAAAGAAAAGGTTCATGTACAAGCCCTTTGCAGAACTTTCATTTTCTGCAGGCCCGCAATTGTTATTGCAAGAAAGCTTTATAATATTAGAAAATGCCTCGAAGAAGCCATAAGGGAAGTTTTTTAAGCAGGGTTTGAGAAATTAGTGCATGATCCACGATGCAATAGAAACACTCGAGGCAAAGGATTTCCTAACGCTTGCAAACGGCGCATCCGGATTCTTGTCAATATACTACGCGCTTTCGAATAACCCAATTGCGGCAATTGCATTTGTATTAATTTCAGGTGTTTTTGATTACCTCGATGGCAAAGTGGCAAGGGAAACTGGGAAGAGCAATGAATTTGGAAAACAGCTCGATTCCCTTGCAGATATCGTCTCATTTGGAGTGGCTCCAGCAGCAATTGTGCTTTCTGATTCTTATGCCACATTAAGCTTGGTATTTGCAATCTGCTACGTTTGCGCAGGGTTCATTCGATTGGCAGCGTTTAATATACAAAAGGAAAAGAACGCGTATTTTGGCCTTCCAATTCCCGCAGCTGCTTTTCTTGTGCTGTTTGTGTTTTACTTCTCGCACGTGCTTGCGCCCTACGCGCTATTATTGGCAACCATCCTGATGGTATCCAACCTTAGATTTCGCAAATTAAGTATTTGATGATTTTTTTATGAATAGAATTAAATCCGGAGTGCCCGGGCTAGATGATCTCATTGAAGGAGGATTCCCTGAAAGCTCGAGCATACTCGTATCCGGAGGGCCGGGCTGCGGGAAGAGCATCCTTTGCATGCAATTCCTATACAATGGCGCAAAGCTTTACGGTGAAAAAGGCGCGTACATAACACTTGAGGAGGGCGCGCACAATTTATGGTGGAACATGCAGCGATTCAAATGGGATCTTCTCCCCCTTGAAAAGGAGAACATGCTAAAAATCTACAAGTTCGAGCCATCAATTGCAATGAAGGATGATATTGAAGGGCAAACAAAGCGCATACTTGAGAAGGCAAAGGAGATGGGCGCAAAAAGGCTTGTGATTGATTCCATAACCGCTTTTTCTCTTTGGCTTGGGGATGTGACCAAAATCCGGCTTGCAATGTATTACCTAATTGAGGAGCTAAGGAAAATGGATGTGACAACAATACTGACATGCGAAACTTCCGGGAAAAAAGACGAGCTATCAAGGTTTGGCGTTGAGGAATTCCTAACCGATGGGGTAATCATGATGTATTTTTTCCCTCCGCACAGATCAATATTTGTCCGGAAAATGAGGGGGACAGCAAACGATAAGGCGGTGCATCCGTTTGAAATTTCGGATAGGGGAATCGAAGTCAATTCAAGGGAGGAGCTGCTTTGGGAATCCCTTAGGTAATTTGCCAATTGAAAACTAAAAAAATTAGCAGCGGGCAAAGTTTAGATTTAATATGCTTAATTTGAACCTTGAATTCGCTTATTTAGTGCATTTTTGTATGCAGTCAAATCCGCAGGTGGTTGCCCGAAGAGTGCAGATGTTGCCAGTGGCATTAAGGGAGGCAAAACTGCATTCCACATCCTCAATTGTGTTGCTGCAGGCATAATTGTTGTTGAAAAATATGTCGTTCGAATCCCTGATGTTTGCGCCATATTCGTTTAGGACAATCGTATTCTTCTCGAATATATTGCCCTGGGAAAAATCAAGGACGTGAAGGCCCATCTGCTTGTTTGATGAGATGTAATTTGATGTGAATTTGTTTCCCGATGACCTATCGGTTAACTTTATCCCTGCGGAATTGAAGCTTACATTGTTGAACTTGATGGAATTGCCCCGGGATTTGGTTAGCTGGAAGCCGAAATTGAACCGGTAAATCTGATTGTTGGAAACTTCATTGTCGTGCGAAGTTACTAATTGAAGCCCATATTTGTTGCCATTATCAAAGAAATTCCCATCCACCTTGCTGTTTGTGACTTCTCCAAGGAAGAGGGCGACTTGCGAATGGTTGAAGAATTGGTTGTTTGTAATTGAATTTTCCGATGAATCCTCAATGAGGGCGCCGCCAAAGTTGTTTGAGAAAGTGTTTGAATCCATTACGTTACCTTGCGAATTCCGCAGACGAATTCCGATTTCAAAATTGCTGATTTGGCAATTCTTGACTGTGGTTTTTGGGAATTCGGAATAGATTGCAGTTGAATTCTGGGTTCCTTTGCCAATTATTCTAAAGCCGTTGCAATCAATTGTAATGCCTTCCTTGAGCACTGTAAAGCAGGAGCTTTTTGTTTCCAGGTCGTTTTTGAGGGTTATGCTTTTGGCAAGTTGGCTGCAGCCCGAATATTCAATTGGGGCAATTGTTGCTAGGGGAATTTCCGAAGGGGTTGGGGTTAAGGTTTGGGTTGGTTTTATAGTTGGTTCAAGTGTTGGCTGGGGAATTGGCTTTATCTGGGAAGGGGTTTTTGATTGGATGTAAACAAGCACGAAAATTACAGCAACAATTGCAACAAAGCTGATCAAAAGCCAATTTGGGATTGGGCCTTTGTAGGGCGGAAGCGCTTTTTGCGGCTCGGATTTTGACGGGCTGATTTTCGAGGGGCTAGTTGGCATAAGATATAGAAAGCAAGCAGGGTTTAAATAATTACTCGGAATAGGCATTGATGGAAATTGGATGGATTCTTGGAATAAATTGAATGGGATGCAAAATGGATTTGCCTGACTCAAAAACTATCGTAATGATTGCCATTGGAATTGTTGTAATCATCTGGTTTTTGAGTTTTCCGGATTTGAAGAAAAAGAAGAAGGAGGTTTGGGAGTATAGGAAATAATGGGCAGGGATTGGAAAAAGAATTGCACGGTTTTTCGGATAGATCCGCTATACTTGAACTGAATGTCCAACCGGCAAAACATGGATTTGGGATTTGGTTTCCTTTTTTGCCTTGCGCTCAAAATCGTATGTGTCGACACGGATATTTTGGAAAGTATTGTAGTGCATTGGGATGAAATGGCTTGCCCTAATTTTTTTGATTGCCGAAAGCGCCCCAATCACATCCATTGTGTAGGTTCCGCCGATTGGAAGCATGCAAACATCCGCTTTAGCTTGGCTTAGCCCATGGAAATCGTAGGTATCGCCGGCAAAATAGACGCTTTCTGATCCGTCCGAAACCGTGTAGCCAACGGGGTTTTGCGACTGCGGATGCCTAGCCTCCATCACTTTGACATCAAGCCCTTGGTAGTTGAATTCATCGCCAACATATGCGACCACTTTCCTGTTTTCGGGAATTGAAATCTGCTCAAAAACCGATTCGGGGGCAACAACGTGGGTAAAGGTTCGCTCGTAAATTCGCTTGACATCCTGGGCGTTGAAATGATCGCCATGCTCGTGCGAGAGGAATAGCACATCGGAGGCCCTAACGTGGGAAGCATCGTATGCGGGAGGCACTATCCTGCTATTGTCCATGGAAAGCCACGGGTCAAATAGGATTGTCTTTTTTTTGAATTCGACAACAAATGCCGAATGTCCAAGGTAAGTAATTTGGGGCATGTTCACACCTGATATAAACTACGAGGAAAAATTATATATCCTTTCGTTTTAGGGCATTATTGGCTAGGATGCGCTAGATTGATTAACTTCTGCAAATTAACAATGATGTGAGCGTTATGGGATTTATTTTTGGGCCTTCGGGAATTCCGCTTAGGTGCAAGGGAGATACGATTGAGGGAATTGAATGCGCAAGGGATATTGGGCTTGGCGCGCTTGAAATGGGATTCGTCCAGGGAGTTAGGATGAAGGAGGATACTGCTGCAAGGGTTGGGGAAGTTGCAAGGAAGCAAAATATTGCAATTTCCGTGCACGCCCCATATTACATCAATTTACTTTCGGAAGAAAAGGAAAAACGAGATGCCAGCCGGGTTCGAATATTTGAAAGCGCGCGGATTGGAGGGATTGCAAGCGCCAAAAGAATCGTATTCCATCCGGCGTTCTATGGGAAAACGGATAGGAAACTTGCAATTGGGAACATGATCGAGCAGGTCGGGATGATTTTGGATGAGATGAAGAATAGTAAAATCGAAGGAGTTGTGCTTGCGCCCGAATGCATGGGAAAAATTGCGCAATTTGGGACAATCGAGGAGAATTTTTCGGTTGCAAATGAATTCGGGATGGAAAAAGTCAACCCATGCGTGGATTTTGGGCATTTGCATGCAAGGGAAAATGGGAAATTGAAAACAAAGGCGGATTTTTTGGATAAGATTTACGAAATTGAAGGGTTTGGCAAAAAATACCTCCAAGCCATGCACATACATTTTGAGGGAATCGAATATACGGAAAAGGGCGAGAGAAGGCATCTGCCAATCTCATCAAAATCGCCCGATTTCAACTTGCTTGCAGGCGCATTGATTGAAAAAAACTGCTCCGGGACAATCATTTCGGAAAGCCCCGAAATTGAAAACGACGCCCTTGAGATGCAAAGGATTTATTCAAAAATTGCGCTCGGAAAGTGAATTTCAGATAGGAGGAGCAATTTAAGAGCTGCAAAAAGCATAATGATTGGAATGAAAGTTGCAATTTTGGATTAATTTGGGGAAATTGGATTTATGGCAATGAAACTTAGCACAAGGAAGCGGCCGGAAAGATCGGATAAGATGATCAAGGAGCATCAGCTCAAATTTTCGGAAAGGGCATTTGATGACAATACAATCAAGACGCTCAAATACCTGATGAACAACGAAATTTTTTCATCCCTGGATTATCCAATCCAGCACGGGAAGGAAGCTGCGGTTTATAGGGGAACTGCAAATCATGATGGGAGGGAGGAATTTGTTGCAGTCAAGATATTCAAATTGGAAGGCCCATCGTTCCAGAAAAAATTGCAGTATCTGGAAGGGGATAAGAGGTTCGATAGGCCAAGGGGCAAGCGCCACATGGTCAAGATTTTTGCAAAAAAGGAGTTTGCAAACCTTAAGATCTGCCATGAAGCGGGGGTTAGGGTTCCAAGGCCAATCAAGCATAGGGATAATGTTGTTGTCATGGAATTTTTAGGCGAAAACGGAGTTCCGTCGGGCCTTCTTAAAAACGCGCAAATGGATTCCCCAAAAAAAATCCTAGGTCAGGTTTTGGAGAACATGCAAAGGATGCACCGGGCAAAAATCGTGCACGTGGATTTGAGCGAATTCAACGTGATAATGCATAAGGGAATGCCATACATCATTGATGTTGGGCAGGCGGTTCTTTTGCACCATCCCCAATCCGAGGAGTTCCTTAGGCGCGATCTTTTGAATGTGCTCAAATTTTTTGAAAAGAACGGAGCAAAAATGGATTTTGAGGAAGCGTTAAAATACATCAATTCGTGAATTGAAGGTGAAAGGCATATGCTAAAGCAGGCAATTGTGATCCGGACGGATTTGGAAATGGGGAAGGGCAAAATTGCAGCGCAAGCCTCGCACGCATCCGTTGAAGGATACATTGAATCGGCAGTTGCCAACCCCGAAAAAGCGCAGGAGTGGTGGAGGGAAGGCCAAAAAAAAGTCGTCCTTAAGGTCAAGGGGGAAAAGGAGCTTAGGGAAATTTATCTGGAAGCAAAAAAAAGGAAAATAGTTTCCGTTGTGATTCGGGACGCCGGGCACACGCAAATTGATGCGGGAAGCATGACTGCAATTGCGCTTGGCCCTGATGATGAAAAGAAACTGGATCCGATAACAGGGAAGCTAAAACTCCTATAAAAAATGGTTTTCAAAATGCAAAGGGCCGGAATTGTGGTTTTGATTGCGCTCCTAATGCTTGGCTGCACAGCAAATAACGAACCCGCAAAAAATAAGACCATTGGAAAAAATGCATCCGCCCCTGCTGCAAATGCATCGGATGCGTATTCTTTTTGCAATCTTTTGGAGGACCAGTTTGTGAAGGATTGCCTGTTTGATAAGGCAGTTGAAATCCGCGATGAAATTGGGTGCAACAAACTGGATTTGCCATTCAAGGACAGATGCCTAATTGAAATTGCAAACAGCACAAGGAAGCTTTCCCTTTGCGACAAAGTGTCTTTGACTAGCAGGGGCAAATGCCATTCTGCAATTGAAGGGATTGAGGGAAATATTTTCAATTGCTATAATTTGGAAAGGGCCCAAATTGATGAATGCTTCATGGGAATAGCCAAAAAAGCCAACAGCACGGTTGCTTGCCAAAGGGTCGAAAACAAAGCGTCTAGGGATGCTTGCGCTAGGGAAGTTGCAAAGGCAAGCGGCAATTCAAGCATATGCCTTGAAATTGCAGGCATTGGGGGCAGGGAGGATTGCCTTTATTTGAATGCGATTTCACTTAACAGGCCGCCTGATTGCGATGGGATAGATTCCCCGCTTGAGAACAAGTGCAATTTCGAGCTGGGGATTAGGAACAGCAACGAAAATCTTTGCTCAAAAATTACTGGCGATAATTATTTGATGAATTCGTGCTTCCTAACAGTTGCCATTGCAAGGGAGCAGGCAAGTGTTTGCGCAAGGATTGAATCGAATCAGACAATAAAGGATCAGTGCTATTGGCAAATTGCAAAGGCAAACAGCAATCAAGCGCTTTGCTATAGGATTTTGGCAAATTCCACAAGGGAGGATTGCTTTAGGTTCATTGCGGCAAAGGATTCCAACCAGACGCTTTGCTATGAAATCGTAACGTTTGGGATTGTGCGCGACCAGTGCTTGTATGATGTTGCAGTTTCTACCGGCAACTATACCGCTTGCGTAAATGTGAACGATTTGTTCCTGAAAAAAGGCTGCCTTGCAATCAATTCTGCTGGGAATTGAACGGAAAAATGGAGTGGCAATTGAAGTTGGTTTATTGAAAAAATGATTGGGAATTTCGCAAAGTCCAATTGATTATTCGGGCAAGGCTATTCAAAATCAAAGCGGTTCGCTTGCAAACGCAATTGAGCTGATCGTATCCCCAAGCCCAACAGTTGATTTTGCCCGAACAATTGATGTTGGGACCATTATGACAAAATGGTCGTCGATTTCAAAATAGCCATTTAGAAGGAATTTTTGCCTTTGGGGCTTTGATTTTATGAATTCATTTGCAAAGCTATTCATTGCATCTATTCCGATTTTTGACATTTTCAAATCCCCAAATTTCAAAACATCGTGAATTGATGCCGCAACTCCAAGGGAAGCCCGCGCATCAGCAACCCTTGATGCAAAAAGCAATGAGCTGACAAAATCATTTGGGCTTTTGAGTCCTACATATTCCTTCCTTAAGAGCAAGAAGAAATATCCGAGCGTATGGGCGTGGAGCCGGTTCAATTTGAATTTGTGAAAAATCCGCCTTATTCCAAGGTAAAAATTCATCGGCGATTCGTGGCGCCCTATCTGCTTTGATAAGTAATTATCGCCGGTCATTTTTAGGAAATGCATTGTCTCGACTTCATTAATGCCAAAGCTGTCGAATAAAGGAAGGAGGGATGGGTAAATTGCTGATTCGAGTTCGGGATTATGGATTGCAACGTATTCCAGGTGCAATTTTGCATTTTTATTTTTTTTCAGCTGCGTGATTTGCCAAAGCAATTTATGGAGATAATGCCTAAAGTGCCTGCCTTGCATTGTAATTTGGAAGGATGAAAAACCCGCAAGGAAATATAAATTGAAGGAGGAGGAAATGCTTGGAAGGTAGGACAATAGGGCATCTTCAAACAAGGGAAGGTACGCTTTAGGCCGCGAGGCAACTATTAAGCGGTTGGATCTTGGGCAGATTATTGTTTTTCCATTGAACTTAAGCTTATCGCCCTTGCCAAATTCAAAAATCCAATTTGTCTTTGTATCATCCAAATCCCTAATGCAGGCAATTGGCTTTTTGTAGGCTAAATTGCCGTATTGCAGGAAGGGGAAAAATACGCCCGGAAGGAATAATCTTGCCTGCTGCCTTGAAATGAGGGGGGCGTAGCATACGGAATTGAGGCCAAGCCTTGCAAGCTGGTTTGCAATGATGCCCGCCTGGCCGCCCATTCGGAGCTTTTCCTTGAATTTTAGCTTGAAATATGAAAAAAGCTTTTCATTGCTGCTTGGAAGCTCGAGCGCTTTTCCTTTCGAAAACATTTGGATGAATGCAAAAAAGAATTCCTCCTTGGTTTCGATCGATGCAAGAGCTTTGCCCTTATGCATCAAGGATTGGAGTTTGATCGCATTGCAGTTTTTGAGCTCGGATTCAAAATCGGAGCTGCTGAATTTTACAACCGCATCGGTTATGGCATTGAAGCCCGAAAAAACTTTCCGGGATTTGAGGGAGGATATTGGGATTTTTGCGGCGTTTTTGGTTTTTTTGCTCCAGATCTGGGATAGCAAGGAATCGGTTAGCATCCATTCATCCCTTTTTTTCATCTTCAGAATAAATTGATGCAAAACTTGCCTTTTCATAGCTGAAAAGCTCGGATTTGGAAAAAAACCTCTTGAGCTCCTTTTGGGCGGATTCCAAACTGTCGGATGCGTGCAAAATATTGCTTTGGACGGATAAGGAATAATCGCCCCTGATTGTTCCGGGCGCAGCTTTTCTTGCATTTGTAGGCCCGCACATTGCCCTTGCAACCTCAACGCATTCGAGCCCTTCAAGGGCAATTGCAATGATTGGGGCAGATTTCATGAATTTTTTTATTCCCGCAAAAAATGGCTTGCCTTTGAGGTGGGAGTAGTGCTCATCAAGAAGCGAATCGTTCAATTGAAGCATTTTTAGGCCAACAATTTTTAGGCCTTTTTTTTCAAATCTTGAAATTACCGATCCGGCAAGATCCCTAGAAACGCAATCCGGCTTTAAAAGTATCAAAGTTTTTTCCATAATTTTTCACCAAAGCGGAATTATTTAGCGGCTTGGCAATTTAAGCGTTATCTTTGAAAAAACCAGCTGGTTTTTTGGATTTGGGCAAGTACTGTCAGAAAAGAGGGGGTAATTTGCATTTGAAATCGATTGCCGGTTATAATTTCGCGCATTCCAGCGCGCGCAAGAGGCTAATATCAATATTTAGGGATTTGCCAAATACAGCTCTTCCGAATCCGACTCGTAGCCAATCAGGTCAACGTGCCTGCCCCACTCTATTAGCTTTGAGAGTGTCTTGTCGGCGGATTCCCTTGGAAGGTCTTGCCTAAGTATTTTTTGGAGCGCCTTTTTTTGTATCCTTCCGTTTTTTTTGGTTTTTAGGATTTCTAGGAGTTTTTTAAATGGCTCGAGCAATGCCACCTTTTTCCCAATGGTTGCCTTGCGGTCCGATATCTTATTGCCAATAAGGCTCGAACCAGTTTCGGTTAGCTTGATTTTCCCGCCGGAAACCGTTATCATCCCAAGCATTTCGCCAGCTTCCACAACCGGAAGGAGGGCGTCAAGGTCTAGCTGCAAATATTCGGCCAGTTTAACGGTTTCGTCCTCGCTGCCATGGTCGTGGAGGACTTCGATTAGGCCAACAACTTTGGTTATACCCGCATCGGGAAGTGATTGCATAAAAATTCCAAGTTCAAGGGCGTAGCTAAGATTCGTAACTTTAGCCCCCTAATACTTTCTTTAGCCTTAAGCGTTTTATAAGGGTTTTCATACGGAAATGGTTTATAAACCACTGCAACACGTGCATCAGGTTAGGAGGGAGTAGAGCTTGTCCACATCGTTCAAAAACTCCTCTGATTTGCGATTCCTTGGCCTAGGAATTGAAATCTTCAATTGGGCAAGGATCCTTGCGGGGGATTTTGAAAGCACCAAAACCCTATCGGCCATGTAAACCGCCTCCTCTATATTATGGGTCACCATGATTACGGAAGTTGGCGGAAGCGACCTATCCCCCCAAAGCTGGAGCACATCTTCCCTAAGGGTTGTTGCGGTTAGGACATCAAGAGCTGAAAACGGCTCGTCCATGCAAAGAAGGGATGGTTCAACTGCAAGGGCTCTTGCAAGCCCAACCCGCTGCTTCATTCCTCCTGAAAGCTCCCGAGGATACGCATTTTCAGATCCTTCAAGCCCAACTAGCCGGATATATTTAGCAGCAATTTCCTTGCGCTCCTTTTCTGGAATTTTTAGGGCCTCGAGCCCAAGCTCTATGTTTTGCTCGACCGTAAGCCAAGGAAGCAGGGCAAAATTTTGGAAAACTGCCGCAATCCTTGGGTTTGAAACTTCTATTGGCCTATCCTCAAAAGTCACAACTCCGGCAGTTGGCTCTTCAAGCCCGGTTAGGAGCCTAAGAAGCACGCTTTTCCCAGCGCCAGATGGGCCAACAATTACAATGAATTCGTCCTTCTCGACCGAAAACGAAACATTGTCAACAATTGTAAAGGTAGACCCGTCTTCCTCGTAGGTTTTTGTTATGTTTTTTGCTTCAAGAAAACTCATTGCATTCACGCAGTCAAATTACTTCGAAGGCAATCCGTTTAAAGGTTGCTGTGATATTTTCAAGGAGGGTTTTATTTGCTAAGAGGTTCAAAAACATGATTTCGCAGGAAAAAATTTCAAATCTATCCAGGAAAATGGATTGCAGCCTGGAATTATTTTCAGAAAAATCAAAAACCACTTCGGTATTTTTTGAAAAAGATGGCATGCATTCAAAGGAAAGCATATTCCGGGAAGGGTTTGGGATTAGGGCAATAAAAAATAGGAAGATCGGGTTTTGCGCATTTGAGCGGGAGGATGATTTGGAAAAATCAGCCAAAATCGCACTTAAGCTTTCGGCCTTCGCCGCTCCGTTCGATTATTTTTTTTCCGGGATGGACGGAAGGTCCGAAAAATTTTTTGACAAAAAGGCGCTGGGCTTGAAGGATTGGGCGCCAATCGAGCTGGAATCAATGCTTGATGTGCACAAGGAAAAAAACACAACCCCGGTTTCCAACATAATATCGTGCGCAATCACACTTGATTTGCTAATGAACTCGGAAGGAGGGAATGTTGAAAAAAAGGCATCCGGGTTTTCAGCGATGTCGCAGTGCGGATACAGGGAAGCCGAAAGCTCAGATGCCCAAAGCGGGGCAAAATTCTTTTTTTCCCCAAGGCAAATTGCAAAAAATGCATCCGATTTTGCAAAAAGCTCGGTAAATGCCAAAGAAATTTTGGGCGGTAAAAAGGAAGTGGTGTTCGATATCCGGGCAATTTACGAGCTGTTTGGGCTTTTCCTGGAATACAATTTAAGCGCGGAATCGCTTAGGAAAAAAATAACTAGGACATCAATTGGCATGGAAATTTCGCCTGGGAATATTTCAATTTACGACGATCCAACCCTTGAAAACGGCGCCCTGCCCTGCGAATTCGATGACGAGGCAAACATTACAAAAAAAACAGCGCTTATAGGAAAAGGGGCGGTTAGATCATACGCATCAGATATGGCAACAGCTGCAAAAATGGGGGGGAAAATAAGCAGGAACGGCTTTAGGCATTCGTTTGAAACGCCGCCCTCAATTTCATTTACAAATATTTCAGTTGAAGGCGGGGATGCATTGGATTTGGCAATGGAATGCAAAAACGGGATTTATTTGAATTCTTTCCTGACATCGGGCGCGAATTCGGTTACGGGCGATTTTTCCTTCCCCATTTTAATTGCACATGAAATCAAAAACGGGGAAATCGGAAAACCTGTAAAAAACCTTTTGATGAAGGGGAACTTTTTTGAACTCATGAAATCTGCTGTTTTTGAAAGGAAAACGGAAATCTATAACGGGCTGAAATGCGGAAAAATGAAAACGGAGCTTGAATTCATTTCTTAGGGCGCAGGGAAGCAATTGAGAAAAAAATAGTTTGATAACAAAAAGAAGGTGGGCGGCGGAAATAGGGAGGATAGAGACAAAAAATAGCTTCAGCAGTAAAAAGGAGGTTGGACGGCATAATTAAAGGGGATAGAGGCGGCACAAATAAGGGGGTAGAGGCAACCCGAGTAGGGGGATATCCCCCTAGAGGGGTTGTTTAAAAAGCTTTTAACCCGTAAATTATATCACTGATTTTATAGCATTAAAGGTGTGGAGTCATATGGTCGATGAAGAAACAACAAAAGTTGAAGAAGAGCATGCAGAGCAAGGAGAGGACGCCGTAGATGAGGCCGAAGAAGCCAAGCTTCCGTTCCCAAATGCCAGAATAGTATCCATTATAAGGGAGAACCTCAAGAATACACATCAGCTAAAAAAGGAAGTCAAGCTTTCCGCAAACTATCTTTTGGCTGAAATTTTGAAGGATATTTCAATGACCATGGATGCCGAGCCGTACAACTCGCTTTCAATGGATCATTTCAACAAGGCTTCTCGGAAATACAAGGAAATTGCACTCTCGCAGGCAAGGATCCGAAGGATTAGGAAAGTTTTGGAAAAGCAGCGCGCTGAACTTGATGAAATAATCATAGAAATTGAACTTGATCACCCGGCAACTTCTTCTAACGAAGGGTAAAGTGGGATTTTTTAGGGAAGATAATGGAAAACGGAAAAGAAATCGAAGAACTTAAAGAAGAGACTCGAAGCAAGAACCTAGAAGTTAGGAAAATGGCTGATGAGAATCAGAAGAAAATCCAGATGCTAAAGGAGCTTTTGGATAAGGCCGACACTGAAAGAAAGGCAAGGGACGAATACAACTCCAAGGTAAAGGAGGCAGTCGACAAAAGAAGGCACCTGATTGATAAGGCTAGGGAAGTTGACTTGCAGCTCAAAGAACTTGAAGCCGAAGGGAGCAAATACGTTGTTCCTGAGGGCAGCATGCCAATTGGCAGGCTAAATCACCTGATCGATCAGCTCGAATGGCAACTGCAAACTTCAGCAATGCCAATAAAGCAGGAAAACGCCCTTTCCAAAGAAATTAAAGAACTATTAAAGCAAAAAATCGCACTTGAAAAGACGCAGCCGCTTAGGAGGAAACTCTATGAGCTTCGAAAATCAAGGCAGGAGCTAAACAACGAATTTAGGTCGCTTGATGGGATACAAGAAGTCAATTCCAAGGAAAGCGACTCCCGCCATGAGACCATGCTTAAATATTACAAGAAGGCGGATGAAATCCGGGTTGAAATTTCCGATTATCTTGAAAAGATCGGCGAAAAGCGAAAAGACGCAGATGAAACCTATTCCAAGCTTCGGGATGTTAGGAATGAAATCCAAACCGAAGGGGATAGGGTTTACGCCGAGGAGAGAAGGGAGCGCAAGAAGAAGGAGGATGAAAAGCTCGATGAGCTTGAAGAAAAAGCAAAGCAGATCTACCTTGACTTCAAATCCGGAAAGAAGGTCAGCATGGAAGAGCTCCAGATAATGCAGATGGCTGGGTTTGAGATTTGACACCCCACGGGGGAATATTACCCCACCACGTGTCGCCGCCTCCCCCTTTATTTGTTTGAAAATTTAATTTTACTAGTTATTTTCTTTTGATTCCGGAATTTTTTATAATTGCTTCCGCTATTTTTTGGGGAAACGCATCCACTAGGCCCCTTTCAGCATACCTTCCAAAAGAGGCATTTTTAGTTGGTTCCTTGTTTTCAGGCAGGTCGTTAAACCAAGTACTATGTTTCCCTACGCTTAAGATGTAATCTGGGACTTCTAGTACTTCCTTGCCTTCCGGAATGGTATAATCCTCGTTCATGCGGGTATTGATATATCGCAAATGCTGCGGATTGAGCAAATTTAGGGTAAAACGATTTAGCACGGGATTCGCCTTGGATTCTTTTCTGCCAAAAGCATCAACATACCCAAAATAGGTTCCAAAGCTTCCGCCATTATCCTGTGTTAGGGCGTCATGGAAGAAATTGCGGAAGGATCTTGGGAATTCGCCCCATTTCATTTTAAACAGCTGGGGAAACCTATCATCGTCCATTCGCATAACCCCAATTGATGGGTGCGAATTTGCAATTGATCTTATATAACTTAGTGCGATATTTGATGCAGCCCCCGGGCTGCTTTTGATTTTTGAAACCATATTTAAATGAAACTGCGGATGATTGTTTCCAAGTAGGATAAATTTTGATGGTATTGCATCGCGATATTCTTCGGACGAAATATGATGCACAAAAACTCCCGATTTATTGCCAATCTTGTTTAGAATTTGGGTTAATTCCCTGAATTTTCCGGTGTGCAATTCGGATGCTGGCTTTTCGTAATAAAACGGGGCAACATCAGCTACAACAAAATGAACCTCGCGCTTGATTCGAGCTTCCTCATTTCCAATTATTTGCCTGTTTTTTAAATTCCTTGCAATTCCTTTGAGAATTTTGGAAGTGCCTTCTGAGACGCCTTTTTTTTCAGATTCTGCAAGAAGATTTGGAATCAGTTCGGGCTTTCCCCTAGCTTCAATTGCATGGACAAACCATTTCGCAACCGTATTGGAAACAATTGGCCTAACGGATGGGAAATATACATATAAGGGAGCTTCCATGCAAAAGCTATTCAAATCAATCTATTTATACGCTTGCTCAAAAACCAAAAACCTTATAAATATTGCAATATAATAAATTGCAATATGAAAACCATTAGCTTGAGAATAGGGGAAGGGCAGCTTAAGCGGATTGCATTTGTCGAGGAGGAAGAGGAGCTTGACCGATCGGCGGCATTCAGGAAGATAATTGAAGCTGGCCTTAAGCAGGTTTACCTAGAAAACGCAATTGAAAAATACGTGAATGGTGAAATTTCAACCTGGAAAGCTGCTGAAATCGCCGGAGTTACGCTTAGAAAAATGAACGAAACGCTTTTGGAGAAAGGAATTTCACTCCATTATTCAAAACAATCTTTGAAGGAGGATTTGGGCTGATGGAAAATGATAGTAAGCGATGCTTCGCCTCTAATCCAATTTGCAAAGGTTGGAAGACTGAACCTCCTAGTTGAACTTTTTGGCAAGATCATAATTGAACAATCTGTGGAAGAGGAAGTAGTTATCAGAGGACTTGAAGGAGGGCATTCTGACGCAATACTTGTAAAAAAATACATCGAAGAAGGTAAAATCATTGTTAAAAGATCAAAAAAGCCAAAAGTTTTCAGGGGGCTCCATGAGGGGGAATCAAAAACCATTTCACTTGCAGGCGAATTGAAAATTTCTGAAGTATTGATGGATGAGGAGGAAGGAAGGGTTGCTGCAAAATCAGTTGGATTGATCCCTAGGGGGACATTGTTTGTTTTGGTTGAAGCTGTAAGAAAGGGGAAGATCCAAAAAAAAGACGCAAAGGAGATTTTTTCGGAAATGTTGAATAACGGCTTTAGGCTATCGGCAAATTATGCACAAATATTCCTCGATAGGCTTGAGGAATTAGACCTTGTAAACAAACGCCTCCACGTAAGGTCCGAGGAATATGCCTACAAGGAAATAAAGGAAAAGTAAAACCATGTAGTGCGGATGCCTTGTTTAGGCGGGAAGAATTGAATTGACGTAAATCAAACTATTTGAACCGCTGCCTTCCGGGAACTATTTCCCGAAGGAAAGTCTGCTGCGCCCTGTAGAGCGCCCTTTGGACTTTTGACGAAGGCAGAAGATGCAGATTACCCTTCCGGTCAATAAAACGGAATGGATGGGTTTTATCCAACTTGTTTATTTTATATTCCCCATATTTGTCAAACGAAGCTAACTCGGGTCGCTTTGAATTTTTCCATGTTTCAATATTTATTATCTCCGGCATTGCACGGGTTAATCTTCTAACATCGACATTATTCTTCCTGGCATCAATCAAAAAATGCCCAGCACCCGCCCCACCAAGCATTCCCAAATAAAATCCTCCATTGCCACCAATTTCTTTTGACAAAGTTATACCAGCTACAGAGAAAGCAGCTGCAGTTGTACGATTTAGCGATCTAAATTTCCTCGCATTCAAAATGGCATCTATTTGGTGTTCAAAATCAGGATGAAGCTCATTATTTGGAATCACAATCCTTTTCTGCTTTTCTTCCATTTGTTTTTCTGCCATTATATTCACCTATTCAACGAGTTTGTACCTTTCAAAAAACAGCTTCGTTGGCTTGAGTTTCTTTGTATTCTTGTATTTTTCCGTTATCAGGAGCTTTTGGCCTATCAGCTCATCAACCGCGTCGTAAATGTCGCCCTTGAAATAGTATTTGAGCTCGGATTGGAGCAGTTCCTTCTTTTTTGCAATGAGTGCTAGTATTTTTTGCGCCTTTTTCCCAAATTCTATTTGCGAAGAGTGGTGCGAAACCGCCGCCAAATAGTCATCGACAACTTCAAGCTTTACTTGGGATCCGGAAAGCTTTGCCGGATCATCAAAAAGCGTGATTTTAAGCGGAAAACCAAGTGATTTAAGATCTTCGGATAGCTCAGCAACATGCCCCTCCGCATCCTCAACCGAGGTTTTTATGGTTTTTGAAAGCTCGTCCAGTGGCAAAGGCTTGTTTGCAAGGTAAAGCGCAGCTAAAATTATGTTTTTCTTGCTTAAAGTAGGTGTTTTTGCAGATTCTTCCATTGAATTTTCTTCCCCCTCCACAACTAATAGCACCCAAGACAACGATTTTTAAAGCTGTTTATCTATTATTGTACTATAAGGATTTTAAAGCTGATTATGCGTAACTATTCTCCTTCTAGCTTTCTGAATGAATAGCTGTTTTTGAAGGGAAATTTGGGGCATAAAAAAAGCGCGTATTATCCAATCTTTAATGCAACTACGGAAGTTTAGCAAAGTGATGATAAATGGATCTATTAATTCCACAGGAAAAATATTTAGGGGCGGGAGTTCACATCGGAACCCGGAACAAGTCCGGAGGGATGCGAGAATACATCTACAAGGTTAGGGAAGATGGGCTTCACGTTTTGGATCTTAAAAAAATGGATGGGAGGATTCGGGCAGCTGCAAAGCTTTTGGCAAAATTCCCGGATGAAAAAGTTTATCTAGTTAGCAACAAGGAAAATGCAAAATCGCCGCTTGCAAAAATGGGCGAATTGACAGGCTTTAACGCACTTATTGGAAGGTTTACCCCAGGAAGGTTCACAAACCCAAGAAGGGCGGATTTTATCGAGCCCGGCATCATTATTGTTGTCGACCCGAATGCCGATAGGCAGGCGGTCAAGGAAGCTTACGATATCAATGTTCCTGTAATTGCGCTTTGCGATACCAACAACCAAACAAAATTCGTCGATGTAGTCATTCCGACAAATAACAAGGGAAGGAAGGCAATTACAATGGTCATTTGGCTGCTTTCAAGGGAAGTCATGAAGCTTAAGGGCAAAATCTCATCTTACGAGGAATTTACGTTCACTCCCGAAGAATTCGAGGCTGTTTAAATTATGGGAAATATCAAAAGCACTACGCTTAAGGGAAAACTTGTCAAGGCAAACCAGCTCAACAGGAGGATCCCGGTTTTTGCAATTGCAAAGACAAATAGGAAGGTTTCATTCAACAGGTTCTCAAGGAATTGGAAAACCAAAAAATTAGACATAAAGAAATAACTAAAAAAACCCGATGTGAAGAAATAATATGGCTCCAGACGTTCTAGCAGCAAAGGAATCGAAATTCGTATCCCTCCAGGAAAAAAAATCCGAGGAGAAAAAAGAAGCGGATGCAAAGGAGGTTGCAGCTTCAAAGGAAGAAAAAGCTCGGGAATCCACCCAAAAAGGGAAGGGAGATAAGGCCAAGGCGGAAAAAGCGACGGTTAGCAAGGATGAGCCAAAAGCTGAAAAGAAGCGCGAGATCATCCTTGAGAGGATTTTCATTGTTCCGCTGTCCGATGCGTTCAAAAAACCTGCGATGCAGCGCTCCAATTATGCAATCAAATTCCTGAAAAAATACCTGACAAGGCACATGAAGGCGCAGGAGGGGAATGTTAAAATTTCGCTTATTTTGAATAACTTCATAAGGAAAAGAGGATCCGGAAGGCCGGTTAAGAAAATCAAGATCAAGGCAACCAAGGATAAGGAAGGAATCGTAATTGCCGAAACCGTTGCCTGAATTGCAATTTCAAATTGCTTAAATACCCCTTAAAACTTACTAATTTTGAGAATTCATTATGTCCCAAATAAAAAAACTCTCGTTTTACAAAAATCCATTCATCGGGCTATTCATAAAATCAAGCGAAAAGCTCACATTGATACCCAAAAACATCCACGAAAAGAACATCCCGCAAATTGAAGATGCCCTTCAGGCAAAGGTAATTCCCATGTTCATTTGCCAATCCCCAACCCTTGGGATATTTTGCGCCCTTAATTCAAATGGCATAGTCGTATCAGCGCTTGCTGAAAAGCACGAGCTTAAGCCCCTAAAGGACGAAGGGCTCAATATTTGCTATTTGGATGAGAGATTTTCACCGGGAAACAACATCCTAACAAACGATAATGCAGCGCTTGTCAACCCAAGCATCCCAAAAGTTGAAATCAAAAGGATAGCGGATTGCCTTGGAGTTGAAGTATCAAACCACCCGATTGCAAACCTTCAAACAGTTGGCTCGACAAACATAGCAACAAATTCCGGGCTCCTTGCAAACAACGATATATCGGATGTCGAGCTGAAAATGCTTGAGAGGATTTTCAAGGTGCGCGGGCTTAAAGGCACGGTAAACCTTGGAAGCTTGGCCAATTCATACGGGGTTGTTGCCAACACGAAGGGCGCAATTGTTGGCGAAGCCACATCCGGATCTGAGATGCAGCGGATTTACGAATCGCTTTTCGGATAGGCGAATACTTTTGAATATAAAGCTTTCTTACCATATTTTGGAAGAATAGGTCGATTATTTATGGCAAACGAAGAGGAATTGAACAAGCTTTCATACGAAGCGCAGTACCTTCAAACACAAATGCAGGAAATGCAAAGGCAGCTCTCGCAGGCAGTTGCCGTTGGGATCCAGCTTGATTCGACGCAAAAAAGCATTTCAGGCCTTCCGGATGTCACGGACGAAACATATTTCCAGCTGGGGGCTGGCACTTTTATCAAGGCAAAGCCGGCAAATGGCAAATCGGTCATAATCGATGTTGGCGCAGGCGTATTTTTGGAAAAGCCCTTTGGGGAGGCTATCGAACTTTTAAAGAAGCGAAAATCAAATGTTGACAAGGCAATCGAAACGTTGAGAAGCAATATTGAAAAGATTTCAAAGAGGCTTTCTGAAATTGATCTGGAAGCGGCCAAATACCAATAGGAATCGGGTTTAGCGCATTTTGGTTTTTACACAAACTTGATGGATAGAATGGTTTTTTCCCAAAATAGATAGGTTCTAATTAATTGTTGCTGCTAATGCTATTTCATTTCAGGTAGATTTGCATGTTTGATTTCCTAAAGAAGAAAATTAAGGATTTTGTTGGCACTATTTCAAGGAAGGAGGAAAAGGCAGCTGCAGAGGAAACAAAGGAATCCGAAAAATCAGCCAGATTAGAGGAAGAAAAACAGCCAATCATGGAAAATGCAGCGCAAATGGAAGAGGGAAATTTTACACAGGCGAAACCGGCAAGCCACCAATCCGATTCTTCCTTGGAAGAAATCGCAACAACAAAAGCGCTTGAGGAAATTGA
>JACRGC010000017.1 GCA_016212475.1 Microcaldota archaeon | reverse complement strand
CGCCGCCAGCAGGCGGCGAAAAGCTTTTTCAACTTGCGGATCCAAAGGCAAACTGAAAGCTAGGGACATAGCTTTCACCTCGTGTTTTGTGGGTTAAAAGCCCACAATCCGGGGTTTTATAAGAGTTTTGGGACAAACTCGATTTCAAGGGTAAATCCGCGAGTTTGGGTGATATTTCTCAATCGCAAGATTTAACTTTGAATTTTTTTCCTACCTAATCCCAGTATCGCAGTTGATTTCAACTTTTGCAACGGAATTTTCAACAACTTTTATTATTCCATTGCTTACGCATCTTGGGAACATTTTTGTTGCATCCGAAGATGAAATTGCATATTCTCCAGCAGCTATCTCAATACTGAATTTTCCATTTGAATCCGAGTTGAACGCTAATATTTTTTGGGTTCCATCAACAGTTGTCAATGCCAATTGGGTTTCAAATGGTTTGTCCTTGCATTCCTCTTGGGGCGGATCCCTCATAACCGGGCAAATCGGCCCAAGCATTACGGTTCCTTCAATTCCGCTTTTTTGAACTTTTACCTCGGGGCATTTTGCAAATTCGCAAGTAGGCCCAACCCTTCCAACAGCAGAGCCATCCGGGCAGATTTTTGCTTCCATTGTGCAGGCGATAATATTATCATCCGGCTTGCCCCTTGTCCCGAAGAAAACAATCACAATCAGCAATAGCGCAATCACTCCGGTTGCAATGATTATTGGGTTTTTAGTGTTGATCATCTTCTTTCACCAACGCCTGAAAAATACATTTTTCCTAAATTATTCCAATCTCATCTTAACCCCGCATCAATTTCCCTGCTAAGTTCATCAACAGTTTTTGGCCCAACAAGGGGCTTGCCATTTATGAAAAATGTGGGGGTTCCGTAAATTCCTACCTTTACTCCCTCATCAAAGCTTTTTTGCACGTTTTCGAGGTATTTTTTATCGGCTACGCAGGAATTGAATTTGGCAACATCCAATTCCAAAGAACCGGCGATTTGGCTAAGCTTTGAAATCCCCTCATTTTTCACACCTTCTTGCTCATCAAACAATTTGTTGTGATACTCCCAGAATTTGCCCTGCTCACTTGCGCATTCGGCTGCAAGGGCTGTTTCATTGCTGAACTTATGGTTTGGAAGCGGAAGTGCAAGGAAGGCAAATTGGATCTTATCGCCGTATTTTTTGATGATTTCATTTACCGCCGGTTGAGCCTGCTGTGTGTATGGGCAGGAATAGCATCCGAATTCAACCACTATGACTTTTGCATTTTCCCCGCCAGTTTTATGGGTTCCAAAATAAGTTGGAGCAATCAAGCTTCCTTCCCCAAAACCCACTGCCGGGCATCCGGTTTCATTAGTTGATCCGCTGCCTCCTCCCAAAACATCAAATACGCAAAAGCCTGTTGAATTTGGGCCGTTGCAATTGCCGAATGCAAAATAGTTGTAGATGCCAATTCCGGTGTAAATTGTGGATCCAAAAAACAACAGCACAAATGCCCATGAGAGCAAGCTGAAGTATTTGTTTATGTATTTTGCAAGAGTTGGTGAAATCTTGAATGCGCTTTTTAGAATTCCGCGCCTAAGCCTATCTTCCAAATCCCCCTCGCACGGCTTGAATGTTGCGGTTTTAATCACACAGCCAAGCGCTTCTTTTGCAAGCACCCGATATTTTGCCGAAAAGATGCCAAGAACTGAAAAAACAACCAATGCGATGATGCACAAAACCATATTTATTACCCTAAAAACCCAAAAAACAATTCAGGTGGATGGCGTTGAACCAAATCTATTTCAAAAGCCCAAAATTCCACAACTTAAAAAACCGCCATTAAATTTAAACCCTGATGGTACTTTTCCCATACCTATCTTTATTTATTGCCCTTTTGTTAATTAATTGCAATGCATTCACATGATCAACAAAATTAAGGCAAAAATAAGGAAGAAATTGGCGCATGGACCTTCGCATGACGGCCAGAATCTTCGGGATCTGATTTTAGGCGGCCAGGACGGGCTTGTCAACGTTATGGGGATAGTGTTGGGGGTTGCATCTGCAACTTCGGATGTGCAGGTTGTTGTAATAGCCGGTTTGGTTGCAACATTTGCCGAGAGCATTTCAATGGCGGCTGTTGCCTATACATCGATGCAAGCAGAGCGCTCCTATTATGAGAGCGTAGTTGAAAAGGAAAAGCGTGAAATGAAGGAAGTTCCGCATGAGGAGGAAGCGGAAGTGCGTGAAATTTACTATAAGATGGGTTTCCGTGGAAAATTGCTTGACCAAATAGTTGCAAAAATCACAGCAAACCACGATTTGTGGCTAAAAGTGATGCTTTCCCAAGAGCTTGGGCTTGAAACCAAGGATATGCCAGATCCAATAAAATCCGCATTTTTAGTGGGTTTTTCGGCATTCATAGGTTCGCTAGTTCCGATGATTCCCTTTTTCCTATTCCCAACAAACATACCGCTTTCAATGATGCTATCCGTTGTACTCGGAGTAATTGTCTTATTCGCAGCCGGAGCCTACAAGGCAAAAGTCACAACCGGCTCTTGGTGGAAATCCGGAATCGAAATTGCAGTTGTTGGGACAACTGCTGCAATTGCAGGCTATTTGATTGGCGCTTGGCTTGGGGCAAATCCGCTAATTGCTGGATAAAGCAGATGATTTGCAAATCTAATTTGTTTCTTTTTGTACCGACACTATTTTTTCTTTCTGAAAGAAAAAGACGTGTCAACGAGCCCGAGGGGATTCGAACCCCTGACCTTCTACTTGCTCCAATAAGGGAAATTGATCTTCAAAGACAAAATCCCTCTTTTTGTACCGACACTACTTTTTCTTGGGAGAAAAAGCCGTGTCATTTAGGAGGCAGACGCTCTATCCAGGCTGAGCTACGGACCCTTGATGTTATTTATGCTTATTAGGATTATAAACTCTTTCAGAGACGATAAAACCGATCCAGATTCAAGGAATATTTGCCGTTAGCCCCTTCATTTATTCTCAAAGATCCTCCAACCGCAAGATCAGCGCATTCTTCAGCTGGCTCCAATCCTTTGGCCTTTTGCCAAATGGGATGAATGGGTTTGTCAGGTTCCTAATTTTTTTGGCATCCTGCTTTTTTACCGCAATAATTGTTTTTCCAATGAATTCCTCCACACTCTCCTTGCTTTTTTCGGATTCTAGCATCCTTTCAATTGCTTTTTTTATATTCCCGCAAAGTGGCAAGGCATTGTAAGCATCGTAAATGTCCTTGCCTTCGGTCCTAGTTTTAAGAGCATGCATTTTCCGTGCAACCAGATCCTCAAGGGCGTATACGTAAAGCCCGGTTACAAACCTTTGGGTATAAGTTGACTGCGCCGGTTTGATTATTGGCGGTTTTTCAGTTATTATCTTTTTGGCGGCAACATCGACACGTACGTGATCCTTGCCGATTATTGAATTTTCGTAGTTGCAGTAGAATTGGATGGTCGAACCTACTTTTCTGAATTCCAATATTTCATATCCCTCAATCTTGCCAGCAATCTGCTTGCATTTTTCCCTAACCTCTGTTATGCTTTCTGTATTAAGGTCAAAATCCAAATCCTCCGAAAACCTTTGCTGTATTCCCAAAAATACCTTGTTCAAAGCAGTCCCTCCCTTGAAAATGAAATTCCTATCCTGGGAGCTAGACATGGCAATCTGCGAAAGCACATCAAAAACGTAGAATTCCTTTATCACATACTGGAGCGGCAATCCGTACTGCACTGCAATGGTTTTGCTAACTTCCAAATTGATTTCCATGGATTAATTCCCCCTTATTTCCTTTTTAGCTTTTTCCATCTTCGCCATTTTGCTTCCGGCGAATTTTTCCACATACAAATCAAATTCAGCCCATTCCTTTTTTGATAATCCCGCATCCTTGTACGCTTCAATTAGTTTTTGCCGTTCAATTGAATATTCCGGCAGATAAAGGCAATCAAACAGCGTTTTGGCACGGCTGGAAACCGTATATTCCCCGTTTTTTTCAAAACCAACGCCCTTTTCCTTGAGTGAAATTGCCTTAAATTGGTATTCGCCAATCTGCTTTTTGCCCGAGTTTCCTGCGGTAACAACGCTTATTGTGAATGGAAGTTCGGTTATTATCCCGTGTAGGTATAAGGCAGAGCTGAATCCCAAATAGCCATTGAACGTGCTTTGGGCGCAAAGGAAGGCATTGCGCATTGGGCTTGCTGAATAAGTTCCGCGCTTCAAGCGGATTAACCGTCCTGTTTTGTTTAGCCGGCTAATGGTAGTTTTCAAGGTTGAGCTGTTGCAAATTCGAAGGCTTAGAAGGATGTCCAGGCTTGCTATTCCCCCCGGTGATTTTTCAATTGCTTCCAGCACCTGCTCCGTTATCTTTTTTTTAAACATGCAATAATAAACAATTTGTTTATTATAAGCTTTTTGGTGATGATGGCTTTTTTAACCGCCCATGCCATCCTGAGTGTTTGCCCTACAAGGACACGGTTTTTCAGTAAATGACCGGTTATGATGAACCTTTTGTTAAAAGGGGGCAAGGCAGAGAATCCCCCTTGGGCGCGAAAACCAATTGCTTTAGCTGTTGGATGAAGCGGTCAATTAGCAATTTTACCGGTAGAAACCCACACCTTTAGGTGTGGGTAATTCATAAAATAAGCGCCAATTATCCGTTAATCCTTGGCTATCTTGTTAATCCTGCCCGTATTGATATCCACATCGACTCCAAGCCTTGCTGCGTGAAGCTCCTTGAATTTACTCAACCTTGCCAATGTTTCCGGAGGGGTATTTTGGTTGTTTTTTCCCTTGGAAAAATAAAATAACGTGATTCCCCCCTTTAGCCCATCGCTTACTATTTTAGTCAATCCATTCAATGCCACCTGGCGGCGCCTATGGTTAGGATGCGTGAAATCCGAAAATACCCTCCTGCTGCCATCCGATGAATGGTCTTGGAAAGTATACATCCCAACCGGTTTATTTTCATGTACGGCAATCAAAGCCCCATATTTGTTGGAAATTAGCGCTTGGATTTTTTCCTTCAGCGGTATATTCTTCAATTTTTCTTTGTTTAATCTCCAAAAATCGCTTTCAAAATCCACGTGTCTGAAAACCATGTGCAAAAAGTTGGAAATTTCCGGGTTATCAACATCGTTTGCGGACAAATACTTGTAAGTTACCGGAAGTTCTTCCTTCATTGAATATTGCACCGAATGAATTTTGATTTAGGGAACTCCAATCGAAAGCAGCTTGAATACGACAAGGAGCGCAACCCCAAAAAGTCCAAATATTGCAACAATCAGATATCCAAGCGCAGTCATGTTGATTCCAAGCCCAAGCCACTGGAGAATTAGAACCGCAACAATTCCAAGTATTGAATTCACAATCATTTTCTTAACGATTTTGAAGACTATGATTGCGGCAATGATCAGTAAAACTACAACTGCAATTGTTTCAAATTGGGAGAATTTGAAAAGCGCAAGGCCCGAAAATACTGAAACTTCTGCCATTTACTTTTTCGCCTTTTGTTTGACCGGAGCTGGGATCCTGATGTAGAACACTCCATGCTCGGATTTGATTACTAATGGATTTCCCTGCATTAGCGAGTTGATGTCGAGTTCGTAGCTTCCTTTTTCATGGATGATTACGTTTTCAACCCCTATTTCCATGGTTAACGGCTTATTTTTTCCTTCTGCTATATTTTGCCCGCCCGCAATTTCCGAAGCTTCATGCAAAATTTCATTCCTCTTCTTTTCCTGCTTGATTTCCTTTTCCATTTCAGGAACGGATTTTACTGTTGCAGGTCCAACTGAAGGTTTAACCTCTATTACCGCCTTTTCAGTTTGCATTACCGCTTTTTCAATTGAAATTGGCGCAATTTCAGCGATTTCTTCCAATTGCTCTCGGTTTTCGGCAATTAGATCCTTTCCTTCCCGCTCAAGCATATCCATCTGATCCTTGATGCTTAGCTGTTCTGGCCGAACAAACATGAAAATCCTAGATCCGCAAGTGCACCCTCTAAATAGCTGTTCAGCTCCTGCACTATATAATATACCGCATCTTGCGCACTTATGAGGCATAAAAAGACCAATATGAAACTTGGGTTCTAATGTTATTTAACCTTACGATCCCTAACATAAAATCAAGCCTCCGTAGCTCAGTAGTAGAGCGTTTGTCTCGTAAACGCCTTGCCCCTTTCTTCCCAAAAGACCGGGAGTCTTTTGGGCCGCGCAGACTTTTGTCTGCTCGGTTCAAAAAAGAAAGCGGCGATGGCTCCGCTGGAAAGAAAACGGTTTTGATTTGCGTATCGAGAGAACAAAAGGCCGCGAGTGCAATCCTCGCCGGGGGCTTAACTAATTAGAGGGGGAACGAACAATCGGTTCAAGGGGGATACTTCCCCCGCCGCCGATGTGTCAATCCTTCCCGGAGGCTTAACTAACTAGTAATGTAGGGCAACCCGATAGGGAAACCTAGGTTTCACTTGGGGTTTTCCACTTGATCCCGCATCCAATCGAAGGCACAAAGAATGTTTCCGGCTTTTTTTTCCGTAAAACGGATTCAATTGCGGATTTCATGTCATTGCTGGTGGCTTTGGCTTCCGGTGACATGGCATTGTTCAACCGTCCGTGGTAGGCGAGTTCAAAATTCTCATCAAATAGGAACGGATCCGGAGTGCATTGCGCGCCATACTTTTTAGCAACCTCCTGCGATTCATCATAAAGATAGGGATATTCAATGCTATGCTCCTGCGCAAAAAGTTTCATGTTTTCAAATGAATCATCCGGATACTGTTTTGCATCATTTGAGCTGATCCCAACAATTGCAACATTCTTATTTGAGTAGTTGGCATGCAATTCGTTGATCAGCTTGATTTTTGCCTTCACATATGGGCAGTGGTTGCACATGAAAATTACCAGCAGAGCTTTCTTGTTCTTGAAATCATCCTTGGAGTAAAATTTGCCATCAACTCCCATTAATTTGAAATATGGCGCTCTCTCCCCTTGCTTTAATTTTATTTGCGATTCCATTGACATAAAAAATCCCTCAATTTGAAAATAATATTAATTTCATTTCTTCCTAGCGCTTTTTTCCGGCTCAAGCGGAGTGATCAGCCAGGCAACCAAATATAGCACAATCCCAAGCCCGCCTGCCCACGCCAAAATTACAAATAGCAACCGGACCAATACCGGATCCACGTTGAAGTATTTTCCAATCCCTGCGCAAACACCGCCAATTATCTTTTCATCCCTTGATCTGTATAATCTTTTCACTTCTTCCATAAAACCACCTTTTGATATGTAGCTGAAATAAATGTTGGAAACTAATATTTGTCCGCAAACCAATTGAACCAAACCACTAATTCCAAATCAATCAAATTCCCTTCCAACCCCAATACATT
The DNA here is from genome assembly GCA_016212475.1 of Microcaldota archaeon. Taxonomy (GTDB): domain Archaea; phylum Micrarchaeota; class Micrarchaeia; order Norongarragalinales; family SBBD01; genus JACRGC01. The sequence continues at coordinate 15,113 of JACRGC010000017.1, read as the reverse complement.
TACTTTTTCAATATTTTTATAAGTTCCGAATGCAAAAGTCCGTTGCTGTAAATTGCAATATTGTTGGATTTGATGGTGTTTTTGCCATTCAGATCCGAAAAACTGCCGCCGGATTCCTCAATTATGATTTTTGGGGCGGCAACATCCCATGGGTGCGGGAAAGTTTCGACAAATGCGTCAACATGCCCGGATGCAACCAAATACGGCGCATATGGTTCGCTCATCCCCCATGAATGGTAAACAGAATCGAGCAATTTGCGGAGTTTTTTCAAATACCCCTTCTCCAAAAAACCCTTTCCCCTTCCGTGCAAAATGCAAGCTTCCTTAAGTTGGGAAACATCCGAAACGCAAATTTTTTCGCCGTTTGCAAATGCGCCCTTCCCTAATTCCGCATAAAACAGAATTTTAAGCGCCGGAACATTGATTGCGCCTGCAACAATTTCTCCATCCTTTTCAAATGCAACCATGTTCCCATATGTTGGGATTCCGTGGATGAAAGCTTTAGTGCCATCGATTGGATCGATTATCCATCTGCGTTTTAGGTTTTTTTTCTTTTCTTTTGATTCTTCTGATAAAATAGAATCATTTGGAAAATTTGCCTCTATAATTTGCAAAATGCTTTTTTCGCATAGTTTGTCGATTTTTGTAACAGGCGTTTTATCGGATTTCAATTCAAAGGCAATTCTCCCACCGAAACTATCCAAGGAAACCTTTCCGGCTTCCTTAACCGCATCAAGTGCAATTTCCAATTCCTTTCCAAAACCCGAAATTGCAATATTTTGCTCAATTGCCATTTTATCCCTGCTTACTTAATTTTTCCATCTTAAATAAGATATTGGTGATTGCAGGAAATCGGCGCACGGAAAGACCTGCTCAAAATGGCAAAATCCAATTTTTACCATGATATTCCCTCCAAATCAGCGCAAACTTATTTAACGATTGCGCCCAAATTAAATCGAGATGTAAATGGCCCTATTTTCAGACCTTGGATTCCTGATTTTATTCGCGGCAATTGCCGGGGTTTTGGCAATCAGGTTTCGGCAGCCGGCAGTTTTAGGGCTGCTTGTAATTGGCGCGCTAGTTGGCCCCAATTCGCTTGGGCTCATTCAGGAGAGCGAGATCGTAACCACTTTTGCTGATGTTGGGGCTGTGCTTTTGCTATTTACAATCGGGATCGAATTCAACGTTTCAAAACTTTCCAAATTGGGGCTTCGGGTATTCCTCATTGCAATTTTCAAGCTTGGCATCGTATTCCTCCTCTCATACTGGTTTGGCACATTCCTTGGCCTATTTGGCGATTTTGGCCCCCTCATGCCCCTTTACCTGGGCGCAATCCTATCAATTTCCTCAACTGCCCTGGTTGTTCGGGTGCTCGAGCAAAAGGAGATGATCAACCGAAAGGAAGTCCCCATCCTTGTTGCGGCGCTAATTGTTGAGGATTTGTTTGCAATTTTTGCGCTGACCGTATTTTCTGCATTGAATGCAGGCGAAAAAGTCACCTCTTTTAGTTTAATCTCATCAATTTTCATTGCGGTTTTGATAATTTCGGTCGTATATTTATTTTTGCTAAGAGTCCTGCGATTAATTTTTGACTGGCTTGTGAAATACAAAGCAGGAGAAACCATGGTATTGACCGCCCTAAGTTTGGGCGTTGGCTTTAGCTATTTAGCAGAGCTTGTGCACCTAACCCCGTCAATTGGGGCATTTTTAGCAGGAAGCTTGGTTGCATCCCTTCCAAAAGGCGAGGAGCTTGAGAGGGCAATTTCCCCATTCGCACTTGTCTTTTCTTCCCTATTCTTCATGTCAATTGGGATGCTGATCAACCCCGGTTCACTGGTCAAATTCTGGCCGATTATTTTGGCAATAGCAATTGCCAATTTGGTCTTCAAATTCATCGGGACATCGGTTTCAGCATACCTTTTTGGTTTCTCATCCAAATCCGCGGTTTTTTCAGGCCTTGCCCTCCTTTCGGTCGGGGAGTTTTCCTTATTGATTGCAAAAGAAGGCGCAGAAGTAATCACCGGCGGGTTTGATCTTGTTGCAATCACATCCGTTGTAGTGTTTATCTCATCCCTTGCAACCTCCCTATCCGTTGGGAAGTATGATTCCATCCACATGATCTCGCAAAAAATCATGCCTTTTTCCCTCAAGCAAAGGGGCAGGAGGTTTGCGCAGTACATGAGGGAAATAACCGATGCATTCGAGCCCGGGCACAAGTTTACCGGAGCATTGCAGCGGGCTGGCGTTTCAATCCTCTCAAACCTATCCATAATCGTGTTTTTTGTCGGGGTAATTGGCGTTTGCTGGTATTTATTCTCGAATTTCACGGTTGCAATCCTTGGAATCGAAGTGAACCTGTTTTCAATTGTCATGCTTTTGGTATCGCTTGGGATAATTTTCTTCCTCCTAAAAATGCTCAAGTATGTTGCGCTTGAATACAACCTTGTCAAGCTTTCGCTTGTAACCAAGCACCGGCATGAGCTTTCGGCATCCCATTTGGCCGGCGATTTCCTAAAACTGCTGTTGGTGCTTGGGCTGTTTTTGGTAATCCCATTCATACTCTCAATCATGGAAGTTCCGCAGTACCTTTCAAGGATCATTCTGGTATTCGTATTCCTGGTTCTTGTTTGGAGGTTCCTTGACCTGATTGGGTTTGAGGGGGATAAGCAAAATCGGAACGCGCTGTTTTTCAAGGATTGAATTAAGGAATTTTATTATTTTAAAAAGTTTTATTGATAATTTTCAATACTTTCTTATTCACTTTATTTAATGCATGTTTTACTGCTTGGTCTGCCACGCCAAAATGTCTAGCGATTGCTGAAGAGCTGTATCTCCCTATCCTTGAGAGGTGGTACCAAATTGCATGGTTTGAGTTGATTTTCTTATGTTTTTCAGTTTGCATTTCAAATAGGTATTTTGTAATTCTACCTCTCATATCGAAGGGCAATTCCTCTCGAGATCTAATTTTGCCATACTTTCTCCCAGAAGAATCAATATTTTCATCCATTTGTCGATAACTGATTTCATCATTGTAGCTTATTTGACCTGGTAGATTTTTGGCTGGTTTGAATAATTTTTGCAGATTTCCCGCTGCAGATACCATGATGTATATCTTTGTAATTGGATTTGTATGTGTTAGTGCCTCAACAAAAGCTTTTTTTGCATATTTTTCCTTTATTTTTAGCGGCAAATCCAGATATTCGCCGGGTAAATTAATGCTACTTTTGCCAAATATGATTTTCTTGTAGGAAAGAAACTTTTTGAAATACCCGGAAATTTCTGGATCGTTAAACAATTCTTCTGCCATTTCCCGCGTTCTAACCGGAGGTTTTGGCAATTTTTTGAAAGATTCAGGCGGCAAAATGGGATTTTTTCCTTCTTTTAGCCGCCTTAGGTTTCTATGAATTTGAGAAACAGTTGCGTTAAGGTCTGGATGTAAATTATTAAGGGCATTTGTCAACTGAACTCCAGATATATTCAGTTTTTCAATTGGATTTCCCTCTCTTACAATGCCCTCGTAATGGTCCTTTATTATTGAAATCAAATTAATGGTTTTTTTATTTCTTTTTCTGAAACTGGGGTAATTGTTCTTGATTTGGAATCTATATTTTTCCCTTTCATTTATATTGGATTGAATTTCTTCCAATTGTTTTTGGAATTGGGCCATTGAATTAAATCTTATCATAACAAGTCTTCTTCCTAAAGAGGGGTTATTTTTTTCAAAAAGAGCCATGTGTTCGGGTAATAATGGCCCTGTTATTTGAAAATTTCTTTTTTTTATTTCGGTAATCGGAAGCAAATCTGGTTGGTTTTTGAGGATTCTTCTTATGACATAGTAAAAACCATCGTAGCCGTATGCTTTTTTTCCGGACTTTTCCAAGTGGGCGGAAATCTGCTCATGCAGATCCTTGAGCCTAATTTTCATTCCTTCTTGTTCCATAATTACCCTGTAATCTTTAGTATTTTTAATTGGCTATATTTTCGGCTCTTGCTGTGTCATGCAATGCACGCTCCCATATCCGTAAACCAGCTCTTTTGATGGGATTGGGATAATTTTGCGATTGCCAAATAACGATTCAAGCGTTGCAATCGCATCCTTATCCGCCTTATCGCCAAAAACAGGAAGCAAAACCGCCCTGTTTGAGATGTAAAAGTTTGCATAGCTTGCTGGCAAAGTGCGGTTTTCATGCTTATCTATTAATTTGTTGGGCATCGGTAGTTTGATTACTTCAAAATCCGTTTCGTTTTTCAAAATTTTGTAGTTTTCCAAAAGAACTTTTCCATCCTCATCGCCCCTATTGCTTGAGGCAATCAAAACCTTGTTTTTTGATACAAACCTTGCGATATCATCAACATGCCCATCCGTGTCATCCCCCTCAATTCCGCGGTTTAGCCAGATGATGCGGTCAATTCCTAGGAAGTTTTGCAGATATGCTTTGATTTCTTTTTGGGAAAGATTTGGATTCCTATTCTTGTTTAGGAGGCATTGCCTTGTTGTAAGAAGCGAGCCGTTGCCATTCACATCAATTGAACCGCCTTCCATTACGATATCCGGCTCAAAATAATTTACTCCACTATCTTCGACTATTTTCTTTCCGGTTCCATTGTCAAAAAGCAAGTCGGTATATTTGTTTCCCCAAGCGTTGAAGCGCCATTTCACTGCTGATTTGGATTTTGCCTTCCTGTTCACAATAAATGTCGGCCCATAATCCCTTGCCCAAACATCGCAGCTTTCAATCAGTTTGAATTGCACATTTTCCATCCTGCAGCCGCTTTTTTCAAGAAGCTTTGCAGCATGGTTTTTTGACGGTTCATCATCAACCAGAATTTTTGCAATTTCACCCTGGGAAATTCCGTTGATGATTTGGCAGTAAGCCTGCTCTACTTTTCCAATAATTGATTTTGGGAATGTTTCGGGATTTTTCGGCCAAGCTACCCAAGTTGCATCATGCAATTCCCATTCCGCTGGCATTCGATGCCCAAGTTCACTTGGCGTTTTTTCCATGTTTTCACTTAAGCAAATCGGAATACGCATCAGTTCTCCTGTTTTGGAAAAATCCCCATCCTTCCCGAACCATTTTGCTGTGGTTTAGGTCGATTTCTGCAATCAAGATCTCCTCGTTGCCCTTTGCCCTTGCAATTGTTTTCCCAAAAGCATTGCAAACAAAACTTCCTCCAAAAAATGCGGTGTTCCCTTCAACTCCCGCCCTATTAACTCCTGCAACTATCAAGTTGTTGGCAATTGCATGCCCCCTCATCACGTTTTCCCAAGCTTCCTGCCAGTTGCCTTCCGCCTCCTCAATTCCCCTTACGGTTCCAATTGCTGTTGGGTAGAAAATTATCTGTGCGCCCATTAGCGCATTTATCCTGGCTGCTTCCGGGAACCATTGATCGTAGCAGATTAGGACGCCAATTTTTGCGAGTTTTGTTCGGAAAGCCTTGAATCCCAAATCGCCCTTCTCGAAATAATCCTGCTCGTAAAAATGATCATCGTGGGGGATGTGCATTTTCCTATAAATTCCAATCATTTTCCCATCGGGGCCAAGGATGGTTGATGTATTGAATAATTTTCCTTTGGTTTTTTCCCAAACCGACCCCCCAATTAATGTGATCTTGTTACCCATTGCAGATTCTGATAGCAGTTTGGTTGCATTTCCCGGGATTTGCTCCAAATACGAATCCGGGATTTTGGCCGCCCCCTTCCTTTGGGCTGGAAAATACCTTGTCATGAATAGCTCCGGGAGGCAAACAATTCTAGCGCCCTTATCCGCTGCCTTTTTTACCATTGAAAGCGCTTTTTCAATATTTTTTGCCGGATCTTCATCCATCTTCATTTGAATTAATCCGAGCGTGATTTTTTCCATTAAAAATTTTCACCAATGCAAATTGAAGCAGTCCAAAGATTTTAAGGTTTTGCAATGGATGTGCCAATTTGAGCCATACATTTCGCATATTTTTTCGAATCCTATCCCAAATCTGATATTTTTCCAAATCAACATCCAAACCAAGCGCCGTTCCTCCATTATTCATCCAAAAAAACATTTTTTTCCTATAATGGGATTTTCTTTCAGCAAAAACACAAAATTTTCAGGCTTTAAAAAAATCCTTTCCAAAACCAAAAAATATAATTTTTGCCAAAAAAACGCCAAAAAATCTTCAAAAAAAGGTTTTTGGGTTTCCCAAGCTAAAACTTCCTAAAAATCCACGTCGTAAATTTTATTTTTTCAAAATTGCGTGCAACCAAACGATATGCTTAAATACTAGATTTAGATATAATTTGATATCAATTTGTTTGCGGCGTTTTTTCCGCAAAAATATAAAAAAACAATGAAAATAAGGTGATTGGCTCGGAAATGCACGGACCACATTTGATGTTAGACTGCTACGGTTGTGACAAAAAGGCGTTGAACGACATGAACAGTGTCTTCAAATTGCTTGACGAACTGCCAGAAAAAATCAAGATGACCAAGATGACGCTGCCCTACTGCGTTTATTGGAAGGGCGGAACTCCAAACGATGGGGGCGGAATCAGCGGATTTGTTATGATTGCGGAATCGCACATAAGCATCCACACCTTCGCGGACCTTGGCTATCTCACTTTCGACATTTATTCTTGCAAGGAATTTGACAAGAAGAAAGTCATGAATTTCCTAACCGAGCTGTTCCATCCGCAAAAAATGGAAGAGCAATTCGCGCACAGGGGGAATTTGCATGTCGAAAAGGTTGCGGTTCCGGCGCTTCGGCATAAGGCCTGATTTTCTTTTTTTCTTTTATTTTTTCCTTTTTGGTGGGGTTTTTTATAGGTTTAATTTCAATTATTAGCCTTAAGGGGGGATGGAATTGAGGAAATTGATGTCAAATTTGCGAAGCCATGGGAAAAAAACGCATCCAAAGCCAAAGGCAACCATTACGGATTCCGAAATCGATGCCATCAAGACAATGGTCTTGCACAGGAAGCACGAGTGGAAAAAGCCGCAAAAGTCGCACTATTTCCTGTATTTTTTTGTGATTTTGATGATTTTCTATGGGATTTACTTAACAACCAGCGGAGCTTACGCGTTTACTCCGATTGCAACTTTCCTGACATTCCTCTACACTTTCCTGCTCGCAGCAGCCTTTGTCATGCTTTTGAAATATAGGCAGTACGATTCCCAGCTTACGCTTGAGCAGAAAATCGAAAACGAGATAATCAATTTCCGGCTGGAGAAAAGGATGTAGGAGATGAATAGCACAAAAATTGCATTAATGGCATTCCTTTGCATTTTCAGTTTCGTAAATGCAACAACTCCGGTCATCAGCTCTGTTTTAGCCTCTTCAATTGCCAATGAATCCGCAACAATTTCGTGGACGACCAATTTTCCAACCATAGATAATTGGGTTGTATTTTATGTTTCAGGCGGAAATAGCTTTCAGCAGTTTGCATCTGCAAACGATACTGCCCATTCTGTCAATCTTGTTTCTTTAATTCCAAATACCCTCTATTATTTCAATGTAACTTCCTGCGATGGGGCGGACGAGTGCGCAACTTCTGAAGTTTATACATTCACAACCCTTCCAAACCCTACAATTTCAATTCCTGCCCCTCAAATTACGGATGTATCTATTTCAGCAAATGCAACCAATGAATCAGTTGTGATAACTTATTTGACTGATATTGATTCGGATTCAGCTGTTTTCTATGGAACCGCTTCCGGATCCTATCCCTTGAATGTGGTGCTTTCAAATTCAGTCATGTCGCATTCCCTAACCATTGCAAACCTTGTCAATTCAACTTCCTATTATTATATAGTAAGAAGCTGCAATGCTAGCAATTGCACGAATTCATCCGAAAAAAGCTTTTCAACTTTGGCAAATCCAATCCCAACTGCTACTCCTACCCCTACTCCTTCTACAACTCCTTCTCCAACACCAACTCCTACACCAACCCCAACAAGCTCAGCAATTACCCCTCCAACAACAATTTGCTATGATTCGGATGGCGGGAAAAATTACTACAGTAAAGGCTCGATAATTTCCGCAAATGAAAACGGGGATGATGTTTGTGAAACCGCAACAGTTCTCAAGGAATACCTTTGCAGTGATGACAAAACCCAAGGAGGGACTTTGCGGTATGGCTGCCCGTATGGCTGCTCGCTTGGAAGGTGCCAAGAAAAAGGCGAAAAAGAATCCGGGATATCGCCTACTTCTACCCCAACCCCGACCCTTCAGGCAAATGAGGCCAAAATCGGCTTTAGGACAAAGGTGTTGGGAATTTTCGATAAGGAAAAAACCACATTTACATTGAAACAGCAGATTTTTGAAAAGTTCGATGGCGAGCTGCATTTCAATTTGCCATTTGAATTCAAGGATTATACCGCAGGACTGATTTCATTCACTCCAAAGCCGCTATTTGTCAAATCGGATGATTTTGGCAAAATCGAAGCAATATGGGAACTTGCTGCAAACAAGGACGATGAACTAACCTTTAAAATCGATATCTCAAAGGCAATCCCAAAATCCAAATTGGATGAATTTTCATCTCCAATAATGCTGAATTCACTTGAAGGGGCTCCCGAGCTGCTCAAGACAAATGCCGATGAAAACAGCCAATCCAATGGCACAAACGAATCCGTAAACGCACTAACCGGGCTTGCATCAGGCGGTGCCCAAGCTTCGAGCGATTCTGGCTGGTTTATACCGGTAACAATGTTTGGGATTTTGGTCGTAGGTGTTGGCCTGATTTATTTCCACGAGAAAGATTTGCATCATCTGCATATTGAGGATACGTCATCGATACTTGATGAGCTGAATTCCGAATCTGCAAAAGTTGCCGTGATTAAGAAAAAATCCGCCTGATTCTAAAAAATTGCTTCGAATCCCCCATTTTCTGCAAAATCCAAAAGATTTGCCGTTTAATAATTTTTACGCCCAATTTAATCCGGTGCTGGAATGGTCGATTTGAAAACTCGGGACGGGCTGAAAATTTCAAGCGCATTCTACAAATCCAAAACCGAAACCCGGGACTTGGTTTTGCTATTGCACATGCTTGGCAGAAGCAAGGAGGACTGGATTGATTTTGCCAAACGGCTTACGGACAAATATAACGTGCTGGCAATTGATTTCCGCGGCCATGGGGATAGTGATGGCGACCTTGCAAGTTTTACGCAAGCTGATTTTGAAAAATTCCAGCTGGACATCGAATGCGCAAAGGAGCATGTTGAAAGAATCGGGAAAAAAATCATATGCATAATTGGCGGAAGCATCGGGGCCAATTCCGCATTGGTATTCGGGGCTGAAAATACAATCGATAGGCTTGTTTTGCTATCTCCCGGCCTTGACTACAAGGGAATCAAAACAGAAGAGGCAGCAAGGAAATACGCCGGAAAAATCCTCTTAGTTGCAAGCGAGGATGATGCATTTTCGGCAAATTCGACCCGAAAACTTTTCAGCTGGACTTTGGCAAAAAAGCAGATGAAAATTTACCAAAACGCAGGACATGGCACTTCTATATTCAAATCCACGGATTTGGATGAGCTGATTTTAAACTGGCTAGGCGAATGATCTGTGGCATTTTTGCGCTTTTTCCCCAAATGGCCTTATTTTCCTAAATGCAGCTTGTTTTTCAAACGTTTTTTGCAAATCCTTTTAATTTGAAATGCCCTTCCTTAGCTGGGGATTATGTCGGATAAAAAAAAGGCGCCGCAAGAGCCAATAAAGCTTACAAAAATAGAGGAGTATTTGCTTGATAATGTTGAAAAGAAGCACCTGATTGCGGTTTTTGGGCTCATTGTGCTTTTGATACTTTTCTATTTCCTGACAATCCCCCAAAAGGTCTTTTTTATCGATTCAAACGGCATTGCGCACTATTTGCAGAATCGAGGGCCAATAGAATTTACTGAAAAGTCAGTGGCAGATGATTTGGATTATTCTGTTTCTGAAATCAGCTTCAACTCAAATGGCACAAGGGTATATGGCAAATTATGGGTTCCAAAAACCTCCGGAAGGCATGCGGCAATATTGTTTTTGCCAGGGGCAGGCGGCTTAAAGGAAGCCGGAATTGATTATGCAAACCTATTCAAAGGCAAAAATGTGGCCATATTTGCCCTGGATCAGAGGGGATATGGCCAAACGGCTGGCAATTCTCAAGGGTTTGACGCTGAATATGCGCAATTTTTGCAAGGAAAGGAATACCAATCCGTGCTTTTTGCTTATGATGCCCTGCGCGCATTTGATTACCTAGCGCAAAGGCAAGACATTGATTCTTCAAAAATTGCAATACTTGGCGAAAGCCTTGGTGGAAGGAATGCTATAATTGCTGGCGCAATGGAAAACCGTTTCAAGATGGTGGTTGGGATTTCAACCGGTGGCTATGGCCTTCCAACTGCCAACAATGCAAATGCCTCGCGTTTCATCAGATCAATTGATCCGGATGCGTACATCCCATTGATTTCCCCAAGGAAAGTGGTGATCTTCCATTCTGAAAACGACAATCTACAGCCGTATTCGATTGGCCTTCGCACATTTAACTATGCTGGCGAGCCAAAGCAGATGGTGAAAGTTTATTGCAAATCTCACGGCCTTTGCTCGGATATGTCCGGAATTGTTGTTGATCAAATAGTTAAGGAACTAAACCCTTAGAAATCAGATTGCTTGATTTTGGAATTAACCCCTTAAAACAATCCAACGAGCTTCAATTTAAAATTCAAGCCAAATAATTGGCTAATTATGGAAACTAAAGCGTTATAAAGTTTCAATTGCCAAACAAACATCGAATAAAGCTTACTTGATCTGCGGGTTTGAAAGTATCTATATATAATAGCTTTTTCAAGAAATGTGAGCCTAACGAAAGAAGGCGAGGTTTTTTGCATGAATTTTAAAATTATTGCGGTTGGTTTAATTGCATTGCTGCTTTTTGGCATTGGTTATGCCGGATTTGTCAAAGCGGATTCTGATGATGATGGCAACGAAAGGAATCGTGGAAACGATAATTCCAAATTCGAATTCAAAAACGATGATGGCCGTGGAGGGGACAATAGTGGATCTAGTGATGAAAAGCAAACGGGCTTATCAAAACTGACTAAAATCAACAAGGAAATCGAAAAGGACTACAAGTTCCTTGGCAAGGTTGAAAAGAAGCTTTGGATAAAAAATCGCCTTCAGCAAGAAGTCAAAAAAATGAATGGACTAATAACCAAATTGGAATCCCTCTCATTAAAATTAAAGGAAAAAGGCTTTGATACCACTGCTTTTGATTTGGATATATCGGCAATCAAGGCAAAACTTGCAAGCGCTTCGACCATGAATGAAAACCAAATAAAGGAAGGGCTAAAGCTCCTAAAAGATGCGCTTAAGATTTTCAAGGAAGAAATCAAGGTTGATTTGAGGGATATTATCCGCGAGCAGGAAATCCGGAAAAAGGCAATTGCCCAAGGGAACGGAACAATTGGCGCAAATGTGACTGGGCAGGTAAATTTTGAAGGTTCCGGAACACTTGTAATCATTTCCCAAAACGGGGATCTTCGGATAAAGGGCGGAAATGTTACCGTTGATGGCAATGGCACCCAGCTGTCTATTGAAGATGGCTTCATCAAATACCGCAATTATGCAAAAATCACAATTACAGGGACAAATTTCAAATTCAAAGCATCCGGAAGGGGCATTGAATTCATTGGTTCTAGCGGATCTGGCAAATTCGAATTGGAAGGAAATGGAGCTTACCATTTCGGCTCGCTTGCAAATGTGAATTTCAACGGCAAAACCTACCTCTACTGGAACATTCCAATCCCAACAATTACTCCTTCAATTACGCCAACGCCAACAGCAAATGCAACTCCTACTCCAAATGCAACAGCAACTCCGACGGTTAATGCAACCCCAACCCCTAATGCAACAATCACACCAACCCCAACAGTAAATGCTACTCCAACGCCGTCTGTAAACGCTACGGTAACACCAACCCCAACTGTCAATGCAACTCCAACGCCAACTGTTTCACCAACGCCTACAGTAAATGCAACTGCAACTCCAACAATTTCTCCAACGCCTACGATTTCACCAACACCAACAACATCTCCAACTCCAACAGTGAACGCAACTGCAACCCCGACAATCTCCCCAACTCCTTCAGTAAATGCTACAATCTCCCCCTCGCCAACAGTTTTGGCTAATGGCACTAATAGTTCTTAACGAGCGTGAAAAATATGTATCAAAAAATATTAGTTGTATTGATTGCCTCCCTTTTGCTATTTGGCTGCACATCAAATGGCAATGCCGGGAGCAAAACCTCAGTTGCAAAAACCCCTTTTCCGGAAACCAAGATAATTTCCAAATCCTCGCCAAATCCAAGCAATTCCAACCCAACGGGCGTTCCTCAAGTTCCAAGCGCAACTGCCCAGTTGAACGAGTTCCAAGCAGCAGCTCTGCAAACCCAAACCGAAACCAATGCGATTTCCAGCCAAGTGGCGGATGCGGATGCCGTAATCAATGATATTGACGCCCTAGTTTCGCTTGAAGGGTTTGCCTGATTTGTTGATGTGGATAATTTAAGTTTTAATGCGCTTTTTTCTTTTATTTTTTTCAATTAGTGTTACTTCCAATCAAATTGTTTACATATTCTTCCGCAGCCTGCTTTTGAGAAACAGTTAATAGCGCTTCAGAGCAAGGAGCTGGCCCTCCTTTGAATAGGTATGCGACAAGGTACGTCAAATCTACCACATTGATTTTTCCATCCATGTTAACATCCGCTGCGATCAATGGGTTTGGGGAAGGCCCGCCAACAAAAATGTATTGGACAAAATATGTTATATCGACTACATTTATTGCGCCATTGCCGTTCACATCGCCGCATTTATACGTCGAATTTGTGCTAATAAGTGGCAAATAATCACCGCCATTCATGATTCCCCCTCCGCTTGTATGCGGCGTTAGCGTATCGCCAAGACTATCCCCGTCCGTATCATTGCCAAAGTAATCGTTCCAATAATTGCCCCCCAAATAAAACCCTCCAACTACGGTTTGGCCCAAAGTTTTGGTAATATTCCAAGAATTAGAGCCATTATCCAAAGCGTTCACGAAATTGCTCAGGTAATTGTTGTAGATAATATTCCCGCTTGCAATATCGATCTGAATTCCTCTTCCAATGTTGCCTGTAATCGTATTGGTTTTGATCGTGTTGTTCTTGTTGTTTGTTGGCGATGATGTCAAGTAGATTCCAATATCGTTTGATTTTACCGTATTCTTCGAAATTATATTGTTATTTGAAGTATCCAGGTAAATTCCCCAATAATTATTGAAATTAACAATGTTATTTTTCAATTGATTGTTTGCAGCCGATACCAATAAAATCCCTTTATCATTAGAACTTGCATCATTCCCATCCACGATATTGTTGTTGGACGAATAGATGTAAATGCCGTTTGTGTTCCCCGATACCGCATTGCTTTTTATCAAAGTCCCTTCGCTATAGCCGCTCAAATGAATCCCATTCCCGCTTCCAGAAATCGAATTCCCAATCAGCTGGTTATTTTGGCTATTTAGCCCAATTCCCGGGGAATCAATCAAAATCCCTTCCAGAGGATTTGATGTAAGGTTGTTATATGAAACGTTGTTATTACTCGAGTAAAAAAGGAATATCCCCTTGTTGTTCCCATATGCAATATTGCTTTCTATGTTGTTAAGATTAGAATTTGCAAGGTAAATTCCAACCTCGTTTTGGGATACAATGTTGTTTCTGACAAAGTTCCGATAGCTGTTATCCCGAAGGTAAATCCCAAAATCCTTGGAGCCTGTAATTGTGTTGTTTGTGTAGTTGTTCTGGGCTGCAAGCCTAGATTCTATTCCATTTCCCCTGCTTGCATCTACCCTATTGTTGGAAATCATGTTGTTGTAGCTGTTTGCATAGACAAAAATTCCCGTAGTTGTAATTTCAACCCCGTTTCCATTTATTTTATTGCCAGTTGATTGTTCAACTACGATTCCATACGGCGCCGAATATACTGAATTGTCATTAACAACGTTATACTGGCCGGTATATAGGTATATGCCGTAGAGCGAATTATTGGACAAGTTATTGCCAATTATTGAGCCGTTGAACGATCCGTATGTTTGTATCCCCATGTATCTTCCTTTGAAAGCAGTATTATTGCGAATCGTGGAGTTGACGGAAGACTCTATATATATTCCTGAAAGGTTCGAATAGCCGATATCATTGCCCAAAAGAAAGTTGTGGTTTGCATATGTTACTTGTATTCCATGGGTCCTGCTTGCATTTATTGTATTGTTGATTAAACGGTTCATTTCGGCGTAATATGTTATGTACATCCCATAGGAATTGTTGTGGAATGAATTGTTAGTAAGCTCGTTTTTGTTTGATTTCCAAACAATCACCCCGATGCTGTTCGAATTGATCAAGTTGTTTTCAATTTTATTGCCGTTGCTGGATGTTTCGATGAACATGCCATAAAAGCTTGTTTGGACGGTATTTTTAGAAATGAGGTTGTTTTCAGATGAGGAAAGTTCAATGCTATTTCCGTTATTTGAAAAACTATTATTCGTAATTAAGCTGTTATTCACTCTTGATAGGAATATTCCAGTTCCGATATTTTGAATAACACAATTCCTGATTGATAAGTTACTCCATTTTGATGCATTTATTCCAATTCCCGACTTATTTCCGGAAATCTTAAATCCTCCGCAATCCAGCTGGATGTTGTTGGCATTTAGTATTAGGGCATCGCCGTTGCAGGTTAAATCCGAAGTAAGAAAAGTATCGCTTGTAAGGAAAGACCCGCATGCGGGGTTTGCGGTTTGTTTTAGCGCAATTGGGGCAAAACCCTCCTCGCCAATTGGCGCAATCAAAGCCGCGTTGTTTAGCTGTGAAAAAATAAGGAAAATCAATGCAAATAAACCTGCAATCCGGATTGACAATATGCCCATCTAAACCCACCTGCACCTAAACTGCTGGTTATTTTGGAATATAAAGGTGTAGCACAAGTGGGCTCTGTCCCGCAACCGAAAAATTTTTGCTTTGAGCTTGCGTAAGCATTACTAACAATTTTTGCACAAAAGTTGGTAAAACCCACGCTGCAGCTCAAAGGCGATAGAAGTATGCCCACCATGAATAAAAAGTTTAGCGT
>JACRGC010000015.1 GCA_016212475.1 Microcaldota archaeon | reverse complement strand
CGAGAATTATTTCTCGACATTCAAGCAGATGTTTGGCTCCTCCCTAAGGAGCCGATGCTGGCGAAGCCAGCAATCCGAGCTTTTCATGAAAGTGCTGTTGCACAACATCAAGGTGATTCTATGAATTAGCGGGACAGAGCCATCATAATCGAAAGATTTATATACAACATTCGACCATACTCTAGTCATGGAACAGGAAATTTTAGCGGAATGGAACCCCTGGTGGGCGGGATTGCAGGCAAGCACACTTGTGGAGCGCGAGCTTTTGTCCGAAGTTACAAGATGGATTGGCAGGAAGGAAATAGTTGGCATTTTGGGCGTTAGAAGGGGCGGCAAGTCCTCGCTTTTTAGGCTGGTAATAAACGAGCTTCAAAAAACCCATAGCGCAAAAAACATCCTTTTCATTAAAGGGGATGATGACCGGGTAAGTAAAAAAGACCTGATTTCAGATGCCATTTCAACCTACAGGGAAATGATGAACCCGCAGGGAAAAATATTTGTGTTCATTGACGAGGTGCAGGAAATTGACGGGTGGGATGCAACGCTTAAGAGGATGTACGACTTGGATTCGAACGCCAAGTTTTTCATAAGCGGCTCGAATTTCTCGGTCCACAAGGAAATGCTTTCGTATAAGCTCGCCGGAAGAGTAGCATATTTTGACCTCTACCCGTTTAGTTTCAGCGAATATTTGAAATTGCACCTGAAAATTGATTTTCAAAACAAGGCAGCCCTTCTTTCTAAAAAGCACGAGATTTCCCATCTCCTTCTCAAATATTTGGAATTTGGCGGATTCCCGGAAGTGACCTTGGAAACCGATGAGAAAAGAAAGATCCAGCTCCTGCAATATTACTATGACACGATAGTTTATCGGGACATAATAAAGCGCAGGGGCATCCGCAGCCCGGAAAAAATGGAGCGCGTAATAAATTATTTCCTGCAAAACATTTCAAACCTATCCAACTTCACGAAAATAAGCAAGTTGGCGATGCTCTCAACAGACACGGTGGTCGAGTATTCCAAATACTTACAGGAAGCATTCCTGATTTTCAACGTGCCCATGTTCAGCTATTCCGTCAAGCAGCAGGAGATAAACCCCAAGAAAACCTATTGCATAGATACGGGCATGAGGAACGTAAAGGGTTTTCGCTTTTCAAAGGATTACGGAAGGCTGATAGAAAACCTCGTGTTTATCGAGCTTAAGAGGAGGAATAGCGCAAATCCCCTCGCAGAAATTTATTATTTTAGCAGCAAGGAAGGCGAGGTCGACTTTGTTTTGAAGCAGGGATTGGAAGTTAGGGCCCTGATCCAAGTCTGCTGGGACTTTAAGGATGAAGAAGTTAGGATCAGGGAAATAAAGGGATTGAAATCGGCAATGTCGGATCTGAAAGTGAAAGAGGGGCTATTGATAACCAAAGAGCAGCTTAGTGGCAAGATTCCTGAAATGGAGGATAAGCACATAAAGTTTTTACCCTTATGGAAATGGCTATTGGAAGAAGGCGGTTCGAATTGAGTTGTTACCAATCAGCTACCAATCTGTAACAATTTGGTAACACTTGAGAGTGAACTTTTCCAAGGCGCTGTGCTTGCAACCTCCTGCTCGGCCAAGGCGCCGGATTTTTTTGAATTGAATTGTTCTAAAAAAAAGAAAAAAAGGGAAATCAGGCGTTCATGCAATTGCCAGTCCCCATTCCACGGCCAAAGCCATTCCCAAATCCCAATCTGTTTCTCATTCCGTTGCCGAAATTAAAGCCCGAATCGGAAAGTTGCTGCCTGATTTCATTTGCCTTTGCAGTATCTCCGCTTTGGATCGCATTATGAAGTTGCGATTTGAGCGAAAATGCCTCCGGGGTCAATGAATCAAACCTCCTTCCACCAAACCCGTACTTCTCGTGCAGTTCATTTCCAAGTGCATAGTTGTTGCCAGCTATTGCCGCTTGGAACTGCAAAAGTTCAGCAGGGTATTGGCTTGCCGCCTGCATCCCCATTCCGTATGCCCCTGCAGACTTAACGGATGGATTCGCGTTATTTGCATAGCCTTTTCCATACCCTACGCCCATTGGCGACGCCGCATAAGCGACTCCAACAATTGCAAGGAGTAAAATGCCTGCAAAACCTATTTCTTTCCACATATCAGATCACCAATAATAGGTTCGCAAACCATGGCATATAAACTTTTTAGGGAATCACCCCCAAATCCCTTCCAAATTCAGCCCTTATTGCTCGGAAATCCAGGCAAGCACAAGCAATGCAAAGCCGGTGAACATCATCGAAGCAAAGGCAAACGGCCCCCCGCCACCTGCTCCGAACCGGATGCCCAGATTGAATAGCACTAACGGGTTCGAGATGAAAGCATGAAAGGAGAATGCGAATAGGAATGCAAGCAGGCCAAGTGTGAATTTTGAGCGCAGTTCCATATAATCCTTAAGATATACATAGAAAAGGTAGGCAATCAACAGCAGGTTTGCAAAGGATGCGAAAATCCTTGCTGTAAACCATTCATCCTCGTGCATCATCATTCCCCTTGGGATCAGCATTGCAGAAAAGTAGACCATTAGGAGGGAAATAAGCATCATTGCAATGGTTCCAAGAATTGCCTTCGATGCAAAATCCGCCCTTTTCCTTGTTTTTCCCTTTTTCATATAGATACACCCTTGAATAAATCCGAAATGAATTTCCAATCCTTATCAGTTTCCTCCGAAAGGAAATAAACGCCCCCATAGCCCTTGCCTTCCACTTCAACCAAATGGTTATCATGCAAAATGCGCAGGTGATGTTGGATTGTTTTGTAGTCGACATTTAGAAGCAGCGCGAGTTGGCGGTGATTCTTTGGCGTTTCCTTCAGAACTTTTAATACGGCAAAACGCATCGGGCCTCCCCTTGATCCCGCAAAAAGCCAGTAGAGAAGGCGCTTCTTCGAATCCATCAAAATCAGTATGAATTGGCCGGGTGGAAATTTAAATGGAATGCAGGTTCCAAGGCGCTGCACTTGAAGGCACAGGGCCGCCAAGGAGTTAAAGCTTATTTTGAAATGGCTCATTGTTCCCTTAAAGTCGCCATCATTATGGAAACATATATAAGCTTATTAGCATATTCTAATATCCATGAAAAAAGAAATTTATTCGATGCATGCGGAAATATGCAAGATATTTTCAAACCCAACAAGGCTGGAACTTTTGAATCTTCTAAGGGATGGGGAGCTCACGGTATCCGTGCTTGTCAAAAGGGCAAATCTTAGCCAGGCAAATGTATCCCAGCACCTAGGCATAATGAAAAGCAAGGGGATTTTGCAATCAAGAAGGGCGGGCGCTAGCACTTACTACAAAATTGTTAATCCAAAGGTCGTAAAGGCATTTGATTTGATGCGGCAAGTTTTGAATGAGATGCAAAAACCAAATATAGGTGGGAAAAATGAAACTTGGAATCGTAATAAGCACAGATGAAATTGAAGCGGTTTGGAATGCGTTCCGCCTGGCGAATTTTTCCAAGGCAAATGGCGACGAAGCTAGGGTTTTTCTTGTCGGAAAGGGGGTGGACTACGAAAACTTGAGCAATGAAAAATTCGATGCAATCAGCCAAGCAAGGAAGCTGCTTCAATCCGGAGGAAAAATCATGGCATGCGGAAGTTGCTTGAAAATTAGGCAAAAGGACGGATCCGACATCTGCCCACTTTCAAGCCTTAAGGACCTGTATGATTTGGTCAATGAAAGCGATAAGGTCGTGTCATTTTAGGGGATTTTTCAAGGCATAACACCTAAAGTTCGTTGTTGGCCCAAGTGTTTTTAATTACGGAAATTCGACACCTACATAAGGAATCTACCAGCTGACTCCAATAGCACCGTTTAAAAGATTATTTATCCTAAAGTGATACTCAAAATCACTAGTTATGTTATAGTTTTGTGATTGTTTAGAGTTTGGTGTGAAATATGGGAATTAGGCCGGCAAAGACAGTTCGTGAATCCCAAGGGCAACCGTGGGCTAGGATTTCAAATCGTGTTCCAAGGAAGAGCTACGTAAAGGGAGCTCCAAGGCCTAAAGTTAGGCAATACAACATGGGAGTTGATAGGTTTTACGATACTGAAGTAAATCTTAACGCAGTTACAGACATCCAGCTTAGGGATAATTCGATGGAAGCAGCAAGGCAAGCAGCTGTCAAATTTTTGGAGAAGCATTTGCCAAACCAGTACTATTTTGGAATTTTGAAATACCCGCATTTGATCATTCGGGAACACTCTGCCCTTGGAGTAGCCGGAGCGGATAGGATTTCAAAGGGAATGAAGCGCGCCTTTGGGCGGCCAAAGGGAAGGATGGCAAGGATCAAGCACGGAGAATCCGTTTTCACGGTTAGAATTAATAGCAAAGACATCAAGACGGTCAAAGACGCCCTTAGGAGGGCCAAACTCAAAATGTCCGGAAGCTTTGTTGAAGTAGTCCGCAACATTTCGCAGGATAAGAAGAACCTTGCAAAAGTTGGAAAGGAAATCATCATGAAGGTCAAGGTTACTGAAGAGAAGAAGAAGGAAGAGACTCCAGCAGCAGGAGCAGTTGCAGCAGTTGCCGGCGCAGAAGGCGCAAAGGAAGGGGAAAAAGCAGCTGAGGCAAAGCCTGAAGCTAAAAAAGAAGAAAAGAAAAAATAGCAAATTAAGGGAGGTAGAGGCGACACGAGTAGGAGGGATATCCCTCCTGTAGGTGTCAAGGCTAAGAAGGAGGAGAAGAAAAAGTAACTGCCTTTCAAGGTTGAATAACCATGGGAAAAGTAATGACCGTCCTTAAGATTTTTCCGGAGGAGAACTATTCCATCGAAAAACTTAAGGATAACGTTTTGAAGGTTGAAGGATGCAACACATCCAAAGTTATCGATTTCGTTTTCGGATCCAAAATCGTGCAGGCCTCGTTCATCTGCAACGATGGGGAGAGCAAGGATTTTGAGGAAATCGTAAGGGCTCAAGTTGAAGGCTGCTCGGAAGTTCAAGTGGAGGAAGTTGGATTGCTTTAAGCTGATTTTTTTATTTTTAATTGATTTATTGACGCCTAGTTCTTAGAGCTTGAATGAAAACAATTTTAACCGGCTCGCAATTACATTTAGCATGCGCTTTTACCTATCCCAGATTGTTTCGCTTGGGTTTTTGTTTGCACTGCTTCTTATTCCGATAAATATTGTTTTTTGGCTGTTTGGAATGCCGGCTATTTATTCGGTTGCAGCTGCAATTTTGACGATTATCGTTTGCTGGTGGTTTGGCTCGCGTATTTACGATTATATTTTCACGAAAAAATACGGCGCAAAATGGATTTCGATAGAACAGCTGACACAATCGCACGATTCGCTTGGGATGTTCATAAAGGATTTGCTGCATAAGGAAGGATTGCAAATCCGAAAAATTGGAATAGTTGATGAGGATAGGCCAATTTGCATAACATACGGCGCCAGCAAAAACGACATCCACCTGCTAATTACACAAGGAATTTTCAATTACCTGACAGAAGAGGAGCAGCAGGCGATTTTTGCGCATGAGATCGGGCACATGAAATATGGGGATTTTGCAACGCTTTCAGCTGCATATTTTCCGGCATTTGGGTTTTACGAGCTATCAAAGCATTACTGGAGAAAAATCAGCATGCAAAAAAGCTTCCTTAGGCCCTTTGGCTATTTGGCGTATTTTTTCTATACAGTTTACAATACGCCAATCCTTTTGCAAAGCAGGCTTAGGGAATTTGTTGCGGATAAATATGCGTGCACAAAGGTAAATCCAAACGTGCTGGGGGCCGCCCTTTGCAAAATATCGCTGGCATACATCTCATCAAGCAACAAGAAGCGGTCGGTTAATTTCATGGAAACCACAAGGCCGTTTTCAATTGTGGATCACATGATGGCTAGGAATTTGGCGCTTGCCTACATGAATAGGAAGGAAACTGGGATTTGGGTTTTGACTGAAAATTTGGTAATGCGATCAATCAACAACCCATGGCCCGCATTCTACGAATTTTGGTCGACGCATCCGCTTGCCGGAAGGAGATTGATGTCGATTTGCCTTGATGCAAAAAAGCAGAACTTCACCCCATTCCTCGAAATGGATAGGATGCTTGCCCAAAGCGTGCCCACTTCGATTTTGATTTTGCATTTTCTTGAGGATTTTGCGGTTTTTGTGATTGCTCGGCTTTCGCCGCTAATTGTTTTGGGATTGCTCCTAAGCGGGTATTTCTTCGATCACGCCGCAACTGTTGGGGTGATGGTCATACTCTACGGGCTTGGAAACGCGCTTATTTCATTCTATTCATTTTCGTACACAAGATTCATTGAAGGGACGGTCAAATCGCAGCTGGAGGACAAATTTGCCTCGCCAATTCGGGGAAGGCCGCTTATTTTGGATGGGGTTATTCGGGAAAAGAGCTCGGTTGGGCTCGATTTGCCGGAGGATTTGGTATTTGCGGATTATTCTGGGGAGCTGTTCATCGGCCCAAGAAGCCTTGTTCCTTTGATGGTATCGCCCTTCATTTCAGCATCAAAACTAATGGGCCTTAAGGATCAGCGGATAAAGGTTAGGGGATGGTACATGCACGATAGGTACCCAAAACTGATAATCGATGAAATAAAAACCAAAACCCAAACGGTTAGGGGAAGGCAAAGGCTCTTCGATGTTGGAACCGCTTGCCTATTCATTTCAATTGGGATTTTGTTTTTGCTGCATTGAGATTGGAGGAATGAAAAGAGGATAATGCCCAAAAGAACAAATGAGAACAACGCTTCATTTTTTAGCTTTGAATTGACTAGTAGGCTTCCGGGCATGTTTTTAAATCTGAACATCTAAGAAATTGGGGTATTTATGAAGAAAAAAACCGTTTTAAGGAAGGTTTCAAATACGCAAAATGAAAAGGGATTGAAAAAGGTAAGAAAAAGGGCGGATTGGGACGAGGCCATGAAGCTTGGGATTGTAGGCCTTGTTGCTGCGTTTGTTTTTAGGGTATTTTATGACATGTACATTCTGCAAGAACCTGCCGATGTAAATTACGCCCTATATCATGGCTTGGTATTTGGATTCGTTGTGACATTGATTTGGAAACTTTGGCCACATTTGAGGCTTGAATAAAATTCTTTTGTTTGAATGAATTAAGGTTTTTGAGGTTGGGATGAACTATGGGACGAGGAAAGGAAACTACAATTAACTGCGCAAAATGCGGAAGGAGGACTAGGAGGGATAAGGCAGTTTGCATCGACAAGGCAATTTTGCAAAACCCGGTTGAGAGGAAGGACGTCCAGGACGATCAGTATTTTTCGAAAATCACAAGGCAGATGTGCTATTGCGCTTCATGCGGAAAGCACCTTCGGATTTACGACAAGAAGATAAAGGAAAATATCAGGAAGGCGGAAAAGCAATGGGCTTTTGGGCAGTATAATCCACAAAGGTACTAGATATCGGCGATTGGGGAAGTATCCCCCTGCACTAGACTTTTGAGTCTAGGCATGTTTGGGTTCTTGTTTAACCCAAACATTGATCCGATTGCTCGTTCCCCCTCTAACTAGTGCGAATTAATCAACCTAGTGTGCACTTAATGATCTGAATGCGCCTTGTGCTTTCCTATGCGCTCTTCGACTTTGCCAAGTTTTGTGGTTTTTTCCTTAAGCTCTTGGATTTTGGCGGCTTCCAATTTGTAGAATAAGATTTCATGCATCCCGATCTTGTGATTTTCCGGAAGAGGCTTGATTGCATCCGCGAAAGTGTATTCTTTTGGCAAATTGAGGATATTACGGATTTTTCCGCTAGCTTTTGGAATAACCGGAGTTAGCATGACACCCAATGCTTTGCAAATGCTTGCGCAAACATACAAAACCGCATCTTGCCGCTCGAATTGCTTCCATGGAGCGTTGTTTTGGAAATATTGGTTGCCTTTTGCCGAGAGCTCAAGAATTGTTTGAATAGCGGATACAATTTCCAAATTATCGTAGAGCTTATCGACTTTATCGACATAGTCCTTGATTTGCAAAAGAAGTTCGGTATCCTCAGCGTTCATTTTTTTGGGTTTTCGAACTTCCCCATTTTTTTTATCGTTGATAAAACTCGTGACTCGGTTGATGAAGTTGCTTAGGTTTCCCATTAATTCGGTATTGACGCGGCTTTCGAATTCTGCCCATGTGAATTCCGTGTCGCGAACTTCAGGCAATTTTAGCGCTAGGTAAAACCTCCAAACTTCAGCTGGAAGTGCATCCTTATCGCCCTCAATGAAAGTTTCGCAAAAAACGCCATGGCCTTTGCTTTTGCTGAGTTTTCCTCCTTCATAGTTCATGAATTGATAGCCGCCGATTTGAAATGGAAGATTGTATTTGCCTTCGCCAATTAGCATTGCTGGGAAGAAAATCGTGTGGAAGGGAATGTTGTCCTTTCCAACGAAATGGAATAGCTTTGTATTCTTGTCAACCCACCATTTCTTGAGTTCGTAGTCTTTCTTTTCAAGATGGGAATTGTTTTGGACCCACTCTTTTGTTGAGGAGATGTAGCCAATTGGGGCATCGAACCAAACGTAGAGCACCTTGTTTTCGTATCCTGCAATTGGAACCTTTACGCCCCATTTCAAATCCCTTGTGATTGCCCTTTTCTTAAGGCCTTCTTTTAGCCAACCAATTGCTAAATTCCTAACCTGCGGTTTCCAGTGTGTGTTCTTTTCAATCCAATCGCCAAGTTTTGGCTGGAGCTGATCCAAATTCAGGAATAGATGAGTTGTTTCGCGGATTTCGGGAGTTGATTTGCAAAGGACGCAAATTGGCTTGATTAATTCTGAGGGGATCAGCATGGATCCGCATTGCTCGCATTGATCGCCCCTAGCTCCATCATATGCGCAGTGAGGGCATTTGCCTTCAACGAACCTATCCGCCAAAAACCGCTTGTCCTTTAGGCAGTAGGGCATGTGCATTTTTTGCTCTGAAATGAAGCCGTTTTTTTGGAGTTCCAAAAAGAAAGATTTGGTTAATTCATGGTGAATTGGTTTGCTTGTTCTTGAGAAGTTATCATAGGAGATGTCAAACCATTCGTAAATTTCCTTGTGGATTGCAAAGAAGGTATCGCAAAGTTCCTTTGGTGAAATTCCGGCTTTTTGCGCTGCTATTTCGGATGGGGAGCCATGCTCGTCGGTTCCTCCGATGAATAGAGTTTCCCTGCCCTTTAGCCGGCAATAGCGCGCAAATATATCCGCCGGTAAGTGTGAACCTACAATGTTTCCGATATGCGGAACATTGTTCACGTACGGAAGTGCCGCTGTTATTAGGTATCTTTCGGGCATAAGCTCAACTTTAGGGTATTAATTTGGGAGAATAAGCTCAAAAAGGGTTGCTTCTTAAGTATTTCATGGAAGAACCGGTTATTTATGAATTTAAAAGGAATCAGTTCGGACTGTATTTTTTTGGTACGTGTTTATTGGCATTAATTATTTTTTTAGGAATTGGTTTCCTAACGAATTCAAAATTTAGGTCTGATGGCGATTTTATCGGATTTGTTGCGTTTGTTTTATTAGAACTTTTTTTAATTAATTGGTTATTAGCGTATATTCTTCTTTTTTACAGACAAAAAATCCAAATTTCAAGAAAATTCATTTTATTTAGTTGTTTTTCCGAAGGCAAATTTACATGGGAGCGTCTTTATGATTACTTGACAAATAATGATAAAAAGCTGTATTTCAAGGATATAAAGGAAATCGAAATAGATTCAGATTCTTTATGGAAAAAAACCGGAGGTTATGATGAGAATAGTTACATCAATGAAGTTTGCGATTTAATTATTTCGACTAAAACTAAAACCCATAAATTCAGAATAAAGGCGTTTAGTACAAAGACTGATTATGAGTTGGCAAAAGCGATAAAATCCAGCGAATATAGGGGAAAATTTAAAATGCATAGTGGAATTAACGACATTGATGAAGAACTTAGAATATCCTAAAAAAAATAAAAGAAAAAACCTACTTCCTAAGTAGCTTAGCTGGCGCAGGAGTTGCAAAAAGCGCGTACCTGCGATCAACCGTTACAAATTGAGATGGAATTAGGCTTTCAACTTTGCTAAGAACCGTATTGAATGCAACATAGGAAACACTGATTCCGGCTGCAAACGCCATTCTTTCCATCAAAACAACCGGCAAGAGGGCTGCCCAGAATGCAGGGGTTGTTGGAACAAGGAATAGCCAAACTACTCCGCCAACTGAGTGCGCAGTGAATGTGGTTCCAAGCGATCTTGCTAATAGATTGTTTGGCAATATGAAAGCTGCAATTAATGGAATTGTCCAAAGCATTGAAAAGTACCAAACCTGCGAGCCAATTGGGTTTGTAATGAATAGCAAAATGGCTGCAATTGGTACGAGCAAAATCTTGTTGTTTTTAAGATCGAATTTGGATCCGAATTTTGCAAAGTAAACCGCTGCAAAAATCATCGGAGCTAATCTTAGAATGTTTAGGAGCGATGTTTCCTTGCCTAAATATGCAAAGGAAATTAGTTCGGCAAACAAAACAGAAACTGCTCCGGCTGCAAGCCCTAAAAATCCACCTGCAATTGGGCCGATGAATTGGAAGGCTGTGAAGAATTGGTTTGGAGCGCCCCAAGCTGCTGAAAATTTGACTTGATCGGAAATCAATGCTGCAATTGCAAACAATGCCAAAAACAGCATGCCCTTGCCCGTAAACCATTTGGAAGTACTAGATACCATATTACAAAAACACCCCAATTGTGTGAACCCGCAAAAAATATGCAACCTGCATTTAAAAATACTAAGCATGATGGCATTGAAAGCCAACACTTTACAAATCCAACCCAATCAAACAAAAGCCAATCATGCCTTAAGGCTTTCCTTCAACGCTTCATCCAGTTCGGATGCAAGCGCTTTGTATTCCAATTCCTTTTCCTTTTCCAAAACCCATCCTTGCATCTTCATCTTTTGAATGAGTGCAATGTAATGCTTGATTGTTCCAAACAAAAGCGCATCCGTCCTTGGCTTTGAGCAATTTACGGTGTACTGCGAAACTACGCACTCTCCGCCAATTGAGAGCATTTCCTGCTTTAAGATGTTGCCAACTGCGTTCCTGACATTGTGAAGCTTAATCACTCGAAAAACCCCCTTAGGGGCCATTATTTGGACTGCTTCTTCGGAAACATCTATTTTTCGGATTTCTTCCTTTGCATCCTTTTCGGAATTGAATTTTAGTATTTTTGCATCAAACATGGTAAATTACCTATTTTATGAGCTTTATAATCCTTGTTTTGCCAAGACCGCTTTTGGTGTTTGTTGAAAGCTCGGTGGAAATTAAACGCGATGCCTCAAAGAGCTGCAAATAACTAAGTATGGAGCGTTCTGAAACCGCTTCTTTTTTTTGCTTTCTTTTTTGGTCGTTGAATTTTTCGTAGATTTCGCCGCTGGTTAAATCATTGCCCCTCTTTTTTGCTTCCTTTAGGATTTCCAGCAATAGGAGTTCGTTTTCTCCCATGAAGGCGGTGTTTTTCATAAGGGATGCGCCGGAGGTTTTGTCTATCACATCCCGAACATCTGAAATTTCAATTTTTGATTTGTCGGCTGAATCCGCTTTGAGGGCAGATTGCAAAAGGGTTTCGATTGCAACCCTGGCATCTCCTTTATGCTTTGCCCCGTGAGCGGCGCATAGCGCAATTACTTCCTCCGAATATGAGCCGGCAATAAGTGATTCGCGCGCCCTTTCCTTCAAAATATCTTTTAGCTGCTGGGGAGAGTATTGCCTAAATTCCAAATCGCGAAATCCAAGGGAGCTTTTTATGCGGTCATCAAGCGAATGGTAAATTTCCGGAGAATTCGTGATTCCAATTATTGCAAAAATCTGCCTGTGGTTTTCATCCGCGCGGCTTAGGTCGTATAGCACATCTACTTCGTTTTTGTGCATCAGGCGGTCGATTTCATCAAGAGCTATTATTGCAATTTTCTTTTCAAATTTCAAGCGCTCGATTATTCTGTGGAATATTTCATCATCGGCAAGGCCCCTTCTTGGGAGGGTTTCTTTCAATTGCTCGGCAATGTGTGAAAGCACTGCCTGTTTGGTTGGGTAGCCCCAGCAATTGAGGTAGATGCATTGGATTTTGTTTGAGTACTCCTTAAGTTCGGAAAATACTAATTTGACGGAAGAGGTTTTTCCGGTTCCAGTTGGACCGAAAAGAAGCATGTTTTGGGGTTTTAGGTTTTTGAGCGCAGGCTTTAGGGATGCTGCAACTTCCCTAAGCTCGTTTTCCCGATGCAAAAGCACAGTTGGCGTAAATTCCGGAAGCAAAACGCCTTGGTTTTTGAAAATGCGGCTTTGCTGCATGTTTTGAGAAAAGAGTTTTTCCATTTTTATTTCGAACCTATAAAAACGGCAATAATTAATAGGCTATTTGATGGACGTAAATAACCAATATAACAAAACTAAATCTTTTGCCTCTAAAGGCATTAAAAAACCTGATTAAACCATATTTAAGTATGGATGTCAAAGCGGAAGAAATTATTGCCAATGCAAAGTTGGCAAAAAGCCCGGATAAGTTCGTAGACGAGTTTCTTTTCCCATTAATGCGGTATGGAAAGATAAAACCATCCCTCAAAATAGTTCATCATGACGCTAATTCGGGGGGAATTACAAGCATAGTTTTCCATAATAAAGAAGCTCCAAATCAAAATATCTTGCTTTCTCTTGGGCAAACGGAAAGGAAGCAAAATTCCAGGAGATTTTCCCAATTTTATATGCACGTTGCTGGAATCAGGGTCCCAATTAAAGGCGATTTTAGGGACGCAAAAAGAAAGTTTGGATCACGTGCTTTCCAACATAGGGGTAAATTTGCCAGCATTTCACACAGAATTTGCTTTCCAAAATCAATTTTTGAAAGCTGGAATGGAAAAATCAGCAGGTCAAAAACAGGTGAAACGCTTATTCATGCGGATTTGGGCCCGGAAGCATTTAACAAACTATCAAGATTTGAAGGCCTGAAATTGATTGATAATTACATCGACACCATTGAACTCATACACGGGCAAATGAACGAGGGAAAATATGCAAAACATGTTAAATTGGATAGGACGATTAGAAACAGGCTCCCTCACTTTACATTCACTGCAATAAATGGAAAAATAATTATAGGCGAAACTAATCCCCCACTCAAGCTAGTAAAATATAGAATTAACCCCGAACCACCTAGAGAAGTTACTTTTCCGGTTTTCCCCGCAAAACAATTTTTAGAGATGATGAATGAAACAAGAAATACGAAATTTTTCCATCTTGCACATGATTCAAAAGTAACGCTATTATGGGATGAAATAGCCAAACAGCCACCATCCAACATTGTATCGAAGCGATTTAAAAAGTTTTTTGCTCAAAAACACGAAATTGCAGGACCAGTAGTAGATCAATATATTGAAAGATTGATAAATAAATTAATAGATACCGATCCGGTAATAACCCATACTTTGGGGTCTTCCCTTTATATGGGGCAAATTTGGCAGAAAAATAAGGTAAAATAATAACTAATAGCCAATTAACAAAATTATTTTACAGATAATCACAAAAAAGAATCAGCTAATTAATCAGCACACGAAAGCACCCCTAAAATCGAATATAAACCGAATCGAACAATCTATTATTGTCGCTGGAGGCAAAATAGGTGATTAGATGCAACCAGCAAACAGGATTAAATTCGATTTTGAAAAAAATAGTCACCATCGCTAATTGCAAATTTACGCTTGGATCCTCCAATCCGGAGGGAGCAATTGCGATGATGAAAAAAGAACCCTCTGAAAAACGTGTCCAACGTTTTGATGACAACAGGTTACGATCTGAGCTATTGCTTTTGCATTTCCCGGTTAAAAAAGGTTTGTTTTATGGGAGTCTGTCCCATAATTAAATTGAAGCCCTCCGTAATGGGTTTGTGGACCCACCACGGAGGTGAGAGCTGTGTTAGCAACTCTCAGTTTGCCTTTAGAACCGCAAATTGAAAAAACGTTTCGCCGCATACTTGCGGCGGT
>JACRGC010000016.1 GCA_016212475.1 Microcaldota archaeon | reverse complement strand
GCGGCTTTGCCAACCGCTACGGTTCAAGGATTTCGGAGCAAAGAATCGGCACGCGGCGCCGCGCGTGCCTTATGTGGGCGGCAGCCCACAATGTCAGAACATTGGCAAAGAGCTTTTTGGATTATTTATTGGACGCTCTCGTTTTATGGAAGAATTAGTCAACAAAGAATCATTTGCAGGCACGTATGTTTACCCTGCGTTTGCAAAGAGGGCGCTTGCAAAGATACCTAATTTGCTGCCCATCTATCCGTCTGTTGAACTTTCTGAAATTGTTTCAAGCCTCCTTACGGATGGGCATTTGGCAGGAAGGAAAATAGATGGCCACATTAAATACGACTATTTGGGGTATTTTTCAAAAAATGATGAAGACCTTGTTTATTTCAATTCACTGATGAAAAAAATATTTGGAATTGAGGGAAAAATCCGTGATTGGGGAAAAAGAATAAACGGAAGGAGCAGGGGAGTAATAATTTGCAATTCGGCGGTGTCAAGAATTCTGATGCTTTGCGGAGTTGCAACAGGGGAAAAGGTAACTAAAAATTACGATGTGCCAAATTGGATTTTGAATGGATCTCCCATGATAAAAGCGGCTTTTTTAAGGAGGGCATTTTCATGTGAAGGTAGTATTAGCCCAAGCGGAAATAGCGGATGGAAAATAAGATACAGTATGGGAAAAACAAGGGATTTGATTAGGAATGGCTATGAATTTCTCAACCAAATAAGGAACCTGATGCTCGATTTAGATGTTGAAACAACCAGAGTTTATAAAATCGAGGAAATAAATAGAAAAAAGGACAATAAAACAACAGTGATGCTATGTATTTTAGTTAGGCAAAAGTCCGTATTCAATTTTGCGGATAAAATTGGCTTCGACATAGCATATAAAAATGATAAGCTCCAAAAAGCTAAGACGTGGGCAACTACAGTTAGGGACTTTGGCAATAACTTTTTGCAAAGCTAAATCCTGTAGCTTAATCTGGTTGGAGCGTTCGACTGATAATCGAAAGGTTCCCGGTTCAAATCCGGGCTGGCCCACTTTTTTTAATAAGCCCAGTGGAACAAAGGCGAATGCTTTGATTCGCATATCCTTTTTAATTATCAGAAGGTAATCATTTTGAAATATGTCGGATTTCCTCTTTTCGCTTGAATCTAAACCCCTGAACAGTTTGATACTGCTCTCCATGGTTATACTTGGGGCGGCAATAGGGTTAATTGGGGGAAATTTCTTGGATTCTTCTTCGATGATGCTTTTACCGTTGAATCTTCAAGCTGGACTTTTTCTTATTATCGGATTGCTTTCAATTCCAATCCTTTTGATTGAATTCGTATTCCCCCACAAGGAATCAGAAGCGATTTTGAAGGCTCGAAAAGAAGGGGCATTCTCGTCAATTAAATTATTTTTCAATCTAATTCTGGCAGGATTTGTAGTAATGGCAATAGTGCTCTTTGTAGTCCTTGGGGTATTAATGGTTGATTCGATGTTTTTTAAAGAAAATCCGAAATTTTCAATTCAAAATTTCCCAAACGGAATTGATCCGACAACCTTATTGGTCCTTGCACCATTTATTTTGACATATGTTCTCAATCTTTTACGAATAGCCTTTGGTTCGATTACATACGCAATAGGCAAAAACCCCGGCAAACTTGATTTGGATTTTAATCTCATTATTGGCGCGATGATCGTTTTTGGAGTGTTTGTTTTTTCAACGAACATTGTAATGGGAATTATCGTCATCCTATCAGGATACTTTTCCCTAACAGATCCAAAAACCGCCAAATTATCATCAAAAAATAAGCATTGGCCGAGTCTAAAAAAATTATATTTTGCGATATCCGCCCTCTACCTAATTTCATTAGGCACAGTACATTTCGTCAAAGAACTTAGGGCGATTGCAATTCCACTGCCTTCGGATGAAGTTTTGCTGAGTTTTTGCTATTTGTTATTTTTCTTTCTGATTTCGGCATTGGTAAATAAAATGGAGGCATTCCAGATTCTT
The DNA here is from genome assembly GCA_016212475.1 of Microcaldota archaeon. GTDB lineage: Archaea > Micrarchaeota > Micrarchaeia > Norongarragalinales > SBBD01 > JACRGC01. The sequence continues at coordinate 127,861 of JACRGC010000016.1, read as the reverse complement.
ATAGGAAAGGATTCGATCGATAATGAAATATTAAAAAAATACGTTTTAAGTTATGAGATTTTGTTGGGAATTTCGACAATATTACTTATTTTCGTCGCATTAAAATCAAATTGGTTATTTTTGATTCTCGCACTAATCAACGTTAGTGCAGCCGAAGTATCCTTCCAGCAATATTTGAATGAAAAATTAGGGATAAAGGAAATAGATTGAATTTGTTTAATCAAATGAAGTGAAACAAAGGAAACGCTAATACTGGAAACGAAATTGCAACAATAGACGTTGAACAAATACTGTCAGCCCACTTTTTGGACGTCTTAGGGGAACCTAGGGTTCCCCTGCTACCTCCCCGAAGCATGCCCCTAATTGCACTTAGAATCATTTTTTTTAGATTAACCCCCAGTATTAAAAACATACCACCCCTTTTCATTTAGCCTGTTAGGCGAGGGGATTTGTAATGAAAGCATCTGAAATTGCGGTTGGAATGTGCAATGACTGCGACGAGGTTAAGATGATGAAAAAGGGCATGGAAAAAATACCTGCAGCATCTAAGTGCGATGGATGTGGAAAGCCGCTTGTTTGGAAGAAGTAAGGAGTTTTCCTTTTTTGTTTTTTTTATTTTTTTTAATGAAAGTACGCTGATTTTATGAACAATGCCCTCTTGGAATTTGTCAAAAAAAACCAGCTGATTGTTTGGATGGTTCTGATAGCTGCGGCAATATTGATTTTGAATTCTTCGAAAAATTTGCCAAATAAGAATCAGGAATTGCCGCCCCAAAATAACGATAACAACAAGGATTTGCTATCCGGAACTAGGAATGCAATAGTTGATGCCACCAAACCAACCGCTCCTGAAATCATTGGAATTAGCAATTGGATAAATAGCAAGCCGCTTAGTTTGGAAAGCCTTAGGGGCAAAGTTGTGCTTGTGGATTTTTGGACGTATAGCTGCATTAATTGCCAGCGCACAATCCCTTTTTTGAATGGGTGGGATGAAAAATACGGCAAGGATGGGCTTGTAATCATTGGCGTGCATACTCCGGAATTTGAATTTGAAAAGAAATTGGAAAATGTGAAGGCAGCGGTAATAAAAGCTAGCGTAAAATACCCCGTTGCAATGGATAATGATTACTTGACCTGGAAGGCGTATAAGAACAATTATTGGCCAAGGAAATATTTGATCGATGCGCAGGGCAGAATTAGGTATGACCATATTGGCGAAGGGGGGTATGAGGAAACCGAGATGATGATACAAAAACTGCTTCTTGAAAGGATCGATAGCCTCAAATTCAACGGCACTGCATTTTCCCAAATCAAGGAATTGACTCCTGCAAATAGGGGGCAATCGCCCGAAACTTACGCCGGATATGGGTTTGCAAGGGCGGAACTTGGGAATGTGGAGGGGTTTAAGCCGGATGAAATTGTGAATTATGCGTATCCAAAATCCGTTCCAATAGAGGCGATTACTCTTGAGGGCAAATGGAAGAACAATTATGGGAATCTTGAGCATGTTGGGAATGGATCTGGGAAAATCGGATATAAATTCAAGGCGTCTAAAGTTTTCCTGGTAACTGAAGGCAAATCGTCTGCTACCATTTTATTAAATGGGAAATACTTAGATAATTGGAATAAGGGGGAGGATGTGCAAATAGATATGGAGGGAAAAAGCACGGTTGAGTTTTTGGAACCTAGGATGTATCGGCTGATTGGCGGGAATTTGGAGTTTGGTGAAAACCTCCTGGAATTAGAAACCAGCGGGGATGGATTTGCAATTTATGCGTTTACGTTTGGGTAGTTAGTTATTTTGATTTTTTTATCAATATTTTTTTATTATAAATTTATTCATCGTTTGTTGATTTAAGATGGAATTAACCAAAACAACTTCGGTTTCAAACCTATTTTACCTAATCAAGGATGCCCGAAGCCCGGATGAAGTAATAAGCAACGTATTTCTCCCGATAATTGAAGGAAACCATGCAGAATTGGGTACAACCAAGGAAATTAATAAAAGCAGGGATTTTGCTTCCATCATCAAGATCCATAATAAGGAAAATCCAAAGGAATCCATCCTGATTGATTTGGGGGTTACCGAAAGGCGGACAGGCTTAAAAAACAAAAAATATTCTCTTTTCAACCTCCATGTCGATGGCGTTGATGTCCCTTTGAAGGATGATTTCAGGAGGCAAAGCGCTAAATTCGGGTATTTTTCGGTTAAGCACCCAGGAAAGGAGGGAAGCATTTCCCATAAGCTAAATATTCCCTTGGAATTATTTTCAAAAATAAGGCACAATGTTAGCAGGACAAATACAGGGGATAGGATAGTGCATTTGGATGTATCTGAAAATGCATTTGGGAAAATAAAGAAATACAGCGTTTTGAATGTAATCAAGGATTATTTAAGGACGGCTGAATACCTAGGAGATATCCTAAAACCATCGAGATTTGGAAAGCAAATAAAAACAGGAAACTTTGAAAATGAAATTCCAGAAGACAGGAAGGCTTTTTTGGTAAAATTTTATGATCCGGAAAAAAAGAATATCGGAAGCCTAATTACAACTACATTTTGGCACGGTAAAGCAGAAATGAAATACAAACTATTGAACCTCATGCTTTTGGACGAATTGAAAGATAATAAAACCGCCCAAATTGATGAAATGCCATTGGTGAATTCGTTTTGGCATAAAACGGTTAAAAATGGCCATGAAGCAATTCCTAAAACTATATTCTCGATTTCAAAAAAAATTAAAGAAAATCCACGATTTGAGCCAAAAGCAATTGAAATACTAAAGAACGTGCTTAAAAAAAGATTTGGAATTTCAGGTGTAACGGCCAATAATTACGCCCTAAATTCGGTTTTATCAGCTAAGAAAAATTTTGAATTACTTTCACAAATTGAAACTGCATATGAGGTAACTTACGGGATTGCATATAAAGAAAATAGAGAAGCTTATAATTTAAATTTTTTAAGAAATATAAGAAGCAATAATCGGCTTTGGAAAAACATAATTGTCGACCCGGAAGTAAGAAAAGAGTTTATAGATTTGTTAAATGAAAATAGAAGTTGGGAACTATTTGAAAAAAGAAGGTTTGGGGATAGGATTCGAAAAATTATGAAGAATTCAGATATAGCACCGTTGTTTGTATTGAAAGATAAAGTTGAAACAGAAGAATTATTTCGGCAGATAATCACCAGAGGAAAATTTTCTGACAAATATAAGAAATATAATAAATATGAAAACCGCATAAAAAGAATAGTTACGAGTTTAGAAAAAAATTATGAAAATACTATTTCTGATTCTACATGGTCGGATAGATATTGGTATTTACGATTAACGGAACTGCTTGAAAGAAAGGAAAAAGCAAGTAAAAAAATAGAGGAGTATAAAAAAAATAGAATGCCAAAATAATTGAACTTACAAAGTTGGGAATAAGGTGCGTAATATGAACGAAACAACAATTTTTATTGCATTTTTGGCAGGAATTGCCTCATTTTTGTCTCCGTGCATACTTCCGCTTGTTCCGGTTTTCATATCCTACATGACAGGCATCACCGGAAAGCAAGTGGAGAAGGGGATGGAAGGGGCAAAACTTAAAATATTCTTGAACACGATATTTTTTGTTTTGGGTTTTTCACTGGTATTTTCAGTTCTTGGAATCGTCCTTGGGAGCCTTCTTTCATCAATTTCTTATGATGTGAAGCTTTGGATGTCCAAAATCGGGGGAATCATAATCATTGCCTTTGGGCTGTATCTGGTTGGCGCACTGAAGTTGAAATTCCTTGAAGGGGAGCATCATATTGGCCATCGCAAATTTTCTAGCACATATTTGACATCTTTTGTTTTTGGCGCTGTATTTGCCGCCGGCTGGACGCCTTGCGTTGGCGCTATTTTGGGATCGGTTTTGACGCTAGCAATTATCAATCCCGGATCCGCGTTTTTCCTGCTTTTGGCATACGCGCTTGGGATTTCCGTTCCGTTTTTGATTGCCGGGCTTTTCATTTCGCAGATGAGCTCGTTCCTAAAAAAGCTTGGGCCGTTCCTTAAGTATTTCAATATAGTGATGGGAATTGTGCTGATAATACTTGGAATCCTGATATTGACAGATCAGCTCGCACAGATTTCCAATTTCGGATTTGCAAGCGGGATTATGGGATGAATTGAGGGATTATTTTCGATTGAGCAGGATTTTTGCAATGTCCTTAGCGCTTCTGTTCCCAATTTTTGGCTCTTTTTCCTCACGGATTTTTGCTGCTAGGGATTGGAGGAATTTATCTACTTTTTGGTTTGCCTTTTGGGATGAGCTTTTAAGCCCGGTTGAATGCGAAATTTCATCTGCTGGTAAAATCCTCGTATTTGTGATTTTTATGCCCTGCACCTGATAGGCTTTTGGATGGTCAATTTTGATTACTGCATGGGTGTTTTGGCCAACTCCTTGAAAAATAATTTTTACGTTTGCCTTCGTTAAGCCAAATCTCTTGGTTCCCGCAATTTGAAAAACTCCGTCATAATCATGCGTATTTTCATGGTCGATTTTAAGCTCTTTGACAAAATTCTTAAGTATTTTCACTTTTTTTGGCCCAAGGCCCATTCCGCGGAGTTCAATAGTATTATGGATGATGTTTTCCCGTACTTCCCTTTCCTGTTCCGAAGGCATGCTACCACCTAAATATTTAGAGTGATTGGATTTAAAAAAGAAGGGATTTGTTTTCCATACCTAGTGGGAAAAAACGCATTAGAAACGCTTATATTTCCTTGTTACGGGAATGTATTCATGGTTGACCGAAAAGTATTGCTTTTGTCAATTGTCATTGCCGGATCAATTTTTGCACTAGTTTTTGATCCGCTAAGTCTTAGCAAGGACGGATCTGGAACATCGCAGCTTACATTTACAACCGGATTGTTTGCCGGAGGAGGGTTTTATGCAACTGTCCTTCCAGGAGTTGTTTTCCTTGCTGTGATTTCGCTGATTTTTGTGCTATCCAAAGAAAAGAAGGAAGAGTAAAAACGGACTGATTTTGGAGTTAATAATTTTGCACACTGGTTTTTAGGAGCTAAATTGTAAATTTGGCCTTTTGAGTTACAACTAAGCAGAATAAAAAAGAAAAATCAGGAATTATTGCTTTGCGTGAGGTTCAATTAACCTTTTGATTGATGGATCTCTTTTAGCTTTTCAAGCATTACTTTTTGCTCCGCTGAAGCAATTATCCTTCTTGTGATATCAATAACATCCGGATTCACGGAAATTGAATCGATGCCGTATCTTACAATTGCTTCTGCAAATTCGGGGTATGTTGAAGGAGCTTGCCCGCAAATTCCAACCTTTACGCCGTATCTGTGGCATACTTCAATCACATGCTTGATGGAATTCATTACGGCCGGATCCCTTTCATCAAAATCTTCTGCAACTAAGGGCGAATCGCGATCAACCCCTAAAGTTAGCTGGGTTAGGTCGTTTGAGCCAATTGAGAAGAAATCAACACCGGCTTTGCAAAATTCCTCTGCGGAAACCACGTTTGAAGGGATTTCGCACATGATCCCAAGCTTGAAATCGTAGTTGCGCTCAAGGCCGGATTGCTCGATTAGCTTTTTGCATATTCTGTAATCTTCAACCCTTCTAACGAATGGGAGCATGAGGTGAAGATTCTTCATGCCGTATTGGTTTCGAACCTTCTTGATGGCTTCCAGTTCAAGTGCGAATACTTCCGGCTCTTTTATGTAGCGGAAACATCCCCTGTAGCCAATCATTGGGTTTTCTTCCTTGGGCTCGTATTTTTCCCCTCCCTCTAGATTTCGGTATTCGTTGGTTTTGAAATCAGTTGCCCTGTAGATGATTGGCCTTGGGTAGAAGGCTGCGCAGAATTTTCGAAGGCCTTTTGCTAGCGCTTCAATGTATTCTTCCTGCCTTCCTTGTTCAATCATCATTCTTGGGTGCTTGCCAAGACCTGCAATCATGAATTCGGCTCTTAGCAAACCAACTCCATCAACGTATTTTTCTGCAATTTCATCTGCCTTGTCGGGCTCAGCTAGGTTGACATACATTTTGGTTCCGGTAATTGTGTAGCTTGGTTCATGTGCAACTGCTCCGTTTTCACCGTTTGCAGATGGTGCTTTTTTAACTTCAAGGGCGACTCTTCCATCATAAATGATTCCGCGCTTTGCATCTACTGTTACAATTTGGCCCTCCTTGAGCTTTTTGGTAGCTTCCCTTGTGCCAACTACGCATGGGATTCCTAGTTCACGGGAAACTATTGCGGCATGGCAAGTAGCGCCACCTTCATCCGTTATGATTGCAGCTGCTTTTTTCATTGCAGGAACAAAATCCGGAGTTGTCATTCTTGTGACTAAAATATCGCCTTCGTAAACTTTTGAGATTTCCTTGATGTCGGCAATCATTTTTACAGGGCCCCAGGCAATTCCTGGAGATGCCCTAAGGCCTTGAAGAAGCTGGGTTGCCTTGTCTGGCGAAATTTCCTGAACCTCAAATGGATCGTCACTTATTTGTTTTTTTGGTCCGCTCGATGCATCTCCCATGTTCTTCACCTCGTGCGCTATTTGCTGGCTTGATTTTTTCTTGCCAAGGGTTGTAATTCCCCTGCTTTGGACAATGTAAACTTTCTTTCCTTCAATTGCCCACTCCATATCCTGCGGAAAACCGTAGTGTTGCTCTATCATGACCCCGTATTTTGCAAGGGTTATGTATTCATCTTCCGTAAGTTTTTGGACTTCTTGGAGCTCTTCTTCCACCTTGATGGTTTGATCCTCATTTCCAACCCTTGTTATTAGTATCTCTTGCTTGTTGATGGTTTTTTCTGCTAGTTTCATGGAGCGCTTATCAATTATGTACATGTCAGGAGTTACCATTCCACTTACTATTGCTTCCCCAAGCCCAAAGCCGCCTTCAATTACTAGCATATTTGGGTCCTGAGAAATTGGATCTACTGAGAACATGATTCCGGATTTGTCGGATTGGACCATGCGTTGGACTACTACTGCAATCCCTACCTTTAGGTTATCAAAATGCTGCTCGCCCCGGTAATATAGCGCCCTTGCTTCGAAAAGTGAAGCCCAGCAATCCTTTACGGCTTTTACAACGTTGTCTTGGCCTTTGATATTAAGAAATGTTGCCTGCTGGCCGGCAAAACTAGCTTCGGGAAGATCTTCAGCTGTTGCGGATGATCTAATTGCAACCCAAACTTCCTGCGATGGAGAAGGCAAATCGGCTCCGCAAAGAAGATTATAGCCGCGGATTACATCCGCCCGGATGTCTTGGGGCATTTTTGCATTTACAATCACTTCTTTTAAATATTGGGAAACTTTTTGGAGCTTTTCGGTGTCTTGGACGTTAAGATTTTCGCATTGCTTTGCAATTATCCCATCTATTCCAGTTGCCTTGATGAATGCAAAATAACTTTCAGCAGAAACCATGAATCCTTCGGGAATTGGGAAGCCGTGGTTGAACATTTCGCCCAAATTTGCGCCTTTTCCTCCCGCGATTGGAATGGATGTTCTTGAAAGCTCATTGAACCAGTAGACGTTTTTCACCATGTGCCTCGCCCCATTAGAATGTAAAATTATTAAGTTAAGAATGCGACCAAGCTTTTTAAATGGTTTCTTTGATTATGTAGGATATGGAACAAAAAAACGTAAAGGAAGAAGTTACTCCGGAGTTCCGAAAAATGGCCGAAAAAATTTACGAGAAGCACAGGAAGATTTTTGAAGAGCTTGCTAAACATTGATTTAAATGCAGAATAAGGAAAACGGTCACCAAAAAATAAAGGATGAGGAATTTGACAGGCTAGTTGACAAAATCTTCAAGGAGCACAAAAAAGTGCTTGATGAACTGGCAAAGCACTGATTCTGGGCACTTGCTGAACGGATCTTAAGGAATGGTTTTTAAACCTTAATTACAGTATTAATGTCGCTATTTTTCCCGTTAGCACTACTTCAGGTGAAGTAGAAGGGGTTTGATGCGCAATTGCGCAAATCAAGTGTCCTTTGGAAATTTCAGCTAATAGCTGTGATTTTGAATGTTGGGAAAAAAGCTTTATTTTGTTTAATGAAGGGATTGCAAGGAAATTGCTTGGTTTTGCTTGTTGATTGCAAAGGAATTGGCAATTTGATTGCAATTTAGAATTTTTATTTGCTGGTAATTATGGAAAAAGCGGTTCTGATAAAAGCAGTTGATGAGATCCTTAAGGAGAAGGGGAAGAGGAAGTTCCCGCAGTCAATTGATTTGGCGGTTAATCTTAGGGAAGTGGATTTCAAAAAGCCTGAAAACAGGGTTAATGTAGACGTGGTTTTGCCAAACGCGCCGCGCGAATCAAAGGTTGCGGTTTTTGCGGATGGGCAGATGGCAGTTGATGCCAAAAAGGTAGTTGAAAAAGTCATTTCTGGGGACGAAATCAAGGCAATTGCGCAGGATAGGAAAAAGCAAAAGGAGCTTTTGGAGTACACACTTCTTGCTTCAACTCAATTAATGACAGTAGTTGGAAAAGAGCTTGGTCAACTTTTGGGAGCCAAAGGAAAACTTCCAAAGCCAATTGCGCCAAATGCAAACATAAAAGAACTTGCGCTTAGAACTTCAAAAACAATCAACATCAAAACAAAGGGCAAGAATTTGCCGGTTTTGCACTGCATTGTTGGGAAGGAGAGCATGAGTGCAGAGCAAATTGTTGAAAATATACAAGCCGTATTGGACGCGCTTTTGAAAAAACTTACCGAACAGCAAATTGATTCCTTGTATGTCAAATTGACAATGGGAAAACCGTTCAAAATAAGGTATGATGTTTAAGGGATACAAATGGTTTTGACTAAGCTTGAAAAAAAGGAAGTTGTTGAGCAGATGAAGAAAAAGCTCAAGGATAGCAAAGTGGTAGCTGTTGCTTCCGTCCAGAACTTGCCATCAAAGCACTATGATGCAATCAGGAAGAAAATCCGCGGGAATGCTGAAATATTTTTAACTAGGCAGTCTTTGGTTGAGAGGGCAATTACGGAAGGAAGGCCCGAACTTAAGGAGCTGATCCCGCATTTCAAGGGAAGCTTTGCAATTATTTTCTCCAAAATTTCCGCATTTAAACTAGCTAAACTTTTGCGGGAGAGCAAAAGCAAAACATTTGCAAAAGCTGGCCAGATTGCGCCAAATGAAATCGTAATTCCAGCAGGAGAAACAAATTTGGCTCCGGGCCCCGTCTTGACAGAGCTTAAGCAGGCAAAAATCGAGGCCAAAATACAAGGGCCAAAGGTAGTCATTTCAAAGGATGCAATTGTTGCAAAGAAAGGGGACATGATAACGGAAGCTGTTGCCAAAATACTTACAAAATTAGCAATTGAACCAATGGACGTTGGCTTGAAAATGCAAGCTGCTTATGAGGATGGGATTGTTTACAAGGAAGATGTTCTTGATATTGATGATAAATACTGGCTATCCGCGCTGGCAAGGGCGCATCAGGAAGCGGTCAATCTTTCAGTAGTTGCCGGAATATACAACAAATATTCGACCGAAGTTTTGATCCAAAAGGCTGCAAGGCAGGCAAATGCCCTGAATGCTTTGATTGCATCAAAAACCGGAGGAGAAAAGGCAAAGGCGGATGGGGGGGAGGCTAAACCAGAAGCTACTGCCAAACCAGCAGCCCAATAGGAGGGTTAATATTTTTTTGGAATAATAAAAATAATCTCGAAAATAGGTGTTTGGAATATGGAATATGTTTATGCAGCGCTGTTGCTTCATGCAAATAAGCAACCAATAAATGAGGAGCATTTGAAGAAGGCACTCCATGGAGCTGGAATTACAGCTGATGAGGCCAAGGTCAAATCGCTGGTTTCATCGCTCGAAGGAGTCAATATTGAAGAAGCAATCAAGCAAGCAGCAGTTGTAGCAGCCCCAACATCGGGAGCTCCGGCAGCAAAGGCTGACAAGAAGGATGAGGTTTCCGAAGAGAAGAAGGAAGAGGAAGCAGCAGCCGGACTTGCATCACTATTTGGCTAAGTCCTTTTTTCTTTTATTTTTTGTTTTTTATTTCCTGATTTTGGTTTTTTTACAAGCTAGCTTGAGCTATTTGCAACCACCCGAAAAGACCCCTGAAATAGAATATAAACTGATCCTTTCAAACTATTGCTGTCGCTGGAGGCATTGAGCAGGTGGTTAGATGCAACCGGCAAATGGGATTAAATCAATATTTGAAAGAAATAGCCATCATCGCTAATGCGCAGATTATGCTCGGATCTTCCTAAAAAAGGAAGGAGCAATAGCGATGATGAAAAAAGAACTCCCTGAAAAACGTATCGAGCGTTTTGATGACACAAAGTTACGATCTGAGCTATTGTTTTTACAGTTCCAGATTAATATAGCTTTGCCCAAAATATGTAAACTAGTTGGCATTTAGAAAAAAAATAAAAAAAGGGAAAAATCAGCCATGCTTGTGCATGTAAACCTTGATTCCAAAGAACAGGAATACGGTTCCCCAGAATGGCAGGATGTTGGATAGTTTGAATGTGTTAATCACTCCCCAGCCATCGAGTCCAAGCATATAACCAAGGCCGATCAATATTAGGATTCCATCCATATACATGTGGTCTCCGCAATTCATTCCGTTTTCTTTTCCTTTCATTAAATCACCTAACCTCCAGTTAGACAATAAAGTCCAAAGGATGGGTCTAATAGTACATAAGTAAAGGTCGGTTTTAAAGCTATCTTGCAACAGGTGATGCACGAAAATACGGGTTTTTGCATCAAATCAGCAATTTTTATGAAAGCCCACTGCAAGCCCTACAAAAAAAACAACTGCTTATCTCTTCGAAGTCGCATCTTCCTTCATGACCATCTTGACAATCATGAAAACCACGAATGCAACAATTACGAAATCAATTATTGCGCCAACAAGGTCTCCGATTGGGAATTTGAATGGGCCAGCAAGCAAAAGTGAGCTTCTCCAATCGCCGCCGGGAACTAACACTGCAATTAATGGCATTACCAAATCATTGACAACAGCCGTAACCAGCTTAGTTGATGCTGCGCCTATGATGAAAGCAACAGCCAAACCAAGGACTTGGTATTTCTTCAAAAACTCCGAAAACTCGCTCAACATACCCACACATATCACCCAACTATTGATTGTAAAAAATATTGAGAATTAAGGCTTGCAACCCAAATCAATTCAAAATCGCTAGTTAACACTTCAAAGTCCGAATCATATATTCAACCAAATCCAAATCCGGAGCAAGCGCTTCCGAAACCCCGCCGGTAAATGATAGCCAATACGGCTTTCCGGCAATATCTTTGCAGCTAAAGAATGCCTGCTTGACAAAAATTGAATCGTTCTCATCAATAATTGATTGTTCCCTTGAACTGAAAAGATAAACCGTATTTCCATTGATGGTTTCCTTCAAATAAGTAGTTTTTAGCTCTTTTGCAGACTCTTGGATGTCTTTTTCAGTAATTTCAGATGATTTGAGCAATCGTATGTCAATTAATTCCATTGAAAACGGAGGGTAATATGCGGCAAACCTTTGGTGGATGTCAGGATAGGGAGCAACAACTGCGTCATAGCCAATTGGATACCTTAGTTTGTAGCCAAACACCGGGTCTTCGTAAAGTATTGTCTTGTCTGCGTATTTTGTTTCAAGTGCTTTCAAGTAATCTGCTGCCAGCTGATCTTTTGATTTCCCAAGAAGCACAACCTGCTTTGAAAGAGGCCGGTTCTTTTCAGTGTAGAGGAAATACATTGCCACAATGAACAGAGAAATAATTACAAGGATCAAAAATAGGTTAAAGCCCGGTGAATGCCTTGATGAGGATTTTTCTGCCATTATTTACCACAACTAAAAATACTATGAAACCTTGTTTTAAAATGGTTCCTGATTTAAACCGAATTATTTGATTCCTGAATCGGATTTCATTTGATTAATTGCTCCAACAGCGTCCGAATCAATTTTATCCTTCAACGCCTGGGTGAAATATCCGGATGTGATTTTGCCCGGGCAGTAGCCATTTACTTGGCAGTTAATTCTCAACGTTTCATAAAAGTCATTTGCCCTTTCGCCATCCGTTCCTGGAATCGCAATTTCTTGATCCTCGGCCGTTACAGGCAATTTTCCAACATCATCAAAGTAGCCAACTCCAATCTTGTTGTTTCCAAGTTCCTTACCAGTTAATGGAGGTACGGAGGATAGGAAAACAGATTCGGATACCTTCTTGAAATCAATTCCCTTGTTAACGCCAACAAATAGCGCGTAACCCTGATCTTCAGTTGAGAATTTTCTGCCCTTGACTAAATGGAAGCAGGCTGCATAATCGACTTTGCATAACTCATTAGGATCAATTTTGCTTGTGCACTCCTCCCCATTATTGGCATAATTCATTACGCAAATTCTGCTCATAGAACCATCAGAATCGATTGGATCTTTTCCGCTGTAGGCAACAATATGGTTGACGTACCTATAATCCAAAGCGCCCTGAATGGGCCTTACATCGATGTGGAAAAGCATCGGAAGAACTACCTGGAATATTGATCTTAAGCGGGCGTTATTTTCCAATAAAGAAGAATATTCCCCCCCTAACTTGTTCCTAAGTTTTGTTGCCCTAACTTCCTGCAAATCTTTTGCTTTCTTAAGCAAGTCATCATATTGGCTTTGTGTCAGTTTATTTTTCAAAAGAAGATCATCCAAACTATCTACTTTTGATTTTGTAGCTTCGGCAAAGAGATCTCCAGGCGCTTTTGCAGTTGATCCAAACCTTGCCTTTGATTTCTTAAGCATGGTTTCAAAAGCATCATCCGCATCCAATTTGAGAACGTTCAATTTTTTCTTAATATCGGCCAATTCTGCATTTGAAGATATCAAACTGGAATCCAAAGAAGCTATTTCATCCACGTACTGCTTACGCAAAGCCCCATTTTCCTTAATATTAGGGCCAGAAATAAAGTCTAATTTTGAATTAGTCGCCAACTTATTTCCTTCCAACTGCTTGATTGAAAACTTCAAGTTGGATTCAGTTGATTTTGCAGATTGGAATTCGCTAACCGGCCCATATAATTTCTTGTAATCGCTAGGGTCTATTTTCTTGTAAAGATCCCATGATACGTCCGGCGTACCCCTTAATTTTTCAAAGAGTTCATCCCAGCTCTCGATTTGAGACAATGAGGAGATCTTTTTATCAGCAGGCAAATTGGCATTGATTCTTCTAAGCAATTTATCGGGAGCTTCCGTCAAATCTTTCAATGCGCCAACTTCAGTCAGTGGCTTTGAGAGTTGGGAAGTTACCTTCTTGGAAATATCACTTGCCTCTTTTCTGCCATAACCATTTCGCATCAAATAATCCTGGAAGAATGCTTTTGTTCCAAATGTCCGGTAAATTCTTGCAACACCATATGCAACCGGGGTCGGCACGTAATAGGGAACATCAGCATCAATTGCAGCATTATATCCTAAAAGCCCAGCATCAATAATTGCAGTAACGCCTGCGGTTTGCACGAGTTCTGTAATGAATTTTTTAGCAAATATTTTTCCAGTTCCTGATCCGGGAACAGCAGTAAATAGGGATTCCATTCCTCCAGCAAGGCCGCCTGCAATGCAATCATTTGCGATTTGGCAAATTGTGTCCTTTGGTTGATAAATTGCTTGCTGGGCAATGCTTACTGTACAAAGCGAAAGCGTAGTGCCCATATAATATGCCGATTTTACCAAGTATGGGACGTTTGAAATTGCCTCCGGAATGCCGGCAATGGTTAGTGCTTTTCCGATATTCGACCAAGCGCTTAATGCAACACTTCCGATTGCAGCTCCATAAACTGCGCCCATAGTACTTACACCATAAATAGCGCAAAACTTGCCAGCATTATATGGCTCAGCAAGGACTATAGTTTCAGACCTAGGGGTTTTGTAGAACGATTCGTAAATTGAATCGATATTTGAAAGATCTTTCTTGTTTGGCGATTCCTTGTATGGACCAATGTTGAAAAGCTGCACGGTTTGAAGAGCCCCCACCACCCCACCGGCTTCAAGCGGATTTTCCCTATCTGCAAATCCAATTACGCTGTTTTGAACCCTTCCAACAATTGGCTCTGTTGCCGATCTTTCAGCAAGCAATAACGGCGCATTGGCAACAGTTTCATCGCAGGCTTTCTTTTCCAATGTCTTAAATTCAATTTGCGATTCCCTAAGCCAATCTTCCTTTGATTTGCTTCCGGGCGAATTGCAGATGTTAAGCCTTGCCTGAACAACATAAATTCCGCATCCTTTAATGTTAAGATCTGAAGTTTCGATTCCTCCGCCTAATATTATTGATCCGGCCTTGAATTGTTTATCGACTATAGTTTCAATATCCTTATTTGAAAGCTGGGTCCAAGCATTTGCAGCCTGGATAATTATTGATTTCTTGTAACCGGCAGATTTGCTTTGGGTCCGCTCACAGAAGGTATTGAGGGATTCTGGGAAGCCTTTATCAGCGTATAAATTATTAACAAGTGAAACTAACTCGTCCGTAAATCCGGTGAACGCCGCTTCAACTTGGTCTGATGAACAGAAATTCGTTTGGCATTGCATTGCATTTGTTGGCAATTTTTCTGAGATTGGCTTATCAGAAGCGGTATTGGCATCCTTGGCAACGGTTGCATCCGCAAAACTTGCCTTTCTTGCCGGGAATGGGTCGTATGCAAATACCGAATCGGTTGCCTCAACTGCTGTGATTCCGGAAAATTCCAAATGATTTGCAGCTTGAGGTTGGGCAGTAGAAGGAATTGTTGGGGCAGATGGTTGCGTTGTACCATCACCAGCATCAACTCTTGCCGCTTGCGGAGCCAAATCCCCCATTGAAGAGCTGGAATAGATGTCCTTGAAGCCGGCTTCAACTGAGAAGATTTCAAAATTGACTGTCCGGATGTAATCTTTGAGAGGCTTGTCCTCGGAATCGTATGGAGTGAAAACCAATTTGCCAGTTCCTGGCATTAATGATTTGCACTCGATTATTTTTCCTTCGCCTGGCTCCAAAGTTCCGCTTGGGGCAATTGTTCCAGATGAGGGCAGGCATCCAAGCTTGTTGGAATCGCCGGTTATTTTATACGTGGTTTTTTGATCCAAATTATTAACAGCTGAAATATACCTTGTGTGGCCAACATCCTTGAAGTAAAGCGCCATTTTAGAATCAAACTTGACATTATCTAGGTTGGAATCATAATTCACAAAAAATCCTTTCAGCATGCTCCTGAATTGCTTGAATAGCGACCCAACGCACTTGTTTTCCTTTTTCAAATTGTAAACAATTCCGATCTTTTGTGAAACCGGCATGCCATTGTATGTGCCATCAATCCTAAGGTATGTTCCATCCCTTTCCGGATCCGTAATTTTGTTCTTGAACTCTTCAGCGATGCATCCATCCTCATCCAAATATTGAGAAGGAACGCCAAGCTGTATCTTGAAAGTCCTTGTTTCACAGCTTTGCCTTGCAAGTTCAACTGATGGGAGTTTCATGTAAGCTTCCTGGCCAACCCAGATGTTTGGCCGGATAACTGATTTGAGGGCGGAGCTTCCCTTCCTATTAATAGAATCAATCAAACCAGGACCAACTGCGCCGCCAACATAGCCCGAGTCCCTATAATCAAGGGAGCCTGATCGCAATTTGTTCTCCTCAAGTTGCATTTCAGCAACCAAATCAGAAAAGCCGTAGTTTAGGACGCAAATGTTTACATCCTTCTTTTGGGAAGCATCGGCGTCCGTGAAATCAAGCTGAACTTCCTTCCTTGAAACATCATACTTGCCGGGAACTTCCTTGGAATCTTTAGGAATCACAAAAGCGACAAGCGCATCAACCGTATCCGTGATGGATCCGAACTTCTTGTCCTTGAATTTACCGGAGCAGATTTCAAATACGATTTCCTCATCTGCCTTGACAATTATTTGCCTTGGTTTTTCAGGATCGGCATCAATTGGGAGCATCCTTGCATTATCCGGGAAATCAACTTTCTTTGCGTAGGGTAAGAAGTACTTGCGATCGCCAACTTTAACCTGAACCTGCTTGCATGCATTCCCAAATTCAATTATATTTTCCTTGTCCTTGAAATCCGCAGTTGTTGATGGAAGGCCAAATGCGACATCTTTGCCAAACTTTGCATGCAATAAGAATTGCTTATCATCATCTTGTTGGATTGTTGGAACAATCAAGGTATCTTCAGGAACCACGAATGTTTTTGGATCCGAAATGAAATCATCCTCCGAAAGCTCGCGATCCTTTGCAAGCACCCTAGTTGCCAGGAACCAGAATTCATCGCCCGAATCCGGATCGGAAAACCGTATTTCAGTTGGAGTAGTCATCCTAAAGGAAGTGTAGAGCTCATTTACATAAGCTTCAGACCTTGGAGCAATAAATGCCTCCGATGGGATTTGAACAGTAACCGGGAATGAGAATTGGAATTCGAACTCCTTGCCTTGGGGCTTTGGATCGATTTGTGTAAAGGATACTCCCTGCGCTGAATCCGTAATTGTCAAAACCACATCATTTGAATCGTCCACTTTTTGGTAGCTTAATCTATCAAGCGGAAAATCAACTTGGTAGCCATCTACCCCATTGATTACTTGCTTTAATTGCGTTGAAAACTCCACATTATTAGATATTGGGAAGTGGTAGGTTGTTTGCGCGGGGATGTAAATTGTGAATTTCTCCTGCCCAAAATCGGACTTCATTGCCTCTATCATGCGATCGCCGGCACTAGGCTGGTTTGCAGAAAAGGTAACATATGAGCCCGCTGGAACTTCAACTTCTTTTGCTTCGAACTCCTTTTGCTTTACATCAATCCCTTCCAAAAGCATTCGGTTTCCGTTATCAAATAGGATTTGAACAAATGTTCCTTTGCGCTTAACTGAAGATGAGGAAGGAAGCTGCATTGTAAAGGAAACTGGCATCTTGCGTTTGATCCCAACTACTCCAAAATCAGTTGGCCTAATTGAAATTGGCGCAAGCGGAATTGCTTCAATAACCCTGCTGCCATCTGCAAATTCCACTCCAACTCTTGTCGATCCTTCCGTGAAGGCAACCTCATAAATTTCAGTCGAAATCGTTTTGGCTTCTAATCCGCCAGAATCCAAATTCACATTTATGCGGTCGTTTCTTGGAACCTTGAATTGTATTTTGAAGGGAAGTGAGAGCTTTTGCTCGCGATCAATTTGATAGGCAAATGGCGCTGGGATCATAATAGCTGAACCGCCAGGGATTGTTATTTTTCGAAGCTCATTTGCAAGGTCGCCTCCGCCGCCTTGGGCGGCTGGATCTGTCGAGTAAATGGCATCCGATGGAAGCGAAATTGTTGTTCCGCTCCTGAATTGTATTGCACGAGCGCCGGTGAAATCATCCTTCCGGATGCGAACACTTTCAGTAATAATGAATGTTGCATCAACCGGGAACCTAACTTCAAGTGATTGCTGGGAGTTTACAAACGGGGTCAATTGGACGAATACCGGCGCATTTGGCGGAAGCGTCGCCCTTCTTTCTTGAACGCTCCTGCCCCTAACAAGAGGAACTGAAGCTGGGAAGTAAATATCAAAATCATCAATGCTTGCTATTTTTTGCGAGCCTTGCTTGGAAAATTCGGTTCCAGTATCAAAATCCAGATAGGTTGTGAATGGGAAAGCAAGTTGATAAGAGTTGCTTGAAAATGGCCGCTGCCTTGGATCAAGCAGGCTTGGATTGAAACCTGCGTAGGAAACTTGCTGCTGCAAAGCGGATTGCTTGATGTATGATGGTGAAGCTTCAATGTATGTGCCTGCTGGAACGTTTATGTAACTGCCGCCGCCGCCTTGTGAAACTGCAGGAAATGAGGGCGCATTTTGCGTATTTGAAGCGGAAATTTGGGCGCCCGAATCAAAGCGGAATTTTTCCTTGGATGGAAGTTCGACCAGAAGCGATCCATCCTTATTATATTTAGTGCGGGAACCAGCTGGGATTTGGGCTGAGAATGCAACCGGAAGCGAAACACGAAGCCCGTTTTTGACCCCGCAATTTTCCGAGGAAACAACGGATACTTGCATAGAAACCGATTTCTTCGAAGTGATTCCTTGGGTTGTTGCGAAAAAGTCAATTTTGCCTTTTGTGACTTCATCTTCAAACCTGCAAGAATCCGCAGTTGAGGCTTTTGCATTGACTGTAAATTCGAATGTTTCCCCTGCTGCTAATGTTTTTGAAAGCGGAGATATGAAAACCCCGGCTGTTGCGGATTGGTGGTTCACAATAATTGCATACGGGCCTTGGTTTGTTACTGAAATTGTTTGCGAGGCATCCTTGGTTTTTGGAGGCTCAAGTGAAAAGCCAATTGAATCGGATGAAAGACCCCAAAGCTTGTTCAGATCCTCCTGGCGGTAATTTGTATTTACAACGAATGGGACGGATTCGGTTTGCTCGGATGATCCAAGTTTTGCCTTGATGTTCACCTTTCCGACGATTTTTTCGGTTAATGTTTGCGGAGTTGCAGAAATCTTAAGTACGGATTCGGAAATTGCTGCAATCAGCGAATTTTCATTGGTTTCAAGCCCGCGGACCTTGTCAGAACCGGCATCCAATGAAATGTCAGTGTATTTTGGCGTTGCAAAGGTAAGCGTATAATCAACCCGAAGCTCGTTTGATAGGAGATTCCTGATGCTGAACTTGTCTTGTTTTTCATCATCATTTGAAACAGAAAGTGAAATCGCATTGTTTGAAAGGTCAAACAATTTGGTTGCAGCAACAGGGATTGAGCCCGATTTTGGCTTGAACCCTTCAGCAACAATTTTGTAGGCTACTGAACCTACGGAGGTTGGATTGACATTATCTATTTCATATTTGATTGTGCCATCCTTGGCTTCTTGCAATTGCCCTTCCAATAAAGTCCCGCCAAGGGCGTCGGCGCCAGAGCCAAGCGAAACAAATGCATTTTTGAGTGGCAACCCAAGCGAATCCACAACTGAAAAGACAACTTTGTTATCCTTTAGGGCCTTTAGGGTTTTTCCGCCGGCCTTATCAACTATTACATTATAAGTGACTTTTAGATCGGGCTTTTCTCCAACAATTCGAAGGGATTGTGTTTTCGAAATCGTGTTTTCCCCATTCGTTATGGTCAAAAGCAAATCAACATTGTTTGCAAGCCTTCTTGCCTGAAGTGTGAATTGGCCTTCTGCGTTATCGTTTGGAGAAACTAATGAAAGAATCTGCCTATCTTCCGTGGTTTTGAGCGCAGCTTTTGAAGTCCCGGAAATTCCTTCGGTTAAAGCAATTGTTTGGTCGGAATTTGGCGCAGAAAGCTCAATTGCGGATCCTTTAGGAGCAATTGTTTTGAAATTCAAAGTGAATGTTTCGGTAATTGCAGCTTCAAAATTATTTTCAATTGATCCGGCTTTGCCTTCAAAATTTGATTGCAAGCAAAGGTTGTTTTCGCATTTGCCTTCAAAGGAGATTTGCAGGGATTTTGAAAGCATGTTCGATACAAGCGCCCCGCTTGCCGCCGAATTATCAACTGGGTCCCTTAGCACTTCCTTATCTGAATAGTGCGCAACCCTGTATTGCAAATCAACTTTTCCGGTTGAGATTGCCTTGGTTTTGAACTGGACCATGATTTCCTTTGATCCTTCGAATGGGAGGAAATCAAAATTCACGTATTTGAAAGCATCGGGCGAAAGAGGTTCATCCGCTAAATTGAGTGAAGCTGAAGGAGTTGCGGATGCAACAGTTGCTGTTGGTGAAGCAGAAGGCTCAGTAACATCCAAAATTGCGCCAGAATTTATTTTTTCAATTTCAATTCCGGTGGCTACGACGGCTCCGGGGGCATCATAACCAATTAGCGAAGCAAATTCATTTTGCAACAGCGTATTTTCATTCCCAAGCCGAACCTGCACTTGCGATTTCAAAATCTTGACTTTTGGCCTGCTGATTGCAAATTTTGCGTTATATGTAGAGGCAGGAGATAATGAATTAACTAAATCCCCCTGCAAATTGAAAACCCCAAGGAAAGTGATTTTTGATTTGTCGGATATTTCAGAAGAGATGATCCCAAAGTTCACCTTGTTGTCAACGTTTGGCTTGATGCTGAATTCTGAAGAAGTGAAAGTATCGTATTTGTTTGCACTGATCACTGCAATGTATGAGCCTTCAAGAAGCGAAACCGTGCACCTGCCGTTTTTGGTTATGCAGCTAGCTTCGGATGAGAATTCAACTTCCGATGGGGAGAATTCGATTTTTGCGCCTTCAACGGTTTTGCCGGTGAAATGATCCTTGATCAAAACTACAGCGCGCCCTTTTGCTGGCTTTAGTGAAACTTTAAGCAGATTCGTATTTTCCTCTTCGCCGGTGCCAGCAGCAGTAATTTCAAAAACGCTGCTTGAGCCGATTCGTCCGTTAAGGGAGGCTTTTGCATAAATTCCCTGCAATGGAACTTCATCAAAGGAAGCTATTCCATCGTTTCCGGAAATTTTTTCACCAACGCCAAGCGGGTAGCCGTCGGAATCAAATAGCGAAACCATTGCCTGAGGAACTGCCTCCTCGTTTTGGTTTTCAACCTGAACCTTCACTTTTCCGGAATTGCCAGATGTTGCGGATTTGAGGGTTAGAGTGTAGGTGTTGCCTTTTTGGGCATCTTTAAGGGTTGATGGCAAAAATCCGTTTTTGGATGCGACTATGAAATAATCATCCGAGCCAACATCGCCAAAAATTGCAACGCCATCAATTGGATTTGCGCTGTAAACTTGGGTGTTCTTTGAATTGTAAACCTTGACAATAGGGTTTACAACTGCCGAGCCGGATTCATCCTTGATTATCGCCTTGATTGATTTAAGCTCGGCTTCGGAAATCCTTCCAAGTTCGATCTCGACTTTTGTGTCATCATCAATTGTGCGCTCCTCTTCGGATTCTGAGTATCCTTTGAATGTGGCAACAACTTTTACTTTTTTTCCGATGTCAAAATCCGTTAATGGCTCGGTTTGGCCGTTTTCGGAGGTGAGCAGATTATTGTAATGGATTACCCCGGTTTGCGAATCAATCACTGAAACGGAAGCGCCCTTTAGGGGCTTTCCGGTTTCAATATCCAGAACGGTTATTTTAAGCGAACCCTTGTTTGCAACGCTGTTTTCCTTTAATGCAACAGAAATCACTTGATCGGATGTTAAGGTGATTTTCCTATTTTCCGTCTTAAAGCCGGTGGATTGGACCTTTACTAAGTATTCCCTGTTCAAATCAAGCCCGATAAATATTGGCTTGTTCCCTAGTTGGGCAGGCTGGGCTATGACTGGAAAACCCACATCATCAACAATTACGCTTGTGATTTTTTGAGCATCCTGCGGGCCGCCGGTTATTTCAACGGTTAAGGAAGCTTTAGGAGTTACCAATTCGGATGCTAAGGACGCAAAATATTCCTCGCGATTTTTAATGATGTCTATTGAATCGTCTTCAATTTTTAGGGTATTTCCCTCATTATCAATTGCGGAAATTATGAAAGAAGAGCTGATTTTTACATCGCTAAATGAAGCGGTTCCATCCTTGTCCGTTTTGCCATTCAGAGTTGCGCCATCGTTTGATCGTGAAACCAGTGAAACTTCGGCGTTTGGAACCGGTTTGCCAGATGAATCAGAAAGAGTTAGGGTAATTGCGGTTGTCGAGGGCGAAATCAGCCCAACAGCTTGCGTGGAGAAAAGCGAATATAGCACGCCGGCAATCAATAGGAAAACCAAAAACATGAAAAAGGGCATTGCGGGAATTCCTTTTTCCTCAAGCGAATCGGATATCCCCCTAAAAGGCATCCCTTTCTCATCGGACCATTGGAGGAACGATTCCCATTTTTCCTGGAAATTCTCAGCTAATCCCATATTTTTTCTAGCTAAAAGTAGGTATCTTTACATATTTAAACGCTTAGCCTTGGAAACTGCCTATTTGAAAAAAAAGGAATGGGAAATTTTTGAAAAGAAACATGATTTGGGTTTAATTTGCCGAACGCAAAACAATTACAAGCTCGTGCCCCCGCCGAACTGCTGGGACTTTTAGGTAGGAATCTTCAAGGGGAATTTTCTCCCCGCCCTTTTCAGCGGATATTTTGAATTCCGCCCCGATTTTCAATTCGGAAAATGGCGCGGTCCCATCAAGCCAGGTATTCGATGAGGCTTGCGCCCCATTTCCAATTGGAATCAGGGTAAGTGTTGCACCTTTGATTATGTTTCCCTCCTGATCTTGGATTGCAATTAGCAAGTCCGCTTTTGTTGGGCCGCTGATTATTGGAAGGAGTACGGAAAAGGCAAGAAGGCTGCCGGCTATTACTAATAATAATACAAGTAAAAGTTTTGGCTCGGGAAGCCCGTGAAGCCGAAATGATTCGGAAATTCTTCCATAAATGGATTTTTTTTTGTAGGGATGGAACGGATGCTCCGGATGCGGGATTTTTGGCTCGAATTCGTGCCTATGGAAAGCATCTAGGGATTTTTCGGAAGCAGAATGGGAAGCTTCTGGAATGGCATACTTGCGATTTATTGCCCCCTCAAAACCGGCATGATGAATGCTATGCTTTTTCAAATTTTGCAATTCTTTTTTTGAATTTTTTTTATCCTTAAGTTTTGAAGCGGCCATGGATGCTTTACGCTAAAGACTATATAAAAAGTGCGCTTGATTGCGCTTAGCCCATTCTCCGTGGAAGAGGCATTATTGATCCGCATTTCTTGCAGATCTTCTCGCTTGACACCGCAAGGGGGTTGCACCCCCTACTCGTGTCGCCCCTACCCCCGCTTAGCCCATTCTTCTTGGCAATGGCATGATCGATCCGCATTTCTTGCAGATTTTTTCTTTGTGCTTCCAGTTGTATTCGAATTCGACTCCGTTGCATTCCGGGCAGCTTTTTGATTGCGAGCTGTGGAAATCCCTCCAGCCTTCCTTGCCTTCCCTGCCTACATTTGAATGATGCGAAAATACGGGCTTTCCTGCAGCCACTGCTGGCTTGCTATCGAATTTTTTCTTGTCAAATGCCCGCTTGATCTTCCTGCTTGAGCATCTTGGGCAGTTTTGCGGATCTTCAGAGTCAAATTGCAATTTGCAGTTCTCGCATTCATGCTTCATAAACATTCCTCATAAAAGTTCTTTGATGCCGGTTTGGAATCTCACTTTTGGCGCGTAGCCAAGAAGCCTGCGCGCCCTTGAAATGTCATACTGCCGGCTTTGAGCTAGAGTATGGACATATTCCTTAAAAATTCTTGGCTTTTTCCCAAAGAGCAAATAAAGCAGATGTGCAAAACCAACCCCATGATAGGCAATTGATTTTGGGATGTGGAGAAACGGAGGCGAAACCCCAAGATTTTTAGAGATAAGCAAATATAGCTGCTTTTGGGTGAGCTTTTCGCCCGAAGTGAGTATGAATGAATCATTTTCAATGTCGGATTCAATGGCAATTGAAATTGCATCGATTAAATCGGAAATATGGATGAAGGGGATTAAGTTTTCTCCGGAGCCGATTACAAACATCCTCCTTTTTTTGATCATTGAAATTATTTTCCCAAATCCGGTTTCAAAGCCCTTCCCATAAACAATAGGAGGCCGAAGAATGATGTATGGAAGGCCGGAGGAAATTATTGCATTTTCAGATGCAAGTTTGCTTTTTCCGTAGGCATTGTCAGGATGCGGAGGCGTATTTTCATTGATGATTTTACAGCTAACTCCGCGGTAAATCGATGTAGATGATAGGTAAATTATCTTGGGCGGGGTTTTTTGCAGTTTGGCAGCTAAAATCAACTGCCTTGTGCTTTCAAAATTCGCATCGAAAATTTCCTTTTCAGATGCGGAATAATCAACCAGCGCCGCCAAATGGATGATTTTATCCGCCCCATCCATTGCCTGCGCAATTGGAATGAAATCATTTTTGCTTGATAGGTTAGCCTCAAAAATTTCAACGGATTTTCCAAAAAGCGCCATTGCCTGCCTATCATCCCTAGCAAGTATGCGGATCTTTTTTTTATATTTGGGATTCAAAAGCAAGGACTTGATCAGGTTTTGCCCAACCCTCCCAGTTGCCCCGGTTATCAGGATCATGGAAGTTGAAAGCAGGGGTTTTTTATTTACCTTTCCATTAGCATGTAAATATGCAAAAGGACGGCCAAAACCACGAGATCAGGAAGGAGGCTAGGAAAATTTTAATTTGGGCGCTTGCAATAATCAGTTTTAGTGCGATCTTTAGCTTTGTATTTTTTGATGGATTTTCATTGTTTGATGCGGTCTATGAGACGGTATGCTCGCTAACGCTTGGCAAATGCAACCTTGAATACACGCTGCAATCAAAAGTGGCTTCGCTTTTCCTTGCGCTTTCAAGCTGGCTGGTGTTTGCCGTTTTGGTGGAGTTTGTAACCGGATTTGTCTTGAATTTGGAAATGGGTGAAAGAAAAATGAGGAAAAAAATCGAAGGCATGAAAGGCCAAATCATAGTTTGCGGATACGGGGATCTGGGAAAGGCCGCCTGCGAAATATTCAAAAATTCGGGGGAGGAATTCGTGGTTGTCGATATAGTTGAAAAAACCGGACTTAAGGAAAGCGGAATTCCATATGTAATAGGGGACGCGCTTGACTTGGAAACCCTGAAAAAAGCAGGGATTGACAAGGCAAAGCTTTTGGTTGCAGCTCTCGACAAGGATTCTAATAATGTGTTCTTGGTCCTAACCGCCAGGGAACTTAGCAAGGACGTCCGCATAGCATCCAGAGCGTACTCCGAGCAAAGCATCGGAAAATTGCATGAAGCTGGCGCGGAAATAATTGTGATGCCCGAAATCCTTGGCGGCCTCGAGCTTGCAAAGCAGGTATTGAATTTGAACGAAAACCAAGTCAAAAGCATCATGGATGAAAAAAGCAAATTTTCAGTCGGCAGGAAAATCAAGTAGGTTGGGATTTGAAAATCAAAAAACTTGGGATTGGTTTGAATGGTTGATTATTCGTTTTTATTGGCAATAATTTTTGCGCTCCTACTTGCAAGCATTGCCGAAAAATTCGCACTGCTATCCGAAGGAGGGATTCTTGCTGCAATTCTAGTTGGGCTGACGATTTATTTTTTCGGAGGCTGGAACTGGTTTTTCATACTTGCTATTTTTTTCATATCAGCTAGCGCATTCACCAGGTTTAGGGCAAAGGAAAAGGAAGCTGTAAACCAGGAATTTGCAAAAGGGGGCGTTAGGGATTTTTGGCAGGTTGCTGCAAACGGCGCGCTTGCGGCATTGATTGCTGTAATCAACCAATTCCATCCGCTCAACACGTTTTATTTTGCATTCCTTGGGGTAGCTGCAACAATTACCGCGGATACAATTGCAACAGAAATAGGGGTGCTTAGCAACAACTCATTCATGATAACAACACTTAAAAAAGTCGAGAAGGGGACATCGGGGGCGGTTTCGGTTTTGGGATTGACCGCCGCTTTCCTTGGTTCGCTTTCGATTGGAATCATCGCGTTTTTGCTTTCAAATTATGCAAAGGCGCCATATATTGAGCCCGTATTTTTGATTGCAATCCCAACAATTGCCGGAACTGCCGGAGCATTGGTCGATTCATTGCTTGGCGCAACCGTTCAGGTGATGTTTTGGTGCCCAAAATGCAAAAAGCAAACGGAGAGGGAAGTGCACAAATGCGGAACGCAAACTAAATACTACAAGGGATGGAAATTCATAAACAATGACACGGTGAATTTGCTATCTTCAATGATTGGGGCGCTGATCGGAGGCGGCCTTTACCAGCTCTTCAAGGGATTCTGATTGTTTGATTTGAAGGCTATGCCCCGATTTTTTAAGAAATTTGATTGATTTTCCCGCCAAATCGCAACCCAAAAAGGTTATATTTCTAACTTGCATTTTGAGTGGAAGCTTCACAGGTTTTTTTTATGCCGATGGGAAAGGATATTTTTGTAATGTTTACACTGATAACAAGCGTAATACTTGCAGTCAGCGTAAACTGGTTTTTTGGGCTGATCAATTTCATCGTTTACATGACTTATTTATCGGGAGAATAAAAAACGAGGGTCAAAACATTACTTAACACAATTTAAATGAATGGGGGGTTGGGCATTAGGCCAAACTAAGGGGGGCTTCCCCCTTGGGTTGACCATTAAAAAACTTTGACGCCGTTTTATGAACTGGTTCAAGATGGGCGAGAAAAAAACTGCATACCTATTGGATGTTGGGTATGTTTTCAGGAATAATATTTCAATGCTAAGGCTGCTTTTGAAGGATGCCCAAACGAAAAAAACATTCAGGCTGTATGATTACAAGTTCAATCCCTACTTCTACTTGAAAGTCGATGGGCCGCTTGAAGAAATAGAAAGAATTTCCCAAGACCTGATGAAAATCCGATCGTTTGATAGGGGGAAGGAAATCAAGCTCAAAGGGGTCGAGAAGGTAACGAAGAAATTGCAGCTTGAGGAGGCAACTTTCCTAAAACTTTTCTGCAGCCATCCAACCGATGTAAGCAAGCTTAGGGATGAAATCAAAAAATTCGGGGAAACCTACGAGCAGGCGATTTCATACACCAAAAGATACGCAATAGATAAGGGGCTCACTCCAAGCGCCCTTGTGGAAATTGAATTGGGCGAAAATAGGCAAATAGAAAGCATTAGGGCAATCAAGGAGGAGAGGTATTCGGAGCTTCCTTACAATTTGATGGGCTTTGACATTGAAACCTACAACCCAAAAACCATCCCAAACCCGCAATCGGATCCGGTCATCATGGCCGGCTGGGCGCAGGAAGACGATATGGGGCTTTTCACATTCCAAAAAAAAGTAAGGGATGAAAATGTTGAAATCTTGGAATCGGAAAAACTCATGCTTGAACGGATTGGAATATTTTTGAAGCAACGGAAAGTCGACATCATAGCCACATACAACGGAGACCAGTTTGATTTGCCATATTTGAGGGATCGCGCAAAAGCTACAAAAGCGCAAATGCATCTGGGCAGGGATAAAGCTGCGCCAAAGAGCAAATCCCTTGGGCTTAGGAGCCAAACTTCAATTAACGGAAGGGTCCATTTTGATGTTTTTCCGGTAGTTTCATTCCTCAACTACATTGGCGCCTACAAGCTCCCAAGGCTCACTTTGGAAGTAGCATATCGCGAAATCCTTGGCGGGAAAAAAATGGATGTGAAATCGGATGAGATATGGAAGTTTTGGGATAGCAATGACAGTGAAAAATTAAAGCAGCTTGCGGATTACTGCGAAAACGATGCGGTTGCTGCATTTAGGCTGGCAAAGCATGTTCTGCCGCTTGAAATCGAGCTTAGCAGGCTGACTGGAACAACTATTTTTGATACAAGCAGGAGCACTTCTGGCCAATTAGTTGAAATGCTTTTGATGAGGGAAGCTTTCAGGTCAGGCGAAATCATCCTTGGAAAGCCAAGGTACGAGGAAGTGCAAAAAAGATCGGCAAATCCGGTTGAAGGCGCGTTTGTGAAGCTTCCAAACCCGGGCCTTTATGAAAATATTGCCGTGCTTGATTTCAGGTCGCTTTACCCATCAATCATAATTTCGCACAACATTGATTCATCAACATTAAATTGCAAATGCTGCACCAAGGAAGAATCTTTTGTTTCGCCCCAAGGGCATAGATTTTGCAAAAAAAGAAAGGGGCTCATTCCAAGGGTTTTGCAATATGTGCTAAACACAAGGTTTGAAATCAAGGAGAGGATGAAAAAAATAAAGAAGGATGGAAATGGTGAATCTTCCGAATATAGGGATTTGGACGCAAGGCAATGGGCACTTAAAATCGTTGCAAATTCGATGTATGGGTATTTGCTTTATGCAAGGTCCAGGTATTATTCTAGGGAAGCTGGCGAATCCGTAACTGCTTACGCTAGGGATTACATCCAAAAGACCATGGAAAAATCCAAGGAAGCGGGAATGGATGTTCTTTATGGGGATAGCATCACTTCGGATAGGTTTGTTACATTAATGGATCCCAACGGGCACATAAAAATAAAAAAAATCGAGGATTTCTTCTTGGAAAGCAATGGGAATTCCATCAAAAGGAATGGCAAGGAAGTAAAGGCGCCAAGCGGATGGAAAGCGCTTACTGTTGATCCTTTGACGAAAAAGCCTAAGTTTGATAATATAAAGGAAATAATTAGGCATAAGGCGTCCAAGCGGATATTCAAGGTTTCCCAAAAATTCGGGGAAACGAGGGTTACCGAGGATCATTCATTGATTGCAATTGAAAAAAATCAGCTTATTGAAGCAAAGCCGCGGGAAATTTTGGGAAGGAAGCTTCCTTTAGCAAAAATATGCAGCATACCAAAAGTTAGGGAAATCCAAGAAATTGACATCTTCGAACACATCCGCAATTATTCGGCTGCTAGCGATTACAAGGGAAGGAAAAAAACCGCCTTGGTTAAAACGGATGGGAAATATGTATGGTTTGGATGGACAAACCGGAAAAAGCAGGTTATGATGAAGAGGCATTTGAAATCCGGCACGGAAGAATTTGAGGCGTTTTGCAATCTGCTTGGAGGCTATGTGCCCGAGGGCAGTTCATCAACGATCGAATCCACAAAAAGCCGCTTTGGCGCAAGCATCGCTTCTTCGGATGTGGAATGGCTTAAGGAATTGAAGAAAAACTATGAACTATTATTTGAAAACGCAAAGGCCGCCATTATCCCCTCGACAAAAAAATTGAGGAATTTGAAATACACGACCCAGAAAGGCAAAAAAATGGAAATCACCTATCAGGATAAGACCCACAAGCTCCAGATGATGAATCAGCTTGCCGCTGTTGTTTTCAAAAGTTTCTGCGGGCAGGCAAGCAAAGGCAAGAAATTGCCGGATTTTGCATACCACATCCCAAACAAATATAAAATGCTAATCCTTGAACAGCTCGTAAAGGGGGATGGGTCGCATAGCGTGAATGAACGATTGGGATATTCAAAGGAGTATATTGAAAAGAACTTCAGGTATGAAACCAGATCGCTCGAATTGGCGTGCAATCTTTGCCTCCTGCTAACCCAGCTTGGGCGCAATTATTACATAAGGTTCCGTGAACCAAAACAGACATATATCATAGGCACTTCGGATAAGAGCAACTCAAAACTTAATACCAAAGTGGTTGAGGAAAAATACGAGGGCTTTGTTTACGACCTAAGTGTTGAAAACTCCCACATGTTTGCAGATTCATGCGGCAATGTATTGCTCCATAATACGGATTCGATTTTTTTGGTATATGGAAAAACGGGGGAGGAAGACAAGGTAATCGATTTCCAAAAGAAAATCAATGCGGACCTTCCGGAAACCATGGAACTTGAACTTGAGGATTTCTATCCGCGCGGGATATTTGTTAGTAAAAAGCAGGAGGAAAAAGGAGCCAAGAAGAAATACGCGCTGATCAACCGGGAAGGGAAAATCAAGATCCGCGGATTTGAGCTTGTCAGGAGGGATTGGAGCAATGTTGCAAAGAACACACAGCGAAGAGTGCTGGAAATTGTTTTGAAGGAGGGAAATATCCAAAAAGCAAAGGAGGAAGTAAAAGTTGTTCTTGAAGAGCTAAAATCCGGAAAATACCCAATGGAGGATCTTTCAATCACAACGCAGCTAAAAAAGCAGGCAGGAAGCTACGACATAGTTTCTCCGGAAGTTTCAGCTGTCCAAAAGGCAATTAAAGCGGGAATGAACCTTGCAGATACGCCAATAATTAGCTACATCATAACAAAGCAGGGAAAAACAATTTCAGAAAAGGCAACAATTGCCGAGATGGCAAAAGATTACGATCCGGACTATTACATAAACAATCAGGTGCTTCCGGCGGTTCTTAAAATTCTTTCCGCTTTTGGGATGGATGGCGATGATTTGAAGATGAAGGGTGCGCAGAAAAGCTTGGGGGATTGGTAATTATTTCCGCCTAAGTTTTGCTAGGTATTTTTCGGTCAAATCAAAAAAGTCCTTGTGCGGAGGCATAATATCTAGTTGAAAATATTGCTTTCCTTTTGGCGGATAATTTTTTCCATTAATTGGAAGTACTGGAAATTTACGGATTTCGAATTCTAATTTCTGCCCATCAAAAATATCCTTGATCACTTGGGGGCTGATGATTGAATTTGCAACTTCCATTATTTTTTCATGGGGGTTATGCGGTTTTTGTGAATCCAACCGCATTGTCCTATGATTCCCTTCCCCTATCATTTCAAATTTTACTCCGTGTTCTTTTTCCATCTCGTTTATGAAATGGGCAAACATCAATGGCTTCATGGATTAAACTAGGGAAGAAGATTTTAAAAAAGGGAATAAAGGAAAAGGAGGAAAATAAAATCAGACTAAATTCCTTCGGTCAACTACCATTACATCCTTGACATCCAAAACTGCGGAGTATGGGATTGTGATAAGGCCAGCTCCTTCGCGCTTTGCTTTTACTGCAAGCGAAGAGTCAGGATTTGGCTCGACCAAAACGGATTCAAGTTTGCCTGTCAGTTCGCTCAAATACAAATCAACAACACGCCCAAGCTCTTCGCCATCGGTTGTGATTACCCGTTTACCGGCAAGTTGTTTAGCAATTGCAAATTTTACCATACTACCACCTAAAAAGCTGAAAACAGGAATATTTCTGAAGTTTAGTTTAAATACCTTTCGAATAGTATCCTCGAAGAAAATGATTGAGATAAATGGCGAAATAAACGGCAAAACTGATTGCAACATTATTTAAATTCGGATTCCAATATTTATTTATGGAAAAGAAATACCCGTTTGAAAAACGGGAACTCAAAAAAATAATCACTAACATCACTTCAGGTGAGCCTTTAGGCAAAACATTTATTGAGGAATTCCCGTACGAAAATTTAAAAGGCAACAAATTTGAGGGTTTAAAAAAATTAAAATTTGAGGCTAATTTAGCGGGCATTAGGGAGCTTGGTGAATTGCATTCAAAAGAGCCAGTTAAACTTGAGAGATGGAAATCAAGCTCCGGAAAATACCCAGTAATGGTTTTGATTCATGGAATGGGAAGCAGTTCAAATCAAGAACTAATCAAGCACATAGCAGTTATGTATCAAAAACTTGGCATCCCCGTAGTAAGAATAAACACAGACGAAACTAAACATCCAGAAATGTTCGAATTAGATCATAAGAGCGATTTTCTTGTTAAAGTTCTGGAAAGGCTCCACAAGATAAAATGGGTCGATACTTCAAGAATTGGCATAGTTGCCCATAGTCAAGGCGGAGTTGTTTTGAAAAATGCGGCTACAGCAATTGATGAACTAGGGCTAAGACCCAATGCAACCGTGCCAATTTCTTCGCCATATATGAAGGAGGATATTGAACGGGCTGCAATTAATGCAGGCTTTTACATAAAATCCAAACACAAACTGGAAAATATGATTAATAGCAATAGATCAGATAGGGATGGATCTGGTACCGAGGATTGGGAGAATGTCACACACATTTTGCATCCAGCAGATTTAATTGTCACAACAAATATGGTTAATGCCCAAAGAATCCCAAAAAAGCATAAAATAATAGTTGTTGCAAGCGCAACCGAATATAATAGGCAAATAAAAAAATGGCGAGAGCAGTTTGCCACATATAATCGGAAGGCAGCTAACATCTTGGGAATTTCTGAAAGCCAGGTAAATTTGCCAAACCATATAATAGGAGATTTGGACTTAAGTGATAAACAAAAAGAGGATTTCAGATCATTGGTTCTTGATTTCAAAAAACATATTGCAAATCCGTATAAATATGCACTAAAATATGGAGAAAGGTCGATTTTACCTCACAAAGTATCTGAATGGCAAAATTCGTATGATCCATTTGATAAGATTTACCCGCCAGAACTGGTAGCCGACCAATTCAAATTGCACAATTGGAAAATACACGAATTAAGATCCAAAATGCTAGAACATGTTGCCGTGGCAACTGCGGTGCCTTTCTATCCTGGCAGAACTAGGAAGAAATCCAATTAGAAAATACTTTCGCCTTGCACGGTTTTTACTCAGGCTTTTACCTGCATCGCAACTTGCTTTTCCGCAAAATCCACTTCCACCAGCTGGGACGCCCCTTTAACCATGCTAACCCCTATTAGGCAATCGGCTGTCTTGTAGGTCATCTGGTTGTGAGTTACGCATACGATTTGCGAAGCTTTTGAGAGCTCTTTTATTAAGAGGGCAAGTTTTCTGGAATTTTCCTGATCAAGAGCTGCATCCGCTTCATCAAGAGTGTAGAGCGAAGAAGGGTTGTAGGATTGGATTGCAAACAAGAATAGAATCGCAATAAGCGATTTTTCGCCTCCGGACATAAGTTCTAGGTATTTGACTTCCTTGTTTTCAATCTGCGCCTTGATGGTTAGGCCCCCTTCAAATGGATTTGCCTCATTTTCCAAAAATAATGTGCCTTTGCCTTTGAATATTTGCGTGAAAAGCGTCATGAAGTTCTGATTCACGGCATGGTAAGCGGACATGAAGGTTGAAATCTTCTTTCCTTCAATTGCAGATATCATATCCAAAATTGCCTGGCGCTCGTTGCCAAGTTGGCCAACCTTGAGTTTTTGCTCGTCAAAATCCTTGATGCGGTAGTCATATTCTTCAATTGCCTTGAGGTTGATGTTGCCAATTTCTGCAAGTTCTTCTTCTGCTTTTTTGCTCTTGAAAACCAATTCCGCCTTATCGGTTATTTTCAATAGCTCCAATTTCTCGTATTTTGCAAATTCGGTTTTCAAATTTGTCAGGTTGGTTTCGGAAACCGCCCGTGTGACTTCCTTCTTTTGCTTTTCTGCAAGTATCTTGTCGCGCTCGAATTCGAATTTGCCTTTTTGTGTTGCGATTTTGTAGATTTGCGCATCAAGCTTTTCCCTTTCAGTAATCAAATCGTTCATTGCAGCTGAAATTGATTTGAGCTCGGTATTTTTCTCGGACATGATTTTCGAATTTCGCTTCATGAGTTCATCCGAGTTCTTGATTTCCTTTTGCGCATCCGCCATTTCGGTTTTGAGATCCATTTCAATTTTATCAAGCGTCTTGAATTCGCGCTCATATGCGGAATGCTGGGTTTGCATAGAATTCATGCGGTTCTCATAATCGGAGTATTGGAATTTCAAATCGGCAAGACGCTTTTCCTTTTCCTTTAGGGAAATCCCAAAGTTCTTCTCCTTTTCAACATCGATTTTGGATTTCAGCTCAAGGGACTGTATGTTAAGCTCAGAGAGCTTTCGAACCATCGCATTCTTATCTTCATCAAATTTTTCAATTTGTTTTTGGGCATCGTCAATTTCATTTTGGAGTGTTTTAACGGCATCCCGAAGGTCCTTGCTTTTTTCCAAATAATCGTTTTCCAATTTGTCATAGTTTTGGATTTCAAGCTCCCACGCCCTAACTTTCACTTCGAATTCGGATTTCTTCTTCCTTTCGCCGGCCATTTTTTCCTGGACATCAAAAAGATCGGATAGGGCGGATTCCTTAAGGGATTTCATTTCGTTCAATTTTTTGTCGAATGCATCAAGCTGCTCTTTCATTTTCGTAAGGTTGATGCGCTCTTGGAAGCTTCCGCCCGTGACAAGCCCGCCCTGCTCGATTAGCGATCCATCCATTGTCACTAATCTTGCTTTTCCAATAAGGCTTTCCGCATCCTTTATCTGCTGCATAAGAAGCGTGTTTGTAAGGGCGTATTCAAATGCCTTTTTGAATTTCTTGTCAAATTCAATCAGTTCAATCATGAAGCCAATTGCCCCTTTCTCCTTCTTCAAGGCAAGGTCATCACGGTTCAACTCATAGCTTTTTATCTTGTCTAGGGGTATGAACGAAACCCTTCCGAGCTTTTTTTGCTTTAGCTGATCTATCATTTTTTCAGCAATTCTAACATTATCAACAACAATGTAATTCAGCCTCCCGCCAATTGCAACCTGCACAGGAACTGCATATTTTGGATCGTAAGAGCAAAGCGATTCGACTGTCCCATGGATTCCCTTCTCCTCTTTTTTTTGCTCCAAAACAAATTGTACTCCGCGTGAAACTTCAGCTTCCCTTGAGGTCGAAAGCCTGGTTGTAATTTCGGTGGATTTGATTTTTGCAGTAAGCAGTTCTTTTTCGGATTCGGAAATCCTCTTGTTTAGCTCTTTTTCCTCGTTGAAGAGGGCGTCCAATTGCCTATTGATTTCATTCAGTTCGTGCTGCAGCTTCTTTTTGGATTCCTGCGCAACATTTCTTTTATCGGAATAATCCTCCTTCTGGCCGGTTTTCAACCTTTTCAATTCGTTTTCCTTGAGTTTTTGGACTTCCTGCAATTTGCCCGTTTCCGCCTGGAAGGCATTCAGTTGCTCTTTGATATTAAGCATTTCCTGGGAGATGTCATCAAAGCTCTTTTTGGATTTGAAAAAATCGGATGAGAATTTTGAGCTTTCGGAAACAACAGCGTCAAGCTTTTTTTGCTCCAAATCCATGATTTCTTTTAGGGATTTGATTTCCATTGCAAGCTCTTCAACTTTTTTTTTGCCGCCCGCAACCTCATCATGCGCGCGCATTTTTTCAAGCTGCATGCCTGCGATTTTTTCCTCGTTCTTCCTAAGGAGCTGCTTTTTTTCCTCGGCAACCGCCTTAGAGTGCTCAATTTCCGTTCGAAGGGATTCAATTTCCTTTTCAAGGACCATCTGCTTGCCTTCGGATCTTTCGGAAATCTTGCGGTGGATTTCATCCTTTTTAGCCTGGAAGGCGTTTATTTCATCCGAAAGTTTTGAAATCTCGCGGGAAATCTGGTCGCTCTTCGAATTCAAATCTACCATCGAATTGATGGAATTTTCAAATTCGATTTCAACTGCCTTCAAATCTATTGATAGAAGCGTTGCACGAAGTTGATCCAGCTCTTTTTGCAAAAACAAGAATCGCTCGGCTTCTGCTTTGTCCTTTGCGAGTTTTTCCAAAATCCCTTCGCGCTCGCCCATTATTACGGACGCCTCACTTAGCCTTGCCTGCACCTTGTCAAGTTCGGATATTGCCTCCTTTTTCTTTTCCTCATATTCAAGGACATTTGCAATATTGTCAACCAGTGTTCTTCTATCCTTTGAATTCATTTCAACAATTTGCTGCACTTGGCCTTGCTGAATGATGTTATAAGTAGAAATCCCATTTGCACGCAAAAAATCCTCAATTACGTATTTGTGGACCGGCCTGCCATTCATGCGGTAGCGAAGTTTGCCATCGCTTCTAATCGCCCTGCTGATGTTTACCTTTTGCCCCTTCCCGTCCGAAAGCGTAAGGTCGACTTCGGCCATTTTTGAATGGGAATGGATCAGATCCGGAGTTTTTTTGGCGCGAAGGGCGCGGATTCGGCTCTCCCCAAGAGCAAATAAAATAGCATCAACAATATTGCTTTTTCCAGAGCCATTTGGCCCGATGATTCCATTAAAGCCATTGACTAGGTGGATTTTGGCATCCCTGAAGGATTTGAAATTCCTAAGTTCTACTGTCTCAACAAACATCGGTTCTCACATGGTGCGCGGATGGAATATTGTAGAGTGGGAATATTTATAAATCGGGCGAGTTGCCCTCGCAAAATAGTTTTTTCAGCCAAATTTAAGCAAATTTCCAAGCAAATACAGCATCAGCCCAATGCAAGAAAGAAGCCCTATTAACGCCCTTGCCTGGTTTAGCAAATTCACATGGGATTCGTGCTCGCGGTGAAGAAGCAGGGCTGAAAGGTTGGTTATTGCGTAGTAGCCAAGAAGGCCAAAGCTGCTAAGCGCAATTAGGTGCTTAAAGCTTGTGAAAAATACCACAACAGACATTGCTATTCCGGAAAACAAAATTGCATTGTAGGGTGTTTGGAACTTTGGATGAATAATGGAAAACCAGTCAGGCATTTGCTTGTTCCTTCCCATGGAAAAAAGGACCCGAGATATTCCAAGAAGTTCGGTTAGCAAAACAGAAGAGGTTGCCGCAAGAGCCCCAAGGGTTATGATGATTAAAGCAAATTCATTGCCGGTTACTTTTATTGCATCCGCAATTGGGGCGCTGGAATTGGCAAGTGAAGCTGAACCAAGAAGGCCAAGAGCGGTTATTCCGGTTAAAACGTAAATTAATGTAATAATTGAAAGGCCCCAAAATATCGCCTGAGGAATTGTTTTTTTGGGTTCATTTATCTCTTCGGCAATTGTTGCGCTTCTTCCAAAGCCTGCGTATGCAAAGAAAATAAGGGCGGCACCTTCAAGCACGCCATCCCAGCCAAATTCAAGGAAATAGGAAAAGTTTACCGGCTTCATGTATCCAAAGCCTAGGAGGATGAAAAATAAGAGTACGAAAACTTTTGCGATGACTAGGGCATTGTTGACGTAGCTGGATTTTCGAAGGCCCGAAAGGTTTAGGAACATAAGGAAGATTATGAGCGAGAAGGCGATAATTTTATCATTGAATAGGGGGAATAGGTAAACAAAATAGGATGCAAACCCAAGGCTTACAGCTGCTCCGCTGATAATTGCAGATCCGCTCCATAAAATCCCATCAAGAAAACCTGCTTTGTGGGAAATCACCTTGTAGGCATATTCGTATTCCCCTCCTTCTTTTGGTATCCTGCGGCTAAGTTCCATGTAGCTTAATCCCGTAATGTAGGAAATGATCCCTGCAATTATTAGCGAATACACCAAACCCGAGCCAGCAACTCCTGCCAAAACCCCAATTACGACAAATATTCCAGCTCCAATCACGGCTCCGATTTCAATTGATGTGGCATCGAATAGGTTTAATGATCTGGAGAGTTTTGCATCGTGATTTTGGTTTGAAACTGAAGGATTTAACGGATTGGATGCGATTTGATTTTTCTTCCCCGCTTTTTTATTAGCAATTCCTCGCTTTGATTTTCCTTTCGCCATGGAAAATATTCGAAGGGCGGATTATTAAACTTGATTTATTGAGGCATGGCAATTTTATTTTGGCATGGCAAATAGGAGGATATTCGACAGATACAATTTCCAAATCCAATCGCTGCGATTCCCTTAATTGATGCAAAAGGATTTAAATCGCAAAAAAGATGGTGTATAAGTTGATTGTATGGTTTTGGATGCGCCCACATTTAAGCTGGTTTTGACGCCGGAATCCGCACTTGGTTCTGTGCAAAAAGAGCTTAACCACAAGGGCTGGAAGAAATTCGAGGTTGAAGAGATCCGGCTGATTTACGCGCCATACTATTTGTTTTCGTTCGATGTAAAATCCGAAGGCGGATCGCCGCCGGTTGCCGGAAAAGCTGCGCTAAATGCATACACGGGCGAGATTTCGGATTTTGTTCCGATGGTATTGGAGCGGCCCTTGCAAAAGCAAAAGAATATTGAGGAAGGAGGGGAAGTTGAGGATACGTCTATTTCCATGCAGGAAGCAAAACAGGCGGCAAGGGATAAGATAGCTGCCCAAACCGGATTGAAATCGGAAATGGTAAGTGTTTCTGCCTTTACAAAATATTACATGCCATTTTTCAGGATTTGGCTAGAAGTTGGGCACGAGTCCATGAAAATTGATGTGGATGCGCTCATGGGCGCGCCCCTTGGGCTTGAAGCTGCTCCTGAGCGCAAAAAAACCTGGGATGAGGCAACTTCGGAAACAATTGGAAAATTAAAAACCCCGCAGGGATGGGTGGAACTGACTGGAAAGGCAATTGGAGCGGTTTCCGGAGCAGGAAGTTCTGGAGGACATGGCGATGCGCACGGAGGAGGGGGGGACGCTTCGGGGCATGGAAACACTTCTGGCGGAGGAGGGATTGGAGGATTCCAGCAAAAATGGCTGATTCTTGGGGCCTTGATTTTGCTTTTGGTTTATTTGGTATTCCTAAAGCCAACTTCGGATGTAAATTGCTCGGGGGAAATTTCATATTCTAGGGATGGATGCATTTTGGAGGGGATTTGCAAAGTTAGCGCAAAAACCGTTGATGATAGGATTGGAAAGGGAGCTGAAGTTTTTGTCAAGGAAGATGGGAAGGAGAGGCTTGATTTGAAAGCAAATGTAAACTTCTTTGATGGCGCGCAATCAAGCTTTAATGTAACATTTGAGCAAAACGGCAAGGATTGCAAGCAGTACGGATGGGGATATAGGAAAGTTTGATTTGTTCTGAAAGAATAGGATATGGTCCTATTGACAAAGATTCAATTCAACCCAAAGTATAGCCTTATATTTATTCTAATGGATAATTGGAAAGGGAATTTTAGGGGAAAACATATAGGGAAAACTCCGGGAAATAAGGAAAGTCAATTGGGAAAAATAGCAAATAATAGATCACTAATTCAAACTGTTGAATAACTTATGGTCAAATGCAATAAATGCTCAAAGGAAGCCGTAGTCAAGCTGCATTACAACAAGACGGATCTTTGCGGGAATTGCTTTTGCGACCAATTTGAAAACCGCGTGAAAAATGCAAACAAGGAGTTTAAACTCATTGAATTGAACCAAAAAATTGCAGTTGGGATTTCAGGCGGGAAGGATTCTGCTGCCATGTTATATATTCTTCACAAAATTGTTGAAAAGGTGCATGGAACAACGCTTCAACCAATTCTAATTGATGAGGGGATTTTAGGCTATAGGAACGAGGCAATCAAAAAGGCGCAGGCACTTTGCGAAAAGCTTGGGTTGGAACTCAAGGTGTTTTCCTACCGGGATGGCTTTAAGCTTACGATGGATGAAATCATGGATTTGAAGAAGGCAAATCCGAAAGCCGGATTTGAAAGGAGCTGCACATATTGCGGCGTGTTTCGAAAAACCCTTCTGAATAAGGCGGCACTTGAAATGAAGGCGGATACACTAGCAATTGGGCATAATTTGGACGATATTGCGCAAACCTTCCTTATGAACATGTTCCATAATGAGCCGGAGAGATTGAAAAGATTCGATGTAATCAATGATGAAGTTGAAGGGTTTGTGCCAAGGATCAAGCCTTTGATTTACAACCCTGAAAAGGAAGTTGCGCTTTACTGCGAACTTAAGAGATTGCCGTATTTTCGAGGCGAATGCCCATATTCAAACGAGAGCTTTAGGGGGGAGATCAAGAATTTCCTGAACAATTTGGAACAGAAATTCCCTGGAGTCAAGTTCAATTTGCTTAGGGCGTACCTTTCAATGAGGGGGGAACTTCAAAAGGCAGTTGAGTTTGATAAGATGTTTCCAAACAACGGAAAAAAGAAGGGAAACAATGGAAAAAACGGAAATAAGCAGGAATTGGAA
The DNA here is from genome assembly GCA_016212475.1 of Microcaldota archaeon. Taxonomy (GTDB): domain Archaea; phylum Micrarchaeota; class Micrarchaeia; order Norongarragalinales; family SBBD01; genus JACRGC01. The sequence goes on along the minus strand of JACRGC010000016.1, from coordinate 88,761 downwards.
AATAGCCAAAAAATTGCGGAAATGATTGTGAATGCAGGGAGCTTTTCAATAGCTAAACAAAAAGATGCGGATTTGCAAACAACTGGAAAACCCACTTCAACAATAACCAAATGCAAAAATTGCGGACAAAACTCTTCGACGCAACTTTGCAAGGCTTGCAGTTTTGTTATTGAAATTGGAAGGAAGAAAATGGAAACTGAGGGACAAAACAGGGCTATTGGGGGTAAGCAAAAAAAATCAATCAAAAAGTTTGATTAGCCCAACACTTGCCGAGCCTCCAATTATCGCAATGCCTAAGTGCTTAATGTTATTTGCAAATTGCTCCAATCGCTTAATCCTATATTCGAGTAAAAGCAGGCTCTTTTCGTGTTTTTTTAACATCAGGCAATCATCCTAAAATGGCGAAGAATTTTCTGGGTTATGAAGGTTGCAGGAACTATGAGTAAAAAGCCAATTTCGTTCCTTACAATCAGCATTATAACCGCGCCAAGGCTGAAGAACACGGTCATCTCAAAAAAAGTTTGGCCTTTCATAACAACCATGATATGAATGAACGGAGCGCCTATTTAAATTTTAGGTATAAAAGTAATAAACCAGAAGTTGATTTTGGGCTCGTAGTCGAGTGGTTAGACGTCAGTCTCACACAGACTTCTTTTTCTTCCCGAAGAAAAAGAACTCTACTAGAAAAAGAAGGGCATTTGTCGTGAAAACTGAAGATCCGGAGTTCGATTCTCCGCGGGCCCATTTTTTAAAATTCGCTATTGGAAAGGTCAGTAATGATAGGGCACTAATTCCTAAAGAAACCTTATTTTATCGCAAGGACCCTTTGCAAATTAGCATCCACTTCAAGGTCGTTCTTATCATAGAGGGAATTTCCGTGCGCATCCATTGTGACAATCAGCGGGCCAAAATTATTAGCATCTAATTTCCAGAAGGCTTCTGGCATCCCAAGGTCAAGCCATTCGACATCAAGAATTTTTAGCTGGTTGGCTGAAATTGCGCCACTTCCACCAACTGCTGAAAGATAAACGCATTTTCCCTTCATTGCATCAAGAACTTTTGTGTTCATGCCCCCCTTCCCAATTATTGCATGCACCTTGAATTTTTTTATGAATTCAACTGCCAGATCATTCATTCTGCTCGAAGTTGTCGGCCCAGCTGAAAGCAAATCCCATTTCTGGCCGTTTTTTCGAGCAAGGGGTCCGCAATTGTAAATCATTGCGCCTTCAAGTTCGTGGATCGATTTTTCCTCATCCAAAATGCGCTTCATCGCCTGATCCCTAATTGAAAAAACCTTTCCGCTAAGGTAGATGATGTCGTTTAGCTTGAATTCCAAAACCTGTTCTTTTGAAATAGGCGCTTTTAAGAGGTGTTTCATATTATATTCCCTTTTCTTTTTTCAGCTAGAAATATTCGATTTTTCCATCTTTGAAAATTCTTGCGGTCAAACGCCTATCAGCCCAGCACTCGATGTTAACAGCAACAGGAAGGCTTGCAGTATGACAAGGATGGCTTAGTATTTTAACTGATAATGCGGTGCGCAATCCCCCAAGACCCATGGTTCCAACGCCAAGTTCGTTGATTTCGGTTAATAATCGCGCTTCAAGTTCGGCTAAAATTGGATCCGGATTTTTGCTGGTTAATTTTTTTAGGTGATTTTCCTTTGCGCTAAGCATTGCCTGCTCGGGGGTTCCGCCAATTCCAATCCCTAAAACTATTGGAGGGCAGGCATTCTTTGCTTTTTGCGCAACGTGCGTTAAAATTGCCTTTCGGACTCCTTCCAAGCCATCGGATGGGCGAAGCATGAAAAGCGCGCTCATGTTTTCACAACCGGCTCCTTTTGGGATTACGGAAATTTCCAAATAATCGTTGTCGGAAAATTCTAAGTGAATGAAGGGATGGTTTCCGATGTTTTTTCTTGTCAGGGGATTTACGGAATTTGGGCGGAGGGGGATATTTTTGGTTGCTGCTAATACGCCATCAAAAATCCCGTCCCGAATTTCACTTGTTAGATTTTTGCCCCGAACAAAAAAGCTGATGGTCCCGGTATCCTGGCAAAGCGCGGTTTGGTTTTTCCTTGCAACCCCTATATTTTCCAAAATGATTTTCAGCTGCTCTTTTGCAACTTCCTTGGTTTCGTTGGAATAGGCATTGGCAAGGGCTATTTCAACATCATCTGGAAGCCCAATGACTGCCCGCTTTAGGAGCTCTTCGGCAACAAGGGCAATTGTTTTTCGCATATGGCACAAAGTAGGGGGGCAAAGAAATAAAATAAGCGCCCTGGGTGGGAATTTAAGCATCAGGTGTGGTAGCCGAATTTCCGGTCGTATTTCCGATGGTCCAGGACTTCCAGAACTATTGCAAATAACCTGACACGATCGCCCTCCAGCGTATAAATAAGCCTCCAATAGGAATCCAAATTGAGCTTCCAAAGGTTTGTTACCCCATATTTCACTTGATACTCTTTTGGAATGAGACGTTTGGGAATATGCTTGCCTGCCTCCGGCGATGCCATGAGCTTGGCTAGTCCTTTTTCAAGGATTTCAAGAAGATAGCGAGCTTCGCCGCTTCCTTTTTCCGACTTGGATTTAAGCTTTACAAATTCCTCGCTGAATTCGGGTGCCAGCCTAACTTCGTGCATAAGCAACACTTTTATCCATCATTTTTTTTGCAGCGGGGTTTTCTGCAAAAATCCACATGATTTTCCCATCCCGGGTTATGAATATCTTGTTTGATTCCAGCAGATATTTCAAAATAAGCTGGAGAGTTTGGTACTGCATCCCTTTTGGAAGCGAGCGCCAAAGTTTTGTCCTTGTCGGATAGTCCTTTGCCTTCTTGATTGCATCCTCAACCATTAGGACCGTATCAAGCCTTGGATAATGCAAAACCTGCTGCAGTTGGCGCATATTTATCACTTATATATATTTATACAATAGATGTTTTTATGGGTTTCGGTCCCTGTTGCTAGAACAAGGCAAAGGAAATTAAAGGATTTTGGCTAATTTTGCAATTTATTATTGCTGCGGCTGCAATGCAGGATTGGATAGGAATAAAATAAGCGCCCTGGGCAGGATTCGAACCTGCGGCCTGCTGATTAACAGTCAGCCGCTCTAACCGTTCAGCCAATTCCTGAGTATCCAGGGATAGGAAGCTGAGCTACCAGGGCTTAGAGGCTATCTATATCCCTATCAACGTTTAAAATACTAATCCGGAGCGCTTTCATCTAATCGAAATGGCTTATTTTGCGCATTCCACGTGCTCTTTCAAAGTTGACTGCGGAATTATGCCCTCATAGGTAATGTCCTTGATTACAAGCGAAGGGGTTTTGGTGACATTATACCTAGCAGTTAGAACTTGAATGATTCCGGATTCGCGGTTAGCTGGGAATGCAAAAACCCTAACGTTCTTGCATTGATCCCTGTATGAATTTAAGATTTCGGCCTGCGCTTGGCATTCTAGGCACGCGGTTTTTTCCGGATAGAAATAAAGGATTGGAATTACTTTGTGGATGCCGCAAAGCTTTTCGAGCTGTTTCAAATAAAGCCATAGCTCTGCATCCTGCAAAATGTATTTTTCCCTAGCTTCCTTAAGGTTTTTGATCAAGTTGGCTTCCCTGTAGCGGTCGATGCTGTAAGCTAGCTGGTTTGCTTTCACAATTTGGTCATTAGCTTGCTTATCAAGAGCTGGGCAAATGCTGATTTTTTGATCCGCATCCAGGGTTTCCATATATAGGAGCAAAAGCCTTGAAATCTGGGAGTCCTTCTCAATTTCATTCAATTTGGTTTGGATGTCAAATTCCCGCTGGTCTTCGATGCTTTTTACGATCAATACGTTTGCCAAAAATACCATCAGCACTATTACTGCTGCTTTAACAAAAACGCTTACCATTTCGATTCACTGCTTGAAACTTCCTTGATGAAGCTTATGAAATATATTATCGATAAACAGAAAGGATAAACCGTCATGAAAATAAAAATAGGTAGCAAATGCCTTTTTTCCATTTTCCTTTTTGCCAATTCAAAGCTTGTGAAGATCACATACCCCCAAACCAGAAGGGTTGAGATTGAAAAAATAATTGTTGTTTCAAACCTCAAAAAGAACAACGCCATCGTATCCGCCAAAACATGCGAAGGAACGGATATTACATTGAATAATACCGCCAAGAATCCGATAATTCCCTCTAAATACAAGGTCAAAAGCCTTGCAATTACGGTTATTGAAAAAAGCTGGATCAGGTAGGTGACAGGAAAAACAAATTTTCCAAAAGTGCCGTATTTCCGGTTGAATAGCATGAAGAAATATTTTTTGCCGTTGTAGATTGCCCCCCTAAACCAACGGATCCTTTGGCGGTATAGGCGCCTTAATGTGTCAGGGGTATCCGTATAAGCAACAGCGTCCATTGTTGAAATTACCCTATAGCCATATGCCTTAAGTTTTAGGCCAATTTCCATATCCTCTGCAATATTGTCCTCATCAAATCCGCCAACTTTTAGGAGGGCATCCTTGCGATAAATTGAAAGGGGACCGGGAGTAATGAAAACACTTTCCAACTTATCATATGAAGCTTGCGTAAAACCATTCCCGACAAAATACTCTACTTCCTGTATTTGCTGGAGGAAATTTTTGGGCTTATCCGTGCAGATTAGTGCAACAACAGCTCCGATTTGCTTTTCACTGAAAAGCTTGACCATTTTCTCAACTGAATCTTTGGACGGAAAGGTGTCGGAATCAATTGTTGCAATCAATTCGCCCTTGGCAATGCGCAAGCCAAGGTTCAATGATGCGGCTTTTCCTAGGTTCTTTTTTGTTGTGATGATGTTCAATCCGGTGAATTTTTTCAAAATTGAAGCGCTTTCGTCGGTGCTGTTGTCTTCAATAACGATGATTTCTAAGCGTTTTGGGTAATTGAGGGATTTTATCGCCTTAATCGACCGCTCAAGAGTTTTTGCACTGTTGTAAACAGGAACAATTACCGAAAGGGATGGAAAATGATCAATTGAAATTTGGGTTTGCTTTTCCTTGAATTTCAACAAATAGACTATTTCAACGTATAGGAAAAAGAAATTCACAAACAGGAAAATCCCATAATAGGGGATTGCCTGAAAAATCAAATACAGGATTATGGCAAGGGTTAGCACAACTGCAACAGCTGCCAAAAACCAGTTCTTCTTTCCTGCCCTAAAGATCTTCCTCGACATAAATTCACTTGGATGCGCTATTTAGCTGCTATTAATAATTTTATGATTTAAACCCTTTCCTATGCGAAAAATGCTGATGGTTGAAGCCATTGTAATGGCAATTTTGCTGGTTTGGTTTTTAGCAGATAGCGGAATTGCGGAAATGCTAAGCTCGCTTACAAGGATGCTAACCGAAGGCAATACTTTTGGAAAGCACGTAATTTTGCTGTCATTTTTGATATTTACTGCTATTTCAAGAGCATTGGTTGAAAAGGCGCCAAGGAAATTTCTGGAAGGAATCAACTTGGCAAAAGTCATGAAAGCGCTAATTATTGTTGTTGCATTCGGCTATGCATTCAATTTGGCAGCAAACCTGCTTTTAATGAATAGTTATGGGGCGCCAATTAATGGATATGTTGCGCACGTTACGGATTGCGGCAATGCGACTTGCTGGGAGGCGACATACATACAGCATTCGCACGCACTAAAGCCGGCGATTTATTTTGCCGATAAGCTCCTTGGGCTAAATTTGAATGCAAATGTAGATACCGGAAAACCGATGTATGAAATTGAACGGAATGCGGATGCTATTGCCATCATCACACTGGCAACGCTTTTCCTTATTTTTGCATTTTCATATATTTTGCTGTTAAAAGAAAAGAAATTTGGAGCATTTGTGCTTTTGCAGCTTGCGGCAATAACAGCTATAATCACGGTTCTTGATGGCGGCGCATTTACTGTTGCTGGGATTAACGCGGTTGTTTTGCTTGCATTGTATTATTTCCATGAAAAGCCATTTTCGAAAAGCGCGCTATTTTACCTGGGATTAATTGCGTATGTTTTTGCAATTGGAGAAATTGTTCCAAAAATTGTGGGCTCGAATTTGGTATTTTACGAGTATTTTGCGCCGGCGCTTTTGTTTATTGGAATTTATGCATTCGGAAAGGCAAAAGGCATCAAAACAAAGGCGGTTTACTTTGCAATCATCCTCTTTGCGATGCTGCACTTCATCAATTTTTTCAATTTCAATTACAAATACGATATGGTTTCGCCGGAAAATAGGATGATTGTTTACGGGTTGCCGGATGGGGAAAAAACGGACAACGCGCTAAAATCGTTTGATTCGCCTAAAATTTCTTCGTTTAGCAGGTATGGATGGTTTGCTGTGATTTCACTTAAGGAAAAAGCATTCGTGAAGGAAGTTGTTTTGAAACTTAGGGAAAAACTCTCCCCTAAGGGATATTTTCTTGGGGAATCAGACTTTGAAAAGCCGCGGAAGGAAAAAATCACCGTTGAACTTAGGGATGGGAAAGGTCTAGTTGAAATTTCAACGTATTCGTTCAAGCCGGATGAAAGCGGGATTTGCAATGGCAGGTGTGAAATTGAAGGGACAGCAGGTTTGCACGCAACGCACATTGCTTTGGAAATTGGGAGCTATTTGCATTCGATTGGAAGGGACGCGGTTGTTGTAACTCCGGTCATGTGGAATTATGGCTGAATTTAAAGGAGAAAATTAGGAAGGGGAAATGAAATACTTGGCGGATAGCAAATTTGTCGCAAATGGGCCCACATAAATTGCAAAACAATTTCAGAGGACTTTTTTGTAAGCTGCTAGCAGGGCATCCGTGCTTTTTTCCTTGGAGTATTTCCCAGCTGTTGCAATTGCATTCCTCTTGATCCTGTTTTTGCTAGATATTGGAAGATTAAGGGCGGTTAGCAATTTTTCATGAAGGTCATGGGAATTATTTGGATGGAACAAGTATCCGTTTTCTTTATGCTGGATTAGTTCGGGGATTGCAAGGCTTTTTGCGCCAACACAAATTGATCCGCTTGCCATTGCCTCAAGCAAGGCGAGCCCCTGAGTTTCGAATGTGGAAGCTGTTGCAAAAACATCAGCTGCGCAGTAGAAATAGGGCACTTCATAGCTTTTGACAAAGCCTGTGAAAATAACGCTTTTATCCAGATGAAGCTTCTTTGCAAGTTTTTGAAGCCGCGGCCTTGATGGTCCATCGCCTTGAATAATCAGCCTAGCTTCCTTTTGCTTTCTTAGAAGGGCGAATGCCTCGATTAGGATGTTGACGTTCTTCTCATCGCTTAGCCTTCCGGCGGTTAGGATTATTTTTTCGTGCTTGCCAATGCCTAGCAATGTTCGGATAACATTTCCATCATGAGAGGGATTGAATTTTTTCAAATCAATGCCATTTGGCGAAACTGCCGTATGAGTAATGCCGTTTTCATTTAGGAGTTTTTCAATTGTGCGCGTTGGCGCAGTCACCAAATCAAATGGCGAGTAGAACTGGCGTATTGCGCCCCACGTGACATCTGAAAAAAGCTTTTTTCCAAAGGCATTTTTTGTCAGGACAAATCCGGCTTTTGGGACCATTGTGTGGAATGTGCCAACAAGGGGCAAATTAAGCGTTTTTGCACTTGCAATGGCTGCAAGGCCCATCGAGGCAATTGCGTGCGAGTGTATTAGTTGAACTCCGCTTTTCCTTGCAATATTGATCGATGAGAAGGGGAAAATTGCAACCTTGTATTGCGGATAGGGCGGAAAGACCAAGGATTCAAAAAAGAAGGTTTTGTTGTTTCCATATTCCGATTCGTCCTTGGCAGTTCCGGATGTGAAAATATAAACCTCATCGCCCCTCTTGGTTAGCTCCTCGCGATATGCTAGCATCGCATTCACAACCCCATCCACGTTTGGAAGGTAGGTATCCGTATAGAATGCGATTTTAAGCGGGGAATTTGGATCGTGCTTTTTTCGCTCGGGCCTTAATCGAAGTTTTTTTAGGGCGGGGCTTAAATTGAATTTTTTAAGGCCAGGGAACAAGTTGAGTTTTTTCAGGTTGATCCGAAATTTTGGGAGCTTGATTAATGCCATTTGTATTTACCTTGTGATCTTGGTTTCGTTGAAAACTTCTAGCAATTCGGATTTGTTTTCAAAATGCCTGCGGATTGGGGAAATTATCAAATTGAGCTCTTTTGCAACGCCGGATTTTAGGTCCATCGGGTGCAATTTCTTTTCCTTGAATGCGTTTTCCAATTCCTGGTAGCTTGAAAATTCCAAGTTGCCCCCGAATTTTCCGTCGCGCTCAATTGTAAACCTGTTCTTTTCGTGGAAAATCAAATATTTTGCAATTTCAAGGACGGGATTCCCTTCAATAGTTTCGGGGCAATACGCTTTTTTCATCTTATCCTTTATTTCCTGCTCGGTATCGTGGATGAAAATTGCCGAAGATGGCTGCGATTTGCTCATTTTTGAAGCGGCAACCTCATCTTCTTTGGATGGAGTGTTTGCGGAATTGGAAACATTTGCAATTTTAGGCGGCTCGGTTAAGCCAGGAATCAGGTGATGATGCAATGCTAGGGGTTTTTTGAGCCCAAGCTTTGGGAATACTTCCCGAGCAATCATGTGGATTTTGCGCTGGTCCATTCCGGCATGCGCAAGATCGGCTTCAAGATGCTTGATGTCAATTGCCTGCATGGACGGATAAAAATATTGTGCAAGTTCTAGCGAATCTTTTTCGGACCTTCCAAGGATGGTTAGGCACCTTGTTGCCCTTGCAAGAGTCATGTTTTTGGAAAATAAGATCACATCCTTCCAGTACTCATCGTTTCCGGCGTAAAGCTCGGAACCACGGACTATTTTTGCATCAGGGCAAAAGAACTTGAATGCCTCCTCATAGTATTTCGAAGCGGTTTTGATTTTTTCCCAATTCCCTTCCAGCTTATTGTTGATTACCGAGTGCCAATCAGCTAGGAATACCTGCGTTTTGAAGCCAGCTGAACCTAGGTCGTTAATTTTGAATCCATTGATTAGAAGAGAGCCCAAATGGAGCTTTCCTGAGATTTCAAAGCCGATGTAGTGCCTTGGGTGCGGATTGGTTTCAAGAAGGGATTTAAGCTCCTCTTGTACAACGATTTCTTGCGTTGGAGGCTTATTTACGAAGTGCAATTTGGTTTCAATATCCATTTCAAAGCCACATTAGTCTAAATGCAGGGCGGTTCTTTAATCTACGCTACTGTTGCAACCGGATGCTCCTGCTTCATGATTACCGTGATTTCCCCAGCTAGCCTGTTGCGCTCGACTATGTTGTTGCTCATGATGTGCAATTTTCCAAGAGCGATCTTGTTTTCATCAAAGTTGAGGCCGAATAATCCATGATTTGCCAAAACCAAAGAATGCGCTGCAACTTTTGTTGTCCTTCCTTTTACTCTTCCCATATGTTTCCACCTTTTGATGAATTTTAGCCATAAAGCCAAAATAATCGTTTAATTAATAGCCCCGGGCAGATTCGAACTGCCGTCGACAGGTTGCCTTGGAACGAATAGCAAGTATGAACTTACAAACGCAGTTCCCTCAAAGCCTGCAATCCTTGGCCGCTAGACGACGGGGCTAGTAGGCTAATATTTGGGCAAAACAAGTTTATAAAGATCTGCAATCCATCAGTTTTTCTTTTTCCGGAGGGCTTTTTCTTTTCCTAAAAGAAAAAGGTTCGGCTCGCTAGACGATTGGGCTAGTAGGCTAATATTTGGGCAAAACAAGTTTATAAAGATCTGCAATCGGCATGTTTGAAAGTATGGGGAGGCGTGTTTGAGCTGTATTAAGGGGCCTTATGGGCAATTACGCAGATGTTTTTTGCCTGCTTTTTTAGGGTTTTTTTGCCGCTGCTCTCATAAAATATGCTGATTTTTGAAAAGCCTGCGTTTTTGAATAAGGCATTTAGTTCAGACGAATTGAAAAAATAATAATATCGAAGCGCTTTTTCGCCGCTTGGAAGGGCCCATTTGACCATTTCCTCTTTTTTGAAACCTTTTTTGCCAACCCAAACGGTTAGGAATATGGTTCCTCCTTTTTTTAGGACACGGAACATTTCAAAAACCGCAATTTGGTGCAGATTCGGCTTCAAATGATGCAAAACAGCAGATGAGAAGATCTTGTCGAATTTGTTTGCAACAAATTTCATTTTGGAAATGTCTCCGATAGAAACCGAGGCATTTTTAGTGCCGATCAGGTTCTTTTTGGCAAAATGCAGCATTTTTTTTGATGAATCAATTCCGCATGCAAATTTTGCGCATTTGGCAATCAATTTCAGGTTCCGCCCATTCCCGCAGCCTGCGTCGAGGATAATTTCGGATTTTGAAATGCTTGGGAGGAACAATGCAAGAGAGGAAAAGGGGGCTTTACGGCGTTCATCCCAATCCTTTGCAATCTTTTCGTATGCTTCCATTTCAATCAAACCGTTTCGAATCTGAAAAATAGGGCGTATTGCTTTTGCTCATCCGAATTTACCTCGATTCGAATCACATGGGGGCCATTTTGCGTTTTGGGGGCTTCCAAAAAAACGGGCTTGGTTTCCAACCTTTTTACGGTTAGCCGGTTTTGCAGAATTATTTCACCATCCAGCTTGGCTAGGTAGCCATACGCCATATCCTTTCCTTCAAGGTTTTTTATCTGGAAGCCAAAAACAAAGGGTTTTCCACCCATAACCCTATCCGGCAGGGTTTTTTCAATCAGCGAAATTTGGGTGAATTTTTCAGCTTCCCGGTTTTGGAGCAAAAGCAATATGAGGAAAGCCAGCAGCATGCAGGATACTAGGAAATATTTGAAGAAGGAGGGATTGCTTTTGGCCGCTGTTGTTTTTTTTGACATGATCTTTTCCTTTTTTTAAGTAAACCCCATTTCCCCGCATTTTTTTGGGAGGTTTGAAGCTTTAAAGCTTGAGTGCAAAAACAAATGCATGGAAAAAATGGATTTGCAAAAACTTTTGCAATTTTTGGAGGCAAAAAAAATTCAGGGAGCGTATGGGATCAATGCAAAAAATAACGAAGGCAGTTCCTGCGAAATTACGCACTATATTTTCCCAAAATTCCTCCCATACGTAACCAAGGAAATGGAAGCGCAAGAAATTGGAACCCACAAGGAATATGAAAAACTGCTTTTGGATCTTAAGGAATCCGGATTCGAGTTCGATACTGCCGATGCGAAGGGAACATTCACCGGGCTTGCAAGGATCGTGCAAAAATTGGATTTTGCGCTTCCGGAAGAGTTGATTGTTGAAATGAAAAAAGTCAAGGGGTTTGGGGCTTTGGTTTTGCTTGCAAAATTTCTGGAGGAAAAATAGGAAATGGGCGAAATTGGGATTTGGAAAAATTAGGGAATTGAGAATATTGGAATTTTTTGGCGAGATAATTGCCAAACAGCAATCATTCCTCAACTTTGCTATCCTTCCTTGGAAAAAGCTGCGGCAATTTTTCGCTAAGTTCTGAATATAGCTTGATGAAGCCGGCAGCCTCATCCTTCACGTATTCTTCGATTTTTGCAAAGTCCTTGTTTTCATACCAGCCCTTGATTCTTGAGCCATCCATCTTCTTTTCCGTGAAGTTGTGCATTCCAGATCCCTTGAATTTGCCTTCATTTAATATGACAAAGAGGCTTTGGAGATCAATTGCCGGAAATTCATAATTCAGGGAATATTCATTCAGGTTTGGCCAGTTGATCTGCCTAGCTTTTTCAATCAGGAATCTTCTTTCATAGCCTAAATTGTTCCCAACCATTATGAATTCCCACTTTTTTAGCATGGGCAGGAATTTGAGAAGGATTTCCTTTTCGGAAGATTCCCACTCCTTAAGGATCACAAGTTCGCCAGTTGGCCTCCCGGTTGTATCATCAAGTAGCTGATACTGAATTGTGATGATCTTATCCGTGAAGGGCGAGGGCGAAATGTTTGGGCCGTATGTTTCAATGTCGAAGTAATATTTTGCCATAATAATCATTTTTGTGCTTTACTCCATTTTTCATATTCCTTGTGATCACCAATGAACATGATGTTTTTTATTCCCTTTGAAGCATCCAAAACAAAACAGATCCTATATTGTCCAACTTCTTCAACAAAACAAGGATTCCCATACTTCAAGTGGCGGGATTTGAAATTGTCCTGCTCCAATTGCTTGATCTTCTTGATTACCCGCTCACGGACGGAATTATCCAGTGATAAGTATTGCTTTTTTGCCTGATTCGTAAAATTTACTGCATAAGTCATCGAAGATCCCTCCGGGATAAACCACTCTTCTTTAAAACTTCGTCAAACGAAACGGTTTTCATTCTTCCAGCATCTATTTCCGCCTGAATTTTAAGCATTTTTTTAACAACCAGATCATCAATTTCATCCTGCTTGCTTTTTACAAGCCGGTATTCCCGCCCAAGCTGCAAAATTCCCGCCCGAAGCGCTTCGGTTTTTGTTTTGAAATAACCATCGGCAACCAAACGATCCAAAATATTTGCTACAGCTCCATCCATCCTAACCACCATCTCCACGACAATCACCTACAAAAATATACCAAAATGGTATTAAAAAGATATCTTTTTGTGGGATTTAAAGTATTTCATGCCCATTAGGGTTTGGGCCATTTTGGTATTTATTTGCTTTTGGGGGTCGCTTTTGGTGCTTGGAAAAGGCTGCAATTTGAAGCGGCAATGGATTTTTTAGAGGGTAAAATTAAGCGATGCGAAATAGCCGGCAATCAGGAAAACCAAGCTTAGGCAAATCAGGAGCAAAACGGATTTGGAATTCCCCCACTGGCTCTTATTTGAAGTTATTGCAAGCTTTGAGAGGGCCGAGCCCAAAAGGCCAAGGAAGATGCTGTTGATTGCAACACTTTCCGGCAAAGCTCCGGAAGTGAAGAGGAACGCAACTGATGCGATTACGGATGCCGAATTCACGCCGCCTGCTGCAAGCATCGATATGTAAAATAGAGGGCCTGGGGAAACAGTTGCAATTATGCTGGTAACTGCGGTCACGGCAAACAGCACACCTGCAAATTTCAAAACAAAACTTAGGGAAATTGGCTCGTTGTAGATGAATTTGAAGTTTTCCAGCTTGAGGCCCTTGGAATAATATTGCGTAAGGAATAGGAAGGCAACAATTGGGATTAGGAAAATAAATGCGGAACTGCGGAAAAGGGGAAGATTTATGAAAACCAGTAAAAGGGCGTCACGAAGTATCGAGCCAGCTGAGGAGCTTGTAAAGCTTAATTTTAGGGCATCGAGGGTGACTTTTTTATCCCTTGCAAAAAGCATTACAGTTGCTAGGGATGAAATTAGCCCGCCGAAGAATGAGGCATACAATACCGCATTGTGCTTGATTACCCGGACAATTACGTGCGAAACAAAGGATAGGAACGAAATCAGAATGACTGAAAGCACGAAGGATTGGGGGTTTAATTTCCATCCAAGGAAAGCGTAGCTGCTTGATGGAATCAGGGGATATATGACAAATGCAATGACGGAAAAAATCAGGAAATCTACAATTTCCCTCCTCGAAATCATTTCAACCAGATGATGCACTTCGCCTTTTTCGATCAAAACGTATGCAATGATCACGGTTGCGGCAATTGATTCGAGAATGAAGTTTGCGCTGATCAGCATGCCAAGCACGTAGGTTAGGGGAAGCATCATGACGGTTGTCAGCCCAAGCGCATTTTTGAGGTGCGTTGCCCTGAAAAAGTAGAAAAACAATGCGAGTGCAAAAATCCCAACCAAACCTATGGAGGAGGCGATATAGTAGTAATCCTTTGAGAGCTCGGTTAGGAGCAAGCCGGTTATGGAAATTAGGGAAAACGTGCGGATGCCAAGGATGGTTTGCCGCTTTGAATGCTCGCGCTCAAGCCCAAGGATTGCCCCAACTGCTAGGGAGAGAAGCATTTTTTGGAGAAGTGAAAGCGTAACTTCGAACATCCAAGCACCAAAGAAATGTTATTAATATGAACTTCGAATAGAGTACTTGAAGGCGCTATTTAAGCGTTTTGAGCGATGAAGGCATAAACGTTTAGGCCAATGAGCCAATAAATTTGATGCGTGATTGAATGGCACTGAAAATTACAAGCACATTAAGCGGAAAAATTGAGGAGTTTAAGCCAATTGTTTCCGGAAAGGTTGGGATGTATGTTTGCGGCATAACTCCGTACAGCGATTCACATATAGGGCATGCAAGGTGCTACATTGTCTGGGATACGGTTAGGAGATTTCTTTTGTATGAGGGGTACGATGTAAAATACATCCAGAATTTCACGGATGTTGATGACAAAATCATAAACAAGGCAAATGAACTGAAGATCGATCCGCTAAAGCTTTCGGAAAAACACATTAAGGAATATTTTGAGGAGTTTGACAAGTTGAATGTGATGCGGGCGGATGCCTACCCGAAAGTCACGGAGCACATTTTGGAAATTGTTGCAATGATTGAAAAGTTGGTTGAAAAAAAAATTGCCTATGAAAGCAAGGGGGATGTGTTTTTTGATGTATCCAAATTCAAGGAATATGGAAAGCTTAGCAAGCAAGCTCTTGATGAATTGATCAGGGGAAAAAGAGTTGAAATCAACCCAAACAAGAAGAATGCGGCTGATTTTGCGCTTTGGAAATCCGCAAAGAAGGGCGAGCCTTTTTGGGAATCGCCATGGGGGAATGGAAGGCCGGGCTGGCATATCGAATGCTCGGCAATGTCGGAGAAATATTTGGGCGAAAAGTTTGATCTGCACTGCGGAGGGCAGGATTTGATTTTCCCGCATCATGAGAATGAAATTGCGCAGTCCGAGGGAGCTAGCGGAAAAAAGCCATTTGCAAAATACTGGATGCACAACGGGTTTGTGACAATCAAGAAGGAAAAAATGGCTAAAAGCGTTGGGAACATTTTGAATGTCAAGGAAATGCAAAAAAAATATGAAGGGGAGGAAATCCGGTTTTTCATGCTGCAAACTCAGTACAGGCAGCCGCTTGATTATTCGGAATTGGCGCTGAAAAATTCCACTGAAAGCTTTGAGAGCCTGAAAAATGCCGCTTGGAGGCTGGAGCAAAAAATAGGAGCGCAAAAGTTGGAGGAAATTTACGATCGAAAGGAAAAAGGGGATGGAAGGGAAAATGAGGGAAAAATTGAGAAAAAGAAGTTGAACAATTTTAATAAAGCAAAAATATCGGATGCGGATTTGATCCAATTCAGGGAAAAATTCATTTCAGCCATGGAAAATGACATCAATACGCCGGAGGCAATTTCAGTGCTGTTTGGAATTAGGGACTATGCGTTCAAAGAGCTGGAAGCAAATGCGGATGGGAAGAGATTGGTTGAAATCCATTTGGTTTTGAAGGAACTTGCAAATGTTTTGGGGCTGCTGAATAAGAGTGCAAAGAAAAATGAAAAGGGGGCTATTTCAGAAGCTGAAATCAAGGAATTGATCGATGAGAGGCAACACGCCAAAGCAAAGAAGGATTTCAAGCATGCGGATGCCATAAGGAATGAACTGAAGGGGAAGGGAATTTTGCTCGAGGACAACAAGGATGGATCTGTTGGCTGGAAAGCGGCTTAGAGCGGTGAAAATTCAATGAAATCAAGAATCAGGAGGATATTTTCTGAAATCGATGGGAAATGCGATGCGGCGCTTTTCAGTTACGCAGCTGTCCGCGACTATTCGTTTTTCTATGCAACCGGATTTATCGGAGGGTCTTTTGAAGGATCGGTAGCCGTTGCATTCCCGGATGGTAATTGCTCGGCAATAGTTCCACAGCTGGAAGGAAATACTGCCAGCCGGGAAAATTCGCAAAATAAGCTTCAAAACGATTTGCACATTTATAGCGGCGCAAAGGAGTATTTGGAACTTATGAAAAAAGAATTAAAGGGAGTTGGAAAATTGGGAATTGATTATTCTGCGCTTAGTGTTGCGAGTTTGGATAGGCTAAAAAAGGAATTTTCGCATTTGAAGTTTGTTGACATTAGCAAGGAGATGCGGGAAGTCAAGGCGGTTAAGGATGAAATCGAAATCAAGAGGATCAAAAGGGCAGTTGAAATAGCTGAAAAGGCATTTGAGAGGATAATCGACAACAGGATTGTAAGAATTGGCGCAATGGAAATTGATGTTGCAGCTGAAATTGGATATGAGATGCAAAAACTTGGCGGAACCGCTTCCTTTCCATCAATAGTGGCATTTGGGAAAAATGCTGCGGAGCCTCATTATTCCGCGGGAAATGCAAAACTTAAAGCAAATGAGATGGTTTTGATTGATTGGGGCGCAAAATCGCAAAGATATTGCTCGGATATGACTAGGGCGTTTGTTTTTGGGAAAATGAGCAAGCCGCAGCAGAGGATGCTAGAAGTTGTCAAGGATGCGCAGGAAGTAGGGTTTGATTTGATGGTTGAAGGGATTGACGCTGGGAAAGTGCACGCAGCTGTAAAGGAATTCATCGATAGAACAGAATTCAAGGGAAAATTCATACATGCAACCGGGCACACGATTGGTTTGCAAGTGCATGATGGAAAAGGGCTTGGAGGAGAGAGCTTCGAACTTAAGGAAAACATGGTTTTGACAGTCGAACCTGGGGTTTATGTCAAAGGAGTTGGGGGAGTTCGGCTGGAAGATGATGTTGTAGTAAAAAAGAACGGAATTGAAAAGCTTAGCAACAGGAATAAGTTTTTTGAACATTAAATTGCTATTTTTTGTAAAAAGGAGTTCCGTTGTAACGGATAATCAGGGGGGTTTGATTGGTTCTTAGATTGAAATCTTTCAATAGAATGGATTTTATTTTATCAACTGTTTCATGCAATTTGTCAAAATCCACAACCCTGTAAATTGCCGCTTTGTATTCGTGCCGGTAAATTGCAACATCGTGATTTCCATTTTTCAATAAAATTTCATTCCCATTGTCGGAATATTCCTTGAATTTGAGGTTCCTTAACTCCGAAATCAGATTTGGGGAATTAGCAAATTCCACTGCAACTATGCTTTTTCCAGGCATGTGAATGGGATTTTTAATAGTGATTTGAAAATCGCCAAGTGCTATTTTCTTTTCAACAAAATGGTGGAAATATTCAACGATCCCTTCAGGCATGGCAGTTTGTTGTTGATGAAGTTTAAAATAGGTTTTGAATCATGCAAGCTCGTTTAAGGCAACTGGCGCAAACAATTTGCCGTTCCTGCCTTTGGTTTTTTCAAGCGAATCCGCAATTTTAAGGGCTGCAAAATAGCTGCTGATTACCGGAAGCCTGAACTGGACTGCGGATTTGCGGATAGCTTCGGTTGGCCGGATTTCCTCTTCCGATTTGGCGGATCCCTTGATCCCATCGATCAGGAAGGAGATTTTGTTTTGCTTAACCATCAAAAGGGCGTCTTTTTCGGAAATCTTATCCGAATCAAATATTTGAATGCCTGCTTTCTTGAACTTGTCGGCAAGAATTTTTTTCCATTTGCCGCAAGAGCCAAGGAATACCGTGCTCCCGAATTTGTTGCCGGCAGCTAGTTGCGCCTTAAGGTAGGCTTCCTCGAAGGTTTTTGCAATCCCCATCACTTCGCCGGTGCTTTTCATTTCTGGGGATAGGATCGGATCAACATCCCTGAACTTGATGAATGGGAAAACCGGCGATTTGACTGCAAAATAGCCGTGCTTTGGTATCAGTTCTTTTTCAAATGAATCGAAATAATCGGTTAATTTTTTCCCAACCTGCAAAGCTGAGGCGATTTTTGCAATCGGAACGCCCATTGCCTTGCTTAGGTATGGAACGGTCCTGCTGGCCCTTGGATTTACCTCCAAAACATACACATCATCGCCCTTGATTGCCATTTGGATGTTTGCTAGGCCAATTATTTGAAGCTCAAGGAGGATCCTTTTTGTGTAGTCGCGGATTTTTTTAATTGCAATATCGGAAAACCCAATTGCAGGAGTCACGCAGCTTGAATCGCCGGAATGTATCCCGGCTTCCTCGATTTGCTCCATGATTCCGGCAAGTTTTACCTTTTCGCCATCGCTTAGGGCATCAACATCCACTTCAACTGCATCCTCAAGGAACCTATCCATGATGATCGCATAAGAGCCGGAAATGAATATCGCCTCGTCTATTTTTTTGAGGAGCTGCTTTTCCGTGTAGACAATTTCCATTGCCCTTCCGCCAAGCACGTACGAGGGCCGGATCAGGAGGGGATAGGAAATCGACCTTGCAATTTCAAGCGCTTCTTCTTTTGAGAATGCAACCCCGCTTTCCACCAGGGGAATTTTTAGCCTGCCCATCAGCGCTTTGAATTTTTTGCGGTTTTGGGAAGCGTCAATTGAGGCAACCGAGGTGCCAAGTATTTTTACGCCGTTGTTTTCAAGAGGGATTGAAAGGTTGACGGAGGTTTGCCCGCCGAATTGCACCACAACCCCTTCTATTTCCCCTTCCTTTTTTATCACATCCAAAACATTTTCTGCAGTTAAAGGCTCGAAATAAAGCTTTGAAGAGACATCAAAATCAGTTGATACGGTTTCGGGGTTGCTGTTTATGATTATTGATTCGTACCCCAGTTCTTTTAGCGCAAGGACCGCGTGGACTGTGCAATAGTCAAATTCGATTCCCTGCCCGATCCGAATGGGCCCGGATCCAAGTATGACCACTTTCTTTTTTGAAGAGCCCCTTAGAAGATGCGATTCGTCCTCCTGCTCGAATGTGGAATAATAATAAGGGGTAAGCGCTTCGAATTCGCCAGAGCACGTGTCAACCATTTTGTAGGTCGGGGCAATCGAATTCCTTGCCTTGAAATGTGAAATTGCATCGTTGGATAGGGCGGATTTGAAGGAAATTTGGTTGTCGGAAAAGCCCATTCTTTTTGCCTCAAGAAGAATTGGGGCTGTTTTGGAATTGGTTACATCTATTTTTTCTATTTGCGATTCCATTGCAACGATTCCATCGATTTTTGCTATGAACCATTTGTGGATTTTCGAGATGCGGGAAATTTCATCGACGGTTAGCATTTTTTGGCGCAATATGTCCTTTATTGCAAACAGCCTCAGCTCATTTGGCAATAGGGATTTTTCGATTGCGGTTTGGGATGTGAAATCAAATTCTATTTTTTGCTTTAGCTCAAGGGAATGAATCGCTTTTTGGAGCGCCTCTTCGAAAGTCCTGCCAATTGCCATCACTTCGCCGGTGGATTTCATCTGCGTCCCAAGTATTTTTTGCGAATAGAGCTTGTCGAATGGCCATTTTGGCATCTTAACAACGCAATAATCAAGCGCAGGCTCAAATGCTGCTGATTTTCCCGTGATCTTGTTTGGGATTTCATGCAATTGGTAGCCAAGGGCGATTTTAGTCGAAACCCAAGCAATTGGGTAGCCGGTTGCCTTCGAGGCAAGCGCGGATGATCTGGAGGTCCTTGGGTTTACTTCTATGATGTAGTATTTTCCGTTTTGCTGATCAAGCGCGAATTGGATGTTGCAAGCGCCCCTCACATCAAGCGCGCGGATAACGCGGATTGCGGCGGCACGGAGCATGTGGTATTCCTTGTCGGTTAGGGTTTGGGAGGGCGCAACTACAATGCTCTCGCCGGTATGCACGCCCATGGGGTCGATATTTTCCATGTTGCAAATTGTTATGCAATTGTCATTTGAATCGCGAATGACCTCGTATTCGAGTTCGGATAGGCCTTCAACGGATTTTTCAATCAGGCATGAACTTGTCCCGGAAGAATTTAATGCGGTTTCAACAGCCGAAATGAAATTTTCCTCCAATCTTACAATTGATGAGCCTGCGCCGCCAAGGGCAAAATCCGCCCGTACGATCAATGGAAGCCCAAGCAAAGAAAGCGCTTTTTTTGCGTCCTCAAGGTTTGTTGCACGCATGCTTTTGGGAATAGGCTCATTTATTTTTTCCATAAGCTGGGCAAACTTTTCGCGATCTTCAGCCAGTTCGATAGTTTCAATTGATGTGCCAAGAACGGCAACGCCATGCAATTGAAACGTGGATTTTAGCTTTGTTGCCAAATTAAGGCCGGTTTGGCCGGCCATTGTTGCAATTACTGCCTGAGGTTTTTCAATTTCAATTATTCTTGTTATGGTTTCAACGGTTAGGGGCTCTATGTAAATCCTATCCGCAAATTCGAAATCCGTTTGGATGGTTGCGGGGTTGCTGTTTACCAATATGATATCTATGCCTTCTTCCTTCAGCGCTTTGCAGCATTGCGTCCCTGAGTAGTCGAATTTCCGCCAAATAAGCAAGCTTATTTGGGTTCGGCTGCCTGACCGATTACTATGGGGCCGCTGCCTATTACCAATACTTTTTTGATTTTGTCCTTTAGCAAATTATCACCCCTTTTTAATGATCCGTTCCAACCTATTCTTTTTTATTAATTGGGTAAAATTTATTGAGTCGTGAAAGGCAGTTATTCCGGACTTTCTTGAAATCAAAATTCCCCTTACTATCCTTTCGGAATTTTGAACAAAATATCGCCGCGCAATATAGGGGTTTGTTGAGCGTATCCCAAAAGCATTAAGCAAAACACGAATGTCTTGAAGATAATTAACAAAAAACGAGTCATTAACCAACACCCGGGTAAAATGGAGGTTTACATTTTTTGCCCTGTAATTTTCGGAATATAGTGCAGAGCCATCATCATCGAATAGTGATTGAAGAAATGCTTTTTTTATTTCAAGCGAACCATGCATTATCCAATTTGGCAAAGAACCCTTATAATGAACTTTGCCCCCCCTTGGAGCGCCTGCAAGCTCAAGTATTTTTCCAACCAAATTAGAAAAAGTAATCTTATAGGACCCATCCGGATTATGGCCACTGTACGTGGGCTTGGAATTGAAAAGAAAATTAACTTCTCGGGTTACCTCATCAATTAGCCCCAAATCACAATTGACATAATCAAATTCGCCCTTTTTTGAACTTATATTACCATCGCCAAAGCAGTGCCCAACAAGCCTTGCTAAGGATGCTGATTCTTTTATTGGAAAAATAAAACACACCCTTCCACCACGATTAGAAATAAGACAGGAAACAAAGGGCTCGAATTCGTTTAATGGTATTTTTTTATATTCTGCAAATCTTTTAAGTGTAGAAAGCCGAAATCCATGCCGATTGTTTTTTAGATGATAAAAAAATGACCTTGAAATTCCTAATTTTGATGGTGCTAGATTAGAATCAAGGTCGAAAAACAGCAAGCTTCTGCCTTGATCACTAAGCTTTACTATAAATTCCCCTGGTAGGTCTGAAAGATGCAACTCCATGGTTTCCTGCCCCATTTCTTGAAAACGCATTAATTTGTTTGAAAACAAGGTATAAGGATTTCGGAGGCTGTGTTCGGGTGCTCCGATTTCATTTTTAATTCCTAAATTCGCCATATTCATAAAATCACTAGTCTTATTTCATCATTTTCAAAAACTCATCGAATAGGAAATTCGCATCCTTTGGCCCATTTGACCCTTCGGGATGGAATTGGGCTGAAATCACCGGCAATGTTTTGTGGCGTATGCCCTCGTTTGTCTTGTCGTTGCAGTTGATGAAGAGGGTTTGCGCCAAATTTTGCGGAATGTCCTTTGCAGCGTATCCATGGTTTTGTGTTGTAATGTAGATTTTCCCAGTTTCCGGGTTGAGAACTGCATGGTTGCTTCCACGATGGCCGAATTTCAATTTGTAGGTTGTTCCGCCAAGTGCGTGTGCAATCAATTGATGGCCAAGGCAAATACCAAGGGTTGGAAGGCTTTGGATCAGTTTTTTTGTTGTCGATATGGTTTCCTTCATAAGCGCCGGATCCCCCGGCCCGTTTGAAATCAAAACGCCGTCAAAATCCCCCTTAAGGATTGTGTTGGCGGATATGTCATAGGGAAAAGCAGTTGCTTCGATGTTCCTAAGATTTAGTTCACGGATTATATTTAGCTTTACTCCGCAATCGATCAGCGCGACTTTTTTGTCGATTTTTTTTGGGGAGAAGATTTTCTTTTGCTTGATGCTGACTTCCGAAACAAAATTTACGGAGCCGTAATCGAACCCGGATATTTTGCTTTTTAGCTCGGAGATTTTTTCCTGCAATTGCTTTTCGGACAAATTGGGTTCGAGCGGGGAAAGGATCGATGGCATGACCCCCGATTCGCGCACCTTCCTGACAATTGAGCGGGTATCGACTCCTGAAATCCCCGGAACATCGTTTTCCTTTAGGTATTCGCTTAGCCCAAGCTTTGCTTTGAAGTGGTAGAATTTTCCTGATTCACAGTTTTCTCGGACTACCGCCGCCCTAACATGCACTTTTTCGGATTCGGCGTCATCAAGATTTGTTGCATAATTGCCAATCAATGGATAGCAAAAGGTCAAAATCTGCCCGGCATAGGAAGGATCCGTTAGGGCTTCTTGGTATCCGACCATAGAGGTGTTGAATACGAGCTCGCCAAGGATTTCCTTAACAGCCCCAATTTGCCCGCCAAGGAAATGGGATCCATCCTTTAGCACAAGGATTGCATTCGGGGTTTTTGGATTTTTGAAATCCGACTGGAAAATTTTAGAATAAGAGCCCGTTTGATTCGTGCCATCCGCTAAAGGATTAGTTTGCATAAAGCATTCGGAAGTAGTTAATGCGGATTCCTGTTTAAATAGGTTGTGATGAAATTCCAAGAATTCGAATTTGCGCGCAGTATGATTGGCTATTTGGAAGAAAGGAACTTTGATTTGTATTTTGAAATTGTATTTTCTGAAAAGCCAGTAATTCTTGATAGGGAAGCTAGGCTTTGCCTTGGAAGTATTGAAAATGCACGAAGGATCGGATGGTCCGCCCCGTTGGCCATGAATTTGACCGCAAGCTTTTTTCCGAATTGTTTTTCGATTCTTTTGGCAATGGCTTGAATTGGGTCGCCTCCTGCAAAAATTGGAACTCCCTTTCCTTTCAGTGCAAACCGCGTGCTTTCAATCGAACTGATTGATTTCTTGAACCCAAGGGAGTTTAGCTCTGTTTGAATTTGCTTTGAGGTTTTTCCGCTCTGGCTAATTACCCGATCAAAAGTTTCCCTCCCAAACAAGTCCATTTGCGTCGGGTATATTTTCTTGAATTTTGATAATTGCCGGATAACTGTTGCAGGATGCTGGCCGGCAATTTTGGAAATTTTTGTGGCATTTAGGTTTGGGAAAAGCACGTAAAGCCGGGCTAGAGGATGGAAATTTCCAAGCTCCAAAAATTTTTCCGCCCTTGGCCTTCCGAATTTTGCCTCGATTCTACCTGCGATTTCCTCAACTGGCAATCCGCCGGTAAAAATCGGCTTTCCTTGTTTTTTTAGCGCTGAGCGGTATAGTTGGACGAACCGTTTATTGTGCAAATAACCCGCCTGCTTAAGTTCAACGAGCAATTTATCTGCGGATTTGCCGGTTTGGCCAAGTATTTTCTCCTTCACTTCCCATCCAGGCTCCCTGCGCCTGCGCTCAAGAAAAGTTGCCATATTAACATTATTGGGATTTTGGTTTTTAAAACAGGAGCAATGGCGGCGCGGCTCAGGGGCTTTAACCGCCCCAAATTGCCTGATTTTTCCCTCAAAACCATTTGCGGGTTTGGGAAATATGTTTTTATAGTGTCTGACCGTTATGATGGACATATGCAATTTTGGGACAAGGTTCTAAAGTTACTGGCAAGAATTTTCAAAGTGGTAAACAAGAGCAGTTCGCTTTTTTTGGTAATTCTAATTGGGTCTGTCATTTCACTTGCGATTTTTTGGGACCTGATAAATAGGCCAGATGTTGCGCACCGCATAACGCTTGTCAGCATAGTCGTATTGCTGCCGTTCCTCATGTATAAGATGTTCCTGTATTTCCTCTTGACGCTATTTGACTTCATTTTGATTGCAAACACGGATTATGACAAGGTTTACGAAGTAGACATGGAAAAAGTGAGGGCGCGGGTGCTAAAGGTAATGGAAGAGCGCAAGGTCAGGTACCAGTCTCTTGAGGCAATTGCGCTTGGATTTGAAAAAGAGTTCCTAAAAAAAATGCGCAGCTTCCTGCATTTGAAATTCCCCCTGATTTATGTTGCAACAGATAGGCCCTTTGTTGTGATCAAGATATTTCGGACAATTGATTCCGCAAAAGTAGCAAGCATTGTTAGGCAAGTGGAAAACAAGGACCGGGTTGGGATTAGGATCTTCACAGAGGAAAACGCGGAGGCAAAAGTGCTTGCCAAAGTAATAATAAATTCCCTCGAATTCCTAAACAAGGAAGAAGGCGCAGAGGAGGGAATGGAATCAAAGTGAGAATCATGATTGGAAAATTCGTCAAGGGATCGACCGCAGCGCTTGGGCTATTGAACCAGCGGGCATTCACTATTTTGCTTTTTTTGGTTGGAATTGGGGGCGTTGCATTATTTGCTCCTCAGGCGATTTTTGATGGGGTAACGAAAAGGGAGGCTGCGGGGATCATACTATTGGTATTTTTGCCGTATTTGATATTGAAGGCAATTGTGCTTTTGCTGCTTTTGGCATTGGATATTTCAATCAACTTTTCCGCCAACACCACTTATACGTATAAGGTCAACTATGAAAAGGCCAAGGCGCGGGTCGCAAAGCTTTTGCTCGATAGGAACGTGAACTTCACAAAGCTTGACAATTTTGAGCTTGGTGTTGAGAGGTATTTGGTATCCGTCATGCAAAGGTATCTTACAGGCACAAAATTCAATTACCCGACTAATTTCATAAGCAAAAGCCCCTTCATCGTCATTAGGATTTATGATTTGAAGAATGGGTCCACGCAAGTCAAGGTGATATTCGAAGAAGAGCACGATGCCGAGGTCAATGGAAGGCTGGTTATTGCAACGCTCCAAGCGCTGGAAAAGGAAGAATCGGACAAGTCGCCCAAAATGCAATCAATGTTTATTGCAGGCTCAATCAAGCCAGTTGAAGCGCCAAAGGAAGAAACCAATTCTGCGGTTATTTTGGAAATTCCAAAAAAACTTGAGGAAAAGAAAAGCTCCGGATCCCTGATTGACAAGCTTAAATTCCGGAAAAAGAAGAAATGACAACGGCTTTTTTCGGTAATTTTGCGGATTTTTGCCAACCCAGAGTAGCAAAAAGGTTTTTTAATATTCACCCATTAATTACCACCATCAAGTATTATCAAATTTTAAGAGGGGATTTTGTATGCGGTTTGATCAAGTGGCAAATGGCAAGCTTTTTTCTGCTATTTTGATGATGGTTTTTTTGATACAATTAAGCTCCGGCATAACCCTTGAGCCCCAAAGCACATCAATCAATTCATGCATTTGCGAAACTAATCTTGTAAAAATAATTGCTAGGAACCCAACTAATAATTTGGAATCCGTAATAATGAGCTCTAGCGGGGATAAGCCATGGGTAATCCCCGGGCCTAAGGAATTCAACATTGGAAGCGGCGGGTCCAAGGAAATTACCGCATTTGTGACCCCGGATTGCTTTGCACTGCCAGGCAAATACAGCGTTGCAGTGACTGCAAAAACCGCAACAAGTTCAGCCACATCAAAAATCGGGGTTGAGGTTTCGACTTGCGTTGTGATGGAGGATATAGCGGAAATTTCAATTTGCAAGGGAGAGGCATTCAAGGCAAAAATCCCAATAAAAAACATTGCACGGGATGAGGAAAGAATCTATGCAATAAGCCTATCTTCAAAGGATGGGAGCTCGAAGGCAATAACCGCCCCTACAAAGATGACTGTTGGAATAAACACGCAAAAGGATTTGGAATTGGCCGTGGATGGCAAACTTTTGAATGTAGGAAATTATGTTGCGCAAATAAAGGCGCAGGCGCTATATGAGGCAACAAGCATACCAACAACGGATGTGGATACGACAAATCTTAAAATAGAGGTTAAGAATTGCGAGGCATTCGATTTGATTGCGCCTGCAAAAGCGGATGTGTGCGCAGGCACGCCAACAATCATCAAGGCAAGCCTTGTGAATTCAGGAACTCCGGCCAATGTCAGGTTGACAACAAATTCGCAAAACGTCAAAATCACCCCGGATGCTGGGCTTTTGCATGAGGCCGAAACTGCTCCGCTGGAAATTGCAATAAATGCGCAGGCCGGATCGCAAACCGCAAAGCTTTTTGCAAAATCGGATTTGAAGAGCGTTGAAAAGGAAATTGAAATCAATGCAAGGGAATGCCAGGGGGTTAGGATGGATCTTGAATCCGACAAGACAATTTGCTCGGAGGATGGGGCATCATTCGATTTGGTTTTGAATAATAGGGAAACTCCAAATGATTACAAGCTTTCGATTTCGGGGATCGATGCGTCATTATCGCAAAACACCTTGAGCCTTGGAAAGGGCGAAACAAAGACCGTAAAAGTGATAATTCCAAAGGATTTTGAAACCGGCAATTACAATGCAAAAATTTCAGCTGCCTCAAAAACAGGCACGGACGCGATTGCTAGGAACTTTGCAATAGATAAGTGCTTTGATTTTCGTTTGACCGGCCCATCCGTTGAAATGTGCTCATGCGAGGAAAAGCAGGTCCAATACGAGCTGATAAACTTCGGCCTTAAGGACGATATGTTCAGCCTTAAAAGCGAAAGCGGATTTGTCAGCCTTAAGGAAACAACCGCGTTTGTCAAGAGCAAGGAAAAAATATCCCTGACGGCAAAAATCGACACTTGCGGATTGAAGACCCTTGGGACTGCCGAGGAAAAAATAAACGGCGTGATAACCGCAAAATCCCAATCGGGAAAAAGCGATTCGCTCAAATTGGATGTGAAGGTTAAGAGCGTAAACCAGTGCTATGGGATCGAGCTTAAGCCAAAATCAACCGACATCCATTCGGCCTGCGAAATAAAGAGCCAGTCCGTAAACGTGATAAATAGGGGGAGCAGGGAAACGGCTGTTTCGCTTTCTGCCAACCTTGGTTCGAAAGTTACCCCGGATAATCTGCTTTTGCAGCCGGGGGAGAGCAAGGAAGTCTTCCTTGTGATATTCCCATCGCCCTCAAGGTGCGGGACCAAATTCAATGTTGAAATGAAAGCGGAAGGAAGGGGAACCACGGCAACCAAGGGATTTGCAATTGATATGGATCCCGAGGAAATAACACCGGTTCCGTCAGCGACTGCCAAGGCAACTGCTTTGCCATCCGCCCGGATCGGGGATACTATTGTTGCACAAATTAATTACACAAATGATACCCTCATGATCAAGACATTGCCGGGAACGGATGTGCTAATTGTTGGCGAAAAAACCATTGAGGCAAAATCAAACGAGGAGGGAAAACTTGATGCGCCCCTAAGCTCTGGAACTTTCCTGGTTACACTGTCAAAATCCGGATACAAACCCCTTACAATGCAGGTAAACGTCACGGGGAACCAAACCGGAATTGGGGGCTTTGGAGCACAAGGCAGCATGGATTCGCTCCCGATGCTCTTGATTGCATTCCTAATCATTGTTGCGGCGCTTTATTTTGTCCTCAAGCGCGATGGCTCCGATGAAGAGAATAGCCAAGAAGATGAATCCGAAGAATTCGATGGAGATGACTCTGAAGAGGAGGATGAAAAACCAAAACGGGGAAGGAAGAAGAGGAAATAATTTTTTTATTTTTTTTGTTGATTGGGAATTTGGGGGATTTTTTCCCCAATTTTCAAAGAATGTGGAGGCACTAAACAATAAGGGGTGCTTGCCGCATGGATTTTGGATGGAAAATTGATAGGGAAATCGGATCTGATTATTATTTGCCGCAAAATTTCAGCCTGACTTTGGAGGATAGAGGCATTTGCAGCCTATTGCTTGAGAAGTATTCCAAATTTGCAGGAGCGGATGGGCCAATGGAATCAACGCTGCACGGCCTCCTTAAGGAAATCTGCATTGATATGGGCATTTTAATGCTTAAGGATAGGGCGCAGCAAATTGAAAGGGCAGCAATTGCAAGCTTGGAGTTTGGGGCAATTGGGTTTTTGCTTTTGGATGAGAACCTTGAGGAAATTGCGCATTCAAGGATCGGGGAGCGGATCAGGGTATATAGGCGAGGATGCGGATGGCTGGACACGAACGCATGCATAACCTCTAGGGATTTTGCAATTGGACTAATCAACAAGCTGGCCAGGCCCTCCGGAAGAAGGATCAGCCACGCAAATCCGATGATCAATGCGCAAATCGAAAACGGGTCGAGGATGCACGCTAGCATATCGCTTATGGATGAGGCGCAGGTCGAAATTACCATAAGGAATTTCCCAAAAAAACCCCTTGGACTGATTGATCTTGAAAAAAACGGGATGATTTCAAATGATGCGGCAAATTTCCTTGAAAAAATCTCCAAAACTGATGCTTCAATTCTGTTTTGCGGCAACACGGGATCCGGAAAAACAACCTTATTGAATGCGTTTTTTTCGCATGTGCCTTTGGAGGATAGGGTAATTGCAATTGAGGAAACGCAAGAAATTGCAATACCGCACCCGCATGCAATAAGACTTGTTGCAGGCAGCGGCGGCCTTGGCATGAAGGAACTTTCGGAAAATACGCTCCGCATGCGGCCCGATAGGCTGATAATTGGGGAGGTCAGGACGGATAACGAGCTTAAGGCATTGTTTTTATCAATGGAAGCTGGCCAGGCTCGGGGATGCTACGCAACATTCCACGCAAAGAGCGCAAGGGAGGCAATCAACCGGATTTTAAGCATGGGAATTCTGGAAACGGATATCGAATCGCTAGATTTGTTGATTGTTTGCAAAAGGATGCCGGAAATTCGGGACGGCAAAATGGCCGAAAGGAGGGGGGTTTTGGAGATTTGCGAAATTGATGGCGGGATTCCATTCAAGATATTTGAATTGGATGAAAATAGCAATGAGTTGGCGATGAACTTTAAAAATTACCAAAAAAGCAAAATCAGGGGTAAAATTGAGGCGCTATTTGGGAAATGAAAAAATCCCGGGAATGACAGAAAAGCAGGGGTAAATGAAAAAAGCCATTTGAAAAATGCATGGCAAGCAGGATATGAAAAATAGGAAGGATTATTGCGCATCAATTCAAATCAATCCTTCAAATGAACGGTTTCAACACCCGTATCCCTAAACAGCTCTTGAGTAAATTCCAACTCTTCCTTGTATTCGGGCTTGAAATAAAGCTCCCTAAAAACAACGCGCTTGATGCCCAAATTTATTAGGAGTTTTGCGCAAATAAGGCACGGAAAACCAAGGGTGTAAATTGTTGCGCCATTCACGTTTATTCCATTCCTTGCAGCCGAAATTATGGCATTTTGCTCGGCATGGATTGTCCTGACACAATGATTATTGATGATTTTGCATCCAACTTCGGTGCAGTGGGCAAGCCCCCTTGCGGATCCGTTGTAGCCGGTTGAGAGGATCATGTTTTCCCTTGTTAGAAGCGCCCCGAATTTCCGCCTTGTGCAAGTCGCCCTTGAAGCAACAGCTTCCACAAGCCGCATGAAATAATGGTCCCAAGATTCCCTTTTTTCAAATTGTTCCATAATTATCCCCCACATTATTCTTTTGCAGATAAAATCGGGCTGGCATATGCCTTTGGTATCAATAGGCTTTGATGCTTCTTGTTCAGCTCGAACCTTAAAAGCAATTCATCCTTATCGTCTACTTGGCAGTCAAGATTGTTTAAATCTTCCCTTCCGACCTTGAAGCCAAAAAGTTCGCTTATTAATTTGCTAGCATCCAAAAGTTCAACACCAATTGCCTTATTGGATTGTGTTAAATCAACTATTATGCGGGGGCTAAGTTCGATCGAAAAATATGCCTTCTTTGAGCTAAGACCCACGTAGAGTGCGTCCGCTTCAGCGTCGTAATTTATCAAATTTATCATCTATTTCACCCATTAGCTTTTGCAGGTTTTTATTTGTTCGCATTACATTTGATTTCTTGCTAAAGTAAACCTTGCCCACTATTTCTGAAAATTGTTTCTAAAGTCATTGATAGTTTTCTAAACCACGTTGATTCGGATCCCTCGACCGTATGTCCTGGGTTGTTTTTAGGAGCAACCATTTAAGTGCAGGCTCCACACTCCAAAACTTATCTTTACCATCTTTCCGCCTTAGATAAATACAGCCGCATTTTTCTAAATCTTTAAGATAAGTAGATACGTTAGAACGAGCAATTCCCGTATTTTTTGCAATTTGGCGATTTGTTACTTCATCGTTTTTTACGGCAGCTATCAATACATCTTTCGCCCTAGGAGCTATTTGCCCGTCATATCTCGAATCAATTACATTCCTAAGTGTATCGGATAATAATTGTTTGTCCAAAACAACGGGTTTTTCATTGGTTATTGCTTTTACTGCTGTTGAAAGGCTGTTTAAGATATTTCGAATATTCCCCCCATAGAGATCAAAAATAGTTTTTAATGCGTCATTTGTATATGGTATTGTATATTCAAATGCCTTTATCCGCAATTCCTTCATTCGGATACTTAAAATATGGTCAATTTCATCAAATGACAATTCACTTAGAATAATTGCAGAGCCAGATGAAGTAATAGATGATACTCGCGGGATACTTTGGATTGTCGCATAAACGGTTAAGTTACCGACAAAAACAAAATGAATATGTTCTGTCTGGAAAAAATCACGTAAGTCTTCAAATAGAACTCTAAGAACTTTTTCCGGCAATCTTTCAAGATTATTATAATGGATAATAACATCCTTCCCGGTCTTTTGGCGAATTTCGGTAACGATTTCCTGAACAAATTCCATTAGCGCCATAATTGAGGTAGTTTGTATTTTGGTTTGATTTTCGTAGTTGAAACCAATCGGTCCAACGGTCACTCCGAAGGCTTTCGAATCAACCTTCAAATCAACTAGGGCTTGTAATTTTTCATACGTTTCCTTCTTTACAAAGTCGCCTTTCTGTAATTTGATAGTTGAATAAAAGGCATAAAGCGTATTTAAAATAAAGGTATCTGCGGACCAATTACTTTGAACTGCAATTTCTTTAAAAGTTGTAAAATGACCTTTTTGGATCGCCTTGTACCTAGCATAATTTACCAAAGTAGTTTTTCCGACTCCAACATCACCACAAACTAATTGGCGACTTCCGCCGCTAGAAGAGAAGTTTTTAAGCAGAGTTTCAATTTCCTTCCTTCTTCCATAGAAGCTAGTTATTGGCAATTGCCCACCATACAACAAAAGCGGCGATGTTGAAAACGGATCGGTCTTAAAACCATACAATTCCCAAATCCCATCTAATTCGACCATAGTTATAACCCCTCATATATGAAAATACCTATAACTATTTAAAATTATGCATTTCATTATAGTTATGTAATTAAGTATAACTATATCCAGCAACATAGTTATATTTTGTTATAAGATTACTTATAACTATGAAGAAATTTACAGATATTCTTCGGATTGCCCCGAACCACCCTTATGAAGTAAACCGTAATTTTCTGCTTTTATTTTTTAGGAGTTGGAGGAATACCTCCGGTTTTATCAACACTAAGAAAAATTGGAAAATAGGCTTTAATTCGATTCGAGGGGTGCTTTCGGGTGGTTTGGAATTTTATTAATTTTTTGCATGAATCAAAGCCACCAGCCAACCTTTTCCGCATCCGCCCTTGCTTTTTGATTTGGAAGAAGCGTTTCATCAAAGCAATTCGAATGGAACTGCAAAGCTCCGGTTATTGTGATCATTCCGGCATTATCGCCAAGGAGCTCAAATGAGGGGAAATGGCAAACCGCATTTTGCTCTTTTGCAAGTTCAAGGGTCATTTCCTGCAGCCGTTTATTCCTGTAATTTCCGCCAACCCCAACAATTTGTTTTTTGCCGGTAAGTGCAAGCGCGCGCTCGGAAGCTTCAAGCAGCATTGAAAAGGCATATTCCTGCGATGAGAGGCAGATATTTTCAATTGGGATTTTTTTTGGGTCCATTTTTGTTGCGGTTGTAAGCAGCCCGGTATAGGAGGTGTTCATTCCTTTGATTGAATAGGGCATATCGACCAGTTGGGTCCCTTTTTGGGCTTCCTTTAGTACGCCAACAGCGTCTGGAGGGGTTAGCATGAAGTGCCTTCCGACATGGTCCAAAAAATTGCCAACACCAATGTCGAGTGTCTCCCCAAGCACTCGATATTTGGCATGCGATCCGAACTTTTCCAAAATCAAAAGCTGGGTGTTGCCTCCTGAAACATAAATTGCAAGGGGATCTTTGTAGCCGGAGTGGAACCTTGCAATTTCAATGTGTGAAAGGGCGTGGTTGACCGGAATTAGCGGAATATTCCTTGAAACCGAAATGGATTTTGCAGCAACATAGCCAACATGGAGCGAATGCCCAATTCCAGGGCCGTAGGAGTAGCAAACCGCATCAAGATCTGAAATTGCAGCTCCTGCGGTTTTTAGGGTATTTCCAAGTATTTCATCGAAATTTTTGGCATGGAAATCCGCTAGTTTCCTTGGGATGAAGCCTTCCTTTAGGGAGGGGTATTTTTTGTCGTTTTCTGCAATTATTTTCGTATTTTTAGGGGAAAGCTCCTCGCCCTTTTTTGCATTGCTTAGGGCAACTGCTGCGCCAAAGGTATGGGCGGTGCTTTCGAATCCAAGTATTAGCATATAAACTATCGCAAATTTGATGCGAAAAACCCTTAATATAATGCTTTGCTGCTAGCTAGTTTTAATAAACTTGCCAAATTAAACACCTAAACTGTAAATTACTTGGGAAACCATAAATAGTGGGGGAGGGAAAAATCGTTCAACTCTAGTGCTCTTTTTGCGTTTATTTTGGTGTAAGAATATATGGAAAAATCAAAGCTCCTGAAAATTTTGAAGGAAAAGGAACTGATGGTTTCACCCGAAGGGCTAATGGAACTTTTGCAATTGGATTCCCCAAATGAAATAATTGATGAACTCTCAAGGCGCAATGTCCTTGTTGCAACAAAAGAGCAAATTGTCGATATCATTGAAAGCAATCGGGTTTCGCAAAACGTCACGCAAGTGGAAGTGATTGCTCAAACCTCTTACGATCCGATTGCAAAAAGCATAAAACCAAGGCTTGAGCTATCAATTCGAAATGACATAACCGGCAATTCAAGGTGCACCGGAAGCGTTGAGGATTTTGTTAGGTATTTCAACTCAAGATTTGACAAGCATCGGAGGAATTTGCGCGGGATGGCAAGCAATGTTGGGCTCTCTTCCATTAGGGATGTGAAAAACCTCCTCAAAAACAAGGAGAGCCGCGTTATTGCGATGGTGTATGACAAGAGGGTCACAAAAAACGGGCATCTGCTTTTTGAAATCGAGGATGATGAAACTACAGCCAACCTGCTAATTCCAAAGGATTCGAAACTTTTCTACGATGCTTCGCAAATCCTAAATGATGAGGTTGTCGCATTCGATGTCTACCACGCCGAATCATCGCTATTGATTGGAAAGAATTTCCTTAGGCCCGGAAGATTGCTTCAGGAGAGGACAAAAAGGCTTGCAGATGAGGAAGTTTACATCGGCTTCTTGTCGGATTTGCATATCGGATCAAAATATTTCCTCCAAGGGCAATTCCAAAAATTCCTAGAGTTCATTAATGGAAAGGGGACTGCCGAGCAGCAAGAAATTGCAGGGAAAATCAAATACATCAGCATTGCCGGCGATTTGGTGGATGGGATTGGGGTCTACCCATCGCAGGAAAAGCAGCTGGTAACGAAAAGCATCCACACGCAGTATGAGATTTTTTGCGAGTTCTTGAAAAATATCCCCGAGCACATTGAATGCATTATTGCGCCAGGAAATCATGACGCGGTTAGGGTTGCTGAGCCGCAGCCGGCGCTTCCGCAGGAGTTTTGGGAAAGCGTTAAGGATTACAAGAATTTGCATTTTGTTGGCAATCCTTCTGCGCATAAGGTCCACGGGCTTGAGCTTTTGATGTATCACGGAACTTCGCTTGATGGGATAATTTCCCACACGCAAATGTACAAGGACGGTTACGACCATCCTGAAAAAGTCGCGGTTGGGCTTTTGCAAAGGAGGCACTTATCTCCGCTTTATGGGGAGGATCCGCTGGTCCCCGAATCAAACGATTACATGGTAATTGAAGAAACCCCGGATATGTTCCATTTCGGGCACGTTCACAAGAACGGCTACATTGAAAATTACAACGGAACCATGATTGTAAACTCGGGAACTTGGCAGGATAGGACGGATTACCAGGTAAGGCTTGGGCACATGCCAACGCCTTGCATTTTCCCATATTACAATTTGAAAACCGGAAAATTGAATCATTTGAACTTCAGGGATGGATAAAAATTATGCCACAAGCAAGCGAAAAAATGCAGGAATATTTTTCCGAGCTGGAGCTCAAATTTTCAGAGAGCTGGAATATAGCCAGCAAAGCTAGGGAAAAGCATCTCGACCCCGCGGATCATATCGAAACACGGCCTGCAAAGGATATTTTCTCAAGGGTTGAAGGACTTGTTGGTCCGGTTGGGATTGCGGCTAGGATTGAGCAGATAAACGAGGGAAAAACCAGGGAGGAGATCATTTTCCAAATAGTTCGCGAAATTTGCGAGGAGAGCGCGTACCATCCAAAATACACATCCGAAATCGAGCGGAAGGAAAAACTCCTAGAGCAAGCGGTTAGGACAGGGCTTGCAATATTTACTGAAGGGGTTGTGAGCGCGCCAATCGAAGGGATTTCGCAGGTAAAACTTAAGAAAAACCAGGACGGGACGGATTTTGCAGCTGTTTATTTTGCAGGACCAATCAGGGGAGCCGGAGGGACAGGACAGGCATTTACGGTTTTGCTTGCCGACTATGCAAGGCAGGTTTTGAAAATCCCAAATTACCGCCCATCGGAAACTGAAATTGAAAGGTACATTGAAGAGAGCAACCTTTATGCGATTAAAACGCGGGCGGGGCAGTACGTGCCAACCTCTGATGAAATCCGCCACATCATTTCCAATTGCGCGGTTTGCATAGCCGGAGAGCCAACCGAGGATTATGAGGTAAACGTGAACAAGGACACATATAATGTCGAAAGCAATCGCGTAAGGGGGGGAATGTGCCTTGTTGTCTCCGAAGGGATTTGCCTAAAAGCTGCAAAAGTTTTGAAGCTTTCAAAAAAATTCCATCTTCAATGGGAATGGCTTGAAGCGCTCATCAAGGTTGCAAAGAAAGCAGCAACCACCATGGAAATGAAGCCCATGACAAAATACATTGATGAAATCGTTGCAGGAAGGCCGATTTTTGCATACCCAATGCAGGCTGGGGGCTTTAGGATGCGCTATGGCAGGACCAGATTTACAGGGATTGCAAGCAAGGCGGTGCATCCGGCAACCATGCGGCTATTGAACAGTTTTTTGGCATTTGGGACGCAGATGAAAATCGAGCGGCCCGGGAAGGGATGCATAGTAACTCCTTGCAGTTCAATTGATGGGCCGATTGTGAAATTGAAATCAGGGGAGGTCAGGCAGCTAGAAACTGAAAAGGAAGCAATTGAAATGCACTCGCAAGTTGACAAAATATTGTTTTTGGGCGATCTTTTGGTAAACTATGGCGATTTTTTGAAAAGCAACCATCCTCTTGTCCTATCGGCTTGGTGCGATGAGTGGTATGGAGCCGAGCTTGAATCGAAGGGGGATAAAAAAACTGATGCACAGCTAAAAGCAATGAGCTATGATGAGGCGTTTTCACTTGCAAAAAAACACCAGATTGCGCTTGCCCCAAAATACACGTTCCATTGGCATGATTTGACTTCTGAGGAAATGAAGAATCTTGCACAGTTTTTAACTGAAGGAAAAGTGCAAAAGGAATGGTTTGATTTCAAGGGATTTAGGCTTGGAATTTTGGATGGGAAGCCAAATAGGAAGGATCTTTTGGAAAAGCTTTGCATTCCGCACAAATTTGAAAATAATACCATCATTATTGAAAAAAACAACGCGCTAGCCCTTCTGAAAACGCTTGGGATTTACCAGGATAATTTATCCATGAACCGGTTCAATGAAATTTACAAGGAAGGGATGGATGCAATGGAGCTTGTCAATTTGCTATCCGGAATCAAAATTCAAAAGAAGGTTGGGATTTACATCGGGGCAAGCCTTGGAAGGCCCGAAAAAGCAAAGGAGAGGAAAATGAAGCCGCCTGTCCAGTCCCTTTTTCCAATTGGGGAGTGGGGAGGAAAGCTTAGGGGCCTTATGAAGGCAAACAAGATGCTTAAGGAAAAGGGGAATGGGATGATTGAAATTGAAACTGAAATTTCCATCTGCCCAATTTGCGGAAAAAAAGTGTTTGGGAGGATTTGCAGGACGTGCAATGAAATAGCCGAAAGAAGGTCGCGTTGCATGAATGAAAAATGCGGAAGGGTTGGAGGAGCGGATGAGAATATGTGCTATAAATGCCACTCGACCATGCAAAAATATGAAAAGGCTGTGATTAATTTTTCAGAAGAATTTGAAAAAGCGGTTTTGAAGACCGAATATAGGGGCGAGGAAATCAAGGGCGTTCAGGGATTGATTTCGGCAACTAGAACTCCCGAATCAATTGAGAAGGGATTGCTTCGCGCAAAGCATGGGCTTTCAGTGTTTCGAGATGGGACTTGCAGGTTTGATGCAACGGAAATTCCAACAACGCATTTCATCCCATCTGAAATTGGAATCGCCCTCGAACAGGTCAGGGAGCTTGGGTATGAAATTGATGTTGATGGAAAGGCGATTGTTTCCCTAGATCAGGTAGTTGAGATGAAAGCGCAAGACATCATACTTTCGGAGTACGCTGGGGATTATTTTGTCAGGATTTCAAAATTCATGGATGATCTTTTGGTTTACCAGTACGGGATGAAAGCGTATTACAAGGCGGAAACCAGAAAGGATATGATTGGAAAACTTGCAATTGGAATTGCTCCGCACACTTCAGCTGGGATTTTGTGCAGGATTATTGGGTTTTCGGATATCCGAGGAGTTATTGCGCATCCGTTCTTGCACTGCGCAGCTAGAAGGAATTGCGATGGGGATGAGCTTTCATATATTCTGCTCATGGACGCGCTGATCAACTTTTCCAAATTCTATTTGCCGCAGACTCGGGGCGGGCAGATGGATGCGCTTTTGGTTTTGACAACAATTTTGGACCCGAATGAAATTGATGATGAGGCGCATGCGATGGATTGTGTTCCTAGCTATCCGCTTGAATTTTATGAGGCAACGCAACGAATGGTCGCACCATCCGAGGTTAAAATTGAAAAAATAGGGGATAGGCTTGAAACGAACGCCCAATATGAGAACATCAACTATACGCATTTTGCCAAATTGGAAGGACCAACGGAAACTAGGTACGTTCAGCTGACAAACATGAAGGAGAAGGTGGATGAGGAGCTTGAATTGATGGGAAGAATCAATGCAGTTGATGTGCGAAATGCCTGCGAGCGAATCATTCTTTCACACTTCTTCCCGGATCTTTATGGCAACTTGAGAAGGTTTTCAAAGCAAAAGTTCAGGTGCGTTGATTGCACCGCTAAATTCAGGAGGGTGCCATTGGTTGGGAAATGCTCAAGATGCGGAGGCAAACTGCTCCTGACGGTGAATAAGGGAGGGATCATCAAATATTTGGAACTTTCCAAATCGCTGGTCGACAAATACGAGCTTCCAAACTATCTAAAGCAGAGGCTGATGCTAATTGAGCGCGAGATCCAGAGCATTTTCGAGGATCAGAAGGTGAAGCAATTCAGCCTTGCAGAATACGCTTAACATGAATTTGTTCGGCCAAGCGGACGGTTTTTTAAACAGTTAATGGGATAAACTGATTATGGCAAAACTTTCAGAAGCATCAAAAGCAAG
This sequence comes from Microcaldota archaeon, assembly GCA_016212475.1. Taxonomy (GTDB): domain Archaea; phylum Micrarchaeota; class Micrarchaeia; order Norongarragalinales; family SBBD01; genus JACRGC01. Next base: position 51,096 of record JACRGC010000016.1, on the reverse strand, counting down.
CATCCTTGAAAGAAAAACAATCAATGAAATTGGGGAGGGGCTTTGGAAAGCTAGGGGATTGGAACATTCGAATTTAGCTGGAAAATTGGCGAATTTGCATCGGAATGCAACTACTGTGGAAAATAGAAGAATTGCGCTCAATCATATTATATCCTATTTGGATCAGTTGGAAAATAGAGTCTTAAATGGGCATCTGGATTCACTTTCAGGCAAGCCCTCCAGGGCCGATTTAGAAAAAGCAAAAACAAATACACACTCCAACTTGCAAATTGGAGCCCTGAAGGAAATGGCCCAAAGAAGGAAAAACGAACTTGGCGCAACCCTTAGGCACACGATTCCAGCTCAGATGATATTTGGCAAATTACTTGGGGCTGCTATTAGGGGCGAACATGCACCCTTGGCGGTTAGGGGAACGGAAAAAATGTACAACATATTGGCGACGTTTCCATTTACGAATTTGGATCATCCAAAAAAAGAGGCTCGGATCCTAAACGGCCTTGTAAAGGAGGCTGCAAAAAATCCGGATACCGCCCCCCATATTGAAAAAATGATGAAGGGAATGAATGAAGGGACAATGGTTAAGATCCAGAAATATGATAAAAATTTCTACACAATCCTGCATGCTTTGCAAGATGGACACAACAAGGAAAAATTCGATATACTTGCAGCTAGACTGGGCATGGGAAACATCCCACAAAGCGCTCGAAAGGAAATATTTGCAAGGGTTAACCGCAGGGTAAAAAAATTAGGATAAATTATGTTCAAGGAACTCGACATCCGCGGGAAATATCCATCCGAAATAAATGAGGAGAAAATGTTCCTTCTTGGGAAAGCCGTTTCCAAAAAGGAGGATGGAGTAATTGCCGGGATGGATTTTAGGAAGAACAATGGAGCTTTGCTTAAGTCTTTTTCTTATGGCTTCCAAAAGGATATGCTTTTTCTTGGAGCTGTGCCAACTCCCCTAGTTGCTTATTCTTCTGTTGGCTTTGGGATGATGCTAACTGCTTCACATAACCCATCGGATTATTCAGGGGCTAAATTTTTCCGGAAAGGGACTTACATCACTAAGGATGAAATGCAAGGGATCAAAAAAGAATACGAAAAAATTGAAAAGGATATGAAGGATGGAATTAAACATCCAAAAGAAGAAAGGCCGCTAAAATACAACATCAATGCAGAGAGTGCAAAAGAGCATGTTGATAACTATTTGGATTCAATCCCTGAAATTGGATCGGGAATATTTGATTTGGCTGGCGGAGCTGTTTGCGGGCTTAAGGAATTATTCCCAAAATCCATTTACAATGCTCCGGATCCGGAATTCAAATTGCATTCACCCGAGCCAAAGGAGGATACTTTGGTTGATCTGAGAAAATTAACCATCAAGGATAGGCAGTTAGGGTTTGCATTCGATGGGGATGGGGATAGATTGCAGATTTGCGATTCCGGAAAATTGATTGAAGGGGATATTACTGCTGCATTTGTTGCCGAATATCACCTCAAAAGGGGGGATGCAATTGTTCTTAGCATTGATTGCCGGCAGGAGGTTTTTGAAAAAGTTTCCGATCTTGGGCTTAAGGCAATTACCAGCAAAGTTGGGGATGCATATGTTGTTGAAAAAGCCCTGCAAGTTGGCGCTATTTTTTCAGCTGAAAGATCCGGCCATTTCACATTTTACAACCATAGCTCAAATTCGGATGGCATTTACGCTTCTGCTGCACTTTCAACCCATGAAAACGGCGAATTCTTGGAATTTTCACAGCAATTCAAGAACATCACAATAAAGGAGGAGATTTGGCACCGGGTTGATTTTGAAAAGCTAAAGGAACTGCTAGAAGAAGATGCGGAAAAAATAGAAACAATTGATGGGATCAAGGCGATTTTTGAAGATTACACCTTGCTGATCCGGCAATCCACAACGGAGCCAAAGGTTAGGATCAATTCGGAAGGGGAAGATATGCAAAAAGCTAAGGTTGGGATGAGGATTGCTAAAGATGCGATTAATAAAAGCAAAGCATAGGGGTCATTTCGGCTGAATGATTTAAATAGGTTGGATGGGATAACAAAGTATAGGCGGAATATATGAACCATCTTATTACTGCACACAACTGGCTTGCAAAGAATAGCAAGAGAATGGATAAGTATGCCGGCAAATGGATTGCTGTTGGAGAATCCAAACTATTAGGGGTTGCCAATTCCCTCAAAGAACTAAAATTGCTTCCGGCAGTAAAAAATGCAAAGGAACCTTTGTTTACTGCAATACCAAGCAAAGTTGACAATTATAGCTTAACTTTTTAAGGAGCTGATTTCCGATGGCTTCCCAAACCTTCATTTACAGGGAACATAATGGCAAGCTATACCCGACGCTTCCGGTAACTGTTAAACGATTGAATAAATCGGTTTCTTTTGATGCGCTGGTTGATTCAGGTTCAACGGTAACTTTGCTTAGGCATGAAATTGCAAATGAACTTGGAATACCACTTGAACGCTCGCCAAAAAAGCCAATAACTGGGCTTAGCTCGGTTTCGGAAGGGCACGAATATTCCCTTGAAATGCGTTTATTTGATGATTTCTTCCAATGCAAAGTTGCTTTTGTCCGGCCATTTAGCTTTCCGCTTAACATAATTGGAAGGGAGGATTTTTTTGATCGGCATGAGATTTTATTCCGCGAGAGGAAAAGGGAACTGATTGTTACGGAAGTTTGAGGAAAACGGAAAGCATTTAGTGCTAAGGAGGGATTAGGAGTTGCTAAGGAAGCGATTAATAAATCTAAATTAGGTTAAGAGATAGGTGATTTTATGCCAAGAGAAAAACCAGTTGGTCGCCCATATATGTCAATTGCAAGGGATAGGCGGGCAGAAATTGAATCCCAAAAACTAGTGGCATTCCAAAAAGCAGTTAAAATACTTGAAATGGATGCAAGAAAAATCGATCCGGTAAGGGTTGAGAGGAAAAGCCCAACTGAAATCGTTTTCCACATGAAATTCAACAGATATTCTGATGCAAACGGTAAAATCAGGAAAGTTCCAGCCACTATGGGAGATTTGAAAAGTGCACGGGACTCCTTGGCAAATTATTTGGAATACCCAAAGGAAAGGCTGCCAAGGATTATGAAAAGCCAATATAACAAAAAAACAAAGAAAGAATTCGAAAATGCCCAGATGCTGCAAAGGTTAGGACTAAAGCTTTCTGAAGGATTAAGAAATCAGGATGGAAAACTCGCATTACCTCTCACATATTCACCGGGGATTCGAATATCATATGAACCCGGAAAGATCTGGCTTAGGTATCTTGACAGCAATTTAAAGAAAAATACAGTTAATGTCAAACAGGAGCGGGGCCTTAGGCAAGCAATTAGGAATATATCAAAAATTGGATTCGCAAAAGTATTGGAAGATTCGAAGAAAAAAACAAGGTGATTTTGATGCCAGAACAAGGAAGGATGCCAAGGCTTGGAAAAACAAGGGCAGGAATTCAACAGTTTGAAGAAGGCAGGCAATTCAAAACCGGCGGAAAATACAATATTGCGAACATCAAAATGCATCCGGATATTCTTTCAAGGGAATCTGAAAGATGGGGGAAACTCACCGGCACCCAAAGGAAAGGTTTGATACAGAATTTGCACCCAGAAATTAAATTCCAAAGGAATTTGCTATCTCAAGCGTTTAGGCAATGGAGAAAACAATTCCCTTCCGAAGAAAGGCAGGAGTTCAGCGCATGGCTTGATTCTTTTTCCCAAAACCGCAAAGGCAGCGGAAAAGCGGATTATCATTTTGTTGCGGCATACAAAGGCCCAAAATCCAATCCGCAATTAGTTGGCTATTCCACCATGCATGCTTCAAGGCCATCCCAAGGATTGCCAGTTCCACTTGCTCTTGCAGAATATGGGGCGGTTTTGCCAGAGTCCAGGAAAGCAGGCGTTTACAAGGCATTATTGCAAAAAAGGATCGAATTAGCAAGGAAATCCGGTTCAAAATACCTAGTTGCCGAAATTGATAAATACGGAAACCGTGAAAATGGAAGATGGCAACAATTGAAAAATACAACAAATCCTTCACAGTCGGAAAAGGAGGAACTTGCAGGTTTGAATGAAAAAAGGACAAGGGTTGGACTCATGACTAAATTGGGCTATAGGAGAATTGATTTGCCAGCCAATGCACCTTATCTTGATCCAAGTGAACACGTAAGTTTTCCGGGAGAGGGGCAGGGAAAATTGAATAGGGACGGCAAATTGAACCCTTTGGATTTGTATATGATAAACCTTACAAAAAAACCAATTGATAAGCTAAATCAAAAACAGGTTTCGAACGTTCTTTATAGCATGTATTCCGGCCCACAGGATGTGCAAAGGATGGACGTAAAGTACATAATGGATAAATTTTTCAAAGGCAAAATACCCCAAGAAGTAAGATTTCATGATCCAAGGGATTTGCTTAGGCCGTTTAGGAAAAGGTAAATTTATAGGGGTTAACCCAAATTAAAACCTCCGAAGGAATTGAAGCTGATTTTCATGGAATTGCCTCTTAGGGAAAAACTCAAACAACACGAATTGTTCAGGGAAGGTGGGTTTCTTAGCAAGCTTGAGCTTAGGGAATTCATTTCAAAAGGATCTAAAATCAATTCAAAGGTAAATGGGAATAGGTATAGTTTAGTCCAGCCCGAATTTGCTGAATTCAAAGGGTCTTTGAAAAACATCCCTAAGGAAATGCATAATGTCCTGGAAAATGGCAAAATGCTTGTCCTAAAGCATTCTTTTCCATACGCAACATATGGAACCCAAACATTTTTCTTATCAAAAAAGGACGGCCAATATGTTTTGAAGCATCCTTCAACTAACAATACCTGGACGGGAAAAACTGCTTTGGATAGGATTAAAGCCCTTAGGCGAAGGACGGTAAAGGAGGAATGGGTCCCAAAACCACATGACCGCCAATGGATAATAGAAACAAATTACAATCCTGCAAAATTGGATGGGCGCAACGTTGTTGAAACCCGCCATTTTTACGTTCCTTTTACCAAAGGAAGGAGGGAAATAGTTGGATCGGTTGCACTAATTGGGCACAATCTTACAAGATCGGTTGGCTATACGAATGCCCAAAAAAGCAAGGTTGAGGATTCGATGGCAAAACTTTACATCCAATATGGCGGCCATACTGAAAAAGAAGCCATGCGGCTTGCACTTGAATGGAAAGAGGCAGCGGCAAAAATTGCAGGAAGATTAAGCACAAACTTGCATCGCTTTACTTCGCATTTAATTAGGAAACCATTTTCGGCAGCGTCCATCCAGGAAGGCTTGGCTGCAAATGATCCTTTCATTAGGGATAGGGAAAAGACATTCCTTCGGCACGGCTGGGCAGTTGATTTGGCACCTGCCTGGAATCCCAAAACAAAAAGGTTCGATATGGCTTTGGTAGAGGTTCAGGCTTATCCCGGATTGATGACGTTATTCCACGAATACCCTGAACTTGAAAAAAGCATCAGGGATCGATTTCGAAAGCTCGATCCGAAAAAAATTGAAAGATTGAAAATTGAGTGAAGTTTGCGACAATTATCAATTTTGAATAAAAAAGCGGTAAAAATGCAAGAACAAGGAAGGAGACCAAGACTTGGCCAAGTGAAGAAAAACCTTAAGGAATTCGAAGAGAAGGTTAAACTTAGGGACGGGGAAATAATCAATTTTAGAAATGTCTTATTGCATCCTGATTTTATTTCGCGAAGTTCAAAGCAATGGGGGAAATTTACAGCACTCCAACGAAGAAACCTTATGCAATCCCTCTCCCCTCAAAAAAAACTTGAACGTAATTTATTAGCTCAAACTCTTCGCAGTTGGAAAAAGGATTTTCCAGCTGAAGAAAGGCAGGAATTTGCCGCATGGAAAGGTTCCTTTGGTCAGAATAGGGGAGGAAGGAAATCATCGGATTATCATTTTATTGCAGCATATAAAGGAAATCAGGCAAAACCGGAGTTGGTCGGATATGCAACAATGCAAGCATCCATACAAAGGAAAGATTTGCCTACACCAATTGCACTTGCCGAATATGCCGCGGTTAGGAAAGATTACAGGGAAAAGGGAATTTACGACCTCCTTTTCCAAAAAAGGCAAGAACTAGCCAAGGCAAGCGGTTCAAAATATATTGTTGCTGAAGTGGATCCGTTCAATTCTTCAGCGCTAAAAAAATGGCAAAGCCTAAAATCATCCACTAAGGAACTTTCATTGGATCAGCAAAAAGAGTTAGCGGAGTTATCCTTGAAAAGAAATAGGCTGCTTGTCTTCAACAAGTATTACAAACATATTCAAATGCCCTATTTGGATCCTAGTGAGCATGTAAATTTTCCTGGAAACAGCCGCGGAATCCTTAATAGAAGCGCAAAACTTAATCCGTTATGGATATTGGCTCACGACCTTCAAGGAAACACTAGACAGCACATTACAAGGGAAGAAGGACTAAAGATATTAAAATCGATTTACAGGGGGCCGCAGGCTATACGCAGGTCAGATGCAGATTATGTAGTGCGCCAAATTGCTGGGAAATTGCCCTCGAAAATCAAATTAAAGCAACCAAAGGATTACACTTAGATTCGCTTTAAGTGAACCTTTTTAACCCGTAAATCCTATCTGTTAACGAACAAACATGGAGCCGTTTTCCTTATTTTCCGTTTTGCCGCTTCTTGGGATACTGGAAGATTTTGATTTCGTAATCAAGGTATTCGTGTTTGCCTACATCGAATTCTATCTTTATATGCAGCTAAGAGAATCCCAGCTCCTTTTTGGAATAGCCACATTGATTGCAGCATACTTCTTGCTCTACCAGCCGATACCTACGATTTTCCTTGTGGTCATATTTGTGATATTCTTCACAATGGGCGCGCACTTGCAGTTTCTTATCCAATTCGGATTATACCCATTGCTTAGGATATTTGGAATCGAGCTTGAGCATCCGGAGGTTGCCGAGCAAAAGAAGATGCAGGAGATCCAGAAGAAATTGCAAAATGGGCTGGAATTGGAGGAGATGGAGGAAAGATGGCTGGAAGCGCAGCAAAAGAAGGATGCGAATTACAATAAGAAGATGCAAGAGAGGATGCAAAGGCATTACATATAAGGCACGGAAATGAAAAGGAATAATGGAAAATAATTGATTTTCTGAATGCAGGATAAACGAATGATTTTCAAGTGGTTGGAATATGGAATTGGCTATGCTTGGGATAATTGATGATATTGTGTTTTGGGCGTCCACCTTCTGGTTCCTTTGGCTTTTTGTTTTGGCTTATTTCTTCTACCAGTGGGCAAGGGATCATCTGGCGTTTTCCCCAATTCTTACAATGTCGGTTGCCGGCATCCTGATCTATTATCTTGTGTTCCAATACCCGATTGCAGGAGGCGCAATCTTTATTCTTTACATGCTTGTTTACGGCGGTTTGCTTTACTTGCTGCCTTTGGTTTTGCCGTTTTTCAAGAAGAGGTAGAGGAATGGATAAGTGGATTGGGAATGATTAGGAATTGGAAATAGAGCCAACTTGGATTGGAAATGAAAAGGAGCAAGGAGTAGGAATTCGGGCATTCACACATAATCTTTAATAAGGAGGGATAAATTAACATATTTGGTTGAGAACATGGGACAAGTAAAAGAGCTTATGAGGGCGTACAAAGTTGCGCACAAATACCGCGAGGAGTGGTATAACATCAAATGGAGGGGAATGATTGTTTTGCTCTCAACATTTTTCATTGGTTTTATTTACTGGTATTTGGGGAGCCAATTTGGCTATTATGTCCAGCAGTATGATTTTTTCCTAAGTGATAAGCTTTTCCACTGGTTCATGATAGGTTCGCTTTTTGGGATCATTTCAATTGGGATGATTTTTGAAGGGGAGTTCTTCTTGGGGCTTAGGAACATTGCAAAGGAGTTATCCCACGCGGATAATGAAGTTGCTTCCAAAAAGGGCAAAAACTCAAGGAAGAAGAACAATTGAAGCTTTTTTTAGGAAGGCATTTAGAACCCAAACCGCTAGTCTGTTTTGATTGCCCGAAGCGTTTATTAGCATTTAATTCATATTCTAGTTATAACTTTAAACAAGCACTTGCCTCCCTTTGGAAGCAGCTTGGAGGAGATTTGCAATATGGCAGTTACACTAGAATTGGAAAATGATGGATCCATAATTGTTCGGGATCTAATTTCCGTGCAGGCGCTTGATCGGGGCTTTTTTGGGAAGGAATACCAAGGCAAGAAAACACAGCTGATTCTAATGCCAGAAGAGGCGCTTTATTTGATGGATGTTAGGAATGCTACTGTAACAAAGAATGGGAAGGAAATTTCATTCAATATGGTGGCCAGACAATTCATTGATAATAAGAAATTTTTAGCGCGCTATTTTTGCTATAGGGATTGGAGGGATAGGGGAATTATTGCAAGGGGAATTGAGGAAGCTAAAGAGAACTATGGAAGATCGCCGGTAATAAAATACCCATACAAGGAATTTGCGCCAATTGATGTGAAGGCAAGGGCGCTTTTTTTCAGCGATGATTTGATGTCCATAATTGATGATGATGAGGAAGGGAAAGTGATTTATGAGGCAACCTGGTTTGGCCAGCATGGAACGTATAAGGCAAAAAAGCATGGAAGGCTTTTGAAATTGGATGCGTATGAGACGCTATTCCTGATTAAGCATGGAAATATGAAGGCGAATATTTCGGATAAGAAGCTGATCAAGGAATGCTCGAAACGAAGGAATGATTTCCTTGCGCTTTATGAGGTTTATGAGGATTGGAGGCTTCGGGGGTTTGTTGTTAAAAGCGGATTTAAGTTTGGAACGCATTTCAGGTTGTATTTCCCGGGGGCCGCTCCAACCCTTGCAATTGAGGAGTGGATGCACTCAAAGCATGTGATCCATGTTTTTCCAAGGGATGCAAAAATGCTGATTTCGGAGTGGAGCAGGGCAATTAGGGTTGCGCACGGAGTCAAGAAGACATTTATTTTGGCAATTCCTGGGGAAAAAAAGCAGCAGGCGGGCGAATTGGATTTTGTTTTGTATCACCGGAAGAAAGGAGGGCTAATTGAAAATCCAAAGGAGGATAAACCCAAATTTTTGATGCTAGCTCTTAGTGAAGAGGAGGAAATCGGTGGCGAAGAACTAGCAGAATCCATCCAGAAGGCAAAGAGCTTTGGATTGGACTTAATTTTGGCAATTTGCGATAGGGAAACCAGCATCACCTACTACAGAGTAAAACGGATTGAGCTGCCGAAAAGCAAATACGAATACTATGAGATTGAGTGGAAACAACCCTGAACCGCGGGGGAAGTATCCCCCTCAGTTTGAAGGTCTTCCTGATCCCCCTCTATTTGAATTTGCATATATGAGATTGAGTGGAAGCAGCCTTGACGGGTTAAACTCATATAAGGGCGTATATTTATTCCGAATAACAATTAATTGAGGCGATTATATGCCAGTAAAACCTGTGGAAACAAAGCGCATTGAACAAGTCATGAAATTACATCCAATGGGGGGATTTAGGTTTCCAAGGCAACTACCTCAAGAGCTCGAGCAGATTGGAGCACATGTTTATCATCTTACCATCCATGACTTGCCAAGTGAAAGGAGGAAATTCGAGTATGGCTCGCCAAAAGAACGAAAGGATACGGCGGTTCATATGGATTCGGTAAAAGGAGTTAGGGATTATTTTATCCAAGAAGAATTAAAAGAAGCAGAAATAACAAAAGACAGACGGACATACAAAAAAGAAGGGAGGTATGCGGATCGCAGGGCGCCATTTGAGAATTGGCTAAAGGTTGCAAAATCAAACCCTAAGTTCAACGCACTCGTAAAAAAATTCACCCCAAAATCCGGATCCAACTTATTCAAAACACATTCTCCAAAACATGAAAAAATCATCGCCGACTATGTTAATGATAAAAAATTGAGCAGGAAAAATTTAAACTGGGTTGAAGAGCAGGCAGATATGAATTTTCCATCAAACCTGAAAAAAGTTGAACAAAAAGAGCACGTAAGGAAATTCCTATTGGAAGTCCAGAAGCTTGCACTTAAAAAAAGGAATAAGGAAGTAAAATAGTTTTTTCAAAGATAAACTAATAATTGCCATTAAAAAGAAGTTTTTAATTTTTTCAGTAAGGCGACGCTTCCGCTTTCTTAAGGACAATCTGGTCGGCAGCCTGCCTGAAATTGATTTCAAAATATTCGAAAAAAACAGCCCTGCCAAGCAATATCCAGGCGGTTTCACCATCTTCTTTTGGGATTGTAACCGGAACATTTTCCAGTATTGCTTTTTCATGCCCTCCTGAAATTTCTATGTTAATTGTTGATTCAAAAACCCCTATTTTGCCCCCAACACCTTTGGTAATTGTTGGTTTGCCATCAAGCCCAAGGCCCAGCCTTTCTGCTAAAACCCTTGGGATAAAGCAGGTATCCGCTCCTGAATCAAGCAAGGCAACTGCTTTTTGGGATTTTGAGCCATTTGCCAATTTTACCTCTATTTCGGGGCGAAGGATTTTGTTTCCCGATTTATCATTAGCCTTCCTGTATTTGAATGTAAAACGCATGCAATCACCCAGCTTAGAGAATTAGTGTGTCCTTGGTTGGGATCCTTGCAATCAAGGATTCCTTATGCGGGAATTTCCTGTCGGTTTCTTCAAGCAGGCTTTTCAAGTCAATTCCACTTGCCACAATTTTTTCGTCAATTATAACTATCCAATTGCCAGCGTCATGCTCCAAATTGGCATTTATGTACCATTCAAAATTCTTGCTCATTTTACTCCCTCGCTATGCCTCCGAATCAATATAGGCACAAAGCAACTAAAAGGTTTTGGTGCATTTAAACCCTTAAAAAATCACTTTTTCCCATGCTGCTTCCTAACTATTTCTTTTGGGGAAGGCTTCAGCCCTTTTGCTTTGACATGTGCGGTCCCCCATTTTGCCATTTCTTCGAAAGCCTTTTCTTTGGAATTTATCATTTTTTTAACCTAACTTGCGCCATGTGATCAACCCTTCTTTGCAGCAGCTCTTTTGTGCCAATGTCCTTCCTATGGAAAACCGGCCCGCGGATCATCCGGACGGAATGCTCGGCAATGGCTTCTGCTTCCTCAACCGTGTTGGCAATTCCAACCGTTGCAATTGCCCTCGAAGTTCCCATTTTTAGCTTCCAGGGGTAATGGGAATCGAATTCCTCAACTGCGCCTAAATAGTATTTGGCTGTGGTGTTGGCAAACTCGGAAATGTCAATTACCTCTCCTTTTTTGGGGTTTTCAGGGTAGCCTTCGGGGACTGCGTATTTTACAACTGTTGCTTTTTCCTCAAATATTAGTTTTATCTTATCGAGCCTTCCTTGCGTTGCAGCCTCGCAAACTTCCACAAAATCATTTTTAAGAATTGGCAAAATGTTCATAATTTCGGGGTCCCCAAACCTTGCGTTGTATTCTATTAGCTTAACTCCATCAGCAGTTAGCATGAATCCGCCGTACATGATTCCGCAGAAGTATTCATGGAACTCTTCTTTTAGTGCAAAGGCGACCTTGTTGGTTATGTGCTGGGCGTCTTGCAAATGTTCTTTTGTTAAGAAGGGCAAAAGATGGTTTGAGGAAGAATAGGAACCCATTCCACCGGTATTTGGCCCCAAATCGCCATCAAATGCGCGTTTGTGATCCTGAACTATTGGGGAAGGGAGGCACACTTTTCCATCCGTAAAGAATTGAATGCTAAATTCTTCGCCGATTAATTTTTCCTCAATTACTACGATCCCTTTGGAGCTGAAAATTTCCGTGCAGTAATCAACTGCCTCATCAATTGTTTTCATGTGCTCGCCAAAAACTTTTACGCCTTTTCCGCCGGTTAGCCCATCTGGCTTTACGACAAAATCCTTCAGGTAGAGCATGTAATCGCGTATGCCTTCAAGGGATTCGAAAACCTTGTGCTCGGGAGATCCGGCAATTTGGTATTTTTCCAAAAGCCTGCGTGTGAATGATTTTGAGCTTTCTAGACGGGCAAGTGATTTTTTGGGTGCAAAAACTGGAATGTTAAGTTCTGAGAGGATATCAGCAACCCCAATTGCAATTGCGTAGTCGGGCGAAATGATTGCTAAATCAGGCTTGACTTGCTTGGCATATTTTTTGATTGCGGAAAAATCATCCAATTTCCCTATTTGGTGGGATTTTGAAAGATGCATCACGGATGGGTTTTTGCTTTGGATGAAGGAGTGGAGCTCGGAATCATGGCTTTTATGTATTGCATGCGCTAGGCAATCTGCCCGTGCGGTTGATCCAAGCGCTACGAGTAAAACTTTTTTCATCTAAAACCCACGCAAACTATATGGAAGAATTGGTTAAAAATTGCTTGGGATGCTTTGGGAAAGTTGAATTTAAGGATTTGATTAGGGAATGGGCTTTTTGGGGGGGTTTGAATCTTGGATCGCATAGTATTGGAATGCTTGGGATTGGGTGCTATTTTATGTCCGTGCTTTCCGCTTTGGAATCTTGGAATTTTTTGGATTTTTCAAGTTCCCTGATTTTGGAATCGTTTTCCTTTTTGTATTCCTTCAATTCCGTTGAAAATTCCTTTTGGACTGCGCGCATTGTGGAATCCGCATCCGTAATCCGATGCTCTAGTTTTATTAGCATCATGTCAAATGCAATCAGCTTTTCATTGATGGATTTTTGGGTCGCATTAAGATCATTTTTGGTTATGGAATTGGCCGAATGGGTTTTGAGCGAATATAGGTCCTTTAGGAGGTCGCGAAGCACGGTTGTATTGTCTTGGGTGTCGGAAACAACCGAGTCAAGTTTCCTATTTGCCTTGTTTACCAGCTCCTCGGATTTTGCCTCGACGGATTTTAGGCGTTTTTCCAATTCAAAACGGATTCCTTTTGCATCTTTTGATTCTGAAGTTAGGGTTTCAAGCTGGTCTGCAATTTTTTCGAATTTGCTAAGGGAGCTTTCGATTTGCCTTACGGTTTCTTTTAGGGATGAAAGATCTTTTGATGATTTTTCAAAAAACGCCTTAAGTTCGGCAAGTTCGGTTGAATCTTCCTCGAGGCCGGCAACTGTTTTTGAAAGCTTTGGCAAGGATTCAGAAATGGCCTCTATTTTGGAAATCCGTTCGTCCACATCTTTTTCAAGATTCAAGAGGCGGGAATTGGCATCATTTTGAACCGAATTGATTTTGGAGTCTACATCTTTCCTAAGAATTGCATTTTCGGATTGGAGGGATTTTTGGAGGTCGGATTTCATGGAATCGATTTTTTGCTTTGCATCCGAAACATCGGAAACTTTTTGGAGTATTTCCTTTTTCACGGAATCCATCTCATCGTTCAGGTCCTTCATCAAATCATCGCGGATCATTGCGGTTTTTGCGCCGGCTTTTTCTAGCTCGACCAATTTCAAGTCAAGTTCGTTGCCATAGCCCTTGATTTCCTCCTTTAGCTTGACAAAATCGGACTTGGAAGCGGAGCTTTCAACTTTTACCTTGAATACGTTGAAATCCTTTGAAATGTCATTGAAGCTTAGGTTTAGCTCCTTCATGCGATCGAAAACTTTTTGGTATTCATAGTAGTGCTGCTGGAAATCCGCAAACATTGCCTCGACCTTGTCGGCTTTTGCTTCCATTTTGGCCTGGACGGAAAGGGCGGATGAAAGCTCCTCTTTTACCTGCTCGTTCAATTTGAGGATGGTTTCAGAGCCGCGGATTGCATCGGTTCGCTGCCGAAGCTCTTTTAGCTCATCGATAAGTTTTTGCTGCATTGCAGAGAATTTTTCCTCGACTGCTTTTGCCTCCTCGACCTTCAGCTCGAGCTTTTTGATGTTTTGCATCACTTTTTCGGGCTGGACCATCTGGATTAGTTCGATTGATTTTTCAGCCTGCATCTTGATTGTTGCGCCGTCGCGCTCGGAATCCAATACGGTTGCGCGTATTTCCCCAATCTGCTCGGAAAAATGGGAAAATTTCTCATCCGAAACGGTTTTTTGCTGCTTTATCAGCTCAAGCTGGATTTTCAAAAGTTCCACATCCTTTTCAAGCTGGACGTACGCCCGATCGGAAGTGCTTGGAGAGGAAGATTTTTTTGGGGAAGCATTTTCAGAAAGAACCTGATCTTCCTCGTATTTTTCCTCCGAGGATTTCATCATCGAATCCTCCTTTGCCTGGAGCTCTTCTTCGGTTAGTTCTTTTTTTAGCATCTTATCGAATACTTTCATCAATTACCACTAATCAAAAATCATTTATCTTCCTTCCCATCCTTCAATTTCCCACTGCCCATCCCAATTTCCTCCAAATCCGTTTCCATTGCCTTCTTTTGGACGGCTTTTTTCATGCCCTCTATTTTGCTTTGCAAGGATTCGAGGTATATTTCAACTATATTGAACGAGCCCTTCTTAATCTTATCCCTGGCAAGGTTGATTTCGAGCTCCAAATCCAAAACATCGGACCCGGATTGCCGAAGCTGCTCCATTTCAAAGTCGAGCTTTTCGAGCTTTTCATTGTAGGTTTCATATGAGGATAGCTCGGCATCCGAAAGCCTAACAACATTGTGGAGCAAGGGCCTAAAGGATACAAAGTATGGCTGGCCGTTGTTGTATTCGGAGTTTTGGACCATTCCAGAGCCGATGCTTTCCTTAACTATTGAGCGCGCAGCATCCTCTCCGTATTTCAATTTCAAGCGCTCCAAATCGCCTTCGTATTTTGTCCTAAGCTGGAGCTCGGTTCCAATGTTTGCCTTGATTTCGCCTATGAAATCCGAAAGCACCTGCGAAATTAGGACCATTCCAACCCCCCATTTCCTGAATTCACGCGCGCCCCGCTCTATTTGCACAAAACCTTCTCCTTTGCCACCGAATTTTGGAAGCAGGCGGTGGACTTCATCATAAACCAGGAGCATTTTTAGCTCGGGGGATTCTGGGAGTCCGGTTGCAAATACTTGCTTTACTGTATTTGAAATGAATGTTTCGTGATCTGAAAGGGAAAGCTTGTTCATGACAAAAATCGTGATTTCGCCAGGTTTCATGTATTTTTTGATGTCAAGGGGCATGTTTGGATCCCGAACAACAAAAATATTTCCCTTGAAAGCTTTTGCTTCATCGGCATTCATGCCAAAACGCTTGTAGGTTGCTAGCATGTCCCTATTCTTTTGAGATCGCAAAAATCCGGTCCATTGGGCAGTTGGGTCGAACACCAAAACAGAGGTGTTCTTTTGGAGCGCTTCTTCAACAATTACCTGCGCTGCAACGGTTTTTCCAGAGCCCGTTGCGCCTGCAATCAGGGTGTGGGTTTGGAGCTTGTCAATTGGGACGAATGCGCGCACTTTTGTTTCTGCAATTAGGCCAAGGTATCCGGATCTTGAGCCGGGTTCTGGCAATTTTGTGAAATCGGTTTTTGATACGTACCTGCGCTTGCTCTTTTGGTAGGAGTATTGGCGGTAGTAGGTGATTGCACTGGCGGCTAGAACTATCAGAATTGGGAATAATTGCCAAAGCGATAATGTGCCAAAAAGCTTGCTGCTCCAAATGGAGGTTTGGATGCGAACGTAGGCAACAGCTGAAATTTCGCGCTTGCCAGATCCCAAATTGTACTCGTAAATTCCCCGTACTACGAATCTGCCTGTGCGGGTATCACGAGGTATTTTGAGCGGTTTTATGCTATTTAGTGTGGTTTGGAAAGTTATTTCTTCGGGAGGATTTTGGACAATAATTGTATCGGTTACGGGATCGACCAGTTCAAGCGTGAATGCACCCTTGTAATCCTTTGGATCCGCCAAATTGTACAAATTGACTTCGACCCGAAGCGTTTCGCCGGGATCTAGGCTTTCAACGAGGGGCTGGAGCCGAAGATCAATTGCCCGATTTTCCCGCTTTTCAAGTACGCGAACAACAAGGGGGATGGAAACTTTCCCAACTTCATTTGAAAGTTGAAGCTCGCCATAGTAGGTGCTTGGGCGAGTGCCTTCGGGAATGCTTGCAAAAAGCAAAATGTCGGTTTCATGAAGCCGAATTAATTTGATGGAAGAAACGCTAGGAGTCACAAATTGTTTTGCAGTGCCGGCAATTGTTATGGAAATGTTTGACGAGATATTCAAATTGTTTTTCAGATGGAAGGGGGTTTGCGAATCCTCTCCTGGCAAAAGTTCAATTGTTATGCTCTGGACTCCGGGCTCGACTCCGATTTGTTTTGATTCGTTCTTTTCAAGGAGTTTTTTGAGCTCGTCTATTTGCGCGGAAACATTGTCGGCTTTTGGAGTGGCTGTTGGGGTTGGCGTAGCTGCAGGAGCTAAACCACCTCCGCCACCTCCGCTTGAGCCACCGCCCGAAGGGGCTGGTGTTGGGGCGGGAGTGCTTGAAGCTGGCACTTGAACAAGCGCGTACGCATTAGTTGAGTTTGCAAAGGAAGTTGCATTGGAAGTGATTATGTTCAGAACCGTATTGGTTGTAAATTCGGATAGCGCAGACCAGCTAGTAACGCATGACCTTGACGCATAAGTGTAGTTTGAGCATCGGTAAATCCTAAGAGCGGATTCGTCGGTGATTGATGAAAGAAGGGAGGAATAGTCAACTGAAATTGTTGCATTGTTGGGCGCATCGATTATAACGGCAAAGCCGGATTTGGCTCCGCTGACTTGGGAAATTATGTCGGAACCGGAAAAATTGTCAATTGAAATGAAGCTTTGGTTGATGGTTGTGAAATCGACTTTTGAAATCGTGAAATTGAAATTGAGGAACTTTGCGGATAGGAAATACCATTTGGATCTAAGGGTCACGTTGTAATAGCCAGAGGCGTTGGTTGCGAATGCTTCAAGGTTGCCTTCAGTGGAATTTGCAACTATGAAGGTCGTGTTGATTGGATTGCCCTCCAGATTGAGTATTGACCCATTGAAAAATCTTGTCGAGTAAATTTCAAACGATCCATTCACCGATGCATTGTTGTTTCCCGAAGTATCATTCACAACAAAAGTGATGTTGTAAAGGCCAAGGCCTGTGAAATTGAAGGGGGCTTTGAAATATTGCAAGGTGGAATCGAAGGGAAGGGAGAAATTGGAAGAGGTTCCGTTGGGATAGGTTAAGAGCAATGTGGTATTCGCCACTTGGACGTTGTCGGAGGCGTTAAGGATAATTGTGATATTCGAATATTGCGAAGTATCGTTTGTGATTTCATTCAAAACCGTTGGGGCTGAAACATCGCGGTAGAAAATTGCCGAATTGTTGGTTGTGTTTTTTGTCAGGTAAGTGTTGCCGGTTGAATAATTAACGGAAATTGTGAAATTGTAAAACCTGCCATCGCTAATTGTTGGGGCATTGCATCCAAGGGAGGTAAGATTTCCAACTGTTGAATTGCTGGTTAATGCGCATGCATTCGTTCCCAAATATAGGCTCCAAGTGGAGTTGACAGTTGAATTTTGCCCTCCGAAAATTAACAGAAGGGAGGTGTTGATTGCATCCCCGGCAATTGTTTGGGCAGGGGCAAAGAAGCTTTGGACAACAAGCTGGACGGTTACTGCCCTGAATGTGATATTTACCAATCTGGAAATGCTCGAGTTTGATTCGGTTATGTTCAAAACGCCTATGTAATATGCGTTCACATCGGGGGCGGAATAGTTGATTGGGATTGCAAAGCCTTGGGAATAATTCAGGTAATTTGATGAATTGAGAAGGTTGGAGAATTGGGTCATATTCCCCGTCAGATTGAAAGTGAAATTAAGATTGGCATCGGAGGTTCCGGAATTGTTGATGATGATTTGGGAATTGACTTGGTTATCTGAGGCTATTCCTTCAATTGCCAATGTATTTGAGCTGATAGACCAGGTGTTGTTGAAGGGAACGGTTAGGTTCACGTTGAAAGTGCGGGAATAGCTGCTTGTTGTGACATTGATGGTAAAATTCCTGTTGCCGGAAACTGCCCCTGTTGAAACGGATACGTTGAAAGTGATGTTTGCAGATTCGCCAACATTCAAAGAGCCTGTTGTTTGGCTGAAATTTACAGTGAAGTTCGAAAATAAGGTGGAGTAGGAGATGTTGTAATTTGTGAGATTTGCATTGCCATTCGAGTTTATGGTAAACCATTCGGATTGCAATAGGCTGTGGTGTATTGCAAGCGATTGGTTTGATGGGGTTAGCGAAAAGTTGGCGTTTTCAGGAACTTCAATTGTTAGGTTTGGGCCCCAAATAACTTCAATTGTCCCGTTTGGCTGGCGGTAGGTTGCATTGGGAGTGAAATAATATGTGCCGTATGATTTTTGGGCAATTGAGATATTGAAAGTAGTTAGATTTTGGGTTGAAGAATTCAGGAAGGCAATTGCTGGAATTGGATTAAAGCTCCAATTTGCAAGCGTGTTTGTCGAATTGGAAAGCCTTGTGATCATTCCTGAGAAATTGATAGAGTAGGCGTTTACTTGGCCGGTGTTCCTGATAGAAACGTTGAGCAGAAGGGGGGAATTTTGCGAGCTGGAAACATTGAAAACCTGCGAATTGTTTCCGCTGATTGTCAGGTTGGTTGTTGCAACCACTTGGAATTGCAAAGAGGTCATGTTCTGCTGGCTCAAATAATCCTTTACTTGGAAAGTAATATTGAAAACGCCAGTTACATTGGTTCCGTTGTATTGCAACGTGTAATTTTGGGCGTCCTGGCAATTGCCGCCGCACACTACATCCTTGTCAAGGGTTTGGTTTACAGCAAAGAAGGATTCATTTTGGCCGCTTGGCCTTGAGATGTTGTAAATTGCAGTGGATGGATCTAATCCAAATATCTGATCATCGGTTGCAATCACATTGAATCTTGCAGGCTGGCCTATTTCAATGATTGATGTGTTGATGGTTCCTTGGTAAATTATATTTTCGAGGAATTTGGGATACGCATTGGTTATGTTGAAGAAGAAAATTGTTGAATTTGTTGAGGGGATAGCGGAAGTGTTGGCAATTGTAATTTGGAGGGCGTATCCATCCGTATTGTTCCCATTTCCGGAAATTGTTTTCCTTATGGTAAACGAGGTTGTTGAATTCTTGGTGGCATTGATTAGTGAAGGGTTTGCAGGCGAACCTATGCCAGCTCCGCAGAAATTTGTGGGGGATAGGCAGCTTGCACGGCCATCGTAGTCCGCATAGGCCAAATCAAATGTGAGGTTCACATTTCCGGTGTTGTTGATTGTAACGGTTCCAAGGGGGCCGGCTTCACTGATTCCAAATTGCGTGAATTGGTTGCCATATGGAAGGTAATACCAGGAACGGTTGGTTGGAACTTCGATTGTTATGCCAATTGTTTTGTTTGAATTATATCCGGAAATGTTGATTTGGCCGGAGTAATTGCCAGGAGGCTGGCCAAATGGCACTGAAACATTCATTGAAATCGAATAGTTGAGCCCTTCGGTGATGTTTGAAACAAATGAGGGCGAAAATGATACCCAGCTGGTTGGTAGGGATCCTTCAATCAAGGAAATTGTAAGGTTTACCAGCTTGGAATTGCCAGTTGAGTTGATCAGGAAGGAGGTTTGGTTTGTTTGGCCATGGGTTGTAGTCAGGTTGATTACATTTTGAGCAGCAAGGGAGGGAGAAACATTTACGGTTACATTTACGTAGGTTGCGACCCCTTCATTAGAGGTAATTTTGATCAGCGCAGAAAAGATTCCGGAAATGAAATCAAGGATGGAAACAATTATCTGCAAAACAGCGCCGGAGCCCTCGGAAATAACCGTCCATGTATTTGTGGAGGTGTTCCAATTGCTTGAAGATGAATTAATGGCAATCCAGGTCAGCGGAATTGTTGAGTTGATTATGGAAACGGATACATTTGTCAGGGGCGAATTGCCGGGGGCTGAAATAGTTGCATTGAATGTTTGGGGGGAGGAAAGGGATTGGTTTGCGGTAACTGCAAAGGGAGCGGCTAGAATTTGGGGAGCAAGAATAATTGTCACGTTGATGTATGTTGAAGTAGAATTTACCCCATTTGTTGCATCGTCTGCGGTTATGTTTATTTTTCCAGTGTAAGTTCCGGCTGTGAAGGGGGATTGGACTGTAATGTTTATGGTTAAATCATAATTATTTCCAGCTGAAAGGGTTGTCCTGATTTGGGGATTGAATGAAAACCAGCTTGAATTTGCATTCGTTGGGATGAATGAGGCGGTAACGTTTTGGAGCTGGACGTTTCCAATGTTTGAGATGCGCACAATTGTGACATTGCTTTGGCTTAGGTTTGAAGAAACGTTTATTTCGGAAATGTTAGCGGAAATTGCAGGGGAGGATTGGATAACCACATTTGAAGGAGTGGAATTGCCAAAATTCGTGTTGTTGTTGGTTAGCCAAGAGGCATTCCATGTGATTACATAGGTATTTGGAGTGGCATCGGATCCAACCGTGACATTGAATGTTGAATTGCATGTTTGGGAGGGAAAAAGCTTGCCGGAACAGGAAGTGCTAAGCGTTGCAATTTCCCAAGAGGCGGGCTTTGATGTATAATTGATTGAAACATTGAAAATCGAGCCGTTGGAATTTGCCGTAACGGTTACATTGTGGAGATACCATGTTGATCCGGCAATGAAATTGGTTACGGTTTTTGATGGTGAAAATACGGATGCATTTGAGAGGGATTCTTCAAAAGTGGAATTGTAAATTAAAAAGGCGGATTCATACCCTTCGGCTGAATTTGAAGCGGAAATATTTACCGAGTAATTGCCGGATGGGAGGTCTGAAGGGAATAGGAATGGGACGGAACAATTGCCATTGATTGCAGTGCAGGATTTGGTTGCAGTTGCTCCGGTTTGCAGGTTGGTTAAAACAAATGAAGCCGAGCCGTTTATGCCAAACAGGGCAGTTGCATTGATTTCATTAAGGAAGGCGCTTGAAGAGCCGTTTGAATTGAAAACCAGCCTATATTTCAGGTATCTAGCCGGAGTTAGGTTAAGGATTGTGCCAAGCGGGTTTGTCAGGTTTTCAAAAGCTGTGAATGTCGAATTGTCGCCAGAAACAGCGGCTTGCACAGTCAGGGATGCATTTGAAAATTCGTTTGCATTCCAATTGATTTTCCAGTGCGCATTTGGATAGCCCGCATCAATTGTTCGTTCAAAAAGGCCCGATGCAAAATATGTGGTGTTGGTTGGCTGGTCGGTAAAGTTGAGGGATATGTTGTTTGCATTTATTGTTATGTTTGTGCCATTTCCAAGGATGAAATTGGCAAGAGTTGTGTCTATGGTCAAATTCAGCCTATCGTTCCTTGAAAATATTGCGGTTATGTTGACTTTGCCGTTGTTATCGTAGGATTGGTTTGATTGCAAATAATTCAGGGAGGTGTTGATCCAAAAGCTTATGAAGAAAGTTCCGTTCTGGGCAAGATTGCCAACGGAATCGTTTACAATTATTGTGTAGTTCCAGTTGCCATTTGGCTGATTTGTCAAATCAAAATAGCAGCTGTTCCCACTCCTTGCCATGGAATAATTTGCAAGTGAGCCGTTGCTGTATTGGAGAAGGCAGTTGTTGGGATTTGCTTCCGTGAAGGTTGCATTGATTGTTGCTGAGCCGTTGTAAATCCGGGAATTGTTTGATGGGGATGGAGGAACAAGAGTTATTTGGGATGGGGCGGTTTGATCAATTGTTATGAAGAATGTGCCGTTTTGGGCAAGGTTGCCTGAGGTGTCGTTTACAATAATTGTGTAATTGTGTGCTCCTTGGGGCTGGTTTGTAAGGTTTGCATAACAGTTATTTCCGCTCCTTGCCATGGAATAGTTTGCAAGTGAGCCGTTGCTGTATTGCAAGATGCAATTATTGGGGTTGGTTTCCGTGAATGAGGCATTTATGAAAACCCAATTTTGAATTGTAACTGATGAATTGGAAAGGGTTGGAGAAACTGTTTCGATTGTGGACGGGGCGGTTAAGTCAATTGTAATGTAAAATGTGCCATTCTGGGCGAAGTTGCCGGCTGAATCGTTGACAATTATTGTGTAGTTGTGGATGCCTTCGGGTTGTGTTGTGATGTTTAGGAAGCAGGTGTTTGCACTCCTTTGCATGGAAAGGTTTTGGAATGTGCCATTGCCCCATTGCAAAATGCAATTGTTGGGGTTGAGTTCTGTGAAAGTTGAATTGATGAAGACCCAGTTTTGGGAGGTATAAGTTGCATTATTTAGGGTCGGGAAAACGGTTTGTATTGCAGAGGGAGGAGTTGAGTCAAGTGTGATGAAGAAGGTTCCGTTTTGGGCAAGGTTGCCAGCTGAATCGTTGACGATTATTGTGTAATTGTGCGCACCGTTTGGTTGGCCGGTCAGATTCAAATAACAATTATTATTGCTTCTCGTCATCGAATAGTTGGCAAGGGAGCCGTTGCTGTATTGGAGGATGCAGTTGTTTGGGTTTGTTTCCGTGAACGTGGCATTGAAGTAAACCCAGTTATGAATTGTGTATGATGCGTTTGAAAGGGTTGGAGAAACTATTTCGATTGTGGACGGGGCGGTTAAGTCAATTGTAATGTAAAACGTGCCATTCTGGGCGAAGTTGCCGGCGGTATCATTTACAATTATAGTATAATTATGCACGCCTTGTGTTTGGCCGGTAACATTGAGATAGCAGCTATTGCCACTTCTTGCCATGGAAAGGTTTTGGAATGTGCCATTGCCCCATTGCAAAATGCAATTGTTGGGGTTGAGTTCGGTAAAGGTAGTGTTTACAATGACCCAGTTTTGGGAGGTATAAGTTGCATTATTTAGGGTTGGGAAAACGGTTTGGATGTTGGTTGGCACATTTGAATCAAATGCAATGAAAAACGTGCCATTTGATGCGGTATTTCCAACGGAATCGTTTACAAAAACCGTGTAATTCCAAGAGCCATCGGATTGGCCGGTGACATTTAGGTAGCAGCTATTGCCATCCATTGCCATTGTCAAGTTGTGGTTGCTTGTATTGGTTAGGGAAACCCAGCAGGTTTGGGGGTAGGTTTCATTGAATGTGAAATTGACAATGAACCAGTTTACTGTCTGGCCAGAACCATTCAATGGAGTTGGGGAAACAAGTGTAATATTTGATGGGAATGTTGAATCAGGGTAAAGTATTATTTGGAGCGTTGAAGAAGAGGTTATGTTGAATGAGGTTTGGTTGTCGTTGAATGAGCGGTTTTGGATTAGGAATGTGTGCGGGTTGTAGCAATTTACGGTGTTTTGGTTGAGGCACATCGCATCGTAGCCATGGGAACCGTTTACGATGTATTCGGTAATGATTTGGTTCCGCAAATATCCGGTTGAATCGGCATTAGTTGAAATTGCGTACATTGGACCGAAGGAATTATTGGTTATGTTTACAGAAGCTGCAGGAATTGGTCCACCGGATGAATTTGTAATGTTTAATGTAAGGTACCATCGTATGGTTAAATTGCTACCGCCGGCAGCTGTTATTTTTGAGCGATTAAAGCTCATGTTCAAGAATACATTATTACTCGATAGGATTGGAAAATGGGAATCGTTTTTAGCTGTTTGTGAAATTACCCCGCTTGCAATTAAATTATTTGTGGCTCCCCTGAAATAGAAACCATAAACCGAGGAATTCGTAATGTTGTTCCCAGTGTAATTGTTAAAATCCCCCTCGGAATAGACCGCCCCGACTTCAATGTTAGAGGTATTGGTTGTATTGTAAATCAAATTGTCAATAATATGCCCATAATTTCCCGCTTTGATGTAGAGGCTCCCAAAATTTGTGGATGTTATTACGGAATGCTGGATTGTATTTCGGGAAATCCAAAAACCATTGGACCCGCTATCGAGTTTGATTGCAGGATCCCCAAAACTGAATAAATTATTGTCAAGGGTGGTGTTTGGGGAAGTTATGGATGCTTTATCAAAAGTGAAATTGCTGTTGAGGATGGAAATATTGAAATTCGCCAAATCAGTTAGCTGAACTCCGACAAAATTGTTGTTCATGAATGTTCCATTATTAATGATTGTATTTATGGAATCCTCAGCTGAAAAACCTGCAGTCGGATTCCCCATGAATTCAGAATGCGAAATTATTGTCGAATTGGTCGAGATTAAATATGCGCCTAAGTAGTTGTTCCCGGAAAATTTGCCGTAGCTTATCGAATTGTTAATTGAATAAATAACATGGACCCCAATTCCGGTTGATGAAAGAGCGCAAGAACCTTCACTTGAAGAATACCCCCTTGCTTTTGAAAGCGAGCCGTTTATGTTGGTTGCAAAATTGTGGGAGGAATTTTCGAATCTGAAGGAATTCACTGTCGAGGTATTGCAGTTCGGATATCCTAATGAGGAAATTGCAGTTGCATTCAGGTTTGTGACGAAATTGGAGGTTAGATTGTTGTAATCGGAATTGTTGAAGTAGATTCCAAAGGCGGTTGCTCCCTGATTTTTGACAATTGCCGTATCGATTATGGTATTGTTTAAAAATACGCTTCTTGATGTATAGTTTGCCATGATGCCGCTTGAAAAATTCGAGATGTAACAGTTCTTGATTGTTACATTTGATTTGGAATTCGCATAAACTCCAATTGAAAAGCCGGAACGGTTGCCGATGATTGCATTGTTTGCGCAGTCCAAAACTATGTTGCTTGCATTCAGGGTAAAGCAGACATCGTTGAATGAGACGTTGTTTTGGAGGGTTGTACTGCTTTGAAGCGAGGAGCAAAGGAAAATCGGGATGGTTTTTGAGTAATTCAGGACGGCAATTGATGTTCCAAAAGCATATACGGAATTATTCACAGAAATTGTATGGTTTGTAAAGCAGGTGTTGTTCACGTGCGCTTTGCACGAGCTGGCAGATGAGATATAGCCAAAAATAGTCATTTCGGCAATTTCTGCATTCACATGCCCATTTGAATCCGTTGTTGCAAAAAGCATCGGAATTGCTGAGCTTGTTTGGTTGTAAATCCTAACATTTGCACTGCCAACCTGCCCGGAACCGTTGGTGACATTTACAGTTGCAAACCATGAGATTGTCAGATTGTTGATTCCGGCTGCATCAAAAAAGCCGATGTTTGAGCGGTTGAAGCTGGAGTTCAAAAGGTTGTTATTGATTGAACCTCCTTCGGAATAGATGGAATAATCGGTTAGTGGATCAAAGGCATCAAGGTGGTGATCGATGATTTTTATGGTTGAATTGGTAATTTTGTTGAAACTGCTTGCTGCAAAAAATAATCCGGAAGTCCTAAGCATGCCAAAAACATCAGTCGTTCCTGAAGAAATATTGTAAAGGCTGGCGTTGTTGATATTTGTGTAATTTGCAAGGTGGAAATAGATTCCTGAGCCAATGCCTCCATGAACTAGCACAGCGCCTGCTGAAGTACCCATATCGCCCCCGATGGATGAATTTGCATATGCGTTTTCAAAAGTTGTGGCATTAGAATTTGAAATGTAGAGGAAAGATGAATTTCCGCCAAATCCGCCGGATCCATCTGGCGTACCAGATCCAAAGGATCCGCCAGTTCCTCCTTGAACAAAACGGATATCTATTCCATTGATTGAAATATTGTAGGATAATTGCCTAATTCCAATCGAAAATACCTGGCCGCCTATGCCGCCATTACCCCCAATAGTTGCACCAGCGCCCGCATTTCCACCAAATTCTCCGGTCAAATTCAAAATAGTCGTGGATTTTATCGAATTGTTGAAAGAATTTTGGAAGTAAATGCCAAATACAAATCCTGCATTGCCCCCAGCGCCTCCTGCCGCCGAGCTGCCAGTCCCGCCATTTCCACCAACTCCTGATGAAAGATTCGATATTGTCAGGTTTGAAATGGTGCTGTTAACTCCATTTGTTGCATAGAACCCAATTACATTGCTGCTTTCGGACCCATCTCCTCCGGTTCCTGAGTTCCTTCCCCTGCTTCCTTGCGAACCCAAAAGATTATGGATGGAAATGTTTTGGAAAATAGTAGAATTGAAATTTGAGCCAAATATTCCCGTTGCATTTCCGGAATGCCCAAATGCTGCCGCTGTTTGGGTGGTAATTCCCCTACCTGGAATTAAATTCCTGATGTAAATATTTGTGAAATTGGAATTTTGGGAAACTTGGTAGCTGATTCCAACAACCGAACCTCCGGGCTGGCTTGTTACCGATGTGTTACCGGCGAATAGTTTTTGAATTGTTATGTCGGAAAAGTTGCCGTTTGAAACGTTTAGCAGGTAAATGCCGGTAAGGTTTGCGCCTGCAATTGCTATCGCAGCCGGCCTTGATTCACTGATTGAAACTGATGAAATGTTCGTGTTGGCCGACGCATTTACGAAAATCCCATAATCGGTCACATTGTAAATTGTGATGTTGATGAACGCAAGGTTGATTGCATTCTCTGCTGAAATTGCCCTCGAGAAATTTGAGATTATGCAATTTTTTATCACGATATTGTTTTTGTAGGAAATGTTGAAAGCATAGCCCGAACCGTTTCCGGTAATGTTGTAGCCTGCGCAATCGAATGTCAAGCTATTTCCAGTGATATTGTAGCAGGTGTATGAAGCCGCTATATTTTGAATGAGGGTAGTATCGGCAGTCACTACATCACAAGCGCTGTTTGGGGATGGCGGGCTTGGGCCTGGATCGCCGGACATTGGAAGGAATATGCCGGAGCCAAATTCTGAATTTGCCAAATTATTTTGCCCTTTTGTTGGAGTGGGTGAAATTGTTGCAGCTGGAGATGGCGAAATCGCAGGGGTTGGTGCAATTGAGGGAATAATTGAAACAATTGGCGTTGGTGAAAATGTGGGGGAGGGGGATGCATCAATTGTTGGGGTTGGAGCAGATATTTGCGTAGGTGTTGGCGAAAAAGTTGGTGAAGGAGAAATATCGATTGTTGGGGAAGGGGTTGGTAAGGGGGTTATTGCAGGGATTGGGGCGGGAGAGGGGGAAGGGGTTGGCTCCAGAGTTGATGATACGGAAGGGGTTGGGGAAAAAGTCGGCACAATAGTTGCATTTCCAATTGATGAATTTGTTGAATTGGAATCAAGCGTTTGGTTTAAATCATCGCCGGAAATTGTTGAGGAAATCGATAAAAGCAAAAGCACCGCTAGAACAAATGGGGCAAGTAAGAGGACTCTTCCGCGCATAGGTAATTTAACCTTGGACTTACCAGTAAAACTGTGAAAATTGGGTATATTTTTCAATCAAAGATCCTTTATAACTCTTTCAACTTGCTACGTATGATTTTATATATTAATTGTTATTAACAGTTAATAGTGTTTTATAGGTGAAAATATGGTAACTTCATACAGTTTGACAAGACTTATGGAAGAGGAGATAAACGCCCTTGTTAGGGCGGGGCATTATTCGAGCAAATCCGATGTTGTAAAGGATGCCCTTAGGCATTTGCTCAAACATAAGGTAAACCTTAGGCATGCAGCTGCAATTGAGCTGTTAAAAGAGGGAAAAATCAGCATTGGAAAAGCATCTGAAATTGCAGAGCTTAGCGTAGACGAACTGCACAAATTGATGGAGCACCACAAAGTTTTTCGTGAAACAAAAGGAGAAAAGGAAGAACTTGAAAGGATAAAGGAAATCAAGTGATTGAATGGAAATTATTTCAAATGCGAATTTCTTGATTCTCCTTGAAAAGGCCAATGCTATAACATCTGTGAGTGAGCTTTTTGGGGAACCGAATTTCCATATTGCAAATGTTGAGAATAATTTGATGAAAAAAAACGGAATGAAATTAAAGTATCATTTGCATATATCAAAACTTGGAAAAAAAGAATATTTGATGATGAAAAAAATAAAGGGCAAGAACGGCCATTTACTTTCGAAAATTGAAATTCAAAATATTGCAATTGCAAAGGCGAACGGGTTTATTCTGCTAACAGACGAACCATCAGTGAAAAAGGCTTGCACGGATTTTGGGGTCAGCTGTTTTACTTTGCCAATGCTGCTAAAGGCGTTTTGGGCGAAGAAAATAATTTCTAAAAAGCAGGTTTGGGAAATCATGCAGGCAATGGAAAAACATGGGAAAAAGTTTGGAAATGTGGATGCGATTTTAGATCAAGGCTAGGATAGAATTAAGGGAAAAAAGCTAGTGGGAAAAGACTTAAGAATGATCTAACCAATTGCCCAGTTTCCTTATTTTAGCCAAAAATGCTTCCAAAACCGGATGCTGCGCTATCTTCTTCGGATTCGATTTGGGAGATGACTTTTTGCTTTTCTTCTCCTTCCATTTCCTTAAGTGAAGGAAGAGGCTTTATTCTTGCGATCAGCTTTTGCGCCAGGTCTGCATCTGCGGTTTTGAAAAACAGTATGTAAAGCCCGCCTTTTAGGCCAAGAGGCTTGCTTTCCTTTAGAGTGTAGCCCGCTACAACAAATGAATCCTTTGCGTATGGATCAGCTGCGACTATATCCTTGAGCTTCCCATAATCCTTCCCTTCAACCGAATAAACGTATTTTTGCATAATTGTCACCTTATTGGTATTGAATTATTCAAAGCAAGGATAATAAAACTTCTTGAATTAGATAGGTATAGTTCTGATTCAAAGAAAACGAACTTTTGGCTATTATTGAGGATTTGAATTCGATGAAACTCACAAACAAGCAGATCATGGTCCATTATTTTGACGGGAAATCAAAATTGAAATTGGAGGATACGAACAAGTATGACAACTTGTTTACTCAAGAAAAGCTTTTTTCGGATCCAAAAAAGACTAATGATCGAGGCTGGATTTATGCAAATATCACAACCAAGGACCTTTCGGCATTCATAACAATTGGATTTGATGATATGCAAAAATCCTTGTTTCACGAGCTTAGGTACAAGGGCAAAACCTACAGGATCGGGGATGGGTTTTGCAATGATTCGGCAAAATTTTCAAGCGGAAAGTTTGAAATCAAGGAAGAAAAACGCGAACTTTCATGGGCGGGGCTTCCTTCGGAATATGAAGTGGTTGCAACCTTTAGGAAAACAGATGAGGGAAAATCCGGCGAAATTAAATTCACCTACAAGTTTACAAAGATTTCGGATGAGATGAGCAAGTTCAGGTGCATTTTCAGGCAATTCGAGCATCTGCTTGCGTTTTGGATGATTTCGCCCTGCAAAGGGACCCTCAATATCGAAGGGAAGGGGGATATTTCTGTTTTTCATTTGGGCGAGCTTGAAGAGCTGATTGGAAAAAACATCCAGAGCAATTTTTGCTATAATGAGAATATCCATTTGAAAACGCCCATGATTTCGGAAGGGTGGCATTGGAGCGTTTTGGATTGCTTTACGGAAGATGAGCAAAGGATCGAAAAAATCATCAGCTTCATGCATTTCTTTTTCCAGAAGGGGAAAATCAATATTCCGCTATATCTGCAATTGATTTCTTTTGACCCAAACAGCGGTGAAGCCGAGGTTTTTACGGACGCCGACATCAAGCTTAAGTGGGAATCGCCAAAAACGCCCCTGCTTTCGGTCAAAAGCACAACTGGGAAAATCGAGCTTAAGATCACCCCAAAATTCGAGATAGATTTGCATCCAATCAAGGGGATTAAGCTGGCAAGGATGATCCTGAAAACGGATATCGACTATTCGACTTACTTTTGCAATGCCGAAGTTGTGATTGGGGATAAGAAATACAATGCGATTGGATCTGCTGAAATCACCGGCGAAGGGAAACTCGGGTATTGGATTTAGGAAGGAGGGCAAAAGGAACACGGATTGGTAAAAAATCCATAAATTGCCAATATTTATTAATTTTGCCAATTATAGCTAATATGTGGTAAAAATGGGAGAATTTGGAAACGTGATAAACCGAAACATAGACGTCCTTGGAAGGATTGTGCTTCCGGCAAAATGGAGGAGGGGCTATTCAAACGCAGTCACTTTGATTAGGAAAGAGGACGGAAGGATTGAAATAATGCAAAAAAAACCGGGCGCATTCATGAAGCATATGGGAACGGTCAAGCTGAATCGGGAGGATTTGGAGGACATTGACGGCGTTCTAGCAAAAGCGGTTGAAGATGAATTATGGTCGCAATAGATACTAATGTCCTTATATACTACGTCCTGGATTTGCCGGATGCGGATAAGCGCATTAAAAACACAGCTGGAAAAACCAGGATAAGACTAAAATCCCTAATTGCAGAAAGGAAACGGCTTCTTTTGCCAATGCCAGTTATCGTGGAATTTGCCAACTTTGTAAAGAAAAAACTCCCAAGGGAAACAGCAAATAAAATCATACGGAGCCTATTCGAAGAACAAAATTTTGAGATAGCCTCCGCAGAAAAGGAGGATGCCGAGATTGCAATATTCAAGGCAATTGAAAACGGCTCTGATTTCAACGATGCACTTATTTGCGCAATAATGGATCGGCACGGAGAGAAGCAAATTTTCACATGGGATGATGATTTTTCAAAATTCAAGGGAATTGAAATAATTAGATAATTCATATATACCTCTTCAAGTGGCAAATGCCCCATTAGAGCTTCTTTGACATGTAAACCCCTTCCAATTTGTATCCTGTTTTTTCGTAGTATTGCCTAACCCCAACTCCTGAAATTATGAGCATCTTTTCGGCGCCCCATTCTTCTTTTGCAATGCGCTCGGCTTCCCGAAGAAGATTTGCTCCAACCCCGCCGTGCTGGACTGCCTTGAATTTTTCCCACTCCTTCTTTCCAAGGGGCAATTGTTCGCCATAAACATGGAGTTCGCGGATTCCGATTGTATTTTCATTCATTTCGGGCCTGAAAAATTTGCTTGATGGCTTTCTTATGCGGATAAAACCGACAAGTGCGTCATTGGTTTTGTCTTCAAAGCTTAGGAAAATTTCTTTTCCCTTTGAAGCATCGTAGTCCCGCCTAACCAGTTCCATCGAATCAAAATCGGGCTTGATTCGCTCCTTTAGCATTTTAATGCCAATTTCCCTGCACCTTATGCAGCGGCATTTGATCCCGCTTCTTTTCGCCTCCTTTTCAACCAATTCGCGCAGGTTGCTTTTTAGGACTCCATCGGCAATGAGGTTGGATGGGATGTCACGGTTTACACGCATAACTCTGCAGTATTCGGGGATGTAGCGCTTGGCCTGCGCAATGACCTTGGCTGCATCATCCGCATTGTATGGATGGTATTTTCCCTTTTTCCACATTTCATAAAGCTCGGTTCCGGGCATTACAAGTGTTGGGTAAATTTTCAGCATGTCGGGCTTGAAATCCGGATCCGAAAAAAGCGTCTTGAAATAGCCAATGTCTTCTTCTGGGGTTGCAAAAAGGCCAGGCATCATGTGGTAGCAAACTTTTAGGAGGGCGTCTTTGCATGTGCGCGTTGCAGTTCTAACTGCCCCAACATCATGCCCCCTTTTAGTTAGTTTCATTATCTTATCATCAAGGCTTTGCACTCCAAGCTCAATTCTGGTTGTCCCAAATTCCAATAGCTTTGAGACCTGGCCAGGCGCGCAATAATCGGGGCGGGTTTCAATTGTTAGCCCAATTACACGGTGTTTGGAAGTTTCGTTCATTTTGATTGATTCTTCAAGCGTTGCGCAAACTTTGTCATTGAATGCATCGTAGGCGCCCTTGATGAAATTCAATTGGTAATTGAGCGGAAGGGCATTAATTGTCCCGCCTTGCACGATCAGCTCGTTTTTTTCCGCGCTATGGCCGATAATTTCAAATTGCCGAAGGCGCGATTCGACTTGGCGATAGGAGGAAAATCCGTTTTGTTCTGCGCGCCTGGCAGCAGGCTCTTTTCCGGTGTAGGCTTTTGGGGAATTGTACTCCGGGCCGCCGGGGCAGTAGATGCATTTTCCAGGGCAGGGCAGCGGAGCTGTCATGATTGCAATGTTTGAAATGCCTGAAAGCGCGCGGATGTGCTTGATTTTGAGGGCTTTTTTTAGTTCCGGAGTAAGTTTGCCATCCTTTTCCAGCTTTTCATAAATTTGGGGATTTTTAACAACCTGCGCTTGATGATAGCGCTTTGCGAGCTTGTTTTTAAGTAGCATCAGCTCGTGCGAGGTAAGATTTGGGTTTTCGGTCATCTCCTCGTAAATTTCAGTTATGATTTTGTCACTGGCTTCGCTCATAATTATCACAAATTATAAAAAAATGGTAAAAAAATAGCCCTAATTTTGCTTTGAAAAAGCCCTAATGCCAGATTGCAAAAACACTAATGCTGCTTTGGGAATGTGAATAAGCCTGCGATCAGCAATAGCAAGCCGATTATGCCATCCATCAAGGCGGTAAACATGTAGGAATTGCCCATGGTTGAAATTGATTTGTCCAAAAGCGCCCTTGCTTCCTTTGAAGTTGCTGCAATTTGGGCGTCAGTTTGTCCGTAGCTTTTTGCCAGTTCTTCTGAGGCGGCTATTTGCCCTTCTGCAATTGGCCTTGCAAGCTCGGATTGCGCGTTGCTGATGATCATCTGGTTCACTTGGCTGGCAGCTAGCATTATGAATAAAACCCCAAGTAAGATCAATGTCATGCTGATTGCTTTTTTTTCCATTTTTTCACCCACAAAAACTGTAAATAACCTTGAAATTTGGAGTTTTTAATACCTAGCGTGGAACTTGAAAACAGCCTTTGGAATCATTTCTTAGCCCAAATCCTCTCGTTCAGATCCAAATCCTCCACAATCCCAAAAACCAATTCCAATTGGTCGAAATATTGCTTGATTTGGTTTTTGTCAAGGGGAGACCAGATTGTTGGCTCGAAGTAATTTTCATTCATGCGGATTGCAATGTTAATGTCGCTGTTGATGAATGAAATCAAAACCTCTTTTCCCACTTTTTTGCGAAATTCGACAATTCTTTGCATAAGGCTTGGGGAGAGGATGTATCTTGCTTCAATTTGGTCCGCGCAATAGACGGTAAAATATTTTTCAAATTCGGGATCTTCCAATTTGACCAATTGTGATTTTGCAATGTTTGTTGCCTGCAAAAAATCTGAAATCAAATTTCCAAAAAATGAGCTTCCGGAGTCGGGAAAAACAAAAGTTGGGGTTTTGAAATTCTTGTTGAAATCCGCTATGAAAAATAAACCGTGGAATATAGGGGTTACTTTCCTATGCTTGCCAGATCCGGTTTCCTTTTTGGCATCGATTTCGGAAAAAACCATTTTTGTTTTGCCGGCAGTTCCCTTGATCATATCTTCGGAGCTGTAAATATTAGGTATTGTTTGGAATATTTTGCTGGAATTGAATTCTGCTGCGCCAATCCCGCTTGTTGGCAGGTATTCAAATAAAGGGTTATAGCTGGCAATTATTTTGGCTATGACGTTTCTTTTAAAAGCCGAAACGTATTTTCCCTTTATCATGCCCGAGCCAATTGCATAAGCGCCAAATCCGATAATTCCTGCGAATAGGATCAAATCAAAGTTGATCGTAAGCAAAATAAAAATGAAAATCAGAAGAATTGCGCAAATTAGTACTATTAATTTGTTTTTGACCTTTTTTCGCTCATCCTCAAGTAGAATTAAATCCCCTTGCATCCTGGAAATTATTTCCTCGAATTTTGCATCGTTCATTTAAATTGCCTTAGAATGTCTTAGGAACTTCCCTTTCCGAATTTGTGATTTGGAAAAATACCTCGGATTTGAATCCAAAAAGCGTTGCAAACAAGTTTCCGGGGAATGTTTGGATCGCATTATTGTATTCCAACACGGATGAATTGTGGAACCTTCTCGCAGCTGAGATTTGCTCTTCTATTTCAGCTAGCGTTCGTTGCAAATGCAGGAAATTCTCATTCGCCTTGAGTTCGGGATAATTTTCAGCAACTGCAAATAAGGATTTGAGCGCCCCGCTTAGCATATCATCCGCTTTGACCTTATCTGAAATAGTTCCAGCGCCGAGCATTGCAGCCCTTGCCTTTGTGACATTTTCAAATACGGACTGCTCGTGCTTTGCATATCCCTTGACGGTTTCAACCAGATTTGGGATCAAGTCAAACCTTTTCTTGAGAATTGTATCAATACCGGCAAATGCGTTGCTGATTTGGTTCCTTTTTGAAATAATTGAATTGTAGGACAAAATCACGAATAGGAAAAGGATTGCCAAGCCAACCCCGATTATTTCAAATCCAAAGAGCAAAAACATTGTCATATTGCAACAAAATGCTTTATTGGAATATTAAGTTATCCTTGGGAAAAAATCGGGGCAAAAACGATAGGAGCCATATGAATTGCTTTTTGGAATATCGTTTTAAACCTTTGATTGCCAAATAGTAGCCTATGCCTCTGTAGCTCAGCAGCAGAGCGTCTGCCTTGTACGTCCTTTTCTTTGGCGCGGTGCCATCGCACCTTTCTTTTGGAAAGAAAGGGGCAAGGCGAGCAGAAGGTCGCGAGTGCAATCCTCGCCGGGGGCTTATTGAACCTTGAGGAATCTAAATGGCACAAAATCCTGAAGTAAAAAAAGCACTTAAAAATATTGTTGTGGTTAAGCCAATTCATGATCTGCCAATCCACTTGGTTGGAATGACCCATGGGGATTTGATGGCACCTATGCCACGTAGCACGGATAAATTTTTGAAAAATTACCTTGGCGAAATAAATGCAAGAAATGGCGCGATATTAACCGAAGGCCCATCCACTCAAAACATGGTACCAAAAGAGTTTAGGAACATAGCCTTGCCAATCGAATCTGAAATTCATAAACATAATCCCGCAATTAAGGAAATTAAAATATCAAAAATATATTCGCATTTAGCCAAACAAATTATTCTCTCACCATATTTTTCAACAAAAAGATACTTTAGAAGAACTGAACCGGTTTTTTTCCCTTTTTCCAAGAAAACTGAAGCAATACTAAAAAAGGAAGCGCAAAAAGACTTAAAATCTAAGCTTGGGTTTTCGAAAACTTCTATAGGATATATTATCAATTTTAGATCCGCATACATGGCAGCGCAACTCCTCCATGCACAACGAATAAACAACAAGGAAGCGGTTCTGGTTTCTGGACTTCTCCATAATAATCAAATCGAAAGGTTCCTAAGAAAACCAGATATTGTATTGAGATACCTTCGAAAAGTGGGCGAACAAGTGGAAATTCCAAAGCATTTTGTCGAATTCATTGAAAACGAGTTTAAAATCCTAAAGGAAAGAAAAGCAACTTGAAAATAGAAATCACAGGTACCTGATTTTCGGGAATTCCTTGACTCCGCCTTTCTCGTCAATTACAACCGGAATGAAGTCGGGAAGGTCGCATTCATTAAGGATTGGGGAAAGTGTGTCATGGCTGTAGTTTTGGGAAACCATGTCGGTGCCGGAAGCTAGCGGGGAAATCGAGGGCAAAACCAAAAGCTCTTTTCCGTGGAATTCGCCTTTAAGAAGGCAGTGGTATTTGTGGGGGATTTCAACATCATCCTTGATGGAAACAGCCGGATGCACATGCCCAATTACAAGAGTTTTGAATTCGGGAATGCCAATGTATTCCTTGAGGGATTTGTGGCCATGGACGAACAAGAACCCATCCTCGCAATAATAATCGTTGAGTTTTAGATGGTGGTTTTTCAAAATCTTTTCAATGTAATTATCATGATTTCCTCGGACTAAAATCAATTCTACTTTTTTTGATTTGAAAAAGTCAAGCAGCTTCAAAACCTCATCCCATTCCTGCTGAGCTGCCTTTGAAAATTCGTGCTTTAAATCGCCGTTGATCAAAACCCTGGTTGCAGAAGTTTCTTTAAGCATGGATTCCAACCGCTC
This sequence comes from Microcaldota archaeon, assembly GCA_016212475.1. Classification (GTDB taxonomy): domain Archaea; phylum Micrarchaeota; class Micrarchaeia; order Norongarragalinales; family SBBD01; genus JACRGC01. Next base: position 15,556 of record JACRGC010000016.1, on the reverse strand, counting down.
GATGATGATTGGGAACTGCTCCATTGGAACGGAAATCCCGCGGTTGTGCAAAACTGCCTCGTGACCCAGCTGGAGATCGGAAATTGCAAGCAATTTTAGGGATTCAAAATAGACACCGCCCTCCTTGAGAACGCGTATTTTGGAATCCTTTGGGGATTTTCTAAATATTGATTTAAAATGTTTCATCATGCAATAACAAATCAATGCAAATTAATTAAGTGGTTAAGTCGCTAGGTTTGTTTTTTTACGCGTTTTCCTTAATCTTCCCAATCCTTTTTAGCACAAGCGTGTGGAGCTGCTCCAAAATTGCCTTCCTATCAGCCACCAAAACAACATCCGAAATTCCCTGAGTGATCAATAGCTGCGCAAAGGGCGAGGGCAAATCATAGGGAGGAAGCGCCGTGACGGTCAGATCCCCATCCTTTAGCTGTTTTTGTATTAGCTTTGCATTCTTAAGGTCCATGTAATCTTCCAAAATTTCCCTGAAGGTTTCTTGAATGACGGGAAAATCCGCCAATCTGCTTGAAATCCCAAGCATAACGTGCGCGCCCATGTGCTGCCTGCCAACCGACCTTTTTTTGCCCATGTAATTTTTCAAAATCATAAGAGACCTGACCGCAACATTCCTGAATTTGCGCTTGAGGGTTTCGGTTTGCTTTATTGCCTCCCGCGCCTGATCCTCCAAATCCAGATTAGTGATCATGAATAGCTCTTTTTTGATTTCAACGTTCACAGCGCGGCTCATAGTTAGGACAAAGCCATTGTCGTTAAATGAAATTACTACGTTTCGGTTGATTTTGTGGGAAATTCTGGCAGCTAGAACTTTTGCAAGCACATCATTTACCCGCCTTCCAAAAAGCGAATGAAAAATGAAATGTCTCTTCCCTTCCGAGAGGAATTCCTCAATTACCAACTGCTTGTCGGAATGGAAAACATGGCACCTAAGGAGCAAAAGGAAGGCCATCTGGTCGGAAAAATAGTTGTAGATTGCGGTTGCTGCCAAATCATTGCAATGGGAGTTTTTCCTTATGAAATCGAGAACTTCGGGCTTGCTCTTGTTTTTCATTAATGTGGATAGATCGCCGCGGTATTTGCTGATTGCAACCGAAAGATCAAAACTTAGGGGAAGCATTTCCGAAAACCATTGCGGAATAGTGGGTTTTTGGCCACTTGCAATTGAAACGTATGCGTTCATCCCTTTGGCATATTCGTAGGAGTAGATGTTGCCGCCAAGCACGAACCTATCGCCCTTGCGCAAACGCTCCAAAAATTCCTCCTCTATGTTGCCGATGTGCTTGCTTAGGGGAAGGAGCCTAACTGAAACGGAAACTTCATCTGGAATCGTGCCAATGTTTGTTGCGTAAAGAACGCGCAGCATTTTTCCTCTTTTGCCAAACTCTTGCTTTTGATCATCATACCAGATTTTGCCATACACGCGGAATTTTTCAAGCGAGGAAAATGAGCCGGATAAATACATTAGGACGCTTTTGAATTGCTTATCGGTTAGATTGCGGTAGCAGTAGCTTTGGCGGATTACTTTTAGGGCGTCATCAAATTTCCACTGCTGCTGTATTGCCATCCCAACAACATGCTGGGCTAGGACATCTAGGCAGTTTTGGGGGATTTGGACTTTGTCAACATGCCCCTTGTAGGCTTCTTGGAGCATTACGCCAACTTCCACAAGATCGTCCCTATCGGTTGCAATCATCTTGCTTTCGGAAATTTTGTAGATGTCATGGCCCGACCTTCCTGTGCGCTGGAGCGCCCTTGAAACGCTTTTTGGGGAGCCGATTTGAACAACCAAATCAACAAAGCCAATATCGATCCCCAATTCAAGCGAAGTAGAGCTGACAACAACTTTAAGCTCTCCTTTTTTCAATTTGTTTTCAACATCCCTTCGCTCTTCCCTTGAAAGGGAGGAATGGTGCGCTTCAATGTTATCCAAATAGTTTTTTGGGAAAAGTGTTTTTAGGTGGTGGACCAACCGCTCGGTTCCGCTCCTTGTGTTGGTAAAAATGAGGGTTGTGCGATGGCTTTGAATCAGTTCATCAAGAATTTTATAAGTGCGTTTTTGCATTTCATCTTGCGTTGTGTAAATCAGATCCTCTGAGGGGGAAATCAATTCGAGCTTCATTTCCTTGGCGTACTGCGCATTCACAATTATGCAATCCCTTGGGAGGTTGTTTTCATAGCCTACAAGGAATTCTGCAATTGTTTCAAGAGGCGCAATTGTTGCAGATAGGCCGATTCGGACAAATGGGGTTGGATTGATCCCCTGCAAACGCTCAATTGTAAGCGAAAGATGGGTCCCCCGCTTTCCTGATGCAAGCTCGTGGATTTCATCGGTTATTAGCCATTTGATCTGCTTGAAATTTTCAATGAAAATGGGGGAGGAGAGTATGATTGCTAGGGATTCGGGGGTTGTGATTAAAATGTGGGGAGGATGCTTTACCATTTTAGCGCGTTCTGCTTGGGTGGTATCACCGGATCGCATTGCAACTTTTATGCCATGTGTTTTGCCGGTTTTTTTCTGGTAAATCTCCTCGATTTGGGAAAGGGGGCCGTTGAGGTTTTTTTCAATGTCGGCTGCAAGGGCGCGAAGTGGGGAAACATAGATGCAATAGATGCGCTCTTCCAATTCGCCTTTTTCTGAGAGGCCAACTAGCTCATTTAGGATGCTAAGAAAAGCGGTTAGGGTTTTTCCAGAGCCGGTTGGGGCTGAAATCAATGTGTTTTTGCCTTCGTGAATCAGCTTGACTCCGTATCTTTGGGGAAGGGTGACTTCCTTGAAATTGGAAAACCAGGATGCAACTGAGGGGGTTAGCAGATTTAGGACTTCATCCCTTGTGTTTTCATTGGTTGCAAAAGTGATCATAATTAGATTGCCCCGCTTGGAGCTATGTTTATGCAGATTGCAGGATATAAGAGTTGTGATTTGGCTTTGCCATATTAGGAAGAAGCATTTGAGGGGAGGATGGATTTTAGTGGCTATTAATTATTCGGAAAACATTTGGAAAAACTTATTTCCCCTGATTTTCGATTTCGCCGTAGTATTTGCGCATGAACAAGTTGATGTCATCCATCTTGTTGACCTTGTTTTCCAGCAGGTAGTTCAGTAGTTTTTTTCGCTGCTGGATTTCGTTGTTTATTTCAGTTGAGGTTTTGGCTATTGCCCGCCCAAGCTTTTCAATTGTTTGGGAGGGAAGGGTTGTTCGCTCTGCAGTTAGGCTTTCAAGGTCGAATTGGAAAATTTCGTTTTGCGTGACGACATTGTCAAGCCAGCCAAATTCTGCAATTTCTGTAACTCTTCGGACAACCCCTGCTTTTTTTGTGTAAATGCGGTGCTGGACAACTGCCAAATCAACCAAGGGAATTAAGTTGGGGGGGACGTTCATTGGGTAATTTTTAAGGCGCTGGATTGAATCATGAGCGTCCTGTGCGTGCAGGGTTGCCATTAAGCCACGGTGGCCAATATTCATTGCAGTGAAGAGCGGGTGAGCCTCATTGCCACGAACTTCGCCGATGATTAGCCTATCTGGCCGCATCCTTAGGGAATTTTTGACAAGCCCTTCAAGATCAATTGTATCGGTTGTTTTGGTTGCAACCCAGTTGTCCATTCCGTAGAGGTTGATTTCCCGCGTATCTTCCATTGAAACTATCCTATCGGATGGGGGGATGAAGCTGCTTAGGGCGTTGAGGGTTGTTGTTTTTCCGGAGGCTGTTTCTCCGATGACTAGGATGTTCATCGGATGCATTCTGAATCCTTCAATTACAACCCAAAGAAAAGCGGTCATGTCAAGCGAGAGCGTGTTGTTTTTGATCAGATCGATTACGGTTAAGGGCTGCTGCTTGAATTTCCTAATTGTAATCGAGGTGTTATCAACTGCCGGAGGGAATAGCACATTTGCCCTGCTCCCATCAGGAAGGCGCAAATCAACTGCGATTTTGCGATCGTCCGGAAGAACTTGCGCCAAAAGCTCAAGCATGTGCTTTTCATTCTTGAATTTGAGATTGGTTTGGCACATCCCAACCTTCCTGTGGAAAACGTAGATATGCTCGGGGCCATTGACCATGATTTCTTCAAGCTCATCATCTTCAAAAAGCGGCTCAAGAACGGCTATTCCAAATAATTGCGAAAGCGTTTGCTGGGAGAGGATTTTTTGCGATAAAGGATCTGCAAGGATTTGGGAGTAAAGCACCTGCACCTGCTCTTTCATTTTGAGCTTTTCTTCCGAAGGCAGCGGCTTTCCAATTTTTTCCTCATCAAAATTTGTCAGGAATTCCTTGAAATAGCGCTCCTTTTCATCGAGCTTGTATATTCTTGCGTAGTCCTTGAGGGCGGTTTTTTTGGTTAGTAGCTTTATAAAATCGTTCATCAGGTATTCTAGATCTGCTGAAAGCGGCTTTTCATCGACTATGTAATGTGAGAAGGGGTAGTCGACTTCTACGCGGGCGGAGTACATGAATTGAATACACTAAAGCGGTTTAAAAAAGTAGGGCATTGGAACAAAAAAGATAGATGGATAGTGAAAGAAAGAGGCTACGTAATAAGTAGCAGTTAAATCCGCAACCCAACCGATGGATACCTTTAAATCAGAGTATTTCCAGAAAATGTACGCAGCCTTTTAGATAGCCGGGGAGATAAGGGTGCCCTATAATCGCCAACCCCTTTGAGGCGAGTGAAAGGCTAAGGAAGGGTCAGGGTCGTTTTTGCAGTCTTTATTGTTTCCGTCGAAGCGTTGCCTTGCGTTATGTGATTTTGTGCGAAAGAGCCAGGCCGGAAGGAGCAACTATAAGCGTAAAATCGCATGCTCGCAGGATACAACGTGGAGGAGATAGTGGAGGTCAACTGCAGAAGCGGTTTTGATTCGACTTTAACCGCTCTAAGGGGCTGCACTACCATGACACCTCTAGGGGAAACTAGGTTTCCCCTACTCGTAGTCGCCCCTACCCCTTCTAATTTGTGTTGAAATTAAATTAGGAAATCAGCTGCTCCATCAGCTGGTATGCCTTCAACGAATCCTTTTTTTCAAGGATTAGCAGGGTATCTTTGTAGCTGCTTAGGAATTCCTTCAGGTTGATCCCATTTTCAGCCATTTTATCGGCAATGAAGGCTACGACTCCAGGAGTATCTTCTATTTTTTCAGGGGTTATCAAACTTAGTGAAACCAAATCTTTATTCTTAATTAAAATGTCGTGTCGATGAAGTTTTGATTCAATGAATGGAAGGTAATCATCACTGCAAACAACAGTCACTCCGGATCTGCTTTTTACAATTGAAATTGCGTTTTTGGGGCGGATTTTCAAATTTTCGTACGCCATTGGATTTATTACAATTACGGAAATGCCAGTAGATAGCTCAAGCTTTGTTTCCTTAAGGAGCCGTTTTACTTTTGATTCGTTTTGTGAAAAATTTGCAGATCTGTTTTCAGAAAATCTTTTTACAGCCGCCCGGATTGCAACCAATGATGCCGTCTGGCCCTTTTCTTTGAACTCGATAGAAATTTTCCTTGCGATTTCGGAAATGTTTGCAAACCCGCCATCTATTGCGCGCAAAAAGTAGGGCGATGACTCCAAGAATTGGGCGGTTTTCCTTGCAACTGATTTTGGCATGTATCAAATTTTAACATTAATGTTTAAAATTGTTTATTTTTGACCGAAAAGAAGATATATGAAAAAACACAGATGAAGAAGGGTGAAACGGATGGCAAAAAAGAAGTCTAAGAAGAAATGAGTTGAATTGCCGCCCAATTGGCGGCGCTCATTTTTTTGGGATCTTCCGCGGCGGTTTGCGGATTGGATTTGAATTTTTGATGTAACCGGCCATTTGTTTAAATTAATTTTGAGGGGGGTAAAATATGGAGATCTATTCAAGTTACGAGGCAACATCGGCAAAGAAAGTGGTGCTCCTATATTCGGGGGGACTGGATACTTCATGCATGCTTAGGTGGATACCCGAGCAATACGGATCCAAGTTGATTGCCCTTACAATTGATTTGGGCCAGCCTGCGGATTTTTTGGCAATCAAGAGCAAGGCGGAAAACCTGGGCGCAGAAAAGGCAATCATATTGGATGCAAAAAAAGAATTTGCGGAAAGGTATATTTCAAAGGCCATAATGGCAAATGCGCTTTACGAGGGCGCTTATCCTATAAGCACCGCCCTGGCAAGGCCATTGATTGCAAAAAAGGCAGTTGAAATCGCCTTGCTTGAAGGGGCGGATGCAATTGCGCACGGGTGCACGGGAAAGGGAAACGATCAGGTTCGGATTGAAACTACAATTCTTGCAATGGCGCCTGAAATGAAAATAATTGCGCCAATAAGAAGCTGGAAGATGAATAGGGATGATGAAATCAGGTACGCCAATGAAAATGGGATACCGATCCCTGAAAAATCAAAATATTCAACGGATGATAACCTTTGGGGAAGGAGCGTTGAGTGCGATGTGCTGGAGTATCCGGATCGCGAGCCTCCAAGCGATGCGTTTGAGTGGTGCGAATTGCCAGAAAATGCGCCTAGCGAACCAGAGTATGTTAAAATCGGGTTTGCAAAGGGCGTTCCAGTTGAATTGAATGGAAAGACAATGGGGCTTTTGGAATTGGTTTTGAAGTTGAACTTCATTGCAGGAAAGCATGGGATCGGGGTAATCGACCACATGGAAGATAGGGTCGTTGGGCTTAAGAGCAGGGAGCTTTACGAATGCCCGGCGGCAGTTTGCATATTGAAGGCGCACAAGGATTTGCAAAAGGCGGTTAGCACAATCCATCAAAACCATTTCATTTATTCTCTCGAGGAAAAGTGGGCCCAGATGGCATACCTTGGGCTTTGGCAGGATCCGTTGATGGAAAATTTGGATGCGGCAATAAAAAGCGCAAATGAAAAGGTTTTTGGGGAAGTTGAATTGAAGCTTTTCAAGGGAAGCGCAATTGTTGTTGGGAGGAGTTCAAAAAATATGCTGTATGATTTGAAAATGGCAACGTATTCGGGGGAGCAGGCTTTTTCACAGCAATGTTCGCCCGGATTTATCGAGCTTTATAGTTTGCAGACAAGGATGTGGAAAAAGGTGGATGATAATGGCAATTTGGGGAAGCAACAAGAATATGCCAAGGAAACTGCTTGAATTCTTGAACGGAAAGAACTGCAAGGCGGATGAAATCCTGCTTCCGCACAACTGCAAGGTGGTTTTGGCATACTGCGGCGGCCTTAAAACAAAGGGAATCATAACGGAAGAGGAATTTTCCAGGTGCAAGGCTGCGCTTATCGAATTGGAAGGAAGCGCAAGGCTTGGAAAAATAAAAATTGGGATAGAAGAGGAGGATTCGCACACAGTAATTGAAAACCATCTAATTCAGATGCTTGGGGATACTGGAAAAAAGATCCATATTGGCAAATCAAGGAACGATGAGGCGCTTTGCGTTTTGCGGCTTTATTGCAAGGAAAAGCTGGGGGAAACCAAGAACCTTGTTTTGAATGCGGTTAAATTGCTCGAAGAAATTACTTCAAAACACAAAGATACCGAAATGCCAGGCTATACGCACATGAAAAAGGCAATGCCAACAACTTTTTCGTACTGGTGCAAAGGATTCGCAAATTTATTTGAAAAGGACCTGAAAGCATTGGAATTTGCAGTAAGCTATGTTGATTATTGCCCACTTGGGACTGCGGCTGGTTTTGGGAGCACAATCAAGCTTGATTGGAAGCAAATTGCAAATGAACTTGGCTTTTCAAAAATCGAGGAAAACGGATATGGCGCCCAAAATTCAAGGATGAAGGAAGGTGCAATGATTTGCTTTGTTTTATTGCAGGCAATGATGGATGTAAACAAGATGGCAACGGATTTGATGCTTTGGAATACGGAAGAATTCGGATTTGTCAAGCTTTCAAAAGACGCAACAACCGGCAGCAGCATAATGCCGCATAAGAATAATCCGGACGTATTGGAAATGCTTAGGGCAAGTGCCGGAAAGGTTGCGGGATATCAGCATCAGATACAGATGATTTCAAACAATTTGCCATCCGGCTACAATAAGGATCATCAGGAGATGAAAATGCCCTTAATTGAAGCATTTGAAATCAGCATTGTTTCACTTGAAGCGCTATTGCTCGTGCTTGAAGGGCTTAAAATCAACAAGGAAGCCATGGCAAATGCGCTAACGGAAGAAATGGGGTCTGCAAAAAGGGCTGCTGATTTGGCGCTTGGAGGAAAGCCGTTTCGGGAAGCGTATTTATCGCAAAAAAGCGCTTAAGCAAATTCGCAGTTTCCGGGAAGCATCTGGATGATTTGCTCTTCAGCTAGTTCGATTTCTTCTGCGCCGAGTTTTTTGACAATCTGATTTGCCATTTGCTTTTTTTCGGTTTCGCCGGGCTGGAGAATTACCTTTCTTAGAACGTGCCGGGGCGAGTGCATCAAATCAAAATTCGCCGGAAGATAAGTTAGCTTTTCAACATTGTTTATGCGCTCAATGCCAATCAGAAGCTTTAGCTCCGTGTTTTTGAAGTATTTCTTCTCTCCGCGGATCATGAACCCACCTTTTGGGACGTATTCACCGTGCGAGTATTTTTCAACATGATCCTTGTCGACATAATAGGTGTTGGCTACTTTTAGCAGGCCCTTCCAGGCTGAGGAGTAGATTACTGAAAACTGCGCCGCTTCTTTTAGGGATTGCTCATTTGCCTCAATTCCTTTTTTGAGAATTACTGCGGAAGCTCCGTGGATATCGGCGTGGAAGAACAAATCGCCCTCTTCTAGGTGCTTTGAAAATAGCATGTCATTTTGCTGGGCGTCCCTGCCGGCAATCACCAATTTGCCATCCGAAGTGTGGAAGGATTGGAATTTTTGGTACCATTCCTTGTGCTCCAAAATTCGGATGCGCTTTTTTTGGATTTCTTTTTCTTCCTTGCTAAGCGATTTTTGGCTTTTTTCCTCCTCTGCAAGCTGCTTTTTCTTCTCGGAAATCTCATTTTCCAAATTTGCTTTTTTTTCCTTGGCTTCCTTGGCTTTTTGAAACTGCGTCTGCGCGTTTTCATTTGCGGTTTTTGAGGCATCTAGTTCTATTTTCATAAAGGTCATCTGCAATAGGAGTTATTTACTAATACACGTTTTTTAAATGGCTCGACTTACTATTTTGGATCATAAAATGGATTTTGATTTGGATTTGATGAAAAAGCTCTTTCCGCCAAAGAAGGCAACGCATATTTTGAAGTGGGGATTTCCGGAGAGCAGGTACTCTGCGCCAGTTGAGGATGTGGAGAAAAAAATCCCGCTAATCAAGAAGGGGAGCAAATTTGCGGGCGGCGGCGAATTCATGGAAGAGGTGCATGCCAAGGAATATGGCGAAGGGATTTACGCTTATTTTATTGTGAGGGCGGATAAGAAAACCGAAGAAGAAACCGTGTTTTCGGATGCTTACATGCTTCGAGAGGAAGATAAGCTTGGGTTTGATGTGCAAAGCGCATCTAAAATTTCGGAGAATTTGGATAAGATGGGGTATAGACATATTTTTGATCGCGAAATCACGGTTTGGAGCTTCCGGCTGGGACTTCGGGTAATCAACGCGTTTGAAATAACGGATTTTGGCGGATTCATTGAAATTGGGCTGCCGGCAACTAAAATTGCATCCATTAGGGAATCCGATGAGAAATGGGTCAAGCCGTATTTTGAAAAACTTGGCGTGAAGAAGGAGGAGGTCATACCAACGGATGTGATTACACTGCAACTCATGAGCATGATGCAATCCGAACAGGAAGCGCAAAAAGAAGAGCAGCCGAAGGCAAAAGGAAGCGCGGGCAAGAGCATGGGGATGGGAAAAGGAGGGGGGAATTTGTTTTGATGAAGCTAAGCCTATGAAATAAATAAAGGTTTGAAAAAATATGAAAAATACTACACCGCTTGGGGATGAGGAAGGGAAATACTCAAAAAAATTTATTGAAGGGCTATTTAAATCAAGAAAGGAGATTAAGGCAGGAAAATTAATTCCCCACTTTGAGATGAAAAAACAGCTGGGGCTTTAAATTACAATTAGGGAATTTAGAAATCAACTGATTTTAAAGAAATTAAGCAGCAATTGTTTTCGCAGCCTTTTCAAGGAATTTCTTTCCGGAAGCCGTAAGCGACCTTCCGATTTTTTCCTTCTTGATAAAGCCTGCCTTTTCTAGTTGCTGCATTGCAACCCTAATGATTTTTCCGCCCGCTTTTCTGTGATGGGACCTTGAAACGGTGTGCTGGATCCGTCCGCCGTATTTGTGCTGAAGGCGCCTAACACCAACAATTCCTTTATCTGAAACAAGAAGCGTCCTAAGAATTGATGCGCATCTTTTGAACCAAAAATCCTCATCTTCGGGGACCCGTTCATTGTGCGAGCCGGATTTAACAAGCATGACCCAATCAGGCGCTTTAATCTCTGGAACTGTCTTTAGCTGTTGCGCTGCTGCTACAACGAGCTTATTTGCCGAAACTTCCAAACTTTTCATTACCATAGTGAACCACTAAAATCAGGTATGTTTTGAGGAAAAATAAGTATATAAACCCATTTATGGAGGGGAAGAACAAGGTATTGGAAGGGAGGAGGAAGATTTGGTGGAAAGGAGCGGAAATTGGCATTGGAAGGGAATTGGGGAGAATGGAATTTGATTTGGGAAATGGTAAAATTAGGCTTTTTTTCCTTTTTTTGCGCGTTTTTCCTTGGAATAGGGGAATTTGGCAGCGGTTTTGCAAATGTTGCAGGTATAAAGTACAGCTGTTTTGGATGGAGAAACCCGAACTTTAAGGGTTGTTCCGGGAATGAAAATCGTGTTGCATTTTTTGCAAAATGATTTGGAACCTAATGATAACCGGTGGCGCATTGCTATTTTCCTTGCAAGTGAAACGTAGCGCTTTGAGAGGATTTTGTCTTTTGGGTAAAATTCCCTTGCTAGTGAAAAGAGAGTGTCTATCCTTCTTTTTGCGATTTGGTCGATGCCCATAATTAAACTATAATTTGATGGGTTTATAAGGCTCTTTTTACCTTATTGAAATATGGCAAAGTTCTCAAATTTTGAAGAAGCCCTAAATCACGAATTATTGCCAAAATTCCTAAAACAGGCGCTGCCTTCAATCAAAACCGGATACATCAAGGAACAAGTTGCAGATATTTTGGAGAGGATCAAGCCCAATTGGAGTGAAGAAAAAAGAATTTCAGTTCTAACTAACCTGCCAAAGAAGGATAAGGCGGCAATTTTTACAGCATTGCTGAAATTGGACAACTTAAGTTCGCATCAAAGGAACGAAGTTTACCTTTATTCATCGTTTTTGACAGGAGGATTTTACCCGGATTTTTTCAAGGAGAATTTCAAGCAGGAAAAACCCATCCAGCCAATTTTTGTAACACCGGCTGGGAGCGAATTGCTAAGGATTTCCAAAGAAAACAAGAAAATTGATGAGGGGCAATTTGGGGAATACTTGAAGGAAATCCGGAATGCAATCCTTTTCAGGGCTTGGCATGATCCGGTTAAAAAAGCCCAAGTGAGGCGGATTACGCTCCCAAAAAGGGGCCTGCAAGGGGTAATTGATGCGTATCTTTTATCGCATGGGCATTTTGATTTTTCCAAACAGGAGGGTAAGAATCGGTTTACACAAGCGCTTAGCAGGTTAGTTTCTAGGCTGCCGGATAATAGTTCCGCATTGGCATTTAGGCAAGATCCGGTTGGATTTTCAAAAATTTTAATGGCAGTTGACCAAAAGCCAAGGAAATTCAATGCTGTTTTGAACCTATTCAAGGGAAAGAGAATCAGGACGAAAACCAAGGAGGAGATCATGCTTGGGGAATTGAAGGCAAAGAGGGAAGCTGGAAAATTGCAGATGAAAGATGAGCTTGAAGTTTCAATGCCGAAGGATTATTCCCCGCCTAAACCCGGAAAGGTTGGGAAACGGAAGTCAATTCAGGGAGCTTATTCCCGGGAAATACATGGGTTGATTGAAAATCAGCCTGCCAGGTTTGCGGAAATATATTCGAAGGCGCATCCTGTTTTATCAACTTCTAATGGATCAAAAGCATATAGGAAATTCCTATCAGAATTGGAACTTTCAGGGCGTGGAAAAACCAAGAAAAGGATAATCCAACAGGGAAGGATTGCGGTTAAAAAAAGGATTTTGGAAGAGCCACATAAGCTGGTTGACGAATTCTTGGAAAAATACGAAAAACAAAAAAATGAGCGAGGAAAACAGGAAGAATTAAAATTTTAATTTTTGTTTTCTAATGCCTAAAGTGCCGGATGCCGGTTATTACCATTGAAATGCCATGATCGTTTGCAGCCGTTATTACTTCCTCATCCCTGATTGATCCGCCGGGCTGGATTATTGAAATGATTCCGCTTTTTGCTGCGAATTCGATTGTGTCCTTGAATGGAAAGAAGGCTTCGCTTGCCATTACAGCTCCGTTTGTGTCGAATTTTGCGCGCCTAGCTTTTTCTATGCAAATTGTGCATGAATCGACCCGTGATTGCTGGCCAGCTCCAACAGCTAGGAGCTTGTTGTTTGTTGCAAATACTACTGAATTGCTTTTAATGTGGCCAATGAATTTCCAAGCGAATTCTAGCGCTTCCAATTCTTTTTGATTTGGCTTTTTTTTAGTTGGGATCTTGAATTTTTTCATGTCGAATTCGTTTTCCTTTGTGTCGGGAGTTTGCATTAGAAGTCCGCCAACAATTGAGAGAACTTTATTGTTTTCGTAAATGTTGTTGGAGAGGAATTTATCCGCTTTTATTACACGCAGGTTCTTTTTGGTTTTGAAAACTTCAAGGGCGGATTTTGAAAACGAGGGGGCAATCACAATTTCCATGAAGTTCTTTATGAGTTCTTCCGAGGCGGGTTTGTCAACTTCCTTGTTGAAAACCGCTATTCCGCCAAATGCCGAGAGGGAATCTGCCGAGTAGGCCATTTTGAATGCTTCAAGAGTTGATGTATTTTTGCCAGCGCCGGTTGGATTCGTGTGCTTGAAAATTATTGCAACAGCTTCCTTTTCTTTTTTGAATTCATAAATCAGCTCGAGGGCGGCTTCAATATCGAGCAGATTGTTGTATGAGAGCTCCTTTCCGTTCAGTTTTTCAAAATCATCAAATGAAAGAAGCGCATTTTCATATTTGTAGCTGGCGGCTTTTTGATGGGGGTTTTCTCCGTACCTTAAATCCTGGATTTTCTGAAGTGAAAGGGTTAAGTGCTGCGGGAAATTTGTTTTGGAGTTTGGAGAAATTGGATTATTTTGAGGGAGGAATTGTCCGTTTTGAGAATTTGGATTTTTGTAATTGTCCATTAAGTTTTGGGAGGCAAAGTAGGATGAAATTGCAGCATCATATTGCAGAACTTTTTCAAACGCGCTTGTTGCTAGCTTTCTTCGTAAATCAAAATCGACTTTTCCGGATGCAATTTTGGATGCGACTTCTTTGTATTGCAAGGGAGATGTGACGACAATTACATCTTCAAAATTTTTTGCCGCGCTTCGAACTAGAGATGGGCCCCCGATATCTATGTTTTCCAGAATTTCGTGAAGATCCTTGGTTTTTTTTAGGGTTTCTTCGAAGGGGTAGAAGTTGACGCAAACTAAATCTATTGAGTATGAAGAGGCCAGTTGGGAATGCTTAGGGTTTGAGCGCTTGTAGAGGATGCCTCCGTGAACCTTTGGATGGAGGGTTTTGACCCTGCCCTCTAGCATTTCAGGAGAGCCGGTAAAGTCTGAGATTTCAGTTACTTCAATTTTGGCATTCTTTAGGGATTTGGCAGTATTGCCCGAAGCTAGTAGAATCATGCCAGAATCATGTAGGGATTTTGCAAATTCAACCAAATCAGACTTATCGTAAACACTCAGAAGAGCCCGTTTACCTTGGAAAGAAGTCACAAAGCCCACTCTTGACCGAAATGTTTATAAAGGTTTTAGATATAAGTAATGTCACGACGATGTCATGACAGGAACAAGATGCTGTCATGCAAACAACTTTCCAAAATTGGAAAGAATCAAGCAACGACAAAAGATAGGCAATTGAGGTTTAAAAGTGTTATGGATGAACGCTCTGAGTTTGAAAAGGTAACCGAGGAATTCAAGAGGTTCCAAGAGCAGGTAAACAACCCGGTATTCATAGCAACCCTCATGCATAAGCTTTCTGAAGAGAGGAGTTCAACAAACCTTCTTTTCAAGGAATTGAATGTGAAATTGGATAGGCTTCTTGCCTTGGAGGATAGGATTAAGGCAATGGAGGCAAAATTTGGTGAAAGGGCGGCAATCGAACAGATTCCGGCCACACGTGATGCAATAATTCTTCCGGAAATCGATGAATCAATCGTAAAGTACGTGCAATCAAAAGGAAAAGTGTGCGCCGAGCAGGTGCAGATGAAATTCAAGTACAAAGGAACAAACGCGGCCTCCTCCCGGCTAAATCGGCTTACGAAGGAAGGCATTTTAAGGAAAGTTCAGGTTGGAAGAAAAGTATTCTTCCTTCCGGTGTGACATCATATTGAAACCACATAGGCTTTGATAACTCATTGAAAATGAAAAGCCGACGGTTCAACCCACATTGGGGGCTCCTTCGGGGGTCCCCACCCCTCTTATCGACCCCTCCAGGAAACCAAGGTTTCCTACGCGGGTCGCCCCTACCTTCCTTTTAGTGTTGCCTCTATCCCCTCTATTGGATTTGTGTATCAAAGTTCATTTTTTCAACCTTCGAAAGTATGTATTTTTATACTTTTATGCATAAACCTACCCTATGGACGAAAATGAAAAAAGCATGCTTTTGAAATGCCTTGGCGAATCTGCGGAAATGCGCATAATTGATTTCCTCCTTGAAAATAGGATTTTTGATTATTCCAAAAAGCAGCTGATTGAATTTACAGGCATATCCAGGGCAACTTTTTTTGCGCATTGGAAAAACATCGAAGGATCCGGCATCGTAAAAATCAATAGGCAGTTTGGGAAGGCAAAACTCTACAAGCTCGATGAAAAAAACCCGGCAGCTATGCACCTGATCCAGCTGGAACTTGCATTGATTGAAGGCAGCGTTCCAATTAAGAGGGAAGTTGAGAGCATGGTTCCAAGGAGCCAAAAAAGCAAGTAAGGAAAATATTTCCACGCTGCAATTAACTCTCGAAGGGCAATATTAGCACTTGGTTGATTTTTTATCAACGGAAAGTTTATTTCTAATTGGGAAGAACCAAAGCAGGGAATGGATCAGCCAATTGGACTGCAATTTTTACCTCGTAAAGTAAGGATTTTGTCTGATTGGAAGTATTTTTTTAATACCACTTTTGGAAATATTGCAAAATTTGGAAAAAACCTACGAGGAAGGGAAAATATTTTGCATTTTTTGGCGCAAAAATCGCGATATTTTTTACGAGCAGGATGTTAATTTTTTAAAAAAAATCCGTAATTTCCTGTTTAATTTACGAGCATGGAAGGAGTCTGTCCCATAATTAAATTGAAGCCCTCCGTAATGGGTTTGTGGACCCACCACGGAGGTGAGAGCTGTGTTAGCAACTCTCAGTTTGCCTTTAGAACCGCAAATTGAAAAAACGTTTCGCCGCATACTTGCGGCGGT
>JACRGC010000003.1 GCA_016212475.1 Microcaldota archaeon | reverse complement strand
GGTTAGTTTTACGGATGCATTGATTTGGCCGTAGTAGCCAACGTATTGCTGCATCCTTGCGGTTACATTAAGAAGGGTCGAAGTGCCGTTATCCGCTGGCACTGAAACGCCGGTGTTGTCGGTTATGAATATTGCCGCAAGCACGGGTTTTGATAAAAAGAACGCTAACGCTACGCCTAATAATAGCACATACTTCGAATTCATATGCATCACTTCCTGTTTTTTTGGTGGGTAACAAATCCGCAAAAAATTGCCTTAAACTGCGGAAAAAATAATGAATTCTTTAAAGAAGCACCAATTTATAAACCTTTGCCAAAAAAAATCCTTTTAAACCAAATTAATTGCGGAAAGCTCAATTGGGAAAAATCATACATTTTGAAGGAAAATTGGCATTTATTATGTTCAAAATCAGCGCCCATGTCGGCAAATACCCCTGCAAAAAACCATTGGGAATGCTCGTATTTTTAATTGTTGGATGATAAAACAATCTTCCTTGGCTTTTTTGGGGATGTGGGCCAACCTGACGGGTTTTTGCAATTGCAATTATCCGGGTTAAGTATGCTGGCAGCTTCGGGAGCTGTTGATCCGAGTTCAAATCTCGGCATCCCCATGACCCCAAGGGGGAAACTAGTTCCCCCTACCGGGTCGCCCTACCCCTTCTAATTACTTACGCGCATAAATTTCTAAGTGCAAAGTCGATATAAATGGAACTTCTTGAACTGATCGAAATCATCGGACAAAAAACGCTCCTCTCATCGGAAGAGGTTATGCACAACATTGAGATGAAGCAAAAGGAATTCTCAGGGCTAATTTCTTTGGAGGCTGCCGGAAAAATTATTGCAAATGAGCTGGGGATTGTTTTTCCCGACGAATCGCCGGAAACGGAATACCTGACAATTGGAGAGATACAGCAAAAAAAGCCCATTGGGGAAGCGGACATAATCGCGCGCATTTTCAACATAAATTCGCCAAAGGATTTTGAGACGCAAACCAAGCGGGGGAGGGTTTGCAACATTGAAATTGCGGATACAACCGGCAAGGGCACGCTTGTGCTTTGGGATGAGGATGTTTGGTGGCTTGAAAAAAATTCAGTCGAGAGGAATGATGTGATTGTTGTAAGGAGCGGGCAAATCAAAACCTACAACCCCTTGGAATTGCATTCGCAAATACTTACGGAAATTTCAATCATAAAGGAGAGGGACTTTCCGGAATCTAAGTACTTTAGGAAATTGCCGCTTAAGGATACGGAACTGGGAAAATTGGATGGATTGAAGGAAGGGGTTCCAACCGATCTGTATTGCAGGATTTTGCAAATTTCCAACATACGCGAATTTTCAAGGGAGGGAAAAATAGGAAAAGTGCTAAACATTATGGTTTTGGATAATTCCGGTAAGCAAATTGCAGTTGCGCTATGGGATGGCAATGCCGAAAATGCAGCTAGAAACTACAAAATCGGCGATGCCATTAAAATTGAAAACGGAGTTCCGAAAAAAACCGCTTCGGGTTTTGAAATCCAAACAAGCTGGAACAGCCATATTTTGCACGAGCCAAGGACGCATGATTTGAAAAAACAAGAAGAAATGCTGGAGGGAAGCATCCCAAAGGCAAGATTGCTAGATATCAAGAACGGCGAAAAGGGATTGGTGAATGCGTTTTTTGGGAAAATTGATGATGCGCAAATTCAAAATGGCAAAATCAGTGTTTTTGCGCAAATGCGCGATGAAATAAACGTGCACGTGATCTTTGAGGGTAAAGAAGCGCTTGAAATACTGCAGATTAGGCAGATGCCAAAAATCCCTCTTGACCTTGTAGTCAAATTGAAGGAAGAGTATTTAAAAGGAAAAAACCTAAAATTCGTAGCGAGAAAGGAAAAGGATAAGGAGGGAGGCAAGGCAAGGTATTATTGCGAAAACATCCTCCATTTCAATTAGGGAAATATTCCAAGCAAACAAAGAGAGATTCAAACAAACAAGTGAACAATATGGATAAACGTGAAAAGTTTCTGCAGAAGGCAAAAGATCAGGTAAAGCTTCAGCTGACTAGGAAGGATTTGCTATTGATTCAGGCAATTAGGACGCTGGATGATTTGGATAAGGCAAAGGCTTTGCTTCTTGAGAGATTGGTTGAATGGTTCAAGCTTAATTTCCCGGAATTTTCCATTCAAAACGAGGAGACGTTCCTCAAAGCGCTTGAAAAAATGGGATCCAAGGAGAGGATGGATCGGGCAGGGATTGCAGAACTATTGGGGGAGGAGAAAGCCGAAAAAACAACACAACTTGCAGCAACATCCATGGGAGCGGAATTTGACGAGGAGGATGGGAAGATCATTTCCATTTTTGCAAAAAGACTGATTGAAGTTTTCCATTTGCGCGAAGAGATAACAAAATACATTGAAAAGGAAGGAGGCAGGGAGCTTAGGAACCTTTCATACCTAACCGACCCCGTGCTTGCTGCAAGGTTGGTATCAACTGCTGGAAGCTTGCAGAATTTGGCAAAAATGCCGGCATCAACGGTTCAGGTTATTGGAGCTGAAAAGGCGCTCTTTAAGCATCTTAGGAGCGGAACTAGGCCGCCAAAGCATGGTGTGATTTTCCAATCGCCCCTAATCAGCACGGCTCCGCTTAAGGAGAGGGGCAAAATTTCAAGGGCGCTTGCAACCAAGCTTGCAATTGCAGCAAAAGCGGATTATTACTCGCACAATTTCATTGCCGATAAGCTAAAGGATGATTTGGAAAAGCGGCTTAAGGAAATCAGGAACTGATTTGAAGAAGTGCGCCCTAAAAAATTCGAGCATCCGGAAATTAGGAACTGAAACAAAGATCTGCGCTCCGACGAATCCGTGCATTGGAAAATTGGAAACCAATAGAATAAACTAATTTTGCAAAAATTCAAAACAAAGGGCTATTTCAAATCATCAATCCGGCTTCCCTTTGCGACTTTGTGCTTTGCAAAATTTCCGTCATAGAAATAGCCTTTTTCGCGAAGGATACGGTCGGTTTGGCGCATCTTGTTTTGGATCTTGTTGTAAGCTTTGATTGCAGCTGCAAGCGCGTCTTTTTCGTGGATGTTTTGGGGGTTGAAGTTCATTGTCATCTTGGATTTTTGAATTTGGGTTAGCGAATGCTCCGGAAATGATAGTTTGCAACCAAAGGCGGTTGCCAAATACCTGCTAAGCTTTGATGGAGGGTTTGTGTCGGATGCAATTATTACCGGATCATACGGCAAAAGCATTGACATCATTTCCTCCCGACGAAGGTTCTTTTTGCTCCGAGCTACGATGAATTTGCCATTGAAATCCAAAACAGCGAATGCAAACGTTGCGCCGGCGTCTATTCCAATTATTATTGAAAATCACCAAATTACAATTAGTTGGAAGGAATTTAAATTGCTAAAGTTGGGAGGGAAAATAAAAAATTCAAAAAAAGGGTAAAAAAAAGTGATTCAAAATAGGGAATAAAAAAATAAAGGAAAAAAAGGGAATAATCAGCCCTTCTGGTTCTTCATGTACTTAAGGGTGTTCAAAAACAGCTGGGCAGAAGTTGCGCCAGGATCGTATGAGAAGTACACGGTTTTTCCGGAAAATAGCCCGGAGCTTTCAAGGATCCCATAAGTTGTTGGCATGTTGCCCCTGCTGGTATCCGAACAATCAACTGCGGTTAGAACCTTTGAGTTGCTAGTTGGGTAGACTTCAATTGTCCTTCCGGAGAATTGGTAATCCTTGATTCCAGCAGTAATTGGATGCCCAAATTCAATGATTCTGTAGGTTCCAGATGAGCAGCCGTATTTAATTGGCTCTTTTTCGGAAGTTACTCCGCCAATTTTTGCAGGGATTACTTCGCCAAGAAGGCCTCCGATATCCCATCCAAATGCAGCTGGATCGCCATCAACTCTTGTGCAGGCATCGCCTACAACTATAAGTTTTCCACCGCCCTTTACCCAATTGGTAATTATTTTCCTTGCGTTCCTATCGCAAACAGGCTGTCCTTGCAAAATAACAACATCGAATTGCTTTAGGTTGCCTTCAGTTAGGAGCTCTTGCCTAAGGCCGTTTCCGGCATACCAAATCTGGCCATCCCTTGCGTCTTTGCTTGTTAAATGATTAATCAGCCCGGTTGTTGGCTTTCCAATTACCGTAACTTTGATGCTTTTTCCCCCAAAAATAGAACCAAGAACAGGGACATCGCCAAAATTGACGAGTCCAAAGTTGCCTGCAATGAAAATTGCAAGTATGATGATCAGAATCAACGGAATTGAACTTTCCAGATGCGTGGTTTTTCCAGCAATAGGGCCGCCGTACATACTATTTATCACCTAAATATACAAACTGGTTTTAAGTATGCTGTTTTAGCTATATAAACCTAACTGACAATATAGTTTGCGTGGAGGCAAGCATATGTGTGAACCAAAGCTATGCGGGCCCTTTTTGCGCAGGATTTCCTGATTTCCAACATTATTTTGACATTTGCCCTAGTGCTATTGTTCATGGGATTTTTCCTAAGCTTTAATTCGTACTCGCAGCAGATGGCGTTGATTTATCGGGAAAGGACTGCAATGGAAATTTCCAATCATCTTATGCTTAATTGCAAGGAAAATTTGGGAATTGCTCTTTGCGATGAGAAATTCATTTCGAGGAATTTTTTTTCAATGGATGCAATTGAAAGCCTTGGGAAATTAGGGATTGGAAAAATTGGGGAATATTTTGATTTGAAGAATACGAAAGCGGAAATTAGCATCATCAACTTGGAGGGAAAAGAAATACTAAAGGTTGGGGATTTGCATTTTGGGAACAAAATCTGCATAAACCGGCCCGGAATTTTGGATGGGAAAATAGCAATTGTTGGCGTTTGCGTGGATTAGGGCGTTTGCACGGATTTGGGAATCATAGAAATGGGTACGGAATTAGGGATATTGAATAATTGGCGCGATAAAGAGGCGAGGAGAGATAAAGGGGAATGGAGAAATAGAATAATTGCACAATTTGGAAAATTCGGCTAGCTCAATTCAATCCCGAACAATTGTTCCGTTGAATTTTTTGCCAAGCAGGGCGTTTTCAACTTCAAGGAGGTTTTTGCCATTCACAAAACGCAGCTCGATGTTGGATCTGGCGGAAAGCTTGCTGGCAATAAGATCGAAAACAAAATTTGTGCCCGCCCTTCTTTGGTCGTTTTTGGAAGCTAGCTCAACCAATTGGGAATGCGGCATGACTGAAAACTTTTTGGCGCTTGGGTCCTTTTTGGGGTCAGCTGAATAGATGCCGTCGGTATCCCCTAAATTGATCACGGTTTTTGCGCTAAGCATTTCTGCCATCAAAACGGAAACCGCATCGGTGGTCATGCCCTCAAGCATGCCGCCGCTAAAGACGATTGCACTTTTCGAAATTGCGGATTTTGCCTCATCAAAGGATTGCACGACTTTGGAATAGGCGGTTTTAGGAAGAAGTGAAATAATCTTTTTTGCATTCTCACGGGTGGCCTTTATTGCCTCCCTATCGGCAAAGAATTCGTTGTTTTGCTTTTTCCTCGAAGCATTTGCATATTCGCGGGCAAGCCTGCCCCCTCCGGCAACAATTGCCAATTTTGATCCTTTTGAAATCTTGGAAAATAGGCTGGCAAGCCTATTGGCGTGCAATTCATCAAATTCGCCGCTATTTGTGTAAAGGAGTGAACCTCCAAGTGAAATTACAAGAATTTGCATAACATTCAAAACCGTTATTAATTCCGCTTATTTAAATTATACAGTATCTGGGGGGATTTGGAAATGGCAAGCAAATTAGTCAAGGCAGTTGAAAAAATCGCAAAGAATTTGGATCAGCAAGAAAAGGACCAGGACGTTGTGCTTAGGATGTCCCGTGAAATCATAAGGGATTGCGCTAGGGCGATTAGGAGCATACATACGAATGATATTGCAGAGGAGGAAAAACTCATAAAATTGATCAATTCCAAAATGGCGGAATTGGAAAAGCACGACTCTGAATTCAAGCACATTTCACAGCAATGCTACCAGGAAATTGTGGAAATCAAGGTGCTTGATGCAATTTTCAAGGAAAAGGAGATTCCTGATTTTGAGGATCTTGGAGTGGAATACAAGCCGTGGCTTTCTGGCCTTGCCGATGTTGTTGGCGAGCTTAGAAGGGCGCTTCAGCTATCCCTTAGGGAAGGAAAGAAGAAGGAGGCGGAATACTATTTTCTGAAGATGAATGAGATTTACGATAATTTGATGACGCTAAAATACTCTTCATCCTTGGTTGGCAATTTGAAGCATAAGCAGGATATGATGCGGGGGCAAATAGAGCAGGCAAGGAGCGAAATGCTAAAAACTATGTGAAAATGGACTTTTGTTGCAAAAATTAGCCGATAATTCCCTCGATTTTATAATTTTTCTTGATCAATATGCAGGTAAATAAACCTCCCTCGGAAAAATTGATTAGGTTATTGGAGGCAGAATCCGAAAAATTGCCTTTCTTTGATGGCCATGCAAATGCGGAATTCTTGAGGAAGGGGCTTGCTAACGTAGCGTACAAGGTCAATTTCGAAAACAAGGACTATTTGGTAAAATTCGCAGTAGGGCCCGCAAGCAAGCCAACTGTTTACATACAGGCTAGTTATGAAAAGGCGCTTGCTGAAAAAATCCTCAAATTGGGAGTTTCCCCAAAATTCTTCTCATTTGGGGCCGTGCATATGAGAGGAAGGAAATTCCCATATAATATTCAGGAGTATATTTCCGGAAAGGATTTGGATTATTCAAAGGATCTTCGGAAATTGGCAAAGGTTTTGTCTAGGCTTCATTTGCAAACGCTCAATTCCCCTAAAGTTTGCGATTACAGGGTTTTGGATCCATCAAATTACCTGAAAAAGAAGGCCTCGGATTACCTGAATGGAAAATTATCAAAGGATACTGGCGGAATTGGGAAAAGATTGCAAAAAACAACCAAAAAAGCACTGGAAAAATTGTCTAGGGGGGCAATCGATTCGAAAATACTTTGCCTGATACACAATGATTTGACCCCCGAAAATATTTTGGTTTCAAAAAACCGGGCGTACCTGATTGATTGGGGCTGGGCGATGTATTCAACTCCTGCATTTGATTTGTGCAATGCTCTATCGCCATTCACGACCTCTTGGAATTCAAAAATAATTGCAACGGATAGGCAAGTAGAAGGATTTTTGGAGGCGTATTTTTCAAATTGGAAAAGACCTGACGGGGAAAAAATCATGCTGGATGTGGAAAAATACTGGCTTGCATATAATTCAATGCTTGCCAACTGGATCCACATTGATTTTCTGCCAAATTACAAGGTTTTGGGGAAAATGCACTTCAAGGAAAGTTCATTTATGAAAAACGCCCTTGAGGCGGTAGAAAGAATCGATTTGCTTTTGCAAAAAAGAAAATGAACGGATTTTGATTTGGGACCAATTTTTTTTTCGGCGGATTAATTGGATAAAATCATCAACATAAAATAGCCATTTTTTGATTTCATATAAATACCATTTATAAGCTGGAATTTTGTTATAAGCGTTTTTCCCCTATTCCCCAAAAGGTGGAATCGATGCTAAAAAAAATCATTTTATTGTTAGCCCTATCGTTTATCCTCATATTTTTCTGGATGGGGGGGGAACCGGCGAATGAAAAACAAATACAAATTGCAACTGTATCGCCTCAATTGGAAGAATCCGAACTTGTTGTTTATACTTACGATGGGATTACTGCGGAATGGGGGCTTGGGCCCAAGATTTTCCCCGAATTTGAGAAAATTTGCGATTGCAAGGTAAAAGTTGTTGCAAAAGGGGATGTTGGCGCCATCATGGCGCAATTGAATCTGGAAAAGGCAGCCCCGAAAGCGGATATTGCCCTTGGAATCGATAACACGTTCAGGGAAAAGGCAATTGAACTGGACTTGCTTGAGCCTTATTCGGGAAAATTGGATGGTTTGGAAGATGGACTATTTGATTCGGATGCAAGGTTCATCCCATTCGATTGGGGGTATTTGGCATTTGTTTATGATTCGGAAAAGA
This sequence comes from Microcaldota archaeon, assembly GCA_016212475.1. Lineage (GTDB taxonomy): Archaea > Micrarchaeota > Micrarchaeia > Norongarragalinales > SBBD01 > JACRGC01. The sequence goes on along the minus strand of JACRGC010000003.1, from coordinate 66,229 downwards.
TCAGGGAGCCTCCAAAAAATCTTGAGGATTTGACGGACATTCGATTCGCCAAAAAAATCATAACCGAGGATGCAAGGACCTCCTCGCCTGGAAAAGTATTCCTGTATTGGGTTGCTAGCGAATATGGGGAAGGAACAGGCAGGTATTTGGAGCGCTTGGAGCCAAATCTCCTAACGATAACTCCGGGCTGGAGCGAGGCATACAACCTGTTTTTGAGTGGAGAAGCGCCAATTGTGCTTAGCTATTCGACATCGCCGGCATACCATATGATAAACGAAAATACCACCAGGTACAAAGCTGCAATTTTCGAAAAAATGTATAGGCAAATCGAATATGTTTCAATTGTTAAGGGCGCAAAAAACAAGGAACTTGCGGAGAAATTTGCAGGGTTCATGATATCCGAAAAAGCGCAAAACGAAATTCCGCTTGGGAATTACATGTATCCGTCAAGGAAGGCAACAAAACTCCCGGAGGAATTTAAGAACTTGGAAAATCCGGACGCATACCCGGAAATTCAAAATGGAAACAGCTATGAAGCGGTTTGGGAGAAGGTGTTTTCGAATTGATATGGAAACAAATTGCAACCATCATAGGGCTGATAATTGCTGCGATTATTGCAAACGCACTTGGATTATTGAATTTGGTTTTGAATAATATTTTCCAGGCATCAATCAGCGCTCTTGCATCCGTAATTTTGGGATTCCCGCTTTCATATGCACTTATCGGCAAAGGGATTATTGCAAGGGCGCTTAGGGCTTTTTCACTGGTTCCACTCGTCCTCCCACAGCCCTTGATGATACTTTCCTTGGTATTGCTTTTTGGCGCCAATGGAAATTTTTCACTGCCATTTTCGCTGTTTTCCCTTGGAGGGATAATTTTTGCGCACACACTTTACAACTTTCCACTGGCTGCAAGGATTATTGCCCAAAACCTTGGGAAATCTATTGAATTTGAAAAGACGGGAAAAAGCCTTGGCGCAAACTCCTTGAAATCATTTTTGCAAATAACTCTCCCATCCTTAAGGGGCGCAATCATATCCGCGTTCACTGTTGCATTTGCATTCTCTTTTACCAGTTTTACAATTCCCCTTGTTTTTGGGGGGATCTCGAACACCACCCTCGAAGTGGAAATTTTTAGGAGCTTTTTTAGGAATTTTGAATTTGAGAGGGGAATTGCACTTGCCATACTTCAAATCCTGATTTTCCTGCCGGTTGCATTTGGCCTGAAAAAGATCCCTTGGAGGATTGGCAAGGAACAGCAAATGGGAAAATTCGGCAGTTTGGTTGCCATTCCGTACCTTTTGATTTTTGCCACGATATTCTTTTACCCATACTCAAAAATTGGCATGGGGAATTTTTCGGTTGGCCCGATAATCAACTCGTTTTTGCTTGCCGCAGCATCATCAGCAATTTGCATGCTTCTTTGGCTTGCAATTTCCAGGCGGGAGGGGAATTTGCCATTGCTTTTGCTTGGAATTTCCCCGGCAGTGCTTGCTGTTGGGTTTTTTTATTTGCCATATTCTTTTTATTTATTGGCAATTGGGCATGCAATCCTTGCATTGCCACTTGTTGGGATTGTGCTATCTTCGCAAATAGAATCAATAATAAAACTTAAAAAAACTGCAAAATCGCTTGGCGCAAATAGATGGAAGGCGTTTTGGGAAATTGAAATCCCGATATTAAAGGCGCCGCTTGGATTGGCATTTGCATTTTCTTTCATGTTTTCAATTGGCGAAACCGCATTCGTTTCATCGTTATCGCAAGGGTTAGAAACGATTTCAACTTCGCTTGTAACGAGTTTTTCAGCATACAGGTTTTCAAGGGGGTATTCGTATTCCTTGATTTTGATGTTTTTATCATTGGCTTTTTCAGCCATGCTTGAGGGATTAAATGTATTTGGATTGCAGAATAAAAAAATCGTTCCCTGAATTGGAATTGAACGCAAGCATAAGCGCAAAAAAAGGGGAGCTTGTTTGCCTGCTTGGAAAAGTGGGGGCTGGCAAAACTACTATTCTTCAGATAATTTCCGGGCTTTTGGAATCGGAGGGATCGCAGGTTTGGGTCGATGGAAAAAACGTTTCCCAAGTACCTGCTGAAAAGAGGAATTTTGGGTTCGCATTCCAGGAAAAATTGCTCTTTCCACACATGAATGTTTTGGAAAATGCGGAATTTGGGGTTAGGATGCATGGAATGAAAAAAGAAAAGGCAATTGAAGCGCTGGAGGCAGTTGGGATTGAACGCCTTGCAAACAGGGAAATTGGAACGCTTTCGGGAGGGGAAGCGCAAAGGGCCGCCATTGCCCGGGCTATCGCCTACCAGCCAAGATTGCTGTTGCTAGATGAGCCATTCAAGGAAATTGATGGAGTTGCCAAGGAAAAAATCAAAATCGAACTCAAAAGGCTTCAAAAGGATTTGAAAATCACAACAATCCTTGTAACGCACGATGTGGAGGAGGCGTTTTACCTATCCGACAAGGTGTATTTGCTTTCTAACGGAAAGGTTTTGCAGGAGGGGACGATAAAGGAACTTATGAGGAAACCTGCAAATGAAGCCGTAAAGGGGTATTTTTCGCCGTACATGCTAATCAAGCACGCAGGGAAGGATTTAATTGCCAGAAAGACCTCAATTAGGTAGTCGATAAACTTTTGCAAGCAGTTGATAATTATGAATAAGGTAAACATACTTTTTTCAGAAACCGCCCTTGAGCTTATGCCCATTGCGCTTCAAAGCAATGGGATGATTTTGGATGAGGCAAAAAAAAGGCATGTGAAGGTTGGCAACACGCTTTTGGATTCGAACAAGCACCACATTCCAATGCACATATTGCCAAATTTTGAAAAAAGGGGAAGGCCGGACATATTGCATTTTTCATTGCTAACGGCCCTTGAAAGCATTGCAAACAAGGAAGGGAAATTGGGAAAAATCCTATCGCATACGCAAGGCGATGTATTGCTTGAAATTCGCAATGAAACAAGGCTGCCTAGGATTTACAACAGGTTTGTTGGGATAATCGAGCAGGCGCTATCCGGCGGGAAAAACGAGTTCATTTCCGTCAAGCCAAATACGCCTATTGAAGTGGCGCTTGAAAATTGCTTTGAAGGAAGCAAAAAACCATCGATTTATTTTTTCAATGAGCTAGGGAAGCAAACCAAGCTGATGGAGCTTGGGAAAATGCTTAAGGAGGATATGAAAAATGATTCGCATGTGCTTTTTGTTTTCGGATGCTTTCCCCACGGCAATTTTTCGGATGAAACGCGCAATTTGCTATTGAAAAAAGGCGCAAGGGAAATTCGGCTTTCGAAGGAAATGCTGCCTGTTTGGACGCTTGTTTCAAGCGCAATCAACACATATGGGCTTGAAGCTGGATTATGAAAATAAAAGTAAAGAATTTCAACCTCAAAGAAACTGTTGAAGGTGGGCAGATTTTCAATTATCTAGTTGCTGATGGCTGGCACTACATAATCCATTCCAAATCAGTCATCAAGATTCGGCAAATTGGGAAAACAATTGAATTTGAAACGCATCCAAAAAAGAATAATGCAAAACTGGTTGGGGAACTTCTTAATTTCGATGCGAATTATTTGCCAACAATTGGGAAATATTTCAAGAACAGGAAAATCCTCTCATCTTATGAAAAATATTCAGGGATAAAAATTGCAAGGCTTGCGCCATGGGAGTGCCTGATTGGCTTTATTTGCTCGCAAATGAACAACATGGCAAGAATTAGGAAAATGGTGCTTTGCCTTTCCTTGAAATTTGGGAAGGAGGTAAAGTTTGATGGGAAGAAATTCCATTTGTTTCCAGAGCCAAGGGCGCTTGCACTGGCAACTCCCAATCAGCTAAAGGCATGCGGGCTTGGGTATAGGGAGTATTACATTGTTTCAGCTGCTAGAGCGGTTAGCGCAGGTTTTGATTTTTCAAAACTTGAAGGAATGGATTATTTGCATGCAAAGCGGGCGCTTATGATGCTTCCTGGGATTGGGGAAAAAGTTGCGGATTGCGCGCTATTGTTCTCGCTTGGCCATACGGAAGCATTTCCGGTTGATGTTTGGATCAAGCGGGTCATGGAAAACATTTATTTTGATGGGAAAAAGATCCCGGAAGCAAGGATTGGCGAATTTGCAAGAAGGAAATTTGGCAAAGACGCCGCTATTGTTCATGAATTCTTGTTTGCAAACAGGGAAAACTTGGGTTGAAGAAAAAGTTTTTTTGGCATTTGGGAGGGAAAATTGAGTCGAGGATAGGTTTTTGGAAAGCAAACTAATGTCAAGGGTTTTTTTGGAGTTTAGCGGCGAAATTGTTTAGCCCGCCTGTTCCGCTCCGCCAGCCTTAACAGCTCGCCTGCTGAAAGCTGCTGATTTTGGGTGGTTTGCAAAGATCCAAGTCCAAAAAGAGGCCGTCTGGATTCAATAAAAGGTGCAACCGAATTAAGGAGGCGCCTTTGGTTTTCAGATCGAATTGGGGGTTTGGCTGATTTTTGAATTTCCAAGTTTTGCCTAAGCCTTTCTTCAAGAGGATTTGGCCGCCTTCCTTGCATTTCGATTCGATGCTGGAAAACAGATAGTATTGCCCGGGATCGAACGCCGGGCAAATTCAATTGCTTGATTTCTTCAAAACGCGCCTGCCTTTGCACTTTTGCCAGTTCCATACCTATATTTTGGGCAAGGTTTTATAATAACTTATCCGTAACAGGGAATATGGATCCGGATTCCTTTGAGAAAAAAATTTTGAGTGCGCTTAAGACATCATCTGCAGATGAAAAAAGCCTTATTTTGAAAATAAAGGCGCATTTCAAGAAAGCCGGGAAGAAAACCGCTGTGATTGGGCTCTCTGGCGGGGTTGATTCCTCGCTCGTTTGCTACCTTGCTGCAAAAGCGCTTGGGAAGGAGAATGTTTTTGCGTATTACATGCCCTATGTGCACGATGAAAAGGACGAATTGGACATTGAACAGCTCGTGAAATTGGTTGGCGTGAATTATAAAAAATTTGATTTGCGCGGGATTGTGGATAAGATTTGCGAAACCATCAAGCCAAGGAACACTCTTGCAGCAGGAAACATCAGGGCGCGGGCAAGAATGATTACCCTCTACAGTTTTGCAAACGGGAATGATTCGCTGGTTTTGGGTACTGGGAATCGGACGGAATTGCTATTGGGATATTTCACAAAATACGGCGATGGGGCGTGCGATTTGCTACCCATTGGAAAACTTTACAAGTTGCAGGTTTGGGATATGGCAAGGCTTTCAAAACTGCCAGAGCACATAATTGACAAGGTTCCAACTGCGGGCCTTTGGAAAGGGCAAACCGATGAATCCGAATTAGGGGTCACATATAGGGAAATAGACCGCATACTTGCAGCGCACTTCGAGCTCGGTATGCCTTGGAAGGAAATTGAGGGGTATTTTGTACCAAAAAAAGTGCTGCGCGTAAAAGAGCTTCATGAAGCTAGCTTCCACAAGAGGATCAATCCGGAAATACTGGATTTCTAATTCTTTTGCAAATTGCATGGACAAAAAAATCCTATGCGTAATTTTTCCAGTATTCATCAAATGGCTAATTGCAGCCTTTAATGGCTATTTGCAACGCCGGTTTTTCTAGCAGCTTCAATTACAGCCTTTGCGATATTTTTCACAACCAGCGGATCGAACGGTGAAGGGGCTACTTTTTGAGGGGTTAGTTGGGAAGTTGGGATCGTATTTGCAATTGCCTTGGCAGCTGCAAGAAGCATTTCAACATTTATTTGCGATGCCCTGCAATCAAGCGCGCCACGGTAAATGCCAGGATAGGCAAGGGCGTTGTTCACCTGGTTTGGCAAATCGCTCCTTCCGGTGCCAACTATGAATGCGCCAGCTTCAAGAGCTAAATTTGGCATGATTTCCGGAATTGGGTTCGACATTGCAAATACGATTGATTTTTCAGCCATAGATGATACCATTTCTTTGGTTACAATATTTGGAGCTGAAACCCCAATGAAAACATCCGAATTTTTCATCGCAGTTGAAAGGGAACCGGAAATATTTTCAGGGTTTAATTTGGCAATTAGTTTTGGGCGGTAATCATCACCGTAGCTATTTGCATGCAAAATTCCCTTGGAATTGCACATGATGATGTTTTTGGCGCCAGCTTTTAGCAAAAGGGAAGCAATTGCGCAGCCTGCAGCTCCGGATCCGGCGATAGTAATTTTTACGTTTTCAATTTTCTTGTTTGCAATTTTTAGGGCGTTTTCAAGGGCTGCAAGCACGATTACGGAAGTTCCATGCTGGTCATCATGCATAACGGGAATTGGCAAACGGGCCTTTAGCCTATTTTCAATTTCAAAGCATCTTGGAGCTGAAATATCCTCCAAAATTATGCCCCCAAAAACCGGGGAGATTTTTTCAACAATATTGACAATTTCATCAGCAGATTTTGTTTTTAGGCAGATTGGAAATGCGTCCACATTTGCGAATTTTTTAAGAATGGCAGCTTTCCCTTCCATGACGGGAATTGCAGCCTCGGGGCCGATGTCGCCAAGGCCTAAAACTGCAGTGCCATCGGTTACAATTGCAACCATGTTGCCTTTTGATGTCAGATTGTAAACTTCGAAGGGGGTTTTTGCAATTTCTTGGCAAACAGCGGCAACTCCGGGAGTATAGGCAAGGCTTAGGTCATCAGTTGTTTCGAGGGAAACTTTTGGCTGGATTGATATTTTTCCCATGGTTTTTCGATGAAGCTCAATAGATCTTTTTCCGATATTTTCCATGCATTGCACCTATTCCACTAATTGCTCCCCATCATCCCTTGTCCTTATGTAAACGTTTTGGAGATGTTTTTTTGCAGCGAGTGCCAAATCAATCAAGCGAAGTTTTGTGGAAGTCCCAAATTGCCTTAGGTTTTCATCCGCAAGCTTTGAATCGGAAATGAATTGCTGGAGGGCGTATGCATCGGCGAATTTTACTTCGCCAGCAAGTTTTTCAATCACCATTTCCGAATCATTAATTGACGGGATTATCGTTGTCCGGAATTCAACAAAGAAATCCGGTTTCTTTAGCTTGTAGGCTTTGAGGATCATTATGCTCCGAAGGGTTTCTTGCATAAGGGTCGCCGGCTCTCCCCTAAATCCGGTCAATTTCGCGTAAATGTTTGCATCAAAATCAGCTTTTAGGTCCATTGAAATCGCATCAACATAGGAGAGGATTTTTTCCAAATTGTCAGCGTAAAAGCCGGTTGTTTCTAGTTTTACCAAAAAGCCGTTGTCCTTAAGCTGCGTTAGTAAATTGAAAACGGATTCGAATTGCTGGAGGGGCTCAGCTCCTGTGATTAGGACGGCATCCACATTTGCCTTTTGCGCCTTCAAGTGTGAAACTAGGGATTCGACGCTGATTTGCGAGCAATCCTGCGTTGCAATTGCCATGGGCCCAAAGAAGCCAAATTCCGTCTTGAGTGAAGAGCCCCCAAGCACGACTACGGTTGCGGGTTTTCCTTGGAAGGCATTTTCCACGTGGTCTATTATGCATGCGTATTTCAGGTCCATTGGATCATCTTGAGATTATTGGTATTTCATGATGCTCGACTTTCCATTTGTTTGAAGATTTGTCAAAAAAGAGCCTAAAAGCGCCATCTGCATTGGCAAAATTCCTCACTATCTTTTTCCTGTTTTTAATTACATATTTTTTTGCAAGAGATAAATCCTTCACATAATCAACAAAATCGGCATGGCCAGCGCCCATTACCGCACCTAAAACGGGTTTTTTACCGTTCTTTTTATGATAATAATCTGCAATATAGTTTTCAGCCTTAAGTGCCCAAATTGCCGATCGTCCTCCAATCAAAAGTGATGGGAAAGTACGTTCAAACTTGCCATCCAACGATAATAATGGTTTTCGTTTGATAATTTTTCCATCGTGGGGAAGCAGAGTATATGAAATTATTTTATATAAACTGAACGGAATCAATCCAAAAATTTTTCCCAATACCGACATTGCTTGAATCATTTCTTTAGTTGAATTTACAGGGGATACATCCGGCAGCCATATATCCAAATTCCTTTTTTTGGCGTCATTTAATGTCTCACGAGTTTTGGTGGTGAGTCTGAAAGGAGGCTTGCCCTCATTTAAAGTCCGGTTTATACCTGATTCGTTAAGAAATTTGGTGTCTAGCTCAAAGATTAGGGAATCTATTCCTTGTGGAACCCTAGTTTTTTTAGTATGGTTTTCAAAATCAACCTTGTATTTTGCCTTTGGGGTTTCAAACTCGTGTTCGCCCATAAAAATCAAACTGGTATTTCCATCAAAACCTAATAATCATTCCAAAATCTCAACAACATCAACAATCCCATCGCCGTCCTCATCAAATCCCTGCACCACCTTTGCAAGAGCATTGGAATCGTAATTATTGCCCTTCTCGATTTTATCCCTTTCCTTAAGGAGCGCTAGCACTGCTGCGCGCGTGCCCTCATGGTCGCTGCCGGCAATTATTAGGATTTTTTTGCTTTTGTTTAGGGGGTTTTGGATCAGCTCAATTACGCCAAAATTCTCGGAGTATTTTTTGTTGCTAAGCTTTGAATGGAGCTCGAAGGTCTTTTCATGGAAATAGATTGGGAGGAACTCGTTTAGCTCGGAAATTAGCATGTTGACTTTGGGGCCGCCTATTACAATCAGGTTTTCGCGCTTGGTTTTTTCGCGGATTTCAGTGTCCAATAGGTAGAGGGGATAATCAAAGGCTGCAAATTGCCCAAGCATCATGGCAAGCTCGGTTGCGCAAAATTCGGACGCCCTTGACCGGAATTTTCCATGAGGGTCAGGGGAGCCAAGGACGAATTTTCCTTCGAAATGGCTGTTTATTATGAAATCGGAAAGTATTGCCGGGGGTTTTTTGAAAGAAGCGGTTGAAAAGGGATGCCAATGCTCCTTGATTGCAACTGAGAGGGATTCAATTGAGGTTTTGTATTTCCTTGCAATTGCGCCCCCTTTTTCCGAATAGCCCTCGAATTCAACAAGCCCGGCGTCTTGCAATTGCCTGAAGTGGTAGTATAGGGATTGGACTGGTTGCTTTAGCTCTTTTGCAAGCTGGGCTGGGTATTTTGGCTCCTTGCTAAGAATCCTAAGCAGCTTGATTCTATCTTCCGATAAAACGGAAAGCGCTTTACCTTCAAGTATTTTTGTTTCAAGGGATTTTCCTTGGGAAACTATCTTCGCATCCATTCTAATCAATTTATAGTATTATGAAAAAATTATTAAATGCATTACAAATATTTAAATATGCCTATTCCCAACTACTTCTCCTGAAGTGATATTATGTGCGGAATTGTAGGGTTCGTTTCTGAAAAGGAGGAGAATGCAGGAAAAATATTATTCGATGGCCTGCGCAAATTAGAGTATAGGGGGTATGATTCAGCAGGGATTGCCGTAATATCTGGGGATTCCATCAATCTTGAAAAGGAAATCGGAACGCTTGATGATTTTGAAGCTGCTGTTGATGTGGATGAACTTAATGGCAAGATCGGAATTTCGCACACAAGATGGGCAACGCACGGAGGAGTCACAAAACTTAACGCGCATCCGCACGTATCACAGGATGGGAATATTGCAATTGTGCATAACGGAATAATTGAAAACTACCAGGAGCTAAAAAACGATTTGAAAGGGGTAAAATTTATTTCGGAAACGGATACGGAAGTAATTGTTGCGCTAATGCAAAAGGAAATCGATGGAGGCAATGATTTTTTTGAAGCTTTTAAAAAAGTTCTGAATAAAATCGAGGGATCCTATGCCATCTTGGCAATTAATGCAAGGCAGCCGGGAGTTATGCTTGCAGCCAAGAACGAATCCCCCCTGATCCTTGGGAAAGCGCTGGGAAAAATGTTTGCCGCAAGCGATTCGATGCCGCTATTGATGCACACATCCGAAGTGATTTACCTGGAGGATGGGGAAATTGCAAAATTGATGGCAAAATCATTCGAAGTGTTTGATCTGAAAGGGAATAAGATTGCAAAAACCATTTCTAAAATTGAAACGCATATTGAAAGCTCGGAAAAAGGGATGTATGCGCACTTCATGCTAAAGGAAATAATGGAACAGCCAAATTCATTGAAAAGATCCCTTCAGCAGCCGTATGGGGATGTAGAGGAATTTGCAAAGGCAATTTCGCAGGCAAGGGGGGTCATGCTGATTGCTTGCGGAACTGCGCTTCATGCGGCAATAGCCGGCCAATATTTGCTTGATAGGATAGCCCAAAAGCATGTGAATGTCATCAATGCATCTGAATTTTCATATTTGCAAACAAGCCTTCAAAAAAATTCGCTTGTAATTGCTATCTCGCAAAGCGGGGAGACTGCGGATGTGATAAATGCGCTTAAGAAAATCAAGCAAAAGGGAGCGAAGGTTTATTCGATTGTGAACGTGGAGGGAAGTTCGATAGCAAGGATGAGCGATAAAACAATTGGAATTAAGGCGGGGCCGGAAATTGGAGTGGCCAGCACAAAGGCATTCACCTCCCAATTGTCAATTCTTTATCAAATTGCCTTTGCATTGATTGGAAAACTTGAGGAAGGAAGAAAGGAGATGGATAAATTAAGCGGGCTTGCAAGGCTTTGCCTGGATATGAATTTGGATAAGACCAAAGCGCTAGCTGAAAAACTTGCCAATAAAAGGGACATTTATTTCATTGGAAGGGGGATCAACTACCCAATTGCGCTTGAAGGCGCGCTGAAAACAAAGGAGATTTCGTATTTGCATGCGGAAGGGATGGCAGCTGGAGAGCTTAAGCACGGAACGCTCGCATTGGTTGAAAAGGGCACGCCCGTGATTGCAATCAACCCGAATGATTTTGTGCATGCAGAAACGCTTTCTAATGCAATTGAAACAAAGGCAAGGGGCGCATTCGTAATTGCAATCAGCGACAAGAATAATCCGGTTTATGACGAGCTGCTTAGCATTCCTGGCGCATCGGAAGAATTTTATCCAATCCTTGGCATTATTCCGCTCCAATTGCTTGCATACCAATTGGCAGTTGTTCGGGGGAAAAACCCAGATAAGCCAAGGAACCTTGCAAAAAGCGTGACGGTGAAATAACATGGGACAAAAGAGGAAATACCCGGAAAGAATCGAGGGGATTTTGGAATTTAGCGGCAAAATTCATGTACATCATATGAATGGAAATATCCACGAAGATGCAGCAAAACTATCGGATTTCCTGCACGAAGGAGCTCCAAAGGATATGAAATTGGAAGAGTTCGATCATGCAAAAACCGAGCATCGGAAGGATTTCGCAAGGCAAATCGAAAAGCACGGCGGTTTTTCTGTCCTATTCAAAAATAAGGGGAATATTTCCGCAATCAAGCTTCCAAGAACAAAAACCGAGCTTGAAAGGGATGCACTAATTGCGGTTTTGGGAAGCTATGGGAAGCCGATATACGATCAATTGGGAAGAAAGGTATTTTCACCAAAGAAATAAGATGAAAACAATGGCAATTAAATTTATCGCATTTGATTTTGACGGCGTCATCCCACTCGAAGAAGCGCCGCTATTCCTATGCGAAAAACTGGGCAAAAAAAGGGAATCGGACGCCCTTTCAAATGAGTATTACTCCGGATTGTCGTCAGCCAAAAAGGAGTGGGAAAAAGAGGCAGTGCCAAGAATTGTATGGGAAAAAACAATGGATATTTACAGGCCCCATTCGGTTAGGAAGCTTAAGGCAATCATTAATGGGCTTGGGATTGCCAAGGGCGCCAAGGAGGCGTTTTCATATTTCAATGAAAATGGCATCAGGATTGGGATTTTTTCCGCAACAATTGGGCCTTTGATTAGGTGGTTTGCATCAAGGCACAAGCTTTTGATCGACGATTATTTTACTTCTGAGTGCGAAATCTCAAATGGGAGGCTGGGAAGGCTTGGGAAAGTGCTATCGCCAAGGGAGAAGGAAAGAATGCTAAATGCATGGCTCTTGAAAAACAAAGCCAAAAAAACGCAATGCCTGGTTGTTGGGGATTCGTTTTCAGAGGTCCCGATGTTTGAATTGGTTGGGAAGCAGAATTCAGTTGCGTTCAATTACAGGCAGGATTTAACCAATTATTGCAATCATTTGCTGTTCAAGCAAAATGATCCGAACAGGGATTTGCGGAAAATAATTGAAATTGTTGAAAAAATGAAGTGATACATATGGCATTTGATTTTGTTTTGCTGGCAGCTGGGCAGGGAAAAAGGCTTAGGCCAATTACCAATAGCTACCCAAAAACCATGGTCAGGATATTGGATAAGCCGCTTCTCGAATGGATAGTTGAAGGGATAATCAAGGAATTTGGGCCGCAGGTTGGGAAAATAATCATTGTTGTCGGGTTTGAAAAGGCAAAAATCACGGAGTATTTCTCAAAGCATAGGCACGCGCAAAAAATTGTATTTGTCGAGCAAAAGGAAATGAGGGGGACTGCGCACGCGCTTTTGCAGGCGGAAAAACTTGTTGAAACGCTCTCTTTTTTCATAATGAATGCGGATACGTTTTTCGACCCCTCGATTTTCAAAACCCTAAATGATAATTCTAAAACCCCATTCATTGTTGCAAAAAGGGAGGAGGATGCATCTGCATACGGGGTTGTTGAAGCGGAGGGAGGCAACATGGTTGGGCTTGTTGAAAAGCCACTTGATGCAAGGAACAAATTGATCAATACGGGAACGCTTTTTGTTCCGAGGGGTTTTTTCGAGTTCGCAAGAAAAGTCAAATTGTCAAAAAGGAACGAGTACGAGATTACGGATGCAATTTTGGATTTTGCCAAAGGGAGCAAGCTTAGGGTTTTGGAATTTGCAAGCTATTGGACGGATGTTGGGTATTTTTGGAATTATCTTGCAGCAAGCGAATACGCCCTAACAAACCTTATGGAACAATCAATTGAGGGGAAAATAGAGGAGTTTGTTGTTGTCAAGGGAAAAATCCATGTCGGAAAGGGATCGGTTGTAAAGGCTGGGACTTACATCGAAGGCAATGTATTTATCGGGGAAAATTCGGTGGTTGGGCCAAACGCATACCTAAGGAAAGGGGTTGTGATCGAGGATAACTGCCATGTTGGAAATTCTACGGAAGTTAAAAGCTCGATAATCATGCATAATTCGAATGCTGCGCATCTTTCCTATATTGGGGATTCGATAATTTGCGAGAATGTGAATTTTGGCGCGGGGACAAAAATTGCAAATTTGAAATTCGACCATTCCCAAATCTCAATAAAAACCGGCGAGGAAAAGGTGGGATCCGGAAGGGACAAGCTTGGGGCGGTCATTGGGAAGAACACAAAAACCGGAATCAACGTTTCAATCAACTGCGGGATTTTCATTGGGGAAAATTGCAGGATTTCACCGGCGGCTTATGTTTACAATAATTTGGAGAACGATTCGAATTTCAAGGGATAGGAAAAGCTATGGCTTAATTTTTTTGATTTCTTAGATTCGCAAAAGTAATTCAAGGGGTTGAAGAAATCAGGCATTATAGTTCGCAAAACTAATGGGGGGTTTGGGAGTCCGACCAGACTAAGGGGGATCTCCCCCTTGGGTTGGTCAATTAGACGATTGTCTAACTTTTGCAAAAATACAAATGCGTATTAACTTTTATGCGGAATTTTATTTGTGGTGAATTATGGAGGGGGCAGTATTGGTATTTGTTGCAATAGCAATACTTTGGTGGATGAGCAAGGAATCGGGCGGAACGGATGGGATGCCGCTTTATCCTTAGGTTTTTTTAGCTAAGAGCATCTGTCAGGTTAGAACGACTAATAATTGATAATTTTTTCACAATTGGAATTCAATAAAATTCGGAATTAAAATCAATTTCCATTCTTCCCGCTAAGCTCGAGCTTTATTTTCTTGACAAGCAGCCGTTTTTTGGGAGAATCCTTAAGGGCGTTTTCCAAAACATCGGCCCAACTGGTAGCGACTATGATTTTCACTTTTTTCTTGTTTTCCTCTTCAATCACCAAATCGCCAAGGTTGGATTTTGGAATAATCACATTTTTGATGCCGGCTTCAATTGCAGCCTCAACTTTTTGCGTGACTCCTCCGATTGGCAAAACTTCACCCCTAACCGATAGGGATCCGGTCATTCCAACATCTTGCCTAATTGCAACGCCCTCAAGAGCGGAAAGCACAGCTGTTGCAACTGAAACGCTTGCGGAATCCCCCTCCACACCCTCATAAGTTTGGAGGAACTGAACGTGAATATCAAAATTAGATGTGTCTTTTCCTATGTGTTTTTTTATGAGCGCGGAAATATTTTCAACGGCTTCTTTTGCAATATCGCCAAGCTTTCCGGTTGCAATTATTTTGCCTTCGAGCTTGCTTGCAGCTGGCGCAACTTCGGCAACTATTGGAAGCACGATTCCAGAATCGCCCATGACGGCTAATCCATTGACCCTTCCGATTTCATTGCCTTCGGAAACAAAAACGCGGTAATCCTTCTTTACATCTATGAATTGCTGGCTCATTTGCTGCTCAAGCGTTCTTGAGAGCCGCTTTGCCGCCTTTACATGGATTGCTGAAACTAGTTTTGATGCCTGCTCCCTTGCCAAATCCCCAGCTGCCCTAACAAGCCCGCCAAGCTCCCGAAGCCTAAGTGTTAGGCGGTTTTTTCTTCCAGCTCTTTTCCTTGCCTCATAAATCACTTCCTGGATTGCGGTTTGGTCAAAATGCGGAATCTTCCCATCCTTTGAAACCTCCTGCGCAATGAATTGGACAAGCCTTAGCTGGTTTGGAAGGGAATCTGGCATGGTTTCATCCATGTAAACTTCATACCCATAGCCCCTAATTCTTGAGCGAAGGGCGGGGTGCATATTTCGGATGTCGCTGTAATTTCCAGCAGCTATCAAGACAAAATCACATGGCACCGGCTCGGTTTTTACCTGCGCGCCGGAAGAAAGCTCGCTTTGGCCGGTAATTGAAAATCTTTTCTCTTGAATTGCAGTCAAAAGCTCCTGCTGCGCCTTTGGCCTAAGCGTTGAAACCTCATCTATGTAAAGTACGCCCTTGTTTGCCTTATGGATTGCGCCAGCTTCGATCCGAAGATGCGGAGGGGTACCTAAGCCTCCGGAGTTGTGGACCAGCACGTCGTTTGCAACAAGATTTCCGGTTTCCGTTGTTACATTGTACACAAATCCTTGGAAAACCTTCTCCTTCTTGCCTGTGATTTTTTCCAATTTGAAGGAACTTTTTGTTTTCATGAATATCAGTTTATTTGTTTCGATTAATGAATGGAGAGGATCTTTTTTAAGAGTTCAGGTTTTGTTAAAAATTGCCGCGGGCTAAACCAAAACCTCAAGGCCCGGCTTTGCAATGTCCGTGTTTTCAAAAATTTTCCCCGCCTCTTCCCTTAGGATATCGAGGTTTTCATATCGGTTGCTAAAATGTGTCAGGATCAGCTTTTTGACTTTGGCTTTTTTTGCAATTTCCGCGCAATCCTTCGCGGTTGAATGGAATTTTTCCTTTGCGCTTGCATTATGCGCATCAGAGAATGTGGAGTCGTGAATTAGCAAATCGGCCGACTCGGAATACTTGACGACATTTGCAGTCGGGATTGAATCGCCGGAATAGACTATTTTCTTCCCGTATTTCATGAATGTGACATCTTCAAGCCTTATTTTTTTGCCATCAATTGTAATTTCCCCTTTGTCCTGAATTTCGGAAAACAGCCTTCCCTTGATGCCAAGCCCGCGCGCTTTTTCCTCGTGGAACTTGTTGATTGGCTGCTCTTCAATAAGAAAGCCAATTGCCGGCGCGTTATGTTTTACAGGGAATGCATCGACCCTAATCAGCTTGTCGGAATATATCCCTTTTTTTGCCCTTGGAACATCTATTGCCTTTATTGGGAAATTTGTGCGGAGCTGCTTTTGGGAAAATAGGTTTTTCATGAATTCGGATGTGCCAGTTGGCCCATAGATTATGAGCTCCTCTTTGCGCCCAATCATGTTTAGGGTTTGCGTAAGCCCAAGGATGCCAAGGAAATGGTCTGCGTGAAGATGCGAGAGGAATATGCATTTGACTTTTGCATAGGAGATTTTGAATTTCATGAGCTGGCGCTGCGCCCCTTCCGAGCAGTCGAATAGGAATGTGGATCCGGTTTTGAGCGCAAAGCTGGATGTTGGCGAATTTGGCGTAGGCATTGCAGCTGCATTCCCAAGGAAAACTATTCGGAGCATAGGTATACCAGATTTTCGAATTAATTTGGGATTTTCCAATTAAAAATGGATGCATTGGGGAAGTAAACTGTTGTTTGGAAAATTAACATGAAATTGGATAAAAATCACCGATTCTTTGCTAAACTCGCAACTTTAAGCAATTCCGATAATTAAGTCGCAAACATTTGTTCCGGATGGGCCGGTCATGATCGTGCAATTGCCAAGTTTTTGGAAGAACGTGAAGGAATCGTTGTTGTTTAGGTATTCGTTGATTGAAAGTTTTTTTTGGATTGCAAGTGTTCGCGTTTGGGAATCAACTATTGCACCGGCTGCGGGCGATACCCCATCCACTCCATCAGTTCCAACTGAAAGCAAAGTCCCTTTCCGAAGGTAGCTGGAAGCGCTTAATGCAAATTCCTGGTTCCTGCCTCCAAGGCCGCCGCCACACACATGGACGGTTGTTTCCCCGCCGGCAACAAAGCTTTCGCCGGAATTCAATAGCTGTGCAAATTTTTTTCCCATGGTTTTTGCATCGCCGGAAATGTTTTGGTAGGTTTTGGTCGCAATGCCTTTTGATTTCAGGAAATCGGAGGCCAATTTTACCGCCAAGGAATTATCGCCAAGGATGAAATTGCTGGTTAATGCTTTTATTTTTTTGAAATTCAACGGAAGCTTTCCAACCATAATTCCGCGCTCAATGATTTTGCAATAAGAAGTTTCCTGGTCCCAAAAGCCGTATTTTTCCAAAACCTCCTTTGCTTCGTAGTAGGTGTATTCCGAAGGAATCGTTGGGCCGGAGGCGATAGTTTCAAGAGGGTTTCCTAAAACATCGGATAATATGATATTGATAATTTTGGCCTTTTTGAAATGCACAGCAAGCTTTCCCCCCTTTATTGCGGATAGCGCTTTTCGGACATTGTTAAGCTCGGTGATGTCCGCACCCGCCTTCATTACCTTTTTGACAATCGAAATTTTTTCATCCAATGTTATCCCTTCCTCAGGAAGGCAAAGGAGGGATGAGCCGCCTCCTGAAATCAGGCAAACCACAATATCTTTTTCGGTTACTTGGGTTGAGAGGGCAATCATTTTTTTTGCAGCAAGCACGGATCCTTCGTCCGGGAAGGGATGGGAAGCTTCGATCAGCTCGATTTTTTTGC
Organism: Microcaldota archaeon; assembly: GCA_016212475.1. GTDB lineage: Archaea > Micrarchaeota > Micrarchaeia > Norongarragalinales > SBBD01 > JACRGC01. The sequence goes on along the minus strand of JACRGC010000003.1, from coordinate 48,943 downwards.
AATTGTAAGAGCCGGCTGTACCCCTAGGCAGGCTGACTATGCCTTTTTCGACCGGGAGCAGTTTTTCAATTGTCTGCGCCATTTTTCCTGCCGCTTTTCCTGTGCCGATGACGTAGATTTTTCCAAGAACCTTGAATCTCCGGTTCATTACCTGCAAGGTATTTTTTTCAAAGCTGATTTTATTTTGCAAAAGAACCTCAGGAAGAAGTGAATTCAAAGTGTATTCGGCGCAATCTAGGATGAGTTTGCGGCTATTTGGGCTAACTCCTTGGGATGCAAGCAATTCCTTTCCAATTATTTCAACCATACTGATTGCATACATGCGGTTTGCATTTAAATTTGTTGCCGTTTTTAGGTACCTTGGAGGATGGATATGGAAGAGATCGATAAAATTTCAAGGAAGCTCTCGAAATTTGCGTATGCGGATGCAATAGTTACAGAATCGCAATTTACTGCGATCACAAACAAGGACGGAGCTTGCGAATCCATAAAGGAGGGAAAAAAGGAATCCGTAACGGTTAGGATCCTTCAAAGCGGCACTTTTGGGTTTTCTTCCTCAAATAGCTTGAAAGATTTGGACAGGGTGATTTTGGAAGCTTCCAAATTGGCAAAAATAGGGAATGGGAAAATCAAATTTTCCAGCCCGCAGGCAAACAACAAAAAAACAAGGGCGAAGGTTGGAAAAAATCCCCTCGATTTTTCAACCGAGGAAAAAATTGCTGAAATGACTGAATATGAAAAATCAGCCGGGGGAAAAAACATCAAGAGCACGGCAATTAATTATTTCGATTCCAGGACGGATTTTGGATTAGTCAATTCGCAAGGCGCCCAAATCGAGGAGGAGGAAATCCGGTGCGGGGCTGGGATTTTTGTTTATGCAGGCAGGGGAGGAGAAATCGAAAGCTCATTTGAGCAGGTAAAGGAAAAGCGGGGAATGGAAGTGCTGGAAAAATTCGAAGAAAAGGTTGAAAAGGCAAAGCGCGAAGCAGTTGCGCTATTGGATGCAGCAACTGGGCCTAAGGGGAAGATGGCAGCGATTTTGGATCCGGAACTTGCAGGGGTATTTTCACACGAGGCAGTTGGGCATGCGTGCGAAGCGGATGGGGTAATGAACGATAGTTCGATTTTGAGGGGGAAAATCGGAGCAAAAATCGGCAACGAGGTCGTTAGCATTTCGGATTCGCCAATCATAGATGGATCGCTTTGGGGCGCTTATGAATTTGATGATGAGGGCACAAAGGCAAATGGGACATCCCTTGTAAGGAAGGGAGTATTGAATTCCTATCTGACCTCCCTTGAATCTGCGCATGTTTTTGGGGATAAATTGACAGGCAATGCTAGGGGGGATAGCCACATGCGCCAAATTGTTCGGATGAGCAACACGTATTTTGAGAAGGGGAAAAGCAAAACGGATGAGCTATTTGAAGAGATGCAAAATGGGATTTACCTTGTTGGGTGCAAGGAAGGGCAGGTTCTTCCAAAAACTGGCAATTTCACATTCGCTGCAAAATACGGCTACATTATTAAAAACGGCGAAAAAACCAAGCTGGTTAGGGATTGCAGCATAAATGGGAATATTTTGGAATCACTCCATGAAATAGACATGGTTGCTAGGGATTTGGAATTTTTGCCGGGGACTTGCGGAAAGGATGGGCAATCCGCGCCAGTGACAACCGGCAGCCCGCACTTAAAAATCAACTCGATTCTTGTTGGCTAGGGCTTTAACAACTCATCGATGCGCTTTACCCCTACAAACTTTTTAGATTTGGAAATTTTTATTAAGTGTCCAACAAAATCCGCCTTAAAAGGAAGCTCGTCAATCGGATGCCAATCTTTTCCATCCATCCAATCATACTCGGTTTTAGTGAAAGCTTCTTTATTCTTGAACTTTTTTCGCAAGGACGATTTCGAAATCTTTTTCATTTTAGCCTACCTTGTAACGGAACCTTTTCGAATATGCTTTGTGGTCAAACCATTCCAGAATAATTGAAACTACTTCCAAATTATTGCCAGTTAAAGTGTAAATCAAGCGCCATGCATTTGGCAAATCGTATTTCCACAAATTTGTTATTCCGTATTTTTGCACGTATTCCTTGGGCCAATATTTCCTTGGAATGTGGATTCCAGAGGCCTCATCCGATTTCAATTCCTCAATTGCTTTTTCTATGCTGATTGCCAATTGATTTTCAAGGAAATTCCCTTCCTTTAATTTTAAGAATTCGGCGTGAATTTTTTCATCTATGAACTTCACCCGCCTACTCCGCCCATCCTGTTTCATGCCTCAATTCCCTCCCTCCCGACTTTTTCCATGAGTTTTGGATTCCAGATCCAAACTATCCTTCGATCTTTTGCTATAAGTATTTTGCCCGAAAATGCCAGGTAATCGAGGATCGTAAGGTAAGTTCGCCACATTACCTTTTTTGGGAGCAGTTTCCAAACCTGCATGACTGTTTTTTCGGATCGGAATTTGAAGAGGGTTTTTTCAACCATCAAAACCGTATCGAGCCGTGGATACCTGCTTATTTTGTGCTTGAAAATTTCCCTTTTCCATTTGCCAACCATATGTATCAACTGATACATATGCGGGAGGTTGTTTTTATTGCTATCTAAATTGGAATCAAGGTAAAATGTTTGCATGGAATTAAAACAAATAATCAGCTTATAATCAAATCCAGGGGTGATTTCGGGTGAACCCTAAACAGGTTGATGATGTTTGCGGCATCATTTCATGTGAAGCTCGACAACATCGCCATCCTTTAGGATAAAATCGCCTGAAACCTGCTGGCCGGAAAATTTGGCGGACCCCCAAACCCGCGCGTATTTCAAATTGGTGTAAAGATCCTTGTGGATCTGCTTTGCAATATCTGAAACATTCGATCCATATAGCATGACAAAGGGCTTGTCCTTGTCGATTTCGCCCCTTGGGCTTTTCGTGTAAATCCTAATCAGGTTTAGGTTGCTTTTGATTGCCTTTTTGATGAACTCCAAATCCTCATCCGAATACGCATCATACTGCGGATCGCCGTATTCCACGGCAAGAATTGCCTTTTTTGAAACCAAATACATTTTTTTTGCCGCAAGCTCTTCAAAGAATTTTTTTTGGGGGTAAAGATCCTGCAGGGGATCAAGCACAACTATGCAAAGATCCGACATCCTTGCAACTGCGAAATATTTTGCCTTGTTTTGGTCGGTTATGCTTGGCAAATCAAGGAATTGGAACTGGATTTTTTCGTAGTCCATCATTCCGGGAACTGCTTCCTGAGTTTCAAATTGAACTTCTGAAGAGGGGGTTTTTAGGTTGCATAAGCGGTTGAAGAGGCAGGATTTGCCGGAATTCACGATTCCAACAATCGAAATCTGGGCGGCTCCCTGCTTTTTTATGAAATCACCAGACCCCTTCTTTCCGGCTTTCTTTTTCTTCTCGATTTTTTCCTCGTCTCGAAGCGCCGAAATTTTCTTTTTGATTTCCATCAGGATGGATTGCGATCCCTTGTGCTTTGGGGCAAATTTTAGCATGTCTTTTAGGGCAAGGAGCTTATTCTCCCTAGTTTTTGCGGATTGGTACCTGCCTTCGGCGGAGTAATATTCAGGGCCAGCGTTCAAGGATGCCATAGTGACCAATTAGGAAATTAAGATAAAACCCCTTTTAGTGAAAATCATACTATACTGAAATTAGCAATATTCCAATTATAACCATTGCTAAAAACACATATTGCCGTTTTTCAAGCCTTTCTTTTAGGAAAATATATGCAAGCATGGAGGTAAATACGGGGTAAATGGAAGAGAGGGGGGTTAGCAGGGAAAAAGGGATTAGGCGGGCTGCAAGGTAGTAGCAAATTAGGCCAAGGGAATCTATGAATCCTGCAATCATTGCCGGCAGCAGGTTTTTTGGATTTGTTGGGAAAAGCCGATTTCCTGCAAGAAGTACAATTCCAATTGAAATCAAAACTGAAAAGAACAAGTGGGATTGGAGAATTATGGCAAGCGGATGGAATTTGAAGAGGGTTGCCAAAAGGTAATATGAAGTCCCCCAGCAAATTGCTGCCAATAATGCCAGAAGAATATTAGGGTCGAATTTGAATTTGCCAAGGGATTTTGAGCCTGCAAGCAGGAAAACCCCAACAATAATTGTCAATGCCCCGAATATCTGGGTTGGCAGGGGTCTTTCGCCAAGGAAAAGCATGGCAAGGATCAATGTGACAAAGCCAAATGTTGCCCCAACTGAGGTTTGCAGGGAAAGCTTTCCGGATTGCAATGATTTCCAAAAAAACCACCAGCCGGATGTCATGGTAAGTGAAACGAAAAATACATTCGGGATGACTGCAAATAGGCTGTATCCCGGCGACGAAAAAAGCAGGTTGTATGCGATTATGACAAAAAAAGCGACCAGATTCGAAAAGTGGATGGGAATGAAGTTTTTTTCCCGCGTAACCGCTTTTTTTGCAAAAAAATCAGCAGAACCCCAAAAGAACGCGGCCAAAATCCCAAGGAACAAACCTTCTGAGAACATTTTTTAACCCCGCAACTTGTATTTTGTTGATAAAGATAGGGAGGATTTTAAATGAAACTGCTGCTCAGGGGAACAGGCGCTAGCTCCGGGAAAGCTAAAGGAAAAGCAAGAATCATAAAGGGAGCTGGGGATTACTTGAAATTTAAGGAGGGGGAAATTCTGGTAACTAGGATAACCGATCCATCCATGACGGTTATGATGAACAAGGCTGCTGCAATAGTTTGCGACATTGGCGGAATAATGTCACATCCATCGATTTTATGCCGGGAAATGGGCGTGCCGTGCGTTGTGAACACAAAGGAATCGACAAAAAAGTTGAAAGATGGAGAAGAAATTCTGGTCGACGGGGCTAAGGGGGAAATTTATGAGATCTAGCAACTGGCAAGAAGAACAGACGGCGTTCTACCGGGATTTGACAGCAGAAATGGATTTCAAAACTCTTAAGCCTTTTTCACATTTGCAATTCCATCCTCTATTCGCAAAGGAGTGGTGCGAATGGATACTCGAAATATGCACCGAAATTGAAAAAAGAAAAATGCCGCCTTCGGACCTGCACAAATTTGTTGATGGGCCTTCAGAAACACTGGATAACCTTTACTTCACTTTGCTAGATTTGAAATCCGCAAAAATCCCGCTTAAGGATCGCAAAAAAATTGCGTTGTTTTTCCATTCGATTATAAAAAGTTGGCGGGGGAGGGATGCATACAACAGGAAGGCTAATCTGATTCATTCGCAACTGGAAGTGGATTCGCTTTTGCGGGGAATCCCATTCTTGAAAGGAAATCCTGAAATTGCCAAATTGCTCGGAAAAATCACCAATTCGGGCTACCAACTGGTGGATGGGCTTTTTTCCGATATTTACATGGGCAACGGATTTGAATATTTTGGCAAATACAAATCCGATTTGCTTGGAAAAAACCAGATCCTGGTAATAAAAAGTTTCCAGAACCTAAAACCCATCTCTTTATGGTCCAATGCCCGAAGTTTTCCAGCCGATAGGGTGAAAATATATTGCATTTACGAAAATGTGGATTTTTGGCTGGATGGGGTCACTTGCCATTCACAATACAGGGGAGACCCAATTAAAGGGCTTAAAAAATGGGCATTGGAAATGGATGGCGAATTCATTGGCGGTATGAATCATGCCATAGGGCTAAACAAGGATCTTTCAGAAATATGCCAGGAACAATGGATAACACTATTAGCACTGGACTTTGAACACCTAAAACAGCGCGGATTGGAATTCCGTTGCTTTTTTTTGAATAGGCTAAGGCGGCATTTGGAACTAGTTGAAGGCCCTTCAGGTGCAATGCGAAAGGCAGTTAAGGGAAAGCCGTTTGCGGATGAAAAATATTGGAAAATTCCAAAAAATTCAAATAAACGAAGGGAATATTGGAAAAAACTCATTGATTTTCAGGAAGAGCCTCCGGATTTTTTAAGCCGCTAACACCTGCAGCAAGGCAAGTGCAACTTATTAGTGAATGGATTTGCGGTAAACTTTAAGGACGCGCAGCTTTTCAAAAAAGAAGCTTTTGGTAGAGAGGATGTCAAATTTGAAGCCAATTGATGCAAGTTTTTTTTCGGTTTTGATGGAATCCGAAAGCGAGCTGTCCAAAAACAGCAGGATCCCTTTTTCAGAAAGGAAGAGTGGGAATTTCAAGAGGAATTTGGCAATTGTTTGCCGACCATCCTTCCCGCCATCAAATGCGCGGTTGATGTTTCCGCCAAGCTGCTCCTCATTTGTAGTTGGGAGGTAGGGAGGGTTGAATATGATCGTATCAAACTTTTCATTTTCCAATTTCTGGAACAGATTGGATTTGACGAATAACACCCGTTTATTCAGGGAGGTTTTTGAACTGCCGGATGCAACCACAATTATTTTTTCATTTTTTTCGAAGTTTTGCTTGGCGTTTTCAATTGCGGATTCGGAAATGTCTGCAAACGTGACTTTAGTGACTTTTTTGTTTTGAAGGGCCGATAGGCCCAAAATTCCGCTTCCACAGCCAAGATCCAGAACCGATCCAAATGATAGCTCTTTTGCAGCTTTAGCCAGCATGAATGAATCTTCATGGGGGTCATACACATCCGGAAAAATAGCAAGGTGCAAATCTCCATACTTTACAAATTGGGATTTTTCCTTTTGGCCGGTTTGCGATTTTCCTAAATTGGCTTTGGGACCGGCAAATGTTTTGTTAGGCTTTTGATTTTCTTGGGAGATCATAGTAATACCAGATTGCATAGTAGGTGACGATTATTATCACAAGGAACATTCGGAAGAGAAGATCGTGGAAAATTGCACTCCATTGGATGTTTCCAGAATCGAAAAAGTAGATTGTTGTCGAGATGCGGATCGCATTGAAAATAAGAAGCAAAAGCACGCCGACTGCAAAGCCCTTAATTTTATAGTTTGTTTTTTTCTCAAAGCTTGCAAAAATTATGCCAAATAGTATTGCAATTTCAAGCTTGCCGGAGCAAAGATCGATTATAATGGCGGTCAAGTTTTGGGTTTGGATGATTGGGAAATCCGCGTTTAGCAAAACGGATGCATCAATGCCAAATAGCGTGTTCAGGAACAGTTTTGAGGTGTAGGCGGCAATAATATTTGGGATATTTGTAATTGAAATGGCAAAATTTAAGCTTAGGGTTAGGATGAAGGATAAGGAAATGAATTTAAACGCCAAATACCACGAATTATCCTTCCTATTTGTTTTTGGGGAAATCTTTTGCTTCATTGCAAAATAAACTGTTGATTGGCTAATAAATCAATTGCTGGGTTGAGAAAATGAAAAAAAACGATAAGAAAATGGAAAAAACAATAAAAGTGGAAAATCGGGGAAAATCGGATAGTTTGGATAAATTACAAACCAAAAAAATTGTGGAAAGGAAAATCCTAACAATCAATGATAAACTAGCCCTGGCGGTTGTTGCGCTGGTTTCGATTGCAGCTTTCTTTTATTTGGCAACATCAAATTATAGCAATTTTATCAAGGTTCCGGCTATTTTGGCACTGCTTGTTGGCTCTGGAAAAGTAATTGCCAAGCTTGGCGGTTATGAGGAATACTATGGAATCATCATATTCAGGGGCAAGAGGGGCTTTGCTGCAATGAGGTATTTTGCTAAATACCCAAGGATTATGAGGGCAATTGCTGATTTTGGATTAAGCCTTGGATTTGGGATGCTTTATTCGATTTACATCTATAAGGGGAATTGGAAAAAAATCCTTGCGCATTTTGTTTTGATTTGCGCATTCTTCTATGGGTTCATAATTTATGGCAACCCAACAATTTACAATGATAGTTTGCCATATTACCTCTCGGCAATTGGAATAGCGGGCGGGCTTTTGATTTTTGGAGTGGCATCGCTTGCCATACAGGCTTACATGATTTTGACTGTGTCGGGAAGTTCGGCTGGGGCAACGCTTGTTGTGCCGGGGGTTACCATTCCATTTTGGGAAGGGCTGATTGCAATCATCATTGCAGCAGGAGTGCATGAGATTTCGCATGGGATTTTGGCGCTTGTTGAAAAATTGGAGGTTAAAAATTCAGGAGCTATACTTTTTGGGATTTTGCCAATTGGGGCTTTTGTTGAACCCAATGAGGAAAAACTTGCAACTCTTGAAATACAAAAGAAGAGGAGAATTTTGATTGCAGGGACCACTTCGAATTTCATTTTGTTCATGATTTTTACTGCGGTTGGCTTGATTGCTAGCCCACTGGTTTTGGGAATGGCAAATGGAGTTGAAGTAGTCCAGGTCTCCAAAGATGGAACTGCGAACGGGCTGCTGGCGGAAAACGAGGTAATTTATTCTGTTGATGGAACAGCGGTTAAGAATTATCCAGAATTTGCTTCGATCATGAAAAATAGAAAGGAAGGGGAAACCGTAATGCTTGCAACTGATCTTGGTGCAAAGAAAATTGTCCTTGGGAAGAATGGGAAGATGGGGATTGCGCCTGCAAATAGCTATCCTATGGAAGATTTGCCTACTGCGGCTGTACTATTCCTTTTTGGAACACTTGGGCTCATAATTTTGATCAATTTTGCTCTCGCCGTAATCAATCTTGTGCCGATTTTCCTAACGGATGGGTACAGGCTGGTATTTGAAGAGGCAAAGGAGGCTTTCCCAAGCAAGAATAATGCAACTGCCAAAAGGGTTGCGATAATTGCCGGAATTGCTTCGGTTATTTTGCTATTGATCAACTTTTTGCCAAATTTCAAGTGAATCGGGAAATTTGAATTGTCGGGTTTAATGCTAAATTCAGATTAACTGGGAATTGTACTGGAAATTAATCCTAATGTCAAATGATTTAGGCGTCAATAGGCGAATTATAGGTAATTTCGTATTCAAGGGAAAATGTTATGAAAATCAAATTGATTGAAAAAGGAATTTCGAAGGAACTGAAGCTCGATAGCAAGGCAAGAGTTGATACGCTGATTTCTGATTTGAAATTGAATGATGAGACTTTCCTAATCAAGTTGAATGGGAAAATTGCGCACGAGCAAACCTCCCTTAAAGAGGGGGATGAACTGGAGTTTTTGGATGTGATTTACGGCGGATGAATTGAAATTGCATTTTGCTCATGGCTCAACTAATTTATTGCTATTCCGTTAAAATCTCCAAAAACATCAAACTTTTATAGGGGGTTTGCATTATCTGTTTGAGGGTGAGCGCTATGTTTGAATGGTTAAGTACGATTTCTGTTTTTCTAGCTGCGGTTGTTGCAATGGTTGTTGGCTATTTGTGGTATTCGCCAATGCTTTTTGGGAATAAATGGATGAAGCTCTCTGGTTGGAGCGAAAAGGAGATGAAAAAGAACAAGGCAGGCATGGGGAGGATGTATTTCCTCTCATTTGTTGCCGCATTGATTACCGCATTTGTTTTGGGATTTGTTTTTGTTTGGGAGGGAGTTAAAACCGCTTATTCTGCAGTTTCAATTTCTGTTATCCTTTGGATTGGATTTGTTATGACAACCAGCTTTACGCAGGAGATTTTCTCAAGGCATCAGAACTGGGAACTGTTTGCCCTTGATTCCGGGCACCGATTAGTGGCTTTGGTTGCTACGGGCCTAGCGCTGTTTTATTTGGGATACTAAAAACTAATGTCGTAAAATTCTAAGGGGGGTTTGGGAGTCCGACCAGACTAAGGGGGTCACCCCCTGGGGTTGGTCAACTAATATTGGAGCAATAGCTTTTGCTTTTTGGGTTTGAGATTTCCAAGAGGCTGGGCATCGTAGCCCCTTTTTGTGAGTTCCCTTGCAAACTCCTTCTCATAGCCATGCGTAGTGATTATTCTTTCGGGAGCCACCTGTTCAACAAATTCCATTAGATCTGGAAAATCGCAATGATCCGAGATGCAAAATGCCTTATCAACCGCGTACCTGTTCCCAAGCGCCCAGCCTGTTGCAACTGCCGACCTAACTGGCATTCCGTAGAATTCGGAGAGCCTGCCTGCATACCCATAATTTGCAAAATGATGGGGAACAACTGCGACAAATTGCTTTTTGAGAAGCTGCTTTGCCTCATCAGAGGTTTCATTTATGAATTTCAGATTTATTCCATGCTTTAGGTAAACATCCGAGATTTTGAAAATTTCAGAGCTCACAATTGGAGTGACATCGCAATAATCATTTAGGATTTTGATGACTTCCTGCGCTTTTCCAAGTGCGTAGCCTCCGATTATGATGGATGAGCCTTCCTTTAATTGCAAATCGACCCATTTTTCCATTTCGGCGTAAACTTCAGTTGGGTCAGGGAATTTATAGTAGGGTAGGCCGTATGTGCACTCCATCAGAAGAGTATCAGCTTGCCTAATTTCGGCACCTTTGTTTGTGAGTGAGTCCTTGGTTTTGAAATCGCCAGTGTAAGTGAATGAAAAGCCATTTGAGATGTGGAGCTGCTTTGATCCAAGGACGTGGCCAGCATCCAAAAGCTCGTAGTTGAAATCAGCTGTTGAAACCAGTTTTTTTTGCATCGCCTGCGAATCGGCATAGTTCCTCGAGTGCATCAAGTCTATTGTTTCCGTAGATGAGATCAGTCTCTTGCTTTTTTTGGCTCCCGAAGAGTGGTCAGAGTGGGCATGGGAGATGAATACTAGATCTCCTCTGCCATCAAGAATCAATTGTTCCTGCTGTAATTGTAGCGCTATTCCGCTTGGGGTGGGCACAAGCATAGACATATATCACAAATACGGATCCCTTAAAAAATATTTTGATTGAAGAGTTTTGTTGATAATGGAAAAAAATGTGAAAAATATTTATGGAAATTCTTATTTTTGGATGGAAAAAAATTATTTTGGAATAAAAAAACAATAATTGTGTTAAAATGGTTTTTTTAGTTTGGTCTTTTTAGGTATTCTTCGGGCAATTGCAAATCAAGATCATAAACATTTACAACAACATCTTCAAATGTCCTTCCAGCACCGAATTTTTCCTCATTAATTCGTGATCTGACAGCATCCAGTTGGGGCTTTAATTTAGCCATAGATACATCCGGATTATCATTTATTATTGAAAGCTGTTCCCGCTCAACCAATGCATCAAATTCGTTCTTTGCACGGAAGTACATATCAGCGCTGAACAATATCTTGTGGACTGCTGAAAGGGGGACAATTGTTTTGCCAGCTTCGCCTGGACCTTCAAGGGCAACGTACCAATTTTCATCAATAGAGACCTTTTCTAAAATTTTAATCTCCCTGGCTTGGCCAATTTCGTTTTTCAAATTGAATAAATTATTTTTATTGATCATGACAACGCCCACAGGATTGGAATCTGCCTGCCCATATTCCCGAAGAGCTGTGGTCAATTTATTGGTCGCATATACTCCTTTTCCATAAGCTTCGCGAATCCCAGCAACCATGCCCGCCTCAATTATACCTTTTGCTGATGAAGAAGTTTCAAGGGATACTTCCCCCAAAGCAACTGTTTGAGTTCGCGTACCGTGAAATACAAATTCATCAGAAAGCCCTTTTTCAAGAAAAGTTTTTCTTTCACCCAAGGATAATTCCGGATAAATCGCATTAATAATATAGGTTTTACGGATTCCTTTGACTGTGATTTTTTCAAGCATTGCTACCAACTCCTGATTTTTATCAAACACACTCGCAAGTTTCTTTACAACTGCCCTGACTTCGGCAGAGGAAAGATCCTGCCCCTCAAGGAAGGATAATACTTTTGCAGCGTTTTTCTTTACCCGGACATTGGTAATTGTTGGTTCAAAAACTGATTTGAAATTCATGTAATTTACGCCGCTTAGAATAATTTTTTCGTGGTCCGCATTGATTTTAAGCCCGAATTGACCTTGAAGCTTAAGCAATCTTAAATAATCCGCAACGGCAGCTTCTGTTGTGCTGGTAACCATCGTATTGATCGGGATTCTTTCACCATAAACGGAGGTTAAGCCTTTTGAGATCTTTATCTCCCCTCGCTTGGCATCCAAAATGGCATTTTCTGGATCGGAAATCTTCAATTTTCCTTTTGAATCCTTGAAAATTAGCATTGCATTTATTCCGGCATCTCCCCGGGTTACAGCACTGGCATCCCCCCTAATATCATTTCCTAGTTCTTTGGCTCGAGTGATATCCTCAAGCAATAATACAATGTTTTTCATGACCCTTGTAGATTCCAAGTTTTCGTCTTTAAGTATTTCGGCTATTTTTAAATCGCTAAGTTTTCCATCTTTATAGAAATCGCCAAATTCATCTTTGAATAAGGTTCCAAGTTCACTTTCCAAAATCAGCCTTGCCCGTCTGATAGCCAATTTGTCAGCTGCAACATCATCAAAAATCCTTATTTTTTCAGCCATTCCCCTATAGAGGGCAGGTAAGGTCATTTTGTCGGATTTTAAACGATCGATAATTTTTGATAGAATTGCTGAATCGCAATTTGCACAAAGTTGCTTAAGTTCTGAAGCAGTTATTGTAACTTCCTGCAAAATAATATCTATATCTTTTATTTCAACATCCTTTGAAAATCCAAGCAAGTTCAAAATAGGATTCCTTGCGCTTCCTGAAGTTAGTGCTATTTTCACGCCGTTCTTTTCATATCTGTCGATAGTTTGCCTTAGGGCATCGGGAAGGCCTTTTTTATTTAATTTTAACTCCAGCTCGGCTACTAGGGGTTTATTTTCCAGAATTCCCAAATCCCTCTGTTTTAAAACCTCGGTAATGGTTTTTTTGCCCGTTGAAACATCCACTAATTCAACACCATAAATACCTTCGGAAAGGGCCTTTTCCACCAAACTCTTGCCTGCGGATTTATCAGCATCCATTGCCTCTCGGATTTTCAATATTGTAAAATCGTTCAACTGCCCGTATTTGAATGCTAGTTCGGTTGCTTGCGGGTCATCAAGAAAATTTTTCGCAAACGGCAAGAATTCTGAAGGGGAAGTGCGATATAAGGCATTTTGATCCAATACGAGTTCCATTTTTCCCTTGAATCTTGGGTTTTCAGCAAATGAGAGGTAATCATCCACTAGTTCTTCGACGGTTTGAGTGTCAATTTCCCTAGCTTGTTTTGCCAAATATTCCTTAAAGCGGGGTTTTTTCAATAAAGCACTGGATTCCGGATGGTTAAAAACAATCGGAATTGAATTTTGAATTCCAAGGGCGTCTAGTTCGCTTGCAATCTTTACGCCCTCGACCATTCTTGCTGCATCGATTCTTCCACGCGAATCCCCGCCTAAAATAATTACTTCCAGAGCTGTTTCTGCAAATTTAGGTGTTTTTGTTTTCAAATTCAGTATTGTTTCCATAAATTCGGAATTTGTCAACAATTCCAACTTGGATTTATCAGGCAAATCCCTTAACATCGAATCGAAATAGTTATGGCCAAACTGCGGACCAAGTCGTTTTGCATAATGTACGATAAGATTAATATTTTTCCGATCAAGTATAAATTCCAGGTTTGATTTGTCAATCAGCAGGATTGAGTTAAGGTATTTTGTTTTGTAATAATTGTTCCCATAATTATCATTAAAATCTCCAATTTCAGTTAATTTCCTTGAATTCTCAATTACCGCCCGTATTTCAGCAAGAGATAGGCGATTGGACCAAGTTGAAGATTCAACTACACTTACATCTCCACCATACGAAAATGATCTATCTAGAACGCCCGATAACTGAATTACAAAATTAGCTTCCGAATCACTATATTTGTTGTTTTCAAGATGAGAAAGTATTTCTTGTAATTTTGATTTGTCCAAAAGGCCAAAATTGGATAAGGTAATTAGTCTTTGAAATACCAATGGATCAGCGCCACGAGTCCTTATCTTGCTAAAATCAGATACTTTTAAAATTGAATTCAATGTCTCAACATCATTTAGAAGCCAATCATTTTTCAAAAAGGCTTCCTTGAATTTATAATCGGGAGAGCGATCCATGGCTTCGATAATAAGTGCCAAATGGCTTTCCGAATATTTATTTAGTTTTTCCGCATTTGTTAGGAATAAAATAAATGAATCGTAATCCAATTCATGTTTTTTGATGACTTTTGAAATCTTCGGGTAATCTTTGGTAAATTGTTCTATTTTCGTCCTGAATTTTGGCGGATCTATATCATAAATAAATTGAGAAGAAGGAATACGGTCTGCAGCGGTTAATTTAATCTTCAAGCTGTAATCCAAATCTTTGGCTGTTTTAAAGTTTTCAAAAATAATTTCTTTCGAATTTGGATAAAAACGATTCATTTTAGAAAATTCATTATTAAAATTAGCAATATCCTCTGTTTTGCTAAAATCAAACCGCTTCCCTAATGCTCGCTCAAGTTCCATTAAATTCTTTAGCTCAAATAATAAGTCTGGATGAGCTGACCCTGAAAGGCCGCTATTTTGGCGAGCAATATTTCTTAGTTCGACGAGTTTGGCCCCCCGATTGTAAAAGAAATTAAGAAATTCTCCAAGGTTCGGATAAGTATTTTCGGCTAGGGCATAGATAAGTCCTACGGATAAATATTCGTCAACATCCTTAATGGCGTTCAAAACACGATAATTATCCCTAACAACATTCATCTTATCAATGCAAATTTTTGAATCGGACAGAATCGCGCTTTCCAAATCTTCCAACCAGTACGAGTTCCAATCTAAAGTCTCTCCTGAAAGAAACCTTTCTTGAAACGCTATATCATATTCGAAACCTGATTTTTTTCCTTTTCGTTCCTCCGAATTTCTTACAATAGTACCCAAAATGGACAATATAGCCAAATTAATTTCTTTTTTTGCTTCCATTGTTCTTTTTAGGTAACTTCTTGATTCTGGATTGTTCAATATTTTTGCCAAATTTACCCTTTTAAAAAAAACATCATAGTTAGTGTCCCATTTTCCTCCAATTATATTTAGGGATGATAAAAAATTTGGCTCTAATAAAAATGCACGCCCTTCAGGTGAAAGTTCACCGGAAAAAAGGGTTGTTTTTACGAATCGTTGAGAATTTCCTAAGTGCTCATTCTTTAGAATGAATTTATTCCGAAGGAATTCTGGATCAAACTTATCCTTCAATTTCAGGTTGCTTTTTATGTACTTCCGGTCGATGTCCTTCAATTCCTTCTGCATTGCCTTCATTTTTGAAAAAATCGGGTCTTTTTCTGCAATCTTTATGCTAGGGCTTATCCTATCGATCTTCTTTATTTCGGAAATAAGTTTTTGCTGGTTTTTTAGTTCCAAATCCAGATTATGGCGGATGGTTTCGAATTTTTGGTAGTTTTCAAAGGAGATTGATTTGCCTTTTTCCAGGCCGGATAAGACGTCCAAATATTCAATTTCTGATTTGGAAAAGGAGCTTTCGGTTTCCTTTAGTGTTTTTTCAACTTCCGTTTCCAAATTTGCCTTGGTTGCATCTTTTAGGATGGGGCCTGCCTTGGATTCTTTTAGCTCAAGGATTTCCTTGAATGCTTCTGGGGCTTTTTTTCCTGTTTTGGAGTATTTTTCAACGATTTTGCCCATTGCCCTTGCAATTATTTCCGAAGGATATAGGACTTTTAAACCGGATTCAAGCCCAATGCCGGCAACTTTAGCCTTGATATTTTTTGCTTCAAGATCCGCCTTAACCAATTCTTTGGAGCCAATTGAACTTTCATCCAAAACGCCATACTTTTTGATGCGCTGCAAGGCAACTGCCGCCTTTGTTCCCTTTATGGTTCCGGATAAAGTCATTGCAAGCAAAAAGCCGGAGCCTATCAGTTGACATGTGAAACGGGCGCCCATTTTATCAGATGGTGTTTGCTTATAGGATTCAATTAGTCCTTTTGCAATCTCATATGTGAAATAGCCGTGAATTGAAATATCAGACATGATTATGGCAACAGTTGCTGTGCCCCCAGTGAGTACGGTAGAAACCCCATATTTGAAAATAACCGTGCCGGCCATCCAGGCAATTGTTTGGTATGTGGCAAGACCTTCCAAAACATCGGAAAAGCCTTTCATGCATTCTGAAAATTTGCCGGAATGGGCACTTTTGGAAGCTAAAAGCTCTAATTGCTTGGAGGCTAATTGCGCCTGATTTTGAAGTATTTTGTTATCCGGATTTGCCTTGGCAATTGCTAATGCGGATAATAGGCTGGAAACTGCCCTTGCAAATTTTTCATTTTTTTGGTAGTCTTCTGATTTTTTAGAAAATATATCAAATTTTTTAGCAGGATCCAGCTCAATTGATTTGGTTTCTTTTAGGACTTGGACTGCCGGGTTTTCAGAGCAAACATAATCAAGGGCGGAATTAGCAGTTACGAAGTATTTGTTGACGCCGACAGAATAATCGCATTTGCAGCTTTTTGAGCATATATCGGAAACAAAGCATTTGTCTTTTGAACCAACGCATGAACGAAGAAGTTTTAGCCCTTCTTCCTCCTTGAACATTTCCCGATTGCTTTGGTCGGTATCCTGAAACGAACCATAGGCATTTAGGACAAAGGATGCAGGAGCAAACCTGCCGTAATCCTTTTGCGCGTGCGCTTCAGAGACTACTTGCAGTTCTGAATCAAGGTCTTGTTCTTCCAATGAAAGCCTGGCGGTTAGAATCAGTTCATTGCAGGCATTGGTTAATTCAACGCCAGTTAAACCTGTTTTTTTGGCGAGTTCATCACAAAGTTCTTTTTCCGTAAATGCATGAGAAAAGGATGCAACTAGGGAAAAAGCCATTATTGCGATAAAAATTTTATTCATTTATTTTCCCTTTGAAAGCATTGAAACTGCCTCATCGTGTTTTGAGATTAAGTTTTCAAATATGGTTTGGTCGGAAAGGTCAGAAAAGGCGGATCCATCAAAACCATAGTAAAGCCAGGACTTGCCGGTATCGACCAAAAAACTCCGAAGGATTGGTTCTTTTGCAACCTTGTTGGAAAAGTCAGCGGTTATAGCAACCAAATAGATGTGCCCATTTTCCAAAGTTTCATTTAATTGGTCAATTTTGCAATTGTCTTCCTCAGGAGAATAATAGAAAATTGGGGATGAATGGGTAAAATAGACAAAATCCTCATTTTTGAAAAACAAGTCGGCATAAAGCCCAAGTTTGCTTGGGTAGATGGAAGAGGCAATTTGCTTAACTTCCATCATTTTAAGGGGGATTGCGGATTTCAGTTGAACGCAAGAGCAATAGAAGTTGGAGCAATCGGATGCATCCGATACGATCTTAGGTTGCCTGGCAGCATCCACAAATCTTCCGGTTAAAACATCATTCATCGAAAGCTCTTCAAGTAGGTCAGAATTTAGGCTCGAGTTGATGGAAACAACAGTAAAATTAGGGAATTGCGTTCCATTATCAAATATTGAAATTTCCGGGCGTTCGAAGAGTATATTGTTGGCATACGACTTCGTTTCGCGTTTGGAAAGCTCGGTTGAACTGGAAAGAGGAAAACTTCTAAAGCCTACAAATATTTCACTTTTGTAGGGAAGATTGTTGATGGCAAAAGCCTTTTTCGTTGGGGAAATGCCATCCTTTGAGAAAATATGCAAAGTTGAGGGGTAAATTGAGATTAACCGCTTATGGTCAACATATGTTTCAATTGGAATTTGGATTTTCTCATCAGGGCTTTTTGCAAATGAAATATTCAAATTTCCTGTGAATTTATCCTGCAAAATTTGGCCGGTGAAGGGATTGATCAAATTGCCCTTAAGTTTTGAGAGAAAATCGGCTTTTAGGTAAACATCAATGCCACTGCCGGTAAAATCAGGGGATTGCGATACAGAGGTTATTGAACTTTCGGCAATATTTCCGGTGATTTTGAATAGGAATTGCTTAAGATCGGCTCTTGCTGCATAGTGGAATGTTGCATCACCAATTGGGAGCAATTCGGATATTTCCATATGTATGGATTTTGGCTCGACTAATTCTTGGTATGAGATCATTTCATTTAGGAATGTGATTTTATCCTCAATTTTGCGGTCATCATTTAAAACTGCCGAAAGGGCCCGCTCCATTTCAGCTGCATCCTTGATTGATAGGAACATATATTCGTCCGAAGAGAATCTTGAAACCGTATCAGCTAGTTGTTTTAAAAGGGTTGGCTGTAAAGTGGCTATTTCTTCATTGATTGGGATTTCCATTACGCCAAATTCATATCCGGCTGATGAATCCGTTTCAAATGATTTGGTTTCTCCAGGTTTTAGCTCAAAGCGGATCAGGAAAACCGGATCGTCTTTTAGAACAGTTGCTGGAATCGAATGTGAAAATGCATCTGCAATGGTGGCAATTGTTTTCGGGACTACCTCCAATAAGGCAAATTTTAATGTTTTTTTGGTGGGATTAGTAATTTCGATTTTTTCCATCCTATGTACTCCGTCCTTCCAAATGGTATGCTTAATAGAAATTGCACCTTCACCGACCTTGAAATATGCAGAAGAGACTTCGGTTTTTTCGCCGACTGTTTTTAATTCGGCTATTTGGACCTGCGGAACTAAAAAAGGAGTTGGGGAAGCGGACTGTGCCTTTGGATTGAATGGATTTGAAATTCCATCGGATTTGCTGAAAAGAAAATAAGCTGCGCCAAGAAGCAGAATCACTATAGTTAGCCAAAGAAAAAGGGGTAGTTTTGCAATTATTGGGTTTGGCTCGTCCTTTTCCATGAAAAATTAAATGATTATTAGATATTAATAGGAGCATGTTGGGGGAATTTAGCTCATAATTTTAGGTAATTTGGAGCCTAATTGCTATTGCAAGAAAATCGCGCCATACGGCCATATTCTCAAATTTCCCCAAAAACGCATAATTTAAATCATGCATTATTCTAAGAATTGTAAATCCGGGATTAACTTATGGTTGTGGAAGCGCTGATTGGCCCAAGGACTGCAGAGAGAAACCCATCCGAAATCATTGTTTTGGCGTTTATTTTTGTTTCGCTGGCAGTTGGGATTGTGGATTTTTTGAAAATCGAGCCGATGGGGGCGATGCTTTTGATGTTTACGCTAATTCCTGCGCTTCCTTTCATTTTGAATCTTTTCAAGCTGGAAGAGGAGGAGTTGGAGCATGAAACCGTGCTTGGAAGCAGGACCATACGAAGGCACTATTCTGTTTTGCTTGTGCTTTTGGCGTTTTTCATTGGAATGACAATTGCATTCACTTTCTGGTATCTATTCATAGATGGATACGATAGTGCTAAAGCGGAAAAGTTTTTTGGGCCGCAGTTATCCGAGCTTAAAAGGATTGGGGATGTTGGGCAGCAATTGACAGCCCAAGTTGTTGGAAATGGGGATTCGACGCCACTGCAAGGGGCAGCGGTTAGCACAACAAACCCGTTCCTGTTCATTTTGAAGCAAAATCTTGGAGTTTTGGGACTTGTGATCATGGGATCCTTGATCTACGGGGCTGGCTCGGTTTTCATATTGATTTGGAACGCATCAATAATTGGGGTATTCCTTGGAAACATGGCGAAAAAATTTGTTCTTAAGGAAACAGCGGCAATTAATTTGCTTCCAGACCTTAAATGCGAAATTATTGGTACAGGATTTCCGCCACTTACAGTCCTTAAAGGATTATTTTGCGGTTTTTTAGGCCTAATCCCGCACGGAACATTCGAGTTGATCGCCTATTCCGCAGGCGCTTTGGCAGGGGGAATTCTTAGCAGTGCAATTACAAGGGAAGCTTACAACACCAAGGAATTTAGGCCAATACTTAAGGATGTCATAAAACTTGTGATGTTTTCGGTTGCCTGCCTGTTTGTTGGGGCGTTCATAGAAAGCACCACATTTTAAGGTTATATATTTAAAGGCGAAACATCTAAAATTTAACTTGTTGGAAACCCCATGAAATTGAAATCCATAGCAATTATTCCAGATGGCAACAGGAGGTTTGCGATGCGCAATGCGCTTAGCGTGCAGAATGCGTATGCATCCGGATTCACTAAAGTTGAGGATGTTGTGAATTGGGCAAATGAAAATTCCATTGATAATGTCACTTTTTGGGCGCTTTCGCTTGAGAATTTCAAGGGGAGGAGCAAGCTTGAGCTTCGGATTCTTTTTGCGCTTATGAGGAACAAAATCAGGCAGGTTTTGAGGGATAAGACATTTGTAAAAAAGAAAACCCATGTGAAATTCTTTGGGAAAATCGATTTGCTGCCAAAAGATCTGGTGGGAATGATTTCAGAGCTAGAAGCGCAAACAGAAAAGTTCGAGAAAACACTCGAGATTGCAATTGCGTATTCGGGAAGGGAGGAGATCATGAACGCCGCCAAAAGGATTGCGGTTGATTTTTCAGGGAAGGAAAAAGGAATTAACAGCCTAACTGAAAAAGATTTCGAAAAATATTTATACAGCAAGAATTCGCCGGATCTGATCATCAGAACTGGCGGGGTTTCCAGACTGTCGGGTTTCATGCCATGGCAGAATGCGTACTCGGAGCTTTACTTTTCAAGAAAGCTGTGGCCCGAGTTTGGGAAGGAAGACTTTGAGGATGCAATCAAGTTCTATAATGAGACGGAAAGAAGGTTTGGGAAATAAATTCCTGATTTGAATTAAGGAAGTAATTGCTGATTTTTTTAACTGGAGATAAATTTAGGCATCGAATCAAACTTTTTGCCAAATAATCCTTTGCTTTTACGAATAGCTTACATCCGCCTTGCGCTTTTGCTGGATTAGGGTTGGGCGGACCGCATTTAGGGCGGCTGCGAAATGCTTTTGGGTAACCGTTGTTGCGGCAATATTTTCCCTTAACGCTTCCATGCCAGCTTCCCTGCAAAGCGCTTCCAAATCAGCGCCCGAATAGCCTTCTGTTCGCGAAACCAATTCCTTGAAATTGATGGATTTATCAAGGGGCATTTTTGCGGTGTGGAGTTTAAGGATAGCAAGCCGGGATTCCGGATCTGGAACGGGTATTTCCAGTAGTTTGTCAAATCTTCCGGGCCGAAGGATTGCCGGATCGATAACTTCAACTCGGTTAGTTGCGCCAATTACAATTACATCCTTCATGTTGGATAGGCCGTCCATTTCCGAAAGGAGGGTGTTTACCATTCTTTCAGTTACTTTGGAGCCTTCATCGTATCCCCTAACAGGAGCAATAGCATCCACTTCATCAATGAAAATTATGCAAGGTGAAGCTGTTCGCGCTTTCCTGAAAACCTCCCGAAGGCCTTTTTCGGATTCACCGACCCACTTTGAGAGGAGTTCGGGCCCTTTTACAGAGATGAAATTGGCTTCGCTTTCAGTTGCAACTGCTTTTGCAAGAAGGGTTTTTCCGGTTCCGGGAGGCCCAAAGAGCATTATGCCCCTAACCGGGCGGATTCCCATCCTTTCGAAAACTTCGGGTTTTTTGAGAGGAAGGTCAACTGCCTCTTTTAGTTCTAGTTTTACCTTTTCAAGCCCGCCGATCTGTTCCCATTTCACATTTGGGATTTCAATGTAAACTTCTCTTAGGGCTGATGGCTGGACTTCTTTGAGTGCGTCTTGGAAATCTGTTCCGGTGACTTTTAATTCCTCCAAAATTTTCGGAGGGATTTCGGCTTCTTCCAAATTCAGTTTTGGAAGCATGCGGCGAAGCGCTTTCATTGCAGCTTCCTTGCAAAGAGATTGGAGATCCGCCCCAACAAAGCCGTGTGTGATTTGCGAAAGATCATCCAAATTCACATCATCGGCAAGAGGCATTCCTCTTGTGTGGATTTGCAATATTTCTTTCCTGCCTTTTTTGTCGGGAACGCCAATTTCAATTTCGCGATCGAACCTGCCCGGGCGCCTAAGAGCGGGGTCAATTGCATTTGGCCTATTTGTTGCGCCAATTACAACTACTTGGCCTCGGCTTTTGAGGCCGTCCATGGTTGTTAAAAGCTGTGAAACAATCCTTTTTTCTACTTCGCCAACCACTTCTTCGCGCTTTGGCGCAATTGCGTCGAGTTCATCGATAAAAATAATGGAAGGGGAGTTGTCCTCGGCTTCCTGGAAAATATTTCTAAGTTTTTCCTCTGCTTCACCTACAAATTTGGAGACAATTTCCGGCCCATTGATTGTGATGAAGTGGGCTTCACTTTCATTTGCAACAGCTTTTGCAAGAAGGGTTTTTCCTCCGCCCGGAGTTCCATAAATCAAAACCCCTTTTGGCGGTTCAATTCCAAGCCGCTCAAAAAGCTCAGGGTGGCGCATTGGAAGCTCGACCATTTCACGGATTTTTAGGACCTCATCTTTTAGGCCGCCAATATCTTCATATGAAATTGTTGCGATTTTGCCAAGCTCTTTCATCGGCTCTTCTTTGAGGGTTACTTCGGTTGTTTCATTTACAAGGATGATGCCAGCTGGGATGGTTTGCGCAACTGCGAATGGGAAGGAGGTACCAAAAACGTTTACTGAAAGCACATCGCCTTTTGCTAGGGGTTTTCCCATAAGGTTTTTCTTGACATAGTCGGCAAAGCCGGGAGCGTATCTTGAGGCTTGGTTTGGCGCTAGAACTAATTTCTTTGCAATTTTTGCCTCAGCCTTTTTGATTTTGACGCGGTCGCCAAGCCCTACACCAGTGTTTTGGCGAAGGATTCCATCCATTCGGATTATGTTTGAACCTTCGTCCTGCGGATGGGATGGAAGAACGATTGCACCTGTGCTTTTGCCTTTGCCGCCCTTGATTTCAATGATGTCTCCGGTTGTTAGCATTAGCAGTTTTCTTGCCTGCGAATCAATGCGAACTATCCGCTTGCCATAGTCTATTTGCATAGCTTCTGCAACTTTTAGCTCTATTTCATCGACCATAAAAGCACCTAAAAAAAACAGGCGAATAATTAGGAAATAAATTAGTCGCCAAGCTTTAAATACCGATCCAGGCAGGCTAAATCATTATGACATCATCAAGTTTTGAAAAGTCCTTATCGCCGGTTACAAGCCTAGCGTTCAATTGTTTTGCTGCAGCATAGGTAAAGGCATCTATTGCCGAAAGATGGTATTTGAGCCTAAGTTCAGCTGCAAGGATTGCAAGGTATTCATCTATTGGCAAAATTTGGGAATTATCTTTTATAAAACTCAAAGCCACAAGCAAGTCTGCTTTACCACTATCCTCTGAAAGCCGATAGTAAACTTCATAAATATTTGCTGAAGTCGAAAAAATTTGGTTGGCATCATCCTCCAAAAGCGCCTTTATCTTGCCACTAGTGGATTCATTCTTGAAAAAAGAGAGCCAAATGAAACTGTCAAAAACTAATTTCATCTATCTCTCCTTTGCATGTTCACGGCGATGTTTTTCCATGTCGATATTTGGAAACGCACCCCACATCTCATCAACTGTTGGGACCCTTTTGAAAACCAATCGGTCTTTTTCCACGTTCAAAATGAAGGTGTTGCTCTTCATTTCATCCCTAGCGGCTTTAGGCAGGACCAATCTTCCGCTTTTGTCGGTTTTTACCACAAATTCCATAATTACCACGATTGCTGTTTATGGTAAAATATTGTTTAATGGCATTAATAAGGTTTATGGTAAATGCAGGATTGATTGGGGTAAATGGGGATTCAAAATAAATGGCGGATTGAAGGAGAGGTATTAGCCGCAGGTTAACAATCAAACCTTTCGCTCAATTAGGTATTTGGCAAATTGCTCCAGCTGTTTTTTGGCTTTGGAAGGTTTTAGCACTTTTGAAAACTCGATCCATGCATCAGCAACAATTTTTGAAGCGCATTTTGATGAGTATTCCAAAGCGTCAGTTCCCCGTATCAGTGAAATAGCCTCGCCGATTTTGAAATTATCCTTTGTGTGGGAGTCAAGAATTTCTAGGAGCCTGCGCCTTTTTTGTGGTTCGAGCTTTGAAATCGCCCTAATAACTATGAGGCTTCTTTTGCCTTCTGAGATATCTCCGCCAATTTCCTTTCCGTAATCTTCTTTTGCAGTCAAATTGAGGATGTCGTCTTGGATTTGGAAGGCTACGCCAATTGATTCTGCAAACCTTCCCGCTAGCTGAACATTTTTTTCTGATGCGCCGGCAAATACTGCGCCGAGCTTGGCAGCCATTCTTGCAAGGGTCCCGGTTTTGAAGGCGCACATCTGCAAATATTGATCTTCGGTGACATTTGCGTTTTTTCCCTTGTGCCAGAGTATGTCAAAGGATTGGCCGTAGGCTAGATTGATCATTTCCTGCGAGTAGATTTCATATGCGGAAATTATTGTTGTTTGGGGGAATTTTGATTTGTTTTTAAATAGAGCAAGAAGTGGGAGGTAATACATTGCGCTGCTGGCATTGATTGCGATATCTTCGCCGTAGATTTTATGGATGGTTGGCTTTCCCCTTCGAAAATCGCTGTTATCTTCAATGTCATCTGCCATTAGTGTGCCATTGTGGATGACTTCAGGGATTATGGAAAGTTCAAGGAGGGTTTGGCTTTTTTTTCCAAATGCCTCTGCAACCATTAGAAATAGTGCCGGCCGCCAGCGCTTTCCGCCCCTATCCAAAAGTTCCCAAATGGGGGTATGAAGAGCGGCTTTAGCAGAAGGCAGATCGTAGGCGTACCTTGGAAATCCGCAAATTTTTCGCAAATCAGATTCAGTTGGATTTTTTGGGAAATAGCGCTCAATTTCCTTGTCCACCTGCTTTCGTTTTTGTGAGAGGAGGGATTCGATTGGCATAAAATCATAAAAAACATCGAATGTTTATTACCTTGACTAAATAATGCAACACGTGATGCACATTCACGAAAAAAGCAGTTATATATACGATTGAAGGCATAATCATTTACAAGGAGGCTTAAAGCGGCAAACAAATGGTTCTAGAAGGACTGTTTAAGAAAGCGGAAAAGGAAAAGCCTACTGAGGGATTAGAACTCAGGAATCTGGAGGCGGCTTTGCAAGAGCACGAGCTGCGGCTGTTATACTACAAAAAAATCATCGAAAAATACGGCGCGATGATCAACGAATACGAAGAAAAAAACATTCCGGAATTGAAATCCCTAGTCAATGGGAAGGAAAACGCAATTCAGGAAATCAAATCCCGCATGCAAGACGAACTATTGGCAAAAAAAAACAACGGCGATATCCACGAATTCAATTACGAAACTGATTTTCCATTTCTTGCAGAAAAGATTTTCAAATACAGCCAGAACTTCAGGCACATTCACGCTAATTTGCCTGTTTCATTCTGGCTAAGTTCATCTGAAATATTGGAGCTTCAGGCAGCCGATCCGTTTGATCGCGCCTTATTTTTATGTTCACTTCTTCGCGCATTCGATGCAAAATCAAAAGTGCTTGTTGTCGAGCTTGAAAATAACCTGATCCACCCAATTGTTGTTTGCGAAATAAAGGGTAAGCCGCACCTGCTCGATCCGTCCCAAAAGGATGCAAAGTTCGACAGCTTTTCGGATACGGAAATTGATTCCATACTTTCCACATTTGCATTCGATGGAAACAAGTTCCTGAAGAAGGCGTATGAGTTCAACGATGAGGGATATACGGAGTTTTGAAATGAAAGTTGGACAAGGCACTCCATTTCAAGCCCCTCTTGCCCGGCCAAGGCGTATTTACTTAAAAACCAGTTCTCTAGAACTGTCGGGCCCTATAAAAATGAAAGCCCGCCATTAGAGTATTTAAAATGTCTCGATTCAAAATAAATTAAGGTGATTTCATGACTCCAAAACGACCGGAACAAGAATTATCTGAGAAATTAATCAAGTTCCATAACCCCACAGGATTTATAGTAATGCGCAATTATCCGGATCAGTTGCGAGGAGAATTAGAAGTGTTAGGGACACATAGGTATGGGTTGGCGAAGGAAGGTCAGACGAGAGAGAGAAGGGGCCTAACGCCATTTACCTCAGTTTTCGATGAACGTAGAAAATTGACGAATCGCAATTTGATTGGAAAATTTACTGGCGCCGTTAGTCCTGAGTCACAAAAGATCAAAATTGAAGAGGAAATGAAAAAAGCTCGAAAAATTAGGATATCGCATGATCGTAGAGCTTATGATGAACAGGGCGGCTATGCAGATCGCAGGAAACAATTCCAGGATCTGGCGAATGCTCTAAAGAACAATTCTGAATTCAAGGCATTGGTTACAAAATATATTCCTAAAAAGGGGAGCAGCCTTACACAAAGAATACTGACTGCAAATTATGAATTTGGAGGCGGTCATGAAATTCCAATAAGCGGAAAAACCCGCGGTAAAATAAATGAGCACTTGATGGATTTCCTTCAGGATGTCCGGCAATTGGCGTTGAAGGAAAAGAAAAGCTAAAAAAAATAGTTTGTTACTATTCAGTTGCAGTTTGGTATCGTCTGAGAGTCAAATTTTCCAAGGCGCTGTGCTTCAAGCCCCTCTTGCCCGGCTAAATCATCATTTCATACTCGATTCCAAAACAAACTGCGAAGCCATGAATATCAGGTATAGCAGTATTAGCAGATATCCTTCAACCCGAATCATCTTCTTTTGGATTTCAAGGAAGTAAATTACAAGCGCTGCAAGAATTAGCATTGTAAAACCGGCAAATAGCGCCAAAATCATCTGTGGCGGAAATATCGGCGAAATTAGCGCAACTGCTCCAATTGAAAGGGTCGA
Organism: Microcaldota archaeon; assembly: GCA_016212475.1. Classification (GTDB taxonomy): domain Archaea; phylum Micrarchaeota; class Micrarchaeia; order Norongarragalinales; family SBBD01; genus JACRGC01. The sequence goes on along the minus strand of JACRGC010000003.1, from coordinate 22,513 downwards.
ATCCGTTGCAACATTGCCTAAAATGTCCCCAAGCCCAAGCTCGGCCTTTTTTTGCCGGATTGCCTCAAGTGAAAAAGTAAGCTCCGGAAGGCAGGTTCCAAGCGCAATTATTACCCCTACGAATATGTTTGGGACTCCAAGAAAAAGAGCCAACGAAATCGAATTGGTTTCAACAACATTTGCCGAACCGAATAGCAAAATCAGCGAAATTGCAAGTATGGAAAAGTTTTTGAGGAGGCTGGTTTTAGAGTAATCAAATTTCGTATACCGTTTTATCACATGCTTTTTCCTTCTGAAAATCAGGTGCATGTAGAATACGAAAGCAATCAGCAAAATCATTCCATCAATTTGGGAAATCCCCCCATCCAATAAAAGAAACACCGGAAGGGAAATGATTCCCAAATAATAATAAAAATTATCAGTGAAGATTTTGCTCTGCGCTTTGATTTTTTTTGCGTAAATTACAACAATTCCCGCAACAATTGAAAGGTCGGCAACATTCGAGCCAAAAAGCACCCCAAGCCCAAAGGAAGAGTTGCCATTAAAGGCGGAGTTCATGGCAATTGAGAATTCCGGAAGAACTGAAGCCATCCCAACCACAATGAAACTTGTTGTGAATTGGGATAGCATGAAATAATTTGAGAGGTAAACAACGGCATTTACCGCCTGCTCTGCGCTTTTTATCAAAATCCAAAAGCCAATCAGCAAAAACAATGCGCTGGAAATGGAATCCATGCAAAATGTTTGTTCTTCATAGATAAAAGCCCTTTGTTTGGAGGAAAGTTTGCATTGGATGGAACAATAATTGTAAAATAGAAATGAATCTGAGGGCATAAATTCGAATTGGCAATAAATTTTTGCAAATTCATCATCATTCAATCAAATGAATTCAGAAAGTCCGGTTTGCGCCTTTTCTTTGGGGTTGGAAACATCATCCTTTTCGTTCTTTTTCAAAATCATGCTTGGCGGAAGCTCTAAAACGCCGTATTCGCCATCATAGCCGGCTTTTACCTTAAGGGAGCCATTCCTATTGGCAATTATTGCAGATGCCAATTTGAATCCGATTTTTTCACGAAGGGATTTTTCCGGCTCGAACAATAGCAGGTTGAATTCGGTTCCAAATTGGGACGTTAGACGTTCCGTTTCGGCGTATACCAATTTGCTAAGGGCTGGTTTTGCATAAACACAGGCAATCAAATCCTGAAGCGGCAAAATTGTTTTGAATGGGAAAGCATTTTTTGGCTTTTCATTGCTTTCCCTATTTGCAAGCTGATCAACTCGATATTGCACTCCAATCACCAATTTCTTTTGGCATTTTGGGCAAATTCCATTCAGCTTTTTGGTTTCACTTGGAGGGCAGGAAAAATTGCAATTGCGATGCCCATCAAAGTGGTATTTCCCATAATTCGGGTCGACCTCGACTGTGAATTTGAAATTCCTTGCATCTTTTTGCTTCATTGCACGCATGATTTCCTTAAAGCTCAACTTTTCCTTTTCGAATTCAAAAACGCTGCACTCCCGTCCAATGCGGTATGGATGCGCAGAGTGCGCATCGGAGTTTGAAATTGGCAAATATTTGTCAAGAGAACTGATTCGCCAATTCATTGTCGGGTCGGAACTCATTCCGGTTTCAAATGCAAAAATGTGCTTCACTTGATCTTCGTAGCCGCTTTCCATCGAATCAAATCCGGAATTGCTCCCAAATATGCTAAACCAAGGAGTCCATGCATGCGCGGGGATGATTTCAATTTGGGAATTTACCTTCTTGCAGATTTCAACAATTTCAGGAGGCGAGGTTTGGCCAAAAATCGGCCTTCCATCTGCGGACAGGTTGCCTTTCTTTGAAAGAACATCATTTAGCTGTGAAACGGATTCGAAATCCGGCGCAAGCAAAATGTGATGAACTTTTTTCACGCCTTTTGGGGTTGAAATGATGGTTGCCACTTCGTTTTGCAAAATGAAAAACACTTCCGAATTCTCCTTTCCTTTGAGGGAAAAAAGCCCTTGATGCTCGGATTCGACAAGATTTGATTTTAGCTCTGAAAACCATTTTGGGTGGGAAAAATCAGCGCCGCCTAGGATGTGGAGGCCCTTTTTTATTGCTCCTGAATGCAAATGCTCAAGGTCCATATTGATTGAAACCGCCCGGCTGTACTTGGAGTGCAGATGGAAATCGGAAAAATAAAGAGGCATGTTAGGAAATCGCAGGAATATCTTTTATATTGAAAGGATGCATAGGAATATAGGCAAAAAAATGGCAAAATCAAAAATAAGGGTAAGTTTTGGAATTAAAAGAAAGCTTGCCTCCCAAAAGCTTTACAAAAATGAACCATACGATAATTTGCTTAATCGCCTTCTTGAAAATGCAAAATGGGCTGATGATGAGGGCGAATTCACAAAGCAAACAAGGAAAGACATCGAAAACGGGCTTTTGAAAATTAAGGATGGAAAAACTATTTCGCTTGCTGCAATTCTAGCTAAGAATAAAATTGGCAGTTAAAGAACCCAACAAAAGCATAATTAAATCGCATCCTGTTCATTTAATCATGGGAATAGCGCTGGAATTTGCATTGTTTGGGCTCGTTTTCACACTTGCCAACACTATTGTTTACGCAATCTGGTCATCTTTTGCAATGTTTGTTTACTATTTATTCAAGGCAGGATCAATTGCGCCAATTGGAAGCAACCTGAAGAACATTTTCAAGGCATCAGCAATTTGCGCAATAATGAACACGATTGCAATCTGCTTTTTTGCAATAATTACAGCTTACCTAATGATTTCGATGGGAGATGTTGCGGCAACTTCTGGAATTGCGATAAATCAAGTAGCCGCCCTTGGGGTTGTTGCAACAAAAGCAGCCGGAAGGATTATCGTCTTTTTTGCGCTATCGTTCTCATTTTTTGGGCTAGTGAATTTGCTGTTGCTTTCGCACTACATAAGAAAAAGCAAACCAAATGGAAACTTTGGGGCTAATCTAAAAACTAATTCGAAAAAAATCAGGGAAAACAAGAGCCAACTCTAATAGGCAATTTAGGAAAACCTCGCCTAAAAATCAGCATCAGCTGGTAAATTGGATGCAATAGGAATAGTACGCGGCAACAAAGCATTTTCCAGGAGGAGCGCCGTTTTGCGGCTTGAAAACAGCCGACCATGCATCCATGATTTTGGATTGGAACATTAGTTGTTGATTTGCACTCAGCTGGGTTTGACTGATTGGAACAACCGTTACATTTTGCGCGCCAACGTAATAATAGCGGATTTCATTGCAGGCAAGATTTGGATTAGTTGAGCTATAATCAATGCAAGCTAGCCTAACTGAAGCAATTGCCAATGTAAGCTCTTGCTGCCGAAAGCCAACTAGCATCAAGGAAGCAACAAGGACAAAAATCAGTGCCACCAAAGTGACGTATTCGGCGGAAGTTTGCGCTTTCATTTTTGTATCACGGGCATTTGACGGTTAATTTGCCGCCCTTGTTTTCAGTTACCATTGAAACCCAGCCTGCCCGGTTGCAGCTTGGTTGAATGCTTGGAAGTGGAGTTGTAATTGAATCGCTAATTACCCTAGCGGAAGCGCCAGGCACGATGCAATAGAGGAAGTTTGCGCCAACATCAACATAAAAGCACTGCGCGCCAACCGGAATGAATACCGTATTTGTGATTTTTGTGTTGTTGCCTGATAGGTAGACGTATTTGAGGTTTGAGGATTCCAAATCGAGCGCGCTTCTTGCAACAATTACGTTGTTTAGGGCGGTTGATCCGCGGATTTGATTATCCGATTGGGTTAGCAAAACAGATGTTGCAAGCAATACGAATCCGGCTATAAGGAAGAATTCAACTGCACCTTGGCCTTTTTTGTAATTTTGCATGTTTAAAACCCGAATAACCTTAAAATGTCCAAATACCTGTAAAGAAGGAATGCCAGTGCAATCACAGGCGCAAATGGGAGCGATTCCTTGATTAGAATCTCTTTCACGGAGCGCCTTTTTAACTCTTTTATTTCCGATAGGGTAACGCCCCTAGCTTTTAGGGCATCAATTATGATTTTGCCTTTTGGAGAGAGGAATTTTAGAGCCTCGCTAAAGCTCATCCGCTGGCCATCCTTTGCAAGCTCCCCAATCCTTGAAAATGCTTCCCTTGGGGACCAGATTTTGATTTTGCCATTTTGCAAATAGTAGGTATTGACAGGGATTGAGCCTTCTTTTAATTTGCCAATTGAAATTGGCGCTTTTAGCACTTTTTCTGAAATTATATGGAAAGATTGGCGCATGAAGTTGAATAATAGGGAAACCGTGAAAATGAAAATCAAATAGGATGCGAAAATTGCGGCGTCCATGAATAAGTATCCAAGCACTAGGAATGGAAGGGAGTATTTGAATTTCAATCTGACAAAAAAGGAGATGACAACCAATGGGAGAAGGATCATTGGGGAAACATTGGAAGAGGAAAGGATTAGGTAAAGAAAGAGGAATACAAAGGAAACGGATGTGCCTTTGGCTGCCCGAAGGATAGAATCAATGAAAACCTTATGGAAATACTTATGCAATTTCAATATTTGGGGATAGTAGTAGATCATTGTGATTGGGATCAAAACGGCGGCGGCTGTTAGGAAAATTGCTATTGCTGAAAATAAGGAGAATTGGGAGTAAAGAGGCAGAAATGCCATTAGAGCTGTGAAGAACTTTACATCGCCTCCAGCCCAAACGCCCAGTTTGTACATCAAGTAAGCAAAGAGGAAGTTGAACCCAAAGAAGATCGCATAATTGAAGAATAGGAACTCCGGATCAAATTCATATTTCACAATCGTAAGTGAAATAGCAATGAACATGAATAGGAAGTTCAGGTGGTCCGGAATAATGCGGGATTTTAGGTCGGAATATATCACGATTGTTATGAAAAGCAAGATGAGATATTCGATCATAAAAAGTTACCTGCAAAAATAAAGTCGCCACAAATTTATTCGGTTAAAGGTTACTCTAGAAACATTCCAATTATTGCATTGCGATCCGCTTCAACCCGAGCTGAAACCGTATCTGAAACTTCCTTGATTTGAGTAGCAATTGAAATTCCGGCGAGTACGATGACAAGACCCAAAGCTACCAGAAGTATGTATTCGGTCGATGTCTGACCGCGGTCATCCATGTTGGTTCACGATAGAAGTACAGAAATGTTGTATATAAAGGTGATTATTGATAGAAAACTATTTGAAAAATAAAGCGAGAATGTCATAACTTTGAGAGACTAACGGAATATTAAAATATTGTCTTAGGTTGATAACTAAAATGACATTTACCGAGTATTTATTTACTGAAGTTTGGGGAAACATTCTCTTCAGAAATATAAGGATAATATTCCTCATGTTGCCCTATAATTTGCCTTTTTTGATCCTAGCAGGATTTGCCGGATTGAAAATGTTCGATAAAACGGTTGGAAAGAAAAAGGACAACTACTTGCTTTGGGCTTTGATCTACACGGTAGCGTTTTGGATACCTACATGGAATGCATATGCGGCAAATGGGACATACCAGGCATTCGTCGAATTAAAATCGATTACAGATTGGGATTTGCTGTTCACAAAACCACCATTTTATTTCCTTTTGGGGCGGTTTGCAGATTTAATTGGGGGCAAGTTTTTTGCAGAAATAGTGCTTTCATTTGCTTCAGGTGCAGCCGGTTTTGGGGTAATTTATCTGTTGGATAAGGTGGGCCAAAGGAAGCTTGCTACTATGTACGCATTCATTCCACTCGCATTCTTTGAGGTAATTCACCAGCCTACGGGCTTTCTATTGCTCCTCAGTTATTTGGCAATAAAAAAAGGCCACACTTTTTTAGGAGGAATGGTTGCAGGGGTTGCAACCTTTGTTCATTTTTCATCATTGCCTTTTCTGGCATTTATCTTGATTTCCGAAAGTTTGAAGGATGGCGGTAAGGCCAAAAACCTCGCAGGAGGAATGATTACGTTTATTTCGGCGTTATTTTTGCTTGGCTATAACACAATTCTTTATGGACTAAATGTAATGAGACTTAATGCAAAGTACATAACAAAATATGTCGAAAACCCATTAAAGGAAAGGCTGTTTGGAGTTAGCGATTATATTATCCTGACCGGGCCTATTTCCATCTTGTTTACTAAATCGGCATATTCTGGAAATTCGGAAATGCGGCTGATGTCAGCAATACTTATCCTAACGGTTCTTTTTACGCCAACAATCGAATTGGCACGTTATTTTGTTGCTTACATCCCTTTACTACTTTATTTGTGCAAAGATAAGATTACCAACTATCTACTTGAAGCGCAGGGAACGTATTACGCGTTCATGTTTGTATTGCTGAGATTTTATGGATAATTTTACTAAATAGATTTGAGGATTAATACATGTAAACGGGTTATTGGGGAGCAATATCTCCACACTTGAATTCGTCTTCTGATCCTACAACATCCCAAGTTGAACCAGCAAGTCCGCCACCTGCATCCGATGTGCATTTAGGATCAATTCCAAAAGCAGCAGTTTTGTAAATTGTTACACCGTCGGGTTTCCATGTGCCATTTGAATAATAACAAGGATTAACATTAATAAGTTGCGATTTACATTGAGAAAATTCTACCGACATCCCCTGTTTGCTCGTAGTTCCCCTCAAAATAAAAAAAGCTACAGTAGAGATAGCGATAATTCCTGCCAAGAGTAGAATATATTCAAAAGCGCCCTGACCTTTTTTCATAAAATCAACTTGACAATTAAGTTAGCTATATTTAAAAGACATTAAGGCTCCGCTAAAAATTTAAAAAAAAAGAATTAGAAAAAAGAAAAAATGAAAAGAAAAAGACCTTATGCAGGCCTTGGTCCGCAGATGAACCTATCTACATCATCATCCGTGCCTAGGGTACCAGCGGCATTTATTGCTCCATTGTCATCCCAAGGAGTTCCGCTAAGTGCATCTTCACATGCTAAACTGACTCCATAGTTAGTATATAAACATCCATCAGCACCACATCCATCATTAACTCCTTGAGCTCCACCAGTCCATCCACCGGTTGTATTGGTGCAAACGCTTACTCCCGCAATTTGGACTTTGCAATTGTTAAGATCGGCTTGGGTACCGGATTTTCCAATTGTACCTCTTAGAATTATAATAGCAAGCACCACGATTAACAGTACTCCTGCTAATAGTAAAATATACTCAAATGCTCCTTGTCCTCTTTTCACCATCTATTATCACCTGCATTTCAAAAAAGCGTTTTAAAAACAAAATTAATAATCACTGGCAGTATTTAAAGCTTTTCTTGATTCAAACGTAGCCGGATGTGTTTGTTGCATTGGCATAATTGACATAGCTGCTGTTGACGGAATCCTTTCCCGAGTTGATTACACCGCCACGAAGCATTACAATTGTTACCGCAACCAATAGCAATACCCCCCCAACCATCAAAATGTACTCGAAGCTTCCCTGCCCTTTTTGGTCCATGGAACTGTTATGCTGCTGTGGTTTAAAAAACAAATGCAAGGCAAATTCATGGAAGGCAATCAGTTAGGATAGGCAACTTTTTTTTTGAATAATTGGTGGAAAAGAGGTCAAAGACGGCAAACCCCTACTTCAGGTTTTTTAAACCCTTTAGCAGTAGTAATATTCAACCCAATCCACAGGTGATGTTCATGATTCCGCAAAAAAACAAAACTGGTTATTCCTTTTTCACAAACTCCGGAAATGGCAATTTCGAGCTAGCTGATGACACACTCATCATGCAGGGATGGAAGAACCTCAAAATCAAGAAAACGCACGTCATGGAACTTACAAAAATTTCGGATTTGGCCCTCAATAAGGTCGAAGTTGAAATGAAATACTTCGATATGTTCGGAGGCAACGAATTGCTCAGGTTTGCAATGCGCGATTCGGATTTCAAGGCGATGAAATCAACCCTTGGGAAATAAGTTGGCGCGTTAGGGAAATCAACCAGGGAAAAATTCGCAAGATTGGAAGTGGGGCATTTTTGCCATTTAACAAAACGCAAATAATTATAATTCATGCAATCTAATTTTAGAAGAGGGAAAAAAATGAAATATGCACCGTTAATCGCATTATTGGCACTTATTTCAATTGTTTTTGCCCAAACATCCATGGAAGTTCCGGCAGTTGATGTTGAGGGAAATGGCCTTTTGTCAACCCTTTCGGTTGAAGCGACCCCGGGAAATGGGGATATTTTCATATCAATTACACCCCTTACGGGAGTTGACACACAGCATTCTGAAAAAACCGCGCTTGCACTGGCGGCTAAAAAAGCAGGCGTAGATGCGAAAAAATTCGATGTGCTATTCAAAATCGAATCAACCGTTGAAGAGGTGGACGGCCCATCAGCCGGAGCTGCCTTGGCGCTTCTTAGCTACGCGGAATTATCTGGAAAGAGGATGCGAAGGGATATTACAATTACGGGAAGCATTGATTCGCAGGGCCATATAGGAAAAATCGGGGGGATTTTGGAAAAAGCTACAGCTGTTGGCAACTCGGAACTTAGAAGGTACGCGGTATTCATGATCCCAAGGAAGCAAAGGATACAGGGAGGGATTGATGTAGCCAAATTGGCAATGGATAAGTGGAAATTGCAAGTTGTTGAAGTTGATAATATTGATGATGTCCTAAAAATTGCATTCGAAACAAAGGAAGGCGAAAAAGTTACGGTTGAGGAAAAAATCATCCCACCATTGGTTTTGATCCCATTCAAAGCTTCGGAAAAAACCTCGGAGTTTGGGAAAATTGCAATTTCAGAGCTGAGCGAAACTAAGAGGAAGGCAGGCAATGGGAATTTGCCTGAGGAATTAAGCGCCCAGGCAAAGGAAAATGTCAAGGAAGCGCAGCAGCTATTTGATAAGAACTACTATTACTCGGCGGCAAACATCGCATTCATTACAACCATTTCAATTGATGAATTCACATTCGTCAACCAAACCAAGCCGGAATTGCTTGGGAGATTAAAGGAGCTAAAAGCAATTGCCAAGGATATGGTTTTTGAAAACCAAACCGAGGAGAATTTTGAAATGATTGTCGGAGCAAAGCTGAGGTTTTATTGGGCGAAGGGCAAAATTGCTTTGGCGCAGGATAAAATCGCAGCCGGCAATTACATGAGCGCAGCTGGCGATATCGCGCTTGCAACCAGCTGGATGAGGGCTGCAGGAAGGATGAATATCCCTTCAAAAAATCCATCTGCAAAACCCGTGAGAAATTATTATTTCAGGGAAAAGGCAGCTGATTTGATTTCAAAGGCAAAAGAGCTTCGCGTAAACGGAAGGCTTGATTTTGAAGCCGACGAGAGGCTAAAGACCGCAATTGATGAGTTTTCGGAGGCGGAATATCTAACGGCAGTTTTTGATGCCTCTTTTGCAATTGCATACTCGGAGGCGCTTGATAATATAGTGGATAAAACGTATGCGGAAGTCGTCCAAAACATCTGCAACAAGGATAGCTTTGAAGTAACGTGCGATATTTTCAAGGATAAGGAATTTGCTTCGATGTGGGCTGAGATGTATTATGCGCACGCGCTTTACAATTTCCAGGAGAGCAATCGGAGCTTTGATGGCGAAAATTTGGCAAATGGGATGAAACTGCTTTCACTTTCAAGCGCTTTTGAAAAACGAAGGGCCGAAGTGCTTGCAATTTCGGGCAACCCCGGGAAGGAAGAAATACTACCACCCCAATCGGCAATTTTGCCATCAAAGCAGGTGCAGGTTAAAGTGTCGGTTGAAGAGGATTCAAAGAGGAACTTGATTTTGTACAGCATTGTTGCTATTTTGGTGCTCATTGTGCTTTACGCATATGTCTCAAGAAGACCAAAAGATCTGAAAATGGCCTACACGGAAACACAAATGCAAATCGAGCGGGCTGAAGAGCTGCTTTTGCAAGGGAAAATCAGCGATAAGAGCTTTGAATACTTCAGGAATAAGTATGGGGATGCAAAGAAAAAGGAAACTGGCAGGAAAAAGAAGAACTGATTGATGGAGGGGGGTGGAATCGATAGGCAACAGCATCCAAACTTTGGGCTAGTCTAAAACTGGACTTAGGCTCAAGTCGAGTTCAACTGCGCGTTTGTGTTTTCCTGCGCCCCAATGTAGGAAACTTCGCCGTTTTGGAGCACTGCGGAGAGCATTATTGGGTATTCCTGCCCAACTGAAGGCTTTGTTGTAAAGTATTCAACATCAGCGCTTGGTAAAGAAGAGCCAAGCTCAAGTTGGGCTTTTGCCAAATCAATTATTTGCGCCCTAACCTTCCGTTTGAATTGCACGGATGGGAAAAGCCTCAAAATTGCAGCGTCCGCTTTTTCAGAAGTTGAATAGACGATCCCCAGCTTTGAAACCGGGAATTGTATTTTTGTTTTTGGAATGGATAGCGCTAAAAGATCTGAATAAACTCCGGAAACGTTTGTGAAATTTGAGGAAACTTTTGCAACAATTTGCGAGTTTGAAATGGATGCGGTTAGGACGTAGGAGAGCAATGAAATCGAATTTAGTGTCTCGTTTTCAGTTGAATTGATTATGAACTCATCGCGCAAGTCGTATTGGAGATCCGAAAGATTGGCAGAGCCGTTCAAAGCAGAGTTAATGGATTCGTCAGTGTAATCCGTCCGCTTTTCAAAGGGAATGTCAACTGATGCAAGCGAATCCCCAAGGATTTCAAGCACTTTTGCGGAATTTTCAAGAACCCTAAATTCCAATCCGGATGCCTTCCTTGGTTCTTCTGCGGTAATCAATGTGACAGATTCGCCCTCAAGCCGAACAAATACCATAAGATTTATCGTAGTGTTGGCTTTTGTTTGGGATTGGACAAATGCATAGCATGGGATGTAGGAGTTTTGCTCAAGGCATTGGTAATCCTGGGAAAATAAAAGCTTGTATTTGCCATCTTGCGAAGTGAAATTGAGGTAATCTGGGAGTTTGACAAAAGCTCGTTTGAAAATTGCAGGAGAGCAGAATTGCGTCAATATGCCCTTGACTCCAAGGATGGTTTCATCCTCAGAGGAATTCTTATCCATCTCGATCAAAATCCGCTGGTTTGCAAGATCGCTTGAAACCGATTGGACTCCGGTTGCGTTTTTTAGGAGGCCGGAGGGGTCTTGGGTGGTGTTGCAAACAATCAAGAGCTCATTAGTTGTTGCAATTACATACCCATCGGTTGCATTTACCCCATCAAAATTTTCAAGCGCAACTTTTGGGGTTGGTGTTGGGGTTGGCGCAATGTTCGCATACGGGTTTTGCATGAATAGGAAGGCTACGATTTCTATTGCGAAAATGATAATCAGTGCAATTGTCCCATATCTAACCAAATTTGACTGTGCCATTAATGTTCCCCTCAATGCTAACGGTTTTAAAGTTCTGTTTTGAAAATAAGGAGAGATTAATATTGCGCCATTAGTTTATAACTTTTTCTTTGTGATAAACTTTAAGGAAAAGGCAAAAAAACTGCCGGATTTGCAAATTAATGCTTCAATAGGTGTTTAACATATGTCAGGGATTGCAGAAAAATCAGGGGAGGAAAACGTTTTATTGAAAGTCCAGTTTTCGGTTTCGGATGATTCCGGAAGGCTTGTTGAGACGACTAGCGAAGAAGAGGCAAAGAAGGCTGGAATTTTCAATCCGAATGCAAAATACGGGCATTCAATGATTGTTTTATCCGACAGCCGGCTGATAAAGGGATTTAGGGAGGCTTTGATGACGGCTAATGAAAACGAGGAAAAAACCGTAAAAATTGCAAAAGCGGATGCATTTGGGGATAGGCAGGAAAACCTTGTGGTTTTGATCCCGATGAAAAAATTCGAGGAGGCAAACATGGCGCCCCAAGTTGGCATGATTGTTGATTTGGATGGGCAAACCGGAAAAGTGCAGTCGGTTTCAGGAGGAAGGGTTAGGGTTGACATGAACCACGAGCTTGCAGGAAGGGATGTTGTTTACAAATTCAAAATCTTAAGGAAAATCACTTCGGACCAAGAAAAGCTCGATTCGCTTCTAGAAGAGCAGCTTGGCCTTAAGGGGACCGGAAAGATTTCCGGAGATGTTGCAACGGTAATTGTAACTCCAGAGCTTATGAAGCAAGAATCATACCTTCAAGGCAAGTATGGGGCAATACAGGCTGCCATGCAGATCATACCAAACCTAAAAAAGCTTCAATGGACAGAAGAATTTACCAAATAAGTTGAATGGGCGATTTAACATGGTTTCGCGGGACGTTGTTGTTTTCGTTGCGATCCTAACAGTGGTTGCCGTTGCAATTTACGCGGTTTTTGCCGCCAAGATAATTCCAATAGATCAAATTGCAGGATTGGCAGCGATCATTGTAATTGTGCTTGTCATACTCCCAAAAATCTACACATTCAAGCAGTATGAAAAAGCGGTTGTTTTGCGGTTTGGCTCTTACAATAGGACCGTTGGGCCTGGCCTTTCGCTTATTTTCCCGGCATTTGAAAAATTCGATGTCGTGGACATGAGGACGCAAACAATTGACACCAAGCCGCAGGAGGCGCAAACAAAGGATGATGTGCGAATAAAGCTCGATGTGGTTTCATTCATCAGGATTACAAACCCAAAAAAGGCGCTTTTGGAGGTTAGGGATTTGCACGGAGCGATCCTTAAATTGCTTCAAGGCGAGATCCGCTTGATTGTTGGAAAATTGGATTTGGATGAAGTCATTGAGGAAACCGAGCAAATCAATGAAACGCTTTTTGCAAAGCTTAAGGAAGTCGAGGAGGATTGGGGGTTTGTTGTTTTGCGGGTGGAGCTTGAATCAATTGATCTTCCGCCTTCATTGGTCGAGGCAAGGACTAAAGCTCGGGAGGCAAAGGAATACAAGGAAAAGGTTGAAATTGAAGCTTCTGCTAGGCAAATATCGCTTGAAATCCTTGATAAGGCGGCTAGCAAGATGAGCGATAAAACCATGTCATACTTATACCTTGACGCGCTAAAGAAAATATCGGATGGGAAGAGCAACAAGATTATTTTCCCGCTTGAACTAACTAGGCTTGCAACAACAATTGCGGAAGGCCTGACAAAAAACAAGGATGAGCAGGGCAAAAAATACACCGAAATCATTGAGGGGCTAAAGAACGCCTACAATGAGCAGCAAAAAGAGCAGCTGGATAAGGCTGAAAAGAAGGATTGAAATTTGGGAACACAGGAAAGAAGCTTAATTTTCACATTATTAGGATTGAACAACATGGCAGAACTTGAAATTTCATATGAATCCCTTCGGAAGATTCAGCTCCAGGAGAGGAACTTTGGGGCGCTATCCGCGCTCGATGAGGAGTTTTACGAGAGGTACAACTTATGGGTTGCCGAGCAGAAAAGGCTGCTTCAAACCGAGTTCAATATTGAAACCCTGAAGGCGTATGAGAATGCCAAGAAAATTGTCGAGGAGATTGCAAAAAAGCGCTCCCAAAAAATCGTGCTGAAATCACTTAGGGACCTTGGCGCAAATACGGTCGATTCGGCAGGCCTTAGCAAGGAGGAAAAATCGTTTTATTTGAACATGCTGAAAAACGCTAGGGAATTCGAGAATACGGTTTTGCAATTCACGGAAAGGAAGCCCGAATTCAAAAAGGAGGAGGAAAAAATCACCCTTCAAGAAAAACTCCTGAATCTTAAAATCCTCGTTGCAATGTCAAAATTCGTAGCTCCCAATGGAAACACATACGGCCCATTCCAGCCGGGCGAGATTGTCAGCATTGATTTGGAAATTGGCGATTTCCTATTAAGGAAGGGGATTGCGCAAAAAACGGATGTTTTGGAAGGGATCGAAGTGATGGAATCAAACAACAAAACAGTTGAAGAAAAACCAAAGGAAAAGGAAGCTGCGGATACGGTTTATCTGAATTAGGGAAGATATTTGCCAGAGGTGTTTGTTTTATGGGTTTGGGTGCAGCAAAAAGAAGAACCATCATAGGCAGGACAATAGGAAAAATTGCACCATCTTCTTATTTGGAGCACCATAACAACATACTGAAAGCCGAGAAAAACATTGTAAAATTACTCAAAGGAAATTCATCCGTTCTTTCAAAGGACCATAACGATTTATCGGAAACGGAACTTAGGAGGGTCAACAGAGTAAGCACTGCTATTCTCCAAAACGCTAAGAATGCTAGAAAATGGACAAAAACAGGCGGACTTATTAGAACGGGCTTTATTACTACAGGCATAGCGTTGCCAGCGATCCTTGGGATGTATTTCGGATATCTGAAGATTATGTCAGCACATTTCATGTCAGCAGGAGGACCGCCAAACGCGGAATTAATAAGATTGGAGCACGAGCAAATAGCAAGGGAATATGCACCAAGGGTCATCAAGTCGTTACCATTATTGGCGAATTCATTATTATTTATAAGATCGGGTGGAAAATACAAGCGACTGCCAGAAAGGTTACAAAAATTAGCTACCTCTAGTGAACGACTTAAACTTATCCGGAGCACAGCCGAAAAATTAGAGAAAAGTGCGGAAAACCGTAGAAAAATAATTATTGAACAAAAGCAAGATCGGATTAGGGAAAGAAACTAAAATGACACAACGATTTATCCAAGTATTGCTTGACTTCGTCCAAGGCGTAAAATAAGCTTATTTTCATTATAGCCAAAGCAAAACTATCCAGCCTGCGCCCTTGTGACGTACCTTCCACGCTTTTCGATTTCCGCTAGCTGCCGGATGACCTGCTTTGCGGTTTTGTTTCCTTCGGCATATCCTTGCAGGAATAATTCGAATTGATCGTCATTTGTTGATTTTTTGAAAACCAAAAGGTCGGTTGCCTTGTCCTCAAGCGAAGAAGAAAAATCAGAAATCCCAAAATCAATTATTGCAATTTCGCCGTTTTTCAGGCAAAGGATGTTTGCGGTTGTCAAATCTCCATGGCAGATGTTTTCAAAATGCAGTTTTCCAAGGTTTTTTCCGGCGCTAATTAGTGCGGATGGGATTTTTGGGCTTTTTGAGGCAAAAAGTTCCCGCATTTGGATCCCTTCAAGCTTTTCAAGCACGATTTCGCTTTTTTTGAGATCGATGTTGTATATCAATGGGCATCGAATTCCCGCCATTTTGGCTGAAAACAAAACTTTCGCTTCCTTTTTGGTGCGCGTTTCCCTAAGCTTTTTATCAAGCTGCTCCAATCTGTATTTTTTGGGGGCGCGCCTCTTAAGAATTGCCGCTTTTCCCCCAAATTTGAATTCCAAAAGTTCTGCTTCCGCGCCTTTTGCTATTTGCTTCATTTATTTTACACCTAAATGTCCGGCAAAATCCTGATCCTCCATTTTTTATCCTTGTTTTCAACCATTGCCTCGTGATGCGTTACGGCCTTGACATACATCCTGCCCAATTTATGCACCTGCGGCTGCCCGAACACTTCAACTGCAATGCGAAAATCCTTTTTCCCTTTTTCAAATTTGATGACTTTCATTTTTTTGAACATCATTTCGCGGGCGTCCCCAACGGAAACGATTTTTGAAAGCAAATAGGTTGTAAGATCGACCAGATTGGATGCTTTTTCACGAATAATGATTTTCTTTTTTATTGATAGCTTTTTTGAATCGCAAATCGTATCGAACAGTCCAAGCGCGCAGTTTTCCAAAGCCTCACGGTAGCTTTTCCCATAGGATTCGATGAACATGTCGGCCCGATGGTCGATGAAGCGGTATTTATTCATATTCTTCACGTAAATTGCGCCTTTGAAAGATGCTTCCAGCCGGTTTTTTGTATTTTTGCATGCATCGAATTTCCCCTTATTGGGGTTTTTGATATCATGATTTCGGGCCTTGATTTTATCCTAAGCCGCTTGAGCAAGGCCTCAAAAAGCAGTTGCTGGGAATCCTTATCCGGCCGGCCCGCATTCCTGAAGGGCAATCCAAGTGATTTCCTAATCCGGTTTACATCCACATCATAAACCACTGCAAAGCTGTTTTCCGATTGCGGGATTAATTTCAAATCCGGGCAATATGCAGAAATATCCGGACTTACTGTTTCCACTTTCTTTATGAAAACCGCCCCTTCCATCCGCAATTTCTTCTTGCCCGGCAAAATCCTAAAATCAAGGGTTGCATTCCCCCTTGCAGTTGTTGGCCGGCCAATTATTACTTCCTTATTTTTGACGGAAATTTTGGGCGGCTGGAATTTTCCGTAATTTATATTCAATTTCCAATGATCAACCGGCCCTTCCTTGTAGGAAACCAATTTTATTGGCCGCTTTTCCCCTTGCATCCATGCAGGTTCAATCCAAACCCTAAGGAACTTGTTCAGTCCCGCAATGTTTTCCATAATGAATCAATCTTTGCATTTTAGCTTATTAAAGATTTGGGGCGTTATAGCTATTATGACGGGAAAGGGAGCGAATTACGAGCGGCAACTCAAGAAGATGTTCGAGGAGAAGGGGTTTTATGCGGTTAGGGCGGCGGGTAGCGCTCATGACCATACATCGCCGGATCTGATTGTCCTATCATCCACAAAAAAATTCGCTGTTGAATGCAAGGCTTGGAATTCCGGCAATCTTTGGATTGAAAAGGAGAGGATGGATCTGATGAAGGAATTTGAAAGAAGAACGGCAGTTCCATTTTATGTTGCTTGGAAAGTCAGTAGGGAGGAGTGGAGGTTTTTCCCCTTAATGATGCTTAAGGAAACAGGAAAGGCGTTCACGCTATCGGATAAGGAATTGCATTCGGGGGTTACGTTTGCGCAGTTGGTTGGCTAGAATATTCGGATAATTGGATGTCTAAAAAAAGTTGCACAATTGGCGGTTTAAGAAGGATAATTGCAGGGGCGAATGGTCTAGCTAATGGACAATGTTTGCTCTGGCGGTGAGTTGGAAAAATGGTCAAGAAAATAGGCAAAAATTACGAATGCGAAGATTGCAAACTGCTTTATGTGGATAAGGCTTGGGCACAAAAATGCGAGGAGTTTTGCATCAGGCATAAGGCGTGCAATTTGGCGATTACAAAGCATTCGATCAACCTTAAGAAATTGCATTAGGCGATGGAATTATTCCATAGTATTCTTCTCCAGCCATTCATTGCCTCTTTTGATCAACTTCCTTGTCAATATTTTGGAAGCTTCGTCATAAAACATCCAGGCAATGGGATCGCCAACAGATGTCTCATCGGTATATTCAATTTTTCCTAATTTTTTTGCCCTCAGCACGCTTTGCCAAAGATAATCCCTATAATGGTTTGCTAATTCCGGCCGCATTTTTGGATCAGCCATATCTTCCCTTATTTTAGCTAAACTTCCAAATGTAGTCCCGCCCTTTTTCAATGCTCCTTGGATGTTTCGCCTAATTTCCCGAACATCCTTTTTTGTCAAATTCACCCTGAATAACACCGGACGATCATGAGGATGGAATTCTGCTTCACTAAATGTCGGCCTTGCGATTCCATGGACCACGCCCTTTTCCAATTTTTCCCTATTATGCGAAAATTCGTCTTTAAATTTCAATTTGGGGTTCACGATACGTAACAGTCCTTTAGTGGAATTCAGCAAATCCAAAAGAGAATATTTAGTAAGATTTCCTCGACCGACATTGGTACCAAAAACCATAATTGTTGGAAAAGAATTAGGCGATAATTCCCCCCAGTTTTTTCTTACTAATTCACCTTTCATCAATCCGTGATTCATGCCGCGGGCAACTGCTGCATAGACTGTTGCATGCAATTTTGCCAGCCATTCTTTGCTTGAAAGATTAGCCATAGGATTTACAAAATAGGCATGGGTAGTTGGCATCTCCCTACCATAGTCGAGTTTTCCTTTTTTTGAAAATTCGCGCTTAGTTCCCCGGATTGCAAAATCAAATAAGATTCTTCTACGGAATGCATCGATTTTTCCAATCTGGCTTGTATTCCCTGCCATTTTATCAATAGATATTTCTAGGGATTAAATTAAATATACCTCATTTGCACCAGTTGAGGCAAAACCTATTTACAAAATTCAAAAAAGGATTAGTGTATGTAGGTCAGCGTTTCCTTCTTTGGCATTTCCGGAAGTCCGGCCATGTGCGCTTCTTCCCTTGAGGCCTGCTGCTCGATTTTCTTTATGACTTCTTCTGTTTTCTTGGCTTTTCCTTTAAGAGCTTCCGTTGGGATTTTTTCCTTTACAATTTTGGAGATCAAATCAAGAAGGGAGGAGGCGCCAACCGAATCAATTGCCTGTCCTTGCGTTTCGACAAGCAGGCAGCTTCCCTTGATCTTGAAAAGCCTTGCAACTGCCGGGACAAGCCCTGCCATCCCAACAATTGGGATGATTGCTTCGTTTTGCTTGGTCCCAAGGCCGGTGAAATATTTCAAATGCGATTTTGAGTTCGATGTGCAAAATATCTGCGGCTTTTCGTTTTTCTTGTTGACGGCATAGCCAGCCATTGCAACTACTTCACTGCCACCCATGCCCTTGAAGAAATTCAGGATTTTTGCGGAAACCTCGTATTGGCCTTCAACTGTTAAGGGCTGGACATCCCCTTTCAAAATGATCGTGTCCCTGCCCTTGAATTTCTTGTAGAAAAAGCGCATGGAAAAGAGTTTCAGGTTGCCTGATTTTAATGCAATTACCTGGTTTGGGAAATTTGGCGAGTAAAGGGTTGCAAAATGCTGCGCTTTTGTTGTTTTGATCAAATGATCGCATGCAAGCTTTGAGACAAACCCGATGCCCGGAAGGCCAACAATTAAAATCGGATCCTTCGGCTTGATTTCGTGCTTGATTATAATGTGCGATTTTGTCATGTCTATGTCTGAATTTGTTGAATCTTTCATTGAAAAAACACCCGTTTCCCTCTAAGAATTTGTTCCCGATAATTTTAGCGCTTGGTGGTTTATATAACTATGTTAAAAATTAATCAAAAAAAATCTCCAAAAAAAATCGTCAAATCCAATCACATCTGAAAAAACATCAAAAAAATTGCGGATATAATTCCTTCCTTCGGTAGATTGCGTACTTATCCTCCTTTGAATATTTTGGGGGATGAGCAGCATTCGTATTTGATCCGCAGGATGGGCATTTCAATTCAAGCGAATATTTGTTGCAGTTTTGGCAAACTTTCATGAGCGCAGGCATTTTTCCAACCCCTAATCCTCAGCCCTTGAGCTTGGTAATTTCAACTTCGACCCCTTTTTCCGCATCCAAAAGCGCCTTGACTTTGGAGATTGTCTTATCGACATCCTTATGATCCTTTACTGTGAAATCGAGGAAATATTTGGGCGCGCCGATGTAAGTGATTGAAACGGATTTGAAGCTCTTTTGAACCTTTAATAGCGCTAATTGGATTTTTTCTACCCCGTTCGAATCAAAGCTTTGTATCTTAAGTTCCGCCCTTGCATCAATCACTTTTTCCTTGATTTCAGCTTCAGCGACTTCCTTTAATGCAGCCAGCCAAACAGCTGGGATTTTATCCGAAAATTCGCCTGATTTTATTTTTTCAAATGAGGAGTATAAATCGCCGTATTCGGCAATCAAAATAGCCCCGATTTCCTTGTTTGCATCCTTCAGGTTTTTCTTGAGCTTTTGGGCGGCCCGCTCAAGCAGTTTTTCCGCGCGCTTGTTTAATTGGAACCCTTCAAGCTTCCTTTTCCTATCGCCTTCACTGACTCTTTTTAAGCTTAAATCAATCTGGCGCTTTTCTAAATCAATGCGAGAAACCATTGCAACGGTTTTTTGCCCTTCCTTTACAAAATCACGGATATTCTTAACCCAACCGGATGATACTTCCGAGACGTGGAGGAAGGCTTCGACGTTTTGGTATTCATCAAGGCTGCAAAATGCGCCGTAGGGCATAACTTTGTTTACGGAAACTAGGACAAATTCGCCAATTTCTGGAAAAGCAGCCATTATTTACCCTCTATATGAAACTTACCTTTTGAAAAATCAATTAGGATAATACTTCTACGATGCGCGCATTGACCCTAGCCCTTCCGCCTGAAGGCTCAACAATAACGGCTTGGCATTTTTTGCAAAGCCTCCTCATCTTCGAATCGCCATATACGATTTCGGGGTCAGAGCCGCATTCGCATTGTATTTTCAAAAATCTTGCCATATTTGATCACTTTGCTACTTCTGATTTTTTCTTCATTCGACCCGTTGTTACAACTTCGTGCTTTTTCTTGCAAACATTGCACTCAAGCATTAATTTGTTCCTGATTCCTTGCTTTTTGACTTTTGCCTTGCCCTTGACTTTTCCGTGGTAACCTGCCAGCTTTCTTTCGTGCTTAAGAGTTCCCCATGCAAGAGTTCTGCCAGCCTTGTATTTGCTCGTGCTAACCTTTACCCTATGCACCTGGTGCTTCCTGCAAGTTGGGCAGTATGTCCGGATTTCTTTTGGTACAATCATTGAATTTTTCTCCCCTTATCTTGCCGACCTTGCAACTCTTTCGATTTCGTTTTTCCTCTTGACTGAAAATGAAGCCGGATCGTTGCTGGCTGCAAGCGTTATTTCGTTGACTAATGCATCTTTTAGCGTTAACTTTTTGTCAAATGCTGCTGAAATTGATGCAAGGACAATGTTCCTAAGCGCCAAATCAAGCCTTCTTTGGGATGATACGTCAACTGCGATTTGGTAGCTCATTCCTCCAAACCTAACCCTTGTGGTGTCTTCCCGCGGAGCTGAATTTTCAAGCGCACGAACCAAAACTTGAATTGGATTTGTCTTGGTCCGCTTTTGGACTTCTTCAAAAGCTTCTTTTACCATCTTGATTGCTTTTGTTTTCTTTCCTTGAAGCTTACCGTGCGTTCGGATGAGTTTTCCCCCTAGTTTTTCGCCGGTCCCTCCCCTGAGCAATTTGTTGATCAATCTTTCAACGATGTTTACTTTTGATTTTGCAAACTGCTTGTTTGCATGCTTTGCAAATGAGTGGGGATAAATCAATGGCTTAAGGCTTATGTATTGAGCAAGGCTTAGATCCTTGATTTCGATGTTGTTGTATTCGTACAGTCCGAAAAGCTTGATTTCCATATTTAATTCCACCATTTGCATGATTCTAAGAATTTACCTCTTTGGTTTTTCCTTCTTCTTCATTCTAAGTTGGTCAAGATTCACTCCATTGACTGCAACTACTTTGTACCTAATTCCAGGAATTGAGCCCATCTGGCCCCTTTGGGATCCGCCAAGGCCTGCAATTGTAACTTCGTCGTGCTCGTCGATGAATGTGATTGCCTTATCCTTTGGTGCGTGAGCGCCCACCTTCTTTCCGTTCTTGATCAATTGAACCCTAACGATTTTGATGATCCCGGAGTGAGGCTGCTTTTGCTCTGCGCCCTCCTTTTTCAAAACAATTCCCTTGGCAAGAGGAGCTCCTTCAAGTGGATCGTACTTTTGCTTAAGGCCAAGTGCCTTGCGCTTCCATGGCTTTTTCAGCCACCGCTTGCCCAAACGATCGCGCCTAAGTTTTCTTCCTGCAAACAAGCCTCGTGCCATAAATAATCAACCTTAATTTTTCAAATGAAAACATTTTACGAATATTTTTTCAATTTTTTTAAAAATTTCAATTTTTTATCCAATTTCTTTTCAAATCCTAATTCTTTCGCCGCCTTTTACTACAATCCTTACATCATCAAAGTTGAAATACCTTTTTCCGAGCATTTTTGCTTTTTTTATCCTCTCTCCGTTCCTTCCGATCGCAAGCCCCCGATCATTGTTTTCAACAACCACATCAAGGGTCCTTTTCCCATCGAATTCCTTTTCCGCAAGCTCTTTTGGGATTACCGGCGAAAAGAGGAAGCCAAAGAATTGCTCTTTGCTGCTTGGCGACTTGACGATTTCCACGTGCTTTTTGAACACGTGCTCAAGCCGATCAATGTTGGCTCCTTTTTTTCCAACAGCCCGTCCGAATTCCGAGTCCGGAACGGCAAAGATCAATGAATTTTCATCTGTTATGACATCGTTCGCCTTGGCGCCCGTAATGCGCTCAAGAAGGCCCATCAATTGGAAATCCTCCATGGATAATTTCTGCATTTATTTGGAATCACTGGTTAATGCCTTAAGGATGGTTGAATTGCCCTCCTCAATTACGGTAATTGCTGAAACCGGGAATGGCTTTCCGCAAATCGTCCCAAGTTCAAGGCTGTTTCCCTTGTATTCAATGATTGGAAGATTTGAAAGCTTTGCATAGTGCTCCAAATCATTTAGCGAATGCTTTGGGATGTTGTTTGCCAAAACCAAAAGCTTTGCTGTGCCCATAAGCGCAATTTTTTTAGCCTTATCAGAGCCAAGTTCCACTTTTCCGGTGTCAACAACCATCCTGATTGCCTTATTCAAATCCATAATAAATCACAAAGTAAGCTCTATTGGAAAGAAAAACCAAATCATCAAAAAGATGGTTCTCTAGTGCGAAGCGCACTCACTCCCCATTTGGAAAACTGTTTTGCAAGTTGTTGTTTATAAGGGTTTTGTTAAGGAAGGCTCTGTCCCGCAACCGAAAAATTTTTGCTTTGAGCTTGCGTAAGCATTACTAACAATTTTTGCACAAAAGTTGGTAAAACCCACGCTGCAGCTCAAAGGCGATAGAAGTATGCCCACCATGAATAAAAAGTTTAGCGT
>JACRGC010000014.1 GCA_016212475.1 Microcaldota archaeon | reverse complement strand
CGAGAATTATTTCTCGACATTCAAGCAGATGTTTGGCTCCTCCCTAAGGAGCCGATGCTGGCGAAGCCAGCAATCCGAGCTTTTCATGAAAGTGCTGTTGCACAACATCAAGGTGATTCTATGAATTAGCGGGACAGAGCCCTTTGAAGAGGGAATTGGCAAATTGCGGGGGGGGAATTTGTCTTCAAAAACACCATAGAAATTGCAGATTTACCCAAATCAAGTTGTGCCATTGATTGTTAGTGTGCGTGAAATTGGGGCTCCAACCGCAACATTTGTATAATTGGCATAAAGAGAAACATTCACATCAAAGCATGGCGAATCCTGCCCGATGTTTCCACCGACTTTTAGCCAAGCGGAGGCATTGAGATTTCCTTCACCGGTTAAATCGCAAATAGGATTAAGGCTTGTTGTCCCACAGCCGGCTGGAGCGGTTGAATTTGCGCAGAAAACTATTCCGGTTCCGGAAAGGGATGATGAAAGGTTTGCCCAGATTGTCCCATTTATGTTTCCGGTATTACGGATGCGGTATGCGGGCAGGCCCATCCCATTTTGGCAATTGGTTAGGGAAGCTGTTGCACATGGAACAAGAAGCTTGGAGTTGGGATTTGTTGTGTTGAAAAAATAGTTTTCAGTTGCATTTCCGGGGAAGGTTTCTGAACTGGTTGTGAAATTTGTTCCTGCCGCCCCAAGTGTGAAAACCGTAAATGAGAACGTGGAAGCGGATTTATAGAGTATGATTTGTAGCATTTGCGTTGCCGTAATGTTTAACGTTGTTGTGTTATCATCAAATGTTGAGTTGGAAGTTAGGATCGTATGGGGGCTGTAACAAATGACTTTTGATTGTTCAAGGCACATGGTTTCATAGCCGTGGGTGCCGTTGATGGAATATTCGGTTATTATTTGGTTGCGCAAAAGCCCCGAAGCATCCGCATTGGTTGAAATCATGTACGGAGATGCATAAGTAAAGTTTGAAATGTTAACGGAAGCTCCAGGGATGCCTCCACCGGATGAGTTTGTGATGTTCAAAGTGAGGAACCATTGGATGCTAAGATTGCTATTTGCATCTACCCGGATTCTTGTGCGGTTAACGGTCATGTTAAGGAAGGAATTGTGGGTCGAGGTTTGGGTTACTATTGTATCGTTCAAAGCGGTTTGCGCAAAAAAGCCGCTTGCATAAACATTCCCTAATGCGACAAAGAAATATGCACCATATGAGGAAGAATTCGTGACATTGTTTCCGGTGAAATTGCCATTATCCCCGGAGGTGAAAATCCCCCCGGTGGTAGCCCCGCCAGTAGTGTTGAAAATTAAGTTGTCGATTGCAAAGCCATTGTCTGCACCGATTGTGATTCCGCCGTTCCTGATTGCAGCAATTACAGAATGCTGTATTGTGTTCCTTGTCAGCCAATAGCCATTTGCACCTGAATTTATTATTATCGGCTGAGAACCGTAGCTGAATGTTGAATTGTCAATTGTTGTGTTGGGAGAAGTAATGGAAGCTTGGTCGATTGTAAAGGAGCTGTTTATGATTGAGATGTTGAAATTTGCCGGATCCGTTAAGTAAACACCCTTCAAATTGTTGCCAAGGAAGCTGCCGTTTATCACGCTTGAATTTTGGGAATCCGTTGCTGAAAAGCCGTAATTTGACCCGCCGCCGTTGCCAAGGAAAATCGAGTTGGAAATTTTTGAATTGTTGGCGCTTTGGTATTCTGCGCCGGATTTGAAATTTCCCGAAAACTTCCCGTAATTAATAGAATTGTTTATTGAATTTGCAACATATAGGCCAATCCCGCCAGGAGTGGGCCCAGCGCAGGAGGATAGTTCAGTATCTTGCACATAGCCCGAATATTTTGCCAAAGAAGCATTCAGATCCGATGCAATGTTGTGGGAGGAATTATAGAAGTAAAAAGGATAAGCTAGGGCATAATTGCAGTTTGGGAATGAACCCGCAGATACGGCTGTTGCGGTCATGTTGGTTGCGGAATTTGCGGTTAGGTTATTGTGGTTTGAATTGTTGAGGAAAATCCCATACGCCAAAGCGCCTGAATTTCTTGATATGATGTTGGCTTCAATGGTATTGTTTTGCAGGAAGCTTTGGTTTGTATAGTTAAGCATAATTCCTATTGAAAAATTCGAGATGTAGCAGTTCTTGATTGTAATGTTTGATTTTCCGGTTGCATATGCGCCAATCGAAAAACCGGATCGGTTGCCAATGATTGCATTGTTGTTGCAATCCAAAATTATGTTGCTTGCATTCAGGGTAAAGCAGACATTGTTGAAGGAAACGTTGTTTTGGATTGTTGTTGAGCTTTGCAGGGATGAGCAGAGGAAAATCGGGACGGTTAGGGACTTATTTATGAATGAAATTGTGGAACCGTAGGATGAGAAGGAATTGTTCACGGAAATTGTGTGGTTGGTAAAGCAGGTGTTGTTTGTTTGCGGCTTGCAAATGCTTGAAGGGGTAATGAAGCCAAAAGCGGTCATTTCGGCAATTTCTGCGGATACCTGCCCAACAGCATTGGTGGTTCCCTGGAACATGGGAATGGTTGCACTGGTTTGGTTGTAAAACCTGACATTTGCATTTGCAACCGAACCCGAGCCGTTGCTTACATTGACTGTTGCAAACCATGAGATTGTCAGATTGCTAATCCCGGGAGAATCCCCCCAGCCAAAGTTTGACCTATTGAAGCTTGAATTCAGGAGTACGTTTGAAATCGAGCCGCCCTCCGAATAAATGGAATAGTCGGCAATGGGATCATACGAATCAAGCCTATGGTCGATTATTGTGACTGTTGAATTTGTGATGTTGTTGAAACTGCTGGCTGAAAAGTATATGCCGCTGGTCTTTAGCATTCCAAAAATATCGGTTATGCCCGAAGAAATGTTGTAGAGGCTTACGTTATTGAAATTGGACAGGTTTGAATTATGGAGGTAAATTCCGCTCCCGATCCCGCCAAACGTTACACCCGAAATTGTGGGCGTTTGCTGGTTTCCTCCAATTGAAGAGTTTGCATATGCGTTTTCAAATATTGTAAGGTTGGAATTTGCAATGAAAAGGAAGGAGGCATTCCCCCCAAAACCGGCGTATCCCATGGTGCCTCCGGGCCCTTCTACGCCCCCCGCACCCCCATAAATCATGCGGATATCGGCATTGAGAATTGATGTGTTGATGGAATTGGCCTGCACAGCTATTCCAAATGATTGGCTTCCGGTTCCTCCATTGCCCCCGGTATTGACTTCTGAATTATCTGAGCCTCCGTTTCCACCAATTGCCCCGCTCAAATTCAAAATTGCAAGGTTTTGGACCTTGGAATTGAAGGCCCCTTGGAAATAAATTCCAAAAATAAATCCGGCATTCCCGCCACTGGGCCCATTCCCTGCCGAACTAAACCCCCCAAAGCCCCCGGCACCGGTTGAAAGATTTGAAATCGAAATGTTCAGGTAAGAGGAATTCACGGAGGTTGATACGTATATCCCAAAAACATTGCTGCTCTCCGAACCGGCACCGCCACTTGCAGAATTGCGGCCCCTGCTGCCTAAAGTGCCAAGCAGATTGTAGATGCTTAGGTTCCTAAAAAGGGTGGTGTTGAAATTTGCCAGGTAAACTCCTGTTGCATTTCCTGAATGCCCAAACCCAGCGCCGGTTTGGACTAAAATTCCTCTTCCCGGAATCAAATTGTCGATGTAAACATTTGTGAAATTCGAATTTTGGGAATTGATGTAGATGATCCCATAAACATCCCCGCCGGGGGATCCGGTAAGAGTGGTATTTCCTGCGATTAGCCTTTGGATGCTAATATCAGTAAAATTGCTGTTGGATGCATTTTCAATGTAAATTCCGGTCATGTTCGTTCCTTGGGCGGCAATGGGCGCAGGCCTTGAATTGCCAATTGTTATGGATGAAACATTGTCATTCAGGCTGTTTTTTATGTAAATCCCAAAATTTGTTGCGTTAAGGATAGTGATGTTAAGAAGGGTTAGGTTGATTGAATTCTCAGCTGAAATCCCCCTTGAAAAATTCTGTATGATGCAGTTTTTGATTGTTATGTGGTTCTTGTTTGAAATGTTTATGCCATAGCCCGATGTGTTTCCACGGATAGTATAGCCGTTGCAATCAAAAATTATGCTGCTTGCAGTAATATTGTAGCAGGTGTAATTTGCGTTTACGTTCGCAATTAGAACGTTGTTTGCAGTTATCACATCGCATGCATTGTTTGGAGCTGCAATTTCAACGCCTCCGCCAAGTCCTTGGGCTTGGGGCGGCCCCTGCCCTTTTTGGGAAGGACTTGGAGATGTTGATGCAGTTGAGGTGGGAGTGGGGGTTGGCGTAATTGTTGCTGTTGGAGTTGGCGTAAGTGAAGGGGTTGGCGAAAACTGCGGAGAAGGAGTTGGCGAGGGGGTTGGGGAAAAAGTAGGAGTAGGCGAAGGAAATTCATTTGCAATTGTTGAAAACATCGAAATGGAGCTGTTCGAACAAAAATCAAGAACGCAAGAGCTAGCAACGAATTCATAAGTAGAATTTGAAAGCAGGTTTGCAAGCGTTAGGGAATGTGAAATGACAGAATCGGAAAAACCGTAATTTTGGAAATCAATTGAACCGGAAAGGCGGTAATAGACAAAAGTGGATGAAAATTGGCCGGTATCCCAAGAAATTACTGCTGATTCGTTTGTTATGAAGGAAATTGAAAGATTGGAAATTGTTGGAGCGGTTTGATTGGTTTGATTGGAGGTTTGGTTGCCATCTGCGCTTGTTGGAGGGATTGTTGCCAAAATCACCAAAACAAACAGCATTGCTGCGGCTAGGTTTGCGTATAGGTAATATCCCCGAAGTCCCCCACGAAGCGGCATACAAATTGGTAACGAAGAATGGTATTAAACTCGTTTCGATTTTGGGAAGGAAAAAAATTTAGAATATAGGGGCGAATGAAAATGATGGGCGCACGATATATCCACTAAATCAAACTCGGCTGCACCCCAACATTTAGGGAATCAAAACTATTTTCCCGCAGTTTCCGGTTTTCATGAGTTCAAAGGCCTTTTCGTACCCTTCCAATTTGAATTTGTGGGTGATGATTTTTCGAAGGTCAACTGCGCCGCTTTTTTGGAACGAATCGACCTTGTACCACGTATCAAATAGCTTCCTTCCGTTGATTCCCCGAACGGTTGCGGATTTGAATACGATGTAATTGTTGATATCAAGATCCACATTGTTTGGGAAAACGCCAAGGATTGCAGCTTCGCCGCCGGATCTTAGGGATTCGAAGCCGGATTTTAATGCGTTTGGATTGCCCGACATTTCAAGGAAAACATCAACTCCCCGCCCGGTTTCCTTGTTTATGCGCTTTGCCGGATCTTCGGTTTTGGCATTGATTGTTAGAGTTGCACCAAGCTTTTTGGCCATGTTCAGCCGGTAATCGTTTGCATCAACCGCGTAAATTTCCGTAGCCCCTGCAGCCTTGCAGAGCATGATTGCGCAAAGCCCAATTGGCCCGCAGCCAAAAATGGAAACCTTATTGCCTGCAACTGGCTGTGAAAATACCGTGTGCACGGCATTTCCAAGGGGCTCTTGGGCGGTTGCAACTTCATGCGGAAGGGAGTTATCATTTGGAATTGCATTGTTTTCAGGAAGGGCAATATATTCCGAGTAGCTTCCGTTTGTATCTACACCCAGGATCTTCAGATTCTCGCATATGTGGGCATTTCCTATTCTGCACTGGAAGCAATTATAATCTGCGATGTGGGTTTCGCCAGAAACGTGATCCCCAACTTTCCTTTTAGTCACAAGCGAACCGATTTCAACAATTTCACCTGCAAACTCGTGCCCAAAAATCATTGGAGGCTTGATGCGCGATTTTGCCCAGTTATCCCATTCGTAAATGTGAACGTCGGTTCCGCAGATGCTTGAGGCCTTGATTTTGACAAGAACTTCCCTTGGCTTTAAAGTTGGGATTGGAGCGTCCTTAAGCTCGGCGCCAGCTTTAGCGGAAGTTTTCCAAAGAGCCTTCATTTTTTCAGCCATATTGATCACCGAATTTTAAGGAGCTTAAGCGCATAGATCTGATAATTGTGCCCCTAATTGATTAAAAAGCTATTATGGGATAAACAATTTACGCAAATTGGGTGATAATCATGGTTCATTATCTGGATTTTTTGAAGAATGAAATTGATGAACTTAAGGCAAAAAGCCTGGATTGGAAAATCCGCGAATTGCAAGGGCCTTCGATGCCGCATGCTAGAGTTGATGGGAAGGAGGTTTTGATGCTTTGCTTGAACAACTATCTCAACTTGTCAAATCACCCTAAAGTGAAAAAGGCTGCAATCCAAGCAGTAAAAAGTCATGGAGCAGGAAGCGGGGCGGTACCTGCAATTGCCGGAACAATGGATCTTCATATAGCCTTGCAAAAAAAGATTGCCCAATTCAAGGGAACCGAGGATGCGCTAAACACGCAAACTGGATTTGCCGCAAATGCCGGGCTAATTCCACAGTTGGTTGGAGAGGGCGATTTGATAATTTCGGATGAATTAAACCACGGAAGCATAATTGATGGGGTTAGACTTACAAAAGCCGAAAGGAAAGTTTACGCACACAAGAATATGGACGAGCTGAAAAAACTATTGGAAGAAGCGCAGGGAAAATTCAGGAGAATTCTTGTAATAACAGATGGAGTGTTTAGCATGGATGGGGATATTGCTCCGCTTGATAAGATTTCGCAGCTTTGCAGGGAATTTAGCGCAATTTCTTATGTTGATGATGCGCACGGCGATGGCGTGCTTGGGGAAGGAAGAGGGGCAATCCACCATTTCAATTTGGAAGGCAAATGGGATATTGAAGTTGGTACTTTCAGCAAGGCATTTGGAGTTGTAGGAGGATATGTTGCAGGCAGTAAAGCTCTCAAGGAATTTGCATATAATAAAAGCAGGACTTGGCTATTATCCGGAAGCATGCCGCCAGCTACGGTTGCAGCATGCACGGCTTCATTGGATGTAATAATGACGGAACCTAAGCACGTGCAAAAGCTTTGGAAAAATACGGTTTATTGGAAAAAACATCTACAAAAAATCGGATTTAATACAGGAGTTAGCGAAACGCCAATTGTTCCAGTCATGCTTGGCGATAGCGCAATTGCGCAAAAGTTCGCAGCAAGGCTGCTTGAAGAGGGGGTTTTTGCAATACCAATATTTTTCCCGATGGTTGGGCAGGGAAAAGCTAGGCTCCGCACTCAAATGAATTCGGCGCTTAAAAAGGAGGATCTTGATGTTGCCCTTGAAAAGTTTGAAAAGATAGGAAAGGAGCTTGGGGCGATTAAATGATAGTAGGCAATAAACTTATCACCCTATAAAGGATAATCCATATGAAAAAAAGGGAAGACGCCCGAAAAAGAATTAATGAAATCTTTTTGCAGGCATATCCTGGAAAACGCCCAAGCCTTGCAACCGGGGATTTAAGATTTTTTTGCGCCAAATTAAGGAAAATCAGGGGAGATAACGGCGCTCCTTTTGAAGGCTATGGGACTTTCAAGAATTTCCTTAAAAATGAGCTTGGAATCGATATTGCAAGGCTAATACCTAGGAAAGTATTGGAAAAAAAACACAATATCCGGGAAATGGATTCAAGACAGCTAGATAAATTAGTTTCTGATTTTTATAGAAAAGGGGCAAATAAAGAAGGAATTGCACTTGCAAAGGTTTCCGAAAGGCACAGCGATATATCGGAACACTTGGAAATGCATAAAGCAGGCATGATTTCTGAAAGCGAAGCATTAGTTTCATTATTGCGTGCCAGAGGGATGCCATTTATTGAAATTTCAAAATTATTCGGAAGTGCCGATAGGCAATTGGCAAACAACAAATTTAGGAATGTAAAGAAGGCATTTGAGGCAAAGGATGTCGAACTTGAAAGGCGCAAAAGAGTTATGGAATAATTTCAGCTGATTTATTTTTTCTTCTTTTTTGGTTTTGATTTTCCTTCCAATGAAAATAAGTAATAGGAATACAAAACACCAAAAAGGGATGTGATGATTGCCGGGATTATCATCGCCCAAAAGACAAGGTCTGGGACAAGAATTGAAATTATGGCAATTGCTCCGGAGATTTTGAAGAGCATACCGGTTATTTGGTGCGTTTTATCCCAAACAAGCGGGCTGCTTAAAGTCCAGGGCGTTCTGATGCCAATAAACCAGTTTTGCTTGGCTGATGAAACCAAATCGCCAAGGGATATGAACAACAAGCCAATTGCAGGGGGGATCAGGGGGGTAAAATCAAACCTATTCCCAATGTTCCACTGTATGCTTAGGAATTGGATGTAGACGATGAAAATGCTGAAAATTAAAATAAAACGCGAGTATTGCGATTCGAATCCTTTTGCATTCTTATGCATGGGATCGATTTTTGGGAGAATGTAAAGAAGGGCTGTAAGCAAAATCAAAATTGCAGGGAATAGGAAAGTCCCAACCAGCTTGTCGGAAAATCCATCCGCATATCCCTTAAGCCCCCAGTGCGTTGCGATTTGATCTGGAAGGGCAGGATAATAAAAAATTGCAAGGAAAATCGACACTAAAAGAATTAATCCAACGAGCAGATCCGTTTTTTGCATGCAAATCACCGATTTTCAATGGGAGCAAAAACATTGCAATTTGATGCGAATTGCGCCCTTAAATCATATTCAATTACTTTTTATTAAGCATTTCTTTTGCCCTCTCGAGCCGGATGTTTTTTTCCAAAACCATTTTATTTGCAACCTGATCAATCTGAGCCCCTTTTGCCCCCGCTGCAACTGCAATATTCCTTGCATGCAATTCCATGTGCCCCCGCTGAATGCCTTCTGTTGAAAGCGCCCGAATTGCAGCAAAATTATTTGCTAGGCCAACGCACGTCATGATTTGCGCTAGTTCAACCGCGGATTTTACCTGCAAAATTTTAAGTGAAAGCTTTGCAAGCGGATGCGTTTTGGTAGCGCCGCCAACTATTCCAACAGCTAGGGGCATTTCCAGCTCGCCAACCAAATCACCGGATTTGTTTTTGGAATAGTTTGCAAGCGGAAGGTATTTTCCGTTGTTTTTGTAGGAGGCGTAGGAGTGAGCGCCAGCTTCAAGCGCCCTTGTGTCGTTTCCGGTGGCTAAACATACGGCTGAAATTCCATTCATTACCCCCTTGTTGTTTGTTGTTGCTCTGAAAACATCATTCAGGGCAAATTCATGCGAATCCAAAATCGCCTCGATTGTTGGTTCGGAGAGCAGCTCTTTTTTCCAAACTGCGGTGACTTTTACTGTTCGATGGATTGCTAAATTGCTGATAATCCGAAGCCTGACTTTTCCACCTGTGATTTTTTCAATTTCTGGAGAAAGGAGCTCGCAAATCGTATTTACCGCATTTGCGCCCATCGCGTCCCTGCAATCAACCAATACCTGAAGGGAGAGCATCTTTCCTCTTTTTGTTTCCAAAACCTTTCCTTGCAGATCTTTTGCTCCACCGCCAAGTTTTACCAGAGTGGAATCGCGGGAGTTGGCAATTTCCAAAAGATGCTTTTTTTCCTTGAGAAGTGTTTTGAGGGCGAAATTTGCATCGTTAAGTTTGATCACTTGGATTTGGCCAATCATTATCGGAAGTGAAGCGGATGCCTTGAATCCTTCCGGAAGGCAAAGCTTTGCTGCATTGGAAGCAGCTGCAATAACCGAAGGCTCTTCGGTTGCCATTGGAACAATTTTTTCCTCCCCGTTGATCTTGAAATTCATTGCTAGGCCGTACGGAAGGGAAAAGGTCCCTACAACATTTTCAGCCATTTTATCCGCGGTTTCAATTGGGAGGGAATTGCCAAGAGTTTGAATTTCTTCTTTTGAGAAATTGAATTCATCGGTTAGAAGTTTTTGCCTATCCTTAATTGACAATTTGTAAAAGCCTTCTTGTTTCATGGAATTCTTATCACCTGCGTAAATTAAATAGGGTATTTTTTCGCTTCCTGCCGAAGTTTTGCGCCTAACCTGCGCATGTTTTTAAATTTGAATAGCATTAATACTTCTTTTCTGATCGTCGTTATTTGAGTGATGCAATAATGGTAGTTGGAATTGTTGGGTATGGAACGTACATACCTAAAATGAGAATCAAAGTAGAAGAAATCGCTAATGTTTGGGGCAAGGATGCGGCAAGGGTATCCGAAGGGCTTGGAATTAAGGAAAAGGCAGTTGGGGCAATTGATGAGGATTCGGCAACAATTGCAGTTGAAGCTGCAAGAAGAGCGGTTAAAAGTGCAAAAATAAGCGCCAAGGACATTAATGCGATATTTGTTGGAAGTGAGAGCAAGCCATATGCGGTAAAGCCAACCGCTACAATTGTTGGGGCTGCAATCAATTCATCGCCTCATTTTACAGCTGCTGATTTTGAATTTGCCTGCAAAGCCGGAACTGCCGCCATTCAATCATGCATGGGA
Organism: Microcaldota archaeon; assembly: GCA_016212475.1. Taxonomy (GTDB): domain Archaea; phylum Micrarchaeota; class Micrarchaeia; order Norongarragalinales; family SBBD01; genus JACRGC01. The sequence continues at coordinate 176,606 of JACRGC010000014.1, read as the reverse complement.
ATGGCTAGCAGCAACATGATAAAATATGGGCTTGCAATTGGAGCGGATACAGCTCAGGGAAGGCCAAATGATGCATTGGAGTTTTCAGCTGGCTCGGGAGGGGCGGCATTCATAATTGGAAAGGAGAATTTGATTGCGGAAATCGAAGGGACATATTCTTTTACAACTGATACTCCTGATTTTTGGAGAAGGCAGCATGCAAATTACCCAAAGCACGGCGGAAGGTTTACTGCGGAACCTGCATATTTCAAGCATGTGATGGCTGGAGCTAAGGGAATGATGGAGCGAATGGGAACCTCTGCAAAAGATTATGATTATTTTGTTCCGCACCAGCCAAATGGGAAGTTCCCTGTAAGGGTAGCTAAAATGCTTGGGTTTGAGCATTCAAAAATAGTTCCTGGCTTGATTACGCCATTTATTGGGAATACGTATTCGGGAAGCTCAATTATCGGGCTTTCTTCGGTTTTGGATGTAGCTAAGCCGGGCGAGAGGGTGCTAGTAGTTTCTTATGGCTCCGGCGCTGGGTCGGATGCCTTTTCAATCAAGATCACAAAGGAAATTTCTGAGAAGGGAAGAAGGCAAGAAGTTGCGGTTTTTGATCAGATCAAGGAAAAGCACTATGTGAATTATGCGGTTTATGCAAAACATAGGAGGAAACTTAAGGAAGATTGAAATTGAAGGAATGGAATAGCGAAGTATTGAAATAGAAAAACTTGCAGAAACAAAAAATTGATAAAAATGGAGTTCAAAATAAAGGATGTTGATCTTTTGGAGGTTTTTTCCTTTCGGTGGGAAAAAATTGCCATATTGGCAACCCTTTTGTTGCTATCAACTGTCCTTTCTGAAAATGAAAGGAAAGGGCCGGTTGGAGTGAACGATGAATATTCCGTTAAAATATTGGGATTTCCAATGGGAGTGTTTGGGCTTTATGAGGAAAGCGGCATACTTCCTGGGAATGAACTTAACAATTTGAATAAATGGTTCTTGATTGGAATTGTTGCAAATTCCATATTTTGGTATGCGGTTTCGTGCGGGATGTATTTTGCCTACAACCAGTATACGGGAAAAGGAAAGCTTGGGGAAGTGCAATGAAAAATTGTTTGAGAATATTGTTTAATAAAATTTGAATTGAGTTGAAAAAATTATGAGAAAAGTTGCAATTGTTGGAGCCGGCTTAAGCAAATTCGGAGAGAGGTGGGATGCCTCTTTTCGCGATTTGATTTTTGAAGCTTCCAGCATGGCCCTTGAAGATGCGAAAATGGAAGGGTCTGATTTGCAGGCAATTTACGGCGGCACAATGGCGCCTGGAAGGTTGATTGGGCAAGAGCACGTTGGGGCGCTTATTGCAGATCAGCTTGGGCTTACGCCAATTGCTTCAACTAGGGTTGAAGCTGCTTGCGCATCTGGTTCTGTTGCGCTTAGGAACGCATATTTTGCAATTGCCTCCGGAATGTACGATATTGTTGCAGTTGGGGGAGTTGAAAAAATGACAGAAGTTTCAACTGAAGAGGTTTCCTTTGCACTTGGAGGAGCGGGGGATCAGGAGTGGGAATTGTTTTTGGGAGCTACATTTCCAGCTATTTACGCTTTAATGGCAAAAAGGCACATGCTAGATTTTGGAACAACTGAAGAGCAGATGGCAAGCGTTAGCGTAAAAAATCACAAGAACGCTTCAAAAAACAAGTTTGCGCAGTATCAAAATGAAATCACCATTCAAGATGTTATGGATTCATCGCCTGTTGCTTCTCCGCTTAAGTTGCTTGACTGCTCGCCAATTACCGATGGGGCAGCGGCTGTGATTTTGTGCTCTGAAGAGCGGGCAAGGAAATTTACGGATACTCCGGTTCAAATCATTGGGAGCGGGCAGGCTTCCGATGCGCTTGCACTTGCAAATCGAAAAAGCATGACGGAAATTGCCGCAACAAAAGAAGCTGCAAGGCAAGCGCTTCATCAGGCAAAACTTACAATCAAGGATGTGCAAGTAGCTGAAGTGCATGACTGCTTTAGCATTGCCGAAATCCTTGCAATTGAAGACCTTGGGATTTGCAAAAAAGGGGAAGGCGGAAAATTCACCGAAGATGGGCACACCGCCCTTAATTCGAAAATTTCCGTCAATACATCCGGCGGCCTTAAAGGATGCGGACATCCGGTTGGGGCAACTGGAGTTAAACAGGCAGTTGAAATTTACTGGCAATTGCAGGGAAGGGCAAATGGAAGGCAGGTTAAGGGAGCTGAAATTGGTCTTACGCAAAATGTCGGAGGATCGGGAGCAACAGCGGTTGTGAATGTTTACAAGAGGATGGATTGAAATGAACTGGAATGAATTTTTTAAGCCAGATTTTGCTAAATTAGCCGTATTTATAGTCCTTGAAATAATTTTTATTTTTATTGGAATGTTGTTTCTGCCTAACATTCCACCTGTTGGCGCAAGTCCCGGAGCTTGGGAACTCGTACCGGCTTGGCTTATGAGCCCGTTTTTTTTAATGGTAGCTCCAGACATCACAATTCTTATGATAGGAATTTCAAATGTAATTGTAATGCTATTGCTTTCTTTTGCAATTGTTTACGTTGGAAATAATATAATGGGTAAATCTACCTTGGAAAAAATTTAGAGGTAATTCAAAATGAAAAACGCAATTCCACTGATTTGGCGAAGGATTCCGGAAAGGTATGCACTCATGGGAACCGTCTGCGAGAATTGCAAGACGGAGTATTTTCCCAAAAGGATGTTTTGCGCAAAATGCCGCCGGAAAGGAAGAGTGGTTGAAAAGCAGATGCCAGATGAAGGCAAAATCTTCTCATTTAGCGAAGTGCATGTCGCCCCAACAGGCCATGAATCGGAAGCTCCGTATTTCCTTGCAATTATTGAGCTGAAAAACGGAGTTAGGCTCATGTCCCAAATAGTTGATTCGGAAAAGGAGAAGATCAAATTCGGCTCTCCGGTTAAAATGATGTTTAGGAAAATAACAGAAGATGACCACGACGGCACTATTGCTTACGGGTATAAGTTCAAAGTGGTTTGAAAAACTAAAACCTCGGTTCGTCATAAGATATGGAAAGGATTTCTTTTGGATCGAGTTTTAGCTTCGTGCATGCTTTTCTAAACTCCAAATAATCCTTTTTGGGCTGCTGCGAATCAACTAATGAGAAAATTATCTTTTGGCCGTGATTTTTTGCATAGCCGACTGCTTCTTCAATTGCCCGTTCACGCCAGCCGGCATATTTTGTATGCAAGGCCCTTGGAAGCGAATGAATTCCCGAGGTTTTGTAATGTGATTGCAAAAAATTGAAAAAAAGGGTTTTGTCATCCTTCAAGGCAACAAGCCGAAGGGAGCCAATAGAACCAGGAGACCTATGCCCCGGCCCTCCGGGTTTTGTGCCAAACACTGCCTTCTTGAATTGTTCAATGTGCTCTTTTGTTGGATAGGCCAAAACATTGAACCGATCCCATATTTTTGCTTTTTCAGAATCAAGCCCGATTAAAAGAACCATCTTCTTTTCGCGCCTAACTTTCCAGCCCTTGGGCGGCTCTTCTCCATCAATAACCCTTAGGACTTCTGCTTCTGAGAACATATGAGAAGTATCTGGAAGTTGGTATTTTTAAGGAATGAAGGAAAATAAGAATTAGGAAAAACTAATCACGGAACCAACCTGTTCCTATCCCTTGGGAAAAGCGCCGCCTCCCTAACATTTGAAAGGTTGCAGATTTTCATTGTCAGACGTTCGGATCCAATGCTCCAGCCGGCATGCGGAATTGCTCCGTACCGGAATGCATCTATGTAGGATTCGAAATCATGCGGGTTTAGATCTTTGGCCTTAAGCTGTTGGATTAGGAGATCTGGAATATGAATTCGCTGGGCTCCGCTTGCTATTTCCAAGCCTTTGAACATCAAATCATATGCCTTGCAGATTTTTGGATCTTCCTTGGTTGGCATGGAATAAAACGCCCTAACTGCAGTTGGCCATTTTGTTATGAAGAATGCTTCCTCTTTTAGCAAAGCGAATAGGTGAGCTTCATTTTCCTTTGAAAAATCCTCGCCCCAATCCATCTTGAAACTATTCTTGTTTAACAGATTTACCAAATCAGTGTAGGTGTGCCTGCTTAATTTGGCTGGGACATCAAGTTCAACTTTTAGGGTTTTGAGTTGCTCTTGGCAGTTTTGCTTGACTGAATTTAGGATGTGCAAAAATACGGATTCCAAAACTTCAAGGGCGTCCTCATCATTTGCAAATCCCATTTCAATATCCATTTGCGTGATTTCGTTTAGATGCTGGGTGGTGTTGTGCTTTTCAGCCCTCCAAATTGGGCAGATCATGAAAACCTTATCCATCCCACCCATTACAGCTAGTTGCTTGTAGAGCTGGGGCGATTGTGCAAGGAATGCCTTCTTTTCAAAATATTTGACTTCGAATAAGTCGGTTCCACCCTCGGTTGCTGCTGCAACTAATGAAGGCGGGTTGATTTCTTGGAATTTTTGCTCGATTAGTTTTTCCCTAAATGCCATTTGAATTTGCGCGCGTATTTTGAAAATTGCCTGCGTTTCCAATCTTCGAAGATCAATGAAGCGGTTATCCAATCTTACATCAATTTCAGCTGGGACTTTGCCGGTAACTTCGAATGGAACTTGCTTTAGGACTTCGCCAACTATTTCAATGCTTTCAGGCACAAGCTCCCTTCCAAGGTTTGCCATTTTTGTCGAGCGAACCTTTCCTTTTACAATTATTGCGGTTTCCTTGATTAGTTTTTTTGAAAGTTCAATTAGCTTTTCCGAAGCTTCGCCTTCCTTTAGAATTACCTGCATGATTCCCGAACGATCCCTAAGAAGTATGAAATTGATTTTCCCAAATGTACGCGTTTCATGCACCCAGCCGGCTAGGGAAACGGTTTTTCCTTCGTCTGATTGCGAAACTTCTGAAACGTAATGCGAGCGCATCATAATATCAATTGATTTTAGGAAAACAGGTTTTTATAGGGGTTGTCTTGTAAGGAATTTTATGAAAGAAAAAAGGATTGACTATGAAAAAGACACTAATCGACGCCAAGCTTGCCAATCAAATCCAAAGTAGATAATATCTTCACTGATTTTTGCCTCATTAAATCCTTATCATGCGACCAAATCACGGCAGTGGAACCAAGGAATAGGGCAAGTGCAAGGTATGGAACGTCATCAATATCGTCAATCAACCCCCTAGCTTTTTCCAAATGGGGCTCGAATTCCGATTTATCAATTATCCGCACATTCCTAAGTAGCCCATTGATAAGCAATAATAGCTCCTCCTTTGAAAGCCCGCTCCTTTTTGAAAATTCAGCCAAATGCGCCTCAAACTCCATCCGCACAAAATCAACAGTATAAAATTCGAAATCAGGATGCATCAAAAGCTTTCTGGTAACAGAATCCCTAAGCAGGGCTGAAACGAATATGTTGGCGTCCACAACTATTCTCATTTTGATTCGCCTAGTATTTTCTTGGCTATCCCGTGCTTTATGAGTTTGCTTAGCTGGGCAACGTCTTTTTCGGTTATTTTGCTCTTTTGTGCTATTGCTTCCAGCAATTCAATTTCGGTTGCTTTTTTTTCAATTGCCCGCCTTGCTATTTCGGTCCATTTTATTTCGGAGTGCTTTTTCATTATTGCATTCAAATCGCCAGGTATTGCTAAAGTCATATTAACCATTCCACCACCTTTTACTTATTTAAGGTAAATATGTTAATAAACTTAACTTTCAAAATTGCGAATCTTAAAAATGCGAGGTTAGGCGAAGGAAACTAAGTAAATACAACTTAACTTCTCCCAAAAAACAAGTAGGAAATCGGTATGGAAATTGCAAGAATTATTGCTCCATAAATATAGCCAATGGAATTGGTTAAGTGGGCCGAAAAAGCCGAAATTACAAGGAAGAACATTTGAAGCAAGAATTCGTGCCTGCCGGTTTTTAGCCAGCCTTTTAGCTTGAATTTTGATGTGAATGCTATGCCTGAAACTGTCAGTGAATCATGCCAAAGATGCATCAAATATCCAAGGAGCAATCCTAAGACTATGATTGCCAAATCCTTGAAATATTTCATTGAATGGAAATAATCCAAAACCAAATAGCCAATTATTAGCCAAAATACGCAAACTGCAATCAAACCTTTGAATGAGTGCATAATGCCCCTATGCCTATCAGTTTTGCCATGGAATAGCAAAATCAGCTTTAGGAACAAGTAGAGCACGAATTTTGTTGCATAAGCAATTGTTTTTGCAAAGAAGGCAACGAACTTGAGAATTCCGGTTAGCTTAACTTTTGTGATTAGGGATTTGTTTGCATCTATATCTGGAAGCAAAACGCCTTCGAAGGCAGCAAATAAGAACAACAAGGATGAGTAGAAATCGATAGCTCCGGCTTTGAATGCTGCAAATGATGCTGCGCTGAAATAAAGCAGGGCGCAAAAAAGATGGGTTTTTCCTTGCATGGAATGATTCATCCCTTTCAGGTAAATAAATGATGTTTTTGCCAAAAATAGCACCCGAAGCGACCCGCTGGTTTTGCATATATATACGAGAAATTTCCACCTAATCTGCCCGTTGGGGAAAAAAGGTGAAAGGATATGGAATTTGCAGCGCAAGGAAAAAATGAGAGTTTTGATGAAACTTTTCCTAAAAGTTTTAGGGAAAAAGCAAGGCTAATGACACTTGCGGAAGTTGCATTTGCAGCTGAAAACGCAAAAATCCCGCTTAGGATAGATAGGCCCGGATTCACGCGAATTGCAGTAGATTTGCAAGAGCAGATCCGACGGCCCTTAAGGGTAGTTTCGAGGGAAATTAGGCTTGGGATTTCAAATATCAGCTATTAGAATCGGCATGAAAATGCCCCTTTTATTTTATTTTTTTTAGTCAAAGAAATGAATTGAACCTTATTGGCAACCCAGTAATGTTCGAAACCTTTTTATTTACGTAAGTACACGAAGTGATTACATCTTATGGATACGGATATTTATCCGAGATGGAATGGCAAAGTATTGATTCCAACAAGATCCGCCCAAGAAGAGATGGATTTTGAAGGGTTTGATTTAAGGCAAATTGCAGAATCCCTCGATATGGCAATCCCTTGCGGGAAACACAGGAAAGAAGGGATTTTTGAACTTTGCTTTGAAAAAAACCGCAGGAAATTCAAAATTGTTATTGCGGAATCATTCGGATATTTTAGAAAGGAGCAAATTTACCTAATAATCCACGTAAAAGGCGTCAAATAGTGAAAAAAAATGAAACTCGAAAAGGATAATTTGAAATGCTATTGCGGAGGCAGCGCAACTCCATCGGAAATACGGATGGAAGGGCTAAAACTTAGGGGCTGGAAATGCAAGGAGTGCGGCGAAACATATCTGCATCCGGATGATTCCATGAGGATTTCAGCAATTAGGAAATTAAAATCAAAGCCATTTGAAGCAACTGTTGCAAAAGCGGGAAATTCATTTGCAATTAGAATACAAAAAGAGGCAGCAGTTGCATTGGCATTAAAAATTGGCGAGAAGATAAAATTTACAATTGAAGGCCCAAAAAATGCAAATATTTCAACATTGTGATCTTTAATGGAACTTGGAACCGTAATTTCAACGATGGATTCGCCAACCACGAATAGGTTTTCTTTTGTTATTTCAAATTCTTCAATTGTTCGGAAAGCGCGTTATGTGCAGCTAAAAACCGAGGAAGGGATTTTGCTGGGGGTTGTGCAAGATATTGTAAGAGCTAACCGCTATTTTGAGCGGGCCGAGAGCATTTCAGAATATGAAAAGAATGGCAAGGCAACCGGCTCGACTTTGAATAGCTCGTTCAATGAGAATTTCCCGGCAGCCGAGTGGGAATTTGCCGTAGCTGAATGCGCAGTGCTTGGAGCTTATGATGTGTATTTGAAGCGGGCATCATTTCCGGCAGCTCCTGGAACTAAAGTATTGGACGCCGATTTGGAGCTTTTGAAATCATTCATCGGGTTTGATGATAACGGCTTGAAAATGGGAAAGCTTCTTGTGCATGATTTGGATGTCAAGTTGAATATGAATAGGTTTTTGCAAAAGCATCTGGCAATACTTGGGATTTCAGGTAGCGGAAAAAGCGTTTTGGCTTCGGTTATGCTAGAAGAGCTTTTGAATCGCAAAAAGGAGAATGGGAGAATAGCTACTGTTGTTTTTGATGCCCACGGAGAATATGTTTCTTTTTCAGATAAACGCAATAATTCGGAATTTGCAGATAAGGTTACGGTTGTTAATGCTAGCAAAATCCGAATTGGAGCTAAGCATTTGACAACCGGGATGATTTCCGAGCTTTTGCCGGAGGTTACTTCTCAGCAGATGCGCGATCTTTCACCGATCCTTGAAAAATTAAGGCTGAATAGCAGAAATTCGGGGGAGCCGTTCAATTTGGAGCATATTGTTTCGCAGGTTGGAATGGCTGAAATGAAAGAGCAAACCAAATCTGCTTTGCTTTCCTGGCTTCATGAGCTTAAGGAGATGAAAATAATTGGCGAACATGATTATCCTTCGCTTAAGAAAATTGTAAAGCTAGGATGCCTTGTTGTAATCGATCTTTCCGATGTAATCAACATGCGAAAAAAGCAGATTGTAATGGCGTATTTGGCAAAGAAAATGTTCACGCTTAGAAGGAAAGAAGAACTTCCGCCGTACTTGATGGTTGTTGAAGAGGCGCATAATTTTGCGCCTGAAAAAGCGGTCAAAAGAAATGCGATGTCAAAATCAATAATCAACACCTTGGCTAGGGAAGGAAGGAAATTTGGAGCTTCGCTTTGCCTGATTTCGCAGCGGCCAGTCCAGCTTTCAACTACTGCCCTCTCTCAATGCAACACGATGTTCATAATGCGAATCACAAATCCGTATGATTTGAAGCATATTGCTGAATCAGCTGAAGCAATTGATGCACACACGCAATCGCAAATCTCCTCTTTGAAAGTTGGGGAAGGGGTAATCATTGGGGAGGCCGTGAATTATCCGGTATTTGTTCGGGTTCGCAATCGAACAAGCAAAAAGGCAAACAAGGGAGAATCCTTGGAAGAGCTTTCAAAACGGTTCGAGGAAAAGCAATCTCTAGCTGAAGCTGTTTCTGATGCGGATGTAACGGATGCGTTTTTGCAATAAAACTGGCATCCAATGCAAGGAAAGGCAATAAATATGCTTGCAGCCAAATTCAATTTGGTGGTTTTATGCCAAGCGAACAAATAATCAAAAATGCCGATTTGCATGAGCAAGTCAAAAGCTACATTTCAGCCCACAATAATGAACATGCCCCAATTGACCCTTTAAGAGAACTGATCAAACAGCACGGCCTAATTGCAAACAAAAACTCAAAGATCTACCATCATGCCAAGGAATTGGAGGGAAGAATTCATCAACACGATTTGAAAGTTGAGCGCAATGGGGATTTACGCCTGATATTTAAGAAATAGCCCTTAACTGGAAACAGAGCAATTAAAAGGTATGTTTATGAAATAGATTTGGTGGTAAAATGCCAAAACTTCCAGACGAACATATTGAAATAAAATTCGCACATCTGCCAAAAGGTGTTCAAAGGCATTTATTGGAAACCGGGCAAGGCCCAAGCAAATACATTGGACCGGCGGTTAAAATGCGGGAATTTCAGCGGCCACAGATCGAACAAATTCTTCGAAGCCATGGGTTAGTTGCTAATGAACATTCAAAGGCATACCCATTGCTGCGAACCGTGCATGAACAGCTAAAGACTCACTCTGTGAAAATCGTTGATGGCAACATCCATCTTGAGCGGAAAACTAATTTTGAATTTGGTCAAAAACCGGGTCCGAGTTTAAAAGATTTTTTGGCCATTAAACTCGCTAATCCAGAAAAATCGGGAATGGACCCAATAGATAAAATACTTAGAACCAGAAAATCAAGTTCTTTGTTAAAAGAAAGCTCAAAATACATAAATAATGAACAGCTAATAAAGGAAAAAGAAAGAAAGCGTATTGAAAATAAAAAGAGGAGCTCTGATCTGATTCTTGAAAAATGGGATTCGAGGGATAAGAAGGAAAAAGATCGAGATGAATCCAAGTAGTTCTAATTTTAGCACCCGAAGCGACCCCTCAAATCGCTTATATATCCGGTTTTCTTTTTTAGTTAAGAATCCGCCCACACACGGAATTTAGAGTTGATTTGAATGATTGAAGATGAACTAACCCATTGGTTCAAGGATGACAAGGGAGAATCGCACAGGAGCGTTTTAAGGCTTGAAACCGAGCCTCCGCAGGTGCATAATAATTACCCAAGGGATGGCACAATCATGGTTCGCGTAATCAATGGGATTGGGACAATTGGCTTTAAGCTTTCGCCGGATGAAGCGCTTAGGCTTGGGACGCACTTGCTCAATTTATCAAAAGAGCAACTTGCAATGAAGAGGAAGCTTTGGAATCAGAAGGAGTGAAATTAAGGAGGGTAGAGGGGGGATTGAAAGGGCAACTTCTCTTGGAAGGTGTCGGGTTGAACCGCCGGTTACTTTATTGCCAGCGAAAGTATGAACGCAAGCAGGATGCTTAGGATCAGGATTGATGGCGCAAAGATTTTTGCAATTGAAACAATCGAATTGATTGTCGAGATGACTTCCGGAGACCTTCTTGCGCCAAGCACTTCGATTTCCAGCCGCTTTATGCTCATTGCAGTTTCAGTTGGCTCCAAATCCTCAATTGCAGATCCAACTGATGCTTTGATTCGCGCAATCAATGCCTTGTGATCGCAGTATTTTCCAAGGGGGTTGTGGATTCCAGAAATTGCGTTAACTGAGTGCGTATCCGTAGTTAGGATATCAACAAAATCGAATTTGTAGGCTTGAAGGACTGAAATTAAGATTTCCCGCCTAAATTCTGGAAGCACATTGTTTGCATCGATTAGAATTGTTGCGCTTCTCTTTCCGGCAATTTCAAAAACCGAAACAATCATGCCCATCTTCCCAATGCCTTGCGAGAGCCCAAAATCTTCCAATGGGTCCGCAAACGAGCCGAAATTGAATTTTCTTCCGGAAGTCAATTTATAATCATCAATCAAATCATAGAACTCAAAAAACTCGGGGGTTCCGGCAAGGAAATAACTTCCATCTGTTTTGCTGTTGTGCATATCAACAAGCATTGCATTCCGAAGCCCGCGGCTCTTGAATTTATCCATCATTATCATTCCGGATGGGAATTCGACATCTTCCGTGCTGTTTGGGGCGTTTGAAATGGCTATGAAGGCATCTTGGGATCCAAAGGTTAGCCCAAAGTACCTAGCGGAGCCTTTTTTGGAATTTAGAAGCGAAATATCCAAATCAGTTTGGAAATCGCCCTTTCTTAGGATTTGCAATTCCTTTTCATAGGCTGATAGGAATTTTCCGTGCAAGGAAGAATAAACCGGATTGAAGTCGTGATTTACGGTTGCATGGTAAACTGAAACCGGAACGCCGTATTTTTGCGATAGCGGCTTTGATAGAAGCGAAGGGAATTCGGATCCGCCAAGGTTTCCAACCGGCCCAAAATGCACGTAGGGCGCAAGCCAAAGCGCCTTTAGCTTCTTGGTTTTGGAATTCCTAAAAACAACTATTCCATAAAAAGTTTCAACCTTTTCGCCCATGTTTGCAAGGATCCCTTCAAGGCTTTTTGAGCCGTATGTCCACTGCGCAAACAAAAGTGCAAGCACTTGCATGGTTGAAATGCCAAAATTGCGCTGGGCCGGAGCGTTTAGCATGTAAAAAATCGATGCGAGAGCTAGAAGGAGAACTCCCGAAGAAACAAGGAACTTTACCCCAAGGGTTATTGGATCTTGGAAATTTGCCAAAAGGATTGAATTGTAAATCACAAGGAAGGAAATGTTAAGCGCTGGCTGGAATAAGGAAATTAGCAGGGATTTCCAGCCGTATGAAAGAGTGACAAACATTGCAAAGAACCATATGCCAAAAATTATCGAGTTGGCGAGCAAAACAAAGGTTGGCAAATTGGCAGGTGAAAATGACACCAGCCCGATAATGTAGAGAAGCGAAACAATTGAAACGGATATTAGGGATAAGAATGAGAAATGCTTGAGCCTTTCAACAAATTTTTCCTTTCTTGTTAGGCTTGCTGCAAAAGTAGCTGAAATGATTGCCGGAAGCCCAAGTATGAGAAAGCCCTCCGCGCCGCCGTAAAGCAAATGCTCGCCAAGGCTTGGAAGCGAGAGGTTTTTTGTCCGAAGGACGCTTAAAATGAAGCCGGAAATGAAGCTTAGCACAACTACAATCAATATGCTTTTCTTGTACGATGGAAGGGGCGCAATTAGTTTTGTTATGGATACGGCCTTCAAATCGCGCTGGGCTTCCGTGCGTTTTTTCATTTGAGAATAGATGCTGTTCGAGTATTAAATTCCTTTTGTTGGCATGGGATTAAACCGGAGTTGAACTTGCCCATTTTAGATCGAATCAAGTTTTTTGAACCTGCTCCTTGTTGGATGCGGACCACCTGTACTTGTAGGATTTGGGGTAGTGGACGCGCATAATTCGTTTCTTTAGCTTGTAGGCGTTTGCAAAATAATCAGTTAGCACCTGGTCAAAGGAGAGGTTCTTTTCATTGGCTATTTTCATAAGTTCTACGGTTAGGAAACGCAGTTCGGCGTTCATTTGGGATACTTCTTCGAAGTTTTCCTCGGCCATGGTTTTTCCAAAACTCCTTAATCGGTAAAGGTTAATAAATCTGATTGGGAATAAATCGGTGAATTTGAGGACAATTGAAAAAAACGGAAGCTGAATCGAATTTATTGTCGATGTTTAAAAAATAAACAGTTTTTAATATTTTTAGGCCTATTTTTGCCATTCTAAAATATATTCGGCAACTTCTTCCCACCCATCCTGCGCCATTATCCAATGCGTTCTTTTCTCGAATTCCTTAAAGTCCGTTATTGCATTTGATTTTTTGTACTTTTCATAGTTTTTCCTTATTTGAGCTGCGGGGCAGATGGCATCCAGTGTTCCTGCAATAAGAAGAAGCGGCACTCTTTGGCTTTTGTTGAAATTTACCTTGGTTGTATTAGTAAATGGCGCAAAAAGTGCTTGGTAGAAAATCCGGTTGGTTTCGGGAACTAGATATTTTTCATATAAGTCGTGCTGCTCTTCCCGGGGAAACGTGTTAACAAAAGCGTACTGGAAGTCTTTAAATGAAAGGGCGCGAATTTTTGAGCCGAATGGAGGAAAAACCATGCCGAAGATGCTTTTGATTACTGAATAATAAATAGGCAGCACGCCCTTGGGAGGCGCAGATGCTATTGCTACTCCAGCCCTCCCAAGACCCCTATCCAACAACATCTGTACAAATAACCCCCCAAAAGAGTATCCAATTAAGAGGGGGGGTTCTTTTTGCTCTTTGATTATTTTCTCGTAGTAGTTTACTATTTCCAAGATGCCAAGGTCAGATAGCTCCTTGGCAGGATTAGACCTAAGATCGTTTATTGGAGCATCATGGTATGGCCAAGCCGGTGCAATGCAATTGAAACCTTCTTTTTGAAAAAATGAAACGAATTTTTCCCAGCATAATGGCGTAACCCACGCTCCATGAATAAAAATTATGGTTTTTTCCACATCACTTCCCCTATTTCTGCTCGCCAAATCCGCATTCAGATGAATTATCCTTCCGCGAGGTTTAATATTTGGCATAAGTGCTCCCTGCGGGATTCGAACCCGCGTTCTCGGCTTTCTTCCACCGTTTGTTACCAAGACGGCAACGAAAGGCCGGAATCCTTGACCGGGCTAGACGAAGGGAGCAAAAAAATAGATCGAAGGTATTGTTCTAGGAAAGCCAATTTTTATTACTTTTGCTCAAGGCTCTAGCCGGGATTTTGGATGGTTTGATTGCGGCTCGAATAGCCAGTGCGCCTTTTGCTTCTTCCAATCATATTCCATGTGCACCTTAAGATTTCTTCTTTCGGCTATTTTTTCAGCGTAATAATTGAAACTATCAAGCATTAAATCTGACAATTTTGAATTGGGAGGCATGTGCAAACTCAGCATTGCTTTCCCGCGATCTTCAACAATTGTGGTTGTTGGATTTTCAATTTCTCCTTTTGGATTTTTTCCCTTTAAGCCAATTGCCAGCATCCTATGGACGCCTTGGAAAAGCCTAGCTTCCTTTTTTAAAACGGAAAATGGCGCTTTTGGGGCATTGGTTTTTAGAACATAAGAAATTGGAAGCTTTCCTAGCACAATTCCATGAATACGGCTTTCAAGCGCTTTTGTGGCATTTAGTGGCATAAGCTTTGAGTATCCCAAATGACATTTTTAATCCTATTTATCATAATTAGAGCTATGTCCCAGCTGTACGATCAAATAAGCCAAAATAAGATGAAGAGCTATCTATACATAGCCTTCTTTGTTTTGCTGATTTATGTTTTGGCATTTGTATTTGGAACCTTAACTGGCTTTGGGGAGGGAATAACCGTAATTGCAGTTGGATTAGCAGTTGTAATGACTGTTGGCACATACTACTATAGCGATAAAATCGTGCTATCAACTGTTGGCGCAAGAATAGCTGAAAAAAAGGAATTTCCCTATCTTTACAATACGGTCGAAGGGCTATCAATTGCAGCTGGAATACCAATGCCAAGGCTTTTTGTAATCGATAATGATGCAATCAATGCGTTTGCAACTGGAAGGGATCCAAAGAATGCAATTATTGTTGTCAACACTGGCGCAATAAAAAAACTCAACAGGCAAGAGCTAGAAGGGGTAATTGCGCACGAGATGTCGCACATTAAAAATTACGATATCCGGATGATGATGCTAGCTGCCGTAATGGTTGGGGCAATTGCAATTATTTCGGATATAATGCTTCGCAGCGGATTTAGAGGGGGGGATAGCAGAAAAGGAGGAGGGGCAATTTTGCTTGTTGGGCTTGTGCTTGCAATCCTTTCACCGATTTTTGCAAAGCTTGTGCAACTTGCAATTTCAAGAAAGAGGGAGTATCTTGCGGATGCATCCGGAGCGCTACTTACAAGGTATCCTGAAGGGCTCGCATCTGCTTTATCAAAAATCAAGAATGATTCGACGAACATGCCAAATGTGAGCGAAGCGGTCGCGCCATTATTCATATCAAACCCGCTAAATAAGCGCTTTTTGGGAAATCTTTTCAGCACCCACCCGCCGTTGGATGATCGCATTGCAATATTGAGGAAGATGTAGAATGGAAATTGAATTATTGGAAATTAGCGTGTTATCAGGAAGCATGCGGGAGGCAAAAAAAATTGCGGAAACTATTGTCAAGGAAAAACTTGCCGCCTGCGCAAACATTTCAGAATGCAATTCAACCTACTTTTGGAAGGGTAAAATGGAAAAGCACACGGAGTGGAATATCAGCATGACAACTATTCCAAATCATTTTGCAGAAGCGGAAAAACGGATAAAGGAGCTTCACACATATGAGCTTCCGGCAATTACTGCAATTCCAATAGCTAAGGCAAATGAGAGCTATGCGAAATGGGTTGTTGAGAACGTGAAGAAATAATCAGTTAATACTTGCCGAATTTTTGCGCTCCATCCCGATGGTGCTCCATTAACCATTGCGTAATTCGAATTGCACCATACCCTCCAAGGCCAAACCGCATAAGAAAACCAATCATTCCGCTTCCTTCTCCACGCCGCACGTCATCAAAATGTTGGCGCGCCTCTTCCCTGTTTTCAGAAACCTTTTTTCGAATTTCATCTGGAACTTTCATACGCTCCAAATGAGAATGCAAATCGCCAATTCCGCCCGGATTTTTTCTTCCTTCTTTTCCCATAGTTTACGCCTTCGGAGTTAAGTAGTAATTTCTAAATAGCTTAGGAAAAATTGCAGATAAGGTTTTTGGGCCAGCAGTTTTTGCAATCGACGAAAGCAATTTTGTTGCGGATTTTCTATCCGAATTTCCAGCCGCGATTTTAAGGCCCGAATAAGCCTTTGATAATTGATCGAATTCGTTTTTAGTAAGCGAAGCTTTGCGCGCCCTTGCCTTGAACTTATGCAAGGCCTTTGAAATTGAATGAAGGTATTCCGAATCGCTTAAATTGCCGCTTGCGGGAACCAGCGAATAATTCAACGATTCCGCCTTCCTTTTGAAAATCGAAAACATTTGCGGATCCGATAATAGCCATGTCCCCCAAAGATTGATGCGTTTGATTGGGCCATTTTCAGGATGCAACTTGTCAACACCTATCGAAATACTGCGGATATGGCGGGGGAGATTTTGAAATTCCCTCGGGTTAAGGGCCAAATTGTCAATGTCAATTAATTTGTACCTCTTCCCCCTCGAATCGCGGTGCATCAATAGATTATACCGGGCGGAAACGGGGTGAATCTCTTTGAAGAGCTCTTTTTCTACATTCAAGCTTTCCTCGTTTTTATTTCGAATTTCCTCAAACAGCGCCTTATCTTCACTCTTGGAAAGATTTCCCGAAACCAATTCCAAAATCTGCCTTTCGGTAGGCTTTGCCATTTTGGTTGGAAGAATTGCAACCTTGCCGTTTTTCAAAACCCTTGCAATTCCCCTTTCGGATTCAAATTCGTGCATAAACACATTCCCCATCAAATGCCTATTTAAGTGATTTGGACATTATTGTTTATAATCAGCAAGGTGAGTTTATGGGATTTTTCAGGTTCATCGGAAATGTGCTTTCGGCAGCGGGGGTGCTTTTTGGAATCAGCGATTATCACAATCACGAAGGTTTATTCAAAAACAGGCCGGGGAGTCCGGAACATAAGAATGAGCAAAAATACGATCAGGGGAGTTACCAAGGAACATACAAGGAGCAACGATTTAGGCAAAACAAAAGAACTGACCCCCAAAAAAGGGAGGAAAAACCGGATTATTCGAAAGATCGACCAAAAGAAAAATCTTACGAAGAATGGTATAAAGGAAAGCAGGAGCGATATAGGAAGCTGGAACGGGGACCCTAAAAAATTAGCTGATTTTGCTAAATAACCCCGCATAAAACCTTCATTACTTTTACGGCTTTTAGCGGATCGTTGTAATCTGGGATGTTGTTTTGCCTAAGGACGGAAATCCCTTCCGCGGAATATCTTCCGCCCATGAATACGCAAACAACTGGCTTATTTGGAAATAGCTTATGCGCATTCACTACAACTTCGGCATCCTCTTTGGCTTTTGTCATGGTTTGGAGAGTTTGAATGATGATCGCTCCATCAATGTATTTTTCGGAAAGCAAGGCATTGATTGCTATTTCATAGCGCTCGGGAAGTGCGTCCCCAACCAAGTCAAGCGGATTGTTCCTCGAATATGCAGGATGCATTTTTTTGGACGCATCTAGCTTGCTGATTGTTTGGGGATCTAGTTCGACTACATTTAAGCCGTGCATGTCGCAATAATCAGCGGTCAATACGCCAACTCCTCCGCCATTTGTTATTATTGCAATGTTTTTACCATTGACGCGAGGCTGCTCGCTTAGGGCTTTTGCCAAATCAAATAAATCTTCAACTGATTCTGCCATGAATACACCGGCTTGCTTCATTGCAGCTTCGTAGACGGCAAAGCTTCCGGCAAGCGAACCCGTATGGGAGGCAATTGCCTTTTCGCCTTTTGAACTCCTTCCGCCTTTGAGCAAAATTATCGGTTTTTTCTTTGTGACTTCTCTTGCAATTCGAAGGAATTTTTTGCCATCCTTTATCCCTTCCAAATAAAGCGTGATTGCTTTTGTTTGATCATCCTCAAGGCAAAATTCCAAGAAATCAGAAACATCCAAATCAGCTGAATTTCCAAGGGAAACAAGAAGTGAAAATGAGTAACGAGCATCAATTGCCCAATCAACAACTGAATCCGCAAGAGCTCCGCTTTGGGAGATGAAGGCAATTGAGCCAGCTTCGGGCATTGAAAGAGCAAAGGAAGCATTTAGGCTGATTCGCGGGCGTAAAATCCCAAGCACGTTTGGCCCCATTACGCGAATGCCAGCAGATTTTGCAATTTCTATGATTTCATCTTGCATTTGCTTTCCTTTTTCGCCAAGTTCGGCAAAGCCGGCTGAAATGATAATAACGGCTTTGACCTTTTTTTCTGCGCAATCACGCATCACCTGCGCAACAACAATTGAAGGGACGGCAATTACTGCCAAATCCAGATCCTCAGGGACATCTTGAACCCTCGCCAAGCACTTCCGCCCAAGGATTTCGCTTTTATGCGGATTGATTGGATAAACATTGCCTGCAAATGCGGAGCAATTGTAGCTTTTGAAAAAGCATCCTTCAATTAGGCTTTTTAGAACTCCAAACCCCACTTTGTTTTGATCATCCGAAGCGCCAATCACTGCAACAGAATGCGGATTTGTAAGCGCGTGCATTGCTTTTCGCAAATTATCGTCCATAAAAACCACTTTTATCTAAAAAACATTCAGCGGGAATTGATCAAAATGCATTCCGCCTATTTTCAAATCCATTTAACAAAACCATATTATTTTCATTCATTTCAAAACCATCCTTGCATCCGCAACTGCGATTTCTTCGCCGCTAGCAATCACCGGATTGAAATCTAGCTCTAGAAGATCCTCGTTTTGCAAAAGCTCGGAGGTTTTGTAAATTAGCTCGACAAGTTTTTCAAGGGAGACTTTTTTCCCCCTATAGCCGCGTATGAATGCGGAAGCTTTGGATTCTGAAATCATTTGCGCAATATCATCAGCTGAAATTGGCAGCACCCGAAGGGATCGCTCTTTTAGAAGCTCGACAAAAATTCCGCCAAGGCCGAAAACCACGACTTTTCCAAAAGATAGGTCTTCCTTTCCTCCGACTATGAATTCCACGCCTTCGCGCTGCTCTTGGAGCAGATATTCGTCTATTTGGATTCCAGCGGCAAGCAATGTGAGCTCCTCGAATTGCTCCCGAAGCTCTTTTTGATCGTGGATGTTTAAGCGCACAAGCCCTTTTTCGGTTTTATGAATGGCATCCTTGCTGATAATTTTCATAACCAAAGGCTTTCGAAGCGCCCATGAAGCCTTTAGAAGATCCGGATAGCTTTTTGCACGGATGGTTTTCGCATACGGGATGCCATATTTTTGCATCAGATCTTCGGATTCTTCGGGGGTTGCTATGTGCATAAATTAAACACGCTTAATTTGGAACATTCGAATCAAACCAAATCTATGATTATTTTTTCAACTTCCATCAATTGCGCCTTATGGAGGTTTTGCATTGCAAAATCTATTTTTTGCTTTGAAGAGGCAACGATTTCAGCCACCTCGTCGCCTTTTTCCACGTTGTCCCCTTTTTTCACCTTGAGGATCATTCCGGCCCTCTTATCTGCAGGAGCGCCAAGCAATCTGCAGATTTTTGAGATTGCAACATTGTCGATGTGGGAAACTTTTCCGCGCTCGTCGCAAAAAATCTTTGCCCTGAATTCGCCTATCTTGATATCTTTTGAGGTGATGGTCGGGTTCCCCCCCTGCGCTGCAATTATTTCCTTGAATTTCAAGAAAGCTTTTCCGCTATTCATCTGCGCAATTGCCATTTCATACCCTTCCTGCTGTGAAATCCCTTTTACCATGTGAAGGAGGATTCCGCACATCTGGCATGCTTTTTCAAAGAGCATGTTGTGCTCATTGTTTTCAAAAGTTGCAAGTATTTCTTTTGCTTCAAGAGCTGGCCCAATTCCATTTGAAAGGGGGGATGAACCATCTGAAATTAAACACCTAACCTGCATCCCAAGGCTTAGGCCTAGGGATTCGAAGTCGCGCGCAAGCGCCCTTCCTTCCTCTATGCGCTCGATTTTTGCGCCCTTTCCGATTGGAATGTCAATTAGCACAAATTTTGCGCCTTCTGCTTTCTTTTTTGCAAGGATGCTAGAAAGAAGGAGCGATTTTGGGTCCAAACGAAGCGGGTTTCTGATCTTGATAAGTTTATCATCAGCTGAAGCTAATCTGACAGCTCCGCCCCAAACTATGCATCCGTTTGTTTTTTGGATAGCGTTTTCAATTTGCACAACGGATAGGGCAACGGGGCATAGCACCTCCATTGCATCCGCAGTTCCGGAAGCTGAGGAAATTGCCCTAGCTGCGGTTTTTGGGATTTTAAGGCCAAGCGAGGCCATGATTGGGACAATCAGCATTGTAACCCTATCTCCGGCGACTCCGCCAATTGAATGCATTGAAACAACAGGAACGCCATTGACTTTTAGAAGATCGCCAGATTCCGAAATCGCATTTGTCAGCGCAATTGTTTCATCCATGGCAAGCCCGTTAATGTAAATTGCGGAAATGAATGCCGCAAGCTCGGTTGGCGAAAGGCGCTCATGCATAAGATCCGAAATAATTGCGGAAATTTCCTTTTGCGAGAGGATTTTCCCATCCAGCTTTTTTTTGATGTAATCAAGCGAAAGGGGCCTTTGAAGCGGCTCAACTGAAATCACATCGCCAAGTTTAGCATCCAAAAGCTTGGAAACTTCGGCAAACAGGCCAACTTCATCTTCTGCTAGTTCTTCATGCGCAAAATCCAATATCGCAACGGCGTGCTTGCCATTCAATTTGAGGTGCATGCGATCGTAAAGGGTTAGGCCAAGCTCGATTGCCTTGGTGTAATTCATGGCAACCTCGTTTTGCCCTTGCTCTACATCGAAAAGTTTGGCCTTGAGTTGAAGCATGATTCCAATTAAGTTAAAAAGGAATTTAAACAACTCCTTTGATGGAAACCATGGCAACTAGAGGAAAAGAGCGCAAAATAAAACCATTGGAAGAAATCCTCAGGGAAGTTGATGAATTGGCGCTTGGAATTCGGCCATTTCCGAAAAAAATTCCCGAAAAAAAACCTTTTGAGCCAACAGCGTTCCATAGGAAAATAATCGAAGCATATCCGTTTGGAATTGTAAGAATAAGCGCGTCTAAAGGAGGGCATTGGATTTCGTATGGAAAACTCTTGGATAGGATACGTAAAGGAAAAGGCTTTGAAAAAACGTCTGAAAGCAGCCTGAAATATGGTTTGTTTAAACTCAGAAGGAAGGGGCTAATCCCGCTAGGAAGCATAGGTTTGCCAGGAAGCCCAAATCTTAGAACATACGAGGAGGCAAGGAAAATTGCAGATACGGATGATGCTAAGGAATTTTTAAGAAAATTGCTTGGGGGAAGGATGATTTACGGAAGAAAAACCAAGGTCCCAAGTCCAAGGCAGTTTGATTCTGTTGAGCAAAGGCATAATTTTGCCAGGGAATTTCTGATTAGGACCCTAATGAAAGCAAGGATTGTGGAAGGAAAGCTGCCGATATCTTATTTGAGCCAAAGCGTTGGGAACTCCCTTGTTGCTTTTTCATCAAAGGATAGGCAAACCAATAGCTCGTTAGATAAATATGCCAGATCCGGGTTAGGATCCAGAAAGGATGGAATTGCAAGCCTAGAACAAAGCCCCCAAATAAATACTTTTGAAAACATCGGGCATGCAAAGGAAATGCGCCGGATGCATTATAAAATACAAAAAGGCGCCATAAGCGAAAGGAATGCAAAAATTTACCTGCTAAGGAAGATTTGGGAAAAAAGCTACAGGGAAATCGGGGGCGCATTTGGGATCTCTAGGCAAAGAAGCACTCAGCTTTTCATAAGGACGGATAAACTATTGCATCCTGAAAAATATAAATTAGCTAAAAGTAGCGGAAAATAATTAGAAAAATCAGTATTTGTTGCCGTAGCTGTTGCGGTTGCGGTCGCCATAATTTGACCGGTTGCCATCGCCAAATCTTCTATCGGAAGAAAACCTGCGCTCGCCGCCAAATCTTCGCTCGCCGCCTTCTCCTTCGCCCTCTTCTTTTGGGGGGATCTTCACGAATAAATAGTATTTTTCCTCCGCCTTTAGCTCCTGGATTATGCGGTGGAGGATGATT
The DNA here is from genome assembly GCA_016212475.1 of Microcaldota archaeon. GTDB lineage: Archaea > Micrarchaeota > Micrarchaeia > Norongarragalinales > SBBD01 > JACRGC01. The sequence goes on along the minus strand of JACRGC010000014.1, from coordinate 154,776 downwards.
TCCTCAACTTGCTGCAGATGGGGCATCCGATTGTTTATGTCTTCAAATGAAACGAAAGGTGTTTTTTCGCGCTCTGAAATGAATGATTCGAGGTTCTTTTTTCCAACTCCTGGAAGAAGTTCAAGTGAGTGTATGCGGATGTTGATGCTCCCTGCCCTGTTAAGGAAGCCTACGTATTCTTGCTCATGCGATGTTAGTATTTTCCTAACGGTTTTTTCAACTTCTTGCTGGCCTACATTAGTCAAATCCTTGTAAGTTAGCCTTGAGCGGATCCGCTCGACCTTGTCACGGACATCTTTTCCAATGTATACACGATCGAAAATGTTAACTGATATGTTTGGCTTAAGCGCAACTTCTAGGAGGGTGAAAAAGGATTCCCCAAGAACCTGCGCAACTGGCTCTTGCTTGCCTTCGCCTGCTTTTCCATGAGGCAAAAAATCCAAAACCAGTGCGTATTCTTCTTTTCTAAACATTATAATCTACCATTTGCTCTTGATTCGAATAAATCTATTTTGCGTATTTCTTTGTGATTTTTGCAATCTCCTTTATTTTGTCCATTGGAAAATCAAGCTTGTCCTTGCTTAAAATTGTTTTGACCAAATCCTCCTTGGATGGGACGTTGTTTATCAATTCGACTATTTGGTCTTCCGAGAGCAAATTCAGCTCTTCCAATTCCTTTTTTAGCTTCTCGGATTCGGATTCGGTGAGCACGGTGAATTTTTCCAGGTATTCAAGCGAGTTTTGCTGCTCGTACCCAAGCTCGGATTCCTTCTTGCGCTTTTCAAGAAGTGATTTTGCCAGCGAAAATGAAACCGGTTTTTCTTCAACAATTTTCATGAATATCCCCTCTTTAAATTTTTTCAAGATGCGCGCCGTAAACTATGAGCGTTTTTGGCTTGTTTATGTCCTTTACGGCAACAATTACCGAATTGCCCTGCATGCCTACGACTTCACCAACCTTTTTGTTGAACCTAAGGTAGGGCATTCCTTTTGAAAACCTAGGATTGATATCAATCCTAACCTTTTCTCCGGCCCTGTATTCCCGTATATGAATCGTAATCGGGAGCCTGCCTTTGCTTTTCAGGTTCCTTCCTTTTCCGCTGTATTTACCGTGAGACCGTCTCATGTTTTATCCTCCTCTAAAAAATAATCATTATTGGAATGAAACCCTTAGGCGTTGTATTTAGAGCGTCCTTGGCTTTTTCTTCCCCTGCTTAAAAAATCAGCGAACTAGTTTAGGATTGAAATAATTTAAACCTATTGTTTTGAGGCATGCCAGCTGGAAGGGAAGGAAAGGAGGATAGATAAAGGCGGGTTTAACCCCAATGTTTATATATTTGTTACTACTAAATAGTAGGTATATATTTGAGGTAAAACGAATATGGCGCATGGAGATCCAGAACCGATGATTACGCTTGTGACAATCATACTTGCAGCTTGGATGTTTACTACGATTTTCGGGTTTGCGTTTGATTTTTCTGCAACTAGCGCCATTTGGAATTTTTTCACGCAGCCTTCGATTTTGGCAATTTTTGCGGTTATGCTTCTTGCGCCAAGGTTTTTTTTCCAATATTTGCCGGGCGCAGTTGCAATGTTTGTTGCAGGGATTATTTTGCTGATTTCACTGAAGAATGGGATTTAGAAGTGGGAACATGAGCGCAGCTGGCCTTGATTTGTCTGTAAATTGGGAGAATTTTTTCCTTCTTGGAATGGTAGTCCTAATCATTGGCAATATGCACTTTGGGATTTCAACTGCAACGATGCTTCTTCCCTTCAGGGAGTGGATCCCGGGCTTTTACGGGCTGGATTCACTGATTGGAATTTCGCTTATCATACTCTTTTTCCAAAAATACTGGGCAAGCCTTGGCTGGGCGGTTACTTTTGCATTCGTTTTCCTGTTTACTTGGGCGATTTCTTGAAAAAACAGGGAAATATGCAAACCAAGCTGCAAAACCTTTGCCCTTGGGCCTAAATAAACCTTTATAAAGGCTGGAAAAGATATCTTTATAAAGCAGGAAAGTGCAAAACGAGGCGATTGCAATATATGGCAAAATCTAAAAAGCACAGAAAAATAAACATGGCATTCAAGGTCGAAAACATTGTGGCTTCCGCAAATTTGGAAGTCGAGCTTGATTTGTTCAATATTGCAATGGAAGTCGACAATGTCGAATACGAGCCAGAGCAGTTCCCAGGAGCCATCATGAGGCTTAAGGAAATCGGGACGACCCTTCTTTTGTTCAAGAATGGGAAAGTCATCTGCTCGGGGGCCAAGAGCGAAAAGCAAATCGAGCAAAGCATTAAAAGGGCGGTTGAGCTTTTGGAGGATTTCATTGGCGAAACCACCAAAAAATAAGCCAAAAACCAGTTGATTAAATATGAACATTAGTAAGCCGGGCATAATCTCGCTATTTATCGGGGCATTGGTAGTTTTTGCGGTTGCAATTTATGGATTTGCGGGCCAAAGCTTCCTTCAGATAGTGTTCCAGGTGCTAATGTCTGGCCTTTTGCTCTTTGGGCTGTTCCTCATGCTGATTGGGGCGCTCATGCTGATTGTTTGAGATTTTTTTTGAATGGTTAAAATTAATTTGCCCTTATTGGGAATTTTCCCCTGCAATGGATCCTTATGCCGGTATAAATCCTTGTGAAAACCAGGGAATGGCTATTTAATTTTATACATTTATCCAAAGAGCATGAAAATTCTTTTGGTGCAGTTGGAATCTAGTTTTCCGCATGCAAAATTCCTTCAAAAAAAACTTTCCGAGGAGTTTGGAATGGAAACAATGGTGCACCCAGGCATTGTCAAAATCCCAAATGGCTTTTTCAATTTAAGGAAGCACAAATGGGACGCCGAAAAAATAATTTCAATGCTTCGGGAGCATTTTTCAAACACAAGGGAAGGCAAATTCTTAGTGCTTGGGCTTTGCCTTGAGGATATTTTTGCGGATTCGCTAAATTTCGTGTACGGGCTTGGGGAGAAGAATGGGAATTTTGGAGTAGTATCAGGGTTTAGATTAAATCCGACTTTTTACAATGAATCCTTTGATCTTAGGCTATTTGAAACGAGGGCCCTTAAGGAATCAACGCACGAAATTGGGCATATGCTAAATCTTGACCATTGCAAAAACAAAAGGTGCGTGATGAGCTTTTCACCGAATATCATTTTTGTCGATAGGAAGGAGGAGAAATTCTGCCAAAAATGCAAATACCTGCTTTGAGCGTTTTTCTATTGGGGCAAAATTGCGGGAATTGTTGAATTGGAAACTTCAGCTCTTTACCACTATTTTTCGTTCAAGAAGCTTCAAAATCAACCAATCAGTTGCAAAATTGCCTGTAGAACTCTTCACGGTAGGCAATTGGGAAGAGGGTGTAATATCTCCTCATCGTAATGAAGCATCCGTCTCTTAATGTGAGGGGAACCGTAACATCAAGCTCGGCATAGTGCTGATTTTCACGGTTTTCGAATTTTACTATCTTATAGCCTGCGGATTCGCCATAGGAGGTTTTTGCATCCTCGATTATGAATTTTTCAAGCGTTGGGCGGTCAAGCGTTGTGACGGAGGTTTTTGGGAATACGGAATTCAAGAGCAGGGCTAGGAGAAGAATCGAAACCAGGATGGTAATTTCTCTCATTTATACCCCATCAGTAGTTACTGGGGGGATTTATTTAAAGGTTGCTTGGGAAGGTTCGGATGGGAAATGTTGCAGATCAGATGGTTTTGCCAGCAATTAAAACTTGAATTTTACCGCTGGTTTTGGAATAATTTTCAAATGCCATTGCTTTGCCAAACCTACGGCTCGCAAAGGATTACTGTGGCAAAGGTCGTGCCATTGATTCCGATTCCTCGGATTTGCACTGCAAATAATTTAAACATCAAAATTGAGGTGTTGCTAATATCGACATTGAAATTATACTTGTTATTTTCAGTGACGAACATGTTTTCGGATGAGACGGTTAAATCCACAAATCCCGCGCATTGCTGGGATTTTTCCACTTTTAGGATTGTGCCATTGAATAAGCTCGTAAGTTCGGTTGGGCCACCGATTTCATCTGCGCATGCAAATGTGTTGGTCTGGGTTGCATTCACGACAATTCCATCGCTGAAGGCATCTGAAAAGTTATCCAGATACTGCGGAACCCTATTCGTAAGTTCGGAATAAAACGCCGGAAGCCCGGAAGGAAAATCATTCGTACATTTATAGGGGATATACGCAGAATCCATAATAGCATCAATTAAAGTGTAATTCAAGGCTAATCTGGCATCTGCAAACCTTTCTGAAAATCGCCTAACCTCCAAATCCTTCTGGGCGGCTTCCCGAACGTCCCTGTATGTGAAAATATACGAAGCTGCAACTATCAAAAGGAGCGCAACGAGTGCAATTGATACAAATGAGAAAAATCCTTTCATGATACCCACGCCTCTTTTTTCACATATGCAAGGTTTTCCGGCTCAATTAAGCATGGATCATTAATAGCTAATTGGCAAATTCCACTTATGCACCCGCAAGGCGCCGGATATGAATGCAAAACACCTCGGAAAACAGAGGAAGCATTGATTCCGTTGGTTTTTATTGTGAAATTATCAAACTGGGTGTTAGCGCTCCATTTTGTGGATTCCAAAACTGGATAGCCGCCAATCAAAGAGTTGTCATTGGCGGAAATGCTAGTTGGTGCATCTTCCTTGATTCCGCAGGTTATTAAATTTCCAGTTGCGCTCATCCAAACGGTATACCATTTTTCAACTTCCAACGAAGTGAATGACGCTCCGTTGTCAACCAACCGGCTTGGATTTGAACCACCCCAACCAAAATCATGGTTCCAGCTATCCGCCTTCCAAAGGACTAATTTTTTATTGGCATATGCTATGCAAGAATATCTGGCTCCAGTGGAATTTGACCGGATGCTAATGCCGCCCAATTGGTCATTGCTCCCGCCTTTTGTAAAATTAACTTGCACTTCGACGTAATAATCTTTTGAGCTAAGGGCAGGAGCTATTGCTTGGAAATAATCTCCCTGGGTTGAAAGTTGCGAATAAAGTCCGTTGTATTTTGGGCCGTAGTTCTGCGCCGGAGCAAAAACCCATGTGCCATTCCTTGGGAAAAATGGACCCGGATTGCTGTCGAAATCGACAACCATCCTATCCGCAGTTCCGTAAACCGAATGGAAGGTGTGCTGTGAGAAAAAGTCGAAATCGGTTGGAATTTTATGGAGGTAGTTCATTTCGAGGAAATCGCGGGCAAGGTTTTCCAGGTTTGCCCGCTTGTTGTCCTCGACTTTTGCATAGTTTACGGTGACGAGTATAAGCGCAAGGATGGATAGGATTGAGAGCGAATACATCAGATCCATCGTGAAGATGAAACCCTTGTTTTTTTGGAAAGTTTGGAATTTCATAAATTTCACTCGCAAGTGTAAACCGTAAGGGAGCAAGGGCCCGAAATTGATGGAAAATTATAGCTGCACGGAACAATTCGCGTTGCCGTAAAGTTATTGCCGGCTAAATCGCAGTATCGGAATTCATTGCAATTGCTTGAAAATTCCGAGCCGTTTGAGTAGGAGATGCAATAAGGCGTAGCATTTTTGAATCCGGCAGCGTAATGCGTGTAATTTTGCGCAATCAGTTCCGCATTTTCAGTGTAAAGCACGGTTGCGCTTTGGACCCTTTTTTGAAAAAGATCTAGCGATTGGATGGTTATGCCAATGGCTACTGTTAGTAGCGCCATTGCAATCACAAAATCTATTGAAAACATCTGGCCTTTCAATCGCATACACCTGATTGTATCCTAACCATAACATCATCTACACCTGCAATTGGCTCGTTGGTTTTGTAGATGCATAGGTAATCAAGATTCGAGCATCTTGTGGTATTTGCATTTGAGATGACTTTGCAGGAAGCTGTCAAGGAAATTGTTTCATTGGCTACTTCACTTTTAATCTGCAAAGTCGTATAGGGGGCTGCATCCGGGGTCACAATATCATAGTACCATTTGTCGGTTTTGTAGTTAAGGCAAGGGGAAGAAATTGTTATTTTAGAGATTTTTTCCCCTCCTTTTGGGTTGCCCCCATTCACGCAAACCGAATTCACAACCTTTAGGATGTCCCTTGCAACAAAGGCCTGCTGTGTCTTGAGTGTTGAGCGCTTACTGACTTCGGAGTAGTTTTCTACATAGTTGACAAGCCAGAATACCAAAAGTATGGCAAAGGTGAATGCAAAAAACATCTCGATTGCAATTTGCCCGCGAAGCTGCATAAACTTTTCCCTTATTTGATATAAAATGCGGGCTGGTTTAAATAGTTGAGGGGGGATGCTAGGGGGGAAGAATAGGATTTGATTGTTTGAATGACTAGGAGGATGCGGACCTGCATCAATTGCAATGTCAAATATTCCGCTTTTACTTCAAGCGGTTTCAACGCATATCCTTGCGCTTTTCCGGCTCCTTTTTCTTGCCAACCAGATCGATTAGGCCGTCAATGCGTTTTTCAAACTCTTCCTTGTCGAGCTTTTGGTGGATGTTCTTGTTTAGGTCCTGCACTTCCTTGCGGATTGAAATTGCCTTCCCCTCAAGGTTGGCAACCTTCGAATCAAGCGTTTTGCTTTTTGCAAGTATTGCGTTCTTCAAATCGTATGCAAGCTTTATCATCCAAAAAAGCGCGCCAATTACGAATATGAATAGCACAACCGATGCATCATTTGCTCCTTCCAAAATTGCCATATAGATCACTTTGCTGTTATTGATATGCGGGCCCTGCCACGGCTTTCGGATTTTGCCCGCTTGAAATCCGCAAATGCAACCGAGAGGTTCTTTTCCGCCCAGTTCTCATCAACCTTATTGTTCGCCATTTTTTCAAGGTGCGCCCTATCCTCATTCACATGGGATAGATAGATGGCAACATCATTAAGCTTCCTATCGAGCCTTGTGAATTTTTGGGAAAATGCCTTCCATGCCCGAAAAACCCAGTATCCGAATAGGAAAACGGATAGAGTAAGCACTCCGCATGCTAGGAATAAATTGCTTTCCAACCCCATATTCTTTCAATAAAACCAAAGGTGCTTATTTAACTTTTCGATTGGTTTTAAGAAGAAACCGCAAATTTTGGCAATAAAATAGCAACTTTCATTCAGATTATTTGGATAATTTGCGTAGCAAAGCTTTTTCAATTTCGCTTCCGTGTTTTTTTTAAGGAAAACTCACATGAATCTTCAAGACGCGCTGGAGCGTGCAAAGGCTGAAAAAAAAACCAGCGATGCAAAATCCGATGAGCCAAAGGCCCAACCAAAGGAAGAAATCCAAACCGAGCGGCTCTTGATTGAAAGCTACGGCGATGTTAGGATTTACAAAGAGCCCGGCGAGCCGCTTTATGTCTATGAGATCCCAACCCCCAGGCTCAAGGGGGAGGAAAGGGGCCTTATCAACACATTATTGGAAATTGCAACGGGCGTAATTTCGGATTCGGAAACCAAAAACATAACAAAGGAGGAAAAGAAGGCGAAATTTTTGCAAAAAATACTTGAAATCATCGCCAATACCCCCGAACTTAAAATCCCAATCCATGCAAAGCAGTTTTATGCAGAAGCTGTTGTCAAGGAAATGGCAGGGTATGGGATAATCGATCCGCTAATTGATGATGATTTCCTTGAAGAGATCATGATTATAGGCCCGGGGAGGCCAATTTACGTATTCCACAGGAAATACGAGATGATGAAGACGAATATAGTCTTTTACGAGGATAGGGATATTTTCAATTTGATTGACAAGATGGCAAGGACGGTTGGAAGGAGGATTGACATCCAATCTCCCTTGCTGGATGCTAGGTTGCCGGATGGGTCGAGGGTGAATGCAACCATACTTCCGGCGTCAATTGATGGGTCAACAGTTACGCTTAGGAAATTTAGGAAGGACCCATTCACGGTTGTTGATTTGATAAAATACGGCACGTTTGATTTTGATGTGGCGGCTTTCCTTTGGGTGGTTGCTGACGGGTACGGCGCGTATCCTGCAAATATCTTGATTTCGGGAGGGACTGCAAGCGGGAAAACTTCGACACTAAACGTTTTGGCATCATTCATCCCAACCGATGAGAGGGTTATTTCAATCGAGGATACGGCTGAGCTTGCACTTCCCTTGCAGCACTGGATCCGAATGGAAACAAGGCCGGCATCCGTTGAGGGTTCCGGGGAAATTTCAATGGATACGCTTGTCAAGAATTCTCTTAGGATGAGGCCGGATAGGATAATTGTTGGGGAAATTCGGGGAGCTGAAGGGTTCACCTTGTTTACAGCAATGAATACGGGACATAGGGGCGCAATTGGGGGCAATAGCAAAATCCAGCTTGCTAATGGGAATATTGAAAAAATTTCGGATATTGCAAAAAGATTCATAAAGGATGGGAGTAAAAACGAGGATGGGTTTGAATTTGCGCAAATCAAGGACGAACTTCGGGCGGTTAGCTTCAACAAAAAAACTTTGGAACTGGAATCAAAGCAAATCACAAGAATTTGGAGGAAGAAAACAAATGAAAAAATGGCAAAAATTTCATTCAAATCCGGAAAATCCATTTCTTTGACGTTGGACCATCCGGTTTACCGCATTTTTGAGGGAGTGCAGGAGGTTGCGGCAGGAGATGTGAAAACAGGCGATTATTTGGCATTCCCAAGGCAGCTTGAATTGGAAGCGAGTAATGAAAAATTATTTTCGCCGTATTTGACGGGAATGATTTATGGCGATGGCAATATAACCGGAAAATCAATTGGCTTTGTCAATGCATTTCCGCCCCTGGTTAGGGGATTTGAATCGGAAATTAGCAAAGTATCCGGGCATAAGATCACACAAGTTAAAAATGAAAATTTTGAATGGGCGCAGGTTTGGGATCCTGCGCTTTGCGGAAAAATTCAGGAAGAATACGGGATTCCTTTTGGAAGAAAGGCAAAAATATTCGAATTGAATGAAAAGCTTTTGACATCGGGCAATGAGGAAATGGGAAAATTCCTAAGGGGAATGTATGATTGCAATGGATGGGCGAATTTGCATAGCAATTCGGTTTGCCTATCTACATCGAACCCATCATTTGCCAAAACAGTTCCGTTGCTCTTGCTAAGGTTTGGGATAGTTTCTTCGACATACACAGCAAAGCAGGATGGGAAGGGCAATTTGGGACCGTATTTTGCAATCAACATCTATGGCAGGGAAAACCTTGAAAAATTCAGGGATCACATCGGATTTGCGCACGAATTGAAGTCATCAAATCTTGAAGCGGCAATTGAAAATTCGGGCGATGCGTACGATGTCTTGCCAAACCTTTCAAGGACGCTTAAAAATGCAAGGATGGAAGCCCAAATTTCACAGGCGCAGTTGGCAAAAAGGCTGGGAAATAATTCGAGGGGAGTTGTTGAGGCGTTTGAAACCGGAAGCAGGAAAAGCACAAGGAAAATGGTGGATAGGGTTTGCGGCGCAATTGAAAATAAAATAACAAAGCAGTTGAAAATGCTTGTTGATTCGCCAATTAGGTGGGATGAAGTTGATTGCGTTGAAATTTTGGAGCACGATGGCTACGTTTATGATTTGACAGTTGAGGATAACCACACATACATTGCAAATGAGATGATCGTATCAAACTGCTATGGCACAGTGCACGCAAATTCAGCCCATGAAACACTAATCAGGCTTATGAGCCCGCCAATCAGCGTCCCATCCATCATGATTGGCGCCCTTAATTTCATTTTGATGCAAAACAGATTGCACGATAGGAGAAAGGGCGTGATTAGGAGGGTTACGGAAATTGCAGAGGTATCAAATGATGAGAACGAAATGCCAAAGCTTGCAATAATCTACCAGTGGGATTCGGCAAAGGATAAGCTCCAGCCAACTGGGATTCCTTCGAATTTTGTGAACACGCTGGCAACATTTACGGGGCTTAGGAAGGAGGATATTTACGATGAGATTGAAAACCGGAAAAAAGTGCTGATGGATTTGAGCACTAGGGGGGTTAGGAAAATCGAGGATGTTTGCAAAATCACCCAAAATTACGTCCTTCAAAAGCGCGGGAAAATTTAAAGGAATTGGCATTTTGGGAAAATCATTTTACCTTCAAATCAATGCAGTTGGAATCCGAAGGTGGATTTTATATACCACCTTTGATTGTATTTGTTATAGGTCGAATAGATGGCAGAAGATAGCAAGAACAAACTGGGGACCCTTAGGGAATCCGTTGAAAAAAAGGAATCCGAAGAGGAAAAACCCACTGATATTCGGGAGCGGGATGTCAATGAAATCATAAGGAGGCTTAGGGAAAAGGAGGAAAAGCCAATTATTACTAATCTTAACGAAAAAATTGTCAACATTAAAGAGAGGGTCGAGGGGTCTGGAGGCGCAATAAAATTTGGGATGCGGGATTTTACAGCGGTTACTTCGAATATTTCAACGGTGTCTTCAAAGGGGCTTTCGTTTATTGGGAGCATTTACAATAATTTCAGGGGGCCGCTTACATCGATTACAAATTTCATTGCAAATATGCCCCTATCGCAGGGGCTTAGGGAAAACCTTGAATCCGCAAACATCAATTGGACTCCTGAGGAATACCTAGTCATCGTTTCTACTGCGGCAACTGTTGCATTTGCACTTGTGATGGTGATGTTTGGGGCGGTTGCTGGCGGAATTGGCGATTTGTCGCTTTTGGCGCTTGCGCCATTCATTGGGATTTCCTCATTCATCCTGGTTTTGATATCCGGCTTCATTTACCCATCTGCAATTGCAAATGAGAGGGCAACAAAAATCAATAGGGAATTGCCTTTTGCGCTAAGACAGCTAGCAACGCAGGTAAAGGCGGGAGTAAGTTTCCATAAGGCGCTGAATTCAATTGTGAATTCAAAATACGGGCCCATCAGCGAGGAATTTCGCAGGGTTTTGCTAGATATTGAGAGGGGAAGCTCGACCGAGCAAGCGCTATTGAAATTGGCCGCTAGGACAAAGAGCCGCGGGCTCAAAAAGGCAATTGTGCAGATCCTTCGCGCGCTAAAAAGCGGAGGGAATCTTTCGGAAACCATAACGGCAATTGCGGATGATGTGTCATTCGAGCTTAGGATGAAGGTTCGCGACTTTACTGAAAAACTCAATTTTATTTCGGTTATTTACATCATGATAGGAGTGGTTGGGCCGGTGGTCCTTGTCATCCTTTCATCAATTGCGCAGCTTCCGCTGCTTGGAGGCAATTTCCCATTCGAATACATCGTAATTGCATTCATGGGCATCACAATAGTTATGCTGATGCTCTTATTCATAATCAAAAGAATGGAACCGGCGTGAAACAAAATGGCAACAATGCAAGAGCAGTATGAAAAATTCAGAAGATATTACCAGGCAACTGGGTTTAGGATATCCCTTCCGATTTTTGTGGGATTGATTTTCCTTCTCTCCCTATTTTCCGGATTCATGCTGTACTTATTTTTCGGCGATTTGCTAACTGCATTCATTGGCTTTTTTGCACTTCAAACTCTTAGCGTAGTTTTTCCAATCAGCATCAGGAGCGGAAGAATAGAAAACGTCGAAAACAATTTGCCAGATGCTTTGAAGCACATGGCGGCAATCCTAAGAGCGGGCGGAACAACTGAGGACGCCCTTGAAGAGGTTGGCAACTCGGATTACGGCCCTTTAAGCGCAGATATCAAGCAAGGGCTTATGGAACTTAAGGAAGGAAAGCCATTTGATGAGGTGCTTCAAAATATCGCGCTGACAACTGGGTCCCCATTATTCAAAAGGACTGCAACAATCATTGTTGATGCAAAAAGGGCAGGCGCTGGCCTTGCAGATGTGATGGAAGCAATTGCAGATGATGCTAGGGACATGATTAGGATCCAAAGGGAGAGGATTTCAAGAACCACAATGCCGGTTTTGTTCTTGTATGTCTCATCTCTGGCACTTGCGCCGTTCATCTTTGGGTTTACGCTGACAATTGTTTGCTTTATTGGAAGCGGAATGACTTCAGCCCTTGGGGGGGCTGGGCTTGAAATTGGGAATTTGAAATCGCTTGTCATTATTTTCATTGGCATACAATCGGCAATTGCAATCATGGCAATTGGCATCATCAAGGAAGGAAAGCCAATCAAGTATCTGCCAAGGATTCCCATAATGATCCTAATTTCGCTGGTTGTTTTCAATGTCGGGCTTATTTCAGGCAGGCTGCTTATTGGAAGCACGGCGGTTTGCAATTAGCAAAATTTATATTAAACAAATGGTTTTAAAGAAGTTGAAAGTAATGATGGATATGCAAACTAAACGGAAAGGGCAAACCGCAATCGAATACCTCTTGCTGGTTGGAACGGCAGTTGTATTCGTGACAATAGTTGCGTATTTCATTAAAACCGCCCTTAATAGGTAAATTGGAAAAGAGCAATCAAAGGGCGTAGCTTCCTTAAAAATACGCAATCCTTAAATCCTAAAAGGGGCATATCCGTTAACTGATTTTAAAGTGGGCAATATGGCTAAAGATTATTATGAAATTTTAGGGGTTGCAAAAAGCGCTAGCAAGGAGGAGATCAAGGATGCTTACCGGAAGCTTGCACTGGAATGGCACCCGGATAGGAACAAGGCTAGGGATGCCGAAGAAAAATTCAAGAAGATTTCGGAGGCGTACGCAGTTTTGTCGGATGATCAAAAGAAAAGCCAATACGATGCGTATGGATCGAATGATTTTTCAAGGATGTATTCTGAAGAGGATATTTTCAGAAATGCGGATTTTGAGGGCATATTCAAGAACATGGGATTTGGAGGCTCGTTTTTTGGGAAGGAATTTGGAGAGGCGTTTGGAAGGATGTTTTCCGGAATGGGAAATTCGGGCGGCGAGGATTTGCATTTTGAAGCGCAGGTAACCCTAGAAGAGGCAAATTCTGGGGGGGATAAGGAAATTGAAATCCAAAGGGTTGGGAAGTGCGATGAATGCGGCGGATCTGGAAGCTTGGATGGGAAAAAGGCAATTTGCCAAACATGCAGGGGAAGCGGGCAGGTGAAAACCATACGCAGCATGGGATTTTCGCAGTTTGTAACAATTGGGACTTGCAGGAATTGCCAGGGGCTTGGGAAAACCAATTCGAATCCGTGCAAAAAATGCAAGGGGAATGGAGGGGTTAAAAAATCCGAAAGGCTAAAGGTGCACATCCCACGGGGCGCATACCAAGGGCTGGTTTTGAAAATACAAGGGAAGGGGAATTATGCAGATGAAGAGGAAGGAGATTTGTTTTTGATTTTGTCAATTGCAAAACACAAGGGATTCCGAAGGGAAAATGGAAACATTTATAGCGAAATTCAAGTGCCGTTTACAACAGCTGCACTTGGGGGCGAAATCGAAATCCCAACCCTTCATGGGAATTCAAAATTGGAAATCCCCCAAGGCACGCAAGCGGGAAAAACATTCCAGCTGGAGGGCAAGGGTTCGTATGATTTAAGGGTTAGGAAAACAGGGGATCACATAGTCAGGATAGAAATTGAAATCCCAAAAAGCATAAGCAGAAGGCAAAAGGAATTATTGGAAGAATTTGCAAAGGAATCAAAAGAGCACAAGGGAAGGGGGTTTTTTGGGAAGATGTTTTGATGGAATCATTTCTTTTTGAAGGCTGGATGCTTTGGCATTGACTTAGCGGAAATTTTTGCGCTTTTGGATGGGATTGAAAAAGCCTTTGCATGGATTTGCGGGATTTTTGCAATAGCTAAGGAAGGCCTTGGTTTTGGCTTCGAAGATTTAGCGGGCAGTTGAACTGATTTTGCGGGGGATTTTGAATTCCCTTTTTCTAATTTGGGTTTGGATGAAGAAATTGGTTTTGATATTTCAGATTTTGGACTGGCTTCAGGAGAATCGGAAGAAAGGGCGCTAAGGGCGGTTTTCATCTCTAGAAGTTTTGAGTGAAGCCGCTCAAGCTTTGCTTCGGTTGTCATGTTTTGGACTTCCTGGCGCCTTATGCTAGTTGCAAGCATTTCCCTTGGTGTTTTTTCGTCCAAAGCTTCGGCCGAGTTTTGGATTTCCTGCATCGGCTGAGTTTTTTGGGGAAGTTCTTCACTTGGAACTTCTTGCTCTTTTGCTAAAACGGTTGGCTCGGAGGCATTTTCAATTTGTTCGATTGATTGGGGGGCGGATTCCTCAAGCGGCAAATTATCCGATTCGGCGGGTTTGGAAGCAATTTCTGTTTGCATGGAAATGGCAGCCGATTGGAATTGCTTGCTTGGCCTAAACAAGGAGGATAAACGCTGGCTCAACTCGGATTTGACATCGGATTTGGGCGAATCTATGGTTTGCACTTTTTGCTCGAAATTGGATATTTCCAGATCTATTTCGGAATTGTTTGGTTTTTGGGATTTTTCATTCTGAATTGGAAGTTTTATCTGCATTGCATGCGAACTTGAGGTTTCCTGCATGGAAGTTGCTTCGGCTTCCTCCAATTTTGCTTCGATTAGCGCAATTGCGGGCTTGTTGATCCTAAAAGGCTCAGGAAGGTACTTGTCAGCAGCCAGCCTCATGCGCTTTAGCATCCCTGGCTTTTTCATGTTCCTATTTGTTGCAAGATTTTGGAAGGCAATTGATGCGGCAAAGGAATTGGGTTCAAAAGGCGCATCTACCGGGCTTTCCTGCTCTTGGATTTTGATTGGGGCGCTAGCCGCCATGGGGTTTGCCTGCGTAGTTGCCCCGCCCCTTGTTGGAAAATGGTTTTTTTGTACTATTTTTATTGCGGGCTCTTCTTCCATCTGCTTTTCAGCGATCCAACTTCGCGTTCCCAAATTCCTCGATTGCCGAAGGGAAAGCATTTCTTCAAGTTCGGAATTTTTGCCAATATAGGAGCGGTTTTGCGAAAATTTCAAAGAAGATTTTCCGGACTCGGAATATTTCCTATTTACCATTTCCTTGATTGATTTTTGCCCGGATTTAAGCTGCCTTAGGGCCAAATTCAGCTGCTTGCGCTCAAGGTCGATTTCCTCCTCCTCGTTTTTCAATAATTCAAGGTTTTGCTTGTGGGTTATTTGCCTATCTTCAAGATCCGCAAGGGCGGATAGGACAATTGATTGCTCTTCCAGAAGTTGCTTCATTGCCTCTTCGAGCTTGGATCTTTGCGAATCGAGCCTCTCAAGTTCGGCTTCAACTTCGTCGCGTATGTTCCCAAGGTCGGAATCAACCTGCGAGGATTTTCGGCGGATTGCAACAACTGCCTTTTCCGCGATTTTTTCCTCCTCGTTGAGTTCTAAAAGCGATTTGAGCCGCGGCCTTGGTATTTCCATAAGTGCATCATCCTTTTAAGTGGAACAAACCCTTTTCCCCCATTTTCCCCTTCAGATAAATACAAAACCCTCATTTATATTGGTTTTTATTTGGCGCCAAATATTTTCACATAGCTTATTCCGGAGGCATCCTTTGCAATGATCCCCTTGAATAGCATTTGCCCCTTGAGGGGCTTTTCATATGTGCCATAAATTATTCCGCTTGAATCCTCCAATTTTATCAGGCATTGGGAGGCATTTTTCTTGATGGTTGTTGCATTCGCATTGAATGCTACCTTTTTCCCAACTGACTGGGATTTTATTATGTCAAAAATTCGCGATCCGGCACTGTTTTCCATTCCCGGGATTGATGGGACTGTACCCCCAACTTTTTCTGCTAGGGGTTTTGCGGATGAAATTTTTGTCAATTGCGATGAAACGGATGTTTTGACAACTGATTTTTTTTGCGATTGCCTAGCAAGCGGCTTGGTCGAGCCCATTTGCGGCGGTTTAGGCGGCATTTTTGAATTCTTTTGGTAAGGCGATTTTCCCATCTCAACTTTGCCCGGTTTGGATTGCTTTGCAATTTTTCCCTTTGAAGGTTTTGTTGGCAAAAGCGGCTCGGAATTTGCGTCGTCTTCCCCCTGCTCCTCCTCATTTTCAAGCGTTTCGTCCTCGGATACCGATAAATCCTGCGCTTCTTCAAGTTTTGCATCATCCATTTCGCCTTCAATTTCTTGGGGCTCTTGGGCAAGGTCCAAATCCCCATCCTCTTCTTGGGGGGCTTGGTTTTTGCCAAGTTGCTGCGAAGGGATTTTTTGATTGGACGCAGCTGCATTTGCTTTTGGATTTGAAGTTCTTGGGGATTGGCTTGGAGCTATGGCCAGATCGGATAAGGGCCCGGACGGTTTCGCTTTTTCATTGGAAGGATCATCCAACGAGTCTGATTTGCCAATTGTTTTTATCCCTTCGTTGATCTCCTTGGTTTTGATTTGCTGCGCAAGCCCCTCTTTTCGGATTTTTGAAAGTTCCTCGCGAAGTTTTAGACGCACGGTTTCGACTTTTTTCATGTGCGTATTTTTGAGCTTCTTGTATTCGTCCTCCTTTATTTTCCCTTCGATGAATTCCTCCTCGTTGCTCTCAAGTATCTGTTCGAGCGCCTCTTTTTCCTCCTGCAAATCAAGGATGTGGTCTGGAAGCTGCGACCCTTCGGATTGGAGTTCGACTTTTGCGGATAGCTCTGTAATGCCAAGCCTCACATCCTCGAGGTCTTTTTTTATGTTCGATAGGTCGTCCTTTTGGGCATAGCTATCGAACTTGCCGCCAAGGGATTCGGCCATGCTTGCAAGTTCTTTTAATGATTCTGCCAAAATGTCCTGCTTTCCGCGATAAAGGGTGAAATCGTTCATCTTGCGGTTGAGTTCGACATAAACCCTGCCGGTTTCATCCGCTAGGCGCTCGACTTTTGAAACCGTGGCATCGATTTTTGCGGACCTATCCGCAATGTCCTTGCTAACCGTTGCAATGTTTTTGAGGGATCCGATGGCATCCAAGGTTGATCGGATGCGGCCAAGGCTTTCGACCATATCGGATGAGATGTTTTCAAGCTTTTCAATTTTGAATGCCTGATCCGAAAGCTGCTTGTCCCTCTTATCGAGCTCTTTTGCAAACTTTTGGGGCTCGAGATCGGATACCATTTCTATGAACCTATCAAGCTTTGCCTCCTGCTCTTTTCCCTGGCCTTCCTTTTCAAAAAGCATTGTGCGAAGCTCTCCGATGGTTTCCATTATGTGCTCTATGCGCTCTTCAATGACGGTGCGCATCCCTTCGGTCGATTCAACCTTGACTTTCATTTTTTCAATTTCCAGAATTATTTTGGCAATTTCAGCGGCCGATGCGCCCCCTCCATCATCCGATGAGGTTGGAACTGAAAGCGTGCTTTCCTCCTTTACTTCCGCTGTTCCTGAAGCCTCCTTTGCCCTATTTTCCTGGACCTTGTTGTATTCTGCTAGCTCTTGGGGATTCATTTCCTCGGGAAGCTTGTCTTCCCACGAAGGCTTGCCTCCTGCTTGCGGCGCGGGCTCCGCTGCACCGGCTGCTTGTATTTGAGATGGCTTATTTTCAGGTGCGCCGGCAGCTTGTTTTTTGAATTTTGAAACCAGGCCCGAAAGCGCACCCATCATCCGCTCCTTGCTAATGGCGGCGTCCCTTGAGGCAGATTTGGAATATGCATCTGCAATCGGTTCTTTTTGTGAATCATCGGATGTTTGCTCTTTTGGGAAATTTTGCTGGATGGATTTTTTAGGGTTGATATTTAGCGAGCGCAAAATGTCATCCGCCTCATCTATTGAGTCCTGCAGTTTTTCTTCCGATGCGCTTTGGGGCGAAACCATCCTCTCAAGGTTTTTCCTAAACGAATCCAATTTCTTTTTTGAATCGGGAGATTTGGAAACTTCACTGTCCCTTTCTGAAAAATACACCGGCTTTACGGATGGCTCGGAATCAAATGTTGGAATGCTTGATTCCAAAAATTCCTTTTCTTGGGATGGGGAATCGCTAGCATCCAAATTGCCCGAATCTTCAAATTCGCCCAAATCATTTTCATTGGAATATTTTTGGGATGGCGGCCTTATGCGATTGTCATCCTCAAGCTCCGCTTCATCTCCACTGTAGCCGTGCTGGCGCAAAAGATTGTTTATCCGCTGCAGTTTTTTTGAATTTTCGGATTTGAGCTCGCGGTAGCTTTTTTCGGAAACGGATCCTTCATTGTACGAATCCTCAAGGAAAGCCAGGAGGCTTTGGACATCGCCCTTGTTTTTCAAAAGCTTGTCGCGCTTTAAATTCGAATCAAAATCCGTTGCCCCATCCTGTGAATCCTCAACAATTAGCTGGTCGAGTTTTTGCACGGCTGCCTGCTGCTGGTTTTTGTAAAACTCTTCCGTGATTGATCCGCGCCTGAAGCTGTGGCCAAGGAAGGATAATAGCGAAAGGATTCCTTTTTCCATGGTCAGAATGTTTTGGCTATCGCTTGGCAGGGGCGCGGATTCCTGCTTGGGCATCCTTTTGTTGACCTTGTTTTTTTTCACATGGACCACTAAATATACTCGTTCAAGAATATTAACGTTTTCCGGCAAAGCTCTTGAGCCTTGCGCCCACTGATTCAAGGTATGTTTCGGACATCTTGAACATTCCCTGCTTTAGTTTGTCGGTTGCTATTTTCAGCTCGAGCTCGACATCGTAGGTATCGACTCCTTTTGCTTTTATCACATCTATTTGCGCCCTTGCCGCGTCCACTTTTTGCTGGATAGCGGTGATTTGCGCCATCTCCTCTTCGGTCAATGCAAATGTGGAGTGAAGCAAGGGCCTGAAGGCGATGAACCAGGGCTTTCCATCATTGTACTCCGGATTTTGCACAAGGCCAGTCCCAATTGTTAGCTTTGTGACTTTGCTTGCGTATTCATTGCCATACTTTGTCTTGACCCTGCCGATATCTCCCTCGTACTTTGTCCTGAGCTGGATTTCATTTGCAATGTTGGCCCTAACTGCTCCCTTGAAATCGAGCAGCACCTGCGAAATCATGAACATTCCAATCCCCCACTTCCTGAACTCACGATAGCCTCTTTCGAGCTGCGCGTACGCCCCTTTTCCTCCGTATTTTGGAAGCAGGCGGTGGACTTCATCGTAAATTATCATAAGCTTTAGTTCCTTGGACTCAAGCGGGCGCGAATCGAATACGGATTGGATGCTGTGCTTGACAAAATTATCCAAATCCGCAGGAGGAAGCTTGTTCATGACAAAGACGGTCATTTCCCCTGGGATCAAATATTTCTTAAGATCGATGTGGAAGTTTGGATCGTTTACGGGAATTATGTTTGTCTTGTATCCTTTCACATCCTCTGGCTTCATTCCAAACTTGGGGTAGAGAGCAAGCATTTGCTTATCCTTGTTTGGCCTAATGTAGCCGGTCCACTGCGCAGTTGGGTCGAATACGATTACAGGAACGCCACGCTTAAGCAATTCTTCTGCAACAACTTGGGCGGAAACTGATTTTCCAGAGCCGGTCCCACCTGCTGCAATCGAGTGGGTTTGCAATTTGTCCATGTCAAAGTATGCGGTGACATCCGTTTCCGCAATCCTTCCAACAGGAATTGCCCTTGGCCCAACCTGCGGAAGCTTCTTGAAATCAAGAGGCACAACGTACCTTTGACCCTTGAGTTTTCTTTGCTGATAAATCGCGTACGCACGCCTTCCCCCAACAAAGAGCATGATTCCAATTATCAAAAGGTAAGTTAGCCAGCTGGATGTGATTGTTTGAACCACCAAACCAGTAACGGATGTGCCGGTGACTTCAACTGAATCGGATCCTTGCGAAACCTTCCTTCCTTCCAGGTAAGTTGCAGTCACTTGGAAGATGTAAATCCCAGCTTCCGTGTTTGCAGGGATTGGCGCAGTTGGGTTTCTTGTGACCAAATCTGAAATTTGAACGGTTTCAGAAGCGGAATAGATTGTCTTGTCATCGTTGAGTGTTTTGAGGGCGTATTGCAAATTGACATCCGTTGCGGTTTCGGCTTCTCCCCGGTTTATCAATGTGACTTCTGCGCGCAAGCTATCCCCTGGCCGCAAAACTTTTGAAAGCACAGCTACTTTTACATCAAGAAGCGGGTTCCTTGATTTTTCAATCCTAAGGGTTACTGGCGTAATCTTGACAACGTTTCCAAGCTTGACAATTACATCTGCGGTGTAAACTCCCGGGAATGTCGTATCCGGAACTGCAATTGCTAATCTAATGGATTCGGAAGTTCTTGCCTTGACAGTAAGCGTTGGCCGCTCAATTGTTAGGAATGCTGCTGCGTCCCCTTCGATTAGGAAGCTAGCTAGCAAATCATTGTCAACATTGTTGATCAGATCAATTATTTGCGTGCGCTTATCTCCTGGCTTCATTGTAAGATCGATTGCATTGGATCTAACTTCAGGAGGCCCTATGCGCTCTCCTGCTCCCCCTCCAGTCCCATTGACAATAGTTCCGCCGCCGCCAATTGTTGCAAATGCTGTTGGTGTGCCTGTTCCTGCGCCAGCTCCGCCTCCGGCTCCTGCGCCTCCAGAACCTGTACCGGCTCCAGCTCCGCCGCCAGTTGATGGAACTGCCGTTGGGGTTGGAGTGGCGTTTAGGCCGATGCAATCAAGGCTGCAAACGGCGTTGCTTTCTCCAGTTGAACTTTCGCAAATTCCATTGCCGCAAACATATTCGGCAAGTGCGAAGGCCATCGAGGCATTTGCTACATTTGCTGAAATTGTGCTTCTTGAACTATCCCGCGTGGAGGTGATTCTTGTCCAATTTGCTAGGCAGCCTGTGAATTGCAGATAAGATGAGCAGGAATAGATGCCAAGGTTGGTTTCAAGGGAATATGGCTGACCGGCATAGTTGAAGGAGATGTTGGAATCCGTATGGGTTAGGTTGATGTTGTAAGTTACTCCAAGCAATGAGCCGGTTCCAATCCTTGATGTTGGAATTATTCCAAATACAATTGGGTTCTTGTAATCGGTTGTTATTGGGACTTCAGATAAGAAAAGCCCCCTTGAGGCAAATGTTGCATTCATATAATACGTCTGGTTGTAAACGGTTTGGTTGTACTCTCCAGATGAGTTGGATGTGAAATCATGGACTATGTCTGAGTGGTTGCTATCCGTTGCCAAATTGAACCGCACGCTTAATGGCGAGAAGGAAATTGAGTCCGTATCGTTTGCATTGCCCATGAACTGGATTGCGGATTTTACTTCGAATGTTCCTGATGTGTAATTGCAATTATTTGAAGCGTCGCACCCCCTGACACTGACGGTATGGTTTCCGGCAATTGATGTGTTGGCAAAGTTATTTGAGAAAATATAGGAATCTCCGCTAACGCTTGAAAAGTTGAACTGGATTATTTGAACTGCGCCCGTAGGATATGTGATGTTTGCAAGGATTGCGGTTGAATTTTGGAAAATGGTTCCCGAATCCGAAAGATTGACACGGAGGAGGATTGCATTGTTCCTAATCACAGAAGAATTTGCAATCAAGGCAATTGATGGGGGCGTCGTGTCATTGTAGCCAATTGCCCTCGACTCAACTTTGGTTAGGTTTATTCTTCGGATCAGATCAAAGCCGGTGACATTGAGATCGTAGCTTCTTCCGGTTGTCAGGCTTGGCGCTGTGAAATTCAAATACCAAAGGCCTGCGCTGAAAATTTGGGAAGTAATTGCAACTAGGGATGAGGTTGTCGAATCCTGGATCGTAATGTTGAAGCTAACATTTGCAGACAAGGCAGTTGAGCCGTAGGTTGCATTCACAATTGCAGTGATGATTTGGCCTGCGTTGATTCCAAGAAGCGGCGCGGATTGGGTTGGCGAATTTATTATTACATAGAATGGGTGTATTGTCAGATTGATTGCGGTTGCCTGCTGGGATGGGGTTGCAGTTGCATTCTGGGTGGAAGCATTTCCAACATAATTTGTCAAAACCGAAACTGCGGGGGCGGTGTAATTGATTTGGAATGAGCCCGAACTTAAGGAAGATAGCAGAAGGCTTGATGCGTTATATGAGACTACCGATGAAATGTTCCCTTGCGAGGCAATTGCTAGGTAAAGTAGTTGGTTTCCTATGTTTGTTGCGGTTGCAATTCCAAGCTGGCCGGAAGTTCCTTGTATGACCTCTGCTGTGATAGTTGATGGGCTTTGCGTCCAGCTAAGGTTGGATGGGACGGTAACCGTAAGAGTTACGGTATCGCCCGAGGCATTTGTGGCATTTGCAGCAATTGTTCCGGTATAAACTCCGGATGCAAACCCTGCGGGGACAATTGTTGTTATGTTGATTATTGTTGAAGAGCCAGCTGCAATTGATGAGAGCGAACTTGGGTTGAACGAAACCGTAAATGATGAGCAAACCGTTCCGCCGATGCAAGAGTAGCTGATTCCCGTCAGAGTAGTTGATCCGGAAGCTACGAGGGTCATGCTAGTTGCGCTTGATGATCCGGCGGTAACTGTGGATGAGAGGGAGGATTCATTGATGTCGATGATGGTATTGCTTGCTACAACAACTGCAATTTGAGTTGTATTGGATCCGCTTGATCCATTAAGGTTTGTCCAATTAAGGGTCAGGTTTGCAAAGTAAGTTCCAAATTGTGTGCCTGCGCTTGCAGAGAAATTGATTTGCACGGAATTGTTGGAATTTGCAAATATGGTTCCGATTATGCTGTTGTTTGGTGAAGCGGTAATGTTTTGCGGAAGAGTTAGGTTGAAGGTCGTGTTTAGGGACCTGGCAAAACCTAGGTTCACAAATGTGATGTTTGCATTTGCAAAAGAGCCGCTTGAAATCGAAACGTTTGATATTGTAATTGTTGGCGAGTATATTGATAGGTTTGTTAGGCTGTGGACGGTTACGTTGACACCGCTTGAGCAATTCACCTGGCCAATTGTGTCATTTGCGCAAACAACTATTTGGTGAAGGCCTGAAATTGTCGAATTGAATGTTGAATTGTACTGACCGGCAAAGAAAGAGGCAGGCAGGGTAATTGTCGATCCATTCCTTGTGATGTTGATCCAAACTAATGAAACGCCAAAGTTGTCAGTTACCAATGCGGCAACTGATGAATTTCCATATGTTTGCTCGATATTGACTGGGAACGCCGAGATATTTTGGAACTGCGGTGGAAGGTCCGTGATGTTAAGGCCGATGAGTGTTGTTTGCGATGAGGGCGTTCCATTGCTTGAAAGTATGTTTATTGTGCCTGCGTAAAATCCAGCTGAAGTTCCGGAGGAAATCGAGTAGGTAACCGAAATATTCCTTGAAATTTGCTTGTCAATATCAAAGGAATTTACACTTTGACCGTCAAATAGCAGGTAGGGAGAAGCGTCTCCGGACGTTGCAAATAGGAATGTTGATTTGATGTTCCCATTGTTTGTGACTGTGATGTTGCCAACTGTGCCTGTTGAATTAGGCGAAAGCGTGAGGTTGCCAAATGATGTGGGCGTTCTGATCCAAGAGCCATTCGAAGGAATTGTTATGTTGATTAGTACCGTATCCAATAGGCCCGAGGCATTTGCCTGGACAAATGTGTAGAAGCTTCCGGGAGTTTGTGTCGAGGGGATTGTAATCGTTATATTGGATGTGAAATTGGTTCCTGCCGATAAAAGCCCTCGGAAGGATGGATTCAAGGAAATAATGCAGCTTGGGCAAACCGTCCCTATGTCCCCGCCAATTGTTGTTAATTGAACGTTTAGGAGCTGCTCATTGCCAGTTGCTGCGGTTGTCACGTTTGCAGCTACACCTGAAAATCCTGCCTGCAAAGTGATCGCCTTGGCAGAATCAATTATATCTACAATTGGGTTTGCTGAAACTATTACGGTTGTTGTGTTTGAAACATGCGCAAGTTCAAGGTCGGCATCGCGCCATGTTGCATTCATCGTTACCAGAATTAGTTTTTGCGCAGTTGCCGGAATTACATTTACTGTTACTGCCCAAACACAGCTTTGGTTTGGCATCAAATTGCCGCAGCTTTCGAATGTGTCATTATAGGTTACCTCTGAGGACGAATCATCAAAAATTGTGAAATTGGTTGCGTATGCAGGGATTGGTCCGATGTTGGTTAGGTTTCCGGTTAGGACAAAGGAATAGCCGTTTGTTTGGGTGATGCCTGAAGCGGTTACTTGAAGCGTTGATAATGCAAGGGTAGTGTTCGTCTTTCCATACGATCCGATATATCCGGCAAAAGAGAGGTTCATGTTGCTCTCCGGCGGGCTGTCAATTGCAATGATTGTCACATTGTATGTGCCATTCATTGTCGGTGTGTAATTAATTGCGTAGGTGTTGTTTGCAACCAAATTCATGGTGACATTTTGAAGAGTTCCGTTTGGCCAGAATATGGACGCATATATGGATGCTAGTGATGTGTCATCGTAAATGTTTGCACGAATTTGCGTGTAATTCAAATTGGCTTCGAGTGATGTGTTGGGGACAAGGGCGGAGTTGAAAATTGTGGGCGCGCGGGTATCCAGCTCGGTTACGTATACTTGGGACAAGTTTACAAATGCACTGTAGAATTTGGATTGGTCGTTTTCAATTATGCACCTGAAATTAACTGCGCCTTTTTGGGTCGGGGTGAAGGTATAGTTTGCATATCCGGTAGAGTTAGTTGTAAGATTGGCGGATCCGTTTAAATTCGAATAATTGTACTGCAGGGAAATGTTGTAATTTGGAATCAGAACATTTGAGTCATGGTCGAATACAGAACACACTACGGCGACTGCAAGAGGATATGTCAGCAAGCTTCCATTGGAAGGATAATTTATTGCTACGTCGGCAAGTCCTGAAATCCTAATTAATACGCTGTGGATTCCCGAATCATAATTTGTCTGGGTTGCAGTTGCTGTGAAATTCCTATAACCGGTTGATTGGGAAACAAGGGCAAAGGAAGACCCGGCTGCATTCGAAGTGGTTGTTGAGAATTGGCCGGTTTCGTTTGTCCAGCTAACCAGGAGCGAAACGGGGTTGTTGTTTTCATCCTTTACAGTTGCAGCCAAATCAACAGAATTTGCCTTGCTATAGAATGACCCGTTTAAGGGCGATGTGATGTTTGTTATCAAAACCCCCTTTACAGTTATAGATGTCGTGTTCGTTTCGGATGTTTGGAGGCCGGATTTTGTTGCATTCAAATAAAGCGTGTTGACCGAAGGAGTTGCATTTTCCTGCGGGTTGAAAATCACGTTGCAATACCCGTTGGTATCCGTATCACAAGAGGATACCAAAGCATGGGTTGAATTGAATAGCCTAACAGTTGCATTTGATGCAGAGCCGATATTTGCATCCTTTACATGGATTGTGAAATTGGTTTGGTTTGGCGAGAATGAATTGTTCCTGTAAATCGAGGTTTGGTCGGGAGCTATCCCATCGATTACAAGCTGCCTTCTGATTTCAACCGTGATGTTTGCAAATGCAAATGCGGGGCTGTAGTAGAGGTAGGAGTTGTTTGCAATTATGCATGAGATGTTGTGGATCCCGGCTGTTTCTGAAGAGGTGACATAGAGCCACTCCGCAGTGCCATTCGAGCTTGCATTGGTTGTTTGCT
Source organism: Microcaldota archaeon (assembly GCA_016212475.1). GTDB lineage: Archaea > Micrarchaeota > Micrarchaeia > Norongarragalinales > SBBD01 > JACRGC01. Next base: position 129,448 of record JACRGC010000014.1, on the reverse strand, counting down.
GCAAGACATCATCCTTGTAGAAATCAATTGGGTAATTTGTGATGTTGAGGTTTGTGTTGTTGTCGGCAACTCCGCATATCACCTGCAATATATCTCCTGCAACTGCCGATGTTCCGTTTGCCGGATTGTAAAGCAATGGCTTGCTCCATCCATAAATTATTGTTGGCGTTGAATTCGTGCCGTTATCATAAAATGTCCTTGTCGCATTTGTTTGCAAAGTCGTTGTGCCTAATTTGTAGCCTGCAGGGACGGTCCAGTTAGCCGTATAGTTGGTTGCAACCCGGAATTTGGATTCGTTGTACCAAAATACGCTTGCATCCGAAATTACTGAAGAGCACTCGTCCAGAACTTGCGCAACTAGAGTCTTGTTCCTATCGCGCATTGAAATTGAATTTGAAAAGTCAGGCAGGATGCTTGTGAAGAGCTGGCCAACTACGGTTAGGGAAGTGTTGGATGAATTTGTTGGCCTATAGCAGCTATCCATTGATTGGACGTACCAGTATTGGACGCTGGCATTTGTTGTGCATGCCGGGTCATGGGTTGTTTGGCAATACCCATCGGAGGATGTGCAAGTGTAATTTGTATCGTATATGGAATTGTTTCTGGTTACAAATATTTGCCCGACGGTCCCGTTTGTATAAACAAGCCGATCCGAATCATAGATCCTAACGCTTAGGAGAGCCGAATTTGAACCGTTTCTTCTAACAGTTGAATTGCTTGCCGAATCCAAGGAAATTGAAATGTCATCAAATTCGGTAATGAATGTGCGGTTGGAGGTATTTGCCGTATAGTTGAATTGGTCTGAGGTTGAGAAGTAAAAGAAATTGGGCCCCATTTCTGCGCATGTGAACCTTTGCTTGAATGTTGTTGTGTTTGTCCCGCCAATTGTTGTGATTGTTGAACTGTTTACAAGGGAATAATTGATCCCGTTTTGGCTCTTCCAAACCGAAATTGTGTTTGGATTTTGATCTTGGTCGGTAACGGTTACTGAAAATGTGTAAAGCGCGCCCCACCCATCAAGTGTTGGGGAAACCGAATCCGCAGAAAGCGTTGGCGCGGTCCCAACAAAGAATGCATTTGGCTTTGTTGTCGTGTTGCTTAGGTAGAATGATTTGGAAACGTCAAATGTTGCATTGTAAAATCCAAGCGGTTTGTTTGCAGATGACCAGCTGCAGTTGTATGTTCCGCCTCCGGAAATAATGCTTGTGCAGGATTGCGAGCCTCCAACTGAAGTTCGCACGCTAAATGTTGGCGTTGCACCCGCTACCAAAGAGCATTCGTCCGAAATGGAAGAGTTGAGCGGTATGTTATCGCCCCTAAGGAAGCCCTCGCCGTTTGGATAATTCACAAATGGGTAAAGAGGGGCATTCAAATTGACCGTGAAATTGCTCGAATTTGCGTTCTTGTAGCAGGTATTTGCGGTTGTTCCTCCTTTCCATTTCTGCGCATTTGCAACATAGCTGCAGGATGGGTCGAAATTGTAATTGAGGTAGCCGGTTGTATTTGTTGTAACTGTTGAACCGTTATCATAGGCAGATGTGTTGGTTGTAACCCAAACCGTACCGTTCCACCCAAGGCCGGGGTTTTCCTGCTTGTCCGTATCAAAAATCAAAAGGGATAGCAAAGTGGAAGTGGATCCGTTCCTTAAAACCGTTGAGCCATCGCCAAACCCAAGGGAAACATTCACATCATCAGCTTCCTGCGAGAAATTGCCAATTGTTGAATTGTATGAATACGTCCTGCCATCCGTTGCAATGAATTGGAAGTTCCAATTGCCAATATCCGAGCAGGAAAAGGATCCGGTTTCCATTGATAGGTTGACAAGCTGGTTGCTTGGGGAAGTTAGCGAGGTTTGGTTGTATAAGGTCCATGCACTATCCGTTGTCTTCTTGCCATAAAGCCTAACTGTCACTGAATCCGCATCATCATCCGAAACTACAACTGAGAACGGGAAAGATTCGCCCCAGCCTCCAAGTGTTTTGAGAACGGTTTCATTCGATAGGGCAGGGGTTGTTTCAAGGAAGAAGCTTGAGAGCAAATTGTAAGTGTCATTTGTGTTGTAGTATTGCAGGGAGGAATTCATTGCAACATTGTACCATTGGTAGAGGAGGTTGGTTGTATTTACAGTGCATTGGTATGTTCCGCTGAAAGGCGAAGAGATTGGGGAGCACGCATATGAAGTTCCAGTTGAGTTGTGGTAGGGGTTTAATGCAACGGTTGCCCCGCTTATGTCAAGCCCGCAATCATCTGAAAGCGTGCCGGTGATTGTTTGGTTTTGGCCCTTAAGGATAGTTGATGCAACCGGCGAAGTTACCTGTGAGAGCAAGGAACCAACAATTGTGGTATTGAGGAAAGTGTTCCCAACAGTTACGTTAGTGGATTTGTAGCAAACATCGCCAATAATTCCTGCAGTCCAGTTTTGCCTGCCTGTAAAGTAATTGCAGTTGGCATCAAAATTAAGAGCCAAATAGCCCGAGGAATTTGTTGTTGTCGAGTTGGATGAATAAAGCGATCCATCTGTTGTGAACCAGAAAGTGCCATTGACACCGGAAGGAACATAGGAATTGTTGTCGGAATTGAAAACCCTAATTTCGTAAGGATAGAGCGTTGAGCCTGACCGGTTTACCTGCGAATTATTTCCGGCAACATGATTAACTGAGATGTCGTTTGCTTCCACTTGGAAGTTTGTAAGGACGGATGTGTTGAACCTGTTTGTGCCATCGTAAATGTTGAAGAAGTACCGGGTATTTGAGCTTATGTCCCCGCATGTGAAAGAGGTAACATTAATAGTGCAGGTTCCAACTCCTGCAACAATTGTGGTATTTCCTCTCGAAACATTGCTTGATCCGCCGTTTGTTGAGGTGTAAAGCGTGCAGGTGACATTGTCATTTTGTGGATCGGAAACATCAATTGAGAAGCTGAAAACCTCGCTCCAGCCGCCAAGTGTAGGTGTGACGTTTTGGCCGCTGAAAATTGGGTTTGTGTTGTTGAAATAGGTCCAGTTTGTGAATACGGTCGTGTTGCTTAGGTAATTTGTATTTGTCGAATTGACATGTATGCTCCAGTTGCCTCCTTGGTGGTTGGAGGTATTTAGGGTGCAATTGAAAATGCTTGCGCCAACATTGCTTACAGGCGAACAAACTTCGGATACTCCAAAGGGGGAGATCAGCTGCATCCCTACAGTTGCAGATGCCCTTGGAACTAAGCATTCATCGGTTGCATTTGCACTGATTGTCAAATTGGAACCTACCGGAATAGATGTTTGGAACGGCGGATAGATTATGTTGTTTCTCATTTGCCCGCGGATTGTTAGGGACCTTGCAGAGTCATTAACATCCTGATAGCAAGAATTTCCGGAAGTTCCCGCTTGCCAGGTTTGCGAGCCTGCTTGGTAATTGCATGAAGGATTGAAGAAATAGAATGCAAAACCGTTTGCATCGGTTTGCATGACATTCCCAGAATCCTGAGTGGATCCTTCCGTTGTAACCCAGTAGCTTACGTTTATTCCAGAGCCAACGTAGGTGTTTAGGTGATTATCAAAAATCCTGACTTTGAATGTTCCATTGCTATTTCCGTCACGATCAATTGTTGATCCGGCGCCCGAAACGAATTGGGTTTGGACGAGCTCTTTTGTGATGGTAAAGGCGGATTCGTCGGATTCGTTTGTGTTGTTGTTGCTGAAATCCGTTGCATTGAACTTGAAATAGTTAAGGCCAATATCTGAGCATGTGAACCTGTGCTTGAACGAAACCGAAGTTGGATTAAGGTACGTGCCGGTTGTTTGGTTTAGAAGGGAATACTGGCCAGAGCCTACTTTCTTCCATAAATTAACAGCAACATTATCGCCCTCGATGTCTGTTGCGGTTACGGAGAAGGTATAGAGATAGCCCCAATCCTCGGTTGATGCATCAATTGTTGGGTTTACAAGAACAGGCCTTGCAGTCAACGTGAATGCATTGAGATTTGTTTTTTGCGATTGGTTGTGGAAAGCTTTTGTTGAATTTATTGTGACATTGTAATTCCCAACTGCAAGGTCTGCCGAATCCACGTCAGGAATTGTGCAATTGAAATAGCCGCTGCCTTCATCGTTTACCGGGCTGCAAGTGTAGATTGCGCTTGCGCCCGTGCTGATCCTTGCGCTCAATGCAACTGTTGATGAATTCAAATAGTTGCTGCATTCATCTTGCACAATCCCCCTAAGGGTTATGTTTTGGCCTCGATAATAGCGCTGGCCGGAGGGTGAAAGCAAGGTTGCATTCGTATCTCCCGTTACATTGAAAGCAAAATTTGTTGTGTTTGCCGCCTTGTAATTGGTGCTTTCGAAAATTGTCCCAAACCATGATTGGGATCCTGGGACATACGAGCAATCGGGGTCAAAATCCGTCTTGTTGAAATACCCGGATGGGTCGGAGAAAAGGTCAAAATAAGAGCCATCGTATGAATTGTTTGTTGTTACATTAATCCTTCCTGAAAATCCTCCGCCAAGGTAAACTACGCCTTGCGAATCGATATCCCTTGCACGGATTGCAAGCCCGGTTGATGAGGAATCCGCCCTATGGATTGTGAAATTGGCCCCGGAAACAAATTCAAGAACAACGTCGTTTTTCTCAACCGTATAATTTGTGTAGTTTGTCTGAACCGGCGCGTCATTGTTTGTTGCATTCCATTTGAATGTATGGTTGCCGCGGGCGGAAGAAACTCCATGGGAATAATTAAACGTTACTAAAACGCCCGTGCCATTGACAGATGTTGTATAAAGGTTTGTTTCCGCCGAACCTATCTTGTTTTCCCAAAGCCTTAATGTTACGGTATCGGAATCCGGCTCATCGACAACTACTGAGAAAGTGAAATTCTCGCCCCACCCTCCAAGGCCCGGAGTGACATTGGATTGCGTAAGGGTTGGGATGCTTGCAATTATGAAATTGCTGGATGTTGAATTCATCTTGAAGTTGTGGAAATTCTTGGTTGAATTCGTTGTGATATTGTATGCGCCATATGGCATTGCGGATGTGTTGAAGGTGCAATTGTATCCGCCATTTCCGTCGTAGAAGACATTCGAGCAGATAGTATTTGTTGTCCTTGAGGTGTTGAAGAAAACGGATGCCGATGAAACGGGCAATGCGCAATCATCGGTTATATTTGCGGTTAGGGTAATATTGGAATTTATTGCAAACCTTTGCGATGAAACCGGCGCAAGGAAATTTATTTTCATATCCCCAATTACAGAAACATTGAATGCGGATGAGTTTGTTGGCGTGTAGCAGCTATCCGTAGTTCCGGCAACCCACAATTGCTTGGAAGCGCTATAAGAGCAGGTTGGATTGAAGTATGTGCCGGCAACTCCCGAGGAATTCGTGGTTGTTTGGTTTCCTGAATCATAATTTATTGTATCGGTAGTTTGCCAGAAGGTGATGTTGACAGAAGATGGGAGGTAGGATTGGTTTTCATAATCATAAATCCGCATCTGCAAAAGCTGCGCTGCATTGCTCCTGTTGACCGAAGTTTCATTTCCAACTATATGGAATAGCGTGACATTGCTAGTTGTCAGGTTGGGCCCGTAGGCTGATGATGTATTGAACGAATTGGTCGGTTCGCCGTTGATAATGTAGAATTTGTAGTAGTTGTCAACGCCCATCTCGCCGCATGTTAGGCTGTTTACTGAAACCGTGCAATTGCCAGCGCCGTTTACCTGCGAAGTTCCCTTGTTTTGCCAGGTTGTTTGGTTGTCGGTTGATATGAAAAGCGTGCATGTGACATTATCGCCAGCGTCATCATTGATTTGCAATGAATAATTATATTGCCGGCTCCATCCTCCGCCGGTTGGAGTAACGGATAGGTTTTGCGCAATTGGGGGGACATCCCGAAGATAGAATTGCTGCGAATAGAGGGTCGAGTTGGAATTGTAGAAAGATTTGCTCGAATTTAGCTGGATGGAATAATTGCCCTGCTGCTTGCTGTTCGAATCCCAAGTGCAGTTGTAAAGCCCGCTGTTTTCATCGTTTACAGAAGAGCAGGAGTAAATTGAATTGTTCGATGAAATTACCCGGATTGTTGTTGCAGTTTGGGCAACTCCGCCTTCTGCTGGGCAATCCGTGGTTTCGTTTAACCGAATAAGTATTTGGTTTGATTTGTTGAACTGCTGCTGGAATGTTGGCACAAGCAAATTGTTCTTTAATTGGCCGTAAACATTGATTGTGAAATTGCTAGATAATTTGTTCTTGTAGCAGGCATCGTTTTGCACTCCTCCGGCCCATTTTTGCTGCATTGGAAGGTAAGTGCAAGAGGAATCGAAATAGTAGGAGGTGTTGCTTTGGGAATCCGTGGTATTGTATGTGCCCGAATCAAAATTCGTCCCATCGGTTGTGATGAAGAACGAGGTGTTTATTCCGGAGCCCACAAGTGTTGAACCCCTATCCGTATCTGCAATGGTTAGCTTTAGCAAAGTAGTTGTTGATCCTTCCCTTGTAGAATTTTCATCGTTGCCTGCATAGTATGTTACGGAAACATCGTCCTTTTCAACGGTAAAGGTCGAACCGGTAACTTCGGTTGATTGGCCGTAAGCATTCGTTGCATTGAATTTGAATTCTGTTGTTCCTGATGGCGTCACATCGCCGCAAGAGAGGGTTTCGGTAAAGGTTTTTGTATCATAAGTTGTTGATTGGCAGGTTTGGGTTTCCAAAGCAGCCCAGGACGATGAGGAGTTTAGGCGTTTGTAGAGCGTGACATTGAATGCCTCGTTGTCATTTTGCTTGCATTGGACTTGGAATTGCCATGTTTCGCCCCAGCCGGCAGATACATGGTTAACGGTTGGGGATTGTAAATCCGGGTTTATTATAATTCTAAAGCCCGGCGCTTTTGTGCCGTTCTTGGAATCGTAATAGGTCTTGTTTGCCTGGGCAGTTATGTTATATCCGCCGAATGCTTTTCCGTTCGTATCAAAGGAATAATTGTACGTGCCGTTTAGCAAATCGACAAATCCGGAAGTAGCTGAATAATTGTTTTGCTCCCCCGTAAATACAAGAGATGTTGATGCGCCGGCAATTCCAACAGAGCATTCATCCATTGCAGTGAATGATACAGGGACAATTGAGGTGCGATTGTATGCCTGGCCGTTTGGCATGCTGATCGTTACGCTCAGGTTCGTCCTTAGAGTAATATTGAAATCAGATGAGTTTACGGATTTGAAGCAAACATTGCTCGTAGTTCCGATTCTCCATTTCTGGAGCCCGACATTGTAGCTGCAGGTCGAATCGAACGAGGAATTGAAGAAGGCATTTGACAGGACGGATAGGCCCGTTCCGGAATCTTGCAAACTACCATTTGTTGTGACCCAGCGCATTCCCGATGCTTCCCCAAGTGCCAAATACCTGGCGTCATCGATATCGTACACCCTAACCGAAAGCACGGTTGATTCGGTATTGTTCCTATATTGCGTCGTGCCATTTCCTGCTATGTATTCTAGCCGCATGTCGTCTTGCTCGACTGTGAAATTCATGACTCCGGCCGATGCATTAAGCCCGGCCGAATCTGTTGCGTTCCACATGAAATTCCACTCTCCCAAATCGTTGGGGGCGGGGCATGCGAAATCGGATTTTGCAAAGCTGAATTGGGTGTTGTTGCAATCAGATGAGCAGCTAGGCGAAGAAACAAGGCTCCAAGAGCCAACCCCTTGCCGCAGGTAAAGTGCGCCGGTTACCGCATCGCCATCCTCATCGGTCACATTCACATAGAAATTGAAAGTTTCCGAGTAGCCTCCAACGCTGCTATCGTTCCCATCTTCAGTAGAGGTGTTCACTCGGGCAAATGAAAGCACTGGCGAGGTTTGCACGCGGAATGCATCTATAAAAGTAGTTGTGTTTGGATTGAGGTAAAGCTTGCTTGAAATTGCCGTGAGGTTGTAGGTTTTTGCATTAAGGCTTGTTGTATTGAAGCTGCAATTGTAGGCGCCGTTTGATTCGTTTGCAATTGGTGAGCACGAATATGTTAGCGGATCCCTCGTGTAATTGTAAAGGAGTGCAACTCCAGTTGGCTGGGATACAAAGCACTCGTCCGTGATGTTTGCACGAATCGTGACATTGGTTCCCCTGCCAAAATTCCCTCCGGTTGGGGATAGCAAATTATATTGCAAATTCCCAATGACCGTCACATTGAAATTGGATGAATTTGCAGGCTTGTAGCAAACATCCGTTGTCCCAGCTTTCCATAGTTGGATACCCGTATTGTAGCTGCAGGATGGATTGAAGAGAATTTGCGCATGGGCGGAGCTATTGGTTTGCGAAAGGTTTCCGGAATCAAAGCTTGATCCGTTTGTTGTCACCCAGAATGTGATGTTTGCTGAATTTGGATTCATGGAGGTGTTGTCTTGGTTTATTAAACGGACAATTAGGTTGGTTGCAAGGTTATCCGACCTATTGATTGTCGATGCATTTCCAAACGAATATTGCACTTGCGCATCGTTTGCCTCAATTTGGAACATGGAGGTATTTGCAGATGTATTGTAAATATTTGTCCCATCATTTACATTGAAGAAGAAAACCGTATTTGCGGTAATGTCTCCGCAAGTGAATGCCGTAACGTTTACAATGCAGGTTCCGGCCCCTGAAACCGAGGCATTGCCCCTGCTCACATTTGTAATTCCGCCATTTGTTGAAGTGTAGAGCGTGCAGCTAACCGGATCCAATTGGGGGTCCGAAACAAAAACCGAATATGAAAATACTTCGCTCCATCCGCCAAGTGTTGGCGTTACGCTTTGGTTTTGGTAAGTTGGGGGAGTGTTTGAGAAGAAAGTCCAATTGGCATAGGTTGTTGTGTTTGAGAGGAAATTTGTCTCGGAAGAATTCAATTTTATGCTCCAGTTGCCTCCTTGCTTGTTGCTGGTGTTGATTGTGCAATTGAAACCCCCGCCCCCAAGTCCGCTTACACCAATGCAAGTTTCAAGAACTGCTGCGGGGGAAATCAATTGGATTCCAACTGCTGCCGAATTTCTTGGATCGCGGCATTCGGAGGTTACATTAGTTGATATTGTAAGGTTGTCGCCTACAGGCACAATGAATCCATTTGGCGGGTAAATTATGTCGTTTTTCATCTGGCCCCTGACATTAAAGGAGTGCGTTCCTGATTCATTGAGGTCTTGGTAGCAAATATTTCCAAGCGTGCCTGCAAACCAGAGCTGCGAACCGGCAGAGTAGCTGCAGGATGGGTCGAAGAAATCAAATGCGTATCCGTTTGCATCCGTTAAAACAGTTGAGCCGGAATCATAATTTACCCCATCGGTTGTTACCCAGAAGGAAATGTTGTTGTTTGCGCCAAGGAAGGTATTGTTGTGCGTATCGAAAATGCGCACACGGAAAGTTCCATTCGATGTGCCTTCACGGTTGATTGTGCCCCCAGCTCCTGCTGAGAATTGGACCTGCACGGTTTCTGCGGTAATTGTAAATGAAGTTTCATCCGTTTCATTCGTGTTGTTGTTGCTTGCATCAGTTGCATTGAACTTGAAATAGTTGGTGCCAATGTCGGCGCATGTGAACCTGTGCTTGAACAAAACTGTGGTTGGATTTAGGTAAGTGGAAGTTGTTTGGTTTAGGAGGGAATATTGGCCAGAGCCTACTTTCTTCCATAGGTAAACGGTAACATTATCCCCTTCAAGATCATTTGCAGTTACTGAAAAGGTCCTAAGCCTACCCCAATCCTCAGAACTGAAATCAACTGCGGGATTTTCAAGTGTTGGCTTTGCCGTCAGTGTGAAGGCATTCAAAACCACTTCTTGGGAGGAATTGTAGAATTCTAGGGCCGCATTGATTGTGGAATTGTACGGCCCAATTGCCAGGCCGGCAGAATCCACCGAGGGGATTGTGCAATTGTAATACCCGGTTGTTTCGTCGTAAACCGGCGAGCAGGAATAGACCGTGCTCGATCCGGTAGATGGCCTTGAGGATAGCAAAACAGTTGAACTATTCACTGGCAATTGGCAATCATCCTCGACATATCCCCTAAGAGGGATGTTTTGGCCCCGGAAGAATTTCTGGCCGGATGGGGCGGTTAAAGTGGCATTCATCGTGCCGGTGATGTTGTAATCATAAACCGTGGTGTTGGCAGCTTTGTAATCGCTGTTTTCAAAAATGCTCATGAACCATTTTTGGGCCCTTGGAAGGTAACTGCAATCGGGGTCGAAATCGTTCTTGTCCAAATAGCCGGATGGGTCCGTGAACAAATCAAAGTAAGCGTATGATGATCCATTTGTTGTAAGGTTTAGCCTTCCTGAAAATCCGCCTCCAAGGTAGGAAACTCCCTGCGCATCTATATCCCTTGCCCGAACTTTGAATTCGGCAATATCTGCGCCGGGCCTATGGATTGAAATGTTGGCCCCAAGGGAATATTCAAGTATAACATCATCCTTTTCAACTGTGTAATTTGTGTAATTTGTCTGCACAGGTGCGTCATTGTTTGTTGCGTTCCACTTGAAGGTGTGATTGCCGCGGGCCGATGACACACCGTGGGAATAATTGAAGGTTACGGAAACGCCTGTGCCATTGACTGTTGTTGTGTAAATGCTTGATTCTGCCGAGCCAATCTTGTTTTCCCAAAGCTTAAGTGTTACTACATCGCCATCGGGCTCATCGACAACTACTGAGAATGTGAAATTTTCGCTCCAGCCGCCAACTCCGGGCGTAACATTTGTCAGGGTTAGGGTTGGAATGCTGGCAATTACAAAACTGCTGGAAGTTGAATTCGTCTTGAAGTTGTGGAAAAGTTTTGTTGCATTGGTTGTGACATTGTAAGTCCCGTATGGTTTTCCCGAAGTGTTGAAAGTGCAGTTATATGTTCCGGAGCCTTCATCAAAAACGTTCGAGCAGATTGTATTGGTTGATTTTGATGCGTTGAAAAGTACTGCGGCGGATAGCACAGGCAAAGAGCAGTCATCAGTCACATTTGCCCTAAGCGTTACATTGGTATTGATTGCAAACCTTTGCGAAGAAACCGGCGAGAGGAAATTGATATTCATGTTTGCAAGGACGGTTACGTTGAAAACGGATGAGTTTGTTTGCGTGTAGCAGCTATCCGTTGAACCGGCAAACCAGTTTTGAAGCGCTGCGCTATAAGAACAGCTTGGGTTGAAATATGTGCCTGCATGTCCTGATGCGTTGGATTGGGTTTGGTTGCCCGAATCATAGGTCGACCCATCTGTTGTTTGCCAGAAAGTCAAATTGACCCCGCTTGGCACGTAGGATTGGTTTTCAGAATCGTAAATGCGCATCTGCAAAAGCTGGGCGGCATTGCTCCGGTTCACGGAAGTCCCATTCCCAAGGACGTGCTGGAGTGTGATGTTTGTTGTTGAAAGATTGGGGCCATAAACCGGCGATGTGTTGAATTGGTTTGCAGGTTCGCCGTTTATGATGTGCCATTTGAACCAGTTGTCCTCGCCGATTTCTCCGCATGCCAAGTTGTTGACTGAAATTGTGCAGTTGCCCTGCCCATTCACAATTGTTGTGCCCTTGTTTTGCCAGGTTGCTTGGTCATCGGATGAAACGAAAAGCGTGCATGTGACGTTATCGCCCGCATCATCAGAAACCTGCAAGGTGTAATTGTAAACACGGCTCCAACCTCCGCTTGATGGGTTGACGGATGCGTTTTGCGCAATTGGCGCGACATCTTTTAGGTAAAACCAATAGCTGTAAAGCGTGGAATTTGATGCGTAAAGCCCCGGCTTTGAAAGATTTAGCTGGATGGAATAATTCCCTTGCGCCCTATTTGATGAATCCCAAGTGCAGTTGTAAAGTCCTGCGTTGCCGCCTGCTTCGGATTGGATAGGCGTGCAGCTGTGCGATGTGGAATTTTGCGAAACAACAGTTACAAGAGGGGTTACAGTTGTGATAAGCCCTTCTGCGCTGCAATCCGAAGATGCATTTAATCGGATTAGGATTTGGTTTGATTTGTTGAATTCTTGAAGATAGATTGGATTCAGGATGTCGCTTCTTAACTGCCCGGAAATATTCAAGGAATAGTTTGTTTGAGGAGAATTCTTATAGCAAGTGTCATTGACAGCTCCTCCGGTCCATCTCTGCGGCCCAACTGCATAGGAGCAGGATGGATTGAAGTAGATTGTCACATTGCCGGTTGAATCCGTCAAATTCAGGTTGCCAGGATCGAACTGTGCAACATTTGTCGTGACAAAAATTGAAGCGTTGACTCCTGCGCCAACCGGAGCTGAACTTTTATCCGTATCAAGGATTTGAAGCGCAAGCCTTCCAACAGTTGATCCTTCCCTGCCAACAACTATTCCAGAGCCGGCAACCAAGGATGCATCCGTATCATCTTTTTCAATTGTGAATGCGCTTGCCGAAAGTTCGGTTCCAAAACCCCATTGGTTTGTTGCATTGAATTTCCACTGCGAAGAGCCTGAAGGGGTAATGTCTCCGCACGCAAATGTTTCCGTGTAGGTTTTGGTTACAAAGTCTACTCCGGTGCAATTCTTGGTTTCAACAGCAGACCAATCATATGTTGAGTTGAGCCTTTTCCAAAGCGTCACATTGAAAATTTCTCCGTCGGTTTGCCTGCAATCAACCGACCATATGAATGTTTCGCCCCACCCTCCAAGCGCCTTATCTAGGGAAGCAAGTTGTAGTTCTGGGCCTGCGACCAATTGCAGTGAATTTGTCCTAGAGGTGTTTGCCTGCGAATAATACTGCTTGTCAACCTGCACTGAAAGATTGTAGTAGCCGTATTCCTTTCCGGAACTATCCCATGAGAAGTTGTGCGTGCCATTGCCAAAAATTGTAAAGCCGGAATTTTCAGTATATAGCGAAGGGCCTGCGAAATATAAAACAGGGGTTGTTGAATTCACAGGGTTTAAGCACTCATCGGTTACATTGAAATCAACCGGCACCCTAGAGCCCCGGGTATAATTCACGCCAAGCGGGCGCGCGATTGCAACCGACATGTTTGTTTGGAAAGTGATGTTGAAAACCGATGAATTCACTTCCTTATAACAGCTGTTTGCAGTGGTTCCGATTTTCCACCCTTGGATTCCAGGGGAATATGTGCAGGTTGGATCAAATGAGGAGTTGAAAAATCCAGAGCTTGTTGTAACGCCAATGCCGCCATCGTATTCTGATCCATTGTATGTAACCCACCTTGTTCCCGAAGCTAGGCCAGTTCCAATCAAAGTGTTTGCATTGTCAAGATCGCGAACCTGCATTGATAGCGTAGTTGATTGCGAGCCATTCCTCCAAATTGTTTCCGCATCCCCTGAAATATAGGTGAGGTTTATGTCATCGCGCTCAATTGTGAAGTTTGTTGGGGTTAGATTTGCCGAGAAGTTCCCATCGGATGCATTCCAGAAGAATTGCCAGCCTGCAATATCGCCGCATGCAAAATTGCTCTTTGGAATTGTTAGGAGGGTTGCATTGCAATTGCTTGAGCATGTGCGTGTGCTAACTAAAGTCCAATCCCCGGAGTAGCCTTGCCTTATGAATAAGTATGCGGTCACCAAATCGTTGTCCTCATCCGTTACTGAAACATTGAAATTGAATGTTTCCTTCCATCCGCCTGTGCTTCCGGTATTTCCATCCTCATTTGATGTGTTTACGAATTGCTCGTTAAGAGTTAGGCTGGTTTGAATCCTGAAAATGCTTGTGAATAATGTCGAATTCAGGTTGTGGAATGCCTTTGAGGAGTTTATTGTCACATTGTAGAATCTTGCAGCAAGGCTTGTCGTATTGAAAGAGCAGTTGTAAGCGCCGGTTGCCTCATTTTCAACAGGGGTGCATGAGAAATCATTTGGAGCGCGCCTATATGAAAGGTTGACTTGGGCGTCCGTTAGGGATATACCGCATTCATCGGTTAGATTGGCGCGCATAGTTACATTTGTTCCCCGGGGGTAATTTGCGCCATTTGGCAATAGCAAAGTGTTTTTGATATCTGCAAATACGGAAACATTGAATTGCGAGGTGTTTGCGATTTGGTAACAGCTATCTGTCGATCCAATGATCCATTTTTGCTTTGCTGCATTGTAACTGCAGGATGGGTTGAAAATAGCCTGCAAATAACCGGATGAATTTGTCTGGGTTGCATTTCCGGAATCATAATTTGAGCCATCTGTTGTGACCCAAACCGTGCCGTTGATGCTGCCGTTTAGATAAGCGCCTTTTTCCGAATCATAAAATCTAACTGAAAGAAGTTGGGCGCCATTGCTCCTGTTGATTGAGGTTTCATTTCCGATGAAGTGTTGAAGGGAAAGTGTCGGGGCGGTAAGGTTTGGACCTTCGGTATTTGAAGTGTTGAAGAAGTTTAGTACTGATCCGGATTGGTAATCATAGATGTTGAACTTGAAATAATTGTCGGTTCCAATTTCAGAGCAAACAAAATTGCTCACGTTGAATTGGCAAGTGCCATTCCCATATGGGAGAGTGTAGTTTTGGCCCTGCAAAGTCCATGAATTGCCATTATCCGTGCTGGTGTAAAGGGAGCAGTTGACGGCATTTCCATCAGGATCGGTAACATTTACAGAATATGTGAAGAGCCGGCTCCAACCTCCGGAGCTTGGGGTTACAGTTACGTTTGCATAAGAAGGCTGCGCATTTACAAGCGTGAAGCGCTCAAAAAATAATGTGCTATTTGGATTGTAGGTTGAATTTGTTGCATTCAGCCGGATGCTCCAAACTCCGGGCGATTTTCCTGATGAATCCCAAGTGCAGTTGAAATGGCCATTGCCCTCATTCAAAACAGGAGTGCAAAGCTCGGTTGCATTTGTTGGTGATTGGATTTGGATTGTAACAGTTGAAGCATTGAGGGGGCCTTCTGCGGAACAATCCGTCGTAACGTTTGATCGAATGGAAATTTGATCAGATGTAAAGAACGTGCTTCCGTTTAATGGGGTCGAAAGGTTTACCATCAATTGCCCGGTGACATTCAACGAGAAATTCGATGTCAGTGAATCCGAGTAGTAAAGGTCGTTTTGGACTCCTCCCCTCCATCTTTGGATTCCTGAGGCAAATGTGCAGTCGGGATTGAAATTAAGCGCGATGTGGCCGGAGGAATTTGAAGTTGTGTTTTGGGGAGTGTTGAAAACTATCCCGTTTAGGGTAACAAAGAAACTTGCATTCACATTTGATCCCACATATGCTCCAAGTGTTTGGTCAAAAACCCTAAGGACCAGTGGAGTTGTGGATGACCCTTCCCGGTTTACAACCGAATTCACTCCGGATTCGATTTCAAGTGTGACGGTATCCTTTGCAATTGTAAATGAGGAAATTGATGTGTTGGTAGTGTAGCCGTATTGGTCGGTTGCATTGAAGAAATATTCGGATGCGCCAACATCGGTATTGTTGAATGTTTGCACGAAATTAAGGGAGGTGGAAGAGCAGGAACTGCAGCTTTGTGTTTGCAAAAATACCCATGTTGAATTTCCACTTTTTCGTTTGAATAGGTAAACCGTGACGTTGTTGTCATCAAGATCAGTTACAGTTACGGAGAAGTTGAATTGCCCGCCCCAACCGCCTGAGGAGGGGATAACTGCCGGAGAGCTAAGCGTTGGCCTGCTTGCTAGATAAAATGCAATTGTCCTTGTAACGGAAGAATTTGAATAATGTGATCTTGAGGCATTTACAGTAACATTGTGATACCCATAAGTCCAGCCCGCAGTTGTTGTGTTTGGGGCGGTGCAATTGTAAAATCCGTTTCCTTCATCTACTGCATTGCAGGTATAGCCGGTATCCGGGGCAACCAAAACAGTTGCGCCTGAAACCAAACCGCAGCCTCCGATGTCTGTGATGTTTGCGCGGAAGTTGAGGTTATCAACCCCCCTAAGGAAGGTTAAGTTCAATGGGGATGAAAGGGCAGGTACAAATTCCGAAGTAATTGTCACATTGAAATTGCTGGAATTAGATGGCTTGAAAAGCGAAGAACCGTCAAGCAATCCGGCTTTCCATTGCTGGAGCCCTACTTGGTAGTTGCAGTCGGGATTGAAAATCGTTGTGTCGATCCATCCGGAAGAGTTTGTGAATACCTGGGCGCCAGCATCGAATAACGAGCCATTTGTTGTGACCCAGATTCTGCCTTCTTCAGAGGCAATGTTGGTTGCGGGCCTATCCGTATCCACTACGCGGACAATGAATCTTGTTGCATTCGAGCCAAGCCTGCTAACTGTTGTTGAATTTCCAAGGTAGTGGTCGATTCGCGTATCATCGCGCTCAATTGTGAAATTGTAGTAAGTTGAACTGCCGTTGTTTGCCAAATCATCCTCGGTTGAATTAAGCATTGCCTGCCAATCGCCAATGTCTCCAGATGAACCAAATGTCTTTGAGAAATTCACGGATTGGTTTTGGCCCTGCCTTGTAACCGAGCCAGCCAAGGTCCACTCGCCCAGGGTTGGCGTCAGTTGGCGGACAAATGAATAAATCGTCATGGTATCGTTGTCCTCGTCGGTCACATTTGCGGTTAAGTAATACGTTTCGCCATAGCCTCCGGGGTTTGGTGCGACAACCACATTGCCGAATTGCGAAATTGTTTCCACCCAGAAGGAAGTTGCGCCAAGGCTGAACTCTTGTGCGAATGTTTCATTGTTGAAAAATGGCTTTGTTGAATTGAATGTTACGTTGTAAGCTCCGGCATACATTTGGGATGTGTTGAACGTGCAGCTGTAATTTCCGGAGCTGAAAGCTAAAACTCCGGAACAACCATAAAGCTGCATTGAATTGTTGTGCCTAGCCGAGAAATTCACAGTTGCATCCGTAACCGGAACTGCGCAATCAGTTGCAACCGAAGCGTTGATGGTTACATTCTGGCCGCGAAGGATTTCTTGGCCAAATGGCAAGGTGATGTTGTTTATTAGGCTTCCAAAAATAGTTAGGCTAGATGTTGTTGTGTTGAGCGGCAAATAGCAGTTGTTTGTCGAGCCAATTTTCCATGTTTGGATGCCCGCGCTATAACTGCAGGAGGGGTTGAAATAGATTTGCAAATGGCCGGAGGAATTTGTTTGGGATTGGTTTCCGGAATCAAAACTTGCCCCATCGGTTGTAACCCAAATCGTGCCGTTTATTTGAGGATCGTAGGTTTGGTTGTCCGTATCAAAGAATCGCATAACAATTGATGAGAAGTTTCCTCCGCTCCTGTTGACAAATGAATTTTGGCCGGAAACAAAATCAATTGTCAGGTTGTCGGCGGTCAGATTTAAGTCGGCATTTATTGATGTGTTGAATGTGTTTGATGGCTCGCCGTTTACGATTTGGAAGAAATACTGCGAATCATTATGCAAATCACCGCAAGTGAAATTTCCAACTGTTACCGTGCAATTGCCCTGCCCGTTTGGAATTACGGATGAGCCTTGGTATTTGAACCCTGCAGAAGTGTTGACAAATAGGTTGCAGGCAATGGATTCGCCTTCCGGATCAAAAACGGAAACATTGAATTGGTATGCAAGCCCCCAGCCCCCAGCTTGCCTATTCACACTAAGGTTTTGGGCGGTTGTTTGGATGTTTTTTAGGTAAAATCTGTTTTCAAACAATGTGACATTTGAGTTGTAATAGGGCATTGAAGCATTTAGCATGATTGAATAGTTTCCTTGCGGCTTATTTGATGTGTCAAGCGTGCAGTTGTAAAAGCCGTTGCTTTCATTGAAAGTTGGCGAGCAGAGGTAATTTGCAAGGGTTTGGTTGTGGATGAATGTGGCGTTTGTTATGGAGGTATTGAGGAAGCCTTCTTGCGCTAAACATTCCGAGGTAACATTATAGCGGACCGTTACGTTATTGGTGACGTTGTAGAGGGAATTGTTTTCAGGAAGCAGGAGCGAAACGTGCACCTGCCCAATCACATCAAGCCCGCTTGCGGATGAGTTCTTGTTCTTGTAGCAGATATCATTTAGGACTCCGGCCTTCCAATTATGGCTGCTTGCAGAATAACTGCAGGAGGGGTTGAAATTGTAGTTGAAATAGCCCGATGAATTTGTCTGGTTGAAAACTCCGGAATCAAATACAGATCCGCTTGTCGTGACCCAGAAAGTGCCGTTTACTCCAGAGCCAACAATTGATGCATTGTCGGTATCGTTCACATAAACCCTAAGGATGCCATTTGCTGACCCGTCCCGATTGATTGAGGAAGCTGAAGCGCCAACAATTACAGTCACATCGTCTTGCTCAAGCGTGAAATTGGAAACCGAAGATTGATTTATTAGGGATGTGCAAAGCGAAGTGGTTGCATTGAACATGAAATCCCATGTGATGTTTGAGGCAAAGTTTCCGCATGTGAAAATTTCATCAACAAAAGTCAGGTTGGTTCCTGATCCCGAACTGCAGGATGGGCATAGCTGCGAACCTCGGAACTGCCACACATTGCTGTTGTTTGGCTTAACCCAAAGCGAAACATTTATGGTGTCTCCGGATGGATCGAATACGGTGATGTTGAATGTGCGCTTAACTCCCCATCCATCTGCTTGAATATTCACAAGCGGATTGTTTAGCTGTGGAACCGCTGCCAAACGAAGTGAAGTTATTGAAGTGTTGGATGCATTTTCATAGTATTGCTTGCTTGAATTGACAGTTATGTTGTAAAGGCCGTAGCTTCTTCCTGTGGAATCCCAATTGCAGCTGTAATTGCCAGCGCTTAAATCTGTGGATGATCCGCAAGCAAAAGTTGACGCGCCTCTTTTGATTGTGGTTTCAACCGTTCCGCTTGCAACTCCGGAGCATTCATCGCGGATGCTTGTGTTGATTAAAACGGATGTCCCCGGAGTGTAGCAAGCCCCGCTTATTGGCGAAATTATCGTGTTGTTGAATGGTACGGTTATGATTGAGAGGTTGAAATTCGTCGAATTGGTTGCATAGTAGCAGCTTGTTTGCGGAACTGAAATCAGCCATCTTTGCGGGCCTACAATGTAGCTGCAGGTTGGATCGAATGCACGGGAAACAACTCCATCTACGGAAGAATTTGTTCCTGAAGCAACATAAGTGGCCGAACCGTCGGTTGTCACATAAAGGGTGCCGGTAACCCCATCAGGAAGGTCCGATCCGTCAACAAAATCAAGGAACCTTGCATTGAGCGCGGTTGTGTTAAGCACCCTGTGCACAACGGAATTGTTTCCAAGGGAGACTGTTGCGGTCAAATTCCTTCTTTCCAAATCAAAAGTTTTGTTGATTGTTTGCGCAATCAGGCTTTGCGTATCTGTTGCATTGAATTTCCACTGCCAAGTGCCAAAATCACTGCATGTGACATGCGATGAATCCGTGAAGGTGAGGGTTTGGTTTGTGCAATTCGTGCAGATTTGCGAGGAGATGAACGAATATTCGGCTGCGCCCGGGAGTTTTTGCCACAAATTGACGGTAACGTTGTCATCTTCGTCCCAAACAGTCACATTGAAAAGTATTGAAGCGCCCCAGTAGACCGCTGAAAGGTTGGCAACAGGATTTGAAAGATGCGGAGCTGCGGAAATATGGAAGCTGTTTGCTTTTGATGTTTGCGAGAGGAAATAGTATTGCTTGGATGCGTTCATGAATGCCATGTAGGTTCCGCCAACAAGCGCAGTTGTGTTGAATGTGCAGTTGTACATTCCAGAACCTTCATCAATCACATTTGCGCACGCAATTGCATTTCCTCCGTCGCGGATGCTAAGGTTCACATTCGCACCGGCAACAGGCACTCCGCAATCGTCCGTCACATTTCCCCTAATTGTCACATTTTGGCCAATGGAAATTAGGTTGCCAAGGGGCGATGTGATATTCACATTCAATTCTCCCTGGATCGTCAGGGTCATGTTTTGGGAATTTGCATTGAAATAGCATGCATCCCCAAATGTCCCTCCTGCCCAAATTTGGGGGCCTACGGAATAGCTGCAGGTTGGATTGAATGAAATTGTTGCATGGCCTGAGGAGTTTGTTTGCGTCGCATTGCCGGAATCAAAATTAATGTTGTTTGTCGTTATCCAAATTGTCGCATTTGTTTGCGCGGGAAGGTAAGTTTGGTTGTCATTGTCAAAAACCCTAAGAGAAAGCGTTGTCAAATTCGATCCGCTCCTGTTAACAACGGACGCATTCCCAAAAGCCAATGCAACTGCAACCGTATCTTGCGTTAGGTTAAGGGTTGTGTTTATTGAGGTATTGAATGTGTTTGTTGGCTCGCCATTGATTATTTGGAACATGAATCCCGAGTTGTTTCGCATATCTTGGCAGCTAAAACTGTGGATGGATACTGCGCACGTTCCCTGGCCATTTGCAATTGTTGCATTCCCCTTGTAATCAAAATTCGATGAGGTATTTGTAAATAACTGGCAGGTTACGGATTCCCCTTCGGGGTCGTAAATTGTCGTGTTGAATTGGTAGGCTTGGCCCCATCCGCCCATCGAATTGTTGACAATTGGAGTTGTGGAATTTGTAATGACGTTTTTCAAATAGAATCTGTTGGAAAACAATGTGACATTTGAATTGTAGTAGGGCATGCTTGCGTTTACAAGAATAGAATAATTGCCCTGCGGCCTATTTGATGTTCCAAATGTGCAGTTGTAAAAGCCGTTGCTTTCATTGTAGGTTGGATCGCACAAATAATTTGCAAGGGTTTGGTTGTGGATGAAAGTTGCATTAGTAATTGAGGTGTTAAGGAAGCCCTCCTGCACCAAACATTCAGAGGTAACATTATATCTTAGGGTTACATTGTTTGTGACATTGAATATGGAATTGTTTTCAGGGATTAGAATTGCAACATGCACCTGCCCTATGACGTCAAGGAATGAATCTGAGGAGTTCTTGCTCTTGTAGCAAATATCGTTCAAGACGCCGCCCCTCCAGACCTGCTGCCTTGCATTGTAAGTGCAGGATGGGTTGAAATCATAGTTGAAATAGCCGCTTGCATTGGTTTGGTTGAAATAGCCTGAATCTATGATGCTCCCATTTGTTGTGATCCAAAATGATCCATTGACCCCTGCGCCAACAATTGAGGAATTGTCCGTGTCATTTACATACAGCCGCAAATAACCAGAAGAAGCTCCATCCCTATTGACAGTTGAAATGCTTGCGCCAATTACTACATTCACATCATCTTGCTGCATTGTGAAATTGGCAACGGAGGATTGGTTTGTTAGAGAAGTGCAAAGCGAAGTTGTTGCATTGAACATGAAATCCCATGAGGAATTCGTCACGTAATTTCCGCAGGTGAATGTCTCGTCAATAAAGGTGAGGTTGGTGTACGTACTGCAAGAAGGACAAAGCTGCGAGCCCCTAAACTGCCACACATTGCTGTTGTTTGGCTTAACCCAAAGCGAAACATTTATGGTGTCTCCGGATGGATCCTTGACGGTAATGTTAAAAGTCCGAGCTTTTCCCCAGCCATCCACGCCAACATTTACCCGCGGATCGTTAAGCTCGGGAACTGCTGCAAGCCGAAGGGAATCAATTGATGTGTTTGTTGAATTTGTGTAGTATTGCTTGCTGGCATTTATTGTGACGTTGTAAAGGCCGTAGCTTCTGCCAGCTGAATTCCAAACGCAGCTGTAATTGCCGGTTCCCAGATCCGTAGCTGTTCCGCAAGCTGAGGAGCTTCCGGATTGCCTAACTGTTCCCGAAACGGTTGCTGTTGCAATGCCGGAGCATTCATCCTTGATTGTTGAATTGATTATGATTTGCGTTCCTGGAGTAAAGCATGCCCCGCTAACCGGAGCAACAATTGTATTGTTTGGCGTATCCGTTATAATTGAAATATTGTAAACCGTAGAATTGACGCCAAAGTAGCAAGAGGTTGCAGCTGATTCTATTTTCCAGCTTTGCGGGCCAACTTGCCAATTGCATGTTGGATCAAATGCCCTTCGGATGATTCCATTAAGGGATGTGTTTGCGCCTCCGGAAACATAGGAAACTGCGCCGCCATCGGTTGTTACATAAAGCGTTCCTGAAACCCCCGTCCCGATATCTTGGGCGGAATCAATAGCGTCAACGAATTTTACAGCAAGTGAGGAAGTGTTTGTAACACGATGCACAACCGAGCTGTTTCCGGATATTTGCTGGAAGGTTAGGTTCCTTGGGGTTAGGTTGAAGGTATTGTTAGTCGTCTGATCCGTGAAGTTGACAGTATCGGTTGCATTGAATTTGAATTGCCATTGCCCAAAATCCGTGCAGGCGCTATGGGTCGAATCCGAAAAGGTAAGGTTGTAATTTGTGCAGTTTGTGCAGATTTGGGATGTAATGAAGGTGTATTCGGCAGCTCCGGGCGCTTTTTCCCAAAGTGAAACGGTGACGTTGTCATCCTTGTCCGTTACCGTGACATTGAACTCAATTGAAGCGCCCCAATAAACGGATGTGAGGTTTGCAAGAGGATTCGTTAGAACGGGGGCAGTTGCGATTTTGAATGCGTTTTGTTTTTGTGTGGAGCCGTTTGTGTAGTGGAGCTTAGATGAACCCATGAAAACCCTATAATCGCCTCCGCCAAGCGTAGTTGTGTTGATTGAGCAATTGTAAGAGCCAAAGCCTTCCTCATAAACAACAGGACAGGAAAATGGGCCGCCTCCGTTTTGCACGGTAAAGTTGATTGCCGCCCCGGTAATTGCATTTCCGCAATCATCCGTGACATTTCCCCTAAGAGTTACGTTTGTTCCCGCAGTATAATTTTGGCCAAGCGGGAATGTTACGTTGTTGTTGAGAGCGCCAATTACAAAGAAGGAATAGTTTTGGGTTGAATTTGCCTGGGCGTAGCATGCATCAAGCAAAACCCCGCCGCTCCAGTTGTGCAAACCAACAGCGTAACTGCATGAGGGCTTGAAAATTATGCTGAAATTGCCAGATGAATTTGCCTGTGTGAAATTGCCGGAATCAAATGCAACTGAATTGGTTGTGACCCAAATTGTTGCATTCGCATTGGCTGCACCGGACCGGTTGTCATAATCATAGGCATTTAGCGCAAGCGTGATTGTGCCGTTTTGCCTTGTGACATTTTGGCTGTTGCCGGAAATGTAGGAAATCGTGACATTGTCCTTTTCAATTGTCCAGTTCGAAATTCCCGAAGTGCCATTCGTCCCCTGGGTATCCGTGCCATTGAAAACAAAATGCTTAAGGCCAATATCACTGCAGGTGAATTTGTTTTCAACCGTGTAATTTACAATAGTGTTTGCGCAAGTTGCGCAAAGGGATTGGTTTAAGATGCTAAACGGGCCGGTTGATGCATTTGCATTATATAGCACCAAAATCACATCCTGGCTTTCGGGCTCTTGGACCCTTGCGGAAAAGTTAAGCTGCTCCCCCCAGCCTGCCGGAGAGGGATATTCGGTTATGTTGATTATTACTGGCGCGGTATTGTTTGGGGAAAACAATTGGAACACGCTGCCTGCAAGCGAGCTGTTGAAATTGAAATACTCCTTGGAGGCATTTGCAGTAACATTGTAGCTGCCTGCTGCAAGCGAACTGGTATTGAAAGTGCACGAATAGGACCCGTTGAAATCATTTACGATATCGGTTCCGGCGCAATGCGTCATGTTGAAAATGCCGGTTATGTTAAAGCCAACGGTTGCATTGCCTGCAAGAACCGAACATTCATCCCTGGTTGCCAATGTAAGGGTCACGTTTTGGCCAATTGTGTATTGCGCGCCCGTGCCGTTAAGTGTGGATATTGCAAAAGCAAAATCGGCATAAACCGACACATTGAATCTTGGGGATAACGTATCTACATAGCAAGTATCCGAGGAAACCTGCGCCCACCAGCTTTGGTTGCCAGGCGTATGGTCGCAGGTTGCATTGAAATAGAAATCCACAGACCCGGTTGAATTTGTGGTGTTGGTTCCCGCCGTTAAATTGTAGGTGGAATTGGAAGATACATTAAAAGTTACTGTTGCAGCTGGCGAACCTGCAAAAGTGCCTCTTGACATATCAGACAAGTTGAGGGTGAACCTGACAACCTGCTCTCCGGATCTGTTGACAATTGTGTTGTTTCCGCGGATATGCGTATAGTTTATCAGGTCTTTTCCAACGGTTGTTGAATTTTCAGATAAGGAAGCTGAAAGCCCATCGGAAGTGTTTGCAGAATATGTAAAGAACCAGGTTCCGACTTGTGAATTGCCAGCGGCGCAGGTATAATTGTAGGTCCAAAGGGAGGTCTTGTTTACGCATCCAACGCAAAAACTCGCCGGAGTTACTTCAAATGAGGGGACTGCAGGAGAGCAGCTTGGGCACCTTAAAGTTAGCCTTGCAGTTGTATTGATGTTCCAAACCGGCGAGGTATAATTGACAGAATAATTTACAGGAACTCCCCAGCCCTGGCCAATTGGATTTACGAATGGGCCCGCAAGCTTTGGCTTTGCAAACAAATAGAATAGATATGCGGGGTCGGGGCCTACTTGTGTTGTGAAAGCTCCGTAGTATTTTGATGCGGAAGTATTCATTGTTAGGTTGTAATAGCCGCCCATCTTATCTTCGGATGATGGCCACCTTGCCTCGTAAAAGCCTCCTCCTAGCGAGCTTCCATTGAAAAGCCTGTTTGTATTGTTTGCAGTGAAGTTGAAAACGGTTGCAATTGATGAATCCTCAACTGGCGAGATGAAATTGCCGCAATCATCCCGCACATTTCCCTGGCCCACAATTTCAATTGGGTCTGTGAAATTAGATGTTCCCGAAGGGTTGGTTACATTGTTTATCAAATAGCCTTTGATTTGAAGGGCGTAAATTGTTGAAGTGATGTCATTATAGCAGGAGCTTCCTACAAGCGAAACCTTCCAGCTTTGGTCGGGCCTTGATGCATATTGTGTGTTTGATTGGTTGCAGGTTGCATTGAAATTGTAATCCAAATAGCCGGTTGTGTTTGTATTGTTAAGGGTAGCTGGGCCGTAATTTGTCCCGTCATATGTTACTGAAAAATTAAGACCATAGTTCCCAAGATATGTGCCGTTTGTATCGTTTACCAAAACCCTAAGAAGGTCGTTGTTGGAACTGCTCCTGTTTGCAAGGGAGGCGTTTCCGATTATCAGGTTTATTTGCAAAGTATCCTTGGTTACAGTATAGGTTGTCCCAAGCGAAACCGTTGTTGTATTGATATTGCCATCCGTATCAAAAATCGTGAAATTGTAATACCAAGAGCCGATGTCTGTGCAGGTAAATGACTGGGAGAAGTTTGCATAGGCCCAGCTGCCAGTAGAAATCGCAGTGGTCGTATTGATTACCGACCAATTAGTCAAACCATCTGGCGATTTTGAAAGGTTTACCGTAAGGTTGTGGAAAACGGAATATACCGCAACTGAAAATTCCTTCCTAAATCCAAACCCTGAAGAAGCTGGCGTAACTGAAACGTTTTGGTATTGCGGAAGGTCCGTGCATGAGAGGTTTACATAAAACAGCTGGCCATCATGCTTTGCAGGGTAAGTTCCATTGTAGGCTTTTAGTTGGAACTGCGAATTTGTAAAGGAGCCAAGGGGCGCAACAAATGAATAATTAAAGGATTGCCGGTGTGCGGTTCCATTGGCGGTAAAGTTGATGGAAGAGCCCCACGTCGCATTTAATGATGTAATATTTATGACGGAGGGGGAGTAATTGGCCGGAGTGATTGATGAGGGAAAATAATCCGTTATGTTTAGCAGTAAGTCGTCACGGTTTCCCTTATTGAACAAAACCGTGCTGATATTGTAAGTTCCGCAGGAAAAGGTCGATGGCATCCCTAAAGTAGGGGTTCCGCTTGGAGCCGAGGAATAATAATTCAATGACTTGAGAAATGGGCCCTGCACCACTAATGCGTACTTATTGTCATCAAGCTTGAAACGGTTGGGGTTTCCGGCTGCTGTTTCCGCTCCGGCCGATCCCCTAGCTGAAAAGAAATATCTCTTCCCTCCGGGCTGGAAATCCGGGGTTGCCGAGGCATTTGTTGTGAAGGTAAATTCTTTGGTGCCTCCTTCCGTAACAACTGAAATGCTGCCGTATTTTGTAACCCAACCCTCGCCAACCGAACCTACAGGATAGCCGGGAAGTGGAGAAAATTGCGTGAAATTATAAGGCTTTACAAAGCCCTGCGCCAGATTTGTTTTAACTATGTGCAAATTGGCGTCTTTAACTCCCGTAGTGCCCCCCATCCAGATTATTTTAGTGTAGACGTTAACCGTTGAGTTTTGCGTAACTGATGCATTTGGCATGTAGGTAATATTGTCAGCAGAGAACCTGACGAAGGGGAAAGTATTGTCGGCAAGCGCGGATGGCTGGAAAACCGAGCGGTCATCTGAAACGGATTTTGTCCCAGAGCTCCATGAAACAGTAGTTGTAAAAAGATGCCCAAGCCCGTTCAGATCGATTGGATCAAACCGCAAAATCCCACCCCAGCATTGCGAAGTAGCTATTTTCACATTGGTCCATTGCGGCGATAAACTTAATTGCGTATTGTTGTTTGGAAAGGCGTTTATGAAATTAAAATAAGCCGTTGGAAAATCTATCTGGATAGTTGCATCCGTAATTGCAGAATCCCCATAGTTGCAGGCTACAAAGGACATGTTGAAATGCTCTTGTGCATCTTCATTGGTGCTACCAACATAATCATCCGATGATGTGAACAAAACAACGGATTCGGGCTGAAGTGTAAAATCACGAGTGTAAGTTGTTGCTTGACCGGGGGAGGTTACTACGATTTTTGCAGTGTAGGTTTGTCCGGTATCTGCCGCATCCGGAACCCTAACCCTCCAAAGCGCCACGCTTTCATTGAAGAAGGGGGTTACGTTGCCTAAGTACCCGGAAATTGAAAAGTTCAAAAGCTGCGTAGATCCTTCCTCCAAATACCAGCCCTGATCGGTTGCTCCTTGGAGAATAGATAGGGTTGCGGTAATTGAATTCAAATCATTTGTTTGGTTATAGTTGAATAGCGGAATTGCAACATAGCCAGTTGAGCCGGGCATCAGGATGTCCGGCGTCCCATCCGGGCCCCGAACAGAAACATCCCTGTTTGCAATTTCTATTTGGGTGCAGTTCCTAACGGTTACTGTAACTACATTGCTTGAGAACTGGACAACTCCGTTACGGGTTGCCATGAAACTTCGAAGGGAGTATGAGCCAGTTACGGTGGGTTTGATCGTAAAGTTTGTTGTGCTGTAGCCAAATGTGGGGGAAGTAGTTGAAGCGGTCCAGCTCACATTATGCGGGTTTCCATCACCAGCCCAAAATACCCAATTATTGGATGGAAGATTCGTGTAGGGGCCTCCAATTGAGGATTGGATTGAAACGTTATCAACATCCGTTGCAGAAATGCCATTGACGATTCCAACGGTCAGGTTATACGGATGATTTACGCAAAGAACGGTGGGCTCCCATGGGTAGGGCGTTGCTGCAGAATAGGTTTGGTTGAAGTAGAAATAAAATTCATGGATGAAAAAACGATCATCAGCTCCAATTGTCCAGTTGCGCGCCTCTTCAAATATTGCGCCTGCATCGTATTCGATTTTCATCCTGCCATTTAGGTAAAGCATCGGGGAAAGTGCAGGCGGTTCGAAGGAGTACTGAATTGTTTTTGTTTGGCCGGCGTTGAGATTTCCCAAATTGAAAGTTATTTGCTTGTAGCCATTGCCCATATCAGTAACTGAAAGGGATGATGGGCCGGTTGTAAATGAACTTGGGATGTATTCATAGGCAATTGCATTTGAAACATCTTGAGTTGGAGTGATTTCAATTGTAACCGGAGTTAGCCCTAGTTCAATCAATGTGGGTTCTTTTCTTTTTATGTCAAAAACCCTGCTTGAACGCACTTCGAATGCATCTGAAAAATCTGAATCGATTCCCACTTCTGGTTTTTGCGCATGGGCGTAAACTAAATACGTTCCGATTTCAGTGACAGGGAATGCGAGTGAATATTCACCATTGAAATTGTCGGAAATAATTCCAGGGTAGGTGGAGAAGGTTGAAACTATTCCAGTCGGAGAGGTAATCTGCACATCAATTGTTGCCGAATCCGCCCTTGAACCGTCCGGGTTTAGGACTCCAATCGTTATGTTTGCAATTTCTCCTGGAAGGTAGATGCTTTTTTCAGTGTTGAGATTTACAAGGCCATAGAAAAAGCCATCGACTTCGCCCTCGTCCGCAACGTTTTCAACTATTTCAATTTCATCGGGGGCGAGTTGGGGCGCGATTTCATTTAGGGGCGCAATTGGATTTTGAGCGGAATTTGGATTTTGATTTGCAGCGGGTTGATTGTTAGAATTCCCATTTGATTTTGCACCTGGGAATTGGGCGGTTTCTTCAATGGAGGGAATTGGAATTGTTGGAATAGCTCGGGTTAATTGATCCGATCCGTTTAAAGTTTGGTTGACATCAAGCGCAATTGCAGGAGCATTTGCTTGGTTTTTCTTGACAATTGTTTTCTTTTGGAACTGCGCTTGGAAATTTATGGAATAATAACCCGGCTGAATTGAGTTTTGGGGCGGAATGATCAACTGCTTTCCTGACGAAATGTCCTTTAAAGCCACTTCTTCTTCATGTTGGCCATCTTCGGATACCAAAAAGGCCTTGAATGAGCCCGAATTGATTTTTTTGTTGGAATCGTCCCGCAAATCCAAATCAATTACGATCTCTTCCCCTATCTTGTAGCTTTTTTTCTTGTTCTTGAAAACCACGCTGAATTGCGTTGGCTTTTTGCGCTTGCCTTTTGTGAAATTAAACTCGGATTGGTTGGTTAGATTGAGAGCTGAATCCGAAAATGCAAAAGCGGTTAGATTGACAAATAAACTCGAGTCATTTGCAATGTAAAATGCCGGATCATAATACTGCGAATAGTTGGAGAGGTTGATTAGGACGGAATGG
Source organism: Microcaldota archaeon (assembly GCA_016212475.1). Lineage (GTDB taxonomy): Archaea > Micrarchaeota > Micrarchaeia > Norongarragalinales > SBBD01 > JACRGC01. Next base: position 100,727 of record JACRGC010000014.1, on the reverse strand, counting down.
TAGCCAATTGTGAGATTGGTTAGGTTTGATGGCGTTAGCGATTGGAATTGACCATCTAGGAAAAGATTTGCGCCTTGCGGGAACGTATCTGCAAATAGGTTTCCGGAGTAATCAAGGGTTTGGTTGGTTTCATTTACAATTGGAGAAATCAGGACTAAATCCAAGCTTGCATTTATTGCCGAAATGTTCTTTTCCAAATTTCCTTCGTATACTGCCAGTATTGAATAATTCCCTTCGGATAGGTTGAGGGAAAATACCGCGTCCCCTGAAGAATTGGTTGTTTGGTTGCCAAAGAAAATTGAATTCAGGAATAGGGAGATTGATTCGCCGTTTAATGGCTCAAGGAATGCTTTTAGGTTTGCGAGCAGGTCGAATTGGATGAATGGGAAAGGAGTTGCAGTTGGATTTAATTTAAGGGAAATTGATGCGTTTTCTTCAATTGGAATTATTGTTGCGGTTGGCGAAGGAGAAATTGAAACGGAAGGAGTTGGAGAAAATGTAGGCGTTGGCGCAGGAGAAGGCATTTCAGATGGGCTTGGAGAACCGGTTGGGGATGGTGAAAATTCGGGGAAGGGAGTGGTTGATGGGGTTGGCATAGGGGAAGGAGAATCGGAAGGGGTTGGGGAAAATGTTGCCGAAGGGGTTGGGGCTGGCGAAGGATTATCGGAGGGGAATGGGGAAATGTTTGGGGAAGGGGTTTGAGATGGATTGGTGGATGGGAATGGCGAAGCATCGATTGATGGCAAAGGGGATTCGATTGTTGGGGAAGGCGAAATGTTTGGGGAAGGGTCTTGCGTAGGTGTTGGCGAAAAAGTCGGAGTTGGGGAAGGCGAAGCAACTTCAGTTGGAAGCGGAGTTGAAGATGGGGAAGGCGAAAATTCGGGGAAGGGAGTAGTTGTTGGGGTTGGCGCTGGCGAAGCGGTTTCAGAAGGGGTTGGAGAAAAGGTTGCTGAAGGGGTCGGCATTGGCGAAGGAGTATCTGATGGAAAGGGGGAAATGTTGGGGGAAGGGGTTTGCGAAGGGATAGGAGTAGTGTTCGGAGTTGGGTCGATTGTTGCAATAGGTATTGGGGAGACCGAAAAATCAATTGGCGCAATTATTTCCGATCCGGTCATGATCGGCACACTTAAGGCTAGGGGCAGCCCCTGGACAAAAAAATAAACAATCCAGGCAAGCAGCAAAACAAACATCGGAAAGAGCATTGCATTTTGGCCTTTGTGCTTTCCAATTGCCTTTTTTTGCAAATCGCTTTCAAGAGGGGGGTTTTCGGTTGCACTTATTTGCTTCAAAATCAGGTTTCCCTTATCGTCAGGGTAGGGGTACAATTCAACACCCTTATCCCAACCCATGAGGCTTACAACATCTTTTGGCAAGGTGATTGTAAACTGGTCTTTCTTACGCTGGATGACAACCATTTTTTAATCCCACAAAAGGCGGAATGAACATTAATTTCAGGTTGTATTTAAAGGTTATTACAGCTTCTTTTTAGCCTTAATTTATTGCTTCTTCAATAGTTGATTATTGCTTCATTATTGTTATTAAAGCAATAATTGTAAATTTCCTTTAAAAAGAGGTTTAAAAAGAAATCGCAAAAAATTCTTTAACGCTTGCCGAAGTTAGCATCGCATTGAATCGAACCATCAAGAGGATATAACATTAAAATGAACCAACGCAATTTTTTCCACCTCAAGCAGTTGTGTTTTCCTCGTAAAAAAATCAATAAGAAATGCTAAGGCTTATATACTCAAATTTTTTTCCATTGTTTCCCACCTGGGCTGGCTAAGTTTTTTAGCAGCCCTTTAAATTCGATAGGTTTTGCGCATGGGCGCTTTGCCAAATCGAATAAACACAGAGTTGATGCGAGTATGAGTAATAAGTACGTGTATGGAGCTATAGGCTTTTTGCTGATCTTAGCAATAGCTGTAAAGTTTGCTTCTGCGGCTATTCAACAAACGGATAATACAGCAGTAGCTGCGCCAACGGAAAACGGAACTTCCACTTTGCTAAACGTGACTACAAGAATGCAGCAATATGTTGGGTTCTTTGGGCACATCAACACCACCGTAAGATTGAACACGAACCCTGCTTCGGCAATACTTTACACAAGGCTTGTAACCCAGGGTAAGATTTACTTCTTCAAGGCAGGGGCAACGCCGCAAACACCGTTTACAACAGCACTTAACAACACTGCAACGGATAACAACTTTGCACTGACAGGGTATTATGTGACCGGAAACCACTACATGAACAACGGAACTATCTGCGGCCAGTCATCAACCAACTTCCTAAACACTACGGATCAGTACGGAGTTGGGATTTTCAAGGATGCCGCGTTCAACTATTTCGTTTGCTCGGATATAGTGCAAAAAACTTCGACAAACGGATTTGGATCGGTTGGCTTTGAAGTCATAGTTCCAAAAACTTCGAACTATACGTCGTATGATGTCTGGATAGATTTGGAATGAAAAAGGCGCAATTTGCCTTTTTTCTTTTTTATTCTTGTGCAGCGGAGCCCTTGCCAATTTCGCCCTTTGGGTTTCATGGGTTGTTTCGTCGGCTTTTAGGCAAGGGAATTCCGCTGCAAATATTTATTTAAAATCAGGCGAGGGCGGAATTTCAAACCAATTGCCTTAAATGATTGAATTTTTCATGTGCAAACCTTTTTTTTGGCGGTTAAAATCAACTAAAAGTTGATTTTTTATCAACCAAAGCCTTTTGACCGAATTGAAGTAATGAATATAGCATGCAAAGGCTCTTGATTTTCTTTTTGCTTGCAACATGCGCATCCGCAATTGAAATCACGCAGTTTGCTATTGTTTACGAGAATTCGAACAGCTATTTGGAAATAGGCTTGGCTCCAAGTAGCATGTTTGAAAATTTAGAGATTACGCCAGAACTTGCAGCCATAAAATCCGAGGGCAAATTCTCAATTGCCAAAAATATTTCGATGTCCATAAACATCACCAATTCAAGCTCGCTTTTTGAAATAGATCGCAATGCAATAGAGGATGTTTTTTCACCATCGGAGAGGCTTTGGTGCGGATCTGTATTCGATACCTGCGGGAATTGCGCAGGGATGCCTGCAGGGACTTTCAAATGGTGCAACGGCGCTTACCCCCTGGTCACATATTCCTGCGACAATTGGTGCTACACCTATACGATAAGTCCGGGATACGAAAAATCGCAAACCGGCGCTTTTGTTAAAAATTCAGCTCGAGTTGTGATTGAGGCCTATGCTGCAGGCAAAACAGAAATTTCACTCGGGGATGAAAATTCGATGCAGCAGGCAAATGAGGTGGCTAACGCGGATGCATCGGTTTTGCAAACGGCCCCAAGTTTGCTGCCCATATTGCTTTTGAGGAGCAAAAACAGCCAGGAATGGATGGAAATTTCCAAAAATGACTATCAAAACTACAAGAACGAATTGATGAATTACTATGGGACATATTTGGCTTCGATTGCATCGGCAAAATCAGCAACGGATAGGCTAAATGGCGCAATTGGAAGAATGGTTTCGAATGGCAGGGGAAAATTTTCCGGGTATTACAGCCGCGAATTTTTCGAATACCCAAAAATTACGTTGAAATTGCGGTCGGATTTTGCGGGGGTTGTTGCGCTTAGGGGAATGCCAAAAATCGGCTTGGTTTCCACACAGGCAAAATTTGCCGATGGAAAAGCATATTACGAGGCGGAATTTGAAAATGCAGGGTATGCCGCGGAGACATTTGCCGGGAATCTAAGCTGCGGGAATGGAAGCGCAATTTGGCAAACAAGCATTGAATTTTTGGAAAATGGAAAATTTGGAAAAATGAAATTCTTTGTAGGAAGGATGGAAAGCCCAACAATTTGCTCCTTGAAAATATTTGTTTTGGGATTTGAAACAAATTTCGATGAAATCGCGGCAACCTTCGAGCCATTTCGGCAGGAATGCCCATCGGAACACCAATGCTGCAGCAATTCTTTGGCATATCTGGACAAGGCTTGCCCGCCGCAGGAAAGTTTTAGGCAGGAGGATGCGTATGGGAACGGCGCTTATTACATGCAGGATTTTGTTTGCGAAAATTTTATTTGCAAGGCGGGCGCATCGACAATTACTAGGAGGATTTCGGGGAATTTGCCGCCGGCCCAAAATACGGTTTCTTTTGCAAGCTCAGGCTTTGAATCGCCAAAATCAACCCCAACCCCGCAGCCAAGCAAGGAAATTGAAATAAAAAAAGAAGAGGCGAATAGTGAAGAGCCAAAAAAACCTACTGCGCCAAAAAAAATCGAAATCAAAGATGAAACCATTGAAATCATTGTGCCAGAACATGCACCCCAAGGCTATTTGGAAATTGCCGTAAAAGTAAACGACAAGCCCGCTAGCGGGGATGTCGAGGTGGTCTCGCCGGCGGGAAAGGAGTATGCATTCAGGCTGGATTTGGGATCCGCGCAAGTGCTGCTAAACGAGGAGGGCGAGTGGGCAGTCAAATACAAGGAGGAAAAAAGAAGCGTTTTTGCGGAAAATTTGGATGCAAAAAAAATAACGGAGGATGGCGGAAATGGGAAAAACGCAGCCGGATATACGGCGTTCCTTTCGCTTGGCACATCCAAATTGCCATTTACTGAAACCGCCTTGGTTTTGATTTTCGCAGCGTTTGGATTCGCAGGCATAAGAAGGCATTCTGAAAAAGTGCACTTCAAGAAGAGCTTTGAAAACAACATCGTAAGGCTAGAAATCTTCAACAACTTGGCGGATTTGCAGAATTTGGAGATTACGGATATCGTCCCGGAAGGCCAGGTGCTTTCGACAATTTCAAACCCGCCATCAGAGGTCACGGAAATAATTTTTGGAAAGCACATAAAATGGAAAAAGGAAAAACTGGGGAAGGGAGAGCGCATGCTCATAAGTTATTCAATATTTGCCAATTCAAAGGCCGAATCCCTCCGGGCAGCTGAATTTGAGGCGCTTTCCGATGGGAATAAAAAAGTCAAAATCCTTTCAAATGCGATATTGCAATGATGCAAAGCAGCCACCAGCCATATTACGAAAATTTCCGCCAAAAAAAGAGGCTATCGCAGGTTTTCCTCTCCGATTATTCTGCAATAGCGGATGTTTTTGATGATTTGGACCTTAAGGGAAAAATTGTTTTGGAAATAGGAGCGGGGGAAGGCGCAATCACAAAGGTCCTTTCAAAAAAGGCAAAAAAGGTAATAGCGCTTGAAATCGATAAGGAGCTTTGCACGATTTTGAAGGAAAAGGCAGGGGAAATGAAGAATGTCGAGATCATCTGCGCCGATGCCATGCAAGCATCCTTGGATTATGAGGTAATAATCGGGTTTTTGCCATACCATATCTCCTCGCCACTTTTGTTTAAGATTTTAAACTCGAAATTCAAGGAGGCGGTTCTTTGCGTGCAAAAGGAGTTTGCATTGAGGCTGGTTTCAGAGGTTAATTCGGGGGATTATTCCAAACTATCCGTGATGGCGCAAAACCTTGCGGATATCGATTATTTGCAAACCGTGCCTGCAGCCGCCTTTTCACCGGTGCCAAAAGTCGATTCGGCGCTAGTTTACCTTGTGAAAAACCCGAAGGGAAAGCTTGACGAGGCGGTAGTTTCGGCGCTTTTCCAGCACAAGAACCAATCCATAAAAAAAGCGCTGTCGCATTCGACGCAGGCGCTAAACAAGACAAAGCAGCAGATTTTGGATTTTTGCAAAAAAATCAACTCGGCAAAGCGGGCAAGGACGCTTTCGCTTGAAGAATTGCACGAAATTTGCGCCAAATACGATGCGTTTTTTAGCTGATTTGCATAAAGACTTTTGAGAAAAATGGAAGAGCAAACGGCAGATCCCAATCCCAAAAAAATAGGGAATGGAAAGGATGAAGCATTGAAAGTCATTATTGACGATAGGGAGCTTAGGTCGAATGTTGCAAGGCTTCTTTTTTCAAGCGGAATCAAGCTTCACCCAAAACGGCTCGATGTTGCGGATTTCATAATCAACGAGCAGGTTGCAATCGAGAGGAAGTCCGCAAATGATTTTGAATCTTCCATAATGGATGGGAGGCTTTTTGAGCAATGCAAGAACATGGCGGCGAATTTTTCAAACCCGCTTCTTTGCATAATCGGGAGGGAATTTACTCGCCTGCAAAAAAGGGCGGTTATTGGCGCCAAAATCTCAATTGCAACGGATTACAAAATACCGGTGTTTGAATTCGATGGCGATGAGGAATTCGTCGAATTCTTGAATGTGCTTTTGGTCCAAAAGGAGCGCGGAAAAAAGGACATGAGGCTTAGGTTTGAAAAAAAAGCAGTCGGGAAGGATGATTCGCTGCAAATGGTTTTGGAGGGGATGCAAATGATTGGGCCTGTGCATGCAAAGAACATATTGGCAAAATTCAAGACGCTGCAAAAGGTGTTTTCAGCTTCCGAAAGCTCGCTTCAAAAAGTCGAGGGCGTTGGGGAAACCCGTGCAAGGCAGATTCGCAGGATTGCAACCGCAAGGTATGGGGAGGAGGATGAATTGCAGGAAAAAATCAGCTGAAAATGGGTTTTGAAACCAAGCAATTGGAGTGCAATAGAAATTAAAATATTAATAGAAAAACAATTACGGAGGAGTGATTAAATGCAAAAGGAATTTTTCACAATCGATGATTTTGCGCTTGAGGGAAAGACTTGCCTTGTTAGGCCCGATCTTAACTGCCCATACGATGCAAAAATTGGCAAAATAGAGGATTCGGAAAGGATTGCCAGGCATGCAAAAACAATTTTGGAGCTTGCGCAAAGGGGCGCAAAGGTTGTTGTGATTGCGCATCAGGGAAGGAAGGGGGACCCTGATTTTTTGCCGCTTTCGCAGCATGCAGCCCTGTTGTCGACGCATTTGAAGAAATACGTGGAATATTGCGAGGATCTTTTCGGGTCAAAGGCAGTCGAAAAGATCAAAAAAATGCGGGCCGGGGATGTCGTGCTTTTGGAAAATACAAGGTTTTACGAGGAAGAAACTGCAAAATTTTCTGAAATTTCGGATTATGGAAAAACTGAAATGGTAAAATCTCTTTCAAAGGTTTGCGATTTTTTCATATTGGATGGATTTTCTGTTTCACATAGGGCCCAGGCATCGGTTGTCGGGTTTGCGCAAATCCTTCCAAGCGCAGCTGGGCGGGTCATGCAAAAGGAGCTCGAGGGGCTAAGAAACGCCCTTGATAATTCAAGCCACCCAAACATTTACATTTTGGGCGGGGCAAAGCCGGATGATGTGATTGGGCTTTTGGAATTTGCATGCAAATCAGAGCTTGTTGACCGCATACTCGCATCCGGAGTCTTAGGAGAGCTTTGCATTGCAGCCGCCGGAATTGATTTGGGGATTGAAAAGAAAAAGTATTTTGAAAAAAACGGCTTCGATAAGCTTTTGCCAAAGCTTTCCGAATATGTTTCAAAATACCCAAGGAAAATAATAATGCCCATAGATTTTGCATATGAGCAAAACAATGCCAGGAAAGAGGTTGATGTCTTGGATTACGAAAAAATTGCAAACGGCAAGCCAAGCTTTGATTTGGGCGCAAAGACCATTTCTAATTTTGAGAAAATCATACTCCAATCAAAAACCATTTACTTCAAAGGGCCAGTTGGCGTCTACGAAAATCCGCTTTTCGAAGAGGGCACGCGCAGGGTTTTGAAAGCAGTTGAACTTGCGGATGCATTCAAATTGATGGGAGGGGGGCACTCCATTTCAGCTGTTGAAAAATTCAAAATAGACAAATCTAAAATTTCCCACATCTCGCTTGCAGGCGGGGCAGTAGTCGAGTACTTGCAGGGAAAGAAACTGCCAGGGGTTGAGGCGCTGAAAAGGGCATACATTAGGGATAGGGAAAAATTCTAATCGATTTGCGAGCTAAATTTAGCAGGTTGTGAAACGCATGGATAAACCGGTTCTTGTTGTGCATGGCGGCGCTTGGGTAATCCCTGGCGAGGAATTTGACGCGCATAAAAAAGGAATGCAAGATGCGCTTGAAATTGGAATGGCTATTTTGAAGAATAATGGAAGCGCGGTGAATTGCGTTGAAAAGACAATTGAAAGCATGGAAAATTCGGGGGCATTTGATGCGGGGATAGGCGCCGTGCTAAATGAGGAAGGAGAAGTCGAACTGGATGCGCAGATCATGAAATCCGACCTTTCAGCAGGGGCTGTTGCTGCAATCCGCAATTACCAAAATCCTATTTCAATTGCAAGGAAAGTGATGGATACAACGCCGCATTCGCTTCTTGTTGGCGAAGGCGCGGGCGAATTTGCAAAAAAAAGCGGCTTTCCAAAAATAGATATGCAAAGGATGATTTCAAAAAAGGAGTTTGATTTGTTTTCGACAAAAAAAGACGAGGGCTTTGGGACAGTTGGCGCGGTTGCTCTTGATTTGAATGGAAACATGTGCTCTGGAACTTCGACTGGAGGAACAAGAGGCAAGCTTCATGGAAGGGTTGGGGATTCGCCGCTTATCGGAGCTGGAGGGTATTGCGATTTTGAAACCGGAGGCGCATCTGCAACCGGGCATGGCGAAAGCTTCATGAAAATACTCGCATGCAAAGCCGGCTGCGATTATTTGAAAACTGAAAAATCTGCGCAATTGGCCGCCGAAAAAACAATTTCGCTTTTGGAGAGGAGAACTTCCGGAAAGGGGGGAATAATCATTTTAAGAAGGGATGGCGATATCGGAATTGCATTCAACACAAAAAACATGGCGAGGGGGTATGCAACCGGCGAAAAAATAGAAGTTATGATTTAGCCGATTGCGGATTTGCAATATGCCTAGAAAGGGCCATAAGTGCAGCCTTGGATTTGGAGCCTACAAAATCCGAGTAAATAACCGCATAATACTGCGCTAATTCTGGAGATAAAGAAAAACGATTGACTATTGATCTTTTGATATTTTTTTGGATGCGATCCCTTGTTTGCCTCATAAGGTCGTAGCCCTTTTCGTTTTGATTCCTCGCAGGCCTTTCACGCTTGGTTTGAAGAATATCCGCCAATTTTTTTACAAACCCCAAATTTCCACGGTTCTTCCTTACGAATTCGAAATAGGGATCTTTTTTGGGAATATTCATTTTTTGGGCGTACTTTGAAGGATCTGGATGCAACAGGTGCGTGAGGGTAAATTTAAGCCGGTTGAGAAATGTGATTTTTTCGTGCAACTCTGAAATTGCATCAAAATCAGCTTCCCCAACGGATACAAATGCGGTTTTTCCAATTATTTTGACCTTTTCCTTCCAGCCGGGCCTTTGGAATATGGATTCTGGAAATGTCAATATTTTATTTGTTCCGAAAGTAAAAGGATTATTTTCGGATTGGGAAATTCCAAATCTATTTGAAGCCGATTCAAAATCAGCCCTCGGTACGCGATAGTATGCAGTATTTCCAATCTCGACTTTTGGCAGATATTCCTGTTGGCCTTTGATTCCTATAAGGGGCCTTGGGGAATAAAACACTTGAATTGGCATTTGCCGGGCGGAATTTTCCCGGGTCAGCACAAGTTTTTGTATATTTCCACGGCCATGCAGCCCAAGTTCCCCTTGGCTTTCCGTTTTGTCTTCAAATCTTTGGATTATTTGGGATTCTTGCATTTCAAGCTTTGGAATCAGGTGGCGGGTTACAAGTTGGTTAGGGCTTTTTGACTTTAATATCGCAGATACCAATTCCATTGACATGAATAAAAATAGAGGAGGGAAATTATTAAAACAAGGATATTGCGATGAAGTGAACGCACAGACACGATTTTCAGGTAGGGCCGTTTCCAAACCATTATAAAATTCCCATCCGTTTTGGTTTCCATGTACTCGCGGGAAATTGAGCGTCTCTTGAATGCTGGAAAAATAATGGAAGGCGATGCCGTAGAGGTTTTGCTGAATGGGAAATCGCACGCAGGGATATTACTACCTAAAATTTCGGATGTTGGCGAAAATGTCATCACACTAAAGCTGGATAACGGCTACAATGTGGGTTTGAAATTTGCTCCGGGGATGCAAATCAAAAAAACCGGAAGCGCAGGGAAATTATCGCAGATGCCAAGGCTGATTGTTGAAAAAAAAGATTTGCCATCAATTGCAATAATTTCAACGGGCGGGACAATTGGGACGCACATCGATTACAAAACCGGCGGGGTTTTCATGTCAAGGACTCCCGAGGAAATACTTGCAATGGCGCCGGAGCTTCAAAATTTTGTCAACCTAAAAAGCCTCAGTTCGCCCTTCCGCACTCCAAGCGAGGATATGACAATTGAAAATTGGAAAATTCTTGCAATTGAAGTTGCCAAGCAATTGAACGATCCGGAAATCAAAGGAGTTGTGATTACGCATGGCACGGATACTCTTCACTACACTGCAAGCGCGCTTTCATTCATGCTAACGGATCTAGGAAAGCCAGTTGCGCTTGTTGGCGCGCAAAAATCGCCGGATAGGGGGAGTTTTGATGGGACGCTTAATTTGGTTTGCGGATCTTGGTTTGCCGCGTATTCGGATTGCGCCGAAGTTGCAATAGTTATGCACGGCTCCGATTCGGATGATTTTTGCTATGCGCATCGAGGCACAAAGGCTAGGAAGATGCATTCGACAAGAAGGGATGCTTTTAGATCCGTTAACGATTCGCCGCTTGCCAAAATTCTTGCTGATGGGAAAATTGAAATGTTGAATGGGAATTTCAAAAAAAGGAAGGATGGAAAAACAATTGCGGATACGGAAATGGAAAACAGCGTTGCAATCCTTAAAATTTACCCCGGATCGGATCCGAAATTGCTTGAGTTTTTAGTTTCAAACGGATGCAGGGGGGTGGTGCTCGAGGCAACGGGCCTTGGGCACGTTCCAACAGGCCAGGGAGGAACCGATTCGGGCGTATTTGATAAAAAGTTCAATTGGCTTCCGGAAATTCAAAGCGCATCCGAAAAGGGGGTTTTGATTGCGATAACCTCGCAGACGATTTATGGCAGGGTCAGCCCTTCGGTTTATCGGAATTTAAGGCTTCTATTTGATGCCGGAGCGGTATTTTGCGAGGATATGCTAACCGAAACTGCGTACGTAAAACTTGCATTTACGCTTGCGCATTCGAAAAATATTGAGGAGGCAAAAAAAATTCTTCTTGAAAATCTTGCGGGCGAATTCAACAAAAGGCTTGTTGAGAAGGATATTTTGGAATAGGAAAGCTTGAATGGGAAGAATAATTTGAAAATTGCAGTAGTGCGCATGCAAATCGTTTTGTGATCATTATGGACTATTCGGATTTGGGATTTAAGTGCGGGCTTGAAATCCACCAAAGGGTGAATTCAAAAAAGCTTTTTTGCTCTTGCTATTTCGATCCATCAAAGGAAGAGGCGAAGGAATCCCCGGAGGCAGGAAAAACCATGGAGGCAAAGGTGCCCAAAAACCAAAACAATTTTTCAAGAAGGCTAAGAGCGGTGGTTGGCGAAACTGGGACTATCGACCCATCAGCTGCATTTGAAGCTGCAAAAGGAAAAAAGTTCAATTATTTTTGGGATGGGAAGAATTCATGCGCAGTTGAAAAGGATGAGGAGCCTCCGCAAGAAATGAACAAGGAAGCATTGGTCCTTGGGGCAACAATTGCCAAAATGCTAGGTGCGGATGTTGTCGACACGCTTTTTGTGATGCGAAAAACCGTGATCGATGGGTCGGCGGTATCCGGATTCCAAAGGACAGCCCTTTTGGCCCTTGATGGGAACATTGAATTGGATGGAATCAAAATAGGCATCCCAACAATTGCCCTCGAGGAGGAATCATGCGCGATTTTGGAAAAAACCCCGGGAAGTAGCGACATCAACTACAGCTTGGATAGGCTTGGGATCCCATTGATTGAAATTGCAACTTCGCCAACGATTAAAAGCGGATTGCAGGCCATGGAAATTGCTAAAAAAATTGGCGGCCTCCTCCGGGCAACTGGAAAAGTGCAAAGGGGGATTGGCAGCATAAGGCAGGATTTGAACATTAGCATCAGCGCGGGCCAGAGGGTTGAAATCAAAGGAGTGCAAGAGCTTTCGAATATCCCAATTCTTGTCGATAACGAAGTGAAGCGGCAAATCAGCCTGCTAAAACTTAGGGAAAGGCTAAAGGAGAGGCATATGATCCTTGGGAATGAGCATTTTTCAATAAAAAATCTGACATTTGCATTCAAATCAACAGGATGCAAATTGATTTCCGAAGGGATTAGGCGAAAAGAGGAAGTGTTTGGGATGAAACTCCAATCGTTTGCAGGATTGTTTGGGGAAGAGATCATGCCCAGTTATAGGTTCGGGTCCGAAGTTTCAGCGTACGTAAAGCAGTATTCTTCCGCCAAGGGAATCGTACATTCGGATGAAAAAATAGAGGAAAAATACGGGATTTCTATTTCAGAAATTGATGTTTTGGAAAAAGAGCTGAATCTTGGGAAGGAAGATTTGTTTGTTTTGGTAATTGGAACGGAAACGGTTTGCAAAAAAGCGTTACGGGCGGCATTTGATAGGTGCGTTCAATTGCAAATTGGAGTTCCAAAGGAAACCCGAAAGGCAGACGGGGAAATTTCAATTTTCATGCGCCCGCTTCCCGGAGCTGCTAGGATGTATCCGGAAACGGATCTTTTGCCAATCAAAATCACCAGGGAGATTTTGGAAACAGCCCAAAAGCAACTTCCAGAATCCGAAGAAGAGAAGCGGAAAAAATATTTGGAATGGGGGCTTAACGAGCAGCTTTGCGAAAAAATGATAAAGTCAAGGGATTGGGAGCGGTTTGAAAAATTTGTTTCCGGAAGGAGGGAGATTGCGCAAGTGGCAGCATTGACTTTGCTTGAGAGCATGACCGCGCTTAAACGGGAAGGAGTTGCAGCTGATGAACTTGGCGATGAAACTTTGATGGAAATATTTGGAATGTTTGCGGATGGGAAAATCACAAAAGCTGCAATTTTGGAACTATTAAAACTTTGCGCGGAAAATCCTGGAATCGAGCCGTTGGAACTGGTTAAAAAGGGGAATTTGGGCAAATTTTCGAAGGAGGAGATCAAAAAACTCCTGCTTGGGCTCGAGGGAACTCCTGAAAAAAGGTTTGCAACCCTGATCAAGGAGCATAGGCTTCGGATAGATGCAGCTGAACTTAAGCAAATGATTGATGGGAAATAAGCAACTTCGCAATTTAAGATTTTGGGAAGGAATTGAAGTTGAGGTAATAATTGGTAAACTCGAAGATTGCCGCAGTTTTTGCAGGCCCAAATTCCAACTTATGGGAATGTTTAAATTCAAGCGATTATAGAAGGTAAACATATGATCGCGCTGTTGTCCCTTATGGATGGCCTAAATATAGTAGTAGTCATACTTACGTTCTTTTCCTTGTTCAAAATGATGACAATTGGCTTTATTGAAAACAAGCTGATTGCGCTCGTTGTCACAATTGCAATCACCTACCTTGTTTTGCTTCCTGTGACATGGTTCACATACATGATTTTTGCAGTTGTATTCATGCTTGAATTCCCAACAGTTGTAATGGAAGGATTGTTCAACAATTGAAAAATCTTTGTTTTTGGGCAGGTAATTGTTTGGTGCTGAAATGGATTTCACATTCTTGATCATCGTGATATTGATGCTGCTTGCAGCGCAATCGGGCAATTTGCCAATTGTAATTGCGCTTTTTGCCCTCATGCTGGTTGTTGCCAAGAACAAGTTTTTGATGCTTTCTGCCTTCATCGGGCTTATTTTGGCAGGCATTTCAACGCTTAATTTGGAAAACAAATCGATATATATGATGGGCGGCTTATTCCTAATCATAATTCTCCTTGCAAAAACAGATGCGGGAGCGCCGCAGCAGTATGGCGGCGGATATTATTGAGGGATTGAAATGAATTCGATGCTTCTTGTCTTGATGGCAATTGTTACGTATTTCTTCTTTTCAGTTGGAGCCACATTTCTTGCATTCCTTAGCTGCGTTGTGCTGGTAATGTTTTTGTTTTCCTCGCAGGGAAGCCAAAACAATGCACATGGCGGAAGCACAGTTGCGCATGGCGCAACTCACGGAGGGGTCCAGCCAATAATAATTGGGGGAAACCAGCCGGCAGCTCATTTTCCAAACAAAATTTCATTTCGGCCAAATTTCCCAGGAGATCCTGATGGGGACGAGTGGATTTCGGGAAGGTTTGGGGCGTGGGTTGTGCTTTTTGGAAGGATGCTAAAGAAGTTCTTTGGGTCGAATGATACAAAAAGCGATTCGGGCCATCACTAAGGCTTGATTTCGATTTAGGCGGATTTTTATGGACGCAGTTTTGCTGATTTTGATATTGCTTGCAGGCGGAGGCTTTTTTTTGAATGTTAGCTGGATGTTCTTATCCGCTATTTTCCTATTGCTTGCAGTTATCGCTTCAAGGGTTTATGCCAGGCCAACTCCTTCGGAGCATGTGCCCCCAGATATGGAGTCAGCACTTCCAACTCCGCAGGCGCAAAAACCGCCCCAGCCGATAATCATTATGCAAGGAGGAGGCGGGCTTTCCGCGTATGAAACCATGATGGCGAATATGATGGGGCAGCTTATGGCAATTGATGCTTATGAGAAAACAGACCAGCAAAAAGTAGGAACCTATTTGTCAAGGGGAGGAAAATTCAGGCAGAATTTCTTTGATCATTCCGGAAAGTTAACACTTAAACATCAAGGATTCAACCCGGATAGATCTAGGGAGGAGAGCGGCTCGCTTTCAAAACGGCTGGAATCAATTGAAAAGAAACTGGATAAGAAGTAAGAAATAGCAAAAGAAAAACTATTTATCGGTTTTGAGCCTTAGCAAAACATCCCTGTTTGCATCAAGTATTTTTCTATCTATTTCATAAACCGCTTTTAATAGCGAAATCATTTCGTCCAGCTTTGATTCGACCTCGTCAAGATGTTGAAGGCTACTAGTTGGCATGTTCCTAACCAGCTGGTTTTTTGCAGATGAATTTTTCCCTAGCATTTCCCCTATGTTCTTGACTTTTTCGCCTTCATCGTTAATGGATGTGATTTCCAATTGGGGGATGTCTTCCATTGCGCTTTCAGTTGTAACCGCTTTTTTTGGCCTTGAATCCTGGAAAATAGAGGTCGTGTGCTGATCCAAAATATCCTTTGCCTCCTCGTCGGTGTCGGAATCCTTGTCAAATAGGCTTTTTCCCTTGTCGCTCGAAATTGAGCCCACATTCAGATCTGATGAAACAGAGCCCTTGCCGGTTTCCCTAAGTGCGTCCTCGTAGTATTTTTCGGCATCAAAAATGCCAAGCTCTTGGAGGTTGGAAACTATCTCGGATTTTGTGTGGCCGGCGTTTAGCATTTCGCGAACTATGGCTTTTGCGTCCATAATAGAGTATATTCTAGCCGAGTTTAAATATAATGCGGATGAGTCGGAATGAATAAGTTTATCACAAAAATTAAATGGATAAAAAAAGCCAATAGAGGGGATAGAGGCGACCGCAGAATCGATTATGTGGCTCAGCAGACAAAAGGTCTGCGTGGCCCGAATAAGGGGATGCTTCCCCTTATGGAGGTCACCCGAAAGCACCCCTCAAAGCAAATAATAGCTAGTTTCGACAGGTGTTGCATGGTAGTAAATTTTCCTTAAGCCTTTAAGGATGTTTAAAAAGGATTGATTAGGTTTATTGGAAGGAGAATGGGGGGAGAAAACCATGCAAAAAAAAATTGCGCAAAGCCAAGTTGATTTCCTCTTTGAAATAGGGGATTTGAAGCGGATAAAAAGGAGCGGATGGTGGCACTGCAAAATAAGCAATCCCGAAAGCGTTGCGGAGCATTTATTCAGATCCTCGGTAATTGCATTCATGATTGCAAAAATGGATGGGCAAAAAGAGCCTGAAAAAATAGCATTTGCATGCCTTCTTCACGATCTGCCCGAGAGCAGGCTTTTGGATCTGCATAAAATTTCAAGCAGTTATGTGAAAAACAAGCATGGGATAGAAAAACAAATTTTTGATGAGCAGGAAAAAATTGCAGGGGTTGAATTCCCAAAAATAAATGGAATCGAGATTCAAATAATCAAGGATGCGGATCTTTTGGAAATGGCATTCACCGCTAAAGAGTACATGGAATCGGGCTTTTCTCAGGCGAAACTGCTGTTTGAAGAAGCTGGAAAAAAATTGACTCTTAAAAGTTCCCGGGAAATTTATGGAGAAATGGAAAGCAGATCTTCCCAGATTTGGTGGAGGGAGCTTAGCTTGAAAAAATAGGTAATTTTGATGAATGAAATACTTGCATTTGAGGAGTTTTTGCGGGCCGTAATGGCTCCGGAAATCGAGGAGATTGCAAACAATTACCCGGAAAGAAGATCTTTGGTTATCGATTACAAGGCGCTTGAGCAGTTCAACCCCGAGCTTGCGGACGAATTGATTTCGCACCCTGAAGATTACATCAAGGCAGCTGAAGTAGCGCTTGAAAACCTAAAATTCACGGTTGCAAACGGGAAGCACTTGAAGGCGTATTGCAGATTCAGGCATCTTCCCGAGAGCCGCAACATCATGGTATCCGATCTTGGAGCTGAGCATTTGGATAAATTCATAAGAGTCGAGGGGATCGTTAGCCTTTCAACGGATATCAAGCCTGTAATCAAGGTTGCAAATTGGGAGTGCATGCATTGCGGAGAAGTCACAAAGACAAGGCCGGAAAAAAACAGCCTAAAAAACCCGGATTTTTGCAAATGCGGCCGAAGGGATTTCAAGCATCTTGAAAAGGAAGATACGTTTGTCAACATGCAAAATGCGCAGATGCAAGACCTTGTTGAAAAGCTTCGGGGGAACGCCCCAACTTCGCACATTTCGCTTTGGATGGAAGATGATCTTTGCAATATCATTTCTCCGGGGGAAAAATTCATGATAACTGGCATTTTAAGGAAAAGGCCAGTGAAAAAGGATGGGAAGCTTTCTGCGGTTTATGAAAAATTGCTTGAAGTAAATCATTTGGAAAAACTTGAAAAGGAATTCGAAGCGCTTGAAATTTCAGAATCCGAAAAAAAGGAATTGATCGAACTTTCAAAGCAGCCGGATTTGCAAGAGCTGATAATCAGGAGCGTTGCGCCCTCAATTTACGGCCATGACGAGGTAAAGCTTGCAATTGCATTGCAATTGTTCGGCGGGAATTTTGGGAAATCGCTTCCGGATGGAAAAAAATTAAGAGGAGAAATCCACGCGTTGTTGATTGGGGATCCGGGTTGCCTAATTGATGATGAGAGGGTGGTTTTAGGGAATGGCGCAATTGCTAAGCTTGGGCAAATGGGAACAGCACATCTTCAAAAAATCAATGTGCCGGTTTTGACCGGCCAGGGATACACTCGGGATTACGCAAAAGTTTTCCATGCATACAAGCAGCAGCCGATTCTTGAAATAATTACAGAGTCTGGGAAATGCATCAAAGGAACTTACAATCATCCATTGCTTGCGGTTGATGGGATGAAGAAGGAATGGAAACGGCTGGATGAATTGAAGGTTGGCGATAGGCTTGCAACCATTTCCTGGATACCGTGCACGATTACAAAACCGCTTGAACTTCAATGGAAAAAAATTGAGCGGAAATTCGGGCCAAAATTCAAAGCGATATTGCCAAAAGTTTTGGACCTGGAATTGGCGGGATTTTTAGGGTATGTGCAGGGGGATGGATGGGTTACAAGGACGGAAGTTGCAATGGATGTGATTCCGGAAGAATCTGATTTGATTCCAAAATTAGTTGGGAAAATAGAAAAATTGTTTGCAATCAAGCCTAAAATAATTACCGAGCATCGGCCCGGAAAAAAACCAATCAACGTAATCCACATAAGGAGCACGGATATTGCCTTCAACTTGCAGTTTTTGAGGGAAAAGCGGGTGCCGGATTTGGTTTTGCAATCCGGAAACGCTGTTGCATCGCAGTATTTGAGCTGGCTCTTTGAAGCTGATGGATCTGTTTTTTCAAAAGGCAGGGGGAAGAAAGCAGTAACATTGCGCACAAGCAAGGAGAGGGTTGAATTTTTGCGGGATGTCCAGATTTTGCTTTTACGGTTTGGAATTCACTCAAGAATTTTGGCAAATGAAAGCCTTGTGATCCGAAGGGCGAATTCGATCAAGAAATTTTCGGATGCAATTGGCTTCCAATCGCAAAAAAAGAAGGGGAAGCTGGAAAAATTGGTTTTGGATACAGCGGATTTGCACCATAAACTTGGAAATCAATTGAGCGAAAGAATTGTCAGCATCAAAGAGGCGGGAATTGCAGATGTTTTTGATGTTGAAATTCCAAAGGGGCATAGGTTCATTGCAAACGGAATTATTTCGCACAACACTTCAAAAACGACAATGCTGATGTATGTCAAGAATTTAGCTCCTAAATGCATCTATGTTTCCGGAAAAGGTACATCGGGTGTTGGGCTTTGTGTTGCACCCGATTCACTGGTAATTCAAAACGATCGGGGAATTGACAATATTTCCTCCATTGTGAAAGGAAAATGGGAAAGAGATGTTTACGAAGGAAATGGGGCGTTTTCTTCAACTGCCGCTAATTTGCGGGTAATGGCAATTAATGAAGATTTATCCGCCCAGTTCATGAATGCATCAAAAGTTTGGAGGATCAAGGCTCCGGAAATGCTTAGGAAAATCAAAACCAGGAGGGGAAAAGAGCTGATAACCACGCTTGCAACGCCAATCCTTAGCGCATCAAAAAACGGTTCAATATGGAAAAAAGCACAGGTGCTGAAAAAGGGAGATTTTGTTGCAACATCAAAAATGAAGATGGTGCACGGTAAAATCATAAAATCAATAAAACACGCGCACTCCAACCTTGATTTGCTCCCAAAGGCAACCGAATTGTTTGGAAGAATCAAAAAAAACTACAAAGCAGCAGCTAAATTTGTGCCTTGGGAATATGTTGCCGGAAGAAGGAGGCCAAAACGGGAGCAGGGAATTAAAATACTAAATTGCATCCCATACGATTCGCAGGAAGCAATTGAGCTCCGCAAGCTTTGCAACCCATCCATTTATTGGGATGAAATAATCAGCGCGGAGACAATAAACAACGAAACGATGCCGTGGGTGTATGATTTTACAATTGATTCGCACGCATTTTTGGCAAATGGGATTGTTGTGCACAACACAGCTTCCGCCGAAAAAGACGAATTCGGGGAAGGATGGGTTTTGAAAGCAGGAGCAATGGTGCTAGCATCCGGAGGGCAGGTAAATATCGATGAAATTGACAAGATGGATGAGAATGATAGGGTTGCAATGCATGAGGCGCTTGAATCCGGGCAGATATCTGTAGCTAAAGCTGGAATTGTAACAACATTCAAGGCAAAAACTGCAGTATTGGCAGCTGCAAATCCAAAGCTTGGAAGGTTCAACCCAAATGAGCCGCCGGCATCACAATTTGATTTGAGCCCCACTTTGCAGAGCATTGATTATGCCGAGCCAATTATTGTAAGAAAGGACGGAAAAATAAAAGTTGCAAAAATGGGCGAAATAATCGAGGAATACTACAGGGGATTTGGGCCGCAGTTTTCCGAGCCGGTTTACATCACGGATTTGGATGTGCCCTCATTCGACCCAAAAACATACAAAATCTCATGGAAGCCGGTGCAATATGTTTTTAGGCATAAATTGGGAACCAAAATGCTCGAGGTTAGGCTCGAAACGGGAAGGAAGGTAAAAATCACGGAAGGGCACAGCATTTTTGTGCTTGAAAATGGGAAAGTTGTTCCTAAAAAAGGCGGCGAAATAAAAGTTGGGGATTTTGCAGCAATCCCAAAAAAATTGCCGGAAAACATTGAAATTCAAAATGAAATAAATTTGATTGATGAATTGCTGAAATTGCCGGAAAGCAAAACTTCCGGGATTTATTTGCATAATGCCCCCATTAAGGCGTTTGAAAGGATTGGGAAATTGCCAACGCATTGGGCTAAACAAAAAATTCTTGCACTAAAATACGCCGAGTTTTTGACCGTGGAAGAAAAAAGGAATTGCACATTGAAAACCAAGGGAGGAAGCAAGGCGCAAGTTCCGGCAACCATTCCAATTGATTCGAGGATCATGCGTTTTTTTGGGTATTACATAGCCGAAGGGTCCATGTTCATTTCAAATTCAAAAGAGCACCTGATTTCACTGGCATTTGGCGCGCACGAAAAGGATTTGCATGCAGATGTTGCAAAAATCTGCCTCGAACTGTTCAACCACAAAATAACGAAAATTTCAGATAAGGAAAGTGGCATGAAGGTCAACATTGCAAACAAGCTAGTCTTCCTATTGTTCAATGACATTTTGAAGCTTTCTAAAGGCGCAAAAACCAAGGAAGTTCCGGAAATTGTTTTCAATTCCCCAGCCGATTTGCAAAAGGAATTCCTGCGGGCTTACCACGCGGGGGATTATTGCGCAACTGTCAGTGAAAAACTCGCATCCGATGTGCTTTATTTGCTTTTGCAAAACGATGTTTTGGCATCAATGCACGAATGGCAGCCAAAAAATACATTCATAAAAGGAAGAAAAATCAACCCCAGCTTGTGCTACTCATTGGTTGATGCAAAGCAGAAAATATTGGAATTCAAGAGCACAAAACCTTACCTTAGGGTTCCTGTTGAGCCATTTAGGGAAACCCTCAAATCGCTTTCAATGAGCAATTTTTCCGGCAATTTAAGGGGAAAAAACAGGCCGTTGAAGGGATTGACAAACAATATTTTGAATGGAAGGCTTTCGAATAACAAGCTCAAAATGAAGGCCGAAAGGATGATGAAATTTGGAAATGGACCCTTAAGCCTAGCGGAATTCATTTCCGAAATAGATCCAAGGACGCAAACATTGAATGTGATTGAAACCTATCGGTCTTATTTGAACAGGCTTGAAAAAAGGGGATTGTTGGAAAAGGTTCTAAACTCGCAAGGCACGATTGCATATCAAATTTCCAAATTAGGGGCCGAAACGATTGAAAATTATAAGAATTTGATGAGGCTTTCTTTGGGGGATTTGGGGTTTGCCAAAATAAAATCAATCAGGGAGGTTTTGCCAACCACGGAATTCGTTTACGATGTTTCAACGCCCGGATGCGAGAATTTCGTTGCCGGCTTTGGGGGGATAATTTGCCACAACTCCAGGTTTGATTTGATTTTCCCAATCAAGGACGTGCTGGATGAGGGCAGGGATCGCAAGCTTGCAGAGCATATTTTGAAGGGGCACATGTATTCTGCGGATAACGACAACAAGGATTCGACGCTTGTGCCTCCGATCGATCTGAATCTTCTTAGGAAATACATTGCATATGCAAGGAAAAATTATTCGCCGGCGCTTTCGCAGGAAGCATCCGAAAAAATAAAGGAATTTTATTTGAAACTTCGTCGGCTTGGCGAAAAGCAGAATAATTATCCGGTGACTGCCAGGCAAATCGAGGGGTTGATTAGGCTCTCGGAAGCTTCAGCTAAAATGCGGCTTAGCAGCATCGTTGAAGCTAGCGACGCGGATAGGGCAATCAATCTTACGGAATATGTTTTGCAAAATGTCTTTATGGATAAGGAAACGGGCAGGATTGATTCGGACATCATCAATATTGGCCAGGCAAAGAGCAGGACGGATAGAGCTAGAACCATACTTTCAATAATTGAGGAGAAGGAGAAGGAAGTTGACATGGTTGCAATTGAAGATATCATAAAGGAAGCTGAAAAAGTTGGGATTGATGAGCAAACTGCAAGGAGATTAATCGAAGATCTCCATAAACAAACCGAGCTTTATCGGCCAAAATCCGGATACGTTAGGAGTTCAAAGAGCAGGAAGGGCTAGTTGAAGGGAACGGAAGGCATTTTGCCAGTTTTCCTATTTTTTAAAAACATCCATCTTCTTTTTTAATTTCAAAAGTTGTAAATTGCCAATTGTGATTTTATGGAATTGCCAGAGGATGTGATAGCGGTTTTGCAAAACGCAAGGGAGCTGAACCACGAGGAGATTAGGCAGCTTTCAAAAAATACGCATGAAAATTACGGTAAAATAAAGGAAAAGCAGGCGTATGGCGTAAAGCTTAGGACTGCCGTAAAAACCGGGGAGTTGAACGAGGAGGCAATTGCAGTGATCAAAAACGAAATTGCACGCGTTTTGGAAGGGATTGCAAAAAAGAAGAATTCAATAAAAAATATACACGCATACAAGCAAGAGCGGCTTCGAAGATATACAAGGATCGAATACAAGCAGGTTTTGGAGGAGGAGATTTTGGAATTTCAAAGGCTGCTTGGGATATTTGAATCGGTTTTGAAAAATAAAACGTAGGGCTAAAAAAAATCACGCCTAACCCCCAACCAAAACCATAATTCCAAACGGTTATATTTGAAGCGTGCAAAATTAATCTATGGGAAAGTTCATTCTGATAATCGCAGTAATTGCAATGGCTTCGCTCGTGCTTTCCGGCTGCACGGCAAAGCGGGAGGTCAAAACGGCTATTTGCTATGCAAAATCGCAGCCTTCGGAAAACGTTTGCCTTCAGCAGCTTGCAATTGATTATAAGGATTTGACTCCTTGCAATAGAATCACGCCATATTTTTCAGCGAATAAAACGGTTATTCCGCCAACAAAAGTCACCTGTTATTCTGAAGTTGCATTCTGGAGGGGAGAGGAAAATATCTGCAACCAGCTTTCAATTGAAGCGGATAGGGATGAGTGCAAATACCGGTATAATTTGTATATGGACGCGGCTAGGGTTGAAAACTAAATAGGCGCGGGTTATTTCTTGAGGATCAATCTCTTAATTGCAAGCAATGTTTTTTTGATCAATAAATTCTGGAGGGCTGCAGTTTGATTAATGGGCGCAGTGATTGTTCTTAGGATTTCTAATTGCTCTTTTTTAGTAATTCGGACGATTTTGACAACAGAATTTGCTGGTAGCGGTCCAACAGCTTTGCCAAAAGAACGATAAAGTTTATGTTTTAAACTACCCGTAAATCGAGGTTGAAACTTCTCTTGATCATACCCCATAAATTGAATTTGTTTGTCCCTAAATATCACTATGGCCGGAAGTTGTTTTGGAGTCAATTTGGAATTGGTCATGTTTTGATACTTCTCACCGGCATAGTGAGTTGCAAAAACCACACTTCCTATTGTTCTATGAAATAGTTTAGAGGGAGATTTTATTTCCTTCTGATATTTTGGAGATGGAAGGGGAACAGAATAAGCGCCCCCTTCAATTTCCTTAAGACCGGTTTTTTTTATGCTTAGGGCGTTTTTATAGGAGGTTCCGTGAAGCGCCATTCCTTTTTCCGGGAATGCCGCAATAAGTTTTTTGAATTCTTTTAGCATAACAGCCGACCATAACCAAATTGCCTATAACATATAATAGTCTATATTGCAGATTGTTTATATCAATTTTGAATGGAAACGACTTGCCTTGACGTTTGAAAAAATAACGAAAAATCAAAGCTTGCGCTATTTGACATTTTTATAAATGAAAAAATTAGTGATGGGATCCTGAAGAATCGTGCGAATCGCCCTCCCCGATTTCACGCCTAATTGACTCCAGCTTGTTGCCTTCACTATCTTCCCTCCTGCCAATCATGAAAAAGGCAAGGATTCCAAGAAGGATTACAATTCCAATAAGCCAGTTGCCAGAGCCTAGGTTGAATAGGCCCGTAAAGCCCCCGGTTTTTCCCGAAACTTGCGGAAGCGTCTGAGTTGAGAGGGTTTTTCCATCCCTTAGAACGACAATTTTTGGATTTGCAGTTTCATCCGTATTCATTGTGATTTCGAATTTGATGGTTTTTTGCGAGTTTGGGTTTACCTTGAATTCTGGAATATCTGAAACGGCCCATTTTTCAGGAAGGCCATTGATTTCAAGAGTTAGGCCGTCCATCAAAGTGTCGCCATCGTTTTGGATTACGGTTTGAATTAAGAGCTTGTTTTCCTTTTGGGTTGAGGTTGAATCAAGAGCAACGGTTTTTTCAGCTGGTTTTGCAATTGATTTGACAGTCACAAGCATTTCTGAAAATTCTTCGGAGTCTTCTGAAACTGCAACAAAATCTAATTTATATGTGCCCGATTGCAATGAAGCGGTTTTCAAAGTCACATCGATGAATTTGAGTGCGCCTGGCTGCAAAGTGACTTTTTCAGGGAATACGGTTAGCTTTTCTGCTAGATCTGAATTGAAAGCTGAAATTGCATAATGCTGAATTGTTGTTCCATCGTTTTTAAGTGAGAGTTGGATGGTTAGATCGTTTGCAGAGGTTGCATCTGCGGATGTTGGGGAAGTAAATGAAGTTGAAAACTTATCCTCCAAATTGATGCAAAGATCTTTTTCAGCTACAAGTTCATCCAAATGGAGTGCTTGCAAAGTTACAAAGTGCCTGCCTTCTGATAGATCTTTATCTGGCGCGATATCCACATAAACATAATCTGAAGATGATCTTGAAAGGGCAACATAGTCCTTTGAGGGAAATGCTGAAATGTCGGAATCTGAAATTGCGCGTAGATCAAAATTGGAAGCTGCGCCCCTATTTGAGAGTGTGAGCTTAATTCTTGCGAGTTCTCCTCTTTTGACATCAACGCATGAATCGCCGCCTGAAATTCTTAAATCATAAGAAGTTGCATCAAAATAAGCTGTTGAAATCAATGAACTGCGCTTTGGAGCAATTGAATCCACATTAAAGCAGCCTGTTGATCCGCAGGAAGTTCCTGAAACGAACTGCGTGGTTTGGGCAAATCCTTCAATGTAGGTTGAGCACTGCCTTGATGGTTCAACATTTACTGTAACTTTCTTGGATGCGGATTCGCAAGTTGAAGAAGAGCAAAGCTGAGCGTAAATTGTAACGGTTTCAGAGCCCCTAAAGCAATCCGGGGCAACTATGTTGATGTGTGAGCCTCCGGTTGAACCTTTCCTAATTGATGTTGCGTATGGCTCGATTTGAGCGGATAGCGATCTGGCATCAACTGATAAGTATAGCTGCTTGGTTTCGGAGGCAGTGTTCTTCACGTATGCAAAAACCGAAGCCTGCGTTGAAGAAATATAGAGGTTGCTATCAGAAGTTGTGATTTCAATGGCATTTACGGATACAAATAGGGCTGCCATTAGCATTAAGAGCCCAATTGCTAAAGATTTGACGTTCATTATACCACCACGATAGCTGAAATTTCTAACCTATGTTTTATGGCAAAAGTATTATTTAAAGGTTTGCTTTTGTTACTATTCACTAGTAATAACATTTATATAGTTGGATGGGCATAAGAATTGGGAAGGATATGGAAAACGATAATGCAACTAGTGGTTTTGCTCCTGAAGAAAGGCTTAAAAGCAACAATTCAGTTGCCAATGTAGATATTATGCAAAACCCTGCTTTGCTGAATCTTCTTAGGAATTTGGGGCTTAACCAATACGAGGCGCAGGCATATTTGGCACTATCCCTTGGTGGTGTAAATACAGCTGGAGATATTGCTACAGTTGGGAAAATTGCAAGGCCTAGAGTTTATGATGTTTTGGATAAGCTTCAAGAGAAGGGGTTTGCAGCTGTAAAATCCGGCCGGCCTGTCAAGTACGCGCCGGTTCCAATCAAGGAGGCCATTCAAACACTTAAAAAGCACAAGGAGAACTTTTTGCAAGAAGAGCTTTTGAAAATAGAGGAATTTGGAAACTCGCTTGATAAGAATTTAGAAAGAAGCGTTGGGACGAAAAAGTTTGAAGTTGAAGAGAATGTTTGGACATTGAAAGGAAGGAATTCTATTTATTCGCGCATTGGCGAAATGGTTTCGAATGCTAAAAATGTGATTGTTGTTAATTCGCATCCGGATGGGATTGTTCGCAAAATTAAAGCTAATATTGCGCATTTTGAAAAAGCCAAGGCAAGAGGCGTAAAAATTCATGTTGTTTCGCCGCTATCTTCAATTGAGGATAAGAGACACGCGCTGTTTTCAAATAATTCGCAGATTTCTAAAATTGCGCATCAGGTGATTGATAAAAAGATCAACACCAGGATGGTACTAGCTGATGATGAGGCGCTTTTGTTTTTGACTCCGGAAACTACCGGAGCCGAGGAGGAAGTTGGGCTTTGGCTCAAGAATCCGCACATGATTTCATCGCTTAGGGAACTGGCTTTGCAGAAGTGATGGCTCATGATCAACGGGCACTGGGACCAGAATGATTATTTGTTCATACTGCTTGCGGGAGTTGTTTTGATGGCAATTATTGGGAATGTGGTTTAGTTGTGTTGGTGATTTCGTGTTTGATGAAGAACCCAAAGTAAAACAATTTGTCGGATTTATGTACATACTAGCATCAATTGGATTGGTTTTGGTTGCCATCGGATATTTTACAAGTGCAGTAATTAAAATTCCCATTATTAATTCTAATTTGGGGCTTCCGACTATATTTTTTTCGGCAATATTTTTTTTGATGGGAGGAGCATACGCACTATTGAAAGGTTTTTTTGCAATCAAGGAAAAGGAAACGGTCATTTTATTTGAATTTGGTGGATCTACTTTTTGGAGCGTGCCAATCCATCAGAAGGGATGGTTGGCGATTACAACAGGCATAATTTATTTAGCACTGGGCGCAGCAATATTGAATTTTGGACTCTTCCTATTAGTTAGTCTTGTGCCTAATGGCTTAGTAGCAAAATAATTTGAGTTACTTCTTCCTCAGCACTAAAAACAAGTGATCCCTCTCAAACTGGCCCAAATCTATTTTTTCAAGGAGGTCAAAATCATCCCTAAGTTCCGTTATGACTTTTGAGAAGATCTGTTTTGGGGGAAGCGTGCTATCAATTGACCGAGCTTTTATTGCAAGCATTGCAATCCCTCCGCGCTTA
This sequence comes from Microcaldota archaeon, assembly GCA_016212475.1. Classification (GTDB taxonomy): domain Archaea; phylum Micrarchaeota; class Micrarchaeia; order Norongarragalinales; family SBBD01; genus JACRGC01. The sequence continues at coordinate 73,991 of JACRGC010000014.1, read as the reverse complement.
AGCATGAGCTTGCAATTTGAAATTAGGATTCCGGCTTGGTCGCGATCTGCAACATCTTCAAAAACAACGTCCACCTGCCCAACATCTTCGGAGTATTTTTCCGGAAACCGGGCGTCTGAAATAAGCGGGTAAATATTTGTCCTTTTTTGTGAAACCGTAATCAAATCCCTTCCTGACTGCGCTGAGAATTCAACCGCGTAAATTGAGCCTTTTCCGATTATATCTGAAATGAATGAGCAGGTAACGCCGTTTGCAGCCCCCAAATACAAAACGCTCGACCCTTCCTTGAATGGGAATTCCCTAAGGCCGCGTGAAAGAGCTGCGCCGAGTTTGCTGTGGAAGGGATCCCACTCGCGGTATTCCTTTCCTTGGATTTGCATTGTAGGCTCGTCGTGAACTTTGAAGCCGCGGACTGCCGATTGCGTTGCTAGGGAGCCGTTTATCTTGTAAACGCCAGGGTAAATTTGCTGCATATTAGGAATATTGAAATTGAGATTATTAAAGCGATTGATAGTGAAGGGAAGGAAGAGTTGAGGCAAAGAGGAGTTTAGAATTGGAATGGAGATAGGTTGGGAAAGGGTAAAATTGAGGAGTAGTTAGGAAAGGAAAGGAATGCAACTAAAATTGAGCTTCCAAAAGCAGATCCTTCCCAAGCGATTTGAATGAAACGGATCTGATTTTGGGGAATTTTTTTAAATCTGAAGAAACCATTGGGATGCCTTCATGCAAGATGTTTGGGGTTATTACAAAATACGCCTTGTCGAATAGGTTTTCGTTGAAAAAGGAGGTAATTATTGCGGATCCGCCTTCAACCATTAAAGTGCAAATGTTTTGCTTTCCAAGTTCAAGAAGCAATTTTTTCAGATCGATTTTGCCGTTTTTGGAAGGAAGAAGAAGAACGGAAATTCCTTTTTTTTCCAAAAGTAGCTTTTTGTCAAGGTTTGATTTGTTATTGCTGCCAATAACCAGGGCATTTGAATCGTTTAGCACTTTTGCGTTAAGAGGAATTCGAAGGGAAACATCCAAAATAATGCGTTGGGGATTTTTTCCTTTTACGAAACGAACAGTAAGCTTTGGATCATCCTTTAAGATTGTGTTTATGCCAACCAAAATTGCATCCGAGGAGGCGCGCAGCTTGTGGGCAAATTTCAAGGAAGTTTTAGAGGAGAGGAGGGTTTTGGATTTTGACCAAATGAATCCATCTAGGCTCATGGCGACTTTTAGAAAAACATAGGGAAGTTTTGTTTTGATGAATTTCAAATAGGGCGCATTCATTTGGTTGAATTGGGATTCGAGAAGGCCAACTTGAACAGAAATGCCGTTTTCCCTAAGCAATTTGATGCTTTTTCCGGAAACTTTGGGGTTTGGATCTTTTGAAGCAATTACTACTTTTTTTACCTGCGCTTCAATTAGTGCATTTACGCACGGAAGTGTTTTTTTGCCTTCGAAATTACAGCAGGGCTCCAATGTTATGTAAACCGTTGATCCTTTTGCGTTTTTGCCAGCGGTTTTAAGCGCAATTGCTTCTGCATGAGGCCCCCCAAACTCTTTGTGGTAGCCGGTTGCAACTATTTTCCCGTTCTTTACAATTACACAGCCAACTAGCGGGTTGGTTTTCACGGATCCGACGCCTAGTTTTGCCAAATCAAGCGCTTTTTGCATGAAAAATTTGGGAGAATTTGATTTTGCAGCCATAAGGATCAGCTGAAATGAAATTGAAAATAAATAATGGATTTGGGAAGAAAGTCAAAAAAAATCACTAACATCCAACAAATTAATTTGTCAGGAGATGCCCCAGCTTGGATTTTTTAATTTTCAAATAGCCGGAATTGAATTTGTTTGGCTTGATCTTGATGTCGATTCTTTTTGCTATCTTGATGCCGCATTTTTGGAGGCTTTCAAGCTTTTTTGGGTTGTTTGTCAAAAGATCAATTGATTTGATTTTTAGGTGCTTTATGATCTGGGCGGCTTCATGGTAACTTCTGGAATCAATTGGAAGCCCAAGCGCTTGGTTTGCTTCAACGGTATCCAGGCCGGTATCTTGGAGCGCGTAAGCTTTGATTTTATTGGCAAGCCCAATTCCCCGCCCCTCTTGACGGAGATAAATTATGACTCCAGAGGGTTTTTTGGATAAATATTTGAATGCTTCTTCCAATTGCTCGCCGCAATCGCATTTCATTGAAAATAGGGCGTCGCCGGTTAGGCATTCGGAGTGCACACGGATTGGAATCCCTTCTTTTCCCGCTACATTGCCCTTGATTAGTACGGCGTGCGCAAGGTCCGAACCCCGGGTTTGGAAAACCAAAATCCTAAATTGGCCGTATTCTGTTGGAAGAGTTGCAGATGCGGTTTGCTTAAGATTTAAATCGATGCAGTCATGATCCATAATTTTCGCCTGAATTTTTGTTTTTACATATTGAAGGGCTTTTGCCAAAGCGCAACTTAAATTGTTTGGGAGAGCCCATCCAATAAGGTTTCCGTTGAGCGTTTTGCGTATTCTTTTGCCCTTTCCTTTGCCTGCTGCCAATTGATTTTCGGGCCAAGCACACCAAATGCTATTGGCTTATTGAACTTTAGGGAAACATCAAGGAGGGATTTTGCAATTGAGTGCGCAATCACTTCGTCGTGGGCAGTTGACCCTTTGACTATCGCCCCAAGGGCTATTGCGCCAGCGTAATTTCCACCCAATGCACGTGAAGCGGCAAGAGGTATTTCATAAGCGCCCGGAACTCGAATAATAGTATATTTCATTTTTTTAGATTTGAGGATTGATTCTGATGTTGATTCCATTTCGGAGGTTAGTTCTTCGTTGAATTTTGAAACGATTATTGCTATTTTCATAAAATCACAATTTGCCAACATCTGATTTTCCTTGCCTTATCCCTTGGCCTGCATTATTTTTCAGAATGGTTGGATTTGCAAGCAGGTTGTAGGCATTTACTGCATGCTTCCTTGCCCTATCTTCAGCTATGCTTTTTACCTCGCTTGGGGTTCCTTCGAATTCGAAGATGAAAACCTCGAGGATGTGCTTGCTTGTTTGGAGCTTTGCCATTTGAATTCCAATTGATGCCTCATGCGCGCACTGCTTATCTATTTCAGCCCCTCCAACCCAGCCAAGGGCGATTGCAATATCGGCTTTTTCAAGGAGTTTTTTGCATTCGACAGCCAAATCCTTGATTCCGGGCACGGTTGATTGGATTGTTTTCACATCGGGGAATTTGGAGAGCGCTTCTAGGGCGTATTTTGCCATGTCAACTCGGGCAAAGGTAGTGTCTACAACTGCGATTTTATATTCCATTTGAGCCACCAATCTTGCTTGTTTGCAAATGATCAAGTATTTGCTTTCCTTCTATGAATGGGAGATTGTTTTTATTGGCATAAAGCTTTGCACCCTCAAATGAGAGCGCGGATCCATTGCCAAGCATTTCGCAAATTATTACTGCGGGAGGCATTTTTGCAAGCTGCGAGAGGGCAACTGCGAGTTCCGTGTGGCCTTTTCTTTTTTTGATGTCGCGCGCAAATAAAAGAGGAACATGGCCAGGAGTGTAGAAATTTTCAATCAAGGAGCGCTTGGCATCTTTTGAAGAGGCAAGCTTAGCAAGTTCGGAAAAGGTTTTTGCTCTGTCATCATCAGTAATTCCGGTGAAGGTTTTTTTGTGGTTGACCCAAATTGAAAATGCAGGAGAATCGCCATATGGGGTTTTGGTTGAGACCATTTCCTTAATAGTTGCCACATTTGAATTTTGGAGCATGTTTGTTGTGTAATCAAGCCCGGTTTTTTTTAGCAGTTCACTTGAGGTTGCAAAGCAAATAAGCCCGCCGGCATCCTTGCGCAGGGTTTGAATGGCCTTGGATGAGGCAAAGGAAGCGTGAAGAACAAGGTCCGCTTCTCCCTCGCGGTCGGAAGAATCGTATAGGACCGCAAATTTGCCTTGCCGGAATGAGGCTAGGCTTGAAGTTAACATTTCCACAAATAAGGTATTGCAGAATCAGATATAAATAAGATACTCAAAAATGAGAAGTTACTTGAAAATGGGTGGAATTAGAAAAGATTCGCCCAAGTGAACGGAGGTTAAGAATTCTTCAATTTATCTAATCGACGCCCCATCCTCGATTTCATCCCGATCTGGAATTAGAAGGCCAAGCTCTCCGGATTCGTTTTCAGCTGCAAGCAGCATGCCATTTGATTCTATGCCTTTTAGTATCCGGGGGGCCAAATTTGCAACAATTATGATTTTTTTGCCAATTAGCTCATCAACAGTGTAATTTTGGGCTATTCCGGCAACTATTGTCCTGGTTTCGTCCTTTATTTTGACTTCCAGTTTCAAGAGCTTGCTTGAGCCTTCGACTTTTGTTGCGGAAATTATCTTTGCAACCCTTAAGGCGACTTTTGCAAAATCATCGTAAGTGATGGTATCCATAGGAATCACGAAATCAATTTGTTTCCCCGATCAAATTCCCCTTTTCAATACACTTTTCTTTTCGGGTTGTAGAACCGATCCGCTTTTAGGGTTTCAACGAATATCTTGTGCTCCTTGTGCTTTTTTTCAATTACAGAATGGATCAGCGTGTAGTTTTGTATGAGGATTACAAGCTGTTTTTTGTTGAATGCCTTGACTTTTGGAACAATCTCCTTGAGGAGCTTTTTGGCCTTTAAGGGATTTGTTTCAAGTGCTTTTAGCTGCTCATCGGTAAGTTTCCTTGATTGGACCGCTTTTATGAAGCGCTTGAGCAGGTCCTCGCCTTCCTTTAGCTCTTTTTCAGTAAAGGAGGTTTCGCGCTTTTTCAGGTATCTTTTTTCACGGATAATAAAGGCTATTAGTGAATCCATATGTTCTTCGTTCATTGCAATCCCTCGTATCGACAAAATATAGCTAAATTTGCTTTTGACCCATTAGCCATTATTTGAATCAGCAGCAGTACTATCCCATTTCTAATATATATAGTTTCCTAAAATCCGCCAAAACATATATATTACAATTTGTCGAAGGAAACTTTAACTGGCGCCCGTTCATTGCCTTCTGCTTGGAAGTAGTCTTTTTTATGAAAGCCAAGCATTCCGGCAATTATGGAGGAAGGAACCGTTTGTGTTTTGGTATTGTATTCCAGCACGGAATCGTTGAAGAATTGGCGGGCGTAAGCGATTTTGCTCTCAATTCCTGAAAGTTCTTCTTGGAGCTGCTTGAAATTCTCATTGGCCTTCAAATTGGGGTAATTTTCAGCAACAGCAAACAAGGATTTGAGAGCCCCGGTTAGCATGTTGTCGGCTTTTGCCTTGTCGGCTACGTTTCCGGCAGTCATCATGGCAGACCTTGCCTTTGTAACGTTTTCGAATACGGATTTTTCATATCTTGCGTATCCTTTTACGGTTTCAACCAGATTCGGGATCAGATCATATCTTTTCTTTAGCTGGACATCAATTTGCGACCAAGCATTGTCAATGCGGTTCCTAAGCGTTACGAATGAATTGTAAGTAAGTGCAAGCCAAAGCAACACAACTACGCCAATTCCAATTGCAATCAGTTCAAGTGTCATATGAGATCTCCCAAAATAGATGTAAATGGCGATTTAAAAGGTATGCGGATAGGGCTACTTTGGAAGCTTGGAAGATTTGGTTTTCAAGCCAAATTTGGCAATATCCTAACCTTAATAAAACTGCCTTTGCCTAAACTGTACTCTTGGCTTTGAATGGATCTGTTTTCTTAAAGAGCCTAAAACGCATTCGATTAGCAACAGTTGATTTGATGAAAATACCCAACATTTACGAAGGCAAGCACTACAAGAAATTGATCTTGATTCCGCTCGCACTCATATTCATTTCCCTGTTTTTCATAAAGGATATCCCGCGGGGGGTGGATTTGCGCGGAGGATCGCTAATCAATGTTGTTGCGGATTTGCCTCAGGATCAGCTAGCTGCAAAAAGGATCGAGTTGGAATCGTCCCTCAAGGAATTTTCAAAGGATATCACGGTTAGGGTATTTGAGAACCCAACTGGAAGGGGGTTTGAAATCGAAGTAGGCGCAAATGCGGATATTGATGCCGCAGGTTTGCAGCTATCAGCCTTTAAGGAAATGGATTCGAGGCTTCAAATGGAAAGCTTGACGCTGGATTTGATGAAAAGCGATAAGCCGGATTTGGCAAAAATACAATCGCAAACTCAAACCGTAAAAAAACTTGAAGCGGATGTTCTTGAAAAGGCAAATCAAATATTATTGCAATTATCTTCAACAAAAAAAGCAGTTGATCCGGCCAAGGCGTTGCAACTAGTCGAGTCAGAATACCAAAACGCCCTAACCAACGGCAGGGAGGAATTGATTGCAACCGTCAAGGAAATCGTTCCGGTGAAAACATATAGCAGCAAGGAGATTGGGTCGTCCCTTTCAAGGTTCTTTTTATCCAAAACTGCTGAAATCATTTTGGTTTCTTTGCTTATTGCAACTATTTTTGTAGTCATACTTTTCAGGGGGGTTGTGGCATCCGTTGCAGTGCTTTTTGGGGCGCTTGCGGATTTGATCATAACAGCGGGAGCAATGGGCCTTCTTGGAATTCCATTAAGCCTAGCTAGCCTTGCTGCGCTTCTTATGCTGATTGGGTTTTCAATTGATACGGATATGCTGCTAACAATCAGGGCGCTTAAGCGAACTGAAGGGAATGTTAAGGATAGGGTGTATGATGCCATGAAAACGGCATTTGTCATGAACGTTTCTGCAATCACTGCATTTGCGGTTTTGTTTGCAATTTCACTCCAGCTGCAAATTGACACATATTATCAGATCGGGGCGGTTGCGATGATTGGGGGATTGATTGATTTTATCGCAACCTGGTGCGGGAACGCCGTTTTAGTGCTTTGGTATTCGGAAGTTAAGAAAAATTGATGAATTATTTTGGCAGTGGATTTTTGATGGATTTGGGCTTTGAATTTTAGTATGGATTTGGCCCTTGGGAACGGATGGATTTGAATGGATTGGAATTTTGATTGAAATGCAATATTAGGTAAAAAAACATGGCAATTGGGGATATTTTTTCAAATCGGAAAGTGCAGATACTTTTAGTTGCAGTCGTACTTGCAGTTTTGCTGCTTGCTATTAAAGGCCCAAATTTTGGGATTGAATTCAAGGGAGGGGTTAGGATTCCAATCAGCCTGATTTCGGAGGGCGCAATTGCCCCGGATACCATGAGCCTGACGGTAGATACGCTCAAGCAAAGAATCAACAAATATGGGCTTTCGCAGTCCGTTGTCCGTCCGCTTGGGGATAAGGAAATCATAGTTGAAATTCCTAGAGCGGATGAGAGCGTGCTTAAGAGCATTGAAAAGATACTTCGGGAGCAGGGAAGGTTTGAGGCGCTAATCGATGGGAGGGCGGCTCTTGAGGGGAAAAATGTTTTGCAAGGAGCAATCGGAGGGGCAAATGGCGAACGCGTGACTGGGATTGGCGGCCAGTATAGTTGGGAGCTAGATTTTGCAGTTGATTCGGAGGGCGGGGCGCAGTTTTCAAAAGTTGCTTTTGGGAAGGCGAATTTTCCCGTTTATATGATGCTGGATAGGCCGGAGAATGCAGCAGTTGTGATTTCAAAGGATCGGCTCGGAGCAATTGCAAATATTGGCGGTATTGAAAAGGCGGTTTTGGACGCGCTAAGAAAAGAGAATTCGGATATTGATTTGATTTATTCTGAAAATATTGAAAAGGAGTTGGAAAAACTTGCAAAAAGGACAAGAGTCATAACCGGAAAGCTTGAGATGAACGATACAAGGGTTGCAAAAATACTTAAGGAAGCTGGCTTTAGTGAAAGCGCCGAATCCTCGAAAATCCTAATTGTCAGGAATGATGATGAGATGACTCCGCAAACGTATTCCACTCAGCTTGGCGTAACAGTTGTTTCAAAATGGAGAGGCATTGGGCTGCTTTCAGCGCCAACATTATCAGCTGGCCTAGCGCAGGGAACGATTTCCAGGTCTTATTCGATCAATGGCGGATCTACCGGAGCTACTGAAGAAGCGCAGAGGAAAAACGCGCTGGCAGAGCTAAAGGAGCTAAAAAGCGTCATTTCAGGAGGCAAATTGCCCGTTTCAACGGTAATTGGGAGCGCATATGTTGTTGCGCCTTCGCTTGGAGAGCAGTTTTTGACATACAGCTTTATTGGGATTGGGGTTGCAATAGTTGCAGTTAGCCTTGTGATTACAATCAGGTATAGGAAGCCTACCTTGGTAGTTCCGATTTTGATAATCAGCTTCCTTGAAATTTTCCTGACAACCACAATAATTGCAGTGTTTGGAACTTTGGATCTTGCGGCAGTTGCTGGAATCATTGCACTTATTGGAACTGGCGTAAACGATCAAATCATCATCACGGATGAAATATTAAAGCGCGGAAAAGCTGAAGAAGAAATGGAAAAATACAAGAATGTGAAGGAGAGGATTGCCAAGGCGTTTTACATCATATTTGCAGTTGCAGGCGCAATTATTGCCGTAATGCTTCCCCTCGTCCTATCTGGAATTGTTGAAATCATGGGCTTTGGAATCTCAACAATTGTTGGAGTGCTTGTTGGAATTGGGATCACAAGGCCGGCATTCAGCGCAATTGTTCAGGAGATAAGTTGACACCCAACAGGGGGATATCCCCCTACCACGTGTCGCCGCCTACCCCCTTACATGTTTTTCTGATTTAAACCTAATAATTAAAGTGGAAAACTAGGAATAAAAAAGTGGGGTCAAGGGGATTTTCTTGACTTGCCATTCTTTTGGAAAGAAAGGCAATATCGCCGCAAAAGAAAGCGCAATTGATTTGCAAATCAAAATTATTTTCTTTTGTAGCGACCCTACTTTTCTTTTAAAAGAAAAGCTGGGTCGTTCGAACCCCTATCCACAGGTATCTCCGGAACTTTCTTTTGGGAAAGTTCCATTAAAGAACGGATTTTTCAAGAAACTTTTCCGGAAATTCCGCTCCTTCCATTTTTTGCTCTTCATCGTTTCAGAGCTCCAATTTGGTTCACATCATCGCCCTTTGGCTCAAAATACCTGCATTACAAAGACACTGGAGCCTATTGTTCTACCAGGTTATACTATGACCCCAAACACAGTAAGTATTTGCCCCTATACCTTAATATTTTGTTTTACGTACGTTGGTTGGGAAAAATTATGCTAATAGCTGGGGTCGATGAGGCGGGAAGGGGAGCTGTCCTTGGCCCGCTTGTGCTTTGCGTTTTTGCAATTGATGAGGATGCCTCGGATAGGCTTAAGCAAATGGGGGTTAAGGATTCAAAATTGCTATCGGATAAGGAGCGGGAAAGGCTAGCCGATATTATCACGCACTACCCGCATGAGCTTCAAATTGTTTCCGCACATGAAATAACGGAATACATGAAAAAGAAAATCAGCATCAATGAGATGGAAGCGGAAAAAATTGCGGATGGGCTTAGGCTTTTGCATGCAAGGGTCAGAAATATTGGCGCGGTTTATGTGGATTCTCCGGATCCACTGCCAAGGAAATTTGAAATCAGAATCAGGAAATATTTGAAAGGAAGCGCAATTGAAAACATAAAAATCATAAGCGAAAACAAGGCGGATTTTCGGTATCCGGTTGTCGGGGCGGCTTCCATCATGGCAAAGAGCACTAGGGAAAAGGAAGTTTTGGCAATGAAAAAAGAGCTTGGCGATTTTGGGGCGGGATACCCATCGGATGAGAAGACAATTGAATTCATAAGGAAGAACTTGAAGACTGCAAAGCTCCAAAAATACATAAGGCACCGGTGGGAAACAATTCAGAGGATGAAGACAACCGAGCTTAAGCTTGAGGAGTTTTTTTAGGAGAAGTAATTTGTTCTGATTGATTAAGGATTATTTTTCAAGAAACGCCTGCGTCCACTGGGACCAGAATTGGGCCGGATTCCTGACGGGCACGGGTGAAAGCTCTTTGGCGGATGCACAAGGGTTGTTGCCTTCGGGAAGGGAAAACAGCTCGTGGTTGTAGAAGATTGCGCCTTCATCCATCTGGTGCAAAAGAAGGCTATCTAATAGTTCGTTTGCCCTTGGATCATCAACGGTTTTCAACAGCTGATGGAGGGGAAGGCTGTCCCGCGGCCAGATTACTGCCGAATGGTATTGGTCATCCCCAAGGAAAATCCGGCGGGAATTGTTGGTTGCCAAAACCCCAAACAAAAGATTCCCCTTGTAAACCAGGCAGGGTTCAAAGTTTGCAATCAGGCCGGAAATTTCCTCGTTGGTAAAAATAGTAGAAAGAAGAGCTGCAGAATAGATGGAAGTGGAAGAGAGCTCTGAGGCTTTTTCAAAGGCCTCATTTACGATGTGACAGGGGTTTTTTGAAAAAAACAAGGATTTGAAGGTAAGCTCCGCATTGCTTGAGGAATGCACGAATTCCTTGGATGGGAAGATGTCTGAAAATTCCCTAAGGAACAAGATCCAAAGGGCGTTGGTTTCGATCAGGAAATATTTGCTTGAATTCAAGTTTTCCTGAAGCGATTCCTTGGAATTTGATTTTGCAACCAGGTCCAAAACCCAGGGGAGCGGTATTCGGTTTGGAATTAGGAATTCGGACCCAAAATGCATTTCCTTTCTTTCCGAATCCACCCACGAATAGTTGGCGGGGCACTTTAGGAGGTAATTGTCAAGCAGAATCGGACCTGCTTCAAGGGATTGGAAAAAAGCCTTGACGCCGTTTTTTAGGGCTAATTGGAGTTTTTTGTCGGGAGATTTTTTCAGGTATTTAAGCCCGCAAAGAAAGCAAAGAAGAGTGGAATCCAGTGCATTGTAAGAGGGCGAATCCTCCTTTTTTTCAGAGAGCTTGTTGGGTATTAGCCCGTTTTTTTGGAGGTCAAGCGCTTTTATGATAAGGCTTCGGATCGGCATTTTTTTATTGGAGTAGAAGAGCTCGAAATTGTCATGAATTCCTTGGAATGCGTCCCGAAACCATATGTTCCTAAACCAGTACGCGCCGGCGTCCGGAGCATTGGTGTTGCCGCAGTTTAGGGAAAAATTCTCAAGAAGCGCAATTAAACGCCCCTTTAGGGCAAGGGATTTTGATTCGTCCCCAGATGCAAATTTTGAAATTTTGCCCGAATATGTTTTGATGATTTTTTTTGCCTTGGATATTGCCTTTTTTTCATCATGCAAGGATAGTTCGAACTTGGGCTTTTTTCCCGCAATATGGCAGTTTGCCTGAAGTTCTGCTGAATTTTTCTTTGGGATCAAAACAATGGTTCCAGGACAGAAAAGTTCGCGGGATTCCTCGCAAAAAACAACGCGTTCTCCACGGATTTGCCTATCGCCAACGCCTAATTTGTAGTTCCAGTGCTGGGAGTGCGGATGTTGATTGAAGGAGAAGGGGTTCTTGGTTAGGAAGCTGATTGATTTCGAATCCCTTGAAATTTCAATGTGGGTTGGATGCAAAGTGGTTTTGTGCCCAAGGGCGCTTGATTGCAAATACATGTGCCGGATATCGATTAGGGGTTCGATGATGATTTCAGGGTTTGGAAGCTCCCCTGAAAAGGCGAACTTTACGCTAAGGACGGGAAAATTGGTTTCTTTTAAGAGGTAAAAAGTCGCGCTGAATTCCTGGCTTGTATTTTCAATTGAATAATTGTAAATGGCCTTCCAGGGGAATATTTCGACGTTTTTTGGGATTAAATTGAAAATTGCGCCGTTGGCTTTTATTCCAAATGCCATGCCGTCTAGGAATTTCCAGTTTTCGGAATCAAAAATGCCAAACAGGCCTTCATAGGAATAATCCCGGTTTGGGATTGCCAACTGATTTAGGGACGCGCTATAAACGCCTTGGGAAAACTCCGAAAATTGCGTCCGCTGAAGCGAGCGCTTGTTTCTGGCAAACCCCCAGTCCGGATCTTCAGTAGGCAAAACTTCTATGCGCAAATCCAAATTGCTTTTTATTGGCATTTATGCTAGCCTGAATTTGTATAGGAGAGGAACATCGCCGATTATTTGCAATTTCCCTTCGCGCGCAAGCCAGCCAAGCCCGGAATAGACCTCCGAATCCTTCAGTTTGGTTTTCCGCTTTATTTGGGATATGCTAAGGGCGCCGTGCTCGTTTAGGCATGCCCACAAAACTCCGGCCCTGGACCCGAAGTAATCCTCCACTGTCGTTGCCATTCAAACCACCTACTTTTCAAATTTTTCATAATTTTTTTCCGCATGGGAATAAATTTCAAAAACCTTTTGGACGATGAAATTCCAATCAAAATACCTCTGCGAAACCCTTGCAGATCCTCCTTTCGAGATGTGCTTTTTTAGGGAATCGGATTCAAGCGAAAGCTTGAGAATCCTAGCTAGATACTGGGGGTTTAAGTCGAATCTGTCTTTTTCCATTGGGACTTTGAATCCGTTGGCGCCGTTGCGAATGACTTCGGCCATCCCGCCAGTATCGCCAACAACTGCAATTGGGCCGGCAAAGCCGTGCGATTCTGCGGCCATGTCAGCTGCCATGACTTCCAAGGTCACAAGCCCAAAGGGTTCGTATAGGGAAGGGAGGGCAATCACATCGGATGCGCAAAACAGCCCCTTCTTTACTTCTTCGCCAAGCCAGCCGTTGTAGATTATTGCATCCGAGTGCAGATTCTGCTTTTGTATTTGGCCGTAGTATTTTGCGTATTCCTCATCTGAAAGCGAAGAGCTGATGATTAGACCGGCATTGATCCTTGTTGTGTGGAGCAAAATCCCAAACGCCTGAATTAGGGCGTCGATGCCTTTGCGCCACTCGGCCCTGCCGATGAACAGGACGTATTTGTCCTTGCCTGGAAGCGCTTTTTCAAAAATATGGCGGCCGGATTTTATCTGGTCCATTGTGACGGTTTTCCAATCGTTCAGAATTATTCCGTTTGTTAGGCCCGCAACTGCAGGGGTTACAATTTCAAGATCCGTTCCGGCTTCGAATAAAAGGAAATCCTCGAAGGTTTCTTCCTTCCATTTCTGGTATTGGAGCCACTGGGCGGATTTGAAGCTAGAGAAAGTTTCCCTAAGCTTTTGCTTGTGAGGAAGGAGATTGTAAATTTCAAATTGGGCCTCGTGGACGCTGACTCCTTGGATGTAATCGGCTTCTTGGAGGGCAGCTGTTTCAATAAGGACCGGCGCGGATTCAAAATCAGGGGTTCCAAGCGATCTTCCAAATTCGCCGGAATGGAATCTGCAATTGAGCGGGCGCTTTATTTTTTCCCGCGTAAGAAAGCCAGCTGGGAATGCAAGCCAGTCCTGCGCATCAATTACTGCGATATCTTCCTTGCGCTTGGCGATTAGATATTCTGCGAACTCGGGAACGGCTTTCCAGTATGCATTCAGCATTCGGTAAAATCCCCAGTTTGCCATCTTGTCGCTTTTGATGCGGTATTTTAGCCAAAGTTCGCCATGGAATGCGTTTTTTGCATCTTCTGTTAGAGTGCTTTCCAAAAAATAGCATTTTTCCCCGCCCCGGATGCCCTCGTAAACCAATATGTTTGGGTGGGCATGCATGAATTCTTCGTGCTCGGTTGAAAACCTAAGGTCAGTTGAGGTGGTTGCGGGGTCGCGCATTGAAACTACAATTGGTTCGTATTGCGCCTTTCCTTGGTTGATCTGGTTCCTCCAGGCCTGCAAAATTTCAGTTGCATACCTGTGGAGCCCGCCAACTGGTTTTTGGAGCTCGGTTATTAGGAAAAGCGCTTTTTTCATGGGGATCGCCTCGATGCCGCAAGTGCCGAAAAGCTTGCGGATTCAAAAATATTTTTTGTTTTGAGCATTTTTTGGAATGAATAAATAGTGTTTTGCTCCTTTTCCTTTTCCAATAGCTTTTGATCAAGATGCATTTCAAAATCGCGCAAAATATTCATGTAATTTATGAAATTATCGTAAGGCGTGTTTTCCTTGTAGGGGGAAAAGTGCTTGTGGACATCGCCATCCGCCCAGCTTTTTGTGCAGATGTAGTAGAGATGATCGGAGGTTTGGAGAAGCCTGAAAACATGGGATAGATTTTCATTGTTTAGCTGGCTGGTTTTTTCGCCTATTTGCTGGAGCTTGAAAAAGCATGCGGCCTGCAATTTGTTGCCAAGCCATGCTGAAACATCGCGCTCCATATCCGCCCAGGAAAGGTTGTAGGGGACATCGATTTGGTCCTTTGCTTCATTTTGCAAGGTTTCTGAAACGGTTTTGAAGGAAAGATTTTGGCAATTGAGCGCTTCTTTTGGGAAGTGCGCAAGAAAATCAAATATTCCTGTGCCCTTCCAGTGGTGCTCTCCGAATGTTTCAAAATCCATGAACAAATTGATTATGTCTCCTTGCGTGCTTGAAAGCCATGAGGCATATTTGTCCGCGGTTAATGGCCAATCGGGCCACCATTTTGCGGAAAACCTATAGCCCACATCGTCTGAAAGCTTGTAGTTCCTAAGGAGGACCTTTAGGTTGCCGTTCAGATTTTTATAGACGTAATTTGGGGATTTCCAGCCCAAAACGTGCTCGATTCCTTCGGTTAGGATGCCCGTGTAACCCATCGATTCCACAACGCTTGCTATTTCATTGCTGTAGATCAGTTCGGTGTTCCGGAAAACTTTTGGGGTTTGGCCAAATAATTCCTGAATCAAAGAAGTGTGCTTTTTTACTTGGGAGATGAATTCGGTTTTGTCGATGTAAAGCGATGAGAGGGAGTGGTAGTAGGTCTCATCTAGGAATTCGACGCAGTTTGTTTGCGAAAGCTGCTTTAGGGTATCGATTATTTCCCTTCCGGATTTGGATTTTTTTGCCTGCTCAAGGAAAGTTCCGGTGATGCTTAGGGAGAATTTGAATTTGCCGTAATTTTCCAAAACAAGGCGAAGCAGGAGTTTGAGCGCGGGAGTGTAGCATTTTTCAGCTGCTTTTTCGAAATAGTGCCGGTTCATGGAATCATTGATGTACTCGGCCTCCAAATCATTTTGCTTCAAATGGAATAAGGAGTATTTCTTAAGCCTTCTTGGCTGGTGGATGTGGAAATACAGGCAAATGCTTGGCATAATTTTCAACTCATGTTTTTATTGTAGACCAAAAGCGTTTCGTTTGCGGTTTTGCTCCAGCTGAAATGGGAAGCTTCGGCCCTTGCGCCATCTGAAAGCATCTCTTTTAGCTCCGTATATTTCAGGATTGCAAGGATTTTGCTTGCCATTTCATCAACGTCCCAAAAATCCACACGCAGGCAATGGTTTATGATTTCGGAAACCCCGCAGCTCTTGCTGACAATTGCAGGGACGCCATTTACCATGGCTTCCAAAACCGTCAGGCCAAATGGCTCGGAAACGGATGGAAGCACGTATACGTCTGCAACAGAATAAAGGTAGGGCAGGTGATCATCTGAAATGTAGCCGGTGAATGTGACCTTATCCATAATGCCAAGGGAAATTGATTCTGAAAGCAGTTGGGGGAGCATATCGCCTTTTCCGGAAATTATGAAACGGACATCCGGCTTTAGTTCAAGGACGCGTTTTGCAGCCTTTAGGAAAAAATCCGGCCCTTTTTGGATGCTAAGCCGCCCATGAAACAAGACAACCGGCCCGGTAATCCCAAAATGCTCTTTTTTTGCTTGGGATTTGAATTTTGATGGATCAACTCCGTTGTAGACTACGGAAATTTTATTTTGGGAGACTTGGAATTTTTCACTTACCTGCATCCTAGTCATGTTGCTAACGGCAATTATGTGGGATGCGTTTTTTGCCGCTTGCGATTCGATTTCAAGTATCCAATCAAATGGCGATAGGCTGGCAGTTCGGTCAAATTCCGTCGAGTGGAACGTGAAAATCAGCTTTTTGCCTATTTTTTTTGAAGCAGAAATTCCAGCTTTGGCGGTTATCCAATCATGCGCATGCACTAAATCGTAGTGGCGCTTTTTGTGCATGATTTCAACAAGCTTTGCAACCAAGAAGTTGTACCTGCCAACTGCCTCAAAAAAGTTGAGCCCGTAGCTTTCGGATTCGGTTTCAACAAAATCCGAATCAGGAGTAGCGGTTTGGGATCTTGAGGTTTTTAGGAATTTGTAGTAGGGCCCAAATTCTATGTCGTGAAAGTCTATTTCTCCTTCAAATGAAGAATAGTCAACAGGAATGATTTTCACATTCGGGTGGGGCGATTCGGGGACTGTTTGGCTTTTTGGCATGTAGAAATCAACCAGCACTCCGCGCTGGCCAAGCGCTTTTGTAAGTTCAAAGCAGTGGACGCCAAGGCCTCCGCTAATGAAGGGCGGGAACTCCCAGCCAAGCATTGCAATTTTTAATGCCATGGAATTTTTTTCTCTTTAAAAAATACCCGTAATTGGTTTTCCAGCTCAAATATAACCGGAATTACGGAACGGAGGATTAAACAGAAGCGGAATCAAAATAGAAATCCATCCGCAAACGCAAACCTTCCGTTTTTGTCCAGCAGAAAATATGATTTTTGAGCATATAAAGAGGGTGGTTTGAAAAAGATAGCGGGTAATTGAAGCAATTGGGCAGTGGTTTCTTTTGGGAAAACACAGGCATCGGTAAAAGAATTGAAAACTAAAGAGGCCGGGAAGAAAAAAAACTAGATTTGCTTTTCAATGAAAATAGCCGGCTTTAGCGGAAGTGACTTTACCGCCTTGTTTTCGGGATCAAATCCGGCGGCCAAATCCGCGTTTATGATTTCAAATTTGCATGCGAAGAGTTTTTCCAAGGACGAGGAATTGCTTTCCAAAAGGGCGGTTTCATCGAATTTTGGGATTCCGGAATTTTTGTAGTAGTTGACGGTTTTGTTCACGGATTGTAAAAAGGAGGGGATTGCTTTTGCATTCGGCTTCATTTCTTCAAGGGAGAGTGCTTCCTTGATTATTGGCGAAAAGTCCATTTTGCCGTTTTTGGCAACATAGTCAAGGCAAATTTTAAGGAGGGAGGACTTCCATTTTTCAGCTGTGAATAACCGGATTGATTTTGGTGTCGAGCCCGTTATTGAAATTATTTTTTGTACGTCGGCTTTTACGTTTTCCAAATATTGCTCCTCTTCTTCCAAGGATTGGTCGATTTTGGCTTGATTGGCGGAAGGAAAGGCCGAAAAACCGCACATGCCTTTGCCGTTTAGGGATTGCCAAAGCTCTTCTGCAAAATGTGGCGAGAAGGGGCAGATCATTTGGATGATTTTTTCAAGGGAATCTTTGATGATTGCAAAATTTGCGGATTTTCCTGAAGCCGAGGCGTATTTCCTTAGGGCTTCGATAGCAACGAAAACAATTTGATGAACGCTAGATCTGAATTCCAGATTTTCCATGTGTTTTGTTGCGTTAAGAATTGCCAAATTGAGCCTGCTTTCAAATAAGCGCTCATTCCTTGAATTTTCTTTTCCTGAAAAACCGTTTGCAGCAAGCCGCATTTGGATTTCTTGCAGGTATTCGAATGCTCGAATGTAGGTTTTTAGGGTTTCGTATTTCCAGTCGGCATCGTCGAGATTTTCGCCTGAAGCTATGATGTTAATCCTTACAAGGTCCGCGCCGTATTCCGACAAAAGCTTGTAGATTGGGATGAAATTCCCTTTGCTCTTGCTCATTTTTTCGCCTTCAACAGTTACATAGCCGTTGACGGAAATTCCTTTTGGAAGGTGCTCTTTTCTAAAAATTGCAGTGTGGTGGAAGATAAAAAACAACAGATGGTTTTGCAAAAGATCCTTTCCGGAATTTCGCAAATCTACGGGGTAGAAATATTCGAATTCACGCCTTAGTTCCAACAATAGGGGCGAGTCCATTCCTGAAGTTTTTGAAATATCAACAGCAGAGCCTGTTGCAAGGAAGATGAAATCAAATGCCTCGTTGGTAAGTTGTGATGCGGGGATTTTCTTTTCATTTATTAGGCGGGAAATTGTGTAGTAGGCCATGTAAATTGTCGAATCCGAAAGCGTTTCGACTTTCCATTCCTTGTCCCAGGGAAGCTTTGTCCCAAGCCCGCCTTTCCTTGCGCACGCCTTGTTTTGCAGCCATTCGATTGTGTTTTCCATTTGGAGCCGGGCTTCTTGAGGGTAAATATTCATGGATTTGAGGTTTTCAAGGGCCGCATCCTTCCATCGCCTATCGGAGAATTTCAAGAACCACTGGTTTTCCAAAATCTTCACGTGGCATTTTGTCATGCACCTGCAAATTACATCAGCGGAGGTTTCCCAAAACGGCTGCGCTATTTTTTGCAAGTAAAATTCGGAGATGATTGCAAGCTTTGAATCCGAAACCTTCATGCCCTTGAATTTTTGGAATTTTTCATTCAAAATGCCTTTGTGGAACTCTTGCTTGTACAGATTGGAAGTTGCCTTTTCAAGCAGTTCTTTGTCTTTTTGCGAAGTGATTTGCAATCTGTCGATTTCTTCCTTGGCGGGAATTGCGCCGTATCCTTCGCAGGTTATGAGGGGGATTGGAACGGTTGAAGAAATATCTGCTAGGCTCAGGCCGAATTGCTTTAGCTCGACGGGATTTTTCTTCAGATCGGCAAGCGCCATGTAATCGTATGGCGCATGCGCAGGAACAGACATGACAACGCCCGATCCGTGGGAGTCCAAAACAAAATTTGCAGGAAGGATTGGGATTTTTTGGTTTAGGATTTTTAGGGAGCAGGATTTTCCGATGAAGGCTTTTGGATCTATTGGAATGATTGCCGAAATTGTTTGGAGCTGATCTTTTAGCTTTGGGATTGCGGATTCGCCAATGATCCAGTTTTCATCGCCTATTTTTGCAGCAACGTATTTGCCGTTGGGGTTTAGCCAAATGTTTGTTGCGCCGTACGCGGTTTCTGGCCGAAGGGTTGCGCAGGGGAAGATGATTTTTTCACCGCTTTGGGTTTGGAGTTCGAATTTGATCAAAGTATATTCGACGGGGGATTCTCCTTCGCCTTCGTACCTATCGTGATCGCCAGTTGGAGAGAGGTCGTGGGGGCACCAAACAACGGGGTGTGTGCCTTGCACAACATAACCTTTCTTTTTGAGGGTAACGTATTGCCATTCGATGAACCGGGAATATTGGGGGGTCAGATCTGTTGTGATGAAAGATCTTCGCCAATCAATTGATGCGCCGGAGGTTTGCAAATCGTGCGTCCACCGCAATTTCCAAAAATTAGCAACATATTCCGGCCCTTTTTTGAAATTTTCCAAATCAAGGTCTGTTGCGCCGGCGTTTTTGAAAATTTCAATTTGGGTTTGATCGTTGTTGCGAAGCCTCTCAACGGTTCCCATGATTGGCTCTCCGGTTGCATGGAAGCCTTGGGGGAAAAGCACATTGAAGCCTTGCATTCTCTTGAACCTAGCATATGCATCCGCCCTGAAAAAACTGTAGCTGTGGCCAACGTGCATTGGGCCGTTCAAATACGGGTAGGGAAAGGTTATCAGGAATTTTTTCCTAGCTTCGTCTACTGGCGGTTCGAAGGATTTGGAATCTTTCCAGATTTTTTGCCATTTGGCATCTAATGATTTGAAATCTATTGGCATAATGCTTTCTTCAAATTAATGCAGCTTAAGGGTTAAAAGCGTTTTAGAATCAGGGATTGGTTGGATTGGGAGGGGAAAAAGTTGCGTACTGCGGCCCATGCATTTAGATTATGCCAAAAACTATTGATATAAATTCCTTATTTGTCAGAATTGTGTTGGTATTTATGGATGGGATCGGGGCACTGGCAGCTGCAATTATTGCGTATATGCTGGCAAAAACACAAATCAAGCACGATAGTGTTTGGCTTTTGATTGGCGCGCTTCTGCTTGGGATTTACCTTGTGAATTTGTAGGGGAAAGGAAAAACGATTTGGAAAAATTGTTTTAAATAATGGGAATTTGCAGCTAAGAATTAATTTACAATTTTAACCCGGGCGGGAGCATGTTTGAAAAGCGCTTCATGAGCCCGCGGTTTCCCTTCATGCCCTTCATCATCTTGTGCATTTTTTCAAAATTAGTTACAAGCTCGCGCACATCTTCTGGTTTTAGCCCAGAGCCTTTTGCAACCCTGTCCTGTCGGGATTTGTTTTTCATCAAATCCGGCTCCAATCTCTCTTTTTTGGTCATGGATAGGACCGCGGCTTCAAAAAGCTTGAGCTTTTTTTCGGATTGACCAAGCATTTCTTCTGGGACATCATACATCCCAAGCATTTGCATTATCTGCTTGAGCGGGCCCATTTTGCGCATAGACCGTAGCTGCGCAAGGAAGGTTTCGTAGTCGAGCTTTCCTTCCTCGAGGACTTTTTTCATTGCCTCCTCATCCGAAAGCTCCTGCACTTTTTCCAAAAGAGCCGGAAGGTCGGCAAAGCCAACAAGCCTTGCAACAAATTTTTTGGCATCAAAAACTTCAAGGGCGTCGGGCTTTTCGCCAAGCGTAATGAAGGCGACTTTGCTTTTCGAGGCCTTGACCGCGGAAAGGGCGCCGCCGCCTTTTCCAGATCCGTCCATTTTGGTTACAATTACTCCGGTTATTCCAACGGCTTCTGAGAATTGCTGGGCCTGCTTGCCGGCAACCTGCCCAAGATCGGCCGAAACAACAAGGAATTTTTCGTCAGGGGCAAAAATCGAGTTTATTTCCTTTAGCTCTTTTTCAAGCTCTTTGTCGAATGCCGACCTTCCTGCGGAATCAAAAATCAAAACATCGTATTGGGATTCGAGTTTTAGGGAATCTTTTGCAAGTTGGGAGGCGGTTTTTCCTTTTTCGCCAAAAAATCCGCAATGGACTTGCGTTGAAAGCTGCTGAAGCTGCTCAAGGGCCGCTGGACGGTGCACATCCCCGGCAATCACGCAAACCTTTAGGCCCTTTGATTGGTAGAATTTGGCTAGTTTTGCAATGGAAGTCGTATTGTGCACAATCATCTCGTTTGCAATGAAATTGTGGTGCTTTTCAACAGTTAGATCGTAAACCCACTCTCCCGACGCATCCGAAGTGATTCTTTTTACTTTTAGCCAGTTAAGGTTGGAGGAACAAAGCATTTTCAGCGTTTCCTCGTAATCAATCGAAGTCGTTTGCGATTCAAGGACTTTTTGATGGCCTTTCGGGGTTAAAGTAATTTTAAGGGGGGAATTCACGCCCAAAGCAACAAACCCTTTTCGGAACAGGCGGGAAATGGTCGCATTTAGCCAGCCCCGGTTCTTGTATTCGGCGTCCAAGTGCGCATAGGTTTCTTCCCCACGCACCTTTTTTAGGAATTCGACCCAGTTATTTTTTATTTTCGGCAATGATTCAATGAACTTTTTCAATGAATTTTTTGAGATTTCCCCTTCCGATTCGTAAGTGCCATAAGAAGAGACATAATTTTGCACTTCCCCAACGGATGCGCCATATTTTTCACGCACTTTTTGGAGCATTCGGCCCACTTGGATGTTTTCGTGTTGTCCTAATCCCTGTGTTTTTGCAATTTGAATTGATTCCAATAGCCTTTTTTGTTTTTTAGGCACAATGGAAAAAATAGTGTTTGCAAAAGTATTGACACTATTTGAACGCAACATTATTCGGTAATAGGGTGTTTTGTTCACTATTTTCTTCGATAATGAGGGAAACAGGTCGAGGTGCAATAACAGTATCCTTAAGTCGCCAGAAAGCTTTTCGCTGGCGGTTACAAATTCTATTTCTCGCGCACCTAAGGAGGCACTTCCATCACAATCAAAATAGGCCCTTAGAAAAACTGATTTTTCGGAAACTTTTCCCTGCATGATTAAACTAGGAATTCTTACTATTGCACTTTTTTTGCCTAGTGGAAAACTAAAAATGGAATTAAATATCGAAGTCAGGGTAACTGAAGATCCGGTTACACGAAATAAATTTTTTGAGCGTTTGTCTTTCAAGGCATTGGGGCTGATAGAAAATAGACCCCGAAATAATTGTTTGGACCGCTCAACTACGGCGGATTCTTCGTTGACAATTTGAATTCCGGATTTGCCCATGGACCCATCAGCAATAAAATAGCCCAGGAATTCGGCAAAATCTTCTGAAGGCGTTAGTGGAAACTCGATAAAATCTTTTGCAGTTAGCAATTTGACTTTGACCCGATTATTTAAGGCATTTTCTGAAAACAGGGCTCGGATAAGCCACATTGGAACAGCCCCTTTTTTTAAGGCGTGCGACAGATGGGCGTAATTGGATTTTGCATTTGAATTTAAAAGCAAGGATTTCAGGGTTTGTTTTTTATTTTTTATCTCTTGTTTTGCTTTTTTTGCCAAATCCAAATCAAAAATTAGGAGGTTTTCATCTGTTTTTTCGAAAAACGCCTTTTTCAGGCCGAATTCATTATAGGAAGTTGGTATCGAGCTAGGAACGGCTACCCGATCCCCCACCCTTAGTTCGTCTGATCGTAATTGCAAAATCGAGCCATTTTTTAAAACGAAAAACGGATGCTCGGGGGTAGTTGTTATTTTATGGTTGTTGCCGTTTTCCAAATAAATCGTGTGGAGAGGCGCAGTTTTCTTGAGCTTCCAAAGGACAGAAGCATTGGAATCCTCTATTTTTAGGGTTTTTTGGTTCATTGCAGGTAATTTTATTGGCTCTTTAAGCTTTTTTATAAATCCACCCTCGGTTTGCTCCTCGAGCTCGGTTGCCGAATCGTAGATTTCCCGGATAGTCGTGTTTTTGCCGTCCGAAATTGCAATTCTGGATTCGCCAGTAACGCACTTGCCGCTTCCAAATAAACCAAGCACCAAAATCCTCATTTTTTTTGTTTGGGGCTCGTATTTTTCGCCGATTATTTCAACTAGCTCATCATATACGGTCTTTACTATGTGCTCCCGAAGGTTCAGGGACTGCGATTTTTTTTCCTTTAGGGATTTTTCCTCAATCCGCTTGGTTAGTTCGAAAACCAATTGCACGTTGACATCGTTTGAAATAAGAACGCGCTGAAGCTCCTTGACAAGAGCCTTGATTGCGGCCTCATCAACTATTGCTGCGCCGGTGATTTTTGCAAGCGCTTTCCTGATGCCTTCCCCAAGATCCATAAGTATCTACCAGAAGTTTTGATAAACAACGATTATAACTGTGTGGCAAAGAGGCTAACGGGAAAAATATGCCAAATAACGATGTACGGCAATCTCGATGTTTTGGATAAATAAGAATGGGGGCGCTGAGATTTGAAGTTCTGAGCACGGGGAGGGTTGATTCGCAAATCAAATTCCCTTTCTTTTTCTCCCAAGGGTCTGTTTCTTTCGGGAAAGAAAAAGAGGCTTCTCAGATCAACAGCTCCCAAAGCTGTCAGCATTCTAGTTCTTTTCTTTTCAAAGGTTTTCTTTTCTTACAAGAAAAGAAAAGTTTACCAGGTTGGCCCACGCCCCCAAAAGAAGGATTAGGATAAGCAAGTTTATAATTGATTTATCTTTGGATGGAACCGGGTAAAATTTGCTTAATTTGGGCAAAGATTGGGAAACCCATGAATTGCTTAGGGACTCGGATAGGCTTTGGGAGTATTGAAAAAATAAGCTTGAAAAACAAAAAGAATTAGGAAAAATAAATAAAGAAAAGAGGGGAATTACCTCCTTCTCTTTGAAGATGCTCCAGATGGCGTTGGAATAAGGCCGAGTTTTTCCTCAATTATGTGGAGCTTGTAGAACACATAGATGGATAGGGCGGATAGAAATGCGCCTATTCCGGAGGTGTATTGCAAGGAATAGCTAAGCGTGTAGGCCGAGCCCGAATCTTCCGATAGGAAGTTGAAGTACATGCCGGTTAAAATCAGGAATATCAGGAGGGAAATTATGAAAACCACTTCTTCATCCAAAGGCACACCGATTATATTAATTTTTGGCATACTGTAAACCACCGTATTTGTTAAGTTCAAGGTGTTTTTAAACTTTACTTGAAGCGTTTTTGGGATATTTGCGGAATGCGGGCGGGATTTTTGGGAAACCGCCAATTTTTGCAACTTGCCCATAAGGATGGCGGACAGGCATTTTTGGATAGGTTTATTAAATTAATAGGCAAAATTAATGAGGAAAGATAAAACAAAGTGAAGTCTTGGTTTTCCGTATCTTTTGGAAAGCAAGAATATAGAATATGTGTTTGTTTTAAGCTAGGTAATTCCTACAAATAAACTTGCCCATTTACACTATGAGGAGAAACAAATTATGGCAGAAATTAGCGTTCCAGGGGATGTGCTTTTTGAGGATCCAAGAAGGATCGATGGAGGATATGTGCTTGGGAACAAGACAATTGCAAGCGTTATTTGCGTTAAAAGCGAGGATAGGGCGGTGCCTTTGAAGGGCAAGTATTTGCCAATAATTGATGATTACGTTGTTGGAATTGTTTCCGACCAAAGATTTAGCGGATATACCATTGATTTGAATTCCCCGTATGCCGGCCAGCTTTCAACTAGGGAATCTAGGGAGAGCTTCAAAATAGGGGATGTTGTTTCCTGCCTAATACAAGAAGTCGACGAAGTCAACGAACCGATGCTAATCGAGCCAAGGAAGCTATATGGCGGAAGGCTTATGGAAATCGAGTCCGTAAAAGTGCCCCGCGTAATTGGAAGGAATTCGAGCATGGTTTCGATGATTGAAAAATATGCGAATACCAAGCTTTTTGTTGGGAAGAACGGAAGGATATACATAAGGGAGGGGAATGTTGCGCTTGCAATGGAAGCTATTTTGAAAATCCAGCGGGAAGCGCACACCGGCGGGTTAACTGACCGGGTGCAGGCGTTTTTGGAAAGTGAAGCTCAAAAAATTAAGGAATAATTAAGAGGGAACAATATGGAAAAACCGGTTTTGATCAGGAATGGAAAAAGGAACGATGGAAGAGGGGTCATGGATCTTAGGCCCTTGAAAATTACAGCTGGAGTTTTGAAAAAGGCGGATGGCAGCGCAATGATTGAATGGGGGAAAAATAAAATACTTGCAGCGGTCTACGGCCCAAGGGAGGCGTTTCCAAAGCACATGGCAAACCCGAATAGGGCAAATGTGAATTGCAAATATTCAATGGCGCCGTTTTCTTCGCTTGAAGAGCACGGAAGGAGCGGGCCAAATAGGCGCGCAATTGAAATTGGAAAAGTTGCAAAGCACGTGTTTGAAAATGCGATTTTGACAAACCAGTTCCCAAAGACGCAAATCGATATCAGCATCGAGGTTTTGCAATCCGATGGAGGGACAAGGATTGCTGGAATCACGGCTGCGGCAGTTGCCCTTGCGGATGCTGGAATCCCAATGAGGGATTTGGTGCAAGGGGTCTCGGTTGGAAAGGTGGATGGGGTTTTGGTTGTCGATGTCGATAAACCGGAAGATAACTACGGAACGTCGGATATACCAGTGATTGTTTCGCTTAGGTCGAATGAAATTTTGCTGTTCCAATTGGATGGGATGCTAAGCAAGAAGGAAGTTGAAACTGCATTGGATTATTCTTTTGAAACTGCAAAAACGGTAAGGGAGCTTCAGATAGAGGCTTTGAAAAACAAATATGTTCTTGAAGAGAGTGGTGCTTAAATGATAATGGACGAAGTTAAGGAGGAATTTGTAAAGGAATTGCTAAAAAACAACAAACGATCGGATGGAAGGGGCCTTTTGGAATATAGGCCAATCAAGATTGAAAAGGGGCTTTTGCCAAATGCGGAAGGAAGCTGCCTTGCGCAGATTGGGGATACAAAGGTGCTAGCTGGAGTAAAATTCGATGTTGTCGAGCCGTACAAGGATAGGCCAGCCGAAGGCGTATTCCAGGTGAATGCGGAATTTTTGCCACTTGCGCATCCGGAATTTTTTGCAGGCCCGCCAGATGAGAGGAGCATTGA
Source organism: Microcaldota archaeon (assembly GCA_016212475.1). Taxonomy (GTDB): domain Archaea; phylum Micrarchaeota; class Micrarchaeia; order Norongarragalinales; family SBBD01; genus JACRGC01. The sequence goes on along the minus strand of JACRGC010000014.1, from coordinate 48,317 downwards.
ACTTGCAAGGGTAGTTGATCGCGGGATTAGGTCGGCGGATTGCGTTGATTCCAAAAAGCTGTTTTTGGAGGAAGGAAAAGCGCTTGGGATTTATGTTGATTTGTACATCATGGATCATTCTGGGAATTTGATAGATACGGCGGGCCTGGCTGCAATGGGCGCTTTGCTTGACACGAAGGTCCCAAAGTACGAGGCAAAGGCGCTTATTAGGGGCGAATTTTCAGGAAAATTGCATCTTGAAAGAAGCGCGGTTGTTTGCAGCTTTGAGAAAATCGATGGTAAAATCGTGCTTGATGCAAATGATGAAGAGGAAGTTGCTTCGGAAGGGAGGCTCTCTTTTGCAACTTGCGATGGGGATTTGCTGTGCGCTGCCCAAAAGTCGGGAAGGAGCGCATTTTCAAGGGAGGAATTTTCAGCCATCATGGATGCAAGCCTTGAAAAGGGCAGGGAGCTTAGGAAATTGATCGGCGGGTGAGGATGAATGGGATCGCACTATGGAGTAAAAATCAGGAAGCGGGAAAATGATGTTCTAAAGCAGCAGCGCCAAAGCTATGTTTGCCCAACTTGCCAAAAGAAAAATGTTGCAAGGACCGGATACGCGCATTGGAAATGCGGGTCGTGTGGGACCGAGCTTGCAGGCGGAGCTTACGCGCTGTCATCTTCTGTTGGAATTTCAGCTAGGAAGACATTGCAATCATTAAAGCCAAAAAAATAACTATATTTTAAGATGAATAGGATAAGGAATTGCCAAGGGGGGCAAACTACGAATTTCCAAAAGGATGATTTTCAATGCCGCAAGAGTTCATGCAATTGCAATGCGATTTCAAGGAGTTCAAGCTATTTGAAAAACTGGAAGGGAATGCGCTGAATAACGAAAATGTTTGCAATCTGATGGAAAAAGGGATTGAGGCCATTAGGAAGAACCTTTTTGATTTTGCACCAATTGACAAGAAGGGGATTGAGGGGTTTGCAAAGGAGGATTTGCAGAAAATCAAAACAATTGCGGATTTGCTTTCGTTGCTTTCGCAAATCAAGCCGGGCGCATTGGAAACTTCAATGGCGGCGTTTTGCAGGGACGATAGGGACCCGCAAAGGATCATTGAAAAAAAACTTGCGCCGGTTACGGATATTGCTGTTGGGTATTATTTTTCGCTGATGTTTGAAAAGATCTTTCCAATCAAAATCAAGCCGCAAGGAACGCCGCCAAAAAAGGAATTCAGGTTCATTGCGAATTATTCGGGCTGGCTGGCTGTTCGGAAGGTAAATTTGGAAATTGCTGAAAACAAGGAAACGCTTTCGACAATGGTCCACACGATGGCAACAATTGATGGGAAGCGCGAAAAGTTCTTTGGAACTGCGGAGTTCTTTTCGAAAATGAAAGCTGTTTTGTCGAAATACCCCGAGAGAAAATCGTTTGGAAAAATGATTCCCGCGCTTGTCGAGGCAAATAAGGAGGGGCTTTTTTCCCAGAAGGATGAGAGGCTTTCGAAATATGCGCTATACAAATTAATGATGCAATTTGGGTACAGCCCGTATTTGTCATCTGCAATGCTTGAAGGGATTTATCCGGAACTGAAAATCCCAAAGCCGAAGGGAAGGATGAGGAAGGATTGAAATGGATAACTTCAAACTTGTGCTTATCGGATTGGCCTTAATTGCTCTTGCTGCAATACTTGCATCCCTTGTTTTGAGGGCGCCAATTTAGAAGATAACGGCAAGCCAGAGGAGCAACACACCTCAACAGTTATAAACTTTAAAGAAGCCTAATTATTGCTTATTTTTCAAATTGGGGTGTTAATCATGTCGGATTTGCCACTTGCAGCAGTTGAGCGGTTAATTAGGAAAGCCGGAGCTGAACGGGTTTCCGAGGATGCATCGGAAGCGCTTGCGGATATTTTGGAAGAGTATGCAATCACACTTGGGCAAAAGGCGGCATCATTAGCTAAGCATGCGGGCAGGAAAACCGTAACGGGAGAGGATGTCAAGCTTGCAGGAAGGGCTTAGGCCCTAAACGATAGGAAGTGAAATCTGCCATTTGGCAGAGTAAAGAATTTGCACGTTTGTTTGTTTACGCGGATTCTTCTTCTTTTTGCTCTATTTTTCTTAGCTTGTCAAGAAGTTTTCTTATTTTTGGGATGTCTTCTTTTACAACTTTATGCGAACCCCTAAGTTTTACATAAATTGCGCCTGCAAAGGAGAGCAGAATCACAAAAATCAAGAAGTAGGTTACAATTGTTGGGATCAGCTTTGGCCGCCTTGTTGCGTTTTGCCGGATTTCAATTGCGCGCAGATAAATGGAAGAAAACTGCGAATCTTGGATGGTCGCCCCAATTGCAAGGTCTTTTTCAAGGGAGGAAAGATCGGATTTTAGCGCTAAAAGTTCCCTTGCCTGATTGGTTAGCCACTCGTCATTTTCACCGTAGGCTAGTTTTTGGCGATCGATTGCAAGAGACGCATTTGAAATTGCGGCGGCTGCCGGATAATAGTATGGAAGGATTTTTTGGTAATCTTTGAGGATGGTTTTTGCATCGAATGCGGATTTATCAAATTCGGAAGAGAGGTAGGTTATGGAGGCATCGGTTTTTACCTTCCGTAAATTCCTCAAATTATCGTCCATTACATTCAATTTGTTGTTTAGGGCAACCAGCTCGAATTTGTTGAATTTGAAGAGGGTTTCTTCGATTTGGGTTTTTTCATTTTTTAGCTGCTGGAGCGTTTCTTCGCGATCCATAGATTGCCTAATCCCATGAGCTTCGATTAGGCGGGAAGGCATTTGGGTAATTATCACAATTGCAGAATAATTCAAATCCAAATATTCATTGTTGCAGCCCCTATAGCCTTGCCGCAAATATTCTGCGACCAAGTCCTCAATTTGGTTTGGGGAAACCTCCAATAGTTCATCCCCGCGCTGTTCGAGAATTGCAGCCGGAATGCAGTTGATGAAAAGCATGTGGTAAAGGCCGTTTTGGGCGCCGAATTCTACGGAGGTTTTGTTTTCGCCTTCCCGAACCATGAAATTCAACTGGTCTTCGATTGAGTAGGCTTGGAGGAAGGAGGAGAATAGTAAGAATAAAATTGCGTATTTGATCATGAGGGGGTAAATGCAGAGGCAGAATAATAGCTTTTCCCGCCCACTCAATCAAGGGAGGGAAAATTCTTGATCCGCTCAAAGAAGTATATTGCCTTTTCGCGTATGCTTTCGAGCGGGCCAACCTTTATTTCCTGCTGAACCGGAAGTCCGGCTATATGCCTTGAAAGGTTCATTATTTGCTTTACTGCTTTAGATTCTGGAAATGCCAAAACCGCAGGGACTTCAGCTGCCTGCGCCTGGGGAATGAAGCTGTCCCGCGGAATTTTTGAAATTACAGGAAGGTTGGTGATTTTTTCGACTTGGGATGAAGACATTTGGGATTCTCCGCGCTGGATCATGTTAAGGACAAGGCCCAGTTTTTTCTTGTCGCTGTTTTGGAGGTATTCGACGTAGCGCAAAACATCCATGACCGAAGGAAGCGTGGGCGTTGCAATGAATAGTATTTCCTCGGAAGAATTAAGCGAGGCTAGCGCTTCCCGGCCAACTCCGGGCCCGCAATCAAGAAGGACAAAATCATATGTTTTTGCAAGGACCTTGGCAATTGGCTTTGTTTTGATCAAATCAACCCCGGTCATTTCCTGCATGCGAAGGGAAGCTGGGATCACGTGCATGCCGGAATTGTGGGCGTAAATTGCATCTTCAAGGAGGGCTTCGCCCCGAAGGACGTGGTTTATCGTGATTGGGGCGTGGTGGATGCCAAGGGTTATGCCTAAGTGGGAAGTGGTTAAATTGCAGTCGAGGATTACGACTTTTTTTTTGAAATGTGATGCTAAGGAAGCGCCAAGGTTTATTGTAAGAGTAGTTTTGCCAACTCCTCCTTTTCCGGAAATAAAACCAATTATCCTGCCAACCACACGAAAGCACCCCTGCTTTAGATAATAAAGATCATTTGAATTAAAATAGTTGGCTTGGAGGCGGATTGAAAAATGAGCGGTAATTTTGCAGATTTTCTAAGTGAATGCGCCCTTACGGAAAAAGCGGATGTACTTGAAGCTAGGGAATATCAGATCAATATTGCAAAAAGCATAATTTCGAAGGGGAATTCGCTTGTTATCATGCCAACAGCCCTTGGAAAAACGTTTGTTGCAATCCTTGTTATTGCAAAATTTGTTTCGGAAATGCTTTCGAAAAAAAGGGAGCGGAAAAAATTCATTTTTTTGGCGCCAACAAAACCGCTTGCAGCCCAGCAGGCAAAAACGATTTCGGGCCTGGTTGATTTTGGAGGGGCGGAAGGCCAAAAGGAAGAGGGAAAAAAGGCGGGCGCCAAACAGGTTGCAGATAAAACCAACGCCGGAAAAGAAACCTTGGGAGGAAAGGAAACAGAAAATGAAAAGGATGCGGAATTTTTTGGGCCAAGAGTAGTTTTGATGACCGGAGAAATTGCGCCTGAAAAAAGGCAGCAGCTTTGGGGGGATAAGGATGTGTGGTGCTATGTTGGAACTCCGCAGACCTTGGAGTTTGATTTGCTTGCCGGAAGAGTGGATTTGAACGATTTTTGCATGGTTGTTTTGGATGAGGCGCATCGGGCGGTTAAGGAGTATTCATATTCTTTTGTTGCAAGGGAATCGGCAGGCAGGAATTTGCTGGTTGTCGGATTGACTGCAAGCCCGTCTAGCAATCGGCAAACAATTGATGAGATTTGCTCGAATTTGCAAATTGAAAATATCGAAATTAGGGATGAGAACGATTTTGATGTGAAAAGATTTTCAAATAAAATCGAAAACGAGTGGGTGTTTGTTGAGCTACCGAAGGGAATCTTGTTTTTGAGGGAGTCTTTGAGGGCGCTTTTGAAGGAGGTTTTGGAGGAATTAAAAGGGTTTGGGGCGCTTGAAAGCTCGGATCTGTCAAGGCATACGCGGGAGCTTTTGCTGGTTAGGCAGCGGGCGGTTCGTGATTTGCATTTGGATGCAAAAAATTATTCGGTTTTAAGCTTGCAGGCGCGCGCAATGAACATAAGCCACGCACTGGATTTGGTTGAAACGCAAGGGGTGTTTGCGCTTTTGAAATTTATGGATGACATGAAAAATAGGGATAGCAAAAGCAAAGCGGTTAGGGTTTTACTTGAGGATTTTAGGTGGGGAGCAATTGAGGAGAAGGCGAACGCCATATTGAAGGAAGGAGTTGAGCACCCAAAATTTGAAGCGCTTGTAAAATTGCTAAAAAACCTAAAGGAAGGGGAGAAGGCAATTGTTTTTGCGCAGTTTAGGAGTTCGGTTAAAAAAATCGCGCAGGTGTTGGGAGAAGTTGGGGGGCTTAGGCCGGTTGAATTTGTTGGAAAAAGCAGGGGGCTTTCCCAAAAACACCAGCAACAGGTGATGCAAGGATTTCGGGAGGAAAAATTCAACATACTGGTTTCCACTTCGGTTGGTGAAGAGGGCCTTGATGTTCCAGAAGTTGGCCTGGTTGTTTTTTTCGAATCTGTTCCATCAGAAATTAGGCTGATACAGCGAAGAGGCAGAACCGGGCGGGTTAGGCAAGGAAGGGTGGTTTTTCTAATCACAAAGGGAACCAAGGATGAGGCGATGTTTTGGTCGTCAAAAAATAAGGAAAAAAAGATGCGAAAAATTGTTGAGGGACTGAGAAAGGAAACCGCTGTTAAAGGCGGGCAAAGGCGCTTGTTCGACCCCTAAATGCAACTGGTGACGCATGTTTTCAAGGAAGTTTTGTTGTTGTTTTTTTAAAAAAGCACGGTAATAAATTTGTTTTTGTTTGTACTGGTTGAAATTTGAATTTTAGTGGCTGTTGTAAAAAAATTCTGAAAATGCAACATATGTCTCAAAATATTAACAAAACCAACTCATAAGTTTAATTTTATTGCAACAGGTGTTGCACAATAATTTAATAATTTGCAATAGATGTTGCAAAAACTTAAGGAAAACTCAAACACTACTTAACAACAAGCAACACGTGAAGCAATAGTGTTTGTTAGTGTTAGTGTTTAAATTTTTGATTTTTTGTTTTACCTATAAATCAAATTTTTTTTGATTCTACTGCAGCCTGCGCTTTGGGTTATTAAAAAATAGATGGACCGGACGGGAGTCGCACCCGCGGCCTCATCGTTGCGAACGATGCGATCTGCTGTTGACCAAAATCTTACGTTTAGTAAAATTTTTCTGATCTACCGGCCCATCATATTAAGGTTTTCAAATTCAATCAGTTCTTCCTTTGTTAGGCTGCAACCAAACCCCCTAAGTGCATAAATTCCGGATTTTCCAGCTTCTCCTTCATCCTCTCCAAACCTTGCAAAATAGCCCTGCTTTGCAGCAACCACCAAAATTTCTGCGGACCTAAGTATTTTAATGCCGCGCACCATCTGTTGCAGTTTGGTTAGGCTGTTTCCATCCAATCCAACTTCTTTACCGTACTCTGATTTCAAAATCTCCCCCATTTTTTTTGGAGATTCAACCAAAATCCTAAGAGTTTTTTCATCAATTACTAAACAATCCGCCTTCTTCATCAAAACCACGCATTCCGCTTCCCCCCTTTGTATCAATTCCAAATTCTTTCCATTAACATGATATAGTTTATTTGTAACCTCCAAAAAAGCATCAACTTCCAACCCATCAACCTCTGTTTTTTTTACAATCCCTTCCAAAAACAGCCTCTTGATCCTAAGCGCAGAAAACCCATATTGTTTTATCCCAAGCGGCCTTGTCACGCACTCATCATAAACGGTTTGCGGCGCCAAAAACTCAATCGAATTTTTCTCCTTCAAAAACCCAAGGCAGGAAGCCGCGCAGCTCTCCGATAAGGAAATGAGCGCAGAACTATCCAAAACAACCCTCTTCATGCTTTATTTAGAACGCAAAAATAGTTAAATGACCCACGTCGAGTCGACCCTGCAAATATTGCTTTGCGCAAAAACCAAAGAAAAAACAAATTGAAAACAGCAAAGAATCTATTAGAAAAAAAGAAAAACAAGGGCCAACGGCCCCAAACAATCGCCAATTCGCCAAAACCCCAAAGAAACCCATCCTAAAACGAAGGAAGCCCCGCGACCACAACAATTGCGGTTGCATAAATAACCGCCGCCAAAAGGACCGCCATAGCCAAATTCCCCTTCTTTAGCTCTTTTTGCTCATCAATCCCTTCCGTCATAGAATCAAAGACCCTAAGGGCGACAAACTGGGAAACCACGGCAAACACCAAAGCAACAAAGAGGCTAAATAGGCCGTAGCCAAGCCCGGTCCAAAAATCAACACTCCCAAAATTCAAGGAGCTTGGAACCGCCCGCGCAACCCCTCCTGAAATTATGGTGGCAACGGAAAGAATGACCGAAGCTAGAACAATTCCAACCGCCAAATTCCCCTTCTTTAGCTCTTCCATTTCATCGATTTTTGAGGTCATCTTATCGAAAATCTTGATTGCCAAATACTGCGCCCCAACCGCAAACACAATTGCCAAAAGGAGCCTTAAAAACTGCAAAAACAAAACATCCAAGCCTGCCATAAAACCACCTGCTTTTCAAACGCCCATCTATTTCCAAAAACATGCTTTTAAATTTTTCTTTGATAGGGGCTTCTATAAATGTTATCTCCCATAACTATTTTATGGGCCCGTAGTCGAATGGCCAAGACGTCGCTCTTACACAGCGAAGACCCGGAGTTCGATAGCCTTGCCTTTCTTTGAACCTTTTTCAAAAAAGGTTCATCAAAAATAGTTTTGATGGAAAGGCAGGTGGCGCCGCGAAAGAAAAGGAATTTGCGGCTCCGCCAATTATAGGCAAGGAAATCTCCGCGGGCCCACTTCTTATTTAACGGCCTCCTAGGCGAACCCTCTAGGCAATTCGTTTGCACACATGCCTACAACCCCCCCAACAAAACAAAAGCGGCGGTTAGCTTAAATATTTCCCTGCAATACTAAAAACATGGCAAAGAAAGGATTCATTGCAGCGCCCCTTCTTGGCACGCTTATCTTCCTAATCTGCGTCCTTCTGATAATCAACATGACGCGCGCCGAAAGCTTAGCAGTTTCCCAAATTGTAAGCGATTCCTACCACAACAAGCTCGTTTCGACGGTTGAAATCTACCGGTCCGATCTGGGTTCGGTTTTTAACATTGGCCTTCAGCGAAACATCGAAGGAATCCTTTCATCGCAGTGCTGGTCGAATTTTGTTTCCCTCAAAACACAAAGCAAGGCAAACCCGGGAACAACCGTTGATTATCACGGCGCTCAGGTTTTAGCGGATAAAAACGGGGATGGAACAGTTGATGAAAAAGAGGAAAGATTTTTTGCATGCGCCAGATCCTCAAGCCTAATGGGCGATATTGTTTGCTCTCAGCCAACCACAAACGGCAACGGTTACATTTACGGGCTTTCGACTTGGGCAAAAACCCTCTCGGAAGAAACCAATTTTGAAGGAATCAATCTAAAAGTTGCCAATGCCGATGCCTTCAGATCGCTTCTTGAATATCAGCCAACCTCTGAAGTTCCCTTATGCAGGAAGCTGATCCCATCCGTTGAAATTGACTGCGAAAAATTTGCCGAAGAAACTTCCGGAAACGGCGCCTTCCAATGCTGCTCAAAATTCGAAGGTGATAGATGCGTAGTTGCTAAAGGGTGCGAAGGCGGCAACCAATTCTACTTAAGTGTTTCAGTCCAAAATCAGGACGTTTATGGGAAATTCCCAAGAATTCTAGCTGAGGACATGGCCGGAAACAAGCTTCGCGCGGGCGCAATTACCGATGTTGACTATGACGCGCCAATTGCTTATCCTTTCTTTAGATATCTGGATGCCGCATTCAAATTCAACAAACGCCTATCCTTTGGTGCAAACATGCAATACGATGCAACCGGCGGAGACATTGGCGCTAGCAGAGGAGTTGTTGAAGGAAGCTGCATTGGAAAAGATACCGGAACCGCCGGCTGCCCTAAACTAGCTCCTCCCTATCAACAAGGTGTTGATTATGGGCAAGTCCAAACTTCCGAAGAAATGGCAAAATCCGCCTATCTTGCCGAATTTGTAAACAAAGTATTAAAGCCGGCTTGCGAGGAAGCAAAAAATTCAAATCTCGAAGTTTACATTGGCTCTCAAAGGACGCCATGTGGCGACTTTATAGCAAACCCCGACTTTTCTATTTTAAACGAGCAAACCGACCAATGCGCCGACCAAAACAATTATTGCTCGTACATTCAACGGTTTGACGGGCTTCAAATACTTTTCAAGGACAACGATTTGGCAACACAGATAAACCCGAACGAAAAAAACTCGTTTTGCTGGTATTCTGTTTCGGAATACCTTCCTCCAAATTAGTTCTAGCTATTAATTGGCAATAAAATCAAATTCCAATCCGGCCCAATTCAAACAACAAAATACCTGGCAACTATCAAAACTGCAAGCATGCTAAAAGCTATTCCAAATACCTTTAGCGCCTTTCCCCAATGCTCAAAAACCGTCTGGCCTTCAAAATCATTCAAAACACCCTGCCCAAGAAGGGTTGCCGAATAAACAGCCAAAAGCTCGGGGACTATGAACGCAAAATCAAACAAGCTTCCAGAGCCCGTGAGCAAAAACGCCGCGTATTTTGCGCCTTCTATGCCGGTTGCAATTGGCGCTGAAAACCCAAAGAACAGAAGCGAAAACAAGAACACGAAAAAGAACGCATTCACCTGCGAAACCCACTCGTTTGCAGAATAGTAATAAGGCGGGGTGAACACAAATGCGCCCTCCTTTGCCTTTCCTTTTTCAAAATCGTAAAACAGGAAATAATTGCCCGCAAACACCCCAAAAAAAACTATGAACGCAAGCAAAACTGGCACATTCATCTTACTTCTCCTCTAATACGCAATATCCTTGACCCTTTTTTTAATCTCATCAATCCCAAGCTTTGTTTGAAGTAGTGGAATACCTTCAGCTTCTGCAATTTTGATTGCCAATTTATCCACCTCCTCAACTCCGTGCAAAATTATTATCGATGGCTTGATTGGAGTCACACGGACCGCAATCATTGGCGATCTTCCGGTTGAAACGTGCGTGAAAATAAGAGCCCGCTCCGAAGTTCCGCTGTAAATCTTAATGAAGCTCTCATATGGCAATTCCAAAATCACCCTGACGGAATCAAGTATCGTGCACCCAAAAATATTCTTGATTTCAAGTTTTTCGCCATTCGCCAAAACCTTGGCTTCGATCAATTTCCCAAATTCCTTAGCGTTCACGGGCTTGATGAATTCAATTGCCTCATACATCCCCCTTCCGGTTTCATCGGCTTCCTTGAATTTTTTTATGATGGATCCGCCGCGCTGGTGATCAATTGCAAAAAGCGCGTCAACAAACCTTGAAATCACGGCAATTCCCGGGGATTTCCTGCGGTTGCTCTCATAATCCGAAATAGTCGATGGAGAAATCTTCAAATACTGCGACAAATCCGTTTGGGCGATATTGAAAACCTCCCTCCACTTCTTCATGGTGCTTCCAGGATCTGAAGATAGGGAAATTTCTCCTGCGATTTTTACCTTTAGCTGTTCCATGCAACACTTAAGCGATTTCGAATTTATAAATTTGTTGCTTGACGATGTAGGCTTCGACAGGTGAAAAGTTGTATATCTGAGGTGTTTTTGCACAAATCATTTTGAAAAAAGAAACGCAGCTATTTTTTATTAGAAGAAGAACTGCTCGAGGAAGAACCCACAAACATTTTTCCAAGAGAAGTCAAAAGGCCAACTATTTCTTCTTTAGTCAGGGTTTGTTCTTTTCCGGGCTCAAATTTAACCCCATAATCCCTTCTGCCAAGAAGAAATCTTCGCATATTCCATTTAGCACTCAAATATCCGACCTTGTCGCCAGTTTTTGCATCAAAAAGATCATATGCATGTACTGTTGGGATCCAATATGACTTGTTCGTCTCAATCAATTTCAAATAAGGGCCGCCATTTCTGTTTAAAGTCCACTTGTGTCTAACGAAGAATTGGAACGGTCTTGATATTTCGGTAGTATCCTTTAGCGTTTCTATACTTACTTTTCTGCCAAAAACCTTAAAGCGCTCCTTCAATTCGCCTTTTTTCTGATTATCAATATTAATGTCGTACGTGTCTAGCCCGAACCGTTCGAGGGAATGTCCTAAGCGATACCTAGTTTCCCCAATCTTAAAATTTTGTTCCGGAAGGCCTTTGTAAAGCTCCATGCTTTTGGGGTTTAAAGTAAATAATTTTTGTCTTCCAGTATAATCCGGACTTAATATTTCGGTTTTTTTTGCTTCGTTAATAGATAAAGCCCCAAGGCCCACCCCCAAGGCAAGAGCCGCTGCGCCACCAAATAGTTTTATCTTTTTGCCATAGCTTTCCCTGAACTTCATAGGCATATTTTTCACTTGCCAAAATATTGGAAAATATAAAATCAAAAACCTCAAACAACTTCCATCTTTCCGAATTTCCCAAGAGTCAATTGCGTCTTGTCCTGCCACGAGTTGACGTAGCCGTTGGAAATTTTAATCTCATTCCCAACCTGCACCTTGTCAATATCATCGTTCCAAAGGACAAGCGTAATTGATCCGCTAGCATCCTTAAGCGTTGCATTTGCAACCCGAAGAACACGGCCCATCTTATTGATTTCCCTTGGAGCGTCAATGTTTACAATTTCTCCTGTAACTTCAACGTTTCCCGTACCTGACTTTAGTTCTGAAATTTTCATATCGATCCCCTCAAATAGTCAATTATTTACCATAAATACTTTTTTAACTCTTTTCTGTTGCCAAAATGCCTCTTTCATCCCTAACCAGCGCAATTTCCAGCCCCTTTCTTGCAACAAATTGCGCATATTTTGCATCGAGTGAAATTTCCCGTTCGATTTTTTTTGCATCTTTTCCCAAAAAATACTCAAAAATCAGCCGATTTTCGCTAAATATTATTTTTCCTTCTGGAAAATTAGGCGCAATTTCAATTCTTGATCCTTGTCCCATAACCGAAAGCCCGAAAATTGCGGTTTCGATTTTTTTCATTGCAAATTCAGCTGCCTTCAAATCCAAATTTGCCCGTCCAAGTTCGGATGCATTCGCAACCGGCCCAAGAAAAACAACCAAAACCCCAACTAAAGCGCAAAGCAAAATCAAAAACTCAACTGAAATCTGGCCCCGAAGCTCCTCGTTTCTAAAAAGCATAAGAATCTCCATCCTTGTCTCCCTTCCAATCAATTTATTTCCCAATCTGGTCGATTTCCTTCCATGCCGCATTAGTTTTTGCCTCCAGATTTTTTGCTCCGGTTTTAGCCGATCCCTGCAATTGCCCAATCAGAACAATTGAAACCGCAATCAGCGCGGCTATCAAAATCAGCATTTCAGCAGATATCTGCCCCTTCTCATCCATGCAAATCCCCTCCTCCACGCAAAGAAGATCAAATTCGCAGGATATATTCGTTTTCTATAAAAAAAATCAACCAAGGGTTGATTGCAAGAACAAAAATGGGTTTTCCTGGGGCATTTTTCCAATAATTAGCAATATTCCAAAAATCCGCTCCAACCCCAAAGCAATTTCCAATCTCAAAAGCAGTTCAAAAGAATCATTCAATGAATTTCCCAGTTTCCCGGGCAATGGCATCCTTCTTGCTGCCTGCCTTGTTAAGCTTCAATCTCTTGCTCTCATTATCCCGCCTATAAGACAGATCAAAATCGGAAAGCAGTCTGCTAACTCCCTCCTCCTTTTCATAAATCCCTTCAACGTGCCCGGATTTTCCACTCTCGCCATTCATGACAAGCAGCCTATCTACGGAATTATACAAAAACTCCAAATCATGATCAACTACAATTATTGCGCAATTGTTTTCAGCTCTTTCCCGCATCATTTTCGATAGCATGATCCTTGCACGAACATCAAGCATGTTTGTTGGCTCGTCCAAAACATACAGCGGCTTTTGCTGGTTTAATGTTTTGAAAATCTCAAGTTTTTGGAGTTCGCCTCCGGAAAGCTTTCTTATATCGTAAAATTCCAATTTTGCCATTTTCATTGCCTTGATGTAGTTATCTGAAAACAAATCGTTTCGCTGGAAATATTTGCCAGCAAGGGAATTTTCCCTATTCAAAATCTGCTCCTTAAACGCTGCGCCTTCGCCTTGCCTATCGAAAATTTCCCTGCAAAACGTGCTTTTTCCAATTCCATTCTTGCCGGCAATCCCGACTATTTCTCCCTCGAAAATTGGAATCTGCAAATCATTTTCAATTTTGAATTCCCCCCGTTCGGCCTTTAATTTTGGGATTTCAAGCAGCTTATTTTTGTGCGTTTCCGAAACATAGTGCCTATATGCAATTGCTTCTTCCCTAAACCGCATGTTTTCGGGCCCAATGTGCCCTTCCATGAACATGTTGATTGCCCTATCCGTTGCATAAACCTGGCTAACAATCCCGTACGCAGATGGCTCGCCGAAAAGCAAATAACTTTGCTTGCATAGGTATGAAAGCAGTGAAATATCGTGGTCCACGATCAAAACTTTCCTATTTGAAAACTTTTCCAGCAAATAATTTATCAGCCGGATCCTGTAAATGTAGTCAAGGAACGAAAATGGCTCATCCAAAAAATACGTCTCCCGCTCCTTCAAAAGGGCCGCCACAACAACGACTTTTTGAAGCTCTCCTCCGCTTAATTTTTCCATCTCCCTATCGTATATCTTATCCAAATCAAAAACGGCCTTCAGCTCTGATAGCCTATTTCCCTCATCGATCCCGCTTAAAATCTGCCCGACAGTCCTTTTTTCGCCAAGCGCTGAAATTTCCTGCGGCTTGTATACCAAATCCTTTTCGTTTGATTTTTCAAAATACTGCTTGATTTCCTTGGTTGGGAATTTTTGCGGAGCCAGTTTGCCCGCAATCAACTTTAGGTTTGTGCTCTTCCCGCACCCGTTTTCGCCAACAATTGCAACTATCCCTGTTTTTGGAATTGCCAATTTGTACAGGGAAAACGCATTTTTTCCATACGAAAAAACCCTCTCCTCCTCTTTTGCTTCCGGAAGGTTTACTATATCTATTGCATGGAACGGGCATGCTTTAGCGCAAATATTGCACCCCTGCGAAAGCGTTGGCTCAATGAATGCAACCGAGTTGCTCTTTACTTCCTTTGTGTATTCGTACTTGAAATCGATGTGCTTTTCGCCGGTTTTCTTATCAACCAAAAACGTGCACTCCTTCCTAAGCCGGTTGGAAGGGCACGCCCGCATGCACTCAAGGTTGCACCTGACCGGATTGCATAAATTCCTATCAACAATTGCGATTCTGCTCATTTTTTCTTCCTCAAATTTATTAGTTCGGTTTTATAATCATCCAAAATCTTCATTTCACGTTGGTATTCTGCAATCAATTGTTCAATTTTTTTTGAATTCGGAATGCTATCCGGTACTTGAGCTCCCAAAATTCTCCCTTCTTTATCATGCAATACATCAAACAGGACCCGTTTTCCTTCTTTTGATATTGCAAAATTCTTAGGGCGAATATCTGTAAATTGTAATCCTGCTGCTGCAAGCCGTCCTTCAATTTTAAGCATAAGGGATGCAGGAAAACGTTCGTTGTTTTCCCTATCATATGCCCATGGTGCTTCTTGATAATTCTGGCTAAATTTATCTTGCCAAAATCTTTTAGTAACTAGGACCCTGCCTCCTTTAGATCTCTTAACGTTGAATTTCGTTTTTGATAAAATAATGGGGTATTCCACTTCATGAATGGGCGGCCCCCCCAGTATCATTTGAAGCGCCCTGTTCATTTTTGAAAACCAAGAAACATTTTGGCGATATTTCTTAGGATTCGAATTGATAATCTTAAATTGTGGGACTTCAATGCCCATATCCGAAAGGGCTTCCTTTGCAATTTTATGTGCATATTGTAAGGTGAGTGCCTTCTTCGCATCCATAGCATCTCCTTGTTTTATCACCCTACTTCCTCGGATAATCGTAGGCTCTCCCCATAAGGATTTGATCGTTTTTGAGCTTTCAAGTATTCTTCTATCCGGATCAATTGCCCTATATTTTGTTTGCTTTACCATTTCCATAACCCAAAACCAAACCTATTTATAATTGCGCTCTCTACATCTGTGTTCAAGAATGTTTTTTATCCCATATATTCGATTTTTAGGTGAAAATTATGTACCCCCCATCCCAAGCGCAATATGACCGAGCAATTACCGTATTTTCTCCAGATGGAAGGCTCTTCCAAGTGGAATACGCAAGGGAAGCGGTCAGAACAGGAACTCCTTGCATAGGTTTAGTCACAAAGGATTCCGTGATACTAGCCGCCCACAAAAGGATGGGCTCTTCTTTAATTGTCCCAGAATCCCACGAGAAAATATTCCAAATTGATAAGCATATAGTTGCCGCAAGCTCTGGCCTTATTGCCGACGCCCGAAAATTAGTGGATTTTGCTAGGTTAGAGGCTCAAAGGCACCGAATTGTTTATGGCTCTGAAATTCCAATCGAATCGCTTTGCAAAAAAATCGGCGATCAGATCCAAACCTTCACCCAATACGCAGGAGTTAGGCCCTATGGCGTTTCCTTGCTGATTGCTGGAATGGACGGCTCCTTCAAGCTCTTTGAAACCGACCCATCCGGAGCGCTTTTTGAATACCGCGCAACTGGCATTGGCTCAGGCAAGAAAACGGCAGAAGAAATCTTTGAAAAGGAATACTCGGATTCGCTTTCATACCATGACGGCCTGAAATTAGCTGTCAAAGTTCTGAAAAAATGCGTCGAGGAAAAACTCACGGTTTCAAACATTGATGTTGCCGTTATAACAAAAGAGCACAAGAAAATCACCTTCCTAAAAAAGGAAGAGCTTGCAAAACTAATAGCCGAATCAAAGTGATTTTTTAACTAGGTCGAAATAGGCGGGTTTTGGAGTGCATGCCCTCCTATAATTCAAAGGATTTTCCGGTGATAAAAATGGAATTTGGAATTTCCATTGCCAGATTCGGAGATCCCCTAATCGATCCGACATCAACGAAAGCCAACTGCTGCTTTTTGCTGGATAGGAAAAACCGCAAAATTTTCCTGGCTATTTCAGATGCAAAGTTTTCCTCCTTAAACGATGAAACCAAAATGCTCTGGCTTAGGGAATTTGGCGTAGTTTCAAACGCCCTTGAGCAATCCTTTTCATTCCCGCCCGAAGTTGAATTCCTCGAGGCAAAAATCCTTCCCCCGGATCAATACTCCTTTCCAAAAATACTTGAAGTAAGCATCGAGCTCAAAACTTCAAGGGAAACGATTGCCTGGTTTTCGCGGGCATTTTGGACTTTTTTCGAGGAACGCGGCGCCGATGATGAAATAGCCGCCAATGCTGAAATTTCCTGGATATCAAGCGAAGGCATGAAAACAAAATCCAAAATAAGGCAGTTTTTGAAGCGCCCAAGGATTATTTCCCAAAAAGATATGCCAATTCAAAGCAAGCCGCAATCAGAAGCGCTTTAAACTTTAATTCCCAAGTTTTAGCCTATGTCCCAAATCGAAGGCGTGCTGATTTGCCGGCTTGAAAAGGCGGGCGAAAAGTTCGAAATACTAATAGACCCAAAAAAAGGGTATGATTACAAGGTAGGCAAGCGAAGCGATTTTTCAAATGTCCTAATGATAGATGAGGTTTTCAAGGATGCAAACAAGGGCGAGAGGCATACCTCCTCTTCCCTCAAAAAAGCATTCCAAACAGAGGACATGATTGAGATTGCAAAAATCATAATGAAGGATGGCGATTTGCAGATAACAACCGACCAAAAGCGCAAGCTGCTCGAGGAAAAGAAGGCAAAAATAATCGAGCTGATTGCAAAAAATGCAATTGACCCAAGGAACAAGGCCCCGCATCCGCCAATCCGCATACAAAACGCCCTTGAGCAGGTAAGGTTCCACTTCGATGCTTTCAAAACCCCCGAAGAGCAAATGGAACTGGCAATAGATGCGATCCGCGAACTTATACCAATCTCGCTTGAAAAAATGAAAATTGCCGTAAAAATCCCAGCTGAATTTGCCTCAAGATCCTACGGCGCCCTAAAAGAGTACGGCATAAAAAAAGAAGAATATGGAAATGACGGCTCGCTTATTGCAATGATTGAAATTCCAGCCGGAATACAAGGCGAATTTTACGACCGTTTGAACAAATTAACTTCCGGAAGGGTTCAAACAAAAGTGCTTTGAATTTTTTTGTGCATGTTTCAAAAAGCCAAAGATACTGGATTTATTCTATTTTTAATTCATTTTTTTCCAGTCTCATTCCCAGCTTATATCCTCCGTTCAATTTCTTACAAGCCAAATGCCTTATCTCATCCGTGCTGCATTTTCCTCTCCAAATCCGCAAGCTTTCTTTGATATCTCCCGTGCAATTCTGAATACGCTCCCTGCGAAATGCTTCCATCATGAAGCTCATCTTCAAGCAATCTAAGCGCCCTTGATATTTTGCCCTTTTCCTTGATTAATGATGCGCTATCGTCCCGCTGGACAGCTGCCCTAACGGTTTCAATGACGCCTGCGCTTTGAGTTGTTGGCGCTGGCGCTTTCTTTTTCCTTTTCCTAACAAACCAGAAAAGCAAAATTCCCATCGAAGTTCCAAGAATTCCCATTGCCAATGTGATCCAATTCGGAACCTGCAAATTAACCGGCGGAGCAAAGGGGGCGGAAATCAAAAGCCCCTTTGCCTTTGCAAGAAGCGTATCTGCAATCTGCGCATCCCCATATGCGTCATCAAGCTGCTCGTTCCTTAGCTCGTCTTCCGCCTTTTGCGTGTATTTTTGCGCCTGCTCAAGCGCTTCCCAAACGCCGCCAACGGATTTTCCAACCTTTTCAGCTTCCTTGGTATCCTTAGTTAATGCCTCAATACTCTCTTTTAGCCGCCTAATCATGTATTCGATCAAAGAAAGCTTGGATTCAAAAATCGAAACATCAAACCTAACCTCCTCCTTGCGCTCTTCTGAAAACGCAATTGCCCGGACATTCCTAATGGCAGTCCGCTCGGTTGCCGGAACCGTTATTTTCAAAACAAAAGTTGCAGTATCCCCCGGCGAAAGCGCATTGACCTTTGATGGTAACACCTCAAGCCAGCTAAGCGGAATCCCAGATAGCGTAACCGTGACATTGTGGAGCAAAATAAGGCCTGTATTTTTAACTTGTATTTTTGGGTATTTTATTTCGCCTGCCTGCGCCGTCACCTCATCTGGATAACTAACAATTTGCATTCCCGAATAATCCCTAACTGGCGGCGCAGTAGTTGATGTTGGCTGGGGGGAGGCCGCAACTCCGCTTCCTCCAGCTCCGCCCGGCGGAGGAGTTATCACAACTCCTGGCCCGCCAACACTTGGGGTTGGCGTTGATGCAATCGAAGTAAGCACCGCAAAAGTGTAGCTGATATCAATTGGCGGCTTTATCAGATCATACGTCAATCTTCCATAAAGCGTGTATGTTTTTGCCGGCTGAGATGTGAAAATATACGCGCTCCTCAAAACCGAGGTATTTTGGAACGCGGGCGTTAGGAGCGCTTCGGATCCGTAGTACCATGTTTGCGACCCATCCGAAACCCAATACTCAAGGGTAACATCCTGCGTCACTTCTCCCTTGTTTTCCGCAACCACCCTAAAATCAAGGTAATCGCCTTGCCTGACCTCGTTTTCCAACAATTCAAACCTGTAATCGTAAGGCCCTCCTTGCGAGACCCTAAACGGCTTCAATGCAACCGTTGTTGTCGAATCCTTTGTTGCAAACAATTGCGCATAATAATTGCCCGTCGACGTGTTGGCGCCCATTGCAAAGTTGTAGACGTAGTATCCAGTCGATTGCTTTGTCATGCTTGCCAACTGCGTTGAAAAATACGTGTTTCCAGCAGGGTCGATTACAGTCAAATTCATGGTTGTTGGGTCGATTGGAAGCCCATCTCCCGTGAATGCAAGCATCCTAAATGTCATTACGCTGCTTGGGTACCAAACAAAAGAAGTTTCGACCTCTATTCTTAGCGAACCCGAAATCCTAAACAGCGCAATGTTCCTTGTCGAGTACGCGCCCTTGGATGCATTAAGCTCGGCCCTGTAAACTCCCGACGGCGCATTTGCCGGGGCTGTGAACTTGTGGAAATAAATGCCCGTGGAAGACCTGTTCAGCGAGGAAAAATCAACCACGGAGTAAACCGATTCGTTTGGGTAAAGTATCGTGATGTTCATCGAATCCGGATCCGAAGCGGCCCCGTTCACATCATAAACCGAAATTGCAATCTGTACGGCATCTCCTCCGAAGAAAAGGTCTGAAACTTGCATATTCGTAAGCAATCCCGAAAAGCTCACGTTCGCAGTTGTCGTATTCACCACCTGGAATGTCGAATTTGCAGCATCCGTAATTGTGATGGAGGCATTTGGGTCAAAATACCTAGCCTCGGAATAAATGTTCCAATTTCCAGCAACCGCGTCCTCTGGAATGGAAAAAGTGGGCAGCGGCTCAACAAACCCCGAAACCGTTGTCGTATATGTCTGGTTGAATGCAAGGATTGAATTGTTGCTCTTAACCCAGATCGTTGCATTCACATTGGCAAGCGCAGTCCCTCCCAAATCCCGCGCCCTGAAAATTATCGACGCAGTGCTGCCCTTTGCATACGAGGTTGATGATGTCTGCGTCGTAAGTGAAAGCTTTGGGTATGCATAAAACGTGCCGGTTGCCGAGCCGTTGACGTCCACATTGTCATATGCTAAAACCAAAACGGTATAGTTTCCAACCAGTTGAGTCGTGTTGTATCTTAATTGCCATTGAGTTACATTTCCTGTCGCGTTGAACAATGTGGAATTAAGCACCATGCTGAAGTTGCGGTTCGTCCCATTTGGCATCGTAACCGATGCGGTCACATTCTTCACTCCAACAAGGTTCGAATCCGTGAAATTGAAATCAATAATTACGGTTTGGTTATTTTGCACAACTAATGGGCTTATTTTAAGGGAGGCGGTAAGTGAATTATATGGCACAAGCGCCGTCCTAACCAGCCTGAATGCAGGGCTGCTTCCCGAGCTGTTTGCAGTCACATTGAACGTTGCATTGTAGATGATTTTTGGCTGGCCGGTTATATTGTATGTAATGTTGAGGGTTGCGCTGCTGTTCTTTTCAATTGAAAACGAGGTGTTTTGGGGCGATGTGAAGTTTTGAAGCGAGGGGGATACGCTGAAATTGATGAACGTATTCCCGTAATTGAAAATTGTCACTTCGCAAAGGGTTGCAACATCTGGGCTTTCGGTGCGCTCGCAAGAAGTTGGCGTCAAATCCCAATCCCTATCAACGCTTACCCGAATTGTCAGAACAATTGTCGCATTCCCCCCATTTGCAGAAGTCAGGTTTATTGTGCCGTTGTATTCTCCTGGCTCAAAATTTTCAGGAATAGTTGCATTGATCGAAATGACCTGATTTTGGCCCTGAGTCAGGTTGCTCACGTTTGTTGCGGTCAAATTGATTGTGAAGTTTTGAAGGCCAATAATGCCAATTGTGGTGTTCAAAAGCGGGGCGTTTCCAATGGATCTTAATGTGAAAATTCCAACAACCGAAGTATTCCCATGAGTTGCATTCCCCGTCACATTGCTTTCAAGGATATTTAATTGGGGATTTGACAAAACCGTTATGTTCACAACCGTCAAATTCGCCTTAATCCCATCCTCAATATCAATCCAAAATGCCGAAACATTGACCAAATAGTTTCCAGGAATTGTCCCATTCAGAACCGTAACCAAAGCGCCAGCAGAGCAATTAGACCCAACGCTCATGTTGCCGCATATATTTCCAGAGGAATTTATGGAAATTCCAGCCGGCGCAATTATTGTGATATTTGCCAAGAAAGCAGTTGCGTTCCTATCGTTTCTTATGAATGTGCCGATTGTGAAATTTTCGTTTTGGAAAATCGTGATGTTTGAAGCTGTGTGATTCAAAGGCGTTGTGTTGATCGAAACATTGGCCCCGGATACTGTCAAATTGACCGCCAAGGAATCGCCCCCACCGTTTGCAGAATAAATGTTTATGATTCCCTGGTAATCCCCCGAAGAATGATTGGAACTGACCGTAACATTTGCCTGCACGGAATACGCAAAGCCAGCCGATAGGCTTGCAATTGTTGATGGGGCGAATGTAAATGCAATTCCTCCAAGGCCAGTTACGTTGAACGTGAGGTTTGCAATTGCATCATTCCCAATGGATTGGATCGTGAAATTGCCAATGCGCTTTTGGAGCCCTTGTGAAACAATATTGTAAATGCTATTTTCAGTTACTTCCAAAATTGGGTTTGAAGCCACAATTACCGTCGAATTAGTTGAATTTATTCCGGCGGAGCCATCCGGGTTTTGCCAATTGTATGCGGCATTAACCGTGTAATTGCCAGGCACTGTCCGGTTTGCAACTGTTATGTTGAAATTTGCACTGCATATTCCGGACGCAGTGACATTTGCGCAATTATAGGACAAATTGCCTGCAGTCCAGTTTCCAGGAAGCTGAAGGGTAATATTTGATAGGTACGCCGTTCCATTCCCATAATTTGAAATGTTTACTTGGATTGAAAAATTCTGGTTTTGAACCAATGTGATGTTGCTTATTGTCTGAACCAAAGGCCCGTTTGCAATTGTCGCATTTGTGAATGCGGATTCTGAAGTGAAATTGGTCGAATTGATCCCAGCATTCCCGGCTTTGGTTGCATTGCACTGCGCGCTGAAATTTCCATGCGAGCTTGGGGAAGTAAACCCCGCCCTGTATGTTCCGTTGCCAAAATCCTGCGCAAAGTCGAGTGCATACCCGCAAGATAGGCTAAAGCCAACAATCGATGCATCCTGCCTAAAATTCCAAATATTTCCCGTGATGTTGATTTGCCTTCCGGCAATCCCAAAGGGATTCATGACTGAAATTGTCATGTTATATTCGCTTGTTACATTGATTAGCGAAAAGTTCGATGAGAGGTATATGCCGCCTTGTCCATAAACCCTTCCGCTCAAATTCCAGCTCGAAACCGAATCGTTTTGCGTCAATGTGAAATTATTCCCAAAAACCCCATCCCCGGCGTTCAAATCGTTGTGCGCCCCATCATCAAACAGCGTGAGGTTGAAATCATCGGCCGCTCCGGCTGTTCCATTATCAACGGTTAGGTTTGCAGAATTTGTGAAATTATAGGCATCGCTTGTGATGTTAAGCCTAACAATCACTGTTTCATTCCTGTTGTAAATTGAAAAAGTCGTGCTGATTGTCGCATTCACTTTCCAAGCTTCGGCAGTGGAAACAACCGGCGTGAATCCATCATAAAAGCCAAGGC
Source organism: Microcaldota archaeon (assembly GCA_016212475.1). Taxonomy (GTDB): domain Archaea; phylum Micrarchaeota; class Micrarchaeia; order Norongarragalinales; family SBBD01; genus JACRGC01. The sequence continues at coordinate 26,030 of JACRGC010000014.1, read as the reverse complement.
TTAGGTTTTTTAGGGTGTTCAAATCCCCCGTAGTATCGTTGAATTTCATAAGCGCGCTATCCAAAATCGAAGCGCCGCTTGAAAGCTGCGTTGTGGACAGGTTTATTCCGATCCTTCCATTTGAAATTGCGCCTGCTGCAAGGAAATTCGAAGTGCCGCTCTGCAAAATATTTATGAAACCAACTCCAAAGGAGTTGAATTGATCGGATGCGTGCGCCCAAGAGTAAGGTTCTGTTAGGTTATTTTGCGGAATGTATGTTGATCCAAACGCCCTTTCCGCTTCAAATGCAACTGCCCCGGAAGGCGTCGATCCCCGGGAAATTGTTCCGGAGGAAATGGATGTGTAATTGCTATCTATCTTGATCCAAGCGCCGTCCGCATAGAATTTGTATTTTTTAGTCAGGATTGCCTGGCTTGTAATTGCGGATGGATTATTCCAAAGCGATTCATTCCCAGACATTATGGCAGTTAACCTAACGGGCCCGGAAACAAAGCTAACCCCGCTGAAGTTGAAGGTGAAATTGCTAGTTTCGTTCGTATACTCGCTGTATTCATAGGTTTTTTCATTGCTTGCAGCTGTGAATATTTCATTCGAGGTCCCAGCCACCCGATAAATTCCCGAGGTGTTCTCTTCTCTTGACAAATCAATGTACCATTGGAACAAGGAATTGTTTACGTTGAATTCGCCGTTTGCAGATGAGTAATTCAATGCAGCTGTCGAATAGCTTGTTGCAGGCTTAATGCCATTGAAAATCGTATCAAAATAAATAAAATACCTGCGTTTTTCATAAGGCCTTGTTGTCCCGTTTGCAATGAACACAATTTCCCCAACCGCGTTTGTGTTTGCATCGTATGTGTTGTACTGGTCGAATTGCGAAGTGACCTCGTATAGCAAGCTTCCGGCGGGGCTGTATTCAAAAACCCTGATGGAGTTTGCATCGAATGAACGATTTGCGGACCCCCCCTGCCTTAAAAGCTCCGTAAAATTCATTGAAAGTTCGACGGGGTAGTTTTGCCTGACATATCCGGACGCATTCAATTCGACTTTTTGCCTAAAGTGCCAGCTCGAGTTGTACCAATTATCAACTGCGGAAACGGATGGCAAGACAAGCAATGCTAAAGCTAAACATAACGCTGCCATTTGAGCAAATCTCACGGCCACTTTTTAGCTATTCTCCCCGCGCCCCATTTTACAAGAAGCACGAAAAACATACTTCGGGGATCTTAAAGAACATTTCCCTCGTATTATCCTCCTAGATCCGAAGTAATTTTTTTGCGCTTATTCACGGTTAACTATATATAGGGAGTGATGCATAACTTTTCTTTCATTTTTTGTTGGGTGTTGCGATGACCAAGTTCATCTTTGTAACTGGAGGGGTACTTTCTTCACTTGGAAAAGGCACCCTTGTTGCAAGCATTTCAAAGATCCTAAAAAATGCAGGCATTTCCGTATCCGCAATGAAAATTGATCCCTATTTGAATTGCGATGCAGGGACCCTAAACCCCTACGAGCACGGCGAAGTGTTTGTCACAAGGGATGGATTTGAATGCGACCTTGACCTTGGGAATTATGAGCGGTTTTTGGATATTTTTGCAACCAAAGAGCAAAACCTGATGATGGGCAGCGTCTACAAATCAGTTGTTGAAAAGGAGCGCAGGGGCGAGTTCCTTGGAACAACCGTCCAGCTAATCCCGCATGCAACCAACGAGGTAAAATCTCGCATCAGGAATGCTGCAAAAGTTACCGGCTGCGATGTTTTGGTAATTGAAATTGGCGGAACAGTTGGCGATATAGAAAGTGATGTGGTTTTGGAAGCTGCAAGGCAGATGCGATTTGAAAACGGCTCTTCTCCTTCGGTTTTATTCATTCATTTGGCGTTGGTTCCAAGGATCACAACAAATGAGCAAAAAACAAAGCCCATGCAGCACTCCGTAAAAGCGCTGCTAAGCAAGGGAATCACCCCTGATTTATTGGTTGCAAGATCGGATAGCATGATAAACGATGGCACAAAAAAGAAAATCGCCCTCATGTGCAATGTTCTTGCCGATTCTGTATTTTGTTCGCACAACTTGGATAACGTTTACCATCTTCCAAGGCTTTTGCAAGAGCAAGGGCTACTTGAAAACATTTCCAAAAAGCTAGAGCTAAAAACCAAAAAGGCAGGCAAGGATCCATGGGATCCGCTTTTGGAAAAATGGGAAAACTCAAAAGAGGAGAGAAGAATTGCAGTTGTTGGCAAATATGCCCAAACAACAAAAGACACTTACATGTCCGTTTTTGAAGCGCTTCGCCACGCCGCAATCCATGCCGGAATAAAGGCAAAATTTGATTTGATCAATTCGGAAGATGTCGAAAAGAATCTTGTTGATTTGAATGCTTACGACGGCTTTCTGATTCCGGGCGGGTACGGCGCAAGGGGCACCGAAGGCAAAATTTCAGTAATCAAGCATGCGCGTGAAAACAAAATACCCCTGCTTGGAATTTGCTATGGCCTTCAGCTTTCAGTGATTGAAATTGCAAGGAACCTTTGCAATCTAAAGGATGCAAATTCAACGGAGATAAACCCCCAAACAAAATATCCTGTAATCGACATGCTTCCAGAGCAGAAAACAATCGAAGATAAAGGGGGTACAATGCGGCTTGGCGCGTATGATGTAGCTCTTAAAAAAGGAACAAAAGCGCACGATCTTTACAAGAATGAAATGAAAAACGACCAAGTTTTCAAGCGCTTTAGGCACAGGTACGAGGTCAATCCGGAATATGTCTCACAACTTGAAAAAGCAGGAATCGTGTTTTCCGGAAAAGACCCAGGCCGCGAAATCATGAAAATAATCGAATTCCCAAACCACCCCTTCCTGATGGGCTGCCAGTACCATCCGGAATTTGATTCAAGGCTAGAAAAGCCAGAGCCGCTATACCTTGCGTTCATGAAAGCTACTTTGTAGTCGAATTGCACGAATTCCTAAGATAAATTTTGCGTTAATTTCCATTCCAAATAGTCTTAATTTTCCCTATCCCAAGCTTTTCCTAAGTTCCGCAGCTTTTTGGTATTCTTCCGAAACATTTTCCCCTTTTCCGATTTTTTTGAGTATTTCGGAGGTAATTTTTCCATGCGTTTGCGAATCTTCGTTGGTTGCCTCAAATTCCAACCCAAGTATTTCTTCGCAAATCTTTGCATCCTTTGAAATTTCCGCCCAAGCCGGATTAGCTGCAGCTAATTTTCCCAAGTTCTCCAAATTCAAGAATTCCCCTGCAAACCCAAGTTCCCTTGGCATTCCCCTATAATTTTCCAAAAGAAAATCAAGCAATCCTTTTTCTTGCGCCTCTTTAAGCCCCCTCCCAGTTCCAACGAATTCCGGCGGCACGCCAACCGAATAAAGCGCGCATGTGAATGCAATTGCCCTTGGCAAATGCACTTTTCCAACCGGCCTTCCGTATCCCAAAAGCCCTATGTGAAGTTTTCTTTCCCTTCTTGCCGGAACAAACTTTGCAAAACCCCCAATTTCAGAAAGCTGTTCAATAGTTTTCAAATAATGCCTTGAAAAAATCCCTTCCAACTCCTTGATTTTCAAATATTCCTCATCCGAAAACTGCCTTGCTTTCAAATTAAGCCCATCATTTAATTTGTCAATTGCGCTTTCTGCTTCCGTTTCCCCAAAATCCGCCCGAAAAGCCGATTGCACGGTAACCGTCCTAACTCCGGCATATTCTTCTTCAAATTCATTTATTGTATTTGGTGATAAGCCTCCCCTAAATGGCAAACTGCCTACTCCAATTATTGGGTATGTTGGAATTCCAGAGGTTTCCGAGAACTGGGCAAATCTGGAAAGAGCCGCTTTTACGGAAATTACCGCAGGAATCAAGCCGGAATTAAGCGCGGGGTCGCTCCTTGCCAAAAAAGGCCTCAAATATGGCGTATCATATTTCTTGTATGCGCTTTGGTTGCAAAGCCTTACATATTCTTCAAGCAAAGTGTTGGCCTCCATCATAAGCCCGGTTTCTTCAACCAAAGGTATGAGGCTTACATCGGCCGGCCCAGCTTCCTTTACAAATTCAAATGCCTTTACGATTTCAGAGTATTTGCTTCGAAGGAAAAATAGTTTTTGAGCCGAAGTAGTCATAGGAAGGATCAGCTCAAAAAGAGGCGGAGTATTCCACCCAAGCCCTTCCATCAAATCATTTGCGGCAATCAAGTTTGCAAATGCCCGAGCAACCCGATATCCTTTTTCCATCCAGATGTTTGGAATCCTAAATGTGAGGAAAATATCCCTTCCAAGCTGGTTTTTTGAAAAATATTCCGAATGCGATTCGACGAGTTTATCAACAACGCTCTCATCCACGTGCTTTCCTTCCCAATCCCACATGAACTCATGGCAATCAAGCTTGGAAAATGAATTATAGCACTCTTCAACTTCTTCTTGCGTTGTCACAAACGCCTTGCCGGAAAACAGGTGCGCATTCGCATTATCCGGATGCTGCGTTGCCATTGTTTTAGGTATTTTTCGCATATTCTCAACCATTATTCGGGCTTGCATTCGAACCTTTTTTCCATTATAAAATCCCCGTCTTTGTCCTTCCCTTCCAAATACCCGTGTTCGGTAAAATGCTTTTTTAATTTATCCGAAAATACGGGCAGCCTAAAGCCGACTTGGTGGATTAATTGCAGATTTGATTTTTTTGCCATAATTACAAGCTGGTTTTGGGCTTCCTTGATCAATGCTTTTGGAATTTTCGCCCCTTCTTTTTTAGAGTGCATAAAGCCCCAAACCACTGCCTCTCCTGATTCCAGATAATTATGGATGTGCAGGCGGTATGTCCCGACCTGTTTTTTATTCGCATCAAATGCCCTAAGCACCACTTCCTTTCTGGTTTCGTTTGGGGTCGATTCAATTGTTACCATGCGCGTTTCCTTGATTTTTTTTGCTTTACAACTTTTTGATGCTATTTTTCAGATTCCTTGTATTCGAATTTTTTCCTAAACATTGCGCTTTTCCCAATATTTTCGACGCGGGCGTATCCGTGCGAATAAAAATGCTTTTCCAGCTTCCTTGCCACCAACGGGTCAATCATTCCTACCTCGTGGATTATGCTCCTTTTTTTTTCAATTGCCATGATTCCAAGCTGTTTTTGGGCTTCAGAAATAAGTGTCTTTGGAACTCCTAAATTCGGCGCAAAAGAATCGATGCGGCTCCCAACAACATCCTCATCGGATTTTGTTTTTCCCTTGGTTGCCAAGCTGTATTTTCCAACCAGCCCCTCGCCTTCGTATGCGTAAATCACGATTCCCGTGCCATACTTATTCGGTTTTGTTATGGTTGTTATCATGCGCCCACGTTTTTGTTCATGTTTTGCAATAAATAATTTCTTTTTCCGTAACTATCTTGTCTACAGGCACATCGTGCGATTCATTTGCAAATGCCCTTCCCACTTGAAACCCGTATGCAAGCGCAATTTTCTTTGCAGATGTTTTTTTGAGGAACCTATCATAAAAACCTTGGCCATAGCCGATCCTTCCGCCTCTCCTATCGAATGCAACACCTGGAACAATCACCAAATCTATTTCATCCGGTGCAATTATTTTGCCATCAAATGGCTCTAGCACTCCGAATTTGCTTTTTTGCAGCTTACCGCCAATTTCGCGGGCAACTATCTCATTTCCTTCAATGCAGGGGCAGCAAACAATTTTTCCCGTCTTCATCGCATCCTCAATTGCAATTGCGCAATCAACCTCATTATGCACCGGAAAATAAAGCATGATTGTTTTTGCGGATTTGAAGTCCCTTGATGAAATGAGCATTCCGATGATTTTTCCCTCCAACTCCTTTTTTTCATAAGCTGAAAGTTTTTTCCGGATTTCCAAAGCCTCTTTTCGCAATTTCTGTTTCATTTGGAAAAACCTTTTTGAAATCAATTGGGTTGTTGTAGCGGGATCATTTGAATTCAACTCCACTGTTTTGCTGCTTAACCCCCGAAACAAACCCCCTTGCAAACCCAACTCCAAAATTAGATGAAAGATCCGAAAACAAATCAAACCCTCCCTTCGAATTAAGGTCGCAAAATTCAAGCGGCTTGAATTTGGCAGCATCCTCCTTTTTCAAAGTTGATTTGACCATTTCATTTGCCTTTTCTTCAACGCGCTTGTAATTTCCAATTTCATCAATCAAACCAGCGCGCCTTGCCTGCGAAGCCGTCAAAATTCTAGCATCAAGCGCTTCCTGGTAAAGATTATTATTCAGTTTTCCCTTCCTTCCAATTTCCACATCGCGCCTGAAGTTTTGGAGTGTTTCATCAATTAGCGTTTGCAAAAGCTTGCGCTCCTCTTCAGTTAAATTTCTGGTGCTCGATCCAATATCCTTAAGCGCCCCGCTTTTGATGGTTTCCTCCCTTAAACCAATTTTTTCAAAAAGCCCCTCATAATTAAGGAAAGTTGCCCTAGCGCCAATGCTTCCTGTAATTGCATTGGGGTTTGCAATGATGTAATCCGACGCCGCGCTCACATAATACCCGCCCGACGCCGCAACTTCTGTCATGTACGCTAAATTGGGCTTTTCAAAATCAGCAATGCTATCAAAAATCTCCTTGCTGGCAGCGGCAGATCCTCCCGGCGAATTAACCTCGAACAAAACCGCCTTGATATTCTCCTTTTCCTTAGCCTCTTTTAGCAAATCCGCTATTTCGCCCGGAGTATTGGCGCTTGGATCCCCAAAAATGCCGGAGGATCCATCGTATGCGATTTCACCAGCAATTTTTATCCTTCCAATGCAATCATTCTCCGTTGCAGGAACAAATAAGCCTATTACGAATAATAGCAAGAACAATACTCCGACAAACTTGAGCGCTGCTTTCCATGGCGATTGCTCTGGCATTTGATTTTTCATATCTTCTAATAGGTGAAATCAGATTAAAAAATGCCAAGGCTACCCTAATGCCAATAGGGCTGCAGCTAGGTGTATGGAAAAAAAAACAAATGCGCTTATTTTACCTCTTTTTCTTGTGCGATTCAACTGCTGAACGGATAAGATTCCTATGGTGTTCGGAAATTTTTTGCTCGACTTCCTCAACCGGGAAAATTATCTTCCCTGATTGGTAAAGCATAAGGCCAAGCGTTGAAACCCCAAGCCAGAAGAAGAAATTTGCAAGTGGCCCCATCATTACCCCAACATAATCCTGGAATTCAAATACCTTGGTATCCGGAGAGCTTCCGCCAATTGACCATCCAAAAATAGATCGGATCTGGTCGGGATTGTACTGCGCGGATTCCGCCTTGCTTGCAGTCAAAAATATCCCATAGGAGGATTCGCCAACCTTAAGAAGCGAAGCCATCAAAATGAAAACCCCCAAAAGCTTGAGCAAATGGATTGTCGTATCCCCGATTTTAAACCACATAATCCTTCTCATCAAAATCACCAGTTGAAAGAAATATCCAATCCTTGTTTATAAAGTTTTACTAGTGCCAAAAAAACGAGGCCATTAACTCTTGTGCTTCCTTACCGTTCCAATTATTTCAATCCCGTTTCCGCCTGGATTATAAATCTCAAAATCCCTTCCAATTCATATGCACGTAATACGGTTTGATTCGGAACTATCCGAGCTTAAGGCAAAAGTTGAAAGCCTTGAGGATCTATGGTTCCTTCAAAAATTGATAGAAAAAGGGGATATTTTGCTAGCCGTAAGCTTTCGCAGGTTCAAATCAGATGACAAGCTCCGGCCCGATTCTGGCGAAAAAAAGATGGTTCATTTGGAGCTGCAAGTAGAGGAAACCGAAATTGCCGAAAATGCAAACAAGCTTCGAGTTTCTGGCAAAATCCTATCCGGCTCCCCTCCTGAATTTGCCCAAAAAGGCGCGCACCACACAATTGATTTGGAGCTAAAATCCGTATTTTCAGTAAGGAAGGAGTTTTTGCCCTACCACAAAAAGCTTATTTCAGAATCCAAGAAGAAGGCAACTAAAGTTCGCGCTTTGATAGTTGTTTTGGATGATCATAAGGCGCTTCTAGCAAACCTTCGCAACGATGGCATAAAATTCCTCTTCGAGCTTGAAAACGCAGCTAGCAAGCGCGAGCCGGCAAAATTCAAGAAGGCAAAGGATGAATTCTTTGCGGAAATTTTGGAGGCAATTTCAAGGGAAACTCCCGAGAGGATATTGATTGCTTCTCCTGGCTTTTCAAAGGACGAATTCCAAAAATTTGCAAAGGAAAAAAATCCTTCCCTTGAAAAAGCATTCATGTACGACCACGTGAGCAATGCCGAAAAATCCGCAATTTACGAGCTTTTGAAAAAAGGAGCGCTTGAAAGATTGATTTCCGAGCAAAAGATGCAAACCGAATTCGAGCAGCTTGAGCGGCTAAAAGCCTCGCTTGGGAAAAACGACCATCTCAGTGTTTATGGGGTTGATGAAGTGAGGCAGGCAATTGATGCCAATGCAGTTGAAACCCTATTGATCGAGGATTTGCTGTTGCGCAAAGATAGGGCGCTTAACAACTTGATGCAAAAGGCCGAAAATACCGGTGCAAAGATTATAATTTTCAATTCAGAAGACGAAGCCGGATTGGAATTTTCAGCCTTCAAGATAGCTGCAATGCTCAGGTATCGTTTGACCTAGAAATAAACGTTGTTTGAATTATTGCTTGCGGTTTGCCCATTCAATTAGTCTTTTCCCTGTGGCTTTGCCTAATTTCAATGCACTTTCTTTAGATACGCATAGCAAAGTATGATTATGAACGCCGCATAAAAGCTGATGAAATTATCCTTTGGGATGATTGGCCTTAAGATTGTCGATGAAAAAATCGCAAATGAAAGCAGGACAAAGAAGAATGCGATTAGCGTTGCAATTTTGGTGTTGACAAAATGGCGCCTTAACGCCGATGTTTTGGAAGGGAGCACAGGTTTCATAAAATCCAAATTTATTAGACGCCTCAAGAGTTTTTAAATATCGGCTAAATTGGGAAAAATAGCTTTCTTCCATTCACCAAGATTCGCCGCGCTTCTTGTCTTTGTATTCCATCTTATCCATATCCGCATCGTTTTTGTAGGCAACATAAACCAGCCCAAAAATTATAAAAACAAAACCCAATGCAATGGAATTCATCATAATCATGAACATTCCTATAATTCCTGCGGCAAGGGCGATGTGGTGCCGCTCCCAATCAATTAGACTCTCGAAAATTTCCGCCAAGCTTATACCTCCGCCCAAAACGTGGGCAATTATTCTTCCCTTCTTCCGATCTATTTATTCGTTGCGCTTTTCCCAACAATTAGACGATTGGCGAATTCAACCCGTTTTTCATCAAATGTTGCGCTTCAAAATACCTAGGAAATTTCTTTTCATCCATTTTGAATTCGGGGTGATGCACTTTCCTTCTCCCGCCGTATTTCACATCATGCTTTGCGTGCAAAAGCTCATGGAAAATCAGGTATTCCAAAAAATACTGCGGATACGCCTTCGAATCGAATTTTTTGCTGACAACGATTTGTGAAAATGCGCTGTCATAAAATGCCAATCTTCTTCTAGACGAATGTTTGCTCCAAACAATGGTTTGCTTTCCAACGCCTTCAAAAACTTCCGAATTATCCGCAAGCACCTTTTCCAATAGCTTTTCCAAATCGTAATTTTTCCCGTAAGGGTTAACCTCCCTTTCCCTTCCCCGCCTCATCCTAAGCGATTCATGCAATCCGTACATCCCCTTTCCATCCAACTTCTTGAACTCGGATAAATATTCGCTTGCTGTTTCTCCAATATTCCTTATTCTAAACAGCTTCATCATCAAATCAAGAGCTAGGCCGGTTAAAGTCTTCAAGTCGGCTGCGTTATAGCCATCGGATACTTTGCCATTTATTGCGCCGTCCCTTAGCCGAATTGTGCTCTTAAGCCCTGCGTATGGGTAAAACCTTGCATTGATTTGCAAATGCCCTTTCCCAACAAGCTTTGCAGCCGTTGTAAATGCAACTTGCAAATCCAATTCATCCGACATGGTTTATTTAGGGCAATTAAACGATTAAAACAGTTTGCAAGCAAGAAAATTTCAAACTCCTTTAGATCGAATTATTCTTCAAAAATTCCATGACTTCTCTGTATTTTCCTTCTTCGAGCTTTCCTGCCTTTTTGAGAAAATTTAGCATTTTCTTAAGTTCCAAGCATGCGTGGAGCTCGTATCCCTTCTCCTTCAATTGCCGCCCTCCTCCCTGCTCCCTATCAATCAGCACAAGCACATCCCTAACAATTAGCTTTTCATTCAAAAGCGGCTCAATTGCCTCGAATTTGCTTTTAGCGCTCGTAACCAAATCATCAACCACAAGTATTTTTTCTCCTTCCAAATATTTGCCTTCAATTAATTTTTTTGTCCCGTACTCCTTTTGCTCCTTGCGCGCGTAAATCATGGGCTTTCCAAGTTGCATTGATAGCGCAGTAGCAATTGGGAGCGCCGCGTAGGGAATCCCCGCAATCCTATCAAACTCCAAATTTTTGCATTTCTTTTGCATCTCCTTTGCAACCATTTTAAGTACATCCGGATGGCTGACAAGCAGACGCAAATCAATGTAAATTGGGGAAACGATTCCGGATTTTAGCGTGAATGTCCCAAACTTTATTGCGCCAATACCTTCAAGGACCAAAACCAGTTTTTTGTTCATATTGTTTTCCCCTAGCTATTCTTTCCTCCCTTCCTTTCAAGTTCGATTTCATTTAGGATTCCTCCAAGAATTCCCCGAAGTCTTACCCGAAGCGGATCTTCCTTTAGCCTTTCCTTTTCATAGAGCACATAGATTATGCCATCTTCCAATTTCACGCAGTTGCAATTGCTGATTTGGACAACAATCCGTTCATTGCTGCAAAAATTGGTTTTTTCAACGCAATTAATATATTGTTTTTTAGGATCCGTTTCTTCGGGCACATACCCAAAGGCTGCAATCGACCTGTTGAAAATGCTAAACGCGCCTGCAATTTCCCCTGCGACAAGGCCAACATACGAGTTCCGCTCATCCTCGTTTGGAAACAAATATTCTTTCATAATGATCTTATCATTCCTCAAAATCTCCTTGAATTCCAATGCAGGATCCGACTTTGCCAAAACCTTAAGCCCCTTCACATCAAATTCCCGAAGTTGTTTCGAGAAGAAGAAGTAGCTTGCAAGCAGGACGATTACAAATAGCGCAACCAAAATGATTATGTCGTAGTTCTGATTTGAGCCTTTTGCCTTTTTTTCGGATTCTACCTTTTCCTTCTTTTCAGTTTCTGCCATTTCCTTTTACACAAAGGTTATTTACAACAGAAAGTTTAATAATTTGGGATTTTTGATTAGGTTTGGGGAATTTTATGAATGCAAAAACAAATGCGGCCCTTGAAGCATTAAAATACGTGAAAAACGGCCAAACAATCGGGCTTGGGACGGGCTCAACCGCTGCTATTTTCATAGATTTGCTTGCAAAAAAGGTGAAAAACGAGCATTTATTGATCAAATGCATTCCAACCTCCCTTTCATCCAAAGCGCTAGCGTACCAAAAAGGGCTGGTTTTGATGGAACCGGAGGAAGTTTCAACAATTGATGTAGCAATTGATGGCGCTGATTGCATGGATTCCAAAAAAAACCTAATCAAAGGCGGTGGAGGGGCGCACACCAGGGAAAAAATAATCGATTATTTTGCAGAAAAGTTCATTGTAATTGCTGATGAAACCAAATTCTCAAAAATTCTCAAAGGCCCAGTTCCTCTTGAACTGCTTCCATTTGCCTATCCCTTCGTTGCAAAAGCCATCAAAAAAGAATTTGGCATCAAAACCGAGCTTCGGCGAAGGGAAAACGGGGACGTTTGGAAATCCGATAATGGAAATTTCATCGCGGATGCATATTTCAAGCAGATAAAAAATCCCAAAAAACTAGAAGAGCAATTGAATGCAATCCCTGGCATTGTCGAAAACGGGATTTTTTCAAGGAACGTTTCAACCGTTATTATCGGGTATGAAAAGAAAGTTAAGGTTTTGAACTAACTATTCAATAAAAATCAATCCCAACCAATCGCCATTCGATTCGACTTTCCAATTCGGAAGCATTTTAATTCAAAGCCGTCTTGTACTTCATATGGATCAAAAAGGCCAAACCTCAATTGAATACATCATGCTGATTGCAGCTGTCATATTCCTTGTAATAGTTGTCTTCTTTGTTGTCAAGGATAAGGTGTTTGGTTCTTCCCAAAGCACAATTGGCAACAATTCCGGAACCATAATTTCAACCATCCGCAATGTTTCAAACGGTTAAGTGAAATGAAATTTGGAAAAAATCCAAAAATCCATCTGCGATGCAAAATTTACCTTCCATGCAAACTTTTCTGATAATTATGGACAAAAGGGCGCAAACCGCAATCGAATACATCTTCCTTGTAGGCGCAGCAATATCGCTTGTTTTGATGGTATTCCTAATTGTCCGCGAAAACGTGCTCCAGGCCGCTTGGGATTCGATGATGAAGAACAATCCATTGATAAAATAGGCCCGCCTTACCCGGTTTTATTTATAAACAACACGAATTTTTGGCTGCCTTGTTTTTAACTAAACTATAAATACCTCTGCGTATTTCCTATTTTCATGGATATCGACATACTGCTCTTTTGGAATGGGGTTTATTTCCTTGGGCTATTCCTGCTTTGGCTATCATTTTTTCTTCTAACCGATCCAATCAAGAATTTGGAGCGTTCAACAGGGAAAAGAACGCACTACAAATACCTTCTCTTGGCCCTTGGGTTTTTGCTGATTAGGCCGTTGATGGTTGCATATTCGGGTTATTTTTCAACCCAGCCACTTGGCGAAATAGTGGGTATTGCTTCGGTTTTGGCGGTTTTGATTGGAAGCCTTTTGGTTTTCATCCCAATTGTAAATCTGGCCAAAAGGTCCATAACGGATAGTATCGGCATGGGGACGTGGCTTTTTTACCTTCAGATAAGCATAATTGCCTTTGTTTTTGTGGTTCAAACCCCCAACTTTTTCAGCCAAATCTCATCGGCAACTTATTTCATTGCAGCCTTGGTTTTGGGTCTAAGCCTTAGGGTGATGTCCAACTTTACCGAGCAGTTTGAAATAATGCTGCCTTTAAGGTGGATGTTTGATTCTGCAGCTTGGCTGCTTCCAATTGCCCTGACAATTAAGGCTTATGCAACTTCTGTGGAACTTCGGTTCGAATCAGTTGCTGTTGCCGGCTATGTTTCCGGAGAACTTAGGGGCATTGCAATTTTCCTCTTGTTTGTTAGCGGGCTAATTTCCTTCATTGCCGTGTATACTTTGAAGCGGGCTGTGATGTCTGAACCGAGGAAAACCGATTAAATTTTTGTACAAAATCGCGTTATTTTGATGCAACACGTGTGACAGTATATTAAAATAGTATATCCAAATCCGCTTAAATACAATTACTGCTACCTCTAATCTACCTCTAAGCAAAGGTATATATTTGGCTTATTCCTTCTATTACTGCGGATTCTGTGAAGGTGGGTTGAACTGGTCGCCCTTTGATTCTGAAAGGGATCAATGCTGATTCTAAATAGGCGACCCGTTCGTTTTATATCTCTAGTTGCCTCCATACTTCCAACTCGCTAAAATTCATTGGGCATATTAGGCTCTTCAACTTGTTTTCAAGGAAAACTTATGAAAATCTCCATACTTCGGCTTGGACATCGAAAAAAGCGGGATGTCCGTGTAACGACCCATTGCTGCCTTGTTGCGCGCGCCTTTTTTGCCAACGATGTAACCTTTACCGGCGAATTCGACGAATCCCTAGAAAAGACAATAAAATCAGTTAGCAAGAACTGGGGCGGCAAATTCAAAATCAAATATGAGCAAAACTGGAAGAAATTCCTGCTTTCAAGGAAAAAGATAGGCGATTTGCTGGTTCACCTGACAATGTATGGCAAAAACTTCCTGGATTCGCTTCCGGAAATTCAAAAATTAAGCAAAAAGCGCAACATTCTAGTGATAATTGGCGCTGAAAAGGTCCCCGGCGAAGTTTACCGAATCAGCGATTTCAACCTCTCGGTTACCAATCAGCCGCATTCCGAAGTTGCAGCCCTTGCCATTTTCCTAAATGAGCTGCAAAGCAGATCCCCCCTAAAAAACGCCGCCCAAACCCACTTCAAATCCGCAAAAATCAAAATAATCCCCGGGCAGAAGGGGAGCAAAACATCCTAATTGTATTTATTCAGTCTGCGCCTTTTCGGAAGGTGTATATCGAACCCATCGGATGCGTTTCAATCTCTTGGATCCATTTCTTCATGGCTTTGGAAATGCTTTTTTCAGGCAAGACCGAATATTTGAATCCGCCCGAAACTTTGATTGTCCCTCCCCTAACTGTTGGTTTGAAACCATATTTTGAATACGCCTTTGCCAATTCTCCCAGATTTTCTTTTGAGTATATGCTGACAACAACATTATTTGCGCTATTTGCCATCTTCCTTAAAACGTTCCTCCAGCCGAGCCATCTGCCCATCAAAGGAAGCGTGCAATACGAAACGGCATAATCGAATTTATTTGGAAGTTCGACCTTTTTTGCATCCCCATGCACGAGCAAAACGCCTTTTCCGCTTTCAAGGAATTTTTCTATTTCCGGCCTTACTTTATTTCCGGCTACAACCTGAAAGGGTATTCCCGCTTTCTGTAAATTTGCCTTTGAAAGCCCTAGCATATGCGGGGAAATTTCCAGTGCAACAACTTTGCTTCCTTTTTTTGCTAGTGGAATTAGATGCTGGCTTGTACCTGCCCCGATGTAGAGAACGTTGCCATTCATCGCATCGAGCTTTTCCCGTTCCCTTGCCCTAAATTTGGTAAGCTCCGGAACTCCGGTTTTGCCTTCATCAATTGCCTGTTCAAATAGGTTATAGCGGTTGGCATTGGCATTATAGAACTCTTTTGAGCCTTTGAATAACTGAGCCATAAGTTGTTTTTCTTCTGAACAAATAAATAGCTAAGCTAATCCGCAAATCGCTTCAGTCCTTGTGTTTGAAGCACTTAACTTAGTTTAGTTGGTCGCTGACTGACCGGATACTTGTGCTGTTTTAAGAATTCAGCTACTGCCTTTTGCTTTTCCCTAGATATCAAATATAAATCGTTAAGTTCTGGATTGTTCTTATTTTCTACCTTTTCAATTCCTTTTGATTGAGGATGTCCGTATTTTCGCCCATATAAATCAACAACACCCATTTTTATCAATCGGTCAAAAATCCTAGGAATTAGTTGTTCAATTGCCAACTCCTCTGCCTTCTTGATAATTTGTTTTTCGGTGAAGGCAGGTAAACCTTGCCGTACTAATCCGGCTTCCAACTTAATGCTTTTCATCCTTCTTTTACCAACCGCCCGAAGAAAGTTAGGCATTTGCGAAAACATATCACTTAATTTTGACAACTGTGCTACGGCTTTTCGCCTATTTCTTTTTGTATGTGCATCCAAAAGCCTTAGATACTCCAGACTTTGCCCTACGCCCTTATTGAAATCGCTCCCATCCCTCAGGGAGTAATGAATTAGCTGGTAATTTGGAAGGGTTTCGTATATCTGCTGCTTAAGTTGTTCGTCTTCAGGGTGCAATTCATGGGCCTTATCCCATTGTTCAGTCAAGAATGTTGTTTTTCTCCGCTCCCAAACATGAAATAGCGCATCCAAATGAATGGGCTTCAATCTTTTTTTCTCCCAAGCCTTGTTAAGTTCTGCTAGCGTTTCTTTGAATGCTTCTTTGGGCATGTAAACCTATTTGATGGGTTTTGACAAGTTAATATTTATTCGCTACGACTCCCAAAGCTCCTCACTCAATTAAAACAATTTCTCAATCCCAAAAAACACCAAAAGCGCAGGAACCGTTAGAGCTCCCATCAAATACCCCCTTCCAACTTCCATTTTTACCGCCAAAATCCCAAAAAATGAAGCCGCGCAAAAAATCAAAACTCCGGCAGCTCCGCCAAAAGCCACAACCAGTGCAAACAAAACAACTAAAGCAATTTTCCTTCCCTCCTCGCTTTGCATCCATTCATATGCAATCAGCAATTTTTCATTGAAAAGATGCGCAATTAAAATAGCAAAAGAGGCGGAAAAAAATGCAGTGCCAACAAACATTGCCATTGCAAAGGGCGGATGCATCTCAAAAACCGGCAAAAAAATAGCAGCTGCTACGCTTCTTGTAGCGCCTGTTATGCCAACGCTTGCAATATCGAAAAACACCTTTGCTATGATTACCGCCAAAGACAATCTGGCAAAAGAGTTTTCCCTAAAATACATTACCAAAACGCCAAGAACCACTCCCGGAGTCAAGGCAGGAAACAAGGTTGATGCCGCGCTTGCAAAAACAGCGCCAATTTGCATGCTAATTTTATTTCCGCCGAATTTGCTTCCTTCCGAACTGCCATCATCCAAGCCGCCAGCTTTTTGTTTTTCCTCATTCCCAAGCAAAATCAATGGAAGCGCAAAAAAGCCCGAAAGCATTGGGAAAAGCGGCTCCTTGGCAATTTGATGAAAAAAAGTGATGCTCCCAAAAACCCCGCTTCCAATGAAAATAACCGATGCAAACAATGCGCCCAAAGGAGTTTTTTCCCTAAAAAAAGCGCAGCAAATAATCGACAAATAAACGTACTTGAATTCCTGCGCCATTGATATTTTAAGGAATGGCAAAACAAAATATGCAACCGGCAAAAACAGCGCGCACAATACCAGCGTTTCAAACCCCGCTACCAAAATCTGCTCCTTATTCGCATTCAGCTCCCTGCCCCCAACCCCTCCAAGGAAAACAAACGAGGGAAGCAATTCAAAAAACGCATGCGAAACCGAAAGCGAAATTGCAAAAACCGCAATCCCCAGATCGGTTTTCCAAACATTCCCAAATAATTGCAAAATGAAATTAGCGTGGAAAAATGGGACAACTCCTGATAGCCCAAGCAAGCTTCCGGCCAAAAGCTCTGAAATCATCCCTTCCTTACCTCGAAATTCCCGGCATCAAACAAATCCAGCGAATACCCTTCCTTGTATTTCCTCAAGATTCCAGATGCCAGCACAATATTCCCGTTCTTTAGCCTATTCAGCTCGTAATTATTGGCACTTATTTGCCTTGCGGTTTTTTCAAAAAGCGCAATCCCTATGCATCTTTCCCTGCAAACATTGAAAAAATAGCTTCCTGCCCTCATCCGCAAATTTTCAACCCTTCCGGTGATTGCAATTGTTTTCCCAACATCGCTATCCGAAATGGAATCCACATCCAAAAACCGCGTTTCCAAAGTTTTTGATGCTGCCAAAAGAACTGCAATTCCTAAAACCGCTCCGAATGCGCTAATCAAAATTATTTTCATATTTGAATTTTTCCAACAATGCTATAACTAGGTTTTGTATAAAAAAATTCAACTTTTGGTTGTTCCTGACACCTATGGGAAACCCAGGTTTCCCACTCGTGTCGCCTCTTCCTCCCTATCAGCTAATGCCTATCGAACATTTTAGTTCTGTGCGCCCTTTGCACTTCCTTATCAATAATTCCGTGCGTGTGCGATCCATTATCATCCGAAAGCTCGTAAATTTTGCGTATCAAATTAAGGTGCGAAATCAGCCTTCCCCTTCCCAAATAAAAATCACTAGCCGTTGGAATTTTCGTTTGGTTGAATCCAAACTTATTTCGCGAATCCCTAATGGCATTAAGAAGCCTGTTTGCAGTATTTGCATCGTGCGCCCCATTCTTCAAAATATGTGCAAGGATTGCAGATGCCTTGAAATAGCCCACCCCCACATGGTTTGAGATTTTTTCAAACATTTTCACAAGTTCTTCCGTATGGTGATTTTCCTCCTGATTATGCTTCCTTATTTTTTCATTTGGAATTCCAAATGCAACATGTGCCAAATCGTGCGCCTGCCCGATTGTTTTCAATTCAAAGTGTGTGCCTTCTGACAATACTAATTTTCCGCCCAATTTACCTAGCTCAAACTCCTTAAGTTTTTTAGCATTAGTTTCAATTGTTTTTTTTATATCTTCCATAAACTAGGGATAAGAAAACAAAAATTAAAAAAGAGGAGAAATATGGGAATTTAATCCATATCCATTCCGCCGCCCATTCCTCCAGGCCCGCCCGGTGGCATCCTTGGCTTGCCCCTTCCGGCAATGATATCGTCAATCCTAAGGATCATTTCAACCACTTCTGATGCGCTTTGGATTGCCTGCTTTTTGACTTTTAATGGTTCAATTACGGAATTCGCCTTCATGTCGCCAATTTTTGCGGAATACACATCAACTCCTAAGGCTTTGCCCATCTTCTCATGCTTGCTCCTAAGTTCAACTAAAGTGTCAATGGCATCCATTCCACAGCTCTCAGCTAGTGTCCTTGGAATCACTTCGAGCGCCTCAGCAAATGCCGTAATTGCAAGCTGTTCCCGCCCGCCCACTTCAATTGCAAATTTCCTAAGGGTCATTGCAAGCTGCATTTCAGTTGATCCTCCTCCGGTCACATACTTCCCAATTTCAACAGCTGAAGAAACCGCTCCGATAGCATCGACTATTGCGCGGTCGGCCTCATCAACCACGTGCTGGGTCCCTCCCCTAACAAAAATCGTAACTGATTTTGGCTCCTTGCATTTTTCAACAAATACCATGTGCTCTCCGGCAACTTTCCTCTCTTCAACAACCCCCGCCTTCCCAAGGTCCTTATCTGAAAGGTCCTCAAGAGTGGTTGTGATCCTAGCCCCAGTTGCCCTAACGAGCTTTTCCATATCCGATTTCTTGACCCTCCTTGCGGCCAAAATCCCCTTCTTTGAAAGGTAATGCTGGGCAACATCATCGATCCCTTTTTGGCAAAACAGCACGTTGCATCCCGATGCAGCAACTTTTTCAACCATATCCTTAAGCATCTTTTCTTCCTGCTCAAGGAACGCGGTCATCTGATCTGGCGATGTAATTGAAATCCTAGCATCGGTTTCCGTCTTCTCAATTTCCAAAGCCGCATCTACAAGTGCAATTCTTGCATTCTCAAGCTTGCGCGGCATTCCCGGGTGCACGATTTCCTTATCGATCAACACTCCGTTGATGATGGAAGTTTGCATGACATCCCCGCCCTGCTTCTTTTCAATTTTAATGAAATCCTTATCAATTGTCAATTTTCCATCCTTTGTTTCCGACACCTGTGAAACTGCAGAAACAACAAGTTTTGCAAGCACGTTTTTTTGCGTGCCAACTCCTGTTGTTTTGCTCCCCATTGCAATTGCCGCAATTTTTTCAAGCAAAGCAATATCCTTAACGGATACGTTTTCCCCTATTTCAAGCAATAGTTTTTGCGACCTTTCAGCTGCTGCCTTATAGCCCGTGATTATTGTCGAAGCATGAATATTCTGATCCAAAAGCTCTAGGGATTTTTTCAAAAGCTCCCCAGCCAAAACAACTGCCGAAGTGGTCCCATCCCCAACCTCCTGATCCTGCGTTTTTGCAATCTCAACAATCATCTTCCCGGCGGGATGCTCGATATTCATCTCCTGCAAAATTGTTGCGCCATCGTTTGTGATTACGATATCGCCCATGTCATCAACAAGCATCTTATCCATTCCCCTAGGGCCAAGTGTGCTCTTGATTGCCTGCGCAACCGCGTATCCAACTGCAATATTTGTCCTCTGGGCGTCCCTTCCAAGGATCCTTTGCGCGCCTTCAGGCAATATCATAACCTGCTGATTCTGTAATTTTCCTTCATTTGCCATAACAAATCACCTAATTTTAAGTAAGTATAAATTTTCCCAATTCCCAAAAGAAATTAGTGCCTAACCCCTAGTTGTTATAATCCACATTCAATGAGGCATCTATATGCGAAATTAAACCTTAAAAGCCTTATGCTCAGCTTCCAAAACCTCAAAGCCCCAATCCAAACTGCAATGCCCAATTATGGCTTCAAATCCCTTTTCCTCCAAAAACACCAAATCCCCACTTCTTGCCCCAAAATCCCAATCGTTCAAAACACCATGTTCTTTTCCCTAAAGCCCCAGCTCTTCCCTCATCGCATCCTTATCATACCCGATTATGATTGTCCCCTCAATTTCAACAACCGGAACCCCAACTTGCCCGCTTTTCTCAAACATCTCCTCAGCTGCTTTTTGGTCAACTCCCACATCCACTTCCTTAAATTGCACGGAATTGTTTTTTAGGAATTCCTTGGTTGCATTGCAATAAACACAGGTTTTGGTGGTGTAAACTATCACGTTTTTCATCAAATCAACTATTAAAAATAATAAAAAAAGAAAATAAAAAATGCGGGCGGTTAAACCCGCTTTGCAAATCGGCTTATGCGTAGCTTTGCAAAACCTGCTGGAATACGCTATATGGCTGCGCTCCAACAATGTTTTGCCCGTTTATGAAAAATGATGGCGTCCCGGTAACCCCCGCTCCAATCCCTTCCTGCAACTGCTCTGCAACAATTGATGCCTTGCTCCCCCCATCAAGGCACGTATTGAATTTAGCAGTATCGAGCTTTAGGTCCGCCGCATACCTTTTCAAATCATCAACCGAAAGCGCATTTCCGTTCTGGAACATCTTATCGTGCATTTCCCAAAACTTGCCTTGGTCTTTTGCGCATTCGGAAGCCTCCGCAGCTTTTTCAGCGTTCGGGTGGATTTGGCTGAGCGGGAAGTGCTTGTAGTAAAGCTTTGCCTTGCCGGTATCGACCCAATCCTTCAAAATTGAAGGCAATGTTTCTGCGTAGAATCTAGAGCAGAACGGGCATTGGAAATCCGAATACTCAATTATTGTAATGGGGGCGCTTTCCTTTCCTTTGAATGCCACGCCTTCAAGCTTGAAATTAGGCGCTGATGGCTGCTGGCTAGGTATTGGAGTTGCAGCAACTGTTCCTTGGGCGCCGCCTCCGTTATTCACAACATTCAATTTGATGTTTCCAATGTTCGAATTGATTTGCTGCAAATTGGAATTTATCCCGTTCGTTGCATAAACCAAAACTCCCGATAAAATCAAAACGCTTACTATCATTGCAATAGCAACAGCGTACAAACCGTCCTCCTTCTTATGATGTGCATGTTCTTCCATGTAAAATCGACCCCCGAAGAGAAACTCTTCTTATCGTATACCCGAGCGCTTCAATATTTAAAAAACCTTCCAATTGGTTAGCGTTGAACCTTGGGCGACCAATATGGCGTTTTTATCTCGTAAATTCCCCGTTTAATTGAAAAATTTACCCAATCTAACCCCTAGCAGTCCACTTCACCTAACCTTCATAAGTTTTGAGCAGTGCATCGGAAAATACTCCAAGGTTCCGCAATATCCGCAAACCAGATACGATCCGTTTGATTTCATTTCCTCCTGGTTGCAGCATTTTGTGATTGGTTTTTCTTCCCCGCAAACAACGCAATACAGTTTTCCCATAATCATTTACCTATTAGGATCAAATTTTCCAAGTGCGCATTTTTGCCTACTCCTTGCATTTCTCCATTATTCAATTGCCTCCCAACACACAATAAAATGAATACATTAAAAAAAGCCGCTTGCGTACAATCCTTCCTTCGTGGGCAATATGACTTTTCAAAAACTAACCGATTTGCGCCAGCTAAAATTAATGGCAAATACAATCCGGCAAGACACCTTGCGCTCGCTTCTCGAAGCCAAAAGCGGTCATTCTGCAGGGCCTTTGGGGCTTGCTGATTTTTTTTCCGCGATGTATTTCAACATCCTAAACCACGAACCCAAAAACCCAAAATGGGAATTTCGCGACCGGTTTGTACTTTCATGCGGCCATGTCTGCCCGGTCCAATACACCGCAATGGCAAACGCTGGCTATTTCCCAAAAGAAGAGTTGATGACCCTTCGAAAACTTGGAACGAGGCTGCATGGCCATCCTCACAACGGCTCGCTTCCAGGAATTGAAAATTCTTCAGGCCCTCTTGGCCAAGGAACCTCCCAAGCAGTTGGAAAAGCGCTAGCCGCTAGGATGGAAGGCAAAAAGCACTACATCTACTGCCTAACCTCCGATGGCGAGCACAACGAAGGACAGCCGTGGGAAGCTTGGATGTTTGCTGCAAAATACAAGCTCTCAAATTTAATTGCATTTATCGACCGCAACTACATCCAAATTGATGGCAACACCGAAAACATCATGCCGCTTGATCCGCTTGATGAAAAATACCGCGCCTTCAACATCAACACTATTTCCGTTGATGGCAATGACATTTCAGCAATTCTTAATGCAGTTGATTCCGCTAAAAAATCAGGCAAATTCTCCATGATAATTTTAAATACAATTCCCGGAAAAGGCGTATCCTTCATGGAAAAGAAATATGAATGGCACGGAAAGCCGCCAAACGATGCTGAATACGACCTTGCAATCAAGGAGCTTTTATCCGAGCGCCAAAGAATTGAGAATGAAACGTTTTGATTTGAATTGTTGATATTTATGGCAGTTAAAATTTTGGAAAACATTTACGAAAAAGTCGACAAGGTGCCAACCCGTGACGGATTGGGCAAGGGGCTTTTGGAACTTGGCGCAACCCACCCAGAAGTAGTAGTCCTATGCTGCGATCTAACCGAATCCACGCGCGTTCAATGGTTTGCCGAAAAATACCCTGACAGATATTTTGAAGTTGGCGTTGCCGAGCAAAACATGGCAGGGATTGCAGCAGGCATGGCTTCAGAAGGAAAAGTGCCCTTCATTGCAAGCTACGCTGTATTTTCGCCCGGAAGGAACTGGGATCAAATCCGAGTTTCACTTTGCTATTCTGAAAACGATGTAAAAATAATTGGCGCTCATGCAGGAGTTTCCGTTGGGCCAGATGGCGCAACCCACCAAGCCCTTGAAGATATAGCAATCATGCGCTGCCTTCCTAACATGACCGTCCTTTCGCCTTGCGATTGGATAGAAGCTAAAAAATCCACATTCCACGCAATTGATAACAAACTTCCAGTTTATTTCAGATTAACCCGGGATAAAGTCCCTGTTATTACAACTGAAGATACGCCTTTCAAAATCGGGCGCGCAGAAGTTTTCCGAGATGGGTCGGATGTGACCTTAGTTGCAAGCGGACAACTTGTTTACGAAGCCCTAATTGCTGCCAACGAACTAAAAAAAGAAGGGATTTCCGCCCGTGTAATCAATAATCACACAATCAAGCCAATTGACAAAACTACTCTGATAAATGCAGCAAAGGAAACCGGAGCAATTGTTACAGCTGAAGAGCATCAAGTTATGGGCGGGCTTGGTTCTGCAGTTGCAGAAGTTCTTTCAGAGCACTACCCGGTTCCAATCAAATACGTTGCAGTAATGGATCGTTTTGGCGAATCCGGAACTCCCGACGAACTAATGGTAAAATTCGGCCTTAAGAGCAAAAACATCATGGAAAAAGCTAGGGAAGTTTTGAAGATGAAAAGATAATTGCGGCTTATCCAAACTATGGGGATCCAAGACTCATGGCTTTTCTGTTTTTTGGGAAAAAATCATCTTTAAGCGCTCATGGTTTAGGATTAACTCCTGGATTTTTCTTTCTTTTTCCCCACTCTGGCCAGTTCCTTCTTCGATTTTTTTCGCTTTTTGCGTTAATTCCCTGATTACCGAAAGCAAATCCTCCGTTTTACGGACAAGCCTTCCTATATTTACGGTATTTTCTTCCCTTGTTTTTCCAGAAAAGCCCATCCTTATGAGGTTTAGGGGCGAAAGAGATTTTCGTATTTTAACCCCTTCTTTCCCAAGAGCCTTGGCAAACATTTTATTATGGCTTCCAAATTCGCGACGAAAACTAGTGCCGGGCCCAGCCATTCCCATTCCTGCTGCCAATCCTGCAAATGCCATCACATGATGCCAATTTAGATTCATATGCGGGGTTGCCATTAAATCTTTGGAAAGATATCCGGCACTTCCAATAATCAAGGCAAAAGCCGGAACAAGATTTGTCCTCCTGCTCAAATCCCTTGGCAAAAGCCCCCTTTCAAGCATTGGGCGGTTTTTTGGGTTTTCAAGGGTTTCTTTAACTTTTTTTAGATTTTTTTCAAGTTTTATGAGATGCAGGCTAGATGATATTGGCATTTTTTGCCCTTCCGAAACAAATTCAAGGCCATCAGCCCGAGTACTCGCTGTTCTTTTAGCCAATTCGCGCGACTGTTTAAATTCCAAATAATCACCTTCAATGCAAATTATTACTCGAGCTTCAACTTTAAATAATCATTCCAAAAGCCGTAAAAAAAGCAAATTAATTCCATATCAACAACTGACGAACTTTTAACTCTTAAACGAACCTACTTAAACCTTGTTGCATCTTAATACCAAAACACTTTCGCTTTGATTGTAAGGTGATATTTTATGGCAAAACCAAAAGTTTATGTTACGCGCCCTCTTCCCGGAAACGCCCTTAATGAATTGAAAAAATACTGCGATGTTGAAATGCAAGAAGAGGATAGGGTTGCAACACGCGAAGAAATAAAAGAAGGAATAAAGGGAAAAGACGCTCTTCTTTGCCTCCTAACCGATAAGGTTGATGCCGAGCTTTTGGATATCAACAAAAACATCAAAATAGTTGCAAATTACGCAGTTGGCTTTGATAACATAGATATCCCAGCTGCAACCCAAAGAAAAGTCCTAATTACTAACACTCCCGGCGTCCTAACCGAAACCGTTGCGGATTTGGCAATGGGCCTAATGGTTGCCGCTGCTAGAAGGGTGGTTGAGGCCGACAAATTCACACGCGAGTGCAAATATGATGGCTGGGGGCCATCCATGTTTTTGGGCCAAGACGTATACGGCAAAACCCTAGGAATTGTCGGGCTTGGAAGAATTGGAAAAGCCGTAGCAGTACGCGCAGAAAAAGGCTTTGGGATGAAAATACTCTACAACGACCCAAGGCAGGATTTGGAATTCGAAAAAGAATTCAATGCAAAGTTTGTTGATATTGAAACGCTCCTTAAGCAATCCGATTTCATCTCCATTCACGTTCCGCTTCTTCCGCAAACCAAGCACATGTTCTCAGAAAAGCAATTTGGCATGATGAAGCGCTCTGCAATCCTTATCAACACATCAAGGGGCGCAATAGTCGATCAAACCGCTCTTGGAAAAGCGCTTAAAGACAAAACCATTTACGCAGCTGCCCTAGATGTCTACGAAGATGAGCCAAAATGCCCGGTTGAACTAATTCCACTTCCAAATGTGATTATAGTTCCTCACATTGCAAGCGCATCAATTGAAACGCGGGCAAAGATGGCAGATCTTGCCGTGCAGTCGATCCTGGATTTCTTCAACAAAAAGACGCCCCAGAATGTTGTGAATAAGGAGCTTTTGACAAACGGATAGGTTTAGGAAAAAGCCCGTTTGGAGCCATCCCAAATCCCCCTTTGAGCATATCATACAGTTCAAAGGGCTCTTTTTTAAATCGATTGAGCTAATTATTTTATGACTAAGGAACCAACAAAGAAAACCGAGGATAAATTCGATTGGAAGGAATTTCTGCGACCTACCTCCGGAAAAGGAAAAATTGTAGGTATTTTTTTTCTCGTTGGCTTAACACTCGGTTTGGGACTTATTATTCTTAGGGACTCCCCCGCCATAATCATTAACCCCATTACCTTTTTCTTGATTCTTCCATTATTTGCGGGTCTATTCTTTGGTCCAATGAATCTGTTATTTTCAACAGTAGTGTTAATTGTCACACTAATGGCGTATTGGTACTTACTCGCTTGTCTTATTACCGTTGCAAGAAAAAAATCAAACAAGATTGCGCTTATTATTTTAGCCCTATTAGTGTTGATTTCCCTAAGTTCTTTGATGCTTAAGCCTACCGGATTATATCCAGCAGGAAGGGTTCAGAATGCCGAATGTCTTGTTTCATTAGCGCAAATGAATCCATGTTATGATGAACGGGGAGCTTGGAATCCTCAAGGCTGCGGCACGGATGGTTGCATTGCAGCCAATTATGGTTTACTCGAATCCTGTTTAAAGCCGACAGGACCTTTGGAAGGCACTCCTTGGAAAAAGGACGAAACGCATTTCAACTGCGGAACCCAACCGGCATAGTCGGATTGCAATCCGAGCATTAGGAATTTACCCATAGGGTTCGTTTGGAGCATCCGGATTTCT
>JACRGC010000013.1 GCA_016212475.1 Microcaldota archaeon | reverse complement strand
GGCGGCTTTGCAAACCGTTACGGCTCCCGGATTTCAGAGCAAAGGATCGGCACGCGGCGCCGCGCGTGCCTGTTGTGGGCGGTAGCCCACAATGTCAGGGTGCTTGCAAAAAGCATTTTGAATCAGTTATGGGACGCTCTCCTTGAAATCAAAGGTATTTAAATCATCAGACACAGTTATAGAAAATGTTAAAAATGCACAATAGGCTAATTGCTAAAGGGCGATAATCATGCGAGAATTTAGATTTAAGCCGATACCGGAAGAATTCGTAAAACCACTTCTGGGCCTTCCGAATTATGAATCC
This sequence comes from Microcaldota archaeon, assembly GCA_016212475.1. GTDB lineage: Archaea > Micrarchaeota > Micrarchaeia > Norongarragalinales > SBBD01 > JACRGC01. The sequence goes on along the minus strand of JACRGC010000013.1, from coordinate 75,504 downwards.
AGATTAATCAAGGAATTTACCTTGACGAAATGGGGAGCAAACAGGGCAATAAAAGAGCATGCAAGGCAAATTGGATTGAATCGGAAGATTGTCGAGCATCTCGACAGCCGAAGGAGCGAATTGTTGAATGGCCATCTTTCTGAAAAGGCGGAAGACCTTCAAAGGAACTTAAGGGATATACCAGGGTTGGCGGATGCACTCGGAATTGGAATGCTCATGGATATCATAAGACAGCTCCCGTATCGGCCGCATTTGGCACAAAATGTTCCTCACGGTACAGAACTTTATCTGCACGATGAATTGCGAAAGGTAAAACCAGGGAAACGCCTCAAAATATTCAACAAGGCAATTGAAACTCTCCAAACTGAAATTAACCAAAGGGAAAATAGAATTGCAAAATTGAAAGCGCAGTGGAAAATAAAATAAATAAACTAACCATAAGTGATTTAGCAAAACCTAAAAAATTCGGAAAAATCAGCAAAAATCTATTCCAAAAACTTTTTTTATTCAATATTTTTTACATACCAGATGGCTAAAAACCAAGCCTTTATAAAGCCTATCACAATATACAAGATATAGGGCAAAATCAGATCAAAAACCCCAATATATAGTATGATGGTGATACCAATGCTACCCCACTCAGTCAAAAAAAGGGACGGAAATATCGTCAAATTCGATGCAAAAAGGATCCTTGCGGCAATTGATAAGGCATTCGAGGCTGCCGGGGAAAATGGCGAAAAATCAAAAATAGTATTGGAAAAAGTTCTTGGAAAACTTGATGGGATTAGGGTGCCGGATGTTGAAACCATACAGGATCTGGTTGAAAATTCACTGATGGAGCTTGGATTTACTGAAGTTGCCAAGGCATACATCGTATATAGGGAAGAACACTCGAAGCTTAGGGGGATAAAAAACGCATTTGAGGATGCGTTCAAAACCGTTGATGAGTACCTTTTGCGGGAGGATTGGAGGGTTAGGGAAAATAGCAACATGGATTATTCATTGCAAGGGCTTAACAATCATATTTCTACTTCAATTATTTCAAGATATTGGCTGGAAAAGCTCTATCCTAAAAAAATCAGGGATGGCCACACGGATGGGAATTTCCACATCCATGATCTTGGGATGCTAAGCGTTTATTGCTGCGGATGGGAGCTTGGGGATTTGCTTGAATCCGGCTTTATGGGGGTAGTTGGAAAAGTGCAAAGCGGGCCTCCGAAGCATCTTCGAACTGCAATGGGACAAATTGTCAATTATTTCTACACAATGCAAGGCGAATCAGCCGGAGCTCAGGCATTTTCTAATTTTGATACCTACCTTGCGCCATTTATCAGACAGGATAATTTGAGCTATAAGGATGTTAAGCAGGCGATGCAGGAGTTTGTTTTCAATGTGAATGTGCCAACGCGGGTTGGGTTCCAAACACCATTTACCAACATCACAATGGATTTGACTCCCTCGCCAATGCTTGCAAACGATCCTGTAATTATCGGAGGAGAGCGGCAAAAGGACACGTATGGCGATTATCAAAAGGAAATGGATATGCTAAACACCGCATTTTGCGAAGTCATGAGCAATGGGGATGCTAAGGGACGCGTGTTCACATTCCCAATCCCAACCTATAACATAACAAAGGAGTTTGAATGGGACTCCGAAGTATCCGGCAAAATATTTGATATGACATCAAAGTACGGAATACCCTACTTTAGCAATTTCATAAACAGCGACATGAAGCCCGAGGATGCAAGGAGCATGTGCTGTCGGCTTCGGCTGGATAACCGCGAGCTTTACAAGAAGGGAGGGAGCTTTTTTGGAGCTAACCCATTAACCGGAAGCGTTGGAGTCGTAACCATCAACCTTCCGCGCATTGGCTTCCAATCCAAATCAGAGAATCAGTATTTCGAGCGCTTGGATGCGCTGCTTGAGCTTAGCAAAGAGAGCCTTGAAATCAAAAGAAGGGTTCTTGAAAAATTAACCGAGGGAGGGCTTTACCCGTACGCAAAATTCTACCTTCGAAATATCAAAAAGGCGCGTGGAGCTTACTGGGCAAACCATTTCTCAACAATTGGAATTTTGGGGATGAATGAATCCCTAATCAACTTCCTTGGAGGGAATATTGCAAGCGTTGATGGGCAAAAATTTGCGTTAAAAGTAATGGATTATATGCGGAAGCGAATAATTGAATTCCAAGAGGAAACCGGAAACATCTACAATTTGGAGGCAACCCCAGGAGAGGGAACAGCGTATAGGTTTGCCAAGCACGATAGAAAGCTCTACCCTGAAATAGTTGTTGCTAATGAAGGGGTTAGCAAAAAAGGAGCTGCTCCATTCTACACAAATTCGACGCATCTGCCTGTGAATTACACAAACGATGTCTTCGAAGCGCTTGACCATCAGGACGCTTTCCAAACTAGGTATACCGGCGGAACTGTTTTCCATGCGTTTTTAGGAGAGAGATTGTATGATCCTGAAAATACCGGAAAATTAGTCAAAAAGATTGCGGAAAATTACAAACTTCCCTATTACACATTGACGCCAACATTTAGCATTTGCCCAAAACACGGCTATTTGAATGGCGAGCATGAATTTTGCAATATTTGCGATAGGGAAATTGGATATGTTCCGATAAAAGCATGAACGGTGGTTTAAATGGAAAGGACGAAATGCGAAGTATATTCGAGAGTGGTTGGCTACATCCGGCCTGTATCCCAGTGGAATGATGGGAAGCAGGAGGAGTTTGCACTTAGGAAAACCTACAAGATTGATGAAAAATGCTAATCAAAGGATTTGTTCCGCTAAGCCTGATTGATTACCCAGGCAAGCTTAGCTGCATCCTATTCCTTTACGGCTGCAACATCCGGTGCCCGTATTGCCAAAATCCTTCGCTGGTGCTTCCGGAAGGAGCCAAAACACCCAACATTGAAAAGGAAAAAGTAATGAGCTTTTTAGAGAAAAGGAAAGGAAAGCTTGAAGGAGTGGTTATTTCTGGAGGCGAACCCTGCATAAACCCTGATTTGCCTGAATTTTTAAGCGAAATCAGATCGCACGGCTATTCCGTCAAACTTGACACAAATGGGCTTTGGCCGGAGCGCCTCAAAAAGATTTTGGATGAAAAACTTGCAGATTACATTGCTATGGATGTGAAAGCTCCGCTTGGGAAATATGAAAAGGTTGTCGGAGTTCGGATGGATTCAAACAAAATCTCACAAAGCATAGAAATGATCAAGAATTCCGGAATCAAATACGAATTTCGGACAACGGTTGTTCCAAAACTTCTAAACGAAGAAGATTTGATGGAAATAGGCAGGACAATCCAAATAGCAGATGCATATTATTTGCAGCAATTTGAACCCCGCGGACTATTAGACCCCAGTTTTGAACTTGTGCAGCCATATCCGGAAGAATTCTTCCACATGATGAAAAAGAAGATGGCTCCGTTTGCCAAGAAAATAGGAATCAGGGGGATGAGGCAGAATTAAACTTTGATATATTCGTAAAGTATATTGTCTTGAAGAGGTTTCCAAACAGCATTACTGTGTTTCAAATCGATGCCAATTTTCCTAACCGCTTCGATAAACCCCGCTACTCCATAAATCCCACAGGAATATTTTGAGGAGGAAATATACAGATCGAGGGAATACGTATCATTTTCGCTACCATATTTTCTTATTAGAAATATTTTTTCAATTTCACCGGATGGGATGAAAACAGATTTGGAATTCCGGTCATTGTAGGCATTAAATGCAAGAACCAAGGGCGCAAACATGAATAAACCAACTTTAAATTCCCGTTTAAGAGTGCTAACTTTTAACCCCCCTTCATAGACTTCAATCCTGGGCCCATATACCTCACTAGCAATTGCAAAAATCACCCAGCCTCCGGGAACCCAAAGAACGGGAAACCAAAAAATGCTTAACCATTCAAACCAATAATTGAAATTTCCTTGGGGATACTGAAAAATGAAAATAACCAATATAACTGCTAACACTAACAGCATATATACGGGATTGAACCGGACATCCTTCCAAACAAGTATCCCTTGACCGGATTTTCCAGCCCACATCTTTCCCAATGGAAACACTTCCTCCACTTTTTTTGCCGAACCGCTTATTTCCATCAATGTTTTGATAAGGAATGGGGCAATTGTTAGGAGAAATACCGCCATGGAGGCATATACCATATCCGTGTTGCGTTTCATAAATGAATAATAGAATACAATCCCAAAAAATAATACCGGAGTAAACCCAATTGAAATAAAGCGCAAGAATGCAGACTTATTTCTGAATAAATAGTATGAGCTAAAGGATATTGCAATAAACCCAATTGCAATCAAAAGCAATTCAGAATAAATTAATGCCATAATGAACCCTTATTTCCTTCAATAAGTAAAACAGGAAAAGGCAATATAAAGGTTGGCAGGATTGTCAAATATGCAAAATTATTGCCGCAATTGGAGGAAGCAATTGTAAACCCAACTCGGGCTTATTTCCTCCTTTCTTTTCCAGCTGGTTTGCTTGTTTTTTTCCAAATATGCAAATACACAACTGCAATCAAACCGATCAGCAAGATGAGCCAGAGGATATCAAAAACGTTCCAGCCAAAAAAGCCGCCGTTGCCGTAGTTTCCCATCATCCCAAAGCCTCTGGAGCCGTAGTTTTGGTCGATCGCATAGTTTTGCCCCATCATTCCATAGGTTGGGCCGGCATTGCCAAAGCCCATCATTGCGCGCATCATCGTGCTCCTGTAATTGGATCCCATCATGCCATAATTCCCATTTTCGCCGCAATACATTGATTTGGCTAAATTAATGTGAAAAAGCTTCTCCTCTGGCGAACCTTCCTTGAGCCCCATCATCTTATGCATCAGTTCATGCGCATCTTCCGGATGCATCCGCTCCATTATGTATTCGCCAATTATTTCCAGCTGGTCGTTTGTTAGTGAAGAACAGGCGGTATTTGAATTGATCAGCGTTTGCGCCTGAGCAATCTCATCCGAACTGATTGCTAATAGTGGAAACATCAATATTGCAATAAAAATTCCAAAAGCAAATAATTTCATAATATCGCCTCTTCTTTTTTTGTAAATTCAAATGATTGCCATTTTATTTCGCCTATATTTTTGCCCGCCTAAGTGAAAGCGCATTCAAAACAACCGAAACCGAACTCATTGCCATAGCGCCACCGGCTAGGGCAGGTGAAAGCTGCCAGCCAAGGGGACCGTAAAAGACACCAGCTGCAATTGGAATTCCAACCACATTATAAAACATCGCCCAAAATAATCCCTGCTTGATTTTTCCAAGGGTTTTCCTTCCAAGGTTGATTGCACGTGGAACATCCTCAACATCGTTTTTCATCAAAACAACGCTGCCAGATTCCATGGCAACATCGGTTCCGGAAGCCATTGCAATCCCAACATCTGATTGCGCAAGCGCCGGAGCATCATTGATTCCGTCCCCAACCATTGCAACCACTTTTCCGCTTTTTTGCAGGTCCTTGATTTTTTGGGCTTTCTGGTCGGGCTTGACATTTGCAATTACTTCCAAAATGCCTGCCTGTTTTGCAATTGCCATAGCTGTTCGCTCATTATCCCCGGTTAGCAAAATTGAGCCAATTCCCATTTTTTTGAGGGTTTTGACTGCGTCTTTGGCATTTGGCTTAATCGTATCGGCAACAGCAATTATGCCAAGCGGAACATATTTGGAATTCATCTTCTTGGTTAGGACCATGGAGGTTTTGCCGGCCTTTTCCAAGGAATCGATTTGAGAATAGCGTTTGCTTAGGATGTTTGGGGAGCCAACAACGTATTCTGTTCCGCCAATTTTTCCGCAAACCCCAACACCCACAAGCGCCTTGAAATTTGAAATTTTTTGGAATTGCAATTTTCTTGATTTCCCAGCTTCAACAATTGCTTCCGCAAGAGGATGCTCGCTTAATTTTTCAATTGAGGCTGCAATCGAAAGTATTTTTGCCTCCGAATAAGATTTGTCCATTGCAAATATATCCGTAACTTTTGGCTTCCCCTCAGTAATCGTTCCGGTTTTATCAAAAACAAGCGTGTTGATTTTTCCGGTGCGCTCCAAAGCCTCCGGATTCCTTATAAGAATCCCTTTTTCAGCGCCCATTCCGGTTCCAACCATTATAGCGGTAGGAACAGCCAGCCCAAGTGCGCATGGGCATGCGATTACCAATACGGAAACAGCCGAAATCAAGGCAAATGAGAAGGTCGCTCCAAGGTATAGCCAAACCGCAAATGTTATGATTGCAATCAATATTACAACCGGAACAAAAACGCTTGAAACCTCATCGGCAAACCTTTGTATGGGCGCTTTTGTTGATTGCGCTTCCTCAACTATTTTGACAATCTGTGCCAAAACCGTATCCTTGCCGACCTTTTGCGCCTTGAAAATCAGTGTGCCGTGCTTGTTGATTGTTGCAGCAAAAACTTTGGATCCCTTGGATTTTTCAACCGGAAGCGATTCGCCGGTTAGCATGGATTCATCAACGGACGAATTGCCCGAAATCACCAAACCATCAACCGGCATCTTTTCGCCTGGCCTAACGCGGATTAGATCGCCAATTTTCACCTGCTCAATTGGAATTTTGTGTTCCTTCCCGTTTCTAATTACAATTGCGGTTTTTGGCGAAAGCCCCATTAGTTTCTTGATTGCTTCGGATGCTTTTCCTTTGCTTACAGCTTCCAAATATTTTCCAAAAAGCACAAATGCGATCAGAATAGTGCCAATTTCAAAATACTGCTCTTTAGCATAGCCAAACAAACTGAAAACGGAATAAACATAAGCAGTTGTTGTTCCAAGAGCGATTAATGTGTCCATATTTGCAGAAAATGTCCGAAGGCCGGCAATTGTGCCCTCGTAAAACTGCTTGCCTGCCCAGAATTGCACAGGAGTTGCAAGCAAGAACAAAATAATTTCCCTATTTGGAATTTCCATGCCAAACATTGCTACGTAAAGTGCAATTGCAGCTAATGCCAGCGAAACACCCATTTTGAATTTCAATTCCTTGAACTCATTGTCCCGAAGCATTTTTGCGTGGTCGTGTCCGGCTGGCATGCCGTTCATCTGCATGTGATGGCCATTTGGCATGCTTCCCATATTCATTTGATTGCCGCTCGACGTGCGCCCCATATTCATGCGATTGCCTTTTGACATTCCGCCCATGTTGCCATCCATGTTCATGGATTCATGCCCTTTGCCAGCGCCCATTTCATGCGCCATTCCTTTGCCCATTTTATGTTTCATTGGCATGTTCATGCTGTGATTGCTTGGAACGGAGGAAGATGCGCTATTGCTAAACGCCTTGTAGCCGGCATTTTCAACAGCCTTGACGAGCTGATTTTCGCCCACTTTTGAATCGTCATATTCAACCGATGCCTTTTCAAGCGCATAATTCACATTGCAATCCTTGACACCATCCACTTTTTTTAGGGATTTGGTTATCTTTAGGGCGCAGGTTGCGCAGTGCATCCCAACGATTTCAAAACTTGCTTTTGCCATAATTATCCAACCTCATCCAAATATTAATTTTTTTATGCTGCGATAAAAAAAACCGCATGCAATTTACAGATTATTTTAAGTGCCAGTGAATGCAATCCCTACGCCGCGCGGGCCATATGCAACTATCAGCATTATTAGGATATGCGAAAGTGCAGCTAGGATAAAAACATTGTTCAGCTTGGGGGTTTTTGATTCTTCCCCTAGAGTTTCACGGTAAATCATGTAGTTGAGCCCAACCATTATTCCGGCAAAGGACAAGAACAATATTGCAAGGAATGCGTCCAGATGATCAAACACCATCATGACAGAAAGCATGGCCCCCATGGTGCCTGCCATGAATCCGCCCATAACCCCTTCCAAAATTCCCATGACTCCGCAGCAATTTCCCCAATATGCGCCAACAATCATGCCTGCGACAACACCAACTACGCTTCCCATGAACATTCCATTGGTTGCGCCAATTATTGCCCCAATAAGAAATCCAGTCGTCATGCCTAAAGTCATCCCAACCATCATCCCATTCATGTGCGTGAAATAATCAAAATATGCGGAAATATGCCAAATGGCCCCAAGTAGCAGGGCAATTCCAAATGCGCTCAGATAGACATAATATATCTGCTTTGAGATCGGAAGCAGATTTAGGAGGGATACAAAGGTCGTTAGGGCCAATAACCCGATGAATGAAAAAACAAAAATTTCAAGCGATTTGGATTGCACCTTGTATTCTTCCTTGCCGGAAAGTGAGCCTCCAAGGAAATTTGAAAACCGCTCAAAGCCTTTCCCTTTTTCAGGAACCTTATCAAAGGAAGCGGAATAGCCCATCGTATTCAAAACATCTGCGGTTATGAAAATCTGGGATTCGTCGCCGCTAAGTTTTGCCAATTTTTTCTTGAAATCAACCGAGCCCACCAAAACAGAATGCCTTGAGGCTATTTTTCTTATGACATGCTCGCAAGATTCGCAATTCAATTCCTTTATGAAAAGATTCCTATCAACCATTTTTTAACACCTCGAAATTCATACCCGGATTTTTATGAAGCGCCTTTAGATGACCTTGTAACCGCCTTCTTTTTCAATTGCGGCAACTATTTGCTTTTCCTGCGCAGGCGGGCCAAAATCAACCTTGGCTTCGCCCTTATGGTAATCCGCCTTCACCGCCTTGACTCCTACGACCTCCTTCACATTCTCTGAAATGAGCCAATTGCAGCTATCGCAGTGCATCCCCTTGATTTTGAATACTTTTTCCATGTTGAATCACCTTGCATTCCGGATCGAAAATGTTCCATAATGAATATGATAAAAGCGCCAAACTGATTGCAGCAACCAATGGTGATAGGTCTGAAAGGAAGCCAAAAGCGCCCCCAAGCCCCAGCGCGTATATCCAAAGGGGAACGCAATATGCGCATGCAGTTGTAAAAAAGCCAAGCACGCTTCCGGCAAAATTTGAAGGATTTGCCTTGCTGACCAGAAACGATGTAAGCACAAGGCCGGTTGCTAGGCTGATTAAAACCATAAGCCCAAGCCGGATTGGCTCAATTGTTGGGTTCAATTCTAGCGGAGTTAAAAGAATAGTGCCCGAAACTATTGCAAATAATGCCAACGCAAATGCACAGCTGATTATGAAAGTGGCAAGCCTGAATCTATTTGAAAGCAAATTTCTCATCATATCAATCCTTCCCCTAATCTTATTCTGCAAATTTCCCTCAATTTTATTCAACATATATTTTTCCCCAAATAATATCGGTCGTTCCCTTAATTTTATTTGACATATGATTTTCCCCGTAGCACATCTGCCCAACATGGAATCTTATTCAGCATATAATTTTCCCCGAAACATGTTCATTCCGCACCTGTACGCATAAACGCCCTTTTGGGGGGTAAATGACGCCTCTTTTGTTTCCCCGTTCTTTGAAACCATATTCACTCCGAATTCGGATATGATCAGTTGCCTTCCGCAACCTGAATTTTGATCTGCTGAAAACTTTAATTTTACTGGCACGCCGGCTTTTACCCGTATCTCGGGCTTGTCATAGCCGCCGGTTCCAAGCGCTTTGACTAAAACCACCTGCTCTTGGCCGTTTGCCTGCCCCTCGCCAAGGTTTATTGGGTTTTGAGTTGCCGCAATTGCCGGATGGCTGTTGCCATAATTGATTCCATTTGCTGGATTTCCGGAATTCAGCAATTGCACAAACAATACAAGGCTTAGTATTCCAATTGCCGAAACGCCCATCAGCATTTTTAATCCCATTTCCATAACTTTCCTTCACCCGTTATTTACGATTTGCAAAATTCACATAGTATCTATGGTTGAAACAATATATATACGTTCTTGAAATCATCATTATAATTGTATCAAAATTTGAAACATCACCGTATGGAAAATGAAATCGTGGTTTGGGGGATAGTTTATTATTCCTTTAATGGGAATATCAACAAGGTAATCTTATGGTCTCGGGCAAACGCATCGCATTATCGATTATACTGGTTTCGGCATTCATATTCCTGATATTCATAATGGTTTTCACGTATTCCCTGCCCCCTAAGGGAAGCTTTCTTGAGCCCATGTTTGATGCGCTAGTCACGCATCACGTTGAAATCATGGTTCTGATTGGCACCCTTGGCCTCATAGTCGGGGCCTTGGTTTATTATTTGATGAGCGAGCAGCTGGAAAAGCAGGGCGTTCAGACAAAAGCCGTCAAGGAAGCTTTGTTCCGGTTCCTTAGCATGGACGATAAGTCGGTTGTGAATGAAATAATCAATAGGGGCGGCAAGACATACCAAGCAGAGCTTGCGCATTTGCCCAACATGTCAAGGCTTAAGGCCCACAGGATAGTTGCAAAACTTGAGCATTCCGGAATTGTAAGTGTTAGGCCGATTGGAAAAATGCGCTCGGTTGAATTGAAGGAGGAATTGAAAATGGTCTTGTTGGAAAAATGAAAAATAAGGCAATATGCTGTTTTTATAGACTACTTTGAATTATCAATCATTTCCTTCAGTTCTTTTTCAGCCTCCGACACATCTTCGATTTGCACGTTTTCGAATAATTCAGGCATTATTGATGGCAGCATTGAAAAAATGCGGATTTTCCCATCAACCTGCGCAACATTGATCCTGCATGGAAGGCAAATTGATGCGAATGCATCCTTGCCAAGCACTCTGCTTGCATGCTTTCCGGAGCATATTTCAATTATCTTCAGGGGCGGATGCGAAAACCCCTTGGCAGAAAGGCGCTCCGAAAGGTCATAAACCGAAAAGACCGCCCAACCCTGCTTTTCAACAGACTTCAAAACGCTTACCACGGCATCCTTGAAGCTTTTTTTTGTTTCAATCGAGTATAACTTTCCAATCATTTTCCATCCCCTCACGTCACATGCAATATTTTATTGCCCCTTACCCTATTAAATTGTTTACTGGTGCCAAACCGGGAAATTTCCCTTCCCGGCCTTATTTTTTCATGAACGCTTCGAAACAGTTTTTCGAGCAGAAATAATACGTTTTTTTGTTCTTTGCGGTTTTGTATTTTGCCGTTTTGGGGTCAACTTCCATTTTGCAGTTCGGATCGATTTCCATTTTAACACCTTTTTTTATTTTTTTTAATTGTCCCTTAAAATATGCCCGTTTAGCGGCAGCCTCCGCCGCCTTTTTACCGTTCATGTTTCTCGCCTTTTTTGGGGATTTTTTCCATCCCAAACTATTTGCAATTTAGCAGCAACCTCCTGCCTTTTTCCCTTTCTTTTCAGCCATGCATCTCACCTCCACTTCATTTGTTTTATCGCCATATTGTTCAAAAAAATCACTTGTACCCGCAGTGCCTAGCGCACGCATTGTAAAGCATTGTAAAAATTGCACCTGCGGCAGCACCGGTAATGAACCATAGTATTGCTCCGGATACTATAGAGCCAACAGTTACGGGCACTATTTTCCAATCAATCCCATAATGCGTTAGGCTGCTAAAAATTCCTGTTGCCGAATTTGGGGCCGCCAAAAGCCAAATGCCGCAAAGTGCCGAAATTATTGCCGCGCTTCCACCTAATGAAAGTGAAACAACCCTCATATCCAGCGGATGCGCCCCTACTTCATTTCCCATGCAAATCACCTATTCAAATAAATTATTTTGAAATTAATGGCAGGAGGCCCCTTTTTTAGCAGGCGGTTCTTTTTTCATACTTAAGCCTGATTTTGCAATCGTTTCGGACTTAGCATTTTCAGTATGCCCTTCATGGCCGGAGTGCATATCCTTCATCATAAACATCATCAATAGCGGGCAAACCAGAAGTATTATCCAGGAGAAATTGCGCAGGTTTGGCCCAAATGCTGCGATTCCAAATACCAGGATCAGCGGTATGAGGCAGCAAAGCGCCATCAACAGCACATGGTTGTTTTTCAACGATTTCCAGCTCAAATCCATACTTTTTTCACCTTATTTTAAAATGTGATTTTTCTTTCAAAACTTTTTTTCCCGCCTAGCACCGCAATAATTATTTCCGCCTCTTTTGAATCTCAAAAACCAAATATCTTGATTCCGGGATGCATTGCCTTAGACATTGCAAAGTACGCAAAAACGAGGACGGCAATCCAGAAAACGGTTTCAAATACGGAACGATTGCCGCGAAGGAACCCAAGAACCTTGTTTAGTGGCATGATTTTTTCACCCCATCCTTGCTTGGCAATGCCATCATAAGCATGTGGCTGCCGATGCAAATGGCTATTGCAAGCGGATAAATCCAAAGGCCCGTGATGCCAGCATACTGCAACCCAAAAATTAGGATAACAGGAAGCAGGCAGCAAAGAGCCATCATTGCCAAATGGTTATTTCGCAAGTAATCCAGCTGTTTATCGAACATTTTTTTTCACCTTCAACATGCACAAATATTGCAAAAGTCCCGCCCTAGCCCATTATTTCGCCCAAAGTTTTCCCTGTTGCCTGCTTCAAAAATGCCAGATCCACTTTTTTGAGGCAGTCCGCATACTTCGAAGGGTGATGGGAAAGATGCTGGACATTTCCTGCATCCTTCAAATCGCCGCATTCGGTTCCCTGCGCCTGCGCTTTTTGCTGGTAATATTGCGAGTTGCTGGCAGTTTGCAAAATCTTTCCTTGTGAATCCGCCTGCAATTTTGGCGCTGAAAAAAAGGAAAAGAATCCTAATGCCAAAACGCCTATCATCAAAAACAAAATTCCATACTCAAAATACCTGCCCATAAAATCACCTCAAAACAAAAAACCTAAAAACGTATGAAAGGAAAATTGCAGCTGAACCTAGGATTGAAACATCAACTGATTCACGGGTTGAAAATAAGTTTTGCATGCTTAATGGCAATCCGGATTCAACTCCATGTGAATTGTACATTTTCAAGACGTAGGCCATGCCAACAAAATTAGAAAGCACGCCAAAAAGCAAGAACAAGTCGCGATAATCGTAAAAGAATCCGGCAGCTGCTGCAAGCCCCAAAAACGGAAGTGCATCCGAAACATGGTGCGCGCAGCATGCGAGCATTGCAGTGCCGGAAACCCCGCTTGAGGCTGCAAGCCCGTTTGCGGAAAGCGCCTTTTTGGAAAGTTCATGCCTAAGCTTGAAATGCAAATATGCCTGAAGGCCTAGGCCAGCGGATAGGGCAATTATCCAATACCAATCAAGGGAAAACTGCTCCAATGCATGGGAAAACGAGTTTGCAAAGGAAATGATGCCAAAATAAAACAGGAAAATCATCAGGGCAGCTGCTGAGCCGGCGGTTTTATTATTCCGCTCCAGCCACCTAACCCATTTGCGATCTGGCTTTTTGCTTTCCTTCATCTTCATTTTCCGCATAATGTTAATCACTTATTTGGATGCATTTGTTTTGGCTGCGTTTGTTTTGGGTGCATTTGTTTTGGCTGCACTTTTAGGTTGCTCGCAGCCGCCACCTTTTCGCGCACCTTCTTTTTTATGCAATCCGCGCAAAGAGTTCTGTCTTCACAGCAATCAAGGAACGGTTTTTCGCATCTTGCACAAATTGTCATTTTTATTCACCTAAAAAATTTTGATTTTCTCAAGGTTCATCATTGCAACACTCCCCCAAACAATATGAAAAGGCCAAGGAGAATCATCAAAATTCCAAGGCCAAGCTTGAGATTTTTACGGTTTTCCTTTTCCATCCCCTCAATTTTAGCAAGGACTTTTTGGTTGGTCGAAAAAACCAAAATCAGGATCAATGGCATGACAAACATGAGGTTGTAGAGCGCAAGGTAGCCAAAGCCCTCCCAAAAAGCGAACTTTGAAGCTAGAAGGCCAAGGATAGCAACGTAAATCCCGCCAGCGCATGGGAAGGCGCAGACCCCAACAATGAAACCGGCAACCAATGCCGCGCTAATTGTTGACTTTCTTAGCCATTCATCGATCCAGCCCCTTGAAATGGATGGAATTTTGAAAGCCTTCTTTCCGGAAAGTCCTTCCCAAAGCGAAACCAGCCCGACAAGAATCAGGAGCGCCGAGCCGACTTTTGCCATGAAATGGGTTGGGAAGTATGCGAAAACCTTCAGGATGCCAAGGCCGATCAGGAAATATGCAATGAAAACTCCGGCAATGTAAGCCGAACCGATAAGGAGCATTTCACGCCTTGGTTTTTTCAGCGAAATCAAAAGGGCGATGAAAAAGAAAAGAACCGCAAGCCCGCAGGGATGGATGCCATCAAGGAAGCCCGAGGTAATGACTATTGGAATTATGGCGGATGCATTTTCAGCGGCCGATGCAAAATGTGAAAAAACTGCCAACAGGAAAAGCAACGCAAGGATGTTTTGTTTCATATTTTTATCGACCATATTTTACAAGCAAGCCAAGGGGAATTGCAAATATCATTAATGGAAAAAACCAGTTTGGGAGTTGGGTTTGGGACGATATGCCGGCAGTTTCAATTTGATTTGCCAAATGGTCCGCTAGGATTTTGCTTGCATCATCAACAAGGTATTCAACCGCCTTTCCGTCCTTTATTTGAAAATATGTTTTTGCTTCCCCCATGGAATCCTGGAAGAGGATGACGGGAATTTCGATCGGGGTTGAAAGGTATTTTTCAACAACCTGAACCGGAACATGCCCTTCGAATAGGTACTTCCCGTCAATGTAAACAAGCATGTGCCCCTGGTACTGCAGGGGAACATTGAATTTTTGCTGCAATTCCGACAATTCCCTTCGTGCTTCTTGGGAATTAATGAAATCCTTAACTATTGGAGCGTAACCTTTCTGCTCAAGGAGAGGGAGGAGTTTTTCCAGGTAGGGCGTGCAATGGCCGCAGGCCTCATTCTTGTAAATTATTGCGGTTTTTTCCGATGCTGCTGAAATTAATTGCATGGAAAAAAACAACACCAAACCTAGAATTATGATTTTCATTTTTACACCCTATGAATTAACCAAAACATTCTTTGAAATCAAAAAAAGGCAGGGAAGGCTAGCAGCCTCCGACCATGTTTGGAAGGCCGCCTATTTGGGCAAGGGCGTTTCCGGATGCGCTAGATGCCGGCGCAGCAGCTCCTGTTGCCGGAGCTTGGGCTGCTGCAGGGGCGCCTTGCTGTTGCCTCCAGCCCGGATGCATCTCATCCATCATCTTTTCATACTCTGCATCCGCCTGAGCATTTCCTTGGGGAAGGTTGGAAAGCCCCCCGCCGGTTGCTATTTCACTGCCAGCGGTTTGTATGCTTGGCATCCTATTGATCCCCAAATTCAGGTTGTTCAACTGGAATGCCTGCAATCCGGAGACAAGGAGCATAAGCCCCAAAATCACATTCAACAACTTTGTTTTTTCCATTTCAATTCACCTATTATGTTTCATTTTCAAAAAAAAATAAAAAAGAAAAAAATCCATTGGGATTTAACATCCTCCGACCATATTGGGAAGGCCATTCAAATCCGTTGCTGCGCCCCCGGCAGGCCCGCTTTGGGCTGGTTGCGCAGGCGCCACAAAACCCCGGTATTTGTTGGAGGTCAAATCAGCGGTATTGATGTCCTTTCCAGCAGAGGCAAATTCAACCGCCTTGGTTAAAATTTGCTTTGGGAAGAACATCGTTTTCCATTTTCCCAATTCCAAGAGGATTTGGTCATCCGTGAATTCGGAGCCATGCTTTGAAATAATGTACTTTGCAAGCCCCCTCATTGCATATGAATGGGCGCAGCCGCATGCCGCAGATCCGCTTCCGGATACAAGGGCTGTAGCTCCGCAGCAATATTCGCATGCAATCTGCGAGCCAATTTTTACATACCTTGCATTCATCGCAGGGTCCGCCATGCCATTCCCGTCATCTAGCTTGGCTAGGACATTCATTGAATTGATGGGATCATCAAAATTCACCTTCAATTCAGTGCCGTAAACCGCAGGGATTCCGCGGGGAATGACCTTGTTAGCAATTGCCTGCAAGTCAATGGGCGCAGGCCCTGACGCGGCTGTTTGGATTTGCTGGGAAGTTTGTTGTGCGCCATTGGCTGATTGCGAAATTGATTGGCTAGCCACTCCTTGTTGCTGGATTTGCGAAGCCATCAAAACCATCCTTGAATAATGGTCGGAATTTGCGTTCTGAAGGTTTGCCATTTGCAATTGGTTGAAGGCCATTAATCCAACCAAAGCAATAATCAAAACATACTGCACCTTTGGCAGCCCGTCATCCTTTTTTTGTTCATGCCCCTTGTTTTCATCCATTTCATTTGCACCTCTTGAATGGCTTTTCAGGTTCCGGAACCCTTTTGTATTCCATTGCTTGAAAAGCTTTACAAACTATGTAACGGTTAAGGTATTTAAACCTTTTGCTAACATGCAAAGCTTTGCAGCAATAGAAATGCTTATTAAGAGGGAAAATCAGTAAATTGGCATGGTAAAATTAATGAAAATCAATTTCGGGAAGGGGGATGTTTCTGCCGACACGGTGCTTTCGCCGCTGGAATCGGACGTGCTCTCAAAGCTCTGGGAGGGCGGCGAGATGACCGTTAGGGACATCCACAAACTGCTCCGGGGAAAATGCGCGCTCACATCGGTTGCGGTTTCACTCGATAGGCTCTTTTCAAAAAAACTCGTCCTAAGGAAAATCGACAAGGGCAGGGGAGGGATCCACTACATTTATTCTGCAAGGCTAAACAAGGCCGAGTTCGAAAAATCAATAGTTTCGCAGGCAGTCGACAAGCTTGTCGAAAGGTTTGGGCAATCGGCGGTCAGCTATTTCAATGAAAAATACAAGAAGTAATGCCATCTAAAAAAATTCAGGAATAATAAAATAGGAACGTATATATCCTAGGGGCGCCAAATTTTCTATATGTTTGAAATGTGGGATCATCTGGTTTTTGGAATAGAAGCGTTCCTGCAAAATAGCACCAGCCTGACTTTGAGCTCACTTTCAATTGCCCTGGCACTTTTGATCATTATCAAGCTTCGGGACCAAAAACTTGATTTCAGGGTACGGCTTGGGCTTATTTATGCTCATCTTTCCCTGATTTCATTTCCGGCGGTTTTGCTGGCATCAACACTTACATGCGCTTCCATCGGTGCAGAATGCCCAGTAACGATTGCGCGCGCCGGTTTGCTGCTATTTCCCATATCCATATTGATGTCAATGGCAATAGGTTGGCTTATGCTTCCAAGGTTTTATAGGTTCGGCACATTCAAGAGCAATAAATTTTCCGAATTCATTGGCAAAGAGGCAAAGCAATTGGGAATCAAGATGCCGCCCATATATGTCCTGGATTCCCAAAAAGTGATGGCTTATTCGATTGGCGGGCTTACACCGGCAATTTTCATGTCGCTTGGGATGCAAGAACTCCTCTCAAAAAAGGAGATTGAGGCGGTTTTGCTCCACGAATTGAATCATCTTGCCAACGGTTCTGCGCACATCAAGATTTCCCTAGCAATCCTAAACAGGTTTTCCCCGCTGGCTAGGGCAATACCAATAGCATATTCGCATTACGAGGAAAAACGCGCGGATGATTTTGCCAAAAGCCGCCAGCTAACCAAAAAATTCCTAGAAGGCGCAAGAAGGAAGGCCGAAATATTTGATTAATGGGATTTGGAATCCAAAACCATTTTCTCATGCTCTTTTTTCATGCATTTATCCATCACAACCAAAAGGCCGTTTTTTATCGCCAAATTTGCAGCTTCCTTGTTGATTACCCCTTCCTGCATCCAAATTGCCTTCGCGCCAATTGAAATTGCCTCCTTTGCAATATCCGGCACAAATTCGCTTTTTCGGAATACGCAAACAACTTCAACTTCGGAATGAATGGAATTTAATGAGGCATAAGCCTTGATCCCTTCCCAATATTCCAAATTCGGATTAATTGGGATAATTACATATCCTCTTGATAGCAGGTATTTGGCAACATAGTTGCTTGGGCGAGTGAGGTCATCCGATATGCCAACAACTGCAATATTATGAAAGGAGGTTAGAATCTTGCTGATTGTGCTATTTTCCATGCAAACTCCAAAACTTATGCATTTAGTTGATTTTTTAAGCTTTTCAATCAAATAAATTACCTAAATTAAGGTGATCTGATGGAAATGAAGGGATTATTTTCAAAAGTAATAATTGGAATACTGGTAATTGTTGTTGCAGTAGCTGCATTTTTTGTGATCCAAGGAATTGGAAAGGGGAATACCGGAATCAACCCATCTGTTCAGGTCACAACAATTACGCCAACGCCTTCTGTTACAGCTCCAAAATTTGAAATAATCACGCTTTCAGTGCCAGAATGCCCCGATTGCTTTGCAATTGATGCTTTTGCGTATGTTTTGCAGGAAAATGGAGCAAAGGTAAACCAGCAAAAATTCACATATTCATCCGAAGAGGGCAAAAAACTTCTAAAGCAGTTCAACATAACAAAAGTCCCAACCATCATAATTTCGGGCGATGTCGATAAGGTCAAGGATTTGGAAGCGCTATTGATCAAAGCCGGTGAAAAATTTGGCTCGCAATATGTGCTAAAGGACATTGCCCCGCCATACCTTGATTTGACAACCGGAAAAGTTGTTGGCAAGGTTGATTTCACAACAATTTACGAACCGGGCTGTGTTGCCTGCAAGCATTCGACAGTCCCGATTTATGGAGACGCCCTCAATTCAAGCCAACTCGCAGAATACCTAAAGCAGGTTTATGGAATTGTTGCCAATTCGGATAAGGAATTCACCGCGCAAAGCAAGGAAGGATCGGAACTGATCCAAAAGTACAGCATCACAATGCTCCCTGCGATCATTGTTTCAAAGGATATTGAAACATACCCCGAATTTGCAACTGCGTTCAAAAGGATTGGAACAATTGAATCGGATGGCAATTACATTTTAAGGAACCTGAATCCGCCGTTCTACAATTTGACTTCCGGAAAGGAGGAGGGCAAAATCACAATGGTTTTCATAAAAGCCGGTGCTAGCTGCGAACCATCCTGCTACGATTACACAGTGCACGTTGGCGCGCTAACCCAGCTAGGCGTGGTTGCAAGCACAACTCTTTACTACGATTATGATTCGCCGGTTGGGAAGAACTTCACAAAAATCTACAACATAACAAAGGTGCCAACCCTTCTGATTTCGCCAGAAGTCAAGGGAAATGCGGCGTTCATGTTCGTCCATAAGCAGATTGGAGAATTTGAAAAGGATGGATGGTTTGTATTCAGGAATTTTGAGGTGCTTGAGGAATCGGCATATTTTGACCTTGCCCTCAACAAGACGGTTACAACGCCAAAATTGCCGGCAACTGCGCAATAAAGTGATTTTGGAAAAAAAGGCATTTTGTTTACTCCGCACTTTATTTTAGGCAAATGAAGGAGCGTTTGCCTTTTCTTTTAGTTTTTTATATTCCATTAGCTTAAACCATGCATGCGCTTTTGGAACATTGATTTCCTTAGGGGAATTGCAGTAATTGGGATGGTTGCCTACAACTGGGCCTACGCACTCGATTATTTTGGATTTGCAATGCCCATGATCCATGCTGCAACAGGTTGGCTTTTTTCAAGAACGGTTGCATTCATGTTCGTATTCATTGCAGGGATCAGTTTTACTTTGATTAGGGGGGATGCAATTGCAAGGTATTCAAAGCGTATCGACCATGGGAAGAAAATCCTTTTTTTCGCATTTTTGATAACAATCATAACCTACCTCTTCGATAGCAAATACACGGTTTGGTTTGGGGTTTTGCACCTGATTGGGTTTAGCCTCATTATTATGGCGGATTTTGAAAAAAGATTTGGGAATGCAAACAAATTCCTACTCCCGTTGGCACCTATTTCCATTCTGCTCGGGATTTGGGTTCAGTCAATAATTACCTACAACCCCTTCCTTTTGATGTTCGGGGTATTCCCAGTAGGCATGGCAACATTTGATTATTTGCCGGTTTTTCCGTGGATCGGATATTTCATGCTCGGAATTTTTGTTGGGGAAAAAATATTCAACAGGAGGAAACCAAGTGAATACAATGGATTTGGAAAGGCAGCAGTTGAAAAAATCGCATTCCTAGGGAGGCATTCGCTTGGGATATATTTGCTGCATCAGCCTGTTTTGATTTTGACCCTAAAAGTAGTTGGAGCAATTTAAACTGACGGAAGTTAAGATGGATTTGTCTAATCTATTTCAACTTATCCAGACCTAATTTGAATTTTCCTTATGAATTGATTTGCAAGGGAAGTCCAAAAGGCCATTTGCCGCCGGACCGCCGGATTTGAAGGTTGCAAGTGTATTGTTTTAAAGTTTTAAAGGGATAAAGGGTTATTTTTTAGTCCCTTTACTTTTAAACCCCTAAAAAACCAAAGAACCAAATACTTAAATACCCTTATAAATATACTATTTCATTAATGAAATGATTATTAGTAAGTAGTTGTTATAAGCGCTTAATCTAAGTAGGTGTGACATGTATCCGTTTTATCGCAACATGCGTGTTATAGCATCTGCGGAAATATGCCGTTCCATCAATGAAATTGCCAGGGTAGTCGACATACCAGTAGCTACGGTTTGGCGAATTATTAAGAATTTTGAAAGAATAGGCTACGTTACAATTAGAAAAGAAGGCAAAAACTTCCAAGTTTTTGTGAACACGGATAACCCCATTGTCCAAAAGTTTATAGAAATTGCCCAAAACTATCAAATAATGGCAATGAATCCGGAAAAAATGATTGGTGATTATTTTGAGAAAAATGCCATTGATTATGCATTTTATGGCCCAACTAAGGTAAAATATGCCGGAGGACCAATGACAAATCAGATATGGATTGCTGTTAAAACCCAAAAAGACGCGAAAAAGGTAAAGGAAATTATGAAAGCCAATGAATTTATCCCCGTTTCAAGCATTTTTGAAGCAATTGGGCAGGCAACGCAAAAAATAGTGGTTAAAACAAGTGTAATTGATAAGATTTCATATGAGAAGATGTCCGGTTACCGTTTTGCAGACGAAATAACCCAAAAAAGAGCCATGTTTGCCAATAATTCTAATTAGGTTGTCTTTATGGATGACGAGCCAAAAAACAAAAGAAAATTCAAGGAAGTTGCTGCAAACAAATTCTTTAAAGAAGGAGACGCAAAGATCGATCCGGCCACATGGATACCAAAATTAAATGAAGCAAAAAGCGTTTTGGAGAAACATAATGTAGGCTATGCGCTCTTTGGAGCTCCCGCAGTTGCGGCTCACAATGTGCAGATACGGCCAACTAAGGATGTTGATATAGTAGTTAAGGACAATAAAATCGAAGTCGCTGAGCTTCTTGCAGGAGAACTAAAGATGCTATACGCCCATAAAATAAAACCTGACGAAGACGCTGAATTAGTCATAGATTTGCCTTCAAAGATCTTCTTTGAAATCTGGGAAAACAAGCTTTATACGGTGCCCATGACGGAAGAATCCTGGAAAAGTGTTCGGCCAACAGCAATGGGATATGCAATTTCAAGAGAGGATCTTATTGCTTCAAAAGTTGGCAGATATTTGCAGAGCAATTTGCAGAAGGATACGGATTTGAATGATATTGTTGCAACCTTGCTCTCAAGCAAGGATCTGGATTATTCATATTTGACAAGAAGATTAATAGGGGGCGAAAGACGTGAGAAGGTTGGCAGCGGTACGGCATGGAATCTAAGCTGGTTTTTCATCCGGGAGCTGCCAGAGTACTATAGGGCGCTCTTAAATCTTTCAAATGAGCAAAAAGCGCGCGAAACCTTAACTGATTTTACCTCAAACGTT
This sequence comes from Microcaldota archaeon, assembly GCA_016212475.1. GTDB lineage: Archaea > Micrarchaeota > Micrarchaeia > Norongarragalinales > SBBD01 > JACRGC01. Next base: position 53,827 of record JACRGC010000013.1, on the reverse strand, counting down.
ATTTCGAGGCTGACAACAAAAGAAGTGGAGCATCAAATTCTTGCATACTGCAAAAAGAACTCAACAACTATGAACGAGTTGCAAAAAATGTATTTTCTAAATGCCTCGGTTTCAAAATTACTGCTAAAGAAATGGGCTGAAGCAAAAGTAATTGAGCTTAAGGACGAAAAAATCTTAGTCAGCAAGGAAAAAATGCACGAATATTTCAAAAGGGACAAAACGGAACCTACCGGTTTTGCTAAAGATAGGCTGATTAAGAATTTGAATGCAGGCTATAGGAATCTTGGCACGTTGGCCTCCCTTTCTGGGTGCTCCAAGCAATATGTTTACATGATTGCCAAGAAAATGGGAATTAAATTGCATGCGTGAGCGATCCTTCAAGTATAGCATGCCGTTGATGTTTTAGAAAGACGGTGATAAAAAATGGACCAATTTAACTACTTTTTTGTTCTTTTTACCTCTATGCCAATCGGAAACTCGTTGTACTTACATGGCCGCAAGTGCTGGTTTTGCGGCAAATACGGCTTGTCGCGTCTTGGCGACAAGCGGATCAAATACAAAAATTGCCGCAAAATATAGTTTGCGCAAGCTCAAATTTGAATTTATTGCTTGCTTTTTTCAAAATCCCTCAGCAGTGTTTTTAGCCCCTTAAGCAAAAGCAGGTGCTTTCTTTCATCCGCTTCAATCGAATCAATCAGGAGTGCAGCTGATGGGCCAAGCTTTTTCCTAAGATGAGTAATGTTTGCCTCGTCCGCATTCTCCTCATTTTTGATCATTTCCTCGATTTGGCTGATTTGCGGAGGCTTTGAGCCAAAAAACGGCTCGCTGCGGTCAACATTGCTCATAAGAAGCGAAACAATATCCGCGTGGCGCAAACTATCGCTGGCAATTTGCCGAAATAACGTCCTAGTCAGGTCATCCCCGCTGGTTTGGGCAAATTTCATGCAATTGGTTGCTGCATTTTGCTCCTCATCAAGCCTTGCCCTTAAAGCTTTTAGCCAATGGCCCATATCTTTTTTCGAAAGGGTCTCATTTGATGAGCCTGATTTTGCATTCAAGGAAAGGTCCTGCACCAATTTGTCGGTAACTTCTAAAAATTTTCTTGATGGATCAATTGCAGCATTTTGCCTAAAGTTCCTTGAAAGGGCGTTAGCCAAAACTTTTACATGCTTTTGGAAAACCTTTGAGCCGTTGAATTCGGAAGATGCCTTTCCGCCCCTTTTGCGGTTCAGATATTGCGAAAGCGCCGATGGCGTTAGGTGCATTACACGCGCCGCATCGGATTTTGTGTAGCCAAGGATTTCCACAAGTTCAATTGCAACAGATGCACGTAAAGCGCCTTGAAGCTCTTCAATTGATAGTTTATTCATGTGCCCACCCTAAACAGTGTTTATACAAAGGTTAACATTGTAACGACGTTAAGTATTTAAAACATACCTTCCAAAAACATGGAACCAAGCAATTGATTTTAGGCCATTGATGATGTTTATGCTGCCAAGTTTTTTAATTACATTCCGGGAAACTTTCGAAGCCGCACTGATAATTGGGATCATACTCGCATACCTATCAAAAACCGGCAACAAAAAGTTTGAAAAATTCGTATTCATGGGAGTTGGGGCAGGAATTGCGATAAGCGCACTGTCCGCTTACGTTTTTTCGATGTTGTTTGGCGAATTCGAAGGAACCGCAGAGCAGCTCTTCGAAGGGACAACGATGTTCATTGCAGCCGCCCTTGTCACTACGATGGTTTTTTGGATGGCAAGGCAGCGCAACATTTCAGAGCAGATAAAAAACAAGGTTCAGGAGAGCTTGGATAAAAAATACGGCATTGGCCTTTTGCTGTTTGCATTCTTTGCGGTTTATCGGGAAGGAATAGAGATAATTTTATTTTTGAATGCAACCGCAATCGGGGAAGACGGCGGAATTTCCCTTTTTGGGGCCTTTCTTGGGATTGCCTCATCGATTGTTTTGGCATTCATGTTCTTCAAAGCAGCAATGAAAATTGATCTGCGGAAATTCTTCCTTGTAACTGGAACCGTTTTGATAATCATTTCAGCTGGGCTAATTGCGCATGGGATCCACGAGTATCAGGAGGCTGGTGTTTTGAATTTTCTAAAAGATCAGGCTTGGAGCACTAAATCATTGCTTGATGATCAAACCGATGCCGGAAAAATAATCAGGTCGGTTGTCGGATATAATGATGATCCATCGGCTCTGGAAGTTGCCGGCTATTTCGGGTATTTGGCAATAGTTGCCTATTTTTGGAAGAAATATTCGATTGGAAAACAATGAATTCAGGTGGGAGTTATGCGAGGGCACACGGAACTTTTGTATGTCGACATGATTCTTATGGGAATAGGCATTTTGATGTTTTTGCAGGGGAATTCGGATGCGATTTGGATATTTGGAGTAGGTGCAGCATTGCATTTTGCTTCAGGCGGCTTTTCAACTGGTTTTTAATGAGGCCGGAAGCTGGGATTGAGTTAAGAAAGTTCAATTCCAATTTAAGGATCGCTTCGCAATCTCTAACAAACCACTATTTCATTTCCAATCACTAAGGATTGCTTTTGATCCCATTATGTATTTGTAGCATTCAAGTGCCGCTGTTGCTCCTGAACCAGCCGAAATTACTGTCTGCTTGTAGGGATTAATTGTCGCATCGCCGGCTGCAAATATGCCCGGAACGTTTGTCTTTCCGACCAAATCAACAATCACTTCATTTTGCGCGTTGAGATCAACTAGGCCCTTGATGAAATCAGCCTTCACTTCGTGCCCAATTTCTATGAAAACGCCATCGACTTTGATCAAATGGTCGCCAAAGGAGGTTTTCAACTTAAGCGTTTCAACTTTTTTTTCGCCAATAATTTCCAAAACAGTTGCATTCGTGATTATTTCAACATTTGGGGATGCTTTTAGCTTTTCGAGGGTGATTGGATCCGCACGGAATTCCTCCCTTCGGTGAATCAGGTAGGTTTTTGTTGCCAAATTGCTAAGTTCAAGAGCTCCTTCAACAGCTGAGTTTCCTCCGCCAATTACTGCGGTAACTTTTCCCTTGTAAAGCGGCGCATCGCAAGTTGCGCATGTGGAAACTCCCCTGCCTAAAAATTTGGTTTCTCCTGGGACTCCAATCATTTTTGGAAGCGAACCGAATGCCAAAATTACGGTTTTGGACGAAATTTTCTCACCGCCTTCGAGCAATAATTCGAATGTTCCATCGCTTTGCTTATTTACTTTTTCAACTTTTGCGTATTTGAACTGCGAGCCAAACCCCTTTGCTTCCTCAAAGAATTTATTCATCAAATCGGGCCCCGGCTGGGTTCCAGCTCCGGGATAGTTTTCAATGTGGTTGGTAAGGTTTGTTAGCCCTCCGACATCTACGGAAATTATCAGATTCTTGAGCTTTTTCCTGCTGACGTAAATGCCTGCGGTTAAGCCGGCTGCGCCTGCGCCAACAATTGCAACATCATAAAGTTCAGTCATAATCAATCACAAAAAACACAATAAAAAACGCCGGGAGAGAGAATTTCGGAAAAAACCATTCCCGTGCATTACTGCAAAAGAACATTCGAACTCTCGAACCCTTGCGGGCACCAGCTAACCTTCGAACTTGCCAATTAAAACCGGCAAATTTGTTCAAGGCTGGCGCGATAACCACTCTGCCATCCCGGCAACACCAATATTTGGGCATCGGGATTAAAAAAAGAATAAGGAAAGTGGATTTAACGGTTTCATTTGAGTTTTCCTTCAACAGCAGTTAATTGTTTTGCAGTCAGTTTCCAGTAGTCCAAAGGCTTATTTGGCTTGCTTTTGACTTCTTCATAAAATTTCAGGAAAGCCTTTGGATAATGAGCCGGATTTATGTGAAATAATGCGAAGGCAATAGGTTGTTTTGGTGCGGGATTTTCCGTCTGTTCCAGTAGTTTTGCCCTGATCTGCCCAAGCGCCCTGACTGCATAGGATCGCACATATGCTTTTCCATCCGTCAATTGATCGATCATTGGAAACAACGCCTTAATAGATCCGATTTTTCCAAGCGCTTCGAGCACTTTGAATCGTTCAATTGACTTATCACTTTTAAGAATTTCTATCAAATGGGGAACTGCCTTATGAGAGCGAAGTTCGCCAAGCTTGTGTACTGCATCATAAAAAACAAAATAGTCTTTGCTCTTGAGCCGTTCAATATAATACCGTATTTCATTTTGTTTTGCCATTTCTTTCGGTTTGTTATCGCTCATTTCAACCTATCCTCCATGACAATTAGCTGCTTTGCAGTCAAATTCCAATAATCTGGCGATTTTTTTGATTTTTTCCTAACCTCCCTTAAAAACTTCTCGAATGATTTGGGATACTCAACCGGGTTAATGTGCATAAAAGCAAAAGGTATAGGTTGATTCGGAATGAATTTGACTTTCCCTTCGAGTAATTTTATTCTGATTTTTCCAAGCGCTTCGGCTGCTTGATCCCTTGAATAATAGTATTCATCCTTCAATCTTTCAATCAGATACGGGAGCGCTTCATGGCGACCCATCATCCCAAGCGAGAAGGCTGCTTCGAATTTATCCGATCCCCATTTATCATTCAACTTCTCGATCAAATGCGGAACCGCTTTTTTAGAGCCGATTTTTCCAAGAGCCCTGATTGCCTGGGATCTCACATAAAAATCTTCATCCTTCAATCTCTCAATAAGATGAGGAACCGCTATGCGAGAGCCAATTTCTCCAAGATCTAGGGCTGCATTGCCCCTCACGCTAAAAGTGGTATCCTGCAACTCACCAATCCGCCTGCGGATTCTTTCCTTTTTTTCCTTTTCTTCCATTTTTTGCTCGTTCATTTCAACCTCCCCTCTAAAGCAGTTAATTGTTTAGCGGTTAGCTTCCAATAATCCTTCGATTTCTTCCTATTTTTAATAAATTCGCCATAAAATTTCAAGAATGAATTAGGGTATTCCCGCGGATTTATATGATTGAGGGCAACAAATATCGGATGGTTTGATTTGAATTTTTTCCCCTTTCTGGCTTTATCCAAAATTGAATCTATAATTTTAAAATTGTCGTATTTTACATGCTCAGGTGCATTTTTCAAATCCTCAATTAATGGCATTATTGACGGCAGGCCTATTTTGTCAAGTGAATGGGCAGCCTCCATACTTGTAAAAAAACCATCCCTTAAGGATTTTATAAGATGAGGTATTGCAATTTTGGGGCTGGCTTTTCCAAGGGCGTTAATTGCAAAAATTCTTACCGACGGATCTTTATGTTCAAGTGTTTTAATCAAATAGGGTGTGTCTTTTTGGGTAACGGCCTTTAAAGGATTTCTGAGGGCAATTAAACGAGTTGTCTCATCACCACTATTTATTCGGTCAAACCAGATTGGAATTATGTCTTTTTTTGGTTTTTCGTTCATTTCAATCTCCTTTCCATTGCCATCAATTGCTTAGCTTCGAGTTTCCAGTATTCTGGCGATTTTCTTGGTTTCTTTTGCGCCTCCCCATATAATTTAATGAATGATTTTGGGTGCGTAAACGGATTAATATGCAGAAGGGCAACATATTCGGGCTGGTTTTGGGAAAACCGCCCATAGTTTTTCAAAATCCTGGGCCTATATTTTCCAAGAAAGTCCAATGCACCATAAATCAGCCTATTTTTAGTCAAAAATCTAGGCCCGGACGTTCCAAGAAAGGCCAATGTGTCATAATTTTCCCGATATGAATTGAGTGCTTCGAAAATAGGAGGAATTGTTTTATGAAAGTCAAACTTCAACAACGCATCTTCCAACTCATCCGAACACTTTTGGTCGCCAAGCATCGCAACCAAATGCGGGATTGCCTCAATAGATTGCGTATTTCTAAGTGCCCGTATAGCATTTGCCCTTTTTACTGGCCAAGGACTCTTTAATAAAATGATTGAATCCGGGATTATTTCTTTCCATTTCAATAATTCTATAGTCTTCAATGCATTTTCGTTTTTATCTATGAAATCTTTTTTTAACATCCCAATCAAGTGCGGAACCACTTTTTTAGGGCCAAATTCACCCAATCGCGATATGCTTTTGGCATCGCGGGGGTTATTTCCGACACGGCTAATTAGGCGCCTAATTTTAAACCGCTCCCTGAGCCTTGCAAGTGTTTCGTTGATGCGTAACTTTGTTTGGTTCATTTCAACCTATCCTCCATGACAATTAGCTGCTTTGCAGTCAATTTCCAGTAAGTATCTTTCTTGTTTTTCCCCTTTTTAACAAGGCCCAGGAACGTATTGAACGCCCTTGGGAATTCTACCGGATTGATGTGCATAAATGCGAAATGGATGGGCTCATTTACCGTAAAAACTGCCTTGTTTTCAATTAGTTTTTTCCGAATTTTCCCAAGCGCCTGGTCTAAAAAATGCCTAAAGAAGGAGGATTCCTCTTTTTTGCGGCCAATCAATTTTGGAATAGCTTCATGGGAGCCGATTTTCCCAAGCGAAAGCGCCGCATTAAGCCGGACATCCGGATCCTTGTCATCCAAAACATCAATTAAATGCGGGATTGATTTTTCTGACCGGATATCCCCAAGCGCTTCGGCAGCATGGGATCTTAAATGGGGCTGGCTATTTTTCAACTGCAAAATAAGCCTTTGGGCTTCCGTTTGATTTTCCTTTTCAATTCCTTTTTGATTATTCATTTCAACCTACCTTCCATCGCCATTAGTTCCTTGGCGGTCAATTCCCAATGCTTTTCAGATTTGTTTTTTCCTTTTCTTGCCTGCATTAAAAATTTTTCAAAGGCTTTTGGGTAATAAAGGGGATTTAAGTGGTATAAGGCCAATAATTCAGGATTGTTCGAATCTATGCGCAGTTTTCTTTTAAGAACACTATCCCTTATCATACTAATTGCTTCCCTTGCAACGAAACGATCTAGGCCCCTCCAATTCATTAACGGAACCACTGCTTTTTCAGAGCCAATTTTCCCAAGTGCAAGAACAACGTCGAGATCATAAAAATGGTTTTTATCCTCCAATAATTTAACCGAATGCGGAACTGCCTTATCGGATTTGATTGTGCCAAGATGATAGCATGCATCCTTCATAAGCACATAATTTTTAGATTTTATCAATTTCATCCAGTAAGGCAAAGATAGGTCAAGATCAAATTTTTTTAGTTCTTTGAACTCCTTATTTAAGGGATAATTATCTGGCCTAATAGATCCTGCTATAATTCTATTATAGGCAGACCTTATGGACAATTTAGTACGCGCATTTTCAAGTATTGCGTTTAAACCCGCCATTTAAGCATCCTCTCTAGTGCCATGAACTGTTTAGCCGTTAGTTCCCAGTGGTTAATTGATCTGTTTTTGCCTTTTTTAATCTCCATAAGGAATCGAAAAAAGGATTTTGGATGTTCTTTTGGATCAATTAACATCAGTGCAAAATGCTCATTCTGTTTTGGGGAATATTTGCGCCCATTCCTTAGTAGTTTTGACCTAATTTTGCTAAGCGACCATGCCGTAGTTTTTCTGATTTCCGATTCTTTTTCATACAGGTGTTTTACCAAGTGGGGAACAGCTGAGATATAACTTTTTTTCCCTAGGTTGTAAATTGCATTCTTCCGGTTCATCCAATCATGTTCTTTGAGCCCTTCAATTGCCAACCGATATTCCAAGTTTGGCTTTTTTGCCATATGACCACTTTACTCCAAAGACATATTTGCATTGCATATTATTAAATTAAGGCGAACCAATATTTCCTTATGGCAAGGCTCTCAAAATCCCTAACTTCAATTGAGAGGGATGTAATCATAACACAATCGCCGCTGGATCACAAGGAACAGAGGGGTTGGAGGGAGGCTTTTGTTCGGATCAATTCGTTTGGGACAAGGGTTGAAGCGCTAAGGAATATGGCGGATGTCATTGAAAATAAAATGGGGCTATTGCTCCACGGGATTTCAAGGAAAAGCGACGCCTTATCAAGACTTCGGACTGCTTCAGTAATTGCCAACCTCCCAAAGGAAATTGCAGTTGATCATGCAAGGGCTGGCAAAATCATAAATGCCCAAAACCACTCAGATGAGCTTGCCAAGGAGCTTGCATCTAAAATTTCAACGGTTGTTCCGGTAAAATCCATAAATAGCAATATAATGAAACATCTCTCACCGGAATATATTGCCAATTTGTTCACATACTCGGGCCATTACAGGAGCCTTAAGGATTCGACCCAGAAGGAAAATTCGCTGTTTGAAAAAGTCAATTCGGCATTCCTTGAAAAAGGGGTTGATGGCGTAAAGGAGGTAAAATACCACTCGGAAGAAGCTAAGGAAATACAGCAGCACTCAAAAATCCCAGATTCCATCATCCGTTTCCTGGAATCGCTTGATTCGCATGTCGGAGCAACGGATTCTAATAAGCAGCTAACAAGCAAGGCAACTATTTTTGAATCCTACCAAGGAAAGCTTGGGGATTACAAGCTGCATTTGAAGGAGGAGGGGGATCCGGCAAGGAACCACAGCCTTGAATCTGAGCAGGAAAAAAGCAAAAAAGACTTGAATAGCCAAATTGAATTGCTTGAGAAGAAGATTAGTTTTTCCCACGATTTCAAAAAATTAGTAGCCGGCGGGGAATATTCAAATGCATTTGATGCAATAAAGAAAACGCATGAATCCGCAACCAATCTGGAAAAACAGCATATTGCCAAGGTGCTCCAGCCGCTCGATAGGCTAACTAAGCTTTCAAAAATAGATGAGGCAAGGGAAGCAATCAAAATCGGGCAGGAAATAGTTTCGGAAATTTTGGCCCTTGAAAAAGTCGACCCTGAAAGCCAAATTGAAAGGTTTGAAAAACTTCGGCAAAAGCATCCTGAGGAAAAAATAGAAAAATATGCAAAAACCCTAAAGGCACTTGGGAAGAATACCTACAACGACCTTGCATATTTCCTTGAGGAGCTTAAGCGAAGGCCGGAATCAACTGCAACCGAAGTTGAAACCAAAATCACTCATAATGCAATGGACCACTTCACGCTTGGGAAATTTGAAAATAACTGCCAATCGCCAAAAACGCCCCAGTGCAGATCGCTTATTAGCAACTCGGCAGAGCTTACAGAACTAGTTTTAGGGCACTATGGTGATGCGGAAACCAGCTCTGGCAAGGAATTCATCGGGTTTTCGTTCGCACACCTATTAAAAGGCAGGGAGGGGTATTTGCTGGCAGTTGAACGCCCCTACAGCCACCAAGCTCAACTTAAGCCAAAAATGCAGGAAAACATAAACAGGATTATTGAGCAGATAAATTCACTGGCATATAGGCAAAAAGTCCCAATCAGTGCGGCACTATCAGAAATTGCCAAGAACGCAACCGGTTATTCGACAATCCCAACACACGTCAAGAAATACTACGATATGAAGAGCGGGTTTGTTGATTGATTTAATTCCAAAAAAAGCGGAAAGATGGATGAAAAAGCCAATGGAAACTAACCGCTAAACAGTTTATAGTATTGGAATGGAGATTAAAATGAGCAAAATAATGGAAAGGATTCAAAAAACAAGAATGGCAATCAGGGAACCATTTGAAATCCGCAAGCAGATAAATAAAATAAAGAAGGCTCATAATAATTTATTTTACCATGAGGGAATCAATGAATTAATTGCAATAGGGAAGGACAAAGCCGTCCCGCATTTGGTAAAATTGCTAAATGATGAAAGCAAAACGGTTCGGCTAAATGGGATTGTTGCCCTCGGAGAAATTAAATCCCAAAGGGCGGTCCCGCATCTGATAGAATTGATGAATGATAAGGATTGGTACATAAGGAAGCACGCAATTGAGGCACTTGGGAAGATAGGATCTGAAAAAGCAATTCCGCATTTGATTAGGAGAATGAGAGATGTAGATTGGTCAGTTACACAATCAGCTGGAGATGCACTCGGATTGATTAAATCAGAAGAAGCGGTTCCGGATTTGATAGAAATGCTAAATGACAAGCATTTTGGCGTAAGGTTGAATGCGGTTAAAGTCCTTGGAGAAATAGGTTCTGAAAAAGCCATTCCGCACCTTGTGAAAAGATTTAAGGATGATATACAGGCTGTTAAAACTAGCTCGGTTATTTCAATTGGCAAAATTGGAACGGATAGGGCTTTCAAGGAATTGGTTAGGTTGCTTAAAAATGAGGACGGGCATGTCAGGGCGCCTGCCATCAAAATGGCAAAGGAATACATATCAAAATTTGACGGTAAACCTATTATATCTCCGTCAAAAACCCCAATTCCCTTTGCTTTAAGTTACATAAATCCGTTCGAACATCCAAAATCCTTTGTCCAGTTTCTTGAAGTCGCAGAAAAAGGTAAAATGAGGGATAAAAAACATTGGAAACTTACAGTTAAACAGCTAATGGCAATGGAGAGGCAATTGAAATGAAAAAATTCTTCGAAGAGATGAGATTCAACAAGTTCAAAAGAACTATTATGAAGGGAAGTGAGAAAGATGTTCTAAAGGCTACAGATAAATATCGGGCAAAGGAACCTGAAACGGTTGTCCCGTTCCTTATCAATGTACTAAGATGGGGAGATCATTTTACAAGAAATAATGCAACCCTAGCTCTCAAGGCCATCAAATCATCAACGGTAATACCGCACTTGATAAAAATGCTAAGACAAACGGGCGATCATAGAAATGCAAACGTCGTTGAAATACTTGGAGAAATCGGTTCTGAAAACGAAGTCCAACACCTGATTAACTGTGTAAACGATATACACACACCTACAGGCATAAAAGCCATTCAGGCGCTTGGAAAGATTGGCTCCGAAAGGGGAATTCCGAAGCTTTTTGAGGTCTACTCCGGGATCGATGACCCCCAAAAGCAAGAGGCTTTAAAAGCGATCAAAAAAATTGATTCATCAAAGGTTGTGCCTTACTTATTTAGAAAACTTGATGGCAATAATTCACGTTTGGGATTTGCAGCATTCATGCTGCTCTCCCATGTTACAACTAAAAAGGAAGTGCCGTTCCTAATCAATTCCATGAATGAAAAAGATGAGAATGTAAAAATGCGGGCAGTCCAATTGCTCGGAAATTTGTCGGCAAAGGAAGCAATTCCGCATCTGTTGAAAATAATCCAGAAAAAAGATGCCTCTTTAAGGGGCCTTGCCGCTGAAGCGGTGGCATCAATAATTGTAAATTCGCCAACCCACTATAAATCCCAAAGAATATTGGCAAGGGAAATATTGAATCACCCCAACAAGCCATTTAAAATCTTTGAATTGACAGGAAAGCAGCTAAAAGCAGTTGAGAGGCATTTGAAATGAAAAACAGCCCAAAAACAGGGAAATTGGAAAATATCCGCAAATTCCTAAAAGCAGCAGGACCTTCACATCAGATCAGGTCGGAAAGGCCTCTTGACAATGCAGTTAATAATCTTAAGGAATTGGCGCGCATAGATTCTGATTTTGCCAGGAAAAGGCTTGTGAATATACTTTTTGATGAGCCCCTTTTGCCATATTATGCTTCAGATGCGATTTTGGCCTCCAATCCAAATAAATTTGTCCCACATTTGAAAAGAAGATTGGAAAAAACAAAATACTACAACTGGGGAATCCCAAAAAATATTTATGAAAATGGGGGAATCGTTAAGGCAATCCATATATTGGGTGAAATCGGGACCAAAGAGGCCTTAATGGCATTGGTCGATTTGGCCAAGATCCGCCACCCATACATATCCAGAAAGATAAAAAATGCCGGCCAAAACGCTTGGATAAAATTCCAGGAGAAAAGAAATCCGCAGGATCCGCCAAGCACAATTGAATTTTCATTTCGGCACATAGATCCGTTCGAATACCCCAAATCCTTTGCAAAATTCCATGAAGAGGTAAAACGCAAGCCTAACAAGCCCGAGGAATATTGGAATCTTACAGCAAAGCAGCTTATGGCAATGGAGGGAAGGTTGAAATGAAAAAAATATTCGAAAGAATCCAAAGAGGGGCATCCGAACATCTGGAAAAAAAGAGGGTTGGAAAGCTTTTTAGCAGCCTTGTATATGGGAAGGGGAATGAACAGTCAAATGCCCTCGAAGAAATTAGGAAAATTGGATTGGATAAGATTACGCCTCATCTGACAAAAATGATGGGTCATTACGATTCGCACATACAATTAAAGGCAATCAATGCAATCGAAAGAATAGGCTCCGACCATTTTGTCCCATTAATAATCGAAAACCTAGCGGATGACCCTTTCTGGGTTAAGAAAAAAGGAATTGAGGCGTTAATAAAGATAAATTCGAAGAAAACCTTGCCGTTATTGGAAAATTTATTCAAGGATCCGAATTGGGAAAAAAGGCACATTGCATGCGATGTTGCCGGACAATTGGGAAATGAAGATGCGTCACCGAGTTTGACTAGGGCATTAAAGGATACGCACCCCATGGTTAGGCTCAGGGCAGTTGAATCCCTTGGAAACCTCGGATCGGAAAGAGCTGTTTTACCCCTAGTAAGGCTCCTAAAAAAGGAGGATCTTGACCTAATGCACTTAATTGTTGAATCCCTTGGAAAAATAAGAAACAGAGTAATTGATGGGCAGACGAATTATTCCATAAAACAGCCGGTGCATTTTGCCTTGAAACAGATTGATCCTGCGATTTATCCGAAATCTTTTACAAAATTCCTAAAAGAGGTTAAAAGAGGCAGAAAGAAGGAGGAAAAGCATTGGATTTTAACAGCTAAACAGCTAATGGCAATGGAGGGAAGGTTGAAATGAACTGGATCAGGGAAAAAGCCCAAAAGGCGAAGGATATTTTGGCAATAAATAAAGCCATCGGCGTAATAACTTTGTCCTTCCACCCAATGTTTTACGATGAAGCTGTCCGTTTTCGTGAATTTAAAAAGCTGAAAAAATTTGACCTTGATTTTTCATTGCCATATTGGAAAGAACTTGTTAAATATAAAAAAAATGCGGCGGTTCGGGAACAGGCAATTGCAGAGCTTGGAAAAATCGGATCTGAAAAAGCGATCCCGCTTCTGATAGAAAAACTCAACGATGAAAATCTTTCCGTAAAGTTAAGCGCGGTTAGGTCGCTTGGGGAAATTGGATCTGAAAAAGCGGTTCCGCATCTGATTTCAAAGTTAATGCCTATTGATTCAGTTGTTCGTAAGTTTTCTGCAAATGCGCTTGAAAATATCAAGAAAAAATTGCTTGAAAAAGGCAAAGGATATGGGCCCAATCAACCGGAATTATTTGCATTGATGCACATAAGCCCATTACAGCACCCCAAGGCATTTGATTCATTATTGAAGGAATTGAAAAAGGGAAAAAATATCCCGGAAAAAAAATGGAGACTAACTGCCAAGCAATTGACAGCAGTTGAAAGACAGTTGAAATAGCAAGTAAAAAAAGGAATGATTTCTTTTAGGCAAGTGAAAAGGATTTTTAACCTGAACTTTCGAAGTAATGATTATGATCGGGCCCGAAATATCGCAAAGCCTCCGGAAGGGGCAAACACCGATGGGAATGCACCCTATTTATTCGCATCCGGAAATAGCCAAATTAACTGAGGAGGAATACAAGCTCCAAATTAATGAGGCGCTTGGGAGCGCAAAGAAGCTTGGGATTGTACTAAATATCAGTGAAAAATCATCCCCTCAAGACATAATCAAACACATGGTTCCAGAATTCCTAAAAGTGCATGCAAGGATTGCCCAGATTGAAAAGCCGCATCTGGAAAGAATCAAGGAGCTGGCAAAAAAAGCCGCTTGCGAATTAAATGATATTTCAGGCAGGCAGTTTGATGAATTGTTCAAGAAAAATGTGAATTTGAATAATTCCGAAAGGCTAGAGGCAATGGATGCCAATTTCCAGAAACCCAATGAAGCCATTAAGCCCGAATTTACCGAAAAAGCAAACAAATGGATTGCAAAACGCTTGACGCACGATTTGGTAACCCAAGGAGTTGCAATCAGCCATCTTCGCGGAGCTCCGGCGATGCTTGAGAAGGATTTATTGGAAATCAACAGGGATTTGCCAAATCTTTACAGATTGCACTCAAGCATGATACAAATTTCCAATTTTGTATTAGTTAGGCACTTTCCAGCAGAGAAGGTGAATAAAAAAAAACGACATGTTTTTTCCTATTCAAAGCTAAATTGGAAGGAAGGCAAGGTTCAGGCGCAGGCATCCGGAACAAATTTTCCAACACTTGTGCAGGAATTATCCAAGGCGATCATGGATGTCCAAATGGCGCACGCACTTCCTCGGGAAGGAGACTTAACAGAACGGGAGCTTGAAGCGTTCAAAACAACAAAAAACCTCTCGAACGAGCCGTGGCAATACCTGCTTGGGCCCCAATTTGCAAAAAGGCTGGAAAATGTCATTGGGAATTTGAACCTGACTTCGCACGATGGGGAGGATGAAAAGCTAAGAAGTGAGCATAAGCGGGTTTTGTTTTCATTGATCCCTGAAAAACAGCTGCATTCAATCTTGCCTAACTTTTATACAGCAAAAGAGGGCAGTTCAGAGTGGAATGAGGCTATTTCCAGGATCAAAATTTCAATGATTAAAGCTGAAAAGGACTATTTGAAAGGAAAGCATGAGGTGTAAAATTATGCCAATTACAATGCCAAGGGTCAAGCCAAAAGAGCCTCAAATTGAACCGTGGGAAAAACCAATCGAAAAACCCGATGAAAAACCTACGCCTGAAAGAAGACTCGACCCATTCAGGCCGCCAGCCCCAGCTCCTGGAACCGAGCCAGAAAAGGCAATTTTTAGGAAATTGGCTTTGAAAAAATTGTTGGAGAGGAAATAGGCTGCAATTTGGCAAAAAAACCATTGGCAATAATCTCTTTATAAATATTGGAAGCCTAATTCTTCCTTAATTGGGCCCATAGCTCAGCCAGGATAGAGCGATTGGTTCCGATCTTATGGATTGGAAGTCGAAGCTTCGATCTTGGAAGGGGAGTAACCCTTCAAGGGGATAAACCAATAGGTCGCGGGTTCGAATCCCGTTGGGCCCGTTCACACCGGCCCCAAGGAGAAACAAGTTTCCCCTCTTGGGCCGCCTCACCCTTTCTTTTTGCTTTGCGAATTAATTAGAAATTACTGCGAAAGCTTCTTTTTCAGCTCAGCGATTTTTTCGTGGAGGACGCGGTCCCGCTTAAGCGGATCCATCCTTGCTTTTTCCTCAAGCTCTTTTAGCATTGAAACCATGTTCGAATGCCTCCTTGTCAGATCAGATTTGCTCATTCCCATAAGTTTAATCACCAACAATAATCCTATCCAGCCTACGTTTATGAACCGGATGCTTTGAGCCTTTTTCCCAGATTATTTGTCCGCTTTACGATTTCTCATAAAGGAACGATCCGTATTTAAGGTCCCAAACAACCGGCTGCTGCGGCAGCGGCGCAATTCCCATCTGGTCGATTTTGTAGACCAGCACTTTTCCGTACTGAGAGTATTTGGAAATTTTCGCCGCATACGTATTGGGGGCAGGAAGGTTTGTTGCAAGCGCAATTGTATCTGGCAATTCCCGCATGGCCACTACAAATTTGCCACAGCCCATGTTGGTATCCGTAACCTTGAATGAGGGCTGGAATGGCGGATTGACAACCTTGACACCATTGAACGTTAGCCCATACACCAAACGCGAACCAAATTCATCCGCATTGACATATACCCATGTGTCCTTGCCAAGCGATTGCGAAACCGCTTTTACATCCGGATCCGCTGCAAAATCTGGGTAGGGACGAAGGATTGGGAGAGTTATTGTAATAATGTGGAAAACTGCAAGCAAAATAAGAATGGTCATCGGAAGGGATGCCTTGGTTTCCCTAGCTGCTAAATAGGTAAGCGCAAGAACGCCAACCATTGGGAGAAGGTTTGCCAGCGCATCTGCAGTGTTTGGAATGAAATAGAATAGATGCTGGTAGTTTATGAAGCTTGAAATTCCAGTCGGCTGGAATATGGAGGTAAGCCCTTCTAGGAAAATGAAAAAGCCAAAAAATGCAAGGAGGAGAGATTTTGGCTTGAGCTTAGGCTCTATTTCTTTTAGCCCAAGCACTGCAAGGGCGCTTATCAGCAGCGGGAATACCCACATTGCAAACCTATAGTCCCGAAGCATGTTTGCAAGCGGAATTTTTAGGGGGAAGAAATTCATGATGTTGTTTGTGCCTTCGGCCCAAAGTACAAACCAAAGAAGTGAGAATGCCAGAAGGCCTTTTTTCTTGCTATCCGAAAGCAATCCAAAAATTGCAAGCATGATTGGGAGGATGCCCATGTAAAGCTCCCTTGCCCTGACTTGGTACCAAGCCTGCCTTCTATTCAAGAAATGGTTCAAAATTTCACCAAAATCAAGCCCGTTCACATCTGCGACCCGAATGTCAGGGTATTGCATCGTAAGGAGCCTTGGCGCGGATAATAATAGTGCAACAGCCAAAATTTTCCCAAGAGTTATTGCCCTGCTCCATTTGCGCTCGCCCTCAAATGGGAAAATCAAAGCAAAGGTTAGCATCATGAAAATGTAGCCGACAAAATAAGGAGTCCCAATGTAAATCATGACTGAAAATATTGCAGCGGATTTGAGAACTGCCATGTTGGTTTCTTTGTGAAGCGCCCTTAGCCCGTACATCAGCGCAAGGGGAATCATGGGATAGGTTATGATGTGCTCCCAAGGGCCCCAATAAATTAAACCTACAACAACCCCACCAAGCATATACATAAGTGAACCAAATAGACGTGCGCTATCCGAATCAGTTAGCTCTTTTGAAAACCACCAGAAAAATATTCCCGAAAACGCCATTGCCAAAAGGTAAGTTAGCTTTACATAGAAATCGTGGCCAAATAGGGTATAAATCAGAGGGGATGGGAAAAACCATAGCTGGGATAGGCCATCAGACATTGGCGAATAATTGCTGCAAAACCATTGGTTGTTTTCAAACGGGTTTGCGCCAGACATCAAATTGCCCTTGAATATTTCAAGAGTGCCAAGCGCCAGAAAATCATCAAGCATCGGAGAATATCTCACATTTGGGTTGAAATCCAAAAGCACATTGAATAGGAATAAGACGGAAATGGCAAGCAGTATCAAGGACATCTTGTCAGGCTTCATGTATTCTTCCCCCCACGAAATAAAATAGTGAACCAGTTAACGGATGGATGATATTTAAAGATTTGGGAAATGAAGGGCGGTTTGGAATATGTGCAAAATTAAGCGCCGGAAGGCGGCAATGCAAAAGGCAGCAGGGTTTTGGCATCCATCCAGGGGGCTTAGCTTATAAATCATTTTGGCATAAACAAATGAAATTATTGAAAATTTGGTTTTGGAAAATAGTTTGAGCCCTTTTTTGAATTTTGCGCCATTGGTTGGAGTTATGCTGATTTTAATCCTGTTCTTAATATCCGCTTTCTTGCTTGGTTGCGCAATTGTTTCAAGGGCCAAATTCCTTCAAACAATAATAGAGAAGGCGTCCGCATCCGTTTTGATTGGGCTTTCGATTGCAACCCTAATTGCCTTTGCTTTTTCCCTTTTTTTGAAATCCCTCTCGGAAATCGCATTGATTGCGTCTGTTTTGGCAAATTTTCTATTCTCCTTTGCGATTTTCAAAATGGGGAAAACAGATTCGCCCCCAAAGAATAGGGGAAATACAAAGGATGAAAAATCATTGCAAAAATCAGTCCTATTTGGCGCAAAATCGCATTTTTTAAAAATCGGATGGCCCGAAATTCTGGTTCTCATTATTTTCATTGTGATTGCATATTTCAACTCGATTTCAATTGCCCAAAATGAAACCGGCGACATTACCGCAATTTCAAACACATGGGCGGACTATGCATTGCATATTGGGATAATCAACTCATTTGCGCTTCGGGATAATTTCCCGCCGGTTTACCCAAATTTGCAAGGCGCCCAGATGCGCTACCCGTTCCTTGCGGATTTTCTTTCGGCAATTTTTGTAAAGGAAGGAATTTCAATTGTTGATTCGATAGTGATCCCAAACCTGATTCTGATTTTCTGCCTGGTTTCAATTTCTTTTGCATTCCTTAGGCGCTTTGTTGGGGATAGGGGGCTTGCCGCAATTGCTATGATGCTGTTCTTTTTCAATGGGAATTTTGGCATCGTGCCGTTCATGAATGATTGGGGAAGCGCCGGTTACAATCTTGATTTCCTTGCGCACCCCCCAAGAGTATATTCGTACATGCCAGTTGATTCAAATAATTTGCAATTCATGAACCTTACGTATTCGGTTTTCATTCCTCAAAGATCCGCCCTTTTGGGTTTTCCAATTGTGATGCTTTGCCTGCTTTTGCTTTGGAGGATGCAAAAAAATGAAGCGGAACAGGCCGAATATCTGATATGCGCCCTTTTGCTAGGCATTTTGCCGCTCATTCATCCATCAAGTTTTGTAATTGGAACATTCTTTGCGGCCTGGACAATTGCCGCCTCCGTGCTTAGGGCGCGCAAATTTGAGAATAAATGGAAATTGCCCCTGTTTATTTTCTTATTAATAGCCATTCCCCAGCTGCTATTTATCAACGAACAGCAAAGGTATGAGAAATTTGCCGGAATCCTGCTCGGATGGATGAGTTTTGCCGGCCTAAATCCAAGCCTTGAACTTTTTGCCACTTTTTGGCTGAAAAATGCAGGCGCAACATTGATCCTTGGCATTGCAGGCTTATTCCTTTTGAAAAAGGATCAGCGGATATTTTCAATGCCATTCATTTTGTTTTTCATTGCCTCGAACATTTTCAGGTTCCAGCCTTGGGATTGGGACAACGTCAAGGTTTTGATGTATTGGTATTTTGGGCTTTGCATTTTTTCTGCAATTGCACTTGGAAGGATAATTGAAAAATTTGGAAAAATGCGCATGCGGCAAATTGGAATTGGTTTTGTTGCGCTCATTGTTTTCCTTAGCATTTTTTCAGGGCTTTTGACGTTCATCTCATGGAACAATTCAAAAGCGGTTCTTTGGAGTGCTAGTGACATCAAGACCGCTAATTTCATTTCCCAAAATACGCCAAAAGATGCAAAATTCGTAACTGCGGGGAAGCACAACCATATTGCATACACGCTAGCTGGAAGACAAATCCTAGCAGGTTATTGGGGCCATTTGTGGTCGCATGGGCTAAAATCCGATCCGCAAATAAACGATGAAAAGGCAGTACTTGCTAGCGCCAATAAGGATTTGATGAAAAAATGGAATATGGAATATGTTTTCATCGGCGAAGTTGAAATTAAGGAATTTGGCGCCAATGCCCGGGCATTTAAGGAAAGCTCGGATTTTGAAGAAATCTACTACAACCAAGTATCAGGGGATAGGATTTACAAGCTGATTTCGAAAAATTAGGTTTGCATGGACGGGATTGTTGCGTGCGAATTTCATAGTAATAACGAGTGCAGGTCATCCCAACGTTTGATGCCAAATCCGCCCAGCCCCTATTTTCGAAGGGAATTTACAAATTCAACTATTCCATTCGCGCCAAGCGATGCAAAAATAATCAAGGGCTGCTGCAAATATACAAGGAACCTATCCATGAATACGCGAATCCCAACCGCATCGTTTTTGACTGCAAAAAAGCCCGCAAAAAAGAGCGCAAGAAGGAATAGGTGCGCGATCTTATCGGATTTCATGAAGGATTTTGATTTTTCAAAAAGCGCCTTGATTACGAACACGAAAAACAGGGCAACTACGATGGATATGAAAATTATTTCGGTGCCTTCGAGGGGCCCAAGGAAGATTGGGAAGGAAATGGAAACAAACGATGCATTCCTTGAAAGCGAAAAGCCGTTGAGTATGAAAAATGAGCTAAGCGCGCTTGCAAAGAAGGTGAAGAATACGAAAATTCCGCCCTTCATTTCAGCAGAAATGTTATTGACATCCGAAAGCAAGTTGCGAAGAAGGAAGCTTAGAGAGATAAGCAGCCCAAGCAAAGAAAACGAGACGACAAGGTTTCCGGTTTTTAGGAGGTAGGAATCAAGGCTTACGGTGTTCCCCTCGTGATTCTTGAATTGTGCGAGCTCGAAAACGTTGATGTGCCCAATCATTATGAATTGCCAAAGGAGGTAAACGGAAATGCAAAGCACCAGCAAAAAGAGGGATTTCCTAACCAAATCGGAATGGATTTGGTGGTTGAATTGTTTGGACACAAAAAGCCTCCAGAGAATATGCAAAACCGTGAATGCCAAAAAAACGCCAACTGCGCCAAATAGGTAGGCAACTGCTTCTTGGTGAGTGAAAGTTATTATGAAAGCTAGGAAAAACATCAGAAATTGCTTCCTTCCAAGGAAGGCATGGAATGCAATTGGCAAAAGTATGAGGCCAAGCGCCTGCGGAAGGGGCCTAACCGTATAGATTAGCATTTCTCCGGGAAGGATTGAAAATAATGCGGCAAAAACAGCTGTGTTTTCATCAAACAATCTCCTCGTTAGGAGGAAAAAGCCTAGCGGAAGAAGGATTGCAAAAAGCAAAACCAGCATCCTCGAGGTAAAATCAAGAGAAAAACCGGTCAGAATAGAAGTTGTTGCAACTAGCATCCTATAGTGGGGAACGTAAAGGTTTGCAATCCCTCCGCCGTACGAATAATCGATTAGGGGATATTCGCCATGTTCAACTACGTGCCTTGCACTTGCAATATGGATCATGGTATTTCCATACGTTGGCATGTGCCATTCCCGAAGGACCATCCAGTGGGTGTTGAGTGATAGGATGATTGCAAGGAGGAGGAAAAACTTGGTTTTGTGCTTTGCAACATATGTAAGCAGGATTTTTGCATTGTCCGAATGCGTTGATTGCTTTAGGTTTGATTGGTAGCCCATATTTTCACTTTTTTAATTTAATTTTTTTACTGTAGTTCATTTTCTTGCCTGCACAATTGAACCATTTTACTTTATTTCAAAAATCTGCATTTCTCCATCTTGGTAGACCATTTCAAAATAATCGGAATTTGAAAATTTGCTGCGATCGGGCGAAAGCCATTCAAACCCAGCGAACAATTGCCTATCGGGTATCAATGCAAAGTTTGCGCCGTATTTTTTGGCAATTTCATGAGCTTTGGCCGAATCTGATGTTTTAAAGAATTCATTTACATCGCTCATCCTTGGAACGACTTCGGGGACAATTGCCCAATCTCCGCCTTCGGTTCCTTCCCGCAAAGTCTCGCCCATCAAATGCTCGCCCCCAAAAATATCCGTGACGAATACTTCCCTCTCGACGGTATTTTCCCTAACCCATTGCATTGCGCGCTCCTCTTTTTGCGTGATTACGGGGTTCATCCAGGCGTCCGATTGCCATTTTGCCTTGTTCATGTCCTCGTTGAAAAAGTATGCGGCCGCAGCTGAAACTAGCAATACCAGTGCAAAGGCTGCGAATGTTAGTATTCTTGCAACTCCTGGCGATATGAAAATCCTTCCTGACCCCATTTTTTCCCCTTGGCAATAATAAGTTCAGAACGAATATAAACCTTATTTTATGAAAAACAAATGAATGCACGGATTTAGGCATTCAAAAATTAGAGGCATTTTGCGCAATTTCCAAGCAAAAAAACATTTCCTTCCAAAACCCAAACCTTATTAATTTTGGAAATGGGAATTATGTTTCATGCAGAGGTGGCGGAATCCGGTAACGCGCTAGACTCGAAATTGTTAAAAAGCAGGAAATCTAGTTTGCCTTCGGGCGATTATGGGTTCAAATCCCATCCTCTGCGTTTGCGACCATTATTTAAGCATTGATTTAGCTTTATTTTGCTAATTAAGGTAGAATCAACCTCCTTTTTAGAATCAGGATCGGTTTTTGCTTTGGTTTATTTTAAGGGGGGCACGTAAAAAGGTTTATAAATTTAAAAGTGGAAGTTAAAGGAACATCAAAGTAGCATTTGGTGGGATTAAGTGTTGGATATCAGCTTGATTTATGAATTTGTGATAATTGCGAGCGCAGTTTCACTGTTTATACATCTTGTTTTTGGGCGGGGGGAATTCAAGGACGCAGCAATTTTTGTCATAGTTGCCTGGTTCTTATTGAATTTTTCAACTTTGCTAAGCGTTTATCCGGCTGCAGTGTTCATTGGCCTTCTTGGCCTTATGGGGATGGCAATTTACAAAATCGACCTCCTTAGCACGATAGGTTTCATTGCAACTTTGGTGATTGCTTCGATCATTATTTTCCCGGGCTGAACAACATGGAAATAACATACCTTTCAGACATTGCATTCGGATGGAATTTCATTTTTGCATTGCTTTTCCTGACTTTGATTATTTGGCTTGCTTTCAAGGCGCTTTTTGGCTTTGATAGCTTTTCACATTCGCTTTTATTTGCAGTGCTTGCATGGCTGTTTTTGCCATTCATTGTTTCTGCAACGCAGATTGGATCTGCATTTTTCATTTCGGTCCTCCTCGGAGGGATTGCGATTTCGCAAACCTATAGGTGGGGAATTTTGCAAGGGATGCTCGCCGCATTGGTTGCGATTATGGTTGGGCTTGCCGTAATCCCTGCGATTTGAAGCAATTTGGAAAGCATGGATTTTTGGCATTTTTGGAAGCTCGATGGAATTTATGGAAATTTGAATGCATTCCGGAAAAAATGATGGATTCGTGGAAATTTGAATGTTTTTTGGAAAAATCGAATATATGGGGTTTTTAAGTTATTGTTGCATAAAAAATAGCTCTTTGGTGTGAATGATTATGTACAAATGCGGAAGATGCGGAAAGGAATTTGCAGAACTCGAATTCATAAGGTGCCCATCTTGCGACAACAAGGTGCTTTACAAAACCACTCCGACAGTGGTCCATAAGGTAAAGGCCGATTGATTTGATTATGGATTGATTTGCATCATTGCCTGGCATAATTCTTTTTGGGAATTTAAGTTCCTAGAAATTTTTCGGTAAGTTGGGATTTTGGAAAAAAGTTGATTTAATGGGAGATAAGGGACCTAGGAGAGGATCAATTGCATACTGGCATAGGAAGAGGTCAGCAAGGCTAGTTCCTAGGATGCGCTCTTGGAGCTTTGCCGGAAAGGGATTGCAGGGCTTTTTGGGCTATAAGGCCGGAATGGGCCAAGTGCTCATGATTGAAGATTCTGATTCTCCTCTTAAAAACCAGGAAGTTACAAAAGCCGTAACTGTTTTGGAAACTCCCCCGATTTTTGTTTATGCCATAACTGCTTATCAAAATACAAACCAAGGACTTAAGAAAATTGCTGAAATCCCAACCATGAACGCTCCAAAGGATTTGAGACGCACACTTACTGTTGCTAAAAAATCAAAAATGAAGGTCGATGATTTGCACAACCATAAGCTTGCAGATGTTCGCGTTATTGTTTGCACCCAGCCAGGAAAAATCGGATTGAAGAAAACCCCAGAAGTTGCTGAAATTGCAGTAACGGGCAAGGATGCAAATGAAAAACTTGCATATGCAAAGGAAATTCTTGGAAAAGAGCTGAAAATTTCAGACGTATTTGCCGATGGCGAAGTTCTCGATACGGTTGCAATCACAAAGGGGAAGGGCTGGCAGGGGGTTGTCAAAAGGTTTGGAGTTGCCCTTGGGCCGCACAAGGCAACGCAAAGAAGGAGGAGGGGAGGGTCAATTGGCCCCGAAACCCAAGGGAAGGTCATGTACACAATTCCAAGGGCCGGGCAGATGGGTTACTTTAGGAGAACCGACAGCAACAAGAGGATTTTGAAAATTTCCGATGTTTCCAAAGCCAAGGAGGTAACTCCCGCCGGAGGGTTTGAAGAATACGGAACCTTGAAATCCGACTATATTGTGGTTGAGGGTTCAATTCCAGGCCCGCAAAAAAGGGTCATCATGCTTAGGAGAAATTACGGAAAATTGGCAACAAAGAAAGCCGATGTTCGAAAGCTTTTGTTCAATAGCGCACAATGATTTTTGGTGTTCATATTTATGGAAGCAATTATTTTGGAAACAAATGGAAAAGAAGGGAGGAAGGTCCATTTGCCAATCCAGTTCCAAACCGAATTTCGTGAAGATTTGATCAGGAGGGCGTTTTTGTCCGAGAGGTCTTATCTGCTCCAGCCAAAAGGAGCGTATCCAAGAGCCGGACTTGAAAATACTGCAGAATACTACGGAAGAAGGCACTCGTGGAGGCAAACAATCAACACCGGAAAATCAAGGGTCCCAAGGGAGAAGATTCCAAAGGGAAGGAGCGGAAGGGTGCTTCGGGTCCCGCATGCAACAAAGGGAAGGAGGGCGCATCCGCCAAAGCCGCAAAAGCGCATAATTGAGCGGATCAACTTGAAGGAGAAGAATTTTGCAATCAGGAGCGCAATTGCAGCAACAATGAACAAGCTATTAATTGAGGCAAGGGGCCATTTGCTTAACGGATCTTACATGCCATTCATCGCAGACAATTCATTGGAAGGAGTCAAGAAGGCAAAAGAAGCCAAAAGCATCCTTCAAAAAATGGGAGCTGAAAAGGATATGGAGCGCGCATATGAGCGAAGGAAGATGAGATCTGGCAGGGCCAGATTAAGGAAGGGAGGCTACATTACGCCAAAGAGCGTTTTGATAGTTGTTGGCGAGGATAAGGGGATTTGGAAAGCCGCCAGAAATCTTGCAGGAGTTGATGTTTGCCAAGTTGATAAATTAAAAGTTGAAATGCTAGCGCCTGGAGGAAATGCCGGAAGGTTTACAATCTGGACGGAAAGCGCAATCCACAAGTTGGAAAAAGAACAATTATTCATGTGAAAACAATATGAAAATAATTTACGCCCTGACAACCGAAAAATCAGTCTCGATGATTGAAAAGGATAACAAGCTAACGTTCATCGTTGAAAAAACCGCAACAAAAAAGGATATTGCCGATGAAGTCAAGAAGAATTACAATGAAGCGGTCAAGAATGTGCGCATGATCAATGCGTTCAATGGCAAGAAGAAGGCAATTGTCAAGTTTTCAAGGAAGGGCGCGGCATCCGATGTTGCTGCCAAATTGAAATTAATCTAAAGTGAAAAGCTATGGGAACAATAATCATATCACAAAAAAGAGGCAAGGGAGGCCCAATTTACAGAACTCCAACCCACAGATATGTCTCGGATGCAAAATACCCGCAAATTGCCCAGGGCGATATGATGAGGGCGCAGGTAATCGAACTGGTACACGACCCATCCAAGGATGTTTTGCTTGCAAAACTGCTTGCGGATAACAAGAAGGAAATTTATCTTCTTGCTGCAGAAGGCATGAAGGTTGGACAGACAATCGAATATGGGAAAAACGTCGCACTTGAAATTGGAAATATCACAACGCTCGAAAATGTGCCGGATTCGGCAATGGTTTTTGATGTAGAGCTTACACCAAATGATGGGGGAAGGCTGGCTAGGACTTCGGGAGCGTTTGTTTCAGTAATTTCACATGATGAGGATAATGGAACAGTTGAAATCAAATTAGCATCCAAGAGGACAATGAGCCTAAGCAAGGAATGCAGAGCGACTTTTGGGATAGCAAGCGGGGCTGGAAGGACGGAAAAGCCGCTTAAGAAGGCAGGAACTGCGCATTACAAATGGCATTCAAGGAACAAGGGCTGGCCGGTTGTGCGTGGAACTGCAATGAGCGCATATGATCACCCGCATGGAGGAAAGAGCATGGGCAAATCATCCATGAGGAAGAGGGGAACCCCGCCTGGAAAATACGTAGGCCACCGGGCAGCTAGCAGGGTAGGCAGGAAAATGGGCAAGATGGATAAATCAGAAGAGAAGCAGTAAATTTTTGGTGAAACAAAATGGCAAAGAAATTATACATCGGCGTCGGGAAAGGGATTTCCCTTGTGCCGATTGCACGCTCCCATTCTGGAAATAGGCTGGTGAAATAATATGGCAAAGAAATTTACATTCAAAGGCTTGGAAGTTGAAGAAGTCAGGAAGCTTACACTTGAAAAGTTCATGCCGCTTGTCCCAAGCAAAATTAGAAGGAGCATGAAGCGAATGGCAACCAAGATGCGAAAATTCATTGAAAAACTAAGGAAAACGGATCCAAAGAAAATCATGAAGACGCATCTTCGTGAAATGGTAATTGTCCCTGAAATGCTCGATAGGAGGATCCAAGTTTACAATGGAAAGGACTGGGTGGATGTTGTGATTGTTCCGCAAATGCTTGGAAGAAGGCTTGGGGAATATTCCAATACGATCAAGATGGTCAAGCACTCAGGCCCAGGAATTGGGGCAACAAGAGGATCTAAATCAGTAGAATTGAAGTAAAAATAATATGAAGCAAACAAATAAGGGGGTAGGCGGCGACACGTGGTAGGGGGATATCCCCCTAGTGGGTGTCGAACTTAAGTAAAGAAAAGGAAAACATGCACAAGTGAAATTTTATGGGATTGTACGATTTTTCATATCAAGTCAAGGATGAAAAGCAAGTGGCCAGGGCGCAGGCATACGATTTGGATGCCAGCTACAAGGATCTTGCAAACATCTTCAAGGCAATCAAGGGAAAGACAATTGCCCAAGGGAAGAAAATTTTGGAGGAGTGCATTTCGTTCAAGAAGGCAATCCCATATGTGAAGTTCCACAAGAATCTTGGCCACCGAAGCGAACTTGGGGGAAGGAAGGGAAGGTACCCCAAAAAGGAGGCAAAAATTGTCCTTGTTTTGCTTAAAAGCGCGGAGGCGAATGCAAATTACAAAGGGCTCGATCCAAAAACGCTGGTTATTAGGCAAGGGGCTTCGTATAAGCAAAATTCCATGCGAAGGTATAGGCATCACTTCGGATCTTCAATTACTCTTGGATATGGGAAGCAGTCCATTTGGGCAAGCTACGAAACCTGCAGGGCAGAACTTGTTTTGGCAAAGGGATCTGGAAAGCAGCTCGAAAGGGCGCTTGTTAAGGAGAGCAAAAAACTCGCAGGCAACCAGAAAAGGGCTAAAGCGACTCCTGGAAAAGTTGCAACGGCAACCACCAAGCCAAAAGCTGATGAGAAGAAGGTTGAAAAGGCAAAGGCTTTGATTCACGAGCATAATCACGAAACCGGCTCTGCGCACGAACATCCACACAGCCATGAGGGGCATTCGCATGAAGGAGAAGGGCAAGCAAAGGAGCATGCAAACGAACATGGTGAAAAGCGCGATCATTCACATTCTGAAGGGCATGAGCATGGATCCGGAAAAGAACATTCGCACGAAGGGCACGAACATGCAAGAAAATAGCATTAATGAAAGAGGTAGATGAACCAAGTGGCAACTGAAAAAAAATTCCTGGCAAAGTCAATGAAGGACCTTTTGATCAAGAGGTATTTGGATCTCGAACTTAGGAATGCAGGGGTATCCACCATTTCAATCCAAAAAACGCCGCTTGCAACCAGGATTGCAATACGAGTAAAGAAGCCATCGATGGTCATTGGGAAGAAGGGAGCAACGGTTAAAATCATCACGGAAAAATTGGAAAAGGATTTTGGGATTGATAATCCCCAGCTCGATATCATAGAGGTTGAAAATCCGAATTTGGATGCAAAACTAGTTGCCCACAAGATTGCAAGGCAAATTGAAATCGAAGGCAACATCAAGCAGATCATGAGGGTAAACCTTAAGGATGTCAAGGAAGCCGGGGCAATTGGAGTTGAAATCATTGTTTCTGGAAAAGTTGTTGGAAAGGGAGGGAAGGCAAAGGCAATTCGGGTAAGGTCGGGCTACCTCAAAAAATCAGGGGATTTGCTAAAACTTATCGATATGGGAAAAGCTACAGCGTATTTGAAGGCAGGTGCAATTGGGGTTACGGCAAAAATCGTCCACCCGGATACGATTTTCCCGGATGCGATCAATATCAACTATGATTGGGTAGCTTCGCAAACAAAGGAAGGGCAGGCGGCTCAGGAAAAAATCGAAGAAGCGGAAAACGCAAAGGTTGTTGAAGTCAAAAAAGAAATCAAGAAGGTTGAAAAGAAGAAAAAACCATCAACGCCAAGGCCTGCAAAGAAAAAAGTTGCAGGGTATGAGGCCGAGAACTTGATCAAAAGCGCCGAGGGGCATGCAATTCCTTCTGCGCCAAAGGATGAATCAGCTGCGCCAACGCAAGTGGCCGGGAACGCATAAAAAATTCAGAACGTGAAACAATATGGCAATTATCAGGAAGAGGGATTTGAAGACGCTTGGGCTTGAAGAACTAAAGGCAAAGCTTCGGGAAATTGAAATCGCACTCATGGAAGAGACAGCTGCAATCAAATCCGGCAAGCGCCAAAAGAAGATCACATATAGGCCCCTTCGAAAACTTAGGGCTAGGATCATAACTTTTTTAAAGCAACGCGGGGTTATCGTTTAATCTGTTAAACATTTGAGGAATTGAGCTAATGTCTGGAATTTGTCCAAAATGCGGTTTGCCATTTGATATCCATGCGTGCGACTCGATTGCAAAGGAATCGGTTGCACAAATTCGGGTCTACACGACCAAATCAAGATACCAAAAACTGGTTACTATTGTTGAAGGATTGAAAGGCGAAGAGCTTGGGGCAACTACCAAGGAGCTTAAGCATAAACTTGCCTGCGGAGGGACCCACAAGGATGGGATGATTGTTTTGCAAGGCGAGCATAAGGCCAAAACGGTTGATTATTTGGTTAAGCTTGGGTATAGCAGGGACATTATCAAGGTAAACTGAGTTTTCCACACTAATTTTAATAGAATTTTTAAGAAGTTTAGTTGATCTTCTACTTTTGATTTTACAGCCCCAATTTTAATTCATCAGTCGATCAGCACAAGCTTTGCCGAAATGGTTGCGGTTGGCGTTGGTTCAATGTAGGAGTATTGGGAAGCCAAGGTATCAACATATGCGGTTGCAAATGCCACTTGCGCATCCGTAAGTTTTGTTCCAGAGCAAGGGGCCGGTCCGCCCTTGAATAAGTAGGCTACCAAATACGTAAGGTCGACAACGTTTACTTTCCCATCGAGATTAACATCGGCTGCTGCCAATGGATTTGGGGCCGGGCCGCCTTGGAATAGATAAGCTACCAAATATGTAATATCCACAACGTTTATGCCTCCAAGCCCATTCACGTTCCCGCACACATAAGTTAACGGATAAACTAAAGGAGCCACATCTCCAGCGCCGGTTATGTTTCCAGATGAATTGTATGGAATTTTCGTATCCCCAATTCCATCCAAATCCAGATCCACTCCTTTGTAATCAGACCAATAGTTGCCAGCCAAATACGAGCCCCCGATTATGTTGGTTCCAGGAGCTTTAGCAATGTTCCAAACCGTTGATGCATAGGTTGGACCCACTACATTTTGTGAATTGTTGAAAAGATTGTTGTAAACAGTATTGGAGCTTCCAATAAGTGAAAGTCCAATTGCATTTGAAGTGATTTTGTTTGATTTGACCAATCCCGAAGTTTCACCTAAATTAAGGCCCCTATCCCCGCTTGATTTTATTTCATTATTCAGGTATTGGTTGCTCGAGCCGGAAACGGAATAGATTCCCGAATATGAACTACCGGTGATTTTGTTCCTGCAAATCAGGTTGCCGGAGGATGCATATAATTCAAGCCCGTTTTCAGGGCTGGATTGGATCGAATTGTCGCAAATTATGCTGCCGGCCACATTATTTATGTCCAATTTCCCAGATAAAATCGAATTGTTTGAAATGTTGGCACTAATTACGGATGAAAAATATGCATCTGCGCCGATGAATTGGTTTCCAGCCAACATTATTCCGTAAATTGTTTCAAAATCATTTTGAATTAGGAGGGGGCCATGGACCTTATTGTTTAGAAATGCAGAATTTGATCCGCCAAGATAGCTGTAATCAGTTGTGTTGTAGGTATTGTTCACAATCGTAAACCCAAACCCCCAGCTGTTAATGCCTGCAAATCTGGCCCGAGTTTTCACATAATTGTTCCTGAATTCTACATTATAGCCGGAAACTTCCACTGAATCGAGATTGTTCCCATCAAAAATCACATCCGATACGCCAATTGAATTTATGAAATTAACCCCGCCGGCAATTGTATTTCCGGTGAAATTTGAAAAATTGGCATATCCAAAAAGGGCTGATTCCCCATAGAGGGAATTGGTTTGATCGATAATGTTATTTTCCAAAACTGTCCCGGAAGTGCTTGCAATCTCAACACCGCAGGTATTTTTGGTTATTTTGTTGTTCCTGACAATGTTATTGCTCCCATCGATTTGAAGGCCCTTCCCGAAAGTATCAAAACAGCCAAAAATAGCCGGTTCATGGTCAGTGGTGTTAGTGATGTTGTTTCCCTCAACTAGGGAATTGCTTGCCTGCAAAATAACCCCCCGTCCACGGATGAACCACTGGCCATAGCCTGAATGGTAGAAATAGAAATGGCTGTTTGCGATATGATTATTTCTAAGTGTGATTGAATCGGACGGATTCCCATGCCTTCTTTGGATCGCCCCGGCATTGTTTTGAATTAAGTTGTTTTCAATTAATACCCGATTGCTCCCATCGATATGCAAGGCATCATCCAAATTTTCAAGGATGCAATCCTTTACAGCTACATCGGTTCTGCCATTTATTGAAATACCATTTCCGGTATATCCAGTTCCGCCATTTGGCCCATTTCCGATGATTTTATGGTTGTTGCAGTCAAGAACTATTGAATCCGAATCAAATGTGAGGCAGTAATCCCCGCTTGCAAGTGTAATGTCATTCAATAACACATGGGTTCCCGATCCGGAAAGTGAACCGCATGCGGTAACCGGAAAATCTGCAGATGCAAAATTTGAAAAGGCAATAACAATCAAAAATAGCCCCACCACTTGCTTCATTGAACCCACCACTAGTTTTCCGGATAATTAGAATTATAAAGGTTGTTTTAGAGGGAAAAAATAAGGAATAACGAAGAATTAATCAGGAAATGGCAATTTAATTCATCTATTCAATTTCAGCATATCCTTCAAAACATCCGCAATAGCTGCAATATCATGTGATTCGAGTTCACCCACTTTTCTTTTCAGTTGTACTTTATCGATAGCACGTATCTGGAAAATAAGGGCAATGCTCTCCTTTTGGAGCCCGTTTTTTATGGTTGCAGCAATCAAATAGGTGTGCGGAATGGATTTTCGTTCCAAGTTGGAGGTAAGCGGGATTACAATTGCAATTTTTACATGATCAAGATCGCGCCATAAAAGTACCGGCCTACTTCCTTTTTGCTCATGCCCGGATGCTCCCCTAAGTTCTGCTTCCCATACATCAACTTTTGAAGGATATGGCATATTCAATCCCATTTTGAAAGGTCCGTGCTTGCGCCAATATCCAACTCCTCATGTTCTTTTTTCATATTCGCTATTTGCTTTGCATCTAATGGAAGCAGCTCTTTTGCCTTCGAAATTCCAACGGCAACTTTTGAATCGGAAAGATGCGGTTTGAGGGCCTTGAGCAGAAGAATTGAATCGCTATCTTCCTTATTTTCAATAATTTTGAAATGCAAATAAGTTGAGATGATTTCCAGGTAATCAGGATCAAGATCCGTAACTTCCTTGAATTTGATAACTTTTTTATCCTCCTGCAAATTAAGAGGGTAATTTGACTTTAAACCTTCGACAAGCGCCTTGTTTGAATAAACATCCTCGGTCAAATCCCTGCAATAAGGCCCCCTTAAATGGATAAAAAAACCATACCCCAAATTCATTTCCATGGATTCCAATATCGAAACCGTTTTTTGGATTATCAACCTATCCTTGAAAGAATCGATTTTTGGAGGATAGTCAAGACGCTTCATTATGCTGATTACTTTGCTTATTTTTTCCATTTTCATCGCCTTTTTTGATTGCCCAAGCATAAAACCATTTTTTGAACCTTTCCAATTCAAGTTCCCCGGAAGGGGTAATTGAATAAACAGTAAGTTTTTTCTTCTCATTGAAGGGTACTTTCCGCTGCTTTACATAACCCATCCTGATCAATAGTGAGATATGTGACTGGAAAACACCCTCCTTAAGGCCCAATCCGGAAATCAATTCGCTAAAGGTTGCTTCATCTTTTCCATAACCTTGTAAAATTAGGAGAATTAGGAGCTTTTTGAGGGATACGATTTTGGAATTGATGGCCTTTGATTCCTCAATCATCCTTGGCTGGTCCATTGAAACACATTAGTTAAATGAACCAAACATTAATAAATAAATATTAAGCTATATTTTCCTTAGTAAAATAATTATGTGGGTTTTTATAAGTAAAAAGGGGTGAATAAAATGGATAATTCGAATTATAGTGGATTAAAGGGGGGAGCTCAGTTTTTCCTTGGATTTGGAACGCTTTTGTTGATATTGGTAGTAGCATACGTTTTGATATACATTACAAACCAACAGCAAGCTACCCAAATAGCTGACGGAATCTCTTCTTTAGCGACCGCTGTAAAGGGAAAATAGTTATTGACCAAATTAAGGTATCGAATTAGCGGTAGCTTTGCAATTTAGATATGCATCAAACCATACAACAATATTTATTTAAGGATTAATTTTAGTTCAATTCGATAATTTTTAAATAGTGAGTTTCTTGTCCCTTAGATAAAATTCCAAAACAGGGGGTCGGCCCATCTCGATAGAGATAATTTGAAAGATAAGATAAGTCAATTACATTTACTTTTCCATCCAAATTTACATCTCCTGCTTTAAGGGGGATTGGAGCAGGACCACTTTGAAACAAATATTTTACTAAATAAGTAACATCAACTACATTTACATGACCATTTCCATTCATGTCCCCACAAATATAGGAAGCAGGATAAACTAGAGGAGCAACATCGCCTATTCCAGTAATATTACCACTAGAAGTATAAGGTATTAATGTATCGCCAATATCATCCCAATTAAGATCTAAACCATAGTAATCAGACCAAAAGTTCCCAGCCAAATAAGCACCACCGACAACGTTTGTTCCAAGGGTTTTAGATATTTGCCAAATGGTAGAGGTCACTGTAGGCCCAAAAACATTGATTGAATTACTGAATAAATTATTATAAATTAAATTCGATGGACCCGTAACAGAAATGCCTATTCCATTAGATAGAATTTTGTTGGATTTCACTAAGCTTCCTGAGTCGGATAAGTCTATTCCACGATTCAAATTGTTATTAATCTCATTATTATAGAATTGATTGTTTAAACCTGAATCAGATTTAATTCCAGAACCGGAATTATCAAATATACGATTATTACATACATGGTTGTTAACAGAGTTATTGAGGAGAATTCCATCTCCTGCATTTAACTTCATGATGTTATCACATACATAATTATTTACCGAATTAATTAAGTTAATACTGCTATTTTCGAAGGAGTTGTTTGAAATGTTAGCATCAATAACTGATAAATAGATTGGAACATTCTTGAATTCGTTTTTCTTTATATTGAGGTTCGACATAGAACTAAATTCGAATGGGGAAAAAACGTTGTTTCCGGAAAAGATATTATTTGATCCAAGTAAAAGGTTGAATCCTGTAAAATTGAAGGTGTTGTTAGTAATTGTATATCCCCATCCAGCAGCAGCTTCGTCATAAATAGGTACTTGTGTCAAACTGTCGGTTTGTACTTTCGATGGAAATTTTGAATTTGGCTTTAAAACGACCGATCCAATAAGGGTATTTCCCCTGATAATTGAATTATTGGAAGTGCCAAATAAAGCAAAAATTAACTCCCCATTAGTCCCATAACCATCAATAAAATTATTTTCTAGCAAAGTGTTTTGGGCCTCGGTCAATTTAATCCCACAAGTATTCTGGATTAATATATTGTTGCGAACGTGATTATTGCTTCCCTCAATAAACAAACCGCAACCCCCGTATGAGGTACTCTGCGTATCGGTTATCGTGTTGTTTTCGACCAATG
The DNA here is from genome assembly GCA_016212475.1 of Microcaldota archaeon. Classification (GTDB taxonomy): domain Archaea; phylum Micrarchaeota; class Micrarchaeia; order Norongarragalinales; family SBBD01; genus JACRGC01. The sequence goes on along the minus strand of JACRGC010000013.1, from coordinate 20,114 downwards.
AATTGCTTGCTTGCAGATATACACCACTACCGTAGATAACCCAATGCCAATTGTAGTAAGGATCCCATTTAAAATAAGTATAATGGTTGCTCTCAAGATAATTATTCCTGATTGTAATACCATCTGACTTAATCCCTAATCGTCTTTGAATTGCACCCCCATTGTTCCGGATAGTATTATTTTCGATCAAAACACCCACGTTCCCATCTATCTGAATAGCATCGTCTAGTTTCTCAAAAACACAATTCTTTATAGTTGCATTATATCTCCCATTAATCAATATTCCATCGGCCAGCGGAATAAGATCCCAAGTTTCTCCAAAATCAACGTAGGTACTGTTAATCCGATACGAATTACAATCTAAAATAATTGAATCAGAATTAAACGTAAAACAAGGTTCCTGGGATTCAAAGGGAACCGTAACATCATTTTGCAATGAGTATACCCCCGGAACATTCAACGATCCACAAGAGTTAACCGGAAAATAAGCGGAAGAAAAAGTTGCAAAAGTTGTAAAAATTGATAATAGTACAATAATTTGCTTCATTTAACCCCCAATTCAGAATTACGGATAATCAGAATTATAAAGGTTGTTTTAGAGGGAAAAATGGAAATTTTAGACGGTTTCAAGGAAGATTTTTCCCATCTTATACTCGGCTTTGAAACCCGCAGCTTGAAGATCCTTTGTTATTTGAGCATCCGTTAATTTTTTGGATTTCAGCTCTTTTACCATTTTCAGCAGCGATTCGGTCAGTTCAAAATTCTCATAAATGTAGTTTCCGGCTGCCTGGAATTCTGCGCTTTCCTTCTCGAATTTTTTGAAGGCGTCTTCCTGCTGCTTGATTGTATGCTTGATCTTGTCCATCCGCTTGTTTGGATTTTCCTCGTGCGCAATATCCGCTTGCATCTTTTCGGTTTCCTTGTGGATGTGGTAATAATACTCATCAACCATCTCAGAAACGGAGGAATATTCGTTTGCGGATGCGTTTGGGAATTTTTCAGTTGGAATCGAGGAAAAGCCAACTGGAACGCCTTCTTCCATGAATAATTTGAGGCTTTTTGCAAATTCGGAAGGTTTTTTCCCGGAATTTTCCGGCGGGACGTATTTTTGGCCTTTTTTGATTAGCCGCTTGTCGGTTTGCTCGAACCGGTATGAGCCGATGATGTTGTAATCCGTATCCGTCAATATCAAATTCCCTTTTGCAAACATCTCAAAAATCAGGTGCATGGCAACTTTTTTGGAGACAAAAAAATCGATGATACGATCGCCATTTAGCTGGGTTATTGAGATTATTTTTGCATTGTCAAGGTATTTGCGAAGGAACATCACGAAGTTGGATGGGTTTTCAGGCGATTGCTCGATGTATTTTGAAAGGTGAGCGCGGATCCCAAGCTCGGCCTTGAAATTGAATTCCTTTTCACCGCGGATTTTGAACCGGAAATAGTTATCCCTTGGCTCATAAATTTTATTTAGGAAGCCATTTACCGTTGGCAAAAGCTCGGAAACTACATAAAAATAGTCTACATTTGTCATCTTTTGGACTTGAGGCATTTTAATCACGAACTGAAATATATAGGTTAGATTAGCGCGAACAAAGTATATATTACAAGAGTAAAGTGAAATTATTAGGAGGGTTTGGGAAGCCGGCCAATACTTTGGCGGGTCGCCCCACCGGGTTGGCAGTTTAATATGGGACAACCAATATAAAGGCTTAAGCCGCATAATATATAATCGATTTGGGATTATATTTAGGTTGAAATTAGCTATGGCGCTGCACGGAAAATCAGTCATGAGTTTGCAGGGGGTTTGGAAGACCTATGGCGAAGGAGATGCAAGGGTTGATGCGCTTCAAAAAATTGATCTGGACATCAAAAAGGGCGAGCGGGTTGCGATCATGGGCCCATCCGGAAGCGGAAAGAGCACGATACTCCATATTTTGGGGCTTTTGGATAGGCCAACACAGGGCAAACTTTATTTGGATGGGATTGAAACATCAACACTTGCGGATGATGAATTGGCTTTCATTCGGGGAAAGAAAATCGGGTTTGTTTTCCAATTCTTCTTTTTGGTGCCTTCACTTACGGTCCTTGAAAATGTCACGCTTCCGATGATGCTTTATGATGTTTCGGAAATAGAGCGAGAACACAGGGCAAAGGAACTGCTTCGGAAAGTTGGGCTAACGGATAGGATGGATCATTTGCCATCGGAACTTTCAGGAGGCCAAAGGCAAAGGACTGCAATTGCAAGGGCGCTTGCAAACGATCCATCAATAATTCTTGCGGATGAGCCAACAGGCAATTTGGATTCAAAAACCGGAAAGGAGATCATGAATATCTTCGAGGATTTGCATCAAAGGGAGGGAAGGACGATCATTTTCGTAACGCACGACCCAACCCTTGTTTCGCACTCCGAGCGGGTCGTGATGCTTCGGGATGGGATGGTTGAAAAAATTGTGCACAACGGGCATAAAATTCGCGAATGAGGAAAAAGAACGAATAAAGGATGGAAAAATAGTTCAATTCGGGAAAAATTTGCGGAAAAATAGCTGATTTGTCAAATTTAAGGGAAAAATCAGTAATAAAAACAGCATTTGACTAAAATATTGGATTTTTAGGTGGTAAAATATGGAAATGAAAACAATTGCAATAATGCTTGTCTTGATGGCATTTTTCACCCCGCTTGTCCACGCAGGAGTTGAAATCAAAAGCTATGAAATTTCGCCAAGCACACTCAAGCCCGGGATGTCTGGAACCATTATTTTGACGCTGAATAATCCAAGCTCGACAGAATTCATAAAGGATGCTTATTTGGATGCTTCAGCTAGCGGCATTCAATTCAATGTAGATAATAAAATAGGGGATTTGGGCGCGCTTGGGACAACAATTCTGGCAGTTCCATTTAAAGTCCAATCAAATGCAAAGCCAGGAATTGTTTCTGCTTCATTAAGTTTGGGCTACTCTAGCAGCATCGGCGGCGGTTCGAATGCTAAGATCTTCTCAATCCCAATCACAATTTCTGCAACAAATTTGCTCAAGGTTACGGATTTCCAGGTGAGCAAGGACACGATCTATCCGGGGGATTCTTTCAACATTTACGCCGTCATTGAAAATGCAGGAGGAGCAATTAGGAATTCCGTTTTAAGCTACGAAACAAGCGCGGCGTACTCATTCGATGGAACAACAAAAATCGACATTGGCGACATCGAATCGGGAGCTAAAAAATCAGTCACAATCCCAGTGCTTGCAGGCTCGGCAATCACTTCAGGATACTACTCGATACCATTCATATTGACATACGATGATGCGGTAACTGCCGGCAACACGGATACGCTCAAATTCGGGCCAATCACCGCAGTTCAGGACTATGAAAAATTCGCAATTTCAGCTGAAACGCAGGATGCTACACCGGGAGGGAAAGGAATATTTAGAATCATCATAAAAAATACCGGAACAAATGACCTTAGAAATTTCAGAATAAGTTTGCCGCAAGACGCAGCTTTTTTCACATCACTTGATTTCCCAGAAAAAACACTCGACATAATTAAAGCCGGCGAAACAAAGAATGTTGAATTCGAAGTTGGGATTGGGACAAACATAGCCGCGCAGGTATACTCGCTCAAATTGGCGCTTTCCTACCAAACCAAAGGAGGATCCGAATCAATCACCAAAAACGTGGGAGTCAAGATCGGGGGAGCATCTGAACTTTCAGTTTATTTGAGCTCAAATCCGGTTGTGATTACAAATGACAACAAGCTTTATTCGGTTTCAATACAAATCTCAAACACAGGAAATTCAGCAGTTAGGGCGCTATCGGTTAGGGCAAATTCAGAAGCACTCCAAATCCTAAACAACCCGGATGCATTCATTGGAACACTTAGTTTGGATGATTATTCAACCGTGCAATACGATGCAATTGTAAAGAAGGGCACGGCTCCTGGAAAATACAAATTGAATGTTGAAATGACCTACAAGGATTCGTACAATCAGCAAAAGAACGAAAAGAAGGTTGTTGAATTTGAAATCTACTCAGGTGAAATTGCAATGATTGCAAGCAAGCAAGCGCCGCAAAGCCCAATTGTCATGATAATTGGAGGAATCATTCTGATTGGAATCCTCTACTTTGCATACAAGAAATTCTTCAAAAGCTCTGCAAGCCAAAAGCTCAAGCTCAAGTAGGAATTTTTGTTGCAATTTTTGGTCATTTATCAACAATGGCAAAATTCCAATCTTTTTCTTTTTTTTGATTTTTTTTAGCGGGTCAGATTTATGATTTCAAACTTGGACATGCTGCAATACGCCCTAAACAACATGAAGCACAGGCAAATAAGAAGCTGGCTTACCATCCTTGGGATCGTGATTGGGATTGCTGCAATTGTCTTGCTTGTTTCCCTAGGCCAAGGCCTCAACAAGGAGATTACAAATCAGCTCGGCTCGATTGGTACCAAATATATAATCATCCTACCGGGAAGCCCATTTGAAGGGGGGTTTAGATTCGGGCCGCCAACATTCAAAGGAGAACTTACGCAGGGAGATGCCGATAGCATCCGCAGGCTTTCAGGAGTCAAATCAGTTTCATCTGCAATTGTCATGGGGCTTGCAAATGTGCAGTATAAGGATGAGAAGGTCAGCAACACCGTAGTTGGCGCCGAACCATATGCTATGGAGGATTTTTTGACAGTTGGATTTGAGAAAGGGAAATATTTGACAGTTGGGGATACCGGCGGGGTTGTGCTTGGGAATAACGCCGCTAAAACCCTATTTGATGAAGATATCGAATACGGAAAAACAATCACAATTAATGGAAGGGATTTCCGAGTGAAAGGAATACTCAAAAAAGGAGGGTCGTTTAGCCCGTATGACGGATTTATTTTCATCGATAAGGGAGTTGCACAGGAGTTGACAAAAACGCAGGGGAGCAAAAAAATAGATAGGATTTTTGCAATTGTTGACAAGGAGGAAAATGTTGCAAGCACGGAAATTGCAATTCAGCAAGAAATTGCAAGAAGGCACAAGGTTCCTCTTGATAAACGCGATTTTTCAACCAACACAGCTGCTAGCATTTCTTCAACGGTTGGGCAAATCACCACAGTGCTTTCTATTTTCCTTGGCTTGATTGCAAGCATTTCACTATTGGTTGGAAGCATAGGGATTGCAAATGCAATGTTCACATCCGTTTTGGAGCGGACGCGCGAGATTGGAATACTTAAGGCAATTGGCGCATCCGAAGAGGCAATCACAAGGATATTTTTGATTGAAGCTGCGCTTATCGGTTTGGTTGGTGGGCTTGTTGGCGTTGGAATTGGATGGGGACTTTCACTGCTTATAAGTTTGGCAGGCGGACCATCATATACAAGCCCGGAATTGGTTGCAGGGGCGCTTATTGCATCGATATTTGTTGGAACAATTTCTGGCTTTTTCCCAGCTAGGGACGCTGCTAGATTACTTCCAGTCGAATCGCTAAGATATGAATAATTAAAAACAATGCACGAACTTTTGAAAAAATATATGAAATCAGGAAAATAAAAAAAATGTGCATCCAAGATGAAAAACCGCGAAATCATAAAATATTCAATGGAAGGGCTTCGGTACAGGAAGCTTAGGAGCTGGCTGACCATACTTGGAGTAGTGATTGGAATAGCTTCAATTGTTGTATTGATTGCTCTTGCTCAAGGACTTGACAGATCGGTCCGCGAGCAAATTGAAGGGTTTGGCACGAATTTCATGCAAGTATTCCCTGGAAAGCCATTTTCAAGCGGATCATTTGGCCCGCCGGTTTTCAAAGGCGCGCTTTATGAGTCTGATACGGATTCGCTTCGCCGGCTTCCTGGAATCCAAGGAATTTCCTCATTGATTTCTCCGGGATTTGTCCGGTACGAATACAAAAATAGCACTTACACGGCAATCCTTACGGGAATTGAACCAGAAGCCTTCCAGCAATATGTTGATGATACGGGAATGGAAAAAGGCGAATTCATAAGATCCGTTGACAAAAATTTGATTGTTGTTGGGAATGTGGTTGCTAAAACCGCTTTTAAGGATAAGGTTGAAGTTGGAAAAATAATCTACATCAATGGCGAGCCATACCGCGTGAAGGGAATCATCAACCCATCCGCTTCATTTGATACTGACATTTATGTCACAACAACAGCTGCTAAGAAATTCGTTTCATCAACCGAGGATCCGGATAGGATTTTTGGGATTTTCATTATTACGGATCCGGAACGGGAGCTTAAGCCAATTGCAGAGCAGGTTGAGAGGATAATTGCAAACAACCACCGTGTAAAGTTGGAGGATAAGGATTTTTCAGTAATTACAGCGCAAACCATTTTGGACTCAATTGGGATAATATTTGGACTTCTTTCAATATTCCTTGGAATGGTGGCTGGAATTTCCCTGCTTGTTGGAAGCATAGGGATTGCAAATTCCATGTATACATCCGTAATGGAGCGAACGCGCGAAATTGGCATCTTAAAATCCGTTGGGGCGGAAAATAAAACTATTGTGCGCATTTTTTTGGCGGAGGCTGCAATAATTGGGATGGTCGGCGGGCTTATCGGGGTATTGGTTGGCTATTCGCTTTCAGCTGCGATCAATTACGCAGGCTTTCCAACGCAGGTTTCAATTGAACTTGCATCCTTTGCCCTTTTAATTTCAATTGCAGTAGGATTGGTTTCGGGTTATTTCCCAGCAAAGAAGGGCGCTTCGATGGAGCCGGTTGAAGCGCTTAGGTATGAATAGAATTTAATATTGAAGCGGACATAAAGATTTGTAATTTTTATCACCATATCAATCAAATAGGTATTGCAAAATGTCAAAAATCTCAGAAGCGCAGGTAATTTCCGCATTGAAGAATGTATTTGATCCTGAAATCAGCATCAACATTTATGATCTGGGGCTTGTTTACAAAATCAAAATAGATGGGAACAATGTCCACATTGAATTTTCACTGACATACCCGGGCTGCCCGCTAGAGCCAGAAATCAGGAGCCAAATCATGACGGAGGTTGGGAAAATCCCCAATTTGAAGCAATTGATTGCAGAGCTAGTTTGGGAACCCGCCTGGAATGAGGAGAGGATGACTAAGGAAGGAAAAGAAATGATAAAATACATCAGGGGATTCTAGAAGGAAGGGTAAGGCGACCCGATAGGGAAACGTAGTTTCCCTTTGGGTCAAGGAAATGATAAAGTACATCAGAGGGTTTTGATTGGGATGTTTGGGAGCTTTTGTTGAAGAGTTTTTATACTAGTTTTGCGTTACTTGTGAATCACTATGGCAATAGACCCAACCTGCAAAACACTGCTGAATTCTGAATCGGCAAAATTTGTGCATACCGACGACATTAGCAAGAATACGTTTTACTTTTGCTCGGATCTTTGCTTGCAGGAGTTTAAGGGAGTTAGGAAAGAATGAAAGGGAACAAGAAATTGGAAAGTTTAGCTAGAAATTTGGGGATTTGAATTCGCCATCAATTTAACCGCTTCCGTTTAGCCTTCTGGTTACAAAATCCCTATTTTGAACATCCAAAAACGGCAGAAGTTTTGGGCCGCGCTCCTTGCCGATGAAAATTTGATAGGCCGCCTTGAAAAAATCCTGAATGGAGATTGAATTTTCAAGAGCGATTTTCTTGATCTCCTCCTGCTGCTTATCGGAATCGCGCTCTTTTTGATAATATTCGCCAAATTGCTGCAATGACTTGATTTGATTTGCGGATAATTTCTCCAATTGCGCCTTTGCCTCATTTTCGGAAAGCACATGAACCTTTGCATCCAAAGGCGCGTAAAGTTCCACCCAGTTCTTGCACAATTTCAGGCGCGCTTTTGCAAGTTCGACTTCTTTTTCCGTTTCAACATGATTCATGCGTTTTAGAATTGCTATGCATTGCTCTTCATTGAAAAGCTGAACAATTGAGGCGCCGAATTGGTAGGGGATTCTTCTCGAGTATTCATCGGGCTTTTTTTCAACTGCAAGTTCATACATCCGCTTCGTATTCTCATCGCGGTTTTCAGTTCTTTCCTGCTCTTTGCCAAAATACACCTTTTCAGCGGAATCAAATTCATCCAATAGCGCCCAAATCCTTGAAAGCTCCAAATCCCTCTGTTTTTCCGGACGTTTTGTATAGTAGAATAGGAAAGCTTCCGGCTCCATGATTTTTAGCATGTCCTGAACCAGATAGACATTGCCCTTGCTTGCGGACATTTTCTGCCCATTCACAAGGAAGAATTCGTAAACAAATGGGATTGGCGGCTCCAAATCATAAATTTCACGCATGATTTCCATTCCGGATTTCCAAGAGCCCTCAAAATGGTCCTTTCCAAACGGCTCGTAGGTTGTTTTGAATATTCCCCAAAGTGCCGGCCATTCAAACCGCCATTGCAATTTGCCTTCCTTCCAATCAACTTCGCCAATGAATCCACAGCCTTCGCTTTTCTTGGCTTTGATTGATTTGCCTCCGCAAACAAAATGGACTTTGTGGGTTTTCAAATCGAATGAATCTATGTTTGCAAGCCTTCCACAGCTTGAGCAGATCGCATCAAAAGGAATATAGTTTTCCGATTTGGTTGCCTGGAATTTTGCAACCAATTTTCCGGCTTTTTCAACTTTTTCAAATAGTTTTAAAATGTACGGCTCGAATTTGCCCTCTTCGTAAAGTTTGTTCACGTAGTAAAGCGTTGGATGCATCCCAAGAAGATTTACGCCGTCCATCCAAACCTTCGTGAAATGTGCGCTCCAATTTTTGCAGCATTTGAATGGGTCAGGAACCCTGCAAAGCGGCATTCCAAGGTAGGGCGCCATATCCATTAGATCTTTTGATAAATGGAATTTTCCCTGCAAATCCGGAAGCTTTAGGGGAACATCTTTTAGGGGATCGCGATCATCGGTTGTGTGGACGAAAGTGATTTTTAGGCCCTTCTTTTCAGCAGCTTTGAATGGGAAATACGCTCGCGCAACATCGTTCAGATTGCCAATGTGCTTTCCTCCGGATGGCGTTTGCTGGCATTTGACATTTGCCTCCCCGCCCTCCTTTCCTGCGCGCTCGATTATTTTTTCAGCCAGTTGGTCTGCCCAGTGCATAAAATCTACCTGAAATCTTGGAAAATAGGTTAGGAAAGAGAATGATTAAATAGGCGTAGAATTGTTGGAAACTGTTGGGGCGAAGGAAACTTAGGGAAAATGAATTCCTAGTCGAAGGAAACTTTATGAAAAACAATCCCAAAGGTTCATTTCCAAAAACAGCTCTCGACCATTTCCTTCGACTGGGGGGTGAAATCGTTTTCAAAAGATTGATTTTGGATTTTGAAGCCGTCCTTTATTTGGGTTTTTGGGAAAATTATGATTTTTGAAAGGCGGCAGGAATCGCCGATTTTGCATTTGTAGCCAAGCATCGTATTGTTCGCTATATGGGAATCAAATCCGATAACGCACCCCCCATCTATTAGGGAATGCTCTATTTTGCATTGCTTGGAAATTATGCAGTTTTCGAAAATCACTGAATTTGAAATATGGGCGTTGTTGCCTATTTTTGACCCATGCAACAGGTGAACGTTTGGGCCAACAACTGAATTTTCGCCGATATCACAATTGTCCTCAATGATCGCCGGCGCAATGATTTTAGCGGATTTGGCAATTTTTGCTGTTTTGGAGATTTGCAAAATCTCTTTACCTGCTAATTTTTTGAAATGCTCAAATGCCAATTTATTGGTTTTGATGTAGCCTTCGCAGTTGCCAATATCGCCCCAAACACCAACAAATGGAAAGCCGCTTATTTTCAGATCATGGATGTAATGAGCCCATAAATCGCCGATCTTATCCGCCTTTTCGCCCTTGCTATGCTTGAATTTGGCATATTTTGGCAGATGCTCTTTTATGAAGGATTTTTCAAGGCAGTAAATTGCAGTCGATGCTAGTTTGCTAACCGCTTTTGAAGGCTGCGGTTTTTCTTGGAATTGCAAAATTTTTCCTGATTTTTGATCTATTTGGGCAACACCAAAATGCTGAGCCTCATCCTTGGTTGATAGTTCGAATAAGCCAATTGATGCATGCGATGAAGTGGATTTGTGATGCTTTTGGAACTCTTGCATGTTAAAGCCAAGAATCAGGTTATCGCCGCCCAAAACAAGCGCCTCCTCGACATGAGGGATTTTTGAAAATACAAAATTAAGAGCGCCAACCGAACCCAGCTTTTTTTCTTCCGTAGTTTCCGGCTCGTAAATGTAATCGATTTTAACCCCGTATTTATTGCCATCCCCAAGGTAATTTTCGATTTTTGTTTGGTTTTCCTTAACGCTAATTGAAATGTTGGTTATTCCGGCTGCCTTTAGCATTTCAATTGAATACACAAGCACGGGCTTTCCGGCAACTGGCAAAAGCGGCTTTGGCGTCCGTAGTGTGATTGGAAACAGCCGTGTGCCATAACCACCGGCTAGAAGGATTGCGTGCATAACTTATCAGTAAATAGTAAATCAATCAAAATAATAAAGGATTTGAATTGGATTTTGGCAAACCATGCTTAATTGCCAAGTTCTAACCGCTTCACATAAGCCTTGAAATCCCAATCATCATTGCAGTTGTTAGGAATCTCACCAACTGGTTGAACATGGAAAGCAATGAAAACACAAGGAGCGAAACAAAAATCTCGAAATATCCCTTGAACTGCTTGATTAGGGGCACCTGGTTGACTTTTTCTGTAATATCAGCAAGCTCTTGGGCTTCGGGGGTCCTAACCGGCGCCTCCTTGATCTTGTTTGCAAGTTCGGTCCTAACAACTGGCCAGTATTTTGAGGGCGAAAACAAATTAACGGAGGGCGATTTCATTGCATTAACGGTTTCGGTAACCAGCTTATCTTGCGTTGAAATGTCAAGCGAACCGTATGAGGCGGCAATTGATTTCCTAGCATAATCCTGATCCGCCTTGTTTGCCATTGAATTGATTGCGGCATCCTTGATTGCCACATATTGCAGCGAAACCATGTTTTTGATATCTGTCTTGGAAACATACTTTAGGGGATCTTGCGGAGTTCCATCATCCTTCAGATCAATCCTAGCAATCGAATCCCCAAGCGAACCTTGCACTTGCCCTTGCAATTGGGGAGTTAGTCCAGCAACATTTGTCACAAAAAGCGTGAAATACTCCTCCTTTTGTGAATTGACTTTGACGAATGTGAAAAGCACTGCAACTATTAACATGATGAAGAGGGCATGCCCAAGCGTCCTGTAAATAGTTTTGTAAGTGAACCCATCCATGACTGTTGCCATAAGGACCGCAATCACAATTCCAAAAGCCAACCAGATGTATGCCAGATCATAGTGTTCGCCGCCAAGGAAATGGGCGCCAATTATTGGGAGGACCATTGTAAGCGAAAGAAATAGTGCATTGGAAGCTTTCATATCGTAGCCAAAAAATGTTGCGAACGCAAGCGCTGCTGAAAAGAGAAGGAGGAATAGGATGAATGAAATTGATGTGATTTTGTCAAGGTTGTTTGAAACCCTCTGGAAATCAAACACTTCAGAAAAGGAAAAGCCGGTTTTTGCAAACATTATGAATGCGAATAACGAAAATACCAGCATGATTGCTAAAAATGGAAGCCTACCGCGGGTCTGCTTATCCAGCTCAAATTCGAGATTTATTGCAATCTTGTTTCCCTTTGCGCGAACAACCGGATCTGCAATCTTGAATTCCGAATTCTTTGAATCGGATGCAAGTTTTGAAATGACTTCCTTTTGCTTTGATTTTTTATCCTCGGATTGGGAGGAATCAGATTTTGCTGTTTCAACTTTTTTCTTATCGTCCGCCTTCTCAGCCATAGTATTACCAACCCGCATCAATTGAACAAATAATGAAAGAAGTAATCAGAAGTGGTATATAAGGTTAATCGAGGAAAAGGAGGCGATTTGCAGGAGAATGAATATGGGTAAAATTAAGGGAAATGAAAATAAGGAAAAAACAATTTGCGCCGCCTGATTATTCGATTGCAATTATATTGCTAATTGCCAGCTTGCAAATCGGCTTTGGATACGGGCTTGCAATTGCATTGGTTTTTACATTTGTGGATGAAACTGCCGTTGCACTTGAATAAATGCAATCGCTTGTTTTCTTGTTTGGAAGATTGTCAACCCCATCGCCGGGCCCGGAAATTACGTATTTTGCAGGGTAGCCGGAATTTGCTGAAAAATCAGACCAATAGTTGCCAACCAGCCCATTATCCCATTTGTTTGCAATATTGTATGCAAAAATACCGCTTTGGATGACAATTCCTTCAAATGCACTCCGTTTGTTGCTTTGGAAAATATTATTCCAGATCACATTCCTTTCTGTGTACATTTCAAAATCAAGGCCTGAAATTGTGTTCCCAATGAATTTGTTATCTGAAATTTTTCCGTCATTGAAATGACTCAGGTATGTTCCATATTCATTGTTTTGAAGGGTATTTCCATTAATTGTAATGAATGAGCCTCCAAACACATTGATTCCAACATGCGATCTTTCAATGCTGTTTCCAATAATTTGATTATATCCAACTCCGCTATCCATGAAAATCCCAAAAAATGAAGGATACGGATTTTCAAGAGTTGCAGGTTTTCCCATTATCGTATTACCTTGAATTATATTGGATGAACTTCCAGGGAAAAGTGCAATTGCGTATTGCCTAAATTCCCAGATTGTATTTGCTAAAATCGTGTTACCTCTTGATCCGTGCGCCCAAATTCCAGCCATTAGAGGATTGATTACCGTATTTCCTTCAATCCGGTTGTTCCATCCACCCCCTAATACAATTCCGTTATCGTATTTTTCGCCGATGTTGCAGTTTTTGACAGTTGAGCTGTTCGTATTATTCAGGAATATTGCGGTGTTCTGCCCCCAGCCATGCGCAATTGTGTGGCCGTTGCAATCAAGGGCGACATTATTTGCATTTATTGTAAGAGCGTAGTAAACGTTGCAATCAAGAATATCGTGGTCAAGAATAGTGGAAGAAATGATGGAATCCCCGCATTGGCACTGGACTGCGCCTCCGCATTCAGCTGCCTTAACGGAAGTTATGAAAAAAAGTGCAATTAAAACAGCGAATATTTGGAATTTGAATGCCACGATTACCACCAACTGGATTTGGGTTGAAATGTTTATATATATAGCTTAAAAAGAGCGGATTTGGGAAAAAAAGATTCGACTATTAGTTTTGGAAAGATTCCTAAAAAAATAAGAAAAATAATTTAATGCGTCCCCGAAGCAGATGAAACTTCATCAACTGCAACTTCGCCTTCTTCTGTTTCAACCAGTGCAGCCTCTCCCTTGTCGATTTCGGAGATGTTTTGCACATCGAACACTTCCTTAAGCTCTGTTTTTCGAACTTCCACTCTTTTGATTGGAACGAGTTTCTTTAGGAGTTTGTAAACTTCACCGGCTACTTTTCCGTACAATGTGTCGTAAATGAACTGCCCAAAATCCTTTGTTGCCGCCTTTTCCTTAAGCTCTTTCATAAGCGTGTTCCTAAGAAGCGTTTTTTGGCGATCCGAGCAGGAAATTCCGGTGACTACAACAGCCTTGATCTTGAATTCAATCCCATCTTTTGATATTGCTTGGAACACCACGTGAAGGGCGTCATTTTCCCTTCTTACCATTGCATGGATGAATTCCCTTGAAACCTCATGCCCGATGAATTTTGTGAATGCGGTTTTCCCCTTGATTTCCGTGATTCTAAGATGGATGTTTGTGTATGTGTGCGAAATATCCTTTGTGACATCTTTCAATGGGATGATGATGATGCGGTTCATCAAGTGCTCGTCATCAAGGGCAATTACTGAGGCTACTTCCACTTCGTTTAGGAATTTTGGCGCGCGGACAGCGTACCAGCTCTTTGCCTTCCAATTATCGATTACTTTTTTGACTGCCATGTTAATTTCACTTGACTAGAAGCGCTGCCTGCTCCGGATCATACTTCCAATTGGATGGAAGCTTCTTTCCTCGGTAATACTTGACAAGCCGCTTTATCTTGGATTCGACATCCCGAAGTTTTTTTATGTTTAATTTATCTTTCTTGTTTTCGGCTAGGTGCTTGCGCATCTTTACTGCCTTCTTGATAAGATCTACAAGATCGGATGGGTATTTTGGGGTAAGCCCCTTTTCCTTTAGGATTTGGGAAATTGTTTTTCCAAGTATCATTTTGCTCGAAGGAACCGCGTGCTGATCCCTTAAAATGAGTCCGATTTCGGATTCGTTCTTTCCTTCCTTTGCAAGGACTGCAATTATGTTCTCAATTTCCTCCTTTTGGATCGGGACCCAAACAACCGCCGAATTCTTGATTGGCTTGTGCGATTTGCTTGCGCCCTTCTTTTTTGAATGCATTCTTGCCATAATTTTCAACTTCTAAATACAAAAACAAACTGCTTCCTTCAAAATCAACAGCAACCTTCAAGCGTTAGCGCAAATAGGGCTAATTGAAATGGATAATCAGAAAGCGTAATAAGTTTCTAAGTAAAAGTATATAAATGACACCTCTAAGGGGGGTTTCCCCCCTTACTCGTGCCACGCAGATTGAAAATCTGCTGAGCCGCATAATAGATTCTGCGGTCGAGAGCCTTCGCTAACCAATTAAAAAACAAAAAAATCAGTTTTCAGCCGAATCCTTCCTTGTAACCTACGCCAAACCATCAAAATAATAGATTGCTGAAACTTTTTCAAAACCAGCAGCTATATATACCTAAAAAAGCAGTAAAGGAAACAAGGAATAGTGGGGAGGCATAAGGGTGGGAACTGGATGAACCGGTTATTGCTATTTAGCCTATTTTTGTTTCTGATTGCGGGAATGGTTGTTGCTGGCGATTTGCCGGCTAGTGATGCTGCGGATTCAAATGGAGAGATTATTTCACCGGCTACTGAAATTATTGCTGCACCTACAGATACCCCACAAGCAACAATTGAACCAATTCCATCCGAATCTGCAACTTTGCTTGATCAAACTGAACAAACATCTGCAACAGCGGGCACTGGCGGAGGAACAGAACTTGCAAACCAGCAGGGAAAGGACAGTTTTGAACCCAATCTTAAAACCGATGATTCGTTTTCGACATCATTGTTCTCTGGCTCATTCATTTACGAATATCCATTCAAAGTGCCTCCGGGAACAAACGGCCTGCAACCAACTGTAAAACTTACCTACAACAACCAAAGGGCCAGCACAAAGCCAACAATTGCCGGAAATGGTTGGGCGCTTTCCCAAAGTTATATCGAACGCAATGCGCAATTTACAGCCGATACAACCGATGATAATTTTACACTCACACTTGATGGTTCCGAATATGAATTGGTATTCTCCCAAGCTGACCAGAAATACCACTCCAAAATCGAAACCTATCTTTCAATTAACTTACTCAACACTACCGGGAACGAAAAAGGGCAATATTGGCAAGTAAGAACAAAAGACGGTACTACGTACATTTTCGGAAACAGTACGGTTTCCGAGCAAGTATCTACTGCTGGGCCATATGTTTACCGCTGGTATTTGGATTCCATCCAAGATATCAATAAAAATTCGATTTACTTCAATTATTCCGAAAATCTTTTCCCCGAGGATGTGGGCGTTACATATCCAACTTCAATTAGGTACAACAATGATTTGCAAAGGGAAATTTTATTTTTCTATACCTCGGCACCAAGGCCCGATGCAAGATTGCTATTCAATCTAGCAAACAATTACGTAATGAGCAGGGCACTCCAGAATGTTGAAATCAGGGCAAACGGCGCCCTAGTTCGGAGGTATTTTCTTAATTATTCTCAAATGGATCTTACCCCCTCCCTTTTTCTTACTAACATCACCGAATATGGCCGCGACAGTGTATCGTTCCTTCCATCGGTCAGTTTTTCATATAATGGCGGATTGCATTGGGAGGGCGAACCCGGTTTTACTCCTCCACTGATTACGAACAGGGGCGCAGATGAAGGGGTCCGGTTCTACGATATGAACGGTGATGGACTAAACGATTTGGCACAGGGAAAAAATGCTTACTATGATTTCCAATGGCATTCTACCCTATTTGGAGCACTTAATTTAGGGAAAGGATTTGGAGGCGGTGGCTGGACGCCCCCCGATTATTTCGTAATCCAAAATGGCGCAATTACGGACACTAGTGCTAGGACGTTTGACATAAACGGCGATGGCTTCACTGATTTCGAAATCGGCAAAATTTACAAGGACGGCTCTTACAACTATCAAACGGACATCCACACAAACATGAATCCTTTTTCTGGTAGCGTATCGGGCCCTTATAATACAGTCCCTGTACCCTTTGTCAAGGATGGAACGGATTATGGCGTTAGGGTTTTTGACCTCAACGGCGATGGGCTTGCAGATGTTTCATATTCCAAACGTTACAATAATTTCGGGACAATCTGGGAAAATTCAGCCCACATAAATACCGGCAGCGGCTATACTGGCAATTCCAATTACAATTCACCTATTCCGTATTTGGATTTTGCCGAGGATACTGGCGCGCGAGTTATCGATGTTAATGGGGATGGATTAACGGACCTTATCGTTTCAAGGAATAAACCAACAGGCAACAATAACCAAATCGAATACGTGCGGAATATTTACCTGAACACCGGAAATGGCTGGACTGGCTCAACAACCCAATTTCCCTATCCGGCAATAGCCAAATTCAGGTTTAGCGATCCGATGCTTTCAACAGGATTGGAATTTGGGGATATTAACGGCGATGGTTTGGAAGATGTGCTTGTCCATCGATTTTTCTATGATACCCTAAATTTCCAATTTCACGAGGATAATTATGCATTTATCAATTATGGAAATTCTTTTCCGGGATATGGGCAAATGACGCCGTGCACAACAATAGTTTATGGCCAGGATGCCGGGTGCAGGTTTGTTGATGTGAATGGCGATGGGGCGGCGGATGTTCTGATTAATGGGAACATTGATGCGACTGCCAATAACAATAACATCAAATTCACCCAGACCGCGGCTTTAGTAACAAAAGGAGGCGCGCCATACCAGCTAAGGGAAATTCGCGGAAAGTTTGGGAGTAAAATAACGGTCAACTACACCACTTCGACTTCCCTGAACAACGCGGATGTTAATGGAACAAACCGGCTTCCGTTCAATATCTGGGTGGTTTCATCAATTAAAGTTGATAACGGGGCCAGCAATCCGCAGAACTATTCGGGTAAAACCAGCTACAACTATTCCGGTGGAATGTACTATTTTCCAGATAAGGAATTTCGGGGTTTTGCAGTTGCAAATGAAACGCTTGCAGATGGAACTTTGCAAACGCATTTCTTCCACCAGGATTCCGGCAGGAAGGGGATGGAGTTCAAAACGGAAATATATGATTCGAATAAAAAACTCTTTTTGGCAAAGGAAAGCAACTGGGTTGGCAATTTAACATCCGGATATTACAAAACCTATTTGGCTTCCGAGGCAACATTTACATATGATGGATCAGCAACTCCAAGAATTACCAATACAACATATTTCTACGATGATTATGGCAACATCCTGCAAAAATGGATTTTTGGGGAGAATGGGAATGCATTGGATGATCGGCTCGAGCAATATTATTATCACTACAACACTTCCGCCTGGATTGTTGACAAACCCTCATATTACCAGCTCCTTAGCGTTAGCCCATTGACTTGGATTAGGCAGACAATTTACTATTATGACGGAAAAACTTCGGTATATCCGCCCTCATTTGGATTGGTAACCCAAAAAGAGGATTTCCTTGCCGGAGGGACCAACCCAATTACAAAGTATTCATATAATTCGCATGGCAATTTGATTAGTTCGACGGATCCAAAAGGCGCGGTATCAAAATTTGTCTACGGAACAAGGGATTTGACATTTACTTTCCCGGATCAGCAAATAAATGCGCTAAACCACACTTCCAATTTCGCATATGATTTGGGAACCGGGAATTTGCTTTCTGAAACTGATGCGAATGGATTTACTACAACGTACGAATACGATGTCTTTGGCAGGATCAAAAAGGCAATAAAACCACTTGATTCCGCGGCTTATCCATCGGTCATTTACGAATACGAGCTTGATGGAGTTGCTCCTGAGAAGATCAAAACCGCCCAGAGGGAATCCTACAATGCAGATTTCACCTTGGACTCTTATACTTTCTACGATGGGCTTGGGAATCTAATCCAGCAAAAAGCCGAAACCACAAATGGAAGGCAAATTGTTACGGATACCTATTATGACAAAATGTTTAGAGTGCAAAGGAAATCAAACCCGTATTTCAAATTGTTTGATGCCAATTATTCTTCTCCCAATTCTACGGTTGCATTTTCAAGCATCAATTATGACGCCCTTTCAAGAGTTGTAAAAACAACAAATCCGGAGAATACAACAAAGAACATTTCCTACGAAAGATGGGTCGAAACCGCTTTTGATGAAAATGGCAACAAGAAAACAATTGCCAAGGATGCTTTTGGGCAAATAATTGAAGTGCACGAATTTGCTCCGGAAGAATACATTACCAAATACACCTATGATTTGGCGGGTTCGCTAACCAACATTCAAGACGCCCAGGGAAACAATTTCATTTTCCAATACGATTCGCTTGGAAGGAAAATCGCAATGCAGGATCCGGACCTTGGGATCTGGGTTTATTCTTATGATGCTACTGGAAATTTGGTTTCACAAACGGATTCGAGGGGGATTACGACCAATTTGCAATATGATGCGCTTAATCGGCTGAAGAAAAAGGAGGCAATTGTTGAAATCTACTATTTCTATGATGAACAGCTGAAAGGAACGCTTTCAAGGGTAATTGCGCCCGATTTTACCAAATTCCTTGCTTATGATCAACGCTTAAGAGTGTCCTCTCAAACACTTCAAATTGATTCCGTGAACCATACAAACAGCTTCGAATACGATTCGATGGATCGTTTAACGAACACAATCTATGAAAATGAAGATTTTGCCTACAATTTTTATGGGGAGGACGGGAATTTGGCGGAAATTTTCAATATAATCGAGTCGTTTGCCTACAATGAATTTGGAAAAACAACCAAGAGGGTTTATGCCAACGGATTCCAAACAAATATGCAATATTACGGCATCACATCAAGGCTTAAGAAAATTACAACCGGCTCAATCCAGAATTTGAATTACCAATATGACGCGGTTGGGAATGTGCTCTCAATTGATGATGGAATCAAGCCAATCCAGCTAAGGATGGGCTACGATCCACTTAACAGATTGGCAACTGCAACAAGAAATGACACGGTAAACAACAAATCCTACTCGTATGTTTACAATTACAGCTCAATGGGGAATATTCTTAAGATAAGCGAAACATTAAGCAAAATTGTAAACGAATACAGCTATCAGTTAAGGCAGCCAAGGCATGCGCCTTCGAGCATCAAAACAATTTATTACAATACCACTCCAACTGCTTCACAAACCAAATGCCTAGTCAAGCCGCTTGCTTCAAGCGATGTTACCGGCGAGCCAAATACTGCAATTGTTCCATCGCCAACAGCTGTGATTTCCGCAACAACTTCCGCAACGGTTTTGCCTACTGCAATGGTTTTGCCATCTGCCTCACCTGCTTCAACAATTTCACCAACTACTGCATCTTCATCCCCAACTCCAACCCTTGCAAAAATACTAATACTTTCATCTTCTTCCAAAGAAATCCTAACCATGCTTTCCTCGCCCGACGGGTATTGCAAATCCTATTCCTCAGTGTATCCAACCAGCACGGAAACCTTTTCTTATGATGAGAATGGGAATTTGGTAACTGATGGCGAATTCGCCTATACCTACGATCTGTTCAACCATCTGCTTTATGTCATAAATCAATCCGGCTTCAAAACCGCAAAATACGCGTATGATGATTCCGGGAACCGCATATCCAAAAAGGATTTGGTTAAGAATGAAACGACCTATTACATTTCCCAGAATTTTGAGCAGGTTGTAAATGCAACAGGAACATTCAACACGGTTTACTATTTTGATGGCTCCACAATGGTTGCCAGGAAAGATCCGGATGGACGGATGTTTTATTATCATCCCGACCATTTGGGAAGCACAACTTTGGTTACGAATTCTTCGAGAGGAATTGCAGAAGAAACCAGCTACCGGCCGTTTGG
>JACRGC010000012.1 GCA_016212475.1 Microcaldota archaeon | reverse complement strand
GGCGGCTTTGCAAACCGTTACGGCTCCCGGATTTCAGAGCAAAGGATCGGCACGCGGCGCCGCGCGTGCCTGTTGTGGGCGGTAGCCCACAATGTCAGGGTGCTTGCAAAAAGCATTTTGAATCAGTTATGGGACGCTCTCGGTTTGGGCATCCGACCAAACTAAGGGGGGTCTCCCCTCTTGGGTTGGTCATCGCAAATCTTTAAATATGTTTAAACCCCTAAATACATATGGTCTCAAAAAACGATATTGCAGGCTTAATTGCCGGATATGATCTTTCACGGCTATCTGTTTCTACGCTTGGTTCGCATTCCGCCCTTGAAGTTGCCAGCGGCTCGCATGAAGAATCCCTAAAGAACATAGTTGTTTGCCAAAAAGGGAGGGATAGGACGTATTCCAAATACTATTTGAAAAGGAAAGATAGGGCAACTGGAAGGGAACTTGGATGCGTCGATGAAGTTTTGATTCTGGATAAGTTTTCGGATGTGATTTCCGAGGATATGCAAAACCACCTCAGGCTTAAGAATTCAATTTTTGTACCGAATAGGAGCTTTTCTGTTTACGTGCCATACAAGGATATTGAAGAGACATTTCGTGTCCCGATTTTTGGGAATAGGCATCTGCTAAAAGCCGAAGAAAGGTCGGCTGAAAACAACCAATACGCTTTGATGCAAAAGGCAAGGATCCGCATGCCAAGGCGGATGAAAGTTGGCGAAATCGACAGGCTATCAATTGTAAAGGTGCCCGAAGCTCAAAGGAATTATGAGCGTGCGTTCTTTTTTGCCAGCTCACCAAGCGATTTTGACCATAAGGCAAATGAGATGATTGGGAAAAAAATCATAAACGAGGCGGATTTGGATAGGGCAGTAATCGAGGAATTCGTGGTTGGCGCGCAGTTCAACTTCAACTTTTTCTATTCGCAATTAAGCCATGAGATCGAACTGATGGGAATCGATACAAGAAGGCAGACCAATTTGGATGGAATACTTCGGCTTCCTGCAAATGAGCAGCTTGAAGTGTTGAAGCTAACAAGGGTCAACAACATTGAAGTTGGCCATATTGCAACTACCCTTAGGGAATCGCTTTTGCAGAATGCATTTGAATCAGCTGAAAAACTGGTGGAAATTTGCAAAACGGAATATTCGCCAGGGATCATAGGCCCATTTGCCCTTCAAGGGGCGGTAGTTTCCGAAAATGGGAGGGAGGAGATGGTTTTCTTTGATTTGAGCTTTAGGATTCCGGGCTCGCCAGGGATTTCGGCAACCCCATATGGAAAATACTTATTCGGGCAAAAAATGAGCATAGGAAGAAGGATTGCAGTTGAAATCAAGGAGGCTGCAAAGTCCAAGCGAATGATGGAAATTCTTACATGAAAAGAGGGAATGAAAAAAAATTTCGGAATAAATTGTAAGCTAAAAACAAGCAAGCTTGCAAATTAACGTGGTCAATATGATAAGCAGGGAGGAAATCAACAAGGTTGTTTCAAAATACGACAAGAAGAAACTGACAATTGCAACGATTTGCTCGCATTCGGCGCTCCAAATCTTCCACGGAGCCAAAATGGAAGGATTTAGGACGCTTGGGATTTGCACGCCGGATAGGAGGGAGCTTTATGAGAGCTACCCTTTGGCATCGCCAGATTCGCTTTTGGAAGTTGAAAACTACAAGGAAGTCTTGGAGCCGGAATTCCAGGAGAAATTGCTTAAGCAAAATGTGATCATGGTTCCGCATGGCTCGTTTGTCGAATACGTTGGAGCTTCAAATATTCATGAAAAATTTAGCGTGCCAATGTTTGGGAACCGGGAAAGCCTTGGATGGGAATCCTCAAGGAAGAAGGTTAGGGAATGGATAAAAAAATCATCCGTCAAGGTTCCTAGGGAATTTAGGCATCCATCGGAAATCGAAACGGTTTGCATTGTAAAATTCTCAGGCGCAAAGGGAGGACGGGGATTTTTCCTCACATCTTCTGAAAAAGATTACGAGAAGAAGATGAAAATGAAATTGGATGAGGGCGTCATTACAAAAACCGAATCCGAAAATGCCACCATTCAGGAATTCATCAACGGAGTTAGGTATTATCCGCATTATTTCTACTCGCCATTGATGAAGGGGCGGGATGGGAATGGAAGGATTGAAATGCTCTCAATTGATAGGAGGATGGAAAGCAATGTGGAGGAAATTTACAGGGTTATGGCAGCTGGGACCTTGCAGGAGCTGAATATCAACCCATCTTATGTTGTAACCGGAAATGCGCCAATTACCATCCGCGAATCATTGCTTCCGGAAGTGCTAAATATTGGGAAACGCGTGCGAGAATCATCGGTTTCGCTTTTTGGCGGGATTGTTGGGCCGTATTGCGTTGAAATGGTTTGCACCCCAGAGCTTGAACTTTACGCATTTGAAATTTCCGCAAGGATTGTTGCCGGAACAAACCTGTATCCGCTGGGTTCGTTCCTTTCCGCGTACATGTTCAAGGAGCCGATGAGCACCGGAAGAAGGATTGGAAGGGAGATAAACATAGGAATAAAGGAAAAGAAGCTCGATTTGCTGATCTATTAGAATTTATCCCTGGGATTAACTGGGCTTATTTTATTGAATGCACTTTTACAAACAAGCCCTTGATGCCGTGTTTTGCCTCTAGCTTGGATAATTCTTCATTGGTTATGCTTTTAAGCGCCTCGTGCTGAAGGTTTTCAATTTTGTATTTATGCCAAATCAGGATTAATGATCTTAAGGATTGAAATGGGAATTTTGAAACATGCGAGCCTAATTCTTGCGTTGCCTTTAATAGTTCTTCGGAAATTTCTTTTGATTTTGCTTCTGAAAGCGTGCCTTTAAGTCCGTTATGGACCAAGTATTTCAGATGTGTTTCGTAAATTGGCTTTTTTTCTGCAAGATGTCCTGCCAAATTATCCAAAATACCGCCCATGATCAATAGCCGGTTGAGTTTGTCTGCCCGCTCTTCAGCTGGTGCTTTGAAATTAAGTTCATTCAACTTCCTGTAGGTTTCCATTTTCAATTACGCTCAGGCTTATCTTCCAAAACAAATGCAATCAGGGTCACCATTATCAGGGGGAATGAGATCAGGCTTACAAGTTCAATAAAAACAAAAACCAAAGGAATGGCGGCTAAGTGAAGCGCAGTCATTAGGATGAAGAGCTTGTTTCCCCGCCGGATCATCTGATAGGCAAGTAGCGCAGAAACTGCGTGCGCAATTATGAAGCCAATTGTTAGTATATCCGCAATTTGAGCCATAATAATCAAATCCAATCCTTTCTTTTGAAGAACATTGCAAGAAGAGCTGTTGCAAGAAGCATGGATACTATTGCAACATAAAAGCCAAGCTCCCACTTAAGTTCGGGAATGAATGTAAAGTTCATGCCGTAAATGCCGGCAATCATTGCAGGGACGGTTACAATTGCCGTGATTGCGGTTAGCTTTTTCATGACCTGATTTAATGAATTTGAAATTGAAAGCCTATGGCCCTCCATTGATGCTGAAAGAAGTTCGCGCTGGGATTCAATCATTGAGTTTATCCGTATCAGATGGTCGTAGATGTCACGATAATACACGAGGTTTTGCCGTGAAACAAAAGCCAGCTCGCCGGATGAGAGGATATTTAGCACTTCCATTTGGGGCCAGGCAATTTTCCGAAGGTGCAGAAGTTTTCTTTTTGAGGATAAAAGAAGCTCCAAAAAGCTGCGCCTTCCGGATTCTTTTTCGCGAAAAACCAGCTCCTCAACTTTGTCCAAATCGCTTTCAAGCCTATCCATTGTAGGGAAAAGAAGATCGGCAGACCTATCCAAAAGCATGTAGGCAACATAGTCGGGCCCGCGCCTGAAAAGTTCGGGCATTGCAGTTATTGATGCAGAAACATCATCAATGAAGCCAATTTTTTTCATGTGGAGGGAAATAAGGAAGTTTTTGCCTATGAATAAGTTGAGCTGGGTGGTTTTTAGCGCCTCATTTTCAGTTACCGTGTGGACCACAACGTAGTGGAAATCCTCATAGCGCTCAACTTTTGCACGCTGGTGCTGGGTTAGGGAATCCTCAAGGGCCAGGTGGTGGAGCTTAAGCTCGTTTTCCAAATAGTGCATTTCTTCCCTTGTTGGGTTTTGCAGATCAACCCAGACTTTGCTTCCGCTTTTAATAAGAACATGTATTTTTTTGGTTTCGGAAATGGATTTGACCTTGCCGTCCACTATCCCAAATGCGGTTATCATCCAATCACTCAAAACATTACTCGGTAAATTTCTAAAACTAGATTGTGCCCGAAATAATATATTAAGATGATGATTTGGGTAAAAAGAGGAAAAAATGGCTCAAATCTTTGCAAGCGTGGTTTGATGCCCAAGGGGCATAAGGCCGGCTTTTTTTGAATATTTGACGCTATCCAAAACCAAATTCACGGAAGTTTTGGAAATACCCGAAATCCCCTTGATTTTTTGGTCAAGAAAATCCGAAAGCTCGGCTGCGTCCTTTTTCCAGATTTCAAAAATCAAGGAGTGCTCGCCGGTGCAGGTGTAGAGGGATTTGATGTCTTCGATCCTTGAAAGGGCGTCTAGCACGGTTAGGAACTTTAGGGGCTCTGCATTTATCCCAACAATTGCAACTGCTTGGTAGCCCAATTTTTTTGGGTCGGCAATTGCGGAATACTGCAAAACTATCCTTTCATCCTCCAATTTAAAGAGACGATTCCGAACAGTCCCTTCGGAAACTCCAAGTTCCTTGGATAGTTCGGATAGCTTTAGCCGGGAATTTGTTTGAACTAGTTTCACTAGTTTCAAATCAAGGTCATCCATATGCATCTAATCCTCGATTTATTCAAGATCGATCCAGACATCATACGAGGTGTAATTGGCGGTTTTGGGGACTACCACTTCAAAGGCAACCGATCCCATGCCGTTTGTTGAGGTTTTTGCAACTATATCGGTGCAAAGGAAGTAGTTGAAATTCGTGTCC
>JACRGC010000011.1 GCA_016212475.1 Microcaldota archaeon | reverse complement strand
GAGAATTATTTCTCGACATTCAAGCAGATGTTTGGCTCCTCCCTAAGGAGCCGATGCTGGCGAAGCCAGCAATCCGAGCTTTTCATGAAAGTGCTGTTGCACAACATCAAGGTGATTCTATGAATTAGCGGGACAGAGCCGCACAAGTGCAGAAATCGTCAATAATCGAATCCATCAAATTTTCCGAATCAGATTGCCCCTTCCTTTCCTTATTCTTTTGATTTTTCCTGATTCTTCCAAATCATCAAGCAGGTTGCTCATTTTTGCCTCTGAAAATTTGAATATTTTCCTAAGCTCCTTTTGCTGGATCCTCCCTTCGCTTTTTTCAATCACATCCAAAATTTTGGCGGATTCTTCGCTAAGGGCGGCTTGAATGGATGTATTTTGCTCCAATGCATTCCCAACATTTTGCAAAATTTTTGGCTCTTCTGGCGTCTTTTCCTCAAGAAATTTAAGCCGTTTTTCCCTTTGGTGTGAAATGTATTTCAATTGCTGGTTATAGTTGATATATGCCAAAAATAGGATTAGTGAAAACCCAATAATTATCATCAAAACATCCGGTCCTTGGCCATTTTCCAAATCTACCGGAATATCGCCAATGCCTGCCTGATATGTGGAATTATCGATCGGCTCAAGCAATAGGTCCAATTCATAGCTGCCCTCATCCACCAAAGAGACATTTTCCTGCGTATACATTGCAAGCTCTCCGTTCCTAAAAAGCAATCCTTCAAGCGAGTAATCCCCTCCCGGAATTGTGAATTCGTAGTGCCCATTCTCAGCAACGATTTTTTGGGCAGGAACCGTGTTTATTTCAACTACCGTATTGTTGATGATTTCCAATGTGTAAAGATCGTGCGTGTTTCCCGATATTTTTGCGGCGCTGATGCTGCCCGTAAGCAAAACCAAAAGCAATGCAAAAGCAAATTTACCCATCCCCAATTTTACCCATCCAACCAATTTAAATATAACCGATTGATGAAGTATTTTCTCCTTTTGTTGCAATATGGTGGAATCATGGATTTTTTCTCGCATCTTGCCTGGACATACATGATCTTTTTCAATGGCAGGCAAGATTACCTCCAAGGGCTGTTTTTTGGGGTTTTTCCGGATATAATGTTCGTTTCCGCGGCAATCCTGTTTTCAATCAATTTGTTTGCAAAAAGCCAAAAAATCTCAAGGCAAAGGCTCTTTCCCCATGTTAGGAAGGTGTATCTGATTTCGCACAGCCTTCTTTCGGTTGCGGCGTTTGCAACAACCATCTATTTCCTAACCGGAGAGCTGTATTATCCAACAATTGCCTGGATTTTGCACATCCTTCTTGATCTTTACACCCATAAAGGCTCGCCGGCAGAGCCCCAAATGCCCCTCTACCCGTTAACAACCCCATCCATCAAAGGTTACATCTGGTGGAGGAATCCCTATTTCATGCTGATCAATTGGTCTGCAATCCTCATAGCTTATTTTGCTCTAATTCGTTGATCTTTTTTTTAGCCTTGAGAATTGTGGCAAGTTTTTTTCAAAAAGGGCGCATTCCCAAGTCTTTTTAATGATTTCTTGCCTAAATCAATCACTGATTCTTAATGGAAATTAGAGCAGAGGCTATTGAAATCAAGGATTACCATGATGATGGTAAATTGGAAATGCGCGTAGTGAAGCTTAGGCTTCCCCATGAATCAAATTTCATTTACAAGGCAGGCCAATATGCCATGCTTTCCATGGATGGCTTTACGCTTAGGGCAAATCCGCATGCATTGAAATGGACCTCGTATAGCATTTCATCAGCTCCGCATCACGAGGGCACAATTGAATTCTGCTTTAAAATCAAGGAAACGAACGGGTTTACGCAATATGTGAAGGATCATATGCAGCTTGGCACTAAGGTTGGGGTAAAAGGCCCGTTTGGCAATTTCACAAACGAGCATCCACAAAAGAAGATATTGATGGTTGCAACAGGCTCTGGAATTGCGCCAATCATGGGCATGATCCGCCATTTGGTGCATGCAAATAGCGATGTTGAGATCATGCTTGTTTATGGCATGCGCAATACGAATTATTTTGTTTTCCGTGAGGAACTGGAAAAGTACGCAAGGTCGCACCCAAAATTCATATTGATGCCAACTCTTAGCAGGCCAGATCACAAATGGGATGGAAGAAAGGGGTATGTGCAAGGTGTTTTGAAGGATATGAAAATTGATGACATTTCAAGCACACAGGCGTTCATTTGCGGAAATCCCCAGATGGTTGCCGAAGTCAAAACTTTGCTATTAGAAAAAGGGTTTGATAAGGCAAAAGTGCATGTGGAGCAGTGGGAAGGGGCGTAAAATCAGAATTGCCTTTCAATAAATTTACGGATGCAAAACCGTTTCCTTCCTTGCTAAAACTTAAAAATAAATTAAAAAATCAGTAATTCCTCCTTCTGCTCGTTTTGCTCGACTTTTTGAACTTGATTTTCCTCATTTTCCTTGCAAGCGCAATCCGGCGCCTCCTTGCTTTTGGTTTTAACATTAATAATCACCTAAATTGATGATTGTTTATGCATGAACAATCTTAATAAATCACCGTCTTGCAATCAACTTTAAGGCCTATTTGCTAATTCCGTATTCAACGCTCATATTTTGCTTAAGCATTTGCTGAACAAAAAAATCCCGTTTATATATGACTTTCACCTAATTTTTGCATGGTAAAATTGGACGCAAGGATTTACATTGGAACATTGCTATTGCTTTTTGCAGTTGTAATGAGCGGCTGCACGCAATTGGGCAACCCAAGCGTTACTCCAACGCCTACTGTTTCCCAAGTTCCTTTGCCAACAACAATCCCGCCTATTTCCCCAACCCCAATCCCATCTGTTTTCCCGGATGCAAACAAAGTTTGGGTGACGATTAATCCAATCCAATGCAATGAAAACCCTTGGGAGCAATACCGGGTTGCAGCAAGAACTTACCCATCGGGCAAGGAAATGCAGGATGATTTGAAAAACAATGAAGAGTTGATAATCAAAGAGTATTTCAAGAACTTTGGAATAACCGTTTACGAATTCAAAAAAACCCTAATCAGTGAAATGGTATGCCTAGCATGCAGCTGCAGCAACGGCTATAAAATTGAAATTCTGGTTGATAGGCAGTTTGCCAAATTGATTGATGGGAAAGGGAATGTTTTGAGCGATTATGTTTTGGTTGCAAATTCCTCCTATCAATGCGGCGAATATGGCAACGAAACCGCATTTGTCCAGCTTCGCTCCCAAACCGAGCTGTTCGTTTCAGCAAGATTTGCAAGCAACTGCGAGGATTATTCCGTTTCCTGGAAAATCGTTCCGCAATTGGCACCTATTGGTGAAATTAGCCCTTCTTCGGGCGTTTTGGAGATCAATTTTGAAGCCAACCGTTCAAACCGCGCCTGCATGAAGTGCCTTGGGATGGATAGTGTGACAACAACAATAGACCTAACAAAAATCAAGGATCTTGGCATAGTTAAAAAATTAGTAATTAATAAGAACGGCAAATTCATTTCCGAAAAGGTATTTGAAGGTTCATTTTGCGGAGGGATAGCCGCTTTCCAATGCCCATTGGAATACGCCTGCGTTTTTGATGGGACTTATCCGGATGCCGGTGGAAAATGCATCCCGGTTTAATTGTCAAATTCGGTTTAGTCTTTTTGTTTTCCATTTATCTCTCAATTCGCCAATCCAATTCATTTCCGTAACTAGGATTCCGTTCCTCCGAAGCAATTTTTTTGCCTCAATGAACGAATTTTTCTTGTCATTCGAAAACAATATTGCGCCGAGCCTATCCACTATGATGTCGAATTTCAGGCCTTTTTTCCTAATCATTGGGATAGTTGCTTTGTAAAAAGTAACCGGCAATTCTTTATGCCTCTTAATGTAGGCGCCCCATTCACTTTTTGCGGTTATGTGCGTTGCATGAAGCTCAAGTCTTCCCTTCTTTATCTTCCCCTTTAGCATTTTGCTTAATTCGTGCAGGGCAATTGGGTTTTTCCCAGATCCAAGGAAAAGCACCCTTGTGATTCCGCCTTTTTCAATTTTTTTGAGGATCCTATCCTCAATTCTCAAGCCAAAGTATCTTTCATGCTCCCTAAGGGAGGCTCCGTTGCTATACCAAGTATCATGCCGCCGTAATGCGTTTTTTATCGGCGTGATTTCTGTTGCCATAGGGAATTAGTTGCAAACCTGAAAATAAATAACCCTAGCTTGATTGCAAATAGCCGTATCTTAAGCCGTAAATAGCCGATCCCAATTTAGTTATTTCTTATCCGAAGAATAAGCATCCCATCTTACCTTAATTAGGGCGGCAATGAAAAGCGGCCCAAAAACCGCCCCGCATATGAACGCGCTTTGGGTTGCAATCCAGGCAAAGAAGAGCATTGCCGAGTATTTGACGTAATTGTGCGAAGCTGTGCTGAAGTAATAATCAAGAGAGTAAAACAATTTCCCACTGACCCGCCCTGGCATCTGCGCCATTTCCCTTAAGTGTGAGAGGTGCTCAAAATTTATTGCCAAATACAAGAAAAGTGAAAAGCCAGAGAAGAACTCGTATGCAAATCCATAGGGCTCAACTGAAAACAGGTAAGAGAGCAAAATCACAAGTGCAAATAGGAATGTGAAATGCTTCCAGCTCTTAAAGCCGTGTTCAACATCCTTTTTCCAATTCGGGTTTGCCTCGAAGCTTTCAAGCATCAAATACTTGCGCCCGAATTGCTTGTATGTGTGGTAGACCCAAATTGTCAAATAGGCGTCAAGAAATTTCAATATCACAAGGAACGGGATTAAGTATACCAAATGAATGTACAAGCTTGTTCACCTTCAATTTTTTAGCGTTTTGATTTTGGCTTATTCTTCAAGTTCCTTGAAATATGCTGTGCCCTGAGTGCAACGTGCTGCCTATACTTCCGGTGCGCGCCGTTTGCATAATAGAAGGAAAAGAATGCAACAATTGTTACGAGTATAACCGCTTCCTTGACAAAATCATACCATTGCATCCTTGGGGTTCCTCCGAGTATGTTGTAAACAATGACAAGTACGTAAACAACAATCAAAAACAAAAACGTCTTGATGCCCGCATCCGCAAACCTGTTGTCGTACCAGGTGCCAAAAATCCTATCCATCCAAAATCACCTATCGAATCAGTTATCCAAAACCCGCTTATAAATCTATTCTTCGGAATTTTTGCTTGTCAATTGCATATAAACCGAGTATAGCAAAATTATGAAAATGAAGATTCCGGAAAGTGCAATGAAAGTCGAAAGCCTATAATCCTTGAATGCATCCTCCGGGGCTACTGTGCCTCCCGTAATTCTTAAAAGGTTTTCATTTGTAAGTTCGGTTACCCCTTCGGAAAACCTACTTAGATGCAATAGTTTGGATCCGGAAAGGTCAAGAGCCAAACTATTCCCATCCGAAAAGCTTTTCACTGCCCTTATGCAGGGGTTTGTGTCCGCAAATTGCTCCATTTGCCTGTATGCCGGAAGAGGCGTGAACCTCACTCCGTATTTTTGCAATCCCAAAACGAGCTCGTTTTGCGAATTGATTTCAGTCAAAAGCTCCTGGGCGCCAATTTCGCCCTCGAGGCATGAATCCTTGACGTACGCATTAGGGGCGAGCTCGGATATGCATTTATCCCAAGCTTCCTTTGGGATTTCCGCATAATCATTGTACGGGCTGTTTGCGTTGAATTTTGAAATATCCGGGCAATTTGCCTCGACAAAGCCCTTATCCGAGTTGATTTTCAAATGCGCTTGGATGACAAGCGAAGGGTTTGTGATAAGAAGCGGCGTTTTCTTGAGCTCTATTCCATAGCTGTATAAATCATAGGTAAAAACCAGCATGACCAAAAGGACCAGAAACAAAAATATCAATCTGGATGACATAATTATCAAATCTATAAAGAATTGCGCCTTAATATTGATTCTGATTGATGGCAATTGGATGCGCTCTTAACGCCTCCTTTTGGCTTCCTTGGTTTTTTTAAAAACTTTTCCAATTCCCCCAAATTCCTTGTTTTGGCTAAGCATATGGATATGGGATCCAAGGTCCGTAAGCGTATGGATATCCTGCTTTTGCCTTGCTGGAATATGCGTTGAAATGATTTTTTCGCCCATCCAGCTGGAAACTGCCTCATTGAACCCATCGCCCATTGAAATCCCAAGTTCTGCGCACCTTGCCTTGAATTTCCTAAAACTGTTCCCATCTATTTTCCTAAACGTCACATCCATAAAATCACC
The DNA here is from genome assembly GCA_016212475.1 of Microcaldota archaeon. Lineage (GTDB taxonomy): Archaea > Micrarchaeota > Micrarchaeia > Norongarragalinales > SBBD01 > JACRGC01. The sequence goes on along the minus strand of JACRGC010000011.1, from coordinate 74,017 downwards.
GCATACAACGCATACTTAGCATACTTTTATGCTAAATTCAACAAAGAATACAACGCATACCTAATATATAAAACTTTCCAAAACGTGCGCAGCTCTAAACCCTAAATAAAGCCAATCAAGTCTTCAAAAACCGTTTTGCAATTTGGCATTCTTATTCAAAACCCCAAAAAACAGCCATTTAAAATTGTTCACGGCTATAAACAATGTCAATTGGTGAATCAAACATATGTCTAGGGAAATTGTAGTTCCGGGCGAGTCGCTTGGGATGGAAGAGGAGTTTTTTGGGAATGAGAAGACTTTTGCTGAAAATGGAAATGTTTATTCCATGGTTCTTGGCGAAAAGAAACTTGTAAACAAGCAAGTCCAGGTAGTAACCAGCAAATTTGCAAGAATGCTAAAGGAAGGCGATATTGTCTATGGGCGGGTTGAGGATCTTTATGATTCGGTTTCCCTGATTTTAATCCAAAGCGCCGATAACTCCTTGGAGCGCAAGGCGATAGGAAGCACTTATGCATACTTAAGAATAACGGAAATCAACCGTGGCGGAGGCTTCATTAAAAATTTCCGCGAATTCCTTAAAATGGGCGATATTGTCAAAGGAAGAATAATTGAAATCACCCCGCTTGGCACATACATCACAATTTCCGAGGAAAATTTGGGGGTTGTGCGCGCCAGATGCTCGAGGTGCAGGGACGTCCTTTCCCAAAGGGGCCGGCTGCTTGTTTGCCAGGAGTGCGGAAACAAGGAAAGCAGGAAATTGGCAACACCTTAAAAAAGTTGGATCTAGTTTAGCAATTAAATGACTTTTTCTAGTGGGCGTATGAATTATAATTCCGGGCAAATTCTTGAACTAGCAAATAATAAGCTTAATTGGCACCATTGGGGAAAATGGACACAGCCAACTTTATCCGCAGCTACGTGGTCAATATGGGGAAAACATGCTTCCTATTCCGAACTTGGGGCGCCTCAAGCAACTGGTTATGTGTTACTTGCAGATGGCCATCATTTTACCCTAAAAAACGAATATGACTTTATTGTCAACTTGGCTAAAAAAGCAGCAGAGAGCATGGATTCGGATTTGTTTGATAAATTCGCAGTGGTTGCTGAAAAAATAACTAGGCGGCATCTGGAACTTTCCTATTCCTTAAAATCCAGTCCGCTCCCTTTGAAAAATATTCTTAGTTCCTTTTTTGATTCTGCAAATGAGTTGGCAACCCCCTGGCAATATTTATTTCCATTGACTGCTGGTTTGGATAAAGTTTTCCATCGAGAACTTGAAAAATCAGGGTTTAATCAAATAGATCTGGTTTCGCATTATGAACCAAAAAAACTTACCCCTTTAATGGTTCAGGAAAGAGAGGCTAGAGAATTTGCAGATTACATCAAGGATTCTGGTTTAATGCATTTGATGGATGAAAAACCCGAGGAGGCAATTGAATTAATTTCAAAAAGCCATGCCGAAATGGCTAGGCGGATTCTTGCCCATATTGAAGAATTTGAATGGGTTGGCACACATCATTGCTGGGGCGATCCGCTTTCAGCTGTTAGATTATTCTCTCAAATTAAGGAAATGCCGCAAGCTGTAAAAAAAGAACACAAACAAAAAGAATTGCCAAAAAAACTTGAATGGCTGATAAATTGGCAAAATGAGATTGCTTATTGGAGGCAATACTGCGCCGAATCTTCCGATATTGGTTTTTTTGCAGCTAGAAGCGCGCTAAATAAAGCAGCCAAACAATTGGAGCTCTCATATGAAGAAATAATTTGGCTTTCAGATCGTGAAATACTTGGGGGGTTGCAAGGAGGCAAAATACCAAGCAAAGCCCAGATAAAAGATCGCGAAAAAGCTTTTGGATACATAAAAACCGAAACGGATGAACTTATCATAACTGGAGATGCATTGCAAAGAATTGTCCATAATCTCGTCCCTAAAACAGATGCGTCAATAAGGCAATTTTCAGGTGCAATTGGAAGCAAGGGGTTTGCAGTTGGAACTGCGTTTGTTTGTTTTACGCCGCAAGAAGCAATAGCAATGAAAAAAGGCGAAATACTAGTAGTTCCGCAAACCACCCCAGACTATGTTGTTGTGATGAAAAAGGCAGGCGCTATAATAACTGATGAAGGTGGGATAACCTGCCATGCTGCAATAATTTCACGGGAGCTAGGGATTCCTTGCGTTGTTGGCACAAAAATTGGCACACGTGTAATTAAAACCGGAGATCTGATCGAAGTGGATGCAAACAAGGGAATTGTCCGAAAGTTGAAGAAATGATATGTTACCAATCAGCAACCAATCCGTAGCTATTCAGCAACAGTTGAGAGTGAACTCTTCCAAGGCGCAGTGCTTGAGGCCCCCCTGCTCGGCCAAGGCGTTAAAACTTATTTTGAAAAGGCACATTATTCTCCTAAAGTTACCATCATAATGAAAACCTATATAAACAACCTCAAATACTAATTATCCATGGAAAAGGAACAAATAATATCCGTACTTGAAGAGTGGAACTTTTGGAATAGGGATATTGGAAAGCAGGTCGGCAAGAACCGGCACTATACTGAAAAAATAGAAAAATTCCTAAAAGAGAGGGAAATAATAACAATTTCCGGGCCTAGGCGGGCAGGGAAATCGACAATAATGTATCAATTGATGGATCGGATAGCAAGAAAAGAGAAAATTCAACAGGTTTTATACGTTAATTTTGAGGAACCTTCATTTCTTCCATTCCTTTCTACTGACTTTCTTGAGCAGATTTATGATGCCTACCGGGAAAAGATTAACCCCGACAAGAAAGCATACTTATTTCTCGATGAAATTCAAAATGTCGAAGGCTGGGAGAAATGGGTTCGTTCATATTACGATAAGAAGGAAAATGTTAAATTTGTAATAAGCGGATCTTCATCCAAGCTTCTTAGTTCGGAGTTCTCATCATTACTTACAGGCAGATTCGTAAATTTTGAGGTTTTCCCCCTTTCATTTAGGGAATTTTTGGATTTTCGAGGTTTTGAACTGCCAATAAAAGCCTTGAAGGAGGATGAGCGTAAAATCAAATATCATCTGAACGAATATTTCGAATTTGGCGGGTTTCCCGAAATTGCCTTGAAATCAGATAGTGAAGCAAAAACCAAGACGTTGGAGCAGTATTTTGAAAGCATAATTGCTCGAGATATATTGGAAAGATTCAAGGTTCGGGATGTGCTCTCCTTAAAACGGGCGGCAGTTTTTGGAATGACCAATATTTCCAAGGAGTTCAGCTACAATACATTGCGAAAGAGCCTAAAAATTTCACTTGGCACAGCGCAGGAATATGCGACATTCATGGAGCAGGCATATCTGCTCTTCCAGCTCCAATACTTTTCTTACTCATTAAAGGAAGTAATGGCACGGAACAGGAAACTTTATGCGGTAGATTCGGGGTTGAGGAATGCAGTTGCAAAGAGCAATACGCAGGATAGTGGCAGATTGGCTGAAAATCTGGTTTATTTGCACCTTAGAACCCTTGGAAAGGATATTCATTATTGGAAAGGATTGAAAGAAGTTGATTTTATTGTGAAGGAAAAGGGCCTTTTGGCAATGAATGTCTCCTATGGACAAAACATTGGCGATCGAGAAATTCAGTCATTAAACGAGTTCAAGAAGGAATACCCGAAAAGCGACTTGTTGATAATAACAAAGGATCTTGAGCAAACAAAGGACGGAATAATCTATGTTCCGTTATGGAAATGGCTTTTGGAGGAAAAAGGATAAGGAAGTTGTCGGAATGCTACGGCGATGATCAAAACTGGCGATCTGATCGAAGTTGATGCAAATAATGGAATAGTCAGAAAAATTGGAAAATAAGGGGCAATTGTTTTCAAATTTAGCATTTTGGGCATTTCAATCATCCAAATTGGAAAAATTTCATTTCCTAATTATCCTAACCCTTCCATGCGTTGCGTCGACATCGACAAGGTAGCCGTCCTTTAAGGTTTTGGTCGCAATTTTAGTTCCAACAACGCATGGCACATTCAATTCCCGCGATACAATTGCCGCATGGGAAGTAATTCCGCCCATATCCGTTACAATTGCAGCTGCCTTTTTCATTGCAGGAACAAGATCCGGATTGGTTGAAATGGAAACCAATATTTCGCCCTTGCTAATTTTTACCATATCCTTTGCAACATTCACAATTCTAACAATTCCGCTAACCCTTCCGGGGGATGCGCAAGTGCCTTCAAGCAAACCGGAGGAATCTGCAGTTTCCTTCCTAACTTCCAATTTCAAGAGCCAGTCCCTTGCTTTTTGGCCTTCAAGGTAGAAATCCTCCGAGTATTTTCCCCTGGATTCACAGATGCTAAATTCCCTCCTGTTCCGAAGAACTGAAATATCCAGTTTTCCTGAAGCAAATTGATCCGCCTCGTGAGGGTAGCAGAACCTAAAATCGGAAACCGGTGCGTATCTAAGCCCTGCAATCATCGCATAAAGTGGTTCGACCCTTGAATAATATTTGAACATGGAATCTTTCCTAAAACCCTTGGCAAAAACAAAGCCGCGTGCGACTTCGAAGAGTTTTTGCTCATATTCTGTAAGTTGCAATTCTTTGGCAAATTCTTTCTGATCAATTGCCAGCTTCCTTTTCTTTTCTTCAATTTCATCTAACAATTTTTGTGCTTTTGCGCCCTGCCGAACAAGGCTGCAAAGAAGCTCAAGAAAATAACCCTCATCCCAATTCGGTCCAATGTATCCGTACCCTAACCAGCCAAACAATCTAGCATGCTCCTTCATCTTTGCTCCTATTTTTCGATTGTCTAACTCGTTTAGAAGATGCCTAACTTCCATGGTCTTGAAGAGATCTAAAAGCTTCTGGTCATTTTCTATTTCCAAAAGGATTTGCAAAAGAGCCTCATGCTCTTTTTGCATAAAACTCTCCTGCAATGGAGTTGTTAGCGTGCTAAATGCATTGGATGGCTTGAGCGAACTTTTTGAACTTGTTGCCTTGGATTTAAGAATTGCAAGCAGTTTATTCGAAAAAAGCATCTCATGCATATCGCTTGCATTTTGAACCCAGCCCGGCACATGTGTTTTTTCATATGCAGAAAAGTAATCCTTGAAATACGCGAGCAATTCATTTCTTGAGGATGTTTGGTAATCCTGACTTTCTATTTTATCCGCAAGCTGCATAAGGCCCGTACTGAGCCGAAGGATTTCTTTCGTGTCAATTAGCCCCCATTCGGGATCGGCAAATATTTTTTCAACTACCTCCACAGAAAGCGCTGAGAATTCTTCTTCCTTGAAAGCAAGCTTTGCCATTTCCGATTCGAAAATAATAAGGGTGCTGCTCAGGCGGGTTTTGATATTACGGCCCTCCAGGAAGGAGTTGAGGTTGTGGATGTTCATGTAGGTGCAAGTGATTAGCGGATAGCAAACCGGCATTTCCTCAAGAATGAAATAGCCTTTTTTGGATTTTTTTGAAAAAAGCGCTTTCAATCCTTCAAACATCTCTGATTTTTCATCCAGTTGGTATTTTTGGGATCCGCCCTTTGTCTTGATTTGCACGATTCCAATTTCAGCCAAGTTGGCAAGCTCCCTATGCGCCCCACCAACGTCAATTTCTGCATCCCTTGCCAATTCACTAACTCCCCATTCCGTTTTGGGGAATGAAAAAAGAAGCTGCAAAAGCTTAGCACGCATCTGCGAACCTAGCAGTGAAGAGATTTTTTGCATATTAGTCAAAGGCATTTGATAATTAAGCAAATTTATATGCGTTGCGGTTACTTGAGTTAAAATTCAACCAATTAATCAATCCCTAATTTTCAATTTCCCAACCCTTAGAATCCTAATTTTATAGTTTGAGCAGTCAACAATTGTTGTTGGCGGAGTTTTTGCAATCATTCCGGCATCACCAATCAAAACGCCTTTCTTATTCCCAAAAATTTTCAATGCCTCCTTTCCGGAATAAATTTCCGGCTTTCCAGAAAGATTTGCGCTCGTTGCAGTGAGGGGTTTTCCATACGCTTTGATTAGTTTTGCAATGAACTTGTTTGAGGAAATCCTAATTGCAATGGTATTGGTTTTTGAGAGATTTTTAGCCAAATTGAAAGGCGAGCGCTTTTTCAATATCAATGTAAGCGGCCCAGGAAGGTATTTATTGATCAGTTTTGAAGCTGTTTTGCCAACAACCGCATATTTTGCAGCCATCTTGTCATTTTCGCAAAAAATAGAAATTCCCTTTGTTGCATCCCTTCCCTTAAGTTTGAAAATCAAATCAACTGCCCTTTCATTGGATGCATCGCAAACCAAAGCGTAGCAGGTTTCAGTTGGGGCAATGATTACTTTCCCCTTTTTGAGGGATTGGATGAAATAATTTATGTTTTCATCCAAATCAGCTGTAATTTTTAGGCGGTTTAGTTTTTGATCCATTATTCCCAACTTTTTCAATCTAATTCAAACCAAATCCTTGACAACATCCCTTATGCTTTTGCCAACACTCTCATGCTTTTCCTCGTGCCATTTGATGAAATCTTCCGCAAAATAGATGAATAGCAAAATTATGCTGTAAAATAGCATTGCAACCCCTTGCGTTGATATGAAATCATATTTTTCAGGAGCAGTTGGAAGCGGCAAATCCATGAATGATGAGCTTGAAGTTGAAAGCGGGTAAAACAGCTTAATGTCGCCATAAAACATATCTGCAACCAGATGGCCGGTCAACATCGCCATCAAAACCAATGCGAATTTTTGGAGTTCGGTTGTCCTTGGGCGCTTGTTTCTCTCAAACCTGTAAGCCAAATAGAACAAAACCAAGGGGAGCAAAACGGCAACGAAAAGATTGTGCAAGGGCTTGATGTAATTTGGATCCAAAAAGAGGAAATGGTCAAAATCAATTGCAACTGCAAACATTGCGGCAAATATCACGAATTCTAGCTTATGCTTTTTATGCAAATCAAGTGCAAATGCTGCAATTATTGAAAATACGAAGTGGAATAGCGAATCCATGGGTTTCAACTTGTTTTGGATATAAACTCAATTTATCAAATATACTCTCGGGCGGTTTTTATAAGTATGCCCCCTAATAAGCTGCGATGGGCGAAAAACAAAAAGTTGCGTTGGTAATTGGAAGGTTCCAGCCGATGCATCTTGGCCATTTGCATGCAATAAAAGACATCCTAAAGGCAAATTCGAGCCTTATTCTAATCATTGGAAGCAGTCAGGCGAAAAGGACCGAAAAAAACCCTTTCTCTTCATTTGAGCGCAAGGAAATGATTGTCGAAACCCTAAGGAAAGAGGGCCTTTTATCCAAAACCAAAATTCTCCTGCTGGAAGACCAAAACCACCATGAGAATTGGACCAAAAGCGTGATTAAAATCTGCAAACCGGCAACCAGGCTGTATTCCGGCAACTGGCTTGTCCAGCACCTTCTTCGCCCGCATATGGAGGTGCACACCATGAAATCGGATGTAAAAATCTCAGCAACAATGATCCGTAAGCTTATTTCCGCAAAAATAGCCGGATGGAAGAAATTCGTTCCAGCTGAAGTGGCAAATTATCTAATCAAAAACAAGCTCCTTGGTGTTGTTAAGTGATTGAGTGTTCTATCCGGAATTGGCAGGATTACGCAATAAGGTCATTATCAATTGGCAATTTTTGCGGTTGTATTGGGCATTTACAATTTTTTGATTTATTATTTTTCAAGTAAAAATCAATCCAAACCGGATTCTTGGCAAGATGAACCCAAAATGACTGGACTTCAAACAAAAAAATATTGTTCAATGGATTTTAATGAAGCAATCCAATTACTTGATAGCAATAAAAATGGTTTGGATGGCAAGGAAGCCCTAAAAAGATTGGGCGTTCATGGGCAAAACGAGCTGATAAAAAAAAGGAAAAAAACCGTTTTAGGCCTATTTATTGAACAATTTGCAAATATCCTTATCCTATTGCTTGTAGTGGCCACTTTGATTTCATTGGCTCTTGGCGAACTCTTGGACGCAGTTGCCATGTTTTCAATTGTCATGTTATCGGTTTTTTTGGGCTTTTTCCAGGAATACCGCGCTGAAAAGGCCATGGAGGCGCTTGAAAAAATCACCGCCCCACTTGCAAAAGTGATTAGGGGAGGCGTCCACAAAAAAATTCCTTCGAAGGAACTTGTCCCTGGGGACATCATATTGCTTGAAGCCGGCGATATAGTGCCAGCCGATTCACGGATTTTCGAGGAATCTAACCTGCAAATAGATGAAGCAAGCCTGACCGGAGAATCGGTTCCTTCTGTAAAATTTGTTCAAAGGTTGAATGAAAATACCACCGTAGCCGATCAGGATAATATGGCATTTGCAGGTACGATTGTAACCTACGGCAAGGGGGAGGCAATTGTCACGGCAACTGGCATGAATACCGAATTTGGCAAAATTGCTTCATACCTCCAGCAGGAAAAGGACACCAAAACACCTCTTCAGATAAAGTTTGAGGAAATGACCAAGCAAATTGGCCTTGCTGTAATTATATTGGTATTATTTGTTTTCATATCTGGAATTTTCAAAGGCGTGCTATCCGTGCCACAAATGCTGATTTTTTCCCTAAGCTTGGCTGTTGCCGCCATACCCAGTTCCTTGCCTGCAATTGTGACAATCAGCCTTGCAATCGGGGCAAGGGAACTTGTAAAAAAGAAAATGATTATCCGTAAATTGCCGGCTGCTGAAAGCCTTGGCGCGGTTACAGTCATTTGCTCCGACAAAACGGGCACCATCACAAAAAACGAGATGACTGTTACAAAAATTTATTCCAGCCACGAGGAATATTCGGTTACTGGAACCGGTTATTCTCCCGAAGGAGCTTTTATTGATTCCCACGGGAAGGAAGTTTTACCTGAAAAATTTGAAACGCTCCTTAAGGTCGGGGTGCTTTGCAATAATTCCCAAGTAAATTTTGCAGATGGCCGGTGGATTGTGGAAGGGGATCCCACAGAGGGTGCTTTGGTTGTGCTTGGCGCAAAGGCGGCCTTTGAGCAAAAGAAGCTGCAGAATATACATCCTACTCTGAAGGAGTTGCCATTTGATTCTGAAAGAAAAATGATGTCGGTTGTAATCGGGGGCGACAACAATGGGCAAGATATGGCTTACATCAAGGGAGCTACGGATTTATTGGTTAAGCATTGCGATCGGATATTGGTTGACGGAAAAGTAATGGGGATGACTCCGGATGACGTAAAAAAAATCCTTGCCGTCAATAATAAGTTTGCTGAAAATGCCCTGAGGGTCCTAGGGTTTGCATACAAAGATGGCCTCCATTCAAAACATTCCATAGAAACCGTCGAAAGAAAAATGGTGTTCGTGGGGTTAGCTGGGATGATCGATCCGCCCAGGGATGAGATATTCGATGCAGTGAAAGCTGCCAAGGAAGCCGGAATTAAAACGATTATAATAACCGGAGACCATGCGCTCACCTCAAAGGCGATTGCCCAAAAAATCGGCTTATTCGAAGATGGGGACCTTGTTTTGACCGGGGAGGATATCGATAAAATGGGCGATTCCGAGCTATTGGAAAAAATTGAAAATGTCCGGATTTTTGCAAGGACACTGCCAATACAAAAATCCCGCATTGTGGATATATTGAAGAAAAAAGGGCATGTTGTTGCAATGACCGGTGATGGCGTAAATGATGCTCCTGCTTTGAAAAAGGCTGACATTGGCATTTCAATGGGAATCAACGGAACGGATGTTGCTAAGGAAGTTTCTAAAGCCACGCTTGCAGATGATAATTTTGCAACAATTGTTAATGCAATCTCGGAAGGCCGGAATATTTACGATAAGATAATCAAATCAAGCAGGTATTTGCTGTCATGCAATGCGGGCGAAATTACCGTCGTTTTCATCTCAATTATTTTGAATTTCCCGCTACCATTGATCCCCATGCAAATCCTTTTGATGAATTTGCTTACCGATGGCCTGCCTGCAATTGGCCTTGGCCTTGAGAAAAGCGAAGCCGATGTCATGAAGCGAAAGCCAAGGGATCCAACTGAAAAGCCCCTCAACAAGAACATGATTTTGCTGATCGTAATTTTCGGCATAATAATGGGAATTTCCAGCTTTGCTCTCTTCCAAGCCAATTTGGATTCGGATTTGGATAAGGCCCGTACAATTGCATTCACAACATTGGTAATGTTCCAGATGTTTGCAGCAGTTGGCAGCAGGTCCTTGCATCCGTTCCAAAAATTGAATATTTTCGAAAATAAGTGGCTTGTTGCCGGAATTGCATCCTCAATTGCAATCCAGCTGGCGATCATTTACTTGGAACCTCTTCAACCAGTGTTTAAGACGGTTGCACTAAGCGGTAGGGATTGGGTGAAAATCCTTCTCGTATCGAGCCTTGGTTTTATTGCAATGGAGGTAGGCAAATTTTTCCTCAAAAATTCTGAAAAGACGTCGGCAACTTTTTCCAAATCGCCGTCTTAGGTTCTTTAGCCTAAAAGGAGAAAAGGGCAAAAAAACAAATGGCAACCTCATAGGGAATGGCAATGAAATAGCGCAATACCGGCTATAAACTCAACCATTTCAAAAGCCATAATAATGCGCATATAAGCCGCATCGGAACAGATGGCGTTTATAACTACTTTGGCCGGAGCAGGGCGGTTGACCCTTATGGGAATACTGTTGTTGAGGGAGGAACTGAAGAGGAGCTTTTGATTGCCGAAATTGATTTTAAGGCAGCAACAGGATTTAAGGGAATAGTTGATTTCTTGTCGGATCGAAAACCTAAAACTTACTCCAAAATTTCAACACCTGCCGATTAGTGGGGGTTTTTTGCACGATCCATTTTTTTCACAAATCAAAAAAATACCTTTATATATAGCAAAACAATGTTATTTGTGATCAGTATATTTTAAGGGTGTTGCAATGCAATCTGTTAATGGAATTTCAAACCTCAACCTAAGGATAACCCTTACGTCGATTCTCGTATTTGGGGCAATATCCGGGATCATCGGGGTGGTGCTTTGGTATAGTGGAATTCGGGGCGGAGGAGTAATTTACGTATGGATGCTGGTTTCATTTTTGATGATTGCGATCCAGTGGTACTTTGGCCCAAGCCTGATAAAGTGGGCAACCAAAGCCAAGGAATTAAAGCCAAATGAAGCCGTTAAACTGCATGCCATGGTTAACAAGTATTCGCAATTAGCCGGAATTCCATCGCCCAAATTATACATTGTCAACGACCCCTCGCCCAACGCGTTTGCTTTTGGAAGAACCCAGGGCTCATCCAATGTGGCAGTCCATTCAGGTCTTTTGGATTTGTTGGATGATGATGAACTGGAAGGCGTTATTGCCCATGAAATCGGGCATATAAAGCATCGGGATGTACTTGCAATGACACTTGCAGCTGCTTTGCCAATCATCCTCTATTATGCCGTCATTTTGTTCGGATCTGGGAATCGCGACCGCAATATGGGCAGTTCCATAATGGTATTTATCGGCGCCATGGTTGCCCAATTCATCGGCCAGCTGCTGGTCCTTTGGCTTTCTAGGAGCCGGGAATACTATGCGGATGAATTTTCAGCTTATGCAACCAAAAAGCCTCAGGCATTGATGAGGGGCCTAGCAAAAATCAGCTATAGGATCATGCAATCAAAACCACAGCCAACAAATGTCATGATGAAGGCGTTTTACATAGCCGATCCTTCGGGTGAAGGAAAAAGGGAAGTGCACGCAATAGTTTTGGCCATTGCATCCGGGAATGAACATTCACTAATCGAAGCAATAGAACAGGAAAAGAAAATGGGGAAGAGGGAATGGCTCATGACGCACCCCTTGACTGCAAAGAGGCTTGAAGCCCTGCTTAAATTAAAAAAGCAGTTCGGTTAATGCGGGCGCTTGCAAATAAATTTTATACTTAATTGCTGGCAAAATGGATTATCTGCGGGATTTGATTCCTAAAAACCATTCCGCAAATTTTCCAACCGCTATTGACCTGTGCGAAAATTTGTGCTTTTCCGTCTTGTTTGTCCTGCTCAGGCGCAATTTCCTCCCATCGGGGATAAAAATTGCCTCGTATGGGAGTTTTATATTTTGGTATTTCTTTTCATCTGGAATGCCTGTTATTCTTCCGGCGCAAATGCCAATGAATGTTTTCAGTGTTTTTCCATCAAAGTAAGCAACTATTGTTTTGAAATGCGCCTTCCTGTTTTTTCCCTCCAATAATCTCAAAATACCATCATAGCCAAGTTCACGGAAAACAAACGATGGGAAAGCCCCTGGAAAGTTTTCGTATGCATCAAAATACACCCCTGTATCTTCGGCAATAACTGGCCTTTTTACAATTGCAAATGCTGTTTTTGCTTTTTCAATTGCAACTTCCAATTGGTTTTCAGACCTGATTTCCTTAAGGTCAGTTTTGATTGGAACAACTTCAATCCCTTTTTTTCCAAGGATTTGGGAAACTTCCAGTATCTTTTCGGGGTTGGATGAGGCAAAGCGTATTTTATGCATTCAAAATCACATTCAAACAATCAATCAAAATCACGTTAAAAATAATTAAGCAATTCAATTTGGCAATTTTCAAATTCAGTCGGCAAAAATAACCCTTGTTCCCCTCATTTTGGCAACGTATTTGGCAACTTCTCCTGCCACCAAAACCGATGAGCTTACAAGCACAATGACTGCCCATTCAATTCCAGTCAATGGAACCGTTTCGAATATGGCTGCAAATGCGCCTGTTTGCACAATCAAAAATTGGGCCGCAAAACCCAAGAGTATGGCAGAAATGAGAAATTTATTCCTGAAAACCCCCGCTTTAAAAATTGTTTCACTGCCTGAATGCCATGATAAGGCTATAAAAAGCTGGAAGAATATCATCGTGGAAAAAGCAAAAGTCCTTGCTGTTTCCAAACCTTTGGTTTCCAATTGGAACCAATACATCCCAAGGGTGCCAATGGTTATTAGAATGCCAACATACGCGAGTTTTCCCATAGTTTTAGAATTAAGAACCGGAGCTTTGGGGTCCCTTGGCTTTCTTTGCATGATATCATTTGCCTTGCTGCCCGAAGCTAGCGCAAGCGCGGGCAGGGCGTCGGTTGCAAGGTTCATCCAAAGAATCTGGATTGGGATAAGTGGCGAATCCCATCCTACAATTATGGCAATGAATATTACAAGGACTTCTGCAATGTTGCAAGAAATCAGGTATTTGACGGATTTCAATATGTTATCAAAAATCACTCTTCCTTCTTCAACTGCTGCAACAATTGATGCAAAATTATCATCCGTAATTACCATATCCGCGCTTTCCTTTGCAACATCGGTTCCGGTAATTCCCATTGCAATTCCAATATCGGCTTTCTTAATTGCTGGGGCGTCATTGACCCCATCTCCAGTCATTGCAACAATTTCTCCGCGTTTTTGAAGCGCTGAAACTATTTTCATCTTATGCTCCGGTGAAACCCTCGCGTAAACCTTGATGTTGCCAACAATTTTTTCAAAATCAGCATCCTGCATCTGCTCAAGCTGGTTGCCTGTTATTGTTTTATCGGTTTTTTCATCAAACATTCCAAGCTCTTTAGCAATTGCGCGAGCGGTAATTTCGTTATCCCCGGTTATCATGATTGTTCTTATGCCCGCATTCCTGCAAATTGCAATTGCCTGCTTAACCTCCTGCCTTGGGGGGTCCATCATTGCCATCAAACCCGTAAATACCAGTTCCTTTTCAACTTCGGCAATTGCAAATCCCTTTTGCTTTTTGGTTTTTAGATTCTTGAATGCAAATCCAAGTATTCGAAGCCCGGAGGATGCGAACTCTTCATTCTTTTTCAAAATTGCAGCTTTATCCTTCGCTTCCAATTTTTCAATCCTGCCATTCCTTAAAATCGATCCGCATTTTTCAAGGAGCATTTCAGGGGCGCCTTTTGTGTATGCCATGACCCCCGCTTCCTCCTCTTCATAAATTACGGTCATCATCTTCCTGTTTGAATCAAATGTCAGCTCTTCTAATTTCTTCCGGAGTTTTTTCTCCTTTATGTAATCGATACCGGCTTTCCTTGCAACTACAAGCAGGCAAGCTTCGGTTGGGTCGCCAATGATCCCTTTCTGATCCTTGGAATTTGCAGAATCAACAAGCGCTGCATTATTGCAAAGCGCCGCTGAATCTAGCATTTCAACAAAATTGCTCTCCTTTAGGGGCGCTATTTCCTTTCCTGCCTCATCTGAAAACTTTCCAAAAATCCCATACCCTTCCCCTCCGACCGAATAAGTTTTTCCGTTTGTGAAGATTTTACGAACTGTCATTTCATTTTTAGTAAGCGTTCCGGTCTTATCCGAGCAAATTACAGTCGAAGAGCCAAGCCCTTCCGCTGCAGGAAGCCTCCTGATGATGGAGTTGCGCTTTGCCATTCTTTGCACGCCAATTGCAAGTGCAATTGTGACAACTGCCGGCAGCCCTTCAGGGATTGCGGCAACCGCTAGGCTTACTGCAATTAGGAACATTTCCAAAATCTGCTTGAAAAAAGAGCTGTTATTCGTGCCATTTAGCAAAATGTACCTGCCAACATCCACAACAAAAACAATAGCAACCGCCCCAATAGCCAATTTGCCAAGCTGTTTTCCAAGCCCTTCCAGTTTTTCCTGCAAGGGAGTTTGTGTCTGCTCAATTGTTTGCACTAAGGTAGCAATATTTCCAATCTGCGTTTTTTCGCCGGTGTAGCATACAACGGCCCTGGCCTCGCCCTTGGTTACAAGAGTGCTCATGAAAATCATGTTCTTTTGCTCATTGATCACGGATTTTTCATTTGAAATGAAATCAGCGCTTTTTGCAACCGGGACGCTTTCACCAGTTAAGCTGGCTTCCTCAATTTCCAAATTATGGCTTTCAATAAGTCTAGCATCAGCTGGGATTTTGTCGCCTTCGTGAAGAACAATTATATCTCCAGGCACCAGATCAGTTGTGTTGATTTCAATTTCCTTGCCATCGCGGACAACCTTTGCCTTGTTTTGAATCAGTTTTCGAAGGGCGTCAATTGCCTTGCCTGCGCTATATTCCCGGTAAACTCCAATTGCCGCATTTATCACAACGATTGCAATTATTGCAATTGAATCTATGTAATCCCCCTCGTGCGCAAAAAAAGTGGTTGCAGCCGAAATTATTGCCGCGGCAATCAATAGCAAAACCACAAAATCCTTGAATTCGTCAATGAACATCCCAAATACGGTTTTCTTTTTCCGCTCTTTCAATGTGTTTGGGCCGTATTCCAAAAGCCTCTTTTCTGATTCAACCCGGGTTAAGCCGGACGCATCCGATTTTAGCGCTTTTATTGCATCCTCAAATGAAATTGAATGGAATTTTGCGGATTCATTTGGCCTTGGCATTGGTATCGGAATAAACAATGGAAAAACGCTATTTATTGGTATCGATCAAGCCAAATTGAAAAAATTAGGGGCTGGACTTAAATTTTAGGCAATCCTTAATCTAATATCAGTGATTTAGGTGCTGTCCGCTTGGAGTTCCAATCTCCTTTAAGGATTTCCTAAAGAAATACCCAATTATTGCAATTGTTGATATTGGCGAGAACCAAATTGGGATATGGAAGGCAAAAGCGTCCAAAACCATTACAGTTCCAAGCACCAAAATCGAATACATCGCTCCGTTTTTGAGGTATTTGTATTTTTGCACATTTTCTATGTTTCTTATAGTCATTTCACGAACAATAAAAGCGCCAATGCCATTTCCTACAAGAATTAGGGGAACCGACATGGTAAATGCAAACGCCCCAATCACCCCATCAATTGAAAAGCTGGCATCAATTACCTCCAAATACAGGATTTTGCTCCAATCGCTCATGTTGCTTTTTCCTTCAATCATCTCCTTTTCCTTAAGCTCGGCATTTTGCCTAAATCCATGGGTTATGAAAAATGCTGTCGATCCAACAACTGCTGAAAATGCCATTAACGGCTCAACTTTTAGCGCTTCCCATGTAATAATAGCTAAAAGGATGGAAACAACCGCATAAAACCAAACTCCCTGCCTAGCCATGAATTTTTCGCCCTTAAGCCCAAAATTCTTGGTTTCCAAAAATAGCCAATGGAAGAATACGAAAATCAGGAATACTCCTCCGCCTACGAGGAGAATTGGGGCGGATTTTTCAATTGTGTGCGCAACTTCCGGATCATCGCTAAACGTGGCTGTAAACGCCCCAACAATCCCAAGCGATGGATTTGAGATGAAAACAATCAGCAGTGGAAGCAAACCCCTAAGCAAAAATACTGCAATGAATAAGCCCCAAATCAAAAACCATCTGCGCGCCCAAGGCGACATCTTGCGAAGGATTTCGGCATTGATAACTGCGTTATCAAAACTGCTTACTGCTTCGAATAGTATCAACCCAATAATCGTAAGGGCTATGAAAAATAATTCCATGGCTATATAGAATTAGTTGTAAATTTTAAACCTTATTGGAAATGGATGGATGGTAATTTGCCATTAGAATTACAATTGGTAGGAAAAAATCAGCAATTTGCCCCGAATTCAAAATTTTTCACTTAACATTGAAAATTATTTGAAAACCAATTACTTCCCTTTCTTTTTGCTTTTCAGTTTTTTGTGCCCATCATTTAGCATTGGCCGCTTTGCAAGTTTTCCATTGGATGCCTTTACGACATAGTTCATCTTTTCCATTTGGGCAAATTTTCTCCTATCCTCAACATCTTCCTTCATCTTCTTTTGCCTATCCTTCCTAATGATTACAGCTTCCTCGACATCTTCTGGCGAAAACGAATAGACCCAATAATTAGAAAATGTAAGCGGGACGTTTCCAATAGTTGCCTTAACTCCCTTAAGCTCTTCTGGGGAAGCAGTCTTCATGACGACATGGGAGTTGCACTCTGCGCAAACCTTGTGCTTTATGCTATTATCCCAAACCTGCTTTGAATTGCAGCTTCCGCATTTGACAACATATAGCTTAATTGAGTCGTTCATGTGCCCACCTCGGATAAATCGTGCTAGGGTGTATTTAACCACTGAGCAGCAGTATAATATGGCAGTTTAAGTATAAATACCTATTGACTACGCCTTCAACATGATATAACTAGAATTGCCAACTTTACTGTAATTAATACGCACTTGAAACTAATAATGGTTTGCTTTTAATCAACCTGTTCTGGTTTATTCAAAACAATCAAGCTCCAATGCCTTTTAGCAGCCTAATAAGTATGCAAATCATACTTCTCCCATTAATAATTTTTCCAATTATTTGTTGAATGTTCCTAATTCTTGGTGATTGGATTGGAAAGCAAAGCAAAACTCTTACATGAAACCGGAAAACTTCTGGAAAGTGAATTTGGACTTGGCAATATAGATATTGAAGCCGTGAGGGACGTGCTGATTTCCAAAAACGATATGCCTGCGCAGGGGTTTGACCTTCGGATCAAGCTTAAAAATTACCCCTTGATTTTTGCTGAAATTGAAAACGACCCTGCAACCATTTCAGAAAATATTGCCAAATACTGGAAATGGCTTGAAAATGCCAAGGGCGCACCTGAAAATGTCGTGCTGATCCATATTTTTGGGCCTGATGTTTCAAAGGAAGAGTACCTATCGCACAAGGAAACCGCAAGTTTCATTGCAAAAATGGCAAATAAGAAAATCATCTACCGGCAATTAGAAATCAAAAAAATTGACCCAAAAACCATTGCGGATGCGATTTTGGGCGAAATTAGGAAAAAAGATTTCTAAAGCAACCCGCTGTTTTTTATACCTAATCTGCATCAAATTTGGAAGTGGTTTTAATGAAACAATACCTATTGATAATTGCGCTTTCGCTTCTTCTTTTGGGGTGCACATCAAATCAGCCGCAGGTTTCATCCCCTTCCCCAACACAATTAGCAGTTTCAACCCTTCAAAATACTCTAGAAATAAAAACAGGTGGGAATATGGTCGTGGAAAATGGCGATACGGTTTCAGTTTGGTATACGGGATCAACTCCGGATGGCAAAGTATTCGATACAAACGTTGTAGCCGATGCAAAAGCCGCAAAAATATTCCAAGCCGCAAGGCCTTATGAAACTCTTGATTTTCAAGTAGGAGCTGGCCAGATGATAAAAGGCTTTGATACTGGCGTTTTAGGGATGAAAATTGGAGAAACCAAAACAGTTTTGATTCCACCAAAGGATGGGTATGGCGAATCCAACCCGCAGGCAATTGTTTCAATGCCATTAAAGGATCTTGAGGCAGCCGGGATTGATCCGGTTGTTGGAACAAAAGTTCAAACGCAATCCGGAGCTTCCGGAGTCGTAAAATCAGTCAATGCAACAAGTGCAACAATTGATTTCAACCACTTCCTTGCCGGGCAAACTTTAAAGTTCAAAATCACGGTTGAGAAGCTGGTAAAAAATAAGTAAACACTTAGGGAAAATACAAAATGGAAAAAATAAGTGGCAAAAACTCAAAGATAATTAAAAAAAGCAAAAGGCACCCAATTGAAAATCTAATCGGAATTGCAAAAGGTTTGCCCCCATTTGTTCGCGACCATGGCTCTTGCGATTGATGTTTAATTCCTCCATTGAGAAATTAACAAAACTCGCAAATGGCGGGCTTTTTGGCTTTTCCGGTTTTGGAAAACTCATCACTGCAAACCTTGCAGCAAAATGTGCTTCCGCCCTTCAGTATTTTCTCATTCCCAACATCCTTTCCGCAGTTATTGCAAACTTTCCCCATAATATCACCAATTTTTTGTTTAATTGATATCCATGTGCTTTTCGTACATATACGCGGCATCCGAGTTGATCTTGGTCATCTTTTCCGCTACAAATTTGAGTATTTGAGCTGAATTTATCATTTTCTTTGTTGCAATGAAAGCATTCAACTCCTTCATTACGGTTTCAGCAATGAATTCGGCTTCCAATTCGTTCAAATGCGCGCTCTTTGATGCCCAGTAAATGCTTGCGTACGCTTTCTTCTCATCATAAAGCTCCAAATGCCCTTTGCGCTTGACGATATGAACCTGCGGGGTGCTTGAAATGCCGTGCTCCTTTTCCAGTTCCTTGTATTTATGCGCGGCTGGCTTGCTAACCAAAAATAGCTTGGCCGAAACGAATCTAAAAATTTCCTTGGAATCCAATTCGTTTTTCAGTTCCAATTTTTTCTTTAGATCGTTTACAATCCCTGCGGATATCGATTCGCTTTGATTTTCCTGCAACCCAACTGATTTGCACGCCCAAAATATGCTCCCGTAAGCTTTCCTCTCATCAAATGGTTCCGCCTTTCCCTTCCTTTTTACAATCCCTAATTGGGCATCCTTTTTTCCAAATACCATTACTCCCTTGTTTATGAAGTTAGTTGAGGGTTTTTTTTGTTTTACGCTAGATTTTGCATTCTTTTTCATAAAAATCAACCAAAATTAATCGTTCCGTTTGAAATAAATATCAGCATCCATCCAAGCGCAATCAGCAAAAGCCCTGCAAATAATCTCATGTAGCCCCGATTCCTTTCCTTCCACATCTTAAGGTCGGTAATTTTCATGCCAAAGAACGCGAGCATCAATATGATTATCAATGGTGCCACGAAAATCAAATTATATAGCAGCATCAGGAGAAATGCATCGAAATTGAACCCTTGCCTTAGAACCGTGATGATTGCCAAATATGGCGCGCCGGTGCATGGAAGTTCGACTGCGGAAACAAAAGCGCCCAAAAACAGCATTCCCTTGACCGAGAGGTTTTTTGCATACTCGTGGATGCGCTTTGCCATTTCGGGCGGGATTGCAAGTGTCATGCCTTCGCCATACCAGAAATAATCCTTTATTTCAATCAAGCCTGCAAATATCACCAGGGCGCCAACAAAAATTGAGATATATTCGGCGATATATTGGGGGATGGTTGAAAAGAATGCGATCAGCCCAAGGCCCGCAATCAAATAAGTTGCATAGACTGCCCCGACATATGAAAAGCCCAAAACGAGCATCCGCTGCCTGCTTTGCGATGTTGCAATCACAGTTGAAATCAAAAGTATCAAAACCCCAATTGCGCATGGGTTGACGGAATCAATTGCCGCCGTTATTATCACCGTCATCAATGTTGGGATATTTGCTTCAACTGCCATTATAATCACTTGGTTTCAAAAGCTATTCTCAAATAATCGCCGCAATATTCCTTGCATGCCAAATCTTTCGAAGGAACATTGAATTCGGGCAATAGCACATAATCATCAATTTCAGGAATTTCGACCCATTGGTCATTGGTTGCCCAATTGCGCTTGTATAGCTTAAGTTCACCTGCTTTCCCATCCGGGCATAGATCCCCATTTTTATAATTAATGAACGATCCCCCATCCAACGGAAGCCTTATTTCATCCTTGCTTATGCTTCCGCCAATCACATGGAAAAAGCTTCTTAGGGAAATATCCTCCTTCCTGATTACGAGGCCTTCGACATGCAATCTAAAATCATCATGGTGATGAAGCGTCGATGTCCCGACATAATTTGCAGGAAAAACTGGCTTTGGCAAATTCGTGATTTTTTCACCGCAAGCAAAAATCTCAAAATCCGCATGCCAATGCACGGGCCCCTTTGAATCTGAAGTTATGTTGAGATAAACAGTTGAAAGGCTTGCGTAAACCGTAATCAAAATAACCGGAATTGCAATTATCAGGAAAAACGCCTTTTTCAAATTATCAGTTAGAAGATTTGGGTAAACTAGGGAAATTACAACTAAAATCAAAATCAATGCAAAATCATAAATTGCAAGTTGGAATGGGTCGATTGGAAGGTAATCTATTGGCTGCTTGACTGAAAATTCCGGTTCTGCCTCGCCAATCCCGTGTGCAAACAGGAAAATTGGAAAACCTAGCAATAGAATCGATGCTGCAAGCAACAACAATTTACCTTTAATGGCGGGTTCCATCTTGAGAGCTAACCTTTAACGATCAACTCAAAACGGCTTTAAATATGTATCTATATTGTCTTCATGTGTTTTGACCAAAATACGCAAAGATATTTCTTTCCTATTATTCAAAACTAATAGGAAAGGAGAGGCGACACGAGTGGAAAACCTAGGTTTTCCATAGGTGTCATTGGCAATAGGTTTTTTCATGTCCCAGCAAAGCAAGGAAATGTACGAGTTCAAAAAGCAATTGAAGGCTTTGGCTAATTTTCAGGGGAAGGGAACTGAAATGATTTCCCTATACATTGGCCCAAACATGCAGGTTTCGGATTTTTCAGGAAAGCTTCGGGATGAATTTGGGCAGGCATCAAACATCAAGAGCAAAAGCACCCAAAAAAATGTTCAAGGTGCAATTGAGCGGGTTTTGCAATACCTAAAAACACTTGATCACAAAGCGCCGCCAAATGGGGTTGCAATTTTTGCCGGCAATATTTCCGAGCACGAAGGAAAAATTGACATTCAGCTATTTGCAATTATCCCTCCATCTCCGCTTACAACTTCATTTTACCGGTGCGAATCCACATTCCAAATCGACCCATTAGTCGAGATGCTTGAGCAAATTGGTTCATACGGTTTGGTTGTTATGGATGGGAAGGAGGCAACTGTAGCTATTCTTAAGGGAAAAATTTTCAAGGTGATCCGAACATTAACATCAACTGCGCATCAAAAAGTCATGAAAGGCGGGCAATCGGCCGCTAGGTTTCAGCGCATCCATGAGGAGGTTGTGGAAGTTTACTACAAGCGCATTGGCGAAGCAATGGACGCATTTCTTACGCAAAAGAATTTCAAAGGCATAATTGTTGGGGGCCCCGGCCCGGCAAAGGAGGATTTCATGAAGCTTAAGCCCTACAATTACCAGCTAAAAGTGCTTGGGGTTGTCGATACGGGCTACACCGATGAGGTTGGCCTTCGCGAGCTTTTGGAAAAATCAGGCGATATAATTGCCGAGCAGGAAGCAATCAAGGAAAAGAAGCTCCTTAATGATTTCATGAAAGCGATTGCAACTGGCGGGCTTGCAACTTATGGGTATGATGAGATAAATAATGCGCTCCAAAAAAACCAGATTGCAAAACTCATTGTTTCCGAAGGGTTCAATTTGTTTGCACTTAAATTGAAATGCAACCAATGCGGGAATGAGGAGGAAAAAATCACTGAGCTAGAGGAAGAAAAGCACGATCAGGAAACAATCTGCTCCAAATGCGGATCAAGAGGAAAAATCCTTGCAACAAAAGACCTTCTAACCGAGCTTCAGGATCTTGCGGCCGCCAAGGGGGTAGAAATCGAGCTGGTTTCGCAGGATACGGCTGAAGGGGAGCAGTTCTTTGGGACGTTCCATGGCTTGGGCGCGTTTTTGAGGTATAGATAAGCTGATAAATTGATTATTCCTCGAATTCCAAGCGCCTAGGTAATTCATTAAATACTCCTTCCCCCTAACGGTTTTCATGTCGCAACTGCTAGAGCACACAAAGGAGCTTGAAGTAATTAGGCGCAACTTCCGGGAATATTATTCCCACAATCTCAAATCGCCATCTTCCTTGCACATGCGCGAATTCGGCTTTGGATTTGAGAAAAAAATCGATTTCCGCCACAAGGCGTTTTCATCCGATTTGGAACTTAAAAATTTCATCGAGCGGGAAGTGCCGATGTTCATGTCGTATTCCGCTGCATACTATAGGTATCCGGCAGCCCAGCCAATGCAAAAAAAGGAATATCTGGGCGCAGATCTGATTTTTGATTTGGATCCGGATGTGAATCATGCAAACCACAATAAAATCTATTGCAGTTATTGCTTGGAAACCATCAAAGCAGATACGCTTAGGCTAATTGAAGAATTTTTGCTCAAGGATTTTGGGTTTTCAGAATCTGATTTGAAGATCAATTTTTCTGGCCAAAAGGGCTATCACATCCATTTGGAGGATAAGAAACTTCGCGAGCTGAATCAAGAGGCAAGGAAGCAGATGCTGAATTACATTACAGCAACTGATCTAGATCTCGAATCAATTCTGGTAAAGCAGCAACTTGGCTATGGAAGATTTGTGTTGAAGGGCCCCGGGAAGGATAGCGCCGGCTGGGCAAAAAAATTATACAACAATGCAACGGATTTCATTAGGAATGCAAAAGTTGAGGATCTTAGGTATTTTGGGCTTCGGAAGAAGGATTCGGAAGATGTTTTCGAGAGGAAGGAGTTCATAATGAAAAAAATGGAATCCGGAAATTGGGATCTGCTTAAAGGCCTTGACAAGCTTTGGGAGAACCTCCTCAAAAATTCAATTTCGCTAAAAAGTGTCAATGTCGATAGGAACGTCACGTTTGATTTGGCAAGGTTAATCCGCCTTCCGGATTCACTTCACGGCGATACCGGCTACATCGCAAAAACGCTCAAATTGTCGGAACTTAGGACTTTTGAGCCAACCAAGGATGCAATTGCTTTCAAGGGAAAAAGCATGAGAATTAGGAATACGGAAGCGGTTGAATTCGATTTTGGGGGAAGCCACTACAATTTGAAGGCACATGAAGAAACAGATGTTCCCGAATCACTTGGAATGCTCCTGCTTCTCAAAAAGCACGCGAAAATTGTTTAGGAGGAAAAAATTTTTTCAATTTTGATATTTACTCGTATTTTCAAATCAGGAGGAAGCTTTTTTCACTAGTTCCTTTTGATTACTATTTCAAATGCGCTGATTGGAACTTCCATCTTAAGCATTTCTAGGATTTCCGGGCTGATTTCCCCAATTTCGCCAAAAATTGCGCCTTTTCCCTTAAGAGTTGCCTGCCTTCCGGAGATGAACATTTTCAATTCGGATTTGTGCAAATCAAATTCCAGTTGCAATTTTCCAAGAAGCTCAAGCAATACCGGTGAAAGATCCGAAATATTTGCAGTTGGGGAAGCAATTGCTGCTGCAATTGAAATGTTGTTTTCGCATTGCACCGCAATTTTTGGATTTGCAATAATTGTGCTTCCAATTTCAAATATTTTCTGAGGGTAAATGTTATGTGTGTTTTTTGAAAGAGTATCCAACATTTGCGGAAGCAGGCTTGATCGGACATTTTCGTACTCTTCACTGATGGGGTTTAGGATTTTTACTAATGGAGAAATGGATTTGACTTTCCCTGCTAATTTTTCATTTGTTAGAATTGGCGTGTTGATTTGCATAAAGCCAAAACCAATCATTAAACCAACAGCATCATCAATCAATTTGGTGTTTTCAGAAAGCTCCCCTTTTGTGTAAACCGATGGCTGCTTTGGAATGAACTTATTGAAGCCGTAACCAAGTGCAACTTCCTCAACCAAATCAACAGGGTGCAAAAAGTCGGCCCTGTATTTTGGGATCAGGCATTCTATGGTTTTTGGATTCTTGATTTTGGCTGAAATCCGCTGTTTTTTTAGGCATTCAACTATTTGTTTTGCGCTAAGTTCCGTTCCCAGCAATTTATTTGCAAATCCAATATCCAATTCCATTTTTTCAGGCGCAGTTTCAGGTGTAGTTATTGCTTTTCCTCCCGATTTTATTTCAACCGTTTTAACGCTTGCGCCCCTATCCGCAAAATCCTGGCATAAAATATTTAGAGCAATATTGCAGGCATGGTAATCAAGCCCCGTGATATCTATGAAAATGCTTTTGGTGTTGGTTGTAAGCATCGTAAGCGCTCCATTGATGATTGGCGGGAATGAAAGCACCTGGTTTTTCGAATCAAAAATCACCGGGTATTTTTTTGCTCCATCCAAAATGTAGGCGTAATCAATCCCTTTCTCATGCTTTTCAATAATTTCCTGCAAATCCATTTTCCTATCCTTTCCAAGGGGGATGAATGAAATTGATTTTGGATCGACCGCCTTGTAAAAATATGGTGCGGTTAGCATAGACGTATCGTGAAGCCCAATTGCCACTTTCTTTCTCTTCCTCCCATGCGTCAAAGTGAGTTTTTCCTGAATTTGTATAAGGTCTGCCAAATCATCGTCTGAAATCTTCAAATTTTCAACAACTGCGCAAACTATGAATTCGCGCACCGATTTAACTGAAGAGTCAACATTCACAACCATTCCGCTTTTTCCAAATTTCTCACTTGGAATCCCTTTTTCTACTCCCAAATATCCTTTAAGCGCCCTTGAAATCCCTTCAGCTGAAAGCAGATCGGGCCTATCGCCGTTTACTTCGATGACCAAATTGTTGCCATCTTGGGAATCAATTGGAGATTTGATTTGGTGTAGCGCCTCTTCAAGCTGCAAATCGCTTAGTTTTTTTCCTGCAAGCTGCAAAAGGTATTTTTTGCTTACATTGACTGTTACCATAATTTTTCACTTATTTCTCAAAAATTGCAAATCCTGCGAATGCAAATCGCGGATATCCTTTAAGTTCAAATTAATCATTGCAAGCCTATCCAGCCCAAGCCCCCACGCAAGCACGGGAACATCCACGCCAAGCGGGCGGGTCATTTCTGGCCTGAAAATCCCAGCTCCCCCAGCTTCAGTCCATTTCCCGTTGATTTTGACCATGAGTTCAACCGAAGGCTCCGTGAATGGGAAATAAGATGGCGCAAATTTCACATCGGATTCCTTGGCTCCGAAAATATCAACTGCAAATGTTTTCAAATATCCCAAAAGCTCCCTAAAGCTCATGTTCTCATCAACAACAATGCCATCGCATTGATTGAACTCTAAAAAATGCTTCCAATCTATGTCATCTGGCCGGAAAACCTTTCCAATGCAAAACATCTTGAGCGGCGGTTTTACTCCTGCAGCTAGGGTTCTTGCAGAAACCGTTGTGGTTTGGGATCTTAAGACAATTCTTCTTGCCATGCGCTCGTTCCATTTTGTTCCCCATCCCTTAGAGACATCCACTCCTTTTTCGTGCGCTTTTCCTACATTTGCGCTAAGTTTTGCATCCCCAATTGAACCTTGCGGCAAATCCAGCCTGAAAACATCGTGAATGTCCCTTGCCGGATGATCCTGCGGCATGAAAAGCGCGTCCATGTTCCAAAATTCCAATTCGGTTAACGGTCCATTTGCTTCCTTGAACCCCAGCCCGACTAATTTTTCCTTGAGTTCGCGAACAAACTGCAAATAGAATTGCCTTTTTCCAAGGTTTGCCTGCGGCATTTTGAGCAATCCCTTCAAATCGTACTCCCTAAATCCCACATCTTTCCATTTACCATCCTTTAGCATTTGCGGAGTTAGCTGGGAAATTGTCTGCTCAAGGGGCTTTTGAATTGCTTTTTTGCCCTCCGGAGTGATTTTTGCAATCGCTTCTTTTTCAATTGAAATTTCAATTAGGTTTCGGTTTTTCAAATTTTGAAATGGAGTTGTATTTTCAAATTCTGCCCTTTTTTCGTGATGGATTTTTTGAAGAAGTTTTTCCTCGAAAGTTTCATGGATGCTGCCGGCTATTTCAATTATTGTTTTTGTGCCATCCTTTGAGAATTTGATCCAATTATTTTTCCTTGCCCACTGGAGCGCGATTTGTGATTCGACCGGCGAGATATTGGCTTTTTTTGCAATTTCGGAAATTTCAATCGATCCTTTTTTCAAAGCATCCGCAAGCTTTTTTTCAGGAAGCCCATTTTCAGCGTAAGCTGCCCCTTCTGGGGTCAAAACTGCAAATGCTTTTTCGGATTTTTTTAGATCAATTAGGTTTTCTTCGGATAGTTTGCCCAAAATGCTCATTGCTGAATTATAATCAATTTTGCAAGCTTTGGCCAATTCCTTGGAATCAATTCCTTCCGCATGCTTTTCAAGCACTTTTAGCACTATTAGTTCCGATTCGTTCATTGCAACTCCCAAAAATTAGGCTTGGAACGGTTTTAAAGGTATCAGGAATTGGCTATGCGGCTGATATTTAGTTTATTCCTGCTTCAATTTTTTGCAACCTATATTCTATTCCGTCGAGTTTTTGGAGCCTGGATTCAATCCTATCGAGCCTGCTAATTACCATCCTTATGCTGCTTTGGGCATTTCTTTTGGATTCTTTTAGTTCCCCAAGTTTTCCCTCAATCCTTGCCATGTTCAATGCAATTGAAACCGTAATTCCAATCAAAACCTCAATTTCTGTTGGCGAATGGCCGGTAAGTTTCAAAATCAGCATGTATGCGACTGCAAGGAAGCTGATAATGGAAGCTATTGTTAGAATCGTATCTGCCAATTCAAAACTGACAATGCCCATCTTTTTGCTCATTTTACTGCCCTCGTAAAAATGTATGCGAGCAACAATACTGCAACAAGCAATATCGACCAGTAAAGTATTTTTTGGAGTATTTCCATGAATACCGTTAATTCGGGATCACTTATATTTCTTTTGTAGATTTTTAATCAATAATTAGTTGATTTTGACAATTGTTGCCATGTAGTTTTAACTAACTTTCAAACCCGCCTTTAGGTTTTTCCTAACCATCTTATCCATTATCATCCGCCTAAAAACAATCGGCGCAACAAGGGTTGTAATGAATGCCATCAAAATCAGTGCGGTGTAAATATCCTTGGCTATAAGGCCATTTTTCAGGGCTAATGTGGCAATTACAAGTTCAACATCCCCCTTTGCAGTAACTCCCCATCCAACTAAAATCCCTTCCTCCCAATTGCCTTTGTTGACAAGGACCGCAAGGGCTGTTCCAATTACCGTTCCTCCAATTGCAATTGCCGAAAGCGCAAATACCAAAAACGGATTCGAAAACACAGCTGTAATATCCGTGTTTATTCCAACCCAAACAAAGAATATCGGGACTAAAAACCCAAATGAAACCGTATGGATTGTCTGTGAGATTTCATGCGTTTCCCAAGGCCTTCTTGTTTTTTCCTGCATGATAGAGTGCCTAATCAAAACTCCGGCAATAAGCGCTCCAATTAACGAGCCTAGCCCTAAATAATCTGAAATGGACGCCATTGCCATTGTCAAAATCAGCGCGATCATGAATAGCCCGGATGCCGAATGCTCCTTTTGCACCACATTTAGGGCAAATGGAATGATTAGGAAACGCGCAAGTGTAGCAATTCCAATGAATGCAAGCATTCCGATAAATAAGCTGGTAACAGTTCCGTTGCCAATTGAAATTTGAAGGAAAGCTAGAATTATTGTTGTAAAAATAAGCTCAAGCAAATCATCAACTGCTCCAGTTGTAATTATGAGATTTCCAATTTTTGATTTCAATAAGCCAAATTCCTCGAGGAAATCAAGTGAAATTGATGTCGAGCTAACTGCCAGGCAAATCCCAACCAAAATAGCTACGGTTAACCCATATCCGAGCCAAAGAGTGAGTAAAAACCCGGCTAAAAACGGTATTGCCGTGTTGAATGCGGAAATTGTAACCGTATTCTTGAAATGCTTTTGGAATTCCTTCAAATTGACTTCAAAACCGGTAAAGAAAAAAAGCAAAACAATGCCAACATCCGAAAGCAGGGAAAATGTTTCCAGCGTGGATGGAATTAGAAGATCTTTTGAAAAAATTCCAATCACAATCCCAGCAAATATCTGCCCAACAACCCTTGGGACGTTTATGTGCTTGCAAAGTTCGGAGAAGATGTACGCCAAAGATAGGGCCGCAACCAAAAGGATTAGGATGCTCATGGAATGGTTAACCCAAAGTGATATTTAATCGCATATCTTGTCGGATTTGCAAATTTCCTAAGAAGGCAACCAACCCTAATCCTAATCAAAACTTATTTAAACTTATTCCAGCTTACTTTAACTTAGGTGGAGGCGTATGGGCAATGTGAATATGAACGTGCATGTGAAACCGTATACCGCAAGGGTGCTTGGGGTAATCAAGGAAAAATACGGCCTAAGGAACAAGGACCAGGCGCTTGACAAGTTTGCGGAAATGTATGGGGATGAATTTATTGAACCGGAAATCCGGGAAGAACTAGTGCAGGAAATTATTCGTTCAACTGAAAATCACATCAAAAAGTACGGGCTAAAACCAATGTCTGATTCCGAACTGGCAAAACTTTGCGGGGTTGAACCAAGTGAGCTTTAGCAAGGCATATTCTGAAGGAATGAAAATCACATTGCAGGCACTTGCAAGGAAGGATAAGCAGCTTTGGCTTGAAATTTTCAGGAAAATGGATCAGGTTGCATCCTCTGATGAAACCACTGTTGAACATTACAAAAACCTAAAACACGGGCTTTCAGATTACAAACGGGTGCACGTTGGAAAAAGCTTCGTCTTATTCTTTAGGGTTTTAAAATCGGAAAAGATCATCTTTTTCGACCGGCTGATGCACCATGATGATGCTTATAGGCGGTAAACTAATCGAAATGTTATTTTTTGATCAATGCGAAATAAATCCCAACCGCAGCAATTGCCGCAACCCCATAGGAAATTGCAGTTGCACTAATTAGTCCAATTTGTGGTAGTAACGTGTTGAACGCAATCAGAAATGCTATAAGTGAAAAACTTCCGTATGGGATGTTTTTGGCAACTGAGGCGGCTGCGTCCCTTCCGTGGGTTCTTGTTAACAGAAGAACTGATGATGAGAATTGCGCAGGGAAAGTTGCAAACAAACCACCCCACAATGGCCCTAGGAATTTACCAGCCAAAACGGAAACTGCAATCAGTGAACCTGCAAGTATGCAGCGCAAAAATAGCTCTCTTTTTGGAAGTTTTTGCGCCTTAATGGTTTTAATTGGGAATTTTGATAGCAAATGCAATCCAATTGCGAATATGAAAATCGAGATGAAAATTGCTAAATAAAAATCGTTGAAATTGATATAAACAAATGGCAAAATAAGCGCAAACCAAATTGCAAGCGAAACTATGAGCGCCTTGAATTTGCCAAATTTAATCAAACCAAGCAAAATTGCAAGATAAATCGAATTTACAGAAATCCCAATCGGCCCAATTGGCATGGCAGCGAGAGCAAAATTGGCATCATTTGTCCATGCCAGAAATAGCAAGCTCAAAACATTAGTGCCTGGAAATCCGGTTATGATCCCAGCCAGCTTTGGCTCGACCTTTTCAGAAATTCTGATTATGAGCGCAACGTACGCCCCTCCAACAAAGAAGGAAAATATCAGTTTTAGCAAAAACGGATCCATATTAATCAGGAATTATCCGTTTTACATTTTTGGCTCGTTTTGCTTTCGCTTGACTTTCCAAGTTTCAACAATGGATGACCATTCCCCTCCAATATGCTTTAGGGCTTCCCCAAATTTGCTTGAGATCTTAAGCACCATTTCATGCCGTTTATCCTTATCCGTCTGTCCGGTTGGATTTTTCCTCTCCCTACTAAGAAAGCCAGTTGCAATCATTCTTGGAACTACGAGATTTCTAAGGGTTGAAAGCGGGATTTGGTTTTTGGATGCCCACTCCGACACCTGATCGCCAGTTGCCTCTTCTTCCAATGATAAAAAGGTTAGCAATTTGCCTGCGATATGGAACTGCGCTTTTTTGAATTGCGGAGGAAACACCAATTTGAGAATGTCATCCGTTTCCCATCTGCCTTGCAAGGACATTGGAAGCTTGTTGTAGTGGAACCAAAGGCTTTCTTTTGATGGGATTCCTCTTGATGCCGGCTCCAATGATTTTTTTGCCTCCATTGGCGCTTGAATTTCAGTTTCAATCAATTCATCTGCCATTATTCTTCACCATCAAATTTTATATGCTAAATTCAGCGCAAAATCCCAAAACTAATCCAATTTTGAAATCTCATACTCCAAATCCGCCAAAACATCCGCCCAATCCTCGAATCCTTGCCTGTTTTGCAAAACGAAATTTGAAAATCCGTTTCCGGATCCAAAAACTTCAGGGTTCGAATACGCTATAGGGCCAACTTTTTGGTTTAGGAATTGTTTAACGTTTGAAATTGCAATTTTAAGGTCTTCTTTTGAATCAACAGAATAGATGAGTTCCATGTTTGCAATTGCCTCATCCGTGTAGGCTGCGTATCTGCTTGAAAATTCTGAAAAATCCATTTGCGGCCTTTTTGATATGAATGAATTCATCAAAAGCACATGGTTGATTGCTTCCAAATACGGGGTTCTTTTGAACTTGGCCACCAGTTGCGCCATGGATTTTGGGCTCATAGATCAATTCCACTTAGTAACTTTATAAGCATATTGCTACGGTAGAACGAAAACAATATGCGGCTATTGACGGAAAGTAAATTATTTAGAATCCGAATCCTCCTTTCTTGAAATCCCATAAATCATAAGCCCGGATGCCAAGTACCAATATAGCAAAGCTAGGAAGAACTGAATCGAAAAAGCGTTTATTTTCAGTATTGGAATTGAAATTTCTTCCTCAATTCCAAGCGGGTTTTTTGTCAGCACATCGCTGTTTCCAACAATTGTATATGGAAACCAGAAAAGCGGGTTTAGCCGGATGGTTCTTTCGCCGGATGTTTGGCAATCAGCTGTATTGTTGGTTTTGCATGAGATTCCAAGCGTATCCGTGTGGTACGAGCCAAAATATGGGAAATTGGCTGCCAAGGCAAATAGCAGAAAAAAAAATATGTGCTCTTTTGACGGTTTCAAAAGCTCCTTGAATCCCATATGCAAAAAAGGGCATTCTTGATAATAAATGTTTGGGAAACAAGCACTGCAAAACCAGTTTGATGCTAATATTTGCCTGCACTTCAAAGCGCTTTTAAATCTCAACTTTCAGAATATTTGCGTGATGAGACTGTCCCAGACTGAGCGCATGCAATGAGGACTAAGGTAGCTACTGAATTACACACTTATCTTTTCGCTATGGATTTGTGATGTATATTCAAATTTGATCCAATCCGCATCACGGAAACGGATCTTTTGAAAAGGGACGCTGTTTGGCAAAAACTGCACGCTGGGAAGAACATGTGCAATCTACTTTTGGAAAGGGAAAGCTTGTATTGGGCCTTCAATTTTAATTTTAAATTAGTAATTTCGCCGTTTTTTTACACAAGGAAACCGTAAGCATCCTCGATTATCCCAACTCCGTTTTCAAGCTGTTTTCCCTTCACGTAAAAATCAACCGCCTCCGTGAAATATTCGTAGTACTTGAAGAAGCCAAGGCCTTCGAATTTGAATAGGAATTCCGAATACGGCCGGGCATAAAGCGAATAATCATCCCCGTAAATATGCCATCTGGATAAACCGGCGGCTTTTTCGATTTTAAGCCCTTTTAGCTTGTAGGTTTTGTTCTTTTTGGCATCATAATAATGCACCAAAGATGCAAATTTCACCTTGGTTGGGAGGAACGGCACATAGGGCGTGAAGAATTCAAAAATGCTCCCGTCCTGGAAGTAAAACCTGCCCCAATTCCATGGAATGAACGGAGAAGTCACTATTACTTTTTGCACATAGCATTTCCCTATCATTTTTTTCCCAAGCAAGGTTCCCTTGAAATCAAAATACAAATTCACAAGCCCAAATCCCAAATTCCCTGCAAATAAGTGCTGGATTTCAAATGGCTTTCCTTTTTTTGATTTGAAAAGCTCCAATTTCGTGTTTCCCATTTTGGTGCTAAGTGAAAGATTGTAATTTGGGTATTTGCCTGTAAATTCGAATTTGCTTCCTTTTCCTTCAAACCCGATTCTTTTTTTGCTTTCCTTGCTGCCAAATGCCACTTCTACTTTTTGCTTTGAATTGAGCAGGATCTTTCGCTTTTTATCAAACATCCAAGCAACAGCTGCGCATTCGGAAACATTGGTTTCTTCCGATGAGCCGGAAAGTTCCAATTTGTTGATGTTTATATGCGAGGAATACCTTCCAAAAGTAACAATCAACTGATGCTTCGTTTTTGGCTCGACAAAATACAAAAACCAGTATTCCTTCCCAAAAGGCGGAAGTTTTTCGTATTTGAAGAAGAAATCATCCGCAGCCGAGTATTTTTGGAAGTTGAAGAACTTGGTCAGGGATGAAAAACGATTTTCAATCTGCCTGATTCTCCTATTGATCTCGTTTTTTTGTATGGGGCTATATTGCATTAGCGTATCTTCGTATTCGTTGATCTTGCTTTTGAGTTCTTTTTCTATCCTCTTGACTGAAAAGTCAAATATTCGCATACTCTAAACTACACTCTCCGCTGGTTTAATAATTTTATTAAACATTAATCTGCCGATTCAAATGACCAGCATGACTTTTGGAGTATTCGGGGAAAATCCTGAAAAAAGGGGCTTGATTGCCTCTGCAATCGGGAAAAAGGACACGGTTGAAGATATCACTCTTTATCAAACTGTATTTTCCGGTAAAATCATATCTGTTATAGAGCCGACAAAATACCCCGAAAAGGTGCAAGTTGCGGTTTATGCTGCCTACCTTAGCGATTATTGCATCCTTCAAGCGGACGCCCTAACCCCTTCCCTTGGCGAACTGATAGTCATCTTGGATGCATTGCAAAAGAAGGAAGGCTGCATCATAACAGATTTCGACTTAAAGCCACTTATTAAGGGAACCAGCCTTGAAAACTACCCGATTTTTCCAACTTTTGAGCAAGCAAAGGAGCACATACTTGCCTATGCACCTCAAAATCGAAACACCGAAACAATTTTTGCATCCGTTGACCATTCTTTTGAAGTTAAAGGGGTGGGAAGCATACTTCTTGGCTTTTTGCACTCTGGCAAAATCAAAATCCATGATAAATTGCAAACTTTCCCATCCGGAAAAGAGCTGGAGGTTAGGAGCATCCAGATGCATGATGCGGATGTGAAGGAAACCAATGCCGGCGATAGGTTTGGGCTGGCAATTAAACTTCTGACAAGCAAAGATGTTGAGCGCGGCGATTTTTTGGCTTCGCAAAATCATCAAATCAAGACCGGAAAGGAATTAAGCGTCCAAATTTCACTTAGCAAATTCCTAAAAGAGCCCCTAAAACAAGACGAGCAAATCCATGCCCTTCATTTCTTCCAAAATGCGCCCTGCAGGTGGAATGGGCAAGAAGCAAAGGCAAATTCGCAATCAAATGGAAAGCTTGCAATGGAAAAACCCTTCAGCGTCAACTCTAATTTTCCTGTATTGCTAGCAAGGCTTGATGCAAAGGGCCTAAGGGTTATTGGGACCGCAAAACTCCAATGATTGATAGGCTGAATGCTTTTTGATATTTGCCAATTCATTCAACGAAACCGTTTTTAAGTGATTTAACTTATTTTTTCCATGTCCGAAGTTGCCCTGTTCATGGGGATAATTGGTTTAACTATTTTTGCGGGTTATTTGGCGTCCATCTTTTTTGATAGGACTAAAATTCCCGACGTTTTGATACTGATTTTTCTTGGAATGATTATTGGTCCTATAGCCCATATCATTGATCCTTCCCAGTTAGCAAATTTAGCTCCCTTTATCGGAACAATTGCCCTGGTAATAATCGTTTTTGACGGAAGCACAAAACTAAATTTAAATGAGGTATTGGATGAACTTCCCGAAAGCATTTGGTTTACGCTTTTAATGTCGGGGCTCACAGTCATACTTGTCACAATAATTTTCCTGATAAGTGTAACCGATGTTACATGGGTCCATGGGCTTCTTGCAGGTATGATTGTTGCCGGAACCAGTTATGAAATAATCGTTCCACTTGTTGCAAAATTGGACGTCAAGGAAAAAGTCAAAACCCTGCTGAATTTGGAATCCGCCTTTAATGATGTATTCACAATTGTTGGGGTTGTGATGATAATTGGCTATATGTCCCCAAAAATCGGGAAAATTGGAGATCCATTGCAAATCATCGTCAGTACCCTATCAATTGCCATATTTCTTGGGATAATCGGCGGGGTTTTTTGGGTTAAGGTTTTGCAGCAATACAAAGGAAAGCAATTCGAGTATTTGCTAACCATCGCCTTTGTTTTTTTCCTGTATTCGATTTCTGAAATCTACCAAGGGAATGGAATAACCTCCGTTTTGATATTTGGGCTTTTGCTGGGTAATTCCGATGCGCTTGCAAGAATGTTTAAAATGAAGGAAGATCTTTCCCTTGATCCGGCAATTACGAATTTCAATAATGAAATCAGCTTCTTTGTCAGGACAATGTTTTTTGTTTATATGGGGATTATCCTGAATTTGCAGAAAATAGACCTAAATCTTACGATTATTGCCCTGCTTATGTTTATTGCCGCCCTTGTTGCCAGGTATCTGGCCGTTAAAGTGCTTGCATGGAGAAATCCTCAAATGGCGGACTCGGAATTAATTATTAGCGCTCTTATGCCAAGAGGCCTTGCTACTGCGGTTTTGGCCGCGCTAGTTGCTGATTTGGCAATTGATGGCATAAATTTTCCCAATATTAGTGAAATTGTAGTCCTATTCATTCTCTTTACAAACATTTTTGCAACAGTTGCTGTATTCTATTACGAGACGCAAATGGTGCCCTTTAATAAAAAGGCAACCGCGCAATCACCAACAAAAGGAAAGTAAATCGGATTAATTTTTTTCTGATCGATCAAAATGAATCGGATTAATTTCCTTTCAAATCCGGCGAATCATATTTTCTTCTTTTCCAAACCCTTGCAAGCCGATTGAATCAGATTAATTTCTCTCCAGTCTCCTTGTTTTGGATGTGTATGACTTTTACGGGGCAGCCATCGGCGGCTACTTTCATGCTCTCAAAATCAGCTTCATCAATTTCCTTTATGTAAATTTCCTCCTTATCCTGCTTTGTTGATTCAAGCAGGTTGACTTTCCCATCATCGGCCATTTTCCAATGCTTTGGGCACACAGCTTCGCAAACAGCTGCTCCAATGCACCCATCCCTGTCGTATTCTATTTTGAATTTTGCCATGTTCTCACCGTTCCAATGTGTTGATGTTTGGGAAATTCCATGTTCCCCTCAAAGTTCCATATTACTTTGCGGGAATTTATTAAGGCTTTCGATGGGATTTGCCAAAAGAAAAAACTTAATTAAGATTGGCCTTGTCTTAGGAAGCATGTTCAAATCAAGATATCTCCTTTTGGCAGTTTTTTCATTCCTTGCACTCGCCGGCTGCTTGCAATTGACCTCAAAATCCGAAAATCCAAGCCCGCAGATTATTTATGTCAATGCAACTCCGCAGGTAATTGTAACAGTTCAGCAAACAATTGTTCCAACCATTGTTGTGACCGAAAAAGTCATCTACCCATCCGTTAGCGTTGTCCCAAAGCCAATGGGAGGGCTTACGAATTTTGGAGAAAGGGTCGAGTTTGTCAATTTTGATTTTTCAAAGGTTGCAAATTCGGATTACCACTCAAATCCGTTTTTCATCGGCAACCCAACTGCCGGGAATTATTATCCCGACCTCAAAGCCGGGGAAATAGGATTCGAAGGGGTTCCGTTCTCAATTTCACCGGATTACAAATCTTCCGCAAAATGGAGCGTGCTTGCAACCTCCGGTTCGCAGTTCTTTTCGGCCAATTTCCTAACCGGAAGGACAAGATTTTCGGAAATTTATTTCCTGCTTTCTGCAAGTTTCAAGAAAGGCAGCATCAGCGAACTTGCAAGGATCCGCCTGAATTATGAGGATGGCGAGGTGCAGGAAATTCCCCTTGTTGCAAACACGGATGTTTGGAACTACGAATATGATGCTGCAAACCCAATTCCCAAGGAACGATTGGTTTTTGATTCGCCAAAATCGGACAATTCGCAAACACTAACCTACATTAAAATCAAGGCAAACGACCCGCTCAAGCCAATCAGCGGGATCACAATCAAGAAAACCAATGCCGGCGAGGATGGCGCGGCTATTTTTGCAGCAACCGGAGTTAGAAGGTTCATAACCAAGCAAATCAAGCACACAGTAACCGAATTTCAGGAGGAAAAATACGATAGGATCAGGACCACCACATTGACGGAAGGGGCGATCATCAATTATGACAGCTCCTCTGGCAAGCGCATTTACAGGGCCGATGGGACATTCGAATCGCCAATATTGGATGGTGAAACCGACCTTGCGAAATGGAAACTGATCAGCTGGGGTTCAATCCAGCCAAATGGAACAAAAATCAAAATTGAAGTAAGGACCGGAATGAACCCAAAAATTGACGGATTGTGGTCTCCTTACCAGGAAGTGCAGATTGATTCGCAGATCCCAACATCTGCAAGATTTTTGCAATGGAAGGCAACTCTTTCAACTACAAACTCGGAATTTTCGCCAACCCTTAAGGAGATGAGAATTACCTTTGAGAATCCGGTTGGCTGAATCATTCGCCATATCTGTAAAAGTCCACATCCATTTTCGTAATATCCTTTGGAATTTTTTTCATGCCAAGCATATTTTTTTCCATGGCAGCAATTTTTATTCCAAGTTCCTTCGTTGCCCTGATCAATATTTTTTTTTGGCCATCATCCGCATTCAGTCCCTTAAATCCGGTTGCGATTACGTGGTTTAGGAATAGAATCCTTGACTTATTCTTCAAAAGCGTGCTAACCGAATTTTCCGGCTCCAATTTTTTGTAAGTTGTTATATTATGTTCAATGTCGGCGGCTTTGGCAATTAATGTATCCGCTCCGCTTTGGAAGAGGCGTTTTTGATCCGCCCGCATAATTTCCCAAAACAGAATGGGATTTTTATCGAATTTACCTTCATTGGAAACAATTGCGTATTCGTCATGCCTTGGCAGGTAAACAAAGCCATGTTTTAATTTTCCTTCGCTTAATGATTCGACTTTCATGATAAATTCAGAAGCTTCCGGCAAAGATCCCAATCGCTTTCGGAAATGTTCAAGCATCAAATCCCTTGTGACTGGCTTTTCACCTATTTTTCCCTTTTCAAGATTTTCATGTGAAATTCCAAGCGCCGTTACCCTTGCATTGGCGCCCCATTTTGCCAGGGTTAGGCCAATATGCCTAATGTGGGTTGAATATTCGTGGCCGGATATCCGCTTTAGATGCTTTAACACTTCGTGGGAGTAATTGTACGATTCGCGCAGAAGTTTGTGGTCTTCATAGGATATTTCGCCATGGTTTTTCTTAATGATGGTTCTTATTTTCCCAAACGGGCCGCCTGGCGTATTCTTGGTTCCTGGCATAGCATATCAACAGTTCATATTAAGCCAATAGTTATTATTTAATACCTTAAGGATTTAATAGCACGAATTCCGAATATAAATGGGGGTAATCACTATGCAAATCGCAGATAAGATGGCCGTTCTTGGGACTGAAACCGCCTTTGAAGTTCTGGCAAAGGCAAAAGCTCTGGAAGCTCAAGGCAGGAAAATCGTTCACCTAGAAATTGGCGAACCCGACTTTGACACCCCAAAAAACATAAAGGATGCTGCAATTAAAGCGATCAATGAAAATTACACTCACTATGGCCCTTCAGCTGGCCTTCCTGATGCAAGGAAAGCAGTTGCTGAATACTCCGGAAAACTTAGAGGCATTGATGTTTCTCCTGATGAAGTTGTAATCACTCCTGGCGGAAAGCCAATAATGTATTTTGCAATCATTGCAACAATCAATCCCGGAGATGAAGTAATCTATCCAAATCCCGGCTTTCCAATTTATGAGAGCATGATAAATTTTGTCGGAGGCAAGGCGGTTCCGCTCCATCTGAAGGAGGAAAACCATTTTTCATTTAGGCCAGCGGATTTGGAAAAACTTATCACGAAAAAAACCAAGATGATTATTTTGAATTCTCCGGCAAACCCAACCGGGGGAATAATGGAAAAATCCGATGTCGAAGGAGTTGCAGAAATTGCAAAAAAATACAATTTGTGGGTATTAAGCGATGAAATCTACTCGAGGATTCTTTATGATAAAAAGCACTTCAGCATTGCCTCCCTTCCCGGAATGAAGGAGCGCACAATAATTCTTGATGGATTTTCAAAAACATATGCAATGACCGGCTGGAGACTAGGCTACGGCGTCATGAACACGTCAATTGCTCAGCACATCACAAGGCTTATGACCAATTCCAACTCTTGCACTGCAAGCTTTACGCAAATTGCTGGCGCAGAGGCATTGCGCGGGCCGCAGGATTCCGTTGATCGCATGGTTTTGGAATTTAGGAAAAGGCGCGATCTGATAGTTTCTGGGCTGAGCAAAATCCCTGGAATTAGCTGCATTACCCCCCACGGCGCATTTTACGCATTCCCAAACATCTCAAAGCTTGGCAAAAAATCAAAGGAAGTTTCGGATTTCCTTCTAAACGAAGCAGGAGTTGCATGCCTTCCAGGAACATCCTTTGGAAGTTTTGGAGAGGGGTATTTGCGATTTTCATATGCAAATTCGGTTGGCAACATCAATTTGGCGCTTTCAAAAATTCGGGAATCTGTTTCAAAACTTTGATTTGGGCAATTTTTTAAGATTTCCATTAATCCAATCCTTCCTCCTAAGTAAAAAATACCTATTTATACGCTTCTTGCTTACTTACATGAAGGATTTTTATGAAGCTAATTTCAAGCATTGCAGCCGCATTCAAGGCATTTGGCAAAAAAAACAAGGGCAAGACGCAGGAAACATATTTTTTTGATCGGCGGAAGGGGGCAATTGATATCCGGACCGACCAGAGGGTTTCAATAAAGCTTGATTTGTTCAAGCGTTTCACAAACTCCAAGGATTGGGGCTTTGAGCTGACCGTTAGAAACAAGGGCGCCGACCAGATTGCCGAGCTTTTGATTATTTTCAATAGGAAATTTTCCATTATTTTTGATAAGCTAAGGCCCGATACCATGAAGATCAAATCCCTCCAATTCTCAAATTCCGAATTTGATTCGGATACCTTCCAGGTGGATGTCTCTGTTGTTACCGATATTGGCGGGAAAGCCCAATCCGAGGCATATTCCATAACCCTTCCTATGGACCAGATACTCCGTGAGCTGAAGGCCGAGGGCAATATCACCCCCGTTTCGGAAGAGGAAAACCCATTCAAGCCGGGCGATATGGATAAGAGCATAGTTGATGATTTTGCAGCCGTTTCAATGAGGCAGGCAACAATTAAGCCGCGCGTTAGCATTGAAAAGAAAGAAAAGGCAAAAAATCCAACCGAATCCCTCAAGGCAAAGCTTGCCGAATTGGAAAACCAGAAAAATGAGATCCAAAAAAGCTTCATGAAGCGGGAAATCGATTATGCAACCTTTTCACAGCTGATGAACCCGATTGTCCAGGAATCCATCCTAATCAAGGCAAAGCTTTCAAAACTTGCCGAAGAGTGAAATTACCACATAGCAAGCATTGCAAAGGATTGCATTTAGAGAATTGACCAACCAACTTCTAACAGAAATCCACCTTTGCCCTACTAAAAAAGCTTCAAATGTCTCAAGAAAAGATTATGATTGAGAATTTTTCGGGCTATAAATAGTGTCGGAAGAGAGAAATTATCCTATTTTTAACTGCCTATTTGGAAAAAGTTAAGCCGCCACCCTAAACCTGAATTTGGATTTCACCCCAACTAATAGGATCAGGCAAATCCCAATTGCCCCAAGGATTGAAAATGCTGTTGGGATGCCAAATAAATCCGAAAGAAGCCCCCCTGCAACTGGCCCTACTATATATGCAAAATTAAAAGCCGAATCCTCTGCCGATGCGGTTTCCCTACTTGTTTTTGGGGCGGATGAAATGAAATCGGCATATGCGCCATTAATGGATGCTAGTGAAATTCCAAAACAGAATGCGGATGCAAACACCAAAAGAAGGATCAGAACAGGATTTGAAACAAACATGAAAAAGAAAATTGCCAAAGTTCCAAGGAACATGGCCCCAAATGCGGTTTTCATGTTGCCAAAGTGTTTAGCAACTTTTCCAACAATTGCCCCCGAAAGCAAAAAAGGGATGCTGTAGGCAGCTAAAAATAACCCCCCAAATACGGAAAAATCAAGTGACATGGCATAAAGGGGCGCAAGAGTCCAAAAAAAGGCATCCACGAAGAATAAGAAAAAAGTAACCATAAGCGGCGCCCATAGTTTTTCGCCTGTTATTCTTAGAACATTAAATTCGGAAAATATGTTCCTGGAATATATTGGTTGCCCGCTAATCAGCGGCTTTTTGCCTTTCATATCCTTAAGCAATAATAGGAATATTGCAATTGCAACAACTATGAAAAATTCAGCAACCAAAAATACGTTCAGGTATATCCCACCTACCAGTAGAAATCCAACCAGCAATGGTGCAAAGCTTGTGCCGATGGATCTACCGGCTAAAATTTCGCCAAAGGCAGCAGCATGATTTTTCCGTTCAACATACTGCGATACAAAACTGAACATGCCAAGTCCGTACAGGTCAAAATATAGCCCCCATAGAATCATGGCAAGCAAATAGCCCCAAACCTGGGTTGCTCCTCCTAGTGCTAGGGGGTAGAACATGCAGATTGCGAGCATGATCATGAAAAATTTCCGATAATCTGGGCGCTTGAATAGCATCAATGCAACGAAATCAAAAATAAGTCCGGCAATTGATGAGCTGCCAATCAATAATCCGATTTGGGTGTTTGAAAATCCGTTATATGCCATGACAAGGGGCGCCATATATGTAAGCATGGAATCAAAAAATGCCCAAAACACTACAACCAGTGCAACTAGGTGGGTTGCATTCCCTAATTTTTGGTTTTTCCTAAATGTTGACGCAAATGCCAAAAAATTCACCCCCTCAAATGACGTATAAATGCTCAAAGCGGTTCATCCTCCGAATTGTCAACGCAGGAGTGAATTTTGACAGGACCATTTTTCCATTTTTCTTCTTGAATACGAATTCAGAAACGCGCATGTTATCAAACATGAAGTACTTGAAATGCGAATCGAACAAATCTTCGACGAAATGAACTCCGGACGGCAATTTATCGTATAGGAGCGCAAAAAGGGCTGCAAAAATCCCAATTGCAACTTGGGTGTATGTGGCATTTGTGCCAATTATTGCGCCATTTGTGATTGAATTCAAATAGTACACTCTTTTGTCCGGATAATCTAGGTATACGCCAATTGTGTCTGATCCATCAAGTGCATTTTTGGTATTATCCCCAATTTCCAAGTCCTTTCTTAATACGTTTTTCTTCTTTTCGTAGATATTGATCAAGTGGTTCATTGTATGCTGGTTGACTGCGTAGATGAATTTGGATGGTATGTCGTACTTGTAAGAAACGGAAAGGTTTTCCTCATGCAAAACCGTAAGCCCAATTGGGTATTTTGAAAGTTTGATTATTGGTTTTAGGATTGATGCCATGTCCTCCCGGTTTTCAAGCCCATTTGGATAAAGATCTTGAACTTTTCTTCTTCCAAGCGCAATTCCGGATGGATCCCTTATGGATTCGACTAAAAATTCGTGGATGGACCAGGTCATCATGGATTTCCACTCCTTTAGGGGAGTTGATGTGTCGTATTCGAAATGAACAAGGCATTTTGGAATTCCGAATTTTTCAATTCCAAACCTAACCCACATGTTGACAATTCCGGGGTTCATGCCGGTGCATAAGATATGCGGGGCGTTGCTTAGCTGATTTTTCCTTGGGTATACTCCAAAAATAAGTTCTTTTACGGTTTTTTTCTCATCATTCATTGCGGTATTTACATATGAAACTCCGGCCTTGTTTGTTGCCTCAAGGATTTCGGTGCTATTCATGTCGGTTATATCCAAAACGATGTCAATTTCATATTTTTTCAGAAGCTCTAAGTATTCGCGCTCTTTTGAAGGGATTTCAATATTTTTGTGGATGAAAATATAATCTAGCGCTTTATGGTCAATGAACCTATCTTTTAGCACCTTATTGTTCCTATCTGCCAACACTAGTTTATTGAAGAATTTTCGGTAAAGGCCCATATGGTGAAGAAATGCATTTGCAACTCCTCCGGACGCCCCAAGCACCATTAGGTTGCGTTTTTTTGGGGATTTTGTTGGCATTGCAATCAATAATATCTAAACCCAATCTTCTTAATAAATTATTCTAAATTGCTATTTGATTTCTAATTTAACTAATTCCTCTTCTCAAACTCATAGAACAGCACGATGATTTCCTTCATTGCATTTATGGCGTGGGGGAGTGCGTAAAACCTCTCCGGAAGTTCCCCTTTCATAAGATAATGCCGCCTAAGCTCGCTTATTGCCGCCCTGATTATCATGTGCTTTTCCTGAAGCCTTGGAGCTGCTTTTTCAATATGCGTAAATTCGTGCGACTGCAAGAAATCATGGAAATTTTCGGAAACCTGCGTTAATCTTTCAAGGAATCCATCC
The DNA here is from genome assembly GCA_016212475.1 of Microcaldota archaeon. Lineage (GTDB taxonomy): Archaea > Micrarchaeota > Micrarchaeia > Norongarragalinales > SBBD01 > JACRGC01. The sequence continues at coordinate 31,117 of JACRGC010000011.1, read as the reverse complement.
TCAATTTGGCTTTTTGGGAGTTTATTTTGTATCCTTTCAGTCTTTGCCTTGTATTCATAGTGTATAAGCGTTGTAAGCGGGCGCAAAAGCTCTTGCTTGAAAAGCTTCCTTCGCTCCAAAATGCGTTCGCGTTTTTTCATTTAATCTACCAAAATCAGCTTCCTGCAATATGCAATAATTCCCCAACTATAAATATACCTGCCTATTCGCCTAGAATTTCAAAATTGACTACATTTATATACGGGCTAAACGTATTATTTTCATGAAAAAGAAATCTGTGAAGGCATCAAAAACCGTTACCAAATCCCACTCATCCGCAAAAGTTGAATGGTACAACAAGCCCCAACTGGACCATCCAATCTGGCTCAATTTTGTCCTGATCATGCTCCTTGCAATTGCAACCTATTTTGCCATGTTCCTTCCGATAATTTTCTTCTTTGCAATTCCCTTAATTCTTGTTTTGCTCCTTCCAACAATCATCAGCTATTATTTGGCAATGACATTAACCGGCAATTCCATGCTTTGGTTCATCTTATTCGTATTCCAAATTGGCTATCTTTACCTGCTGGCAATCAAAATGAACAAATTTAGGCGGGATAATCCCGATCTTTACAGGAATGCGATTTTCTATTCGATTTTCTTTGTTGTTTTGACGGCAATTGCTCTGCTATTTTCCTAATTGAGGGCAAAAACAAAGGCTATATATAGTTATTACACAATAAACCTATATAGTGTTAAATATGCAAAGGCAAATTCAGGTGCTACATTATCCCACATTAAAAACAGTGCTTTTAGTCGAAGATACCTTAAAGGAAGCAAAAGAACCCCTTAGCAGATATGCCATTATGAAAAGGCTCGGCAACAAAGTAATGAAGCCCACGTTGGATCTAATTATCTCATATCTGGAAGAGCGCGGAATGGTCTTGGATTCGCCAAAAGGGGTTGTTTGGACATATTCGCCAAAGGAGTCAATGCAAAAAAAGATTTCAAGGGGGCTTGAAATATGAAAAAAGTCGTACCATTCGCATAGTTCTGCTTGACGAGGCAAAGGAAGCTTATGAAAAGTTAAAATCGGGCGTATCGGACGAGTTGGCAAAGGGAATATCAAGCTCTGAAAATCAAACTCTTCTTAGGTCGATCGACCAGAAAATCGAATTGCTTCGTCTAAATCCTGTTGCTGGAATAGCAATAAAAAAGAAATCAATACCGCCAAAATATTCCAATTTGAATAATCTTTGGAAACTCGACCTTTCAAGCTACTGGCGGATGCTTTATACATTGGAAACAAACGAGATTGAAATTGCTGCATTCATTCTAGATGTGATGCCTCATCCCAAATATGACAAAGTGTTTGGGTATAGAAAAAAATAATTCCCCTATCGTTTTAGCCCTTCTAATCCCTTAGCATCTCAATTAGAAGCCTAACCCCAAAGCCGGTTGCGCCTTTTGTCAAGTAGGGCTTTTCGTAATCATTCCAGGCAGTTCCTGCAATATCAAGATGCACCCACGGGTAATTCACGAATCTTTTAAGGAACATTGCAGCTGTAATTGCACCGGCATCCCCTCCCGGAGTGCCAACGTTTTTGATATCCGCAATATCGCTCTTGATTTTTTCATCATACTCCTTCCAAAGCGGAAGATGCCAGCATTTATCCCCTGATTTTTCAGATGCCTTCCTGATTTTTTCAATCAATTTTTCATCATTTCCCATTAAGCCGGCTGCTACATCTCCAAGGGCAACAACGCAAGCGCCCGTCAGGGTGGCAAGGTCAATTACCGCTTTTGGCTTGTATTTTTGTGCGTAAACAAGAGCGTCGGCAAGAACCAGCCTTCCTTCCGCATCCGTATTTTGGATTTCTATGCTTGTTCCATTTGAAGCATAGACGACATCTCCTGGTTTTGATGCGCTCCCTGATGGAAGATTTTCCGTGAACGGAGTTAGCCCGATTAGATGCAAAGGAAGCTTTAATGCAGCCGCAGCTGACATTGCCCCAATCACCGAGCAAGCCCCGCTCTTATCCCATTTCATCTTTTCCATATCCCTTGAGGGCTTGATTGAAATTCCGCCCGAATCAAAAGTGATTCCTTTTCCAACAAGGACAATTGCATCCTTTCCTCCTCCATTGTACTCCATCACAACGAATTTTGGCTCTTGGACACTGCCCTTTGCTACGGATAGGAACGAATGCATTTTCATGCCTTCAATTTCATTTTTTCCAAAAACCTTGACCTTAAAGCCATGTTTTTTTCCGGCTTCCTCGGCCATTTTTGCCATGTATGTTGGAGTTCCAACATTTCCCGGCTCGTTGTTCAAATCCCTCGTAAGATTTGTTGCATTGCAAACGGTTTCAGCAAATTCAACTGCCTTTTGGATGTTTTTGACCTTGTTCACATCCGTGTAGATGGAAACTGAATCCAATGTTTTGATTTCCGACCTTTCTTCCGTGTGATATTTGTTGTATTGGTATGTGCCAAGCATTACCCCTTCCGTTAATGCGGCCGCTGTTTCTTCAATGGCAACCGGCGCTTCGAGCGGATGCAAAATTGCAAGGTGCTTAAGCCCCAAATTCTTTGCGTAATTGGCGCCTTTGGAAGCAGCCCCCCTTAACTTGTCGAGCGTAAATTCATTCCTCCCGCCCATTCCTGCAAGAATTACCCTCTTGATCCCGATTTTTTCCAAATTAATGCTAACCAAATACAGCTGGCCTGCTTTTCCAATGAACTCACGATTTTTCAAAACCGCTCCGATTTGGCCCTTTAATTTCTCATCCACGTGCTTGCTTAGGCCGCCTAGAGTTTCATCCTTGAAATGGAAAAGCAAAATAGCTTCGGCAGAAGTATCCTCGATCCTTCCCGCATTAACTTGCAATTTCATCACATATCACCTAATGTTACTACTAATCAGTGCTTTTTAGCAATTCCCCCTCTCAAAAAAGAAAAAATTCTTAATCAAAGCTAGTATTTAAATTGGATGCTTAGTAGGCCGCTCCATCACAACCCTTTTAAACCATATTTCCAATATAATGTGACGCTTCTGATTATCCAGAAACTTTTTGCCATTTGGCAAATCGAAAGCTGCACGGTTCAGAGAAGGCCAATCCATTCTCGGATTATTATGGGAAGGAAATTACCTAAGGAAGAATATGGTTTTCTTCTGGAGGAATTGATCGGCCAAAATCTGAAGATTAAACGGGCAAGCAGCAAAGATTTGCAGGGCATTGAAGGCAGGGTAATAGATGAGAGCAAAAATTCGTTTTTGCTCGAAACTTCCAAAGGCAAAAAACGGATTCCAAAGAAAGGGAGTACATTCGTTTTTGAATCGCATCATGAGGCCAAGGGCAACCTACTCCTGATTCGGCCCGAAGATAGGACAAAAAAATTAGCAAAGGAAATAAGTTAAGTGATTTTAATGGCTGAAGAAAAAAACGCACAGAAGGAAAACAAGCCTCATGCTGAAAAGAAGGATGGGCACAAAGGTAAAAATGAACAGCACAAGGAAAAGAAAGCCGCTGAAACAGTTGTTCAAAAAGTCCACACCGGCAACGAGCAAAAAAACCCAAGGAAGGAAAAAGTCGCCAAGACAAAGTACGTTACTCCTATTCAAAGCTCAAATCCTGACGAATGCACCGATGAGAGGTGCCCTCGCCATGGCCATTTAAGGACTAGGGGGCGGATTTTCGAAGGGAAAGTCGTCAGCACTAAAGCTTTGAAAACAGCAGTAGTTGAAATCCAGAATTTAAGGAAGGTCCAAAAATATGAAAGGTATGAAAAACGAAGGAGCAAGCTCCACGTCCACATCCCAAACTGCAACAAGGTCAAGGAGGGCGACATAATCAAATTCATGGAATGCCGAAAAATTTCAAAGACCAAGGCTTTTGTGATTATAGATAAATAAGTGAATAAATATGCTAGGAGTGCCGGCAAGGATTACAAAAGGATTGACAAGAGGGACAAGGCTTAGGTGCGATGATAATTCCGGAGCCAAAATAGTCATGATCATAAACGTTATTGGAATCAAGGCAAGGCTTCGAAGGTACCCCGATGCTGGTGTTGGGAACGTTGTTAGGGTTTCTGTCAAAACCGGAAAGCCGGACATGCTAAAAAAGAAGGAGCTTTGCCTGATTGTTCGCCAAAAGAAGGAATATAAGCGCGGAAATCAGCGCGTCAAATTCGAAGACAATGCATGCGTCATGATTGATGACCAGAATTTGCCAAAAGGCACGGAAATCAAAGGGGCAGTAGCCAGGGAAATTGCCGAGCGATTCCCAAAGGTTGTTGCAATTGCAAGCGCGGTAGTTTGAAGTTGTTTGCATATAATAAAAAAAGTTGTTAAAAAATGAAATTTTCAAAAAACGTGACGATCCAGCCAAGGAAGCGCAGAAAGGCAATGTACAATGCAAAGATCCATGAAGTCAGGTCGATGCTTAGCATTCACCTCTCAAAAGAGCTCCGAAAGAAATACAAAAAGCGCGCGCTTCTTGCAAAGAAGGGCGACAAGGTTAGGATTTTGCGCGGAGAGTTCAAAAAGCGCGAAGGAAAAATCGTTGAAGTCGATTACAAGGACGCAAAAATTTTCGTTGAAGGCATAATTTACAAAAAGCAGGGCGGAAAGGAAAAGCAATTCCCAATACAGCCATCAAACTGCGTTTTGCTGGAGTGGGCGGAGCCAAAACTTCAAGCCAAAGGCAAAAAGGAAGGAATCGGAACTACGGCGGCAAAAGTAGCTGAAAAGCCAAAACCACAAGTCGAAGTGAAAAAACCATTAGTCAATGAAGCAAAAAATCCAATTGCACATGAGGCAAAAATAGTATCTTCAGAAAAAATTTCGCAGGCTGCATCAATTAAGCAATAATATTCCATGGTGAAAAAATGGCAAACAAGGGAAAAAATCGGCATTTGAAAAGGCTTGCAAAAAGCAAAATGCTCCATATTCCGGCAAAGAAGCATTTGTGGATAATCAAAGCAAGCCCGGGCCCGCATGCAGACAATGAATCAATGCCCCTTTTGATTCTTGCAAGGGAAGTTCTTAAGGTTGCAAAGAACGCAAAGGAAGCAAAAAGCCTGATTTCCAAGGGAGAAATCCTGGTTGATGGGAAAGCTAGGAAGAATTTGCACTTTGGAGTTGGGTTGATGGATGTAATTTCAATTCCAAAAATCAAAAAGAGCTATCAGATGTTTACAATAGCTGGGAGGCTAAAACTTAACGAGCAATCCGAAAAGGATGCCAAGCTAAAATCATGCAGGATCATGTCAAAGCAATTGATCGGAGGCGGAAAAGTCCAGCTCAACTTGCACGATGGGAAAAATATCCTAATTGAAAAGGAGGAGGATAGGTTCAAGGTCGGGGATACTGTAAGAATCACGATCCCCGGATACAAGGTCGAATCTTTCATAAAATTGGAAAAAGGCGCAAACTGCTACATTTTCAGGGGCAAGCACTCCGGAAAAATCGGGCATCTTGAGCAAATCATCGAGCAGCCAGGCGGGCAGCCTTCGGATGCAAAAATAAAGGTAGGTGAAGCAGAAATCATCACCCGCAAGGACTTTTTATTCGCAGTCAGCAAGGAATTCCATTTGAATTAAGTGAAATATCATGTCAAACATCATGCAATCGGTAAGGCTTGAAAAAGTCACTCTCAACATAGGCGCAGGCGAGCCAGGGGAGCGGCTTGAGAATGCAAAGGTACTTTTGGAAAAAATCACCGGGAAGAAGGCAATCCTAACAAAAGCAAAGGACCGAAACCCTACTTTTAAAATCAGGAAGGGAGACAACATCGGATCAAAAGTCACCCTCAGGGGGGAAATTGCATCTGAAATTTTGAAAAAATCCCTTGATGTGCGGGAAAACATATTGATGGATTCAAATTTCGACAAATTCGGCAACGTTTCTTTTGGAGTCAAGGAATACATTGATTTTCCGGGCATGAAATACGACCCGAAAATCGGAATGATGGGGTTTGACGTGAGCGTAACCCTAACAAAGCCGGGCAAGCGCATTTCCCTTCGAAGGGTCATGAGGAAAAAACTCCCAATCAGGCAGAGGGTTTCTCCAACTGAAGCAAAAAAATTCATGATTGAAAAATTCGGCGTAAAGGTCGAAGTCCCAGTAGTCGAGTAAAAAAATCAAAGTGAAAAAATAAATGGCAAAGCAAGACATTGATTTGAAATACAAGCACCGCGGAAAGCGCAAGTGCAAGATTTGCGGCAACGTTCGCGGGCTAATCCAAAAATACGGCCTGTACATTTGCAGGAAGTGCTTTAGGGAAAACGCCAAGGAACTTGGGTTCCAAAAGTTTGGGTGAAAATAATGGTTGATACTTTAGCTGACGCATTGAACCAGATCTTCGTATCTGAAACAAAAGGCAGGGCCACTTGCCAGATCGGGAAGGGTTCAAAGCTTCTTTCGCAGGTGCTTGGGATTTTCAAGACTGAAGGCTACATCGAAGAGTACTCTGCAAATGACGAAGGGTTAAGCGGAGCCATGACCGTCAAGCTTCTTGGTAAAGTCAACAAATGCAAGGCAATCAAGCCGCGTTTTTCCGTAAAAGCAGGCGAGTGGGAAAAATGGGAGGGGCGGTTTTTGCCGGCAAGGGGCCTTGGAGTTTTAGTTGTTTCAACATCGAGCGGGATGATGACGCACACAAAGGCAAAGGAACTAAAGATCGGAGGAAGGCTCATTGCGCTTGTTTATTAGTGATACTAAATGGAAGTAAAAATACCAGAAAAGACAACGGTTGAAATAGCAGTCGATTCCCTTAAAATCAAGTCGGGCAGCCATGAAACCACTTTGAAATTCAATTCAAGAAAAATGAAAATAGAAATAAAGGACGGGACAATCCACATTGCTCCGCTAAAGAAGCTTAGGCGGGAAACCAATGCGATGATCAACAGCGTTGGCCGAAACATCATGAATGTATTCAAAGGCGCTGCAGAGCCCTTTTCCAAGAAATTGCAAGTCGTTTACGCCCATTTTCCGGTCAGCATAGAAATCAAGGGCCCAAAAGTCATAATCAAGAATTTCCTTGGGGAAAAGGTCCCAAGGGAAGCAAACATTGTTGGCAAAACCCAAGTCGTAATCAGTGGGCAGGATATTTCGGTCAAGGGAGATAGCAAGGAAGATGTTGGCCAAACAGCTGCTAACATCATCCAGGCAGTCAAAATCGTTGGAAAGGACAGGCGAGTATTTTCAGATGGGATTTATCATGTCAGGTAACTAAAGGTAGATTAAAAAATGGGAACAAAACATCCGCAATTCGTTAGGCCAAACAGGTCGGTTAACAGAAGGGTCAAGGAAAAATGGAGAAAGCCAAGGGGAATTGACAACAAGCAGGCTGGAAAGATAAAATGGGCAGGCGCAGTTGTAAACAAGGGATACCGCGGGCCCAATTCAACTAGGGATAACCACCCGCAAGGGAAGAAGGAGTTCATGGTCATGAACCTTAATGATTTGAGAAAATTTGAAAAGGAGCTCAAAGGGTTTGTTTTAAGATTGCAGGCAACCCTTTCCAAAAAGAGCAAAGAGGCAATCCGGAAAAAAGCGGGAGAGATGGGCCTTAAGGTTTTGAATTGAACCAAGGATTTTATTTTGAAAAAAATGGATCAAAATGAAAATTTGTGAAAAAATTGAAAAAAGGAAATGGTTTGAAAATTAATTTGAATAAAAAAATCGTGAAAAAATTATGTCAGTACAAACAGTAAGAAGGATTGCGGCGGACATCCTAAAGGCGGGCGAGAGCAGGATTCGGGTTCTTGATGTCAAGCGCGCAACCGAAGCACTTACGCGCGAGGATATCCGCAATTTGATCAAGGATAAGGCGGTCATCCTTCTCCCAAAACAGGGAATTTCAAGGGGAGAGGCAAGGATTGCCCAGACAAGGAAGCGCTCAGGCAGGGGCAGGGGCGAAGGAAAGAAAAAGGGATCCATGTACGCCGGCACATCAAAGAAGGATCTTTGGATGCGAAAAGTAAGATCGCTTAGGAAATCCCTCAAGAACAACAAATTCAGGCTCGAATCAAAGGATTACAGGAAAATTTACAGGATGGTTTCTGGAAATTCTGTCAAGAACAAGATTCAGCTTTCGGAAACAATTGGAAAATTCCAAAAAGGTAAAACAGTATGACAAAGGCAACGGGGCCAATTTACGCGGTCCATTTCAGGCGAAGAACAGAAGGCAGGACAGACTATGAAAAGAGGCTTGCCCATCTCAAATCAAGGAAATACCGAATGGTTGTTCGCAAGACAAACAAGTACATTATTGTTGAATTTGCAAACTTTGATTTAAAAGGCGACCAAGTTGTGACTTCATCCACTTCAAGGGCGCTTTTGAAAATCGGCTACCCCGGGAAATCAAACACTCCTTCGGCTTATTTGGTTGGCCTTCTTTGCGCCAAAAACGCAATGAAAAAGGGCGTAACCGAAGCGGTTTTGGACATCGGGCTCCATCCTGCAACAAAGGGCAGCCTTATTTTTGCCGCGCTAAAAGGCGCAATTGATGCCGGAATCAAAATCCCATATTCGGAAGAGATTTTGCCATCCAAAGAAAGGATTGAAGGAACGCACCTAAAGGGCGAATCAAATTCAAAATTCAACGAATGCAAGGAAAAAATCCTGAAAATGCAATGATTATAGAGAGTGATTAAATGAGAGATGACCGCCGGGAAAGGAATTGGGACCCAAGGACTGAACTGGGAAAAAAAGTTGCAGCTAGGGAAATCACTTCCATCGATGAAATTTTAGACTCTGGCAAGAGGATTCTTGAAACCGAAATAGTCGACACTTTGCTTCCTGACCTAAAAGATCAGGTATTGGAAATCAAAAGCACGCAAAGAATGACTGCATATGGAAGGAAGCAGTTCATGCGAGCAGTTGTAATTTTGGGAAATTCAAGAGGCTACATTGCTGTTGGAGTTGGGAAAGCGCCCGAAGTTCGCGATGCGATCGGCGAAGCCATTACGGAAGCCAAGAAAAACATCATAAGAATCAAGCTTGGATGCGGAAGCTGGGAGTGCGGATGTGGATCGCAACATTCAGTTGCACAAAAAGTTTACGGAAAAAGCTCAAGCACCGAAGTTACAATCCTTCCGGCCCCAAAAGGAATTGGGATAGTTGCCGGTGAAACTACGAAAAAAGTTTTAGAACTCGCCGGAGTCAAAGATTGCTGGACATTTTCAAAGGGAAGGACAAGAAATATTTTGAATGCGGTCCTTGCAACGCTCAAAGCGCTAAACTCTGCAAACAGCCTCAAGAACGGCAAATATTTTGTTGAAGTTGTTGCAAAAATAGAGCAGGAAATCGCAAAGGATGCCCCTGCAATTGAAGGCGCAGAAATTGTAAAAACAGAAGAAAAAGTTTGAAAATGCATCTTGAAAAGTTGAAAAAGTTTGATTTGTTGTTGGTGAAATAAATGGCACAATTGATTGCAATTTTAAGGGTCCGTGGAAGCATGGAAACACGCGGAAAATTGGAAGTTGTCATGAAGCAAAACCACTTGACTAGGAAAAACCACCTCGTTTTGATACAATCCGGCACGCAAACAACCGGCTTTTTGCACGTTGCAAACGATTGGATCACATACGGCGAGGTTTCAGAAAAAGTTGTAGAAAAATTATTCAGGGAAAGGGGAGAAATAACCGGCGGAAAGAGATTGACCGACGAATACCTTGCAAAGAATTCAAAATACAAGACGATTTCAGAATATGCAAAGCATTTCTTTGAAGGGACTGCCAATTTCAAGGAAGTTGCGGGGCTAAAGCCACTTTTCAGATTGCATCCCCCAATTAAGGGATTTGAAAAGCTTGGAATCAAGCAAAGGTATCCAAAAGGCGCGCTTGGCAACCGGAAGGAAAAGATGAACGATCTGATACTTAGGATGTTGTAAGCTGATTTTTACGAGCTAAATTTTGATTTTTCCGCCTTAAATTGATTTTTACTGGCTCAAACTGATTTTTCTGCTTTAATCTTATTTTTTTTAACAACCGAATTTTAATTTATGGCTGTTTTTTACCCCTAGTCCCAACTTTTTCCAAAAACGTCCTGTTTTTATTTGCATTTTGCCAAATCAATTCAAGTGATCCCATGGCCGAGGAAAAAAAGACATTAAAAAAGCAGGAAAATACCATTTACGGAAGGAACCATTTGTGGTTTAGGCAGGCAAAGGTGACCATGGAAGAGCTTTGGAACGAGCAAACGAATACATCCACACCCGCTTCCATCAAGCCAAAAATTGCCGAAAAATTGGCCCAGATCCGCGAGCACATGATCAAGAACAATTCAATTTCAAAACAGCATCTGGAGGATCTTAATTGGATCGTAAAAAGCCTCAATTTCAAGCGTTCACTTTTAAGGGTTGGGGGCTACGTGAAAAAATAGCTCAAATCTGATGGTTCTTTTGCATATTTTGTATTGCAATTTGCAGATTTTCCAGCCCTTTCATGAATTCTTTTTTCCTTAATTTGTTTGATTTTTGCCACTCCATGTAATTTGAAAAATGGAAAACCAATGCCTTTGGAGTGAGCGCATGCAAATTCGCATCGAAATCGTTTTTTGCCATAAACTTATTCAAATCCTCTCCTGAAATTTTTCCATCAACTTCCTCATTTTTCCTTGTTTTCCTAATTCGGTTCAACCCTTCGCTAAGCCTTACGATGTGGGGCAAAAGATCGACATATTCCTTAAGATGCGGATGCTTTTCCCCGATCTTTTTTTGGGCTTCCAGCAAATATGGGATTTCGGACATGTTTTTTACCCTTCCAGATGCTTGTAGCGCTTATCTTTTGATATCCTAATAATTGCATCCGTAATTCCAATCACATCCTTTTTTTCCCATTCGTGCACTCCTCCGATATATCCGTGCTTTTTCCTTGCCAGGAACCAATTTCGGATTGGAGCAACGTGCTCAACCAACCTTCTAAAATTTGTTATTTCCTTAGGATCAAATAATCTTTTTACCACTCCTTTTTCATCGGCATCCTTGACCACTTCCAAACCTTTGTCTGCAATGCTTTTAAAGTCCAATTTTGCAAGGTCGGAAATTTCCCTTGGGGATAAGGTTTCATACTTTTCCGCAATATTTCCATCCACCCGCCTTCGGATCGAATGGCTAAGTATGACCAAAAGTTCCGGATTTGCCCTATTTCGGAATCCTTCATCTTCCAATAATTTTTGATCCTTTGTGATAAATGGCTCCTTGTTTTTATAAAGCGGGTATTTTTCCATCATAAACTTCCAATGTTAACCTTTATTATTCATTAATTTGCCCCAGCTTCAGGCTTTCTTCACAAAAACCCCATCCATTTCGCACCTTCCAAACGCTTCTCCCCTGAAAATGTGCTTGTAAGAGTCTAAAATGATCTTTTCAACTCCAAAACCTGCCTTCCGGAACATTTCCTTTAGTTCTTCTTCCGTAAAATAATGCACCCAAACATTCGTTCCCCTCCTGAAGGTATTCTTTTCAACTTCAATTCCCTTCCCGAACCTGTAATCCGAAACATGAAAATCCCTAAAATAGCATTTTCCGCCCTTTTTTAGAACTCTAAATGCCTCAAAAACAGCTTTAGCCTGATCCTCAAGGCTTAGGTGCGCAAGCAAATGGAACATGAATACGCAATCGAAAAATCCATCCTTAAAATCCAGCTTTGATGCATCCCCAACGTAAAAATGAACCTTTGCCTTCGATATTTTGGCCCTATCTTTTGCCAGTTCAATTGCAGTTGGGGAAACATCCATTGCATAAACATCATATCCCTTGTTGAAAAATGAGCTCAAGTGCTTCCCATTCCCGCAGCCAATTTCCAAAATTTTGCTTCCAGAGGGCAAATTCAGCGCAAAATTAGTTGTTCCTTTCCACATCCCCCTTCCTGTTTTGTACTCCTTTTCCCAAGCGTATGCCTGCGGCTTTTCAAGGGCGGTTCCTTTACGATCGGATGGTTTCATTCATTAGTTTATTCGGAATAGGTTTTTATGTGTGGTCATTGAAAACAATATATGGGCGATAACCGCTTATTTCATAGACAAAAGGCGGGTAATATGAAAGGGATGCAATATTTTGAGGATGATGATGTGCCATATATTCGGATCAAGTCTGGAAAATACCGCGAAAGCAATCCGGTTTCCGAAAATGTGATAGTCGACCTCGATAAGTCCGGAAATGCCCTTGGGATTGAAATTTTGCATGCTTCAAAGGAGCTTGCAAAGGCAAAACTTCCAATAAAAACGAAGGCAAAATGAACGATTAATCGTAAATATTTTGCCGATGGCCAACATCAGTTAAGTATATTTTTTGATTTGAAATTTCATATATGATCCGGTAATTTCCTACTCTCAATTTAAAACTGCCTTCCAATTTTCCACCAAGTGGAATACCGCTTATCAATCCGGATTCAAGCTCGCCTATAACTAGTGATATCCGCTTGAGATCGGATGGATGAATCCGTTTTAATTGCTTAAAAAATTTATTTGTTAAAACAAGTTCCATTAATTTAGCCTACTTGCCCCCCAGGAAATCCTTTTTGATTTCCGACCACTTATGCACCCTTCCGGCTTTAATGTCCCTATCCGATGCAGCCAAGGACCTCATAGCCCTTTTATCAGATAAGACTTCCATCGTCTCAAAAAATGATTCCATCTTCTCCCGAAGTTCTTGCATTTCCTTCCGGTTCTCCTTTATTTCCTTTATAACATTTGCGTGATTGTACATATCCTTTTTCTTCAAATAGAACACCTTTCCCGGTATAATAAGATTTGGTTGATTTTAATTAAACCAGCGGTTGATTTGCCTTATTAACAACCCTATTTTAGATTTTTTTCGAATAAAAATTGAATTTTCCCTCCGACCGCACAAAATCATAACCGTGCCTTTTTGCCATCCTTTTATTGAAAACCGCTTCGTTGGTCTTGATTTCCCCAACTTTCAATTTCCGGGCCAATTCCTCCATTTGCCCAAGCATTCTTTTTGACCTTCGCATGGATTCGGCATTCCTAAGCTTTGAATCGAATCCCAAGTACTCGATTTCAATATGCCTTGTTTTTGGATAATGGATGAACTGCAAAAGCGTTTTGCCGTTTTGCCTAGCATAAGAGAATGGCTCTAATTTCACCCGCCTAAAATCGGATATATTTTCAATTACCCGATGAACCAAGTTTCTAGTGCTCCCCTTCATCAATTCAGGTTCTTTCTGCCCCGTATTTTGCGAGATCCAATACCGGTTATATTTTGCCATTTTATTGCACAAGAAATTGACTTTATTAGAAGCTATAAACCTTGCTATTTTCCCTCTAAAAATCAACAAGAAGTTGATGATTTTTCAACCAAGCCTATTTATCCGATTTCAACTATCATAAATAACAAAGAATATATACTAATTAGTACTTATATGTAAGTATGAGCGGATTCAATGCGGAAAAAACAATACTTCTTTTCCATGCATTTTTTTGTGAAAAACGAAGTTGGGAGGGAGCTTGCGATAGATTGCATCCACCATGGCAAAATGGAAAAGCAGGATGAAGAAAACAAATTCAAGAGTCGAAAAACATATCGAAATGGCGAATTGGTCGTAATTTACAATGAATTTGAGGAGAAATATTTTATAATAACGGCATTTTGGAACAAAAGACGTGATAAATATGGAAATGAATGGCTTAAAATGCGGTTTTTGCGGGAAGGGCAGATTCAAGGCAATAACATACGCGGTAGAACCTGGAATAACAGTTGATGCAGGAAAATGCGAAAAATGCGGGGAAATCGCCGTATCGGAGGATGTGATGGGCAAAATTGAAGCGCTTAGGGCAATGAATTCGGAGCAAAGAAGCATAGTCCAAGTGGGATCTTCCCTTGCAGCCCTAATTCCGGCTGCATTTGTCCGGAAGCTTCATCTAAAGGCGAAGGATAGGATCTTTGTTTTTGAGAAAAATGGGGAAATCGTGATCAAGACGAAATTGGTTTGAAGAAATGATAATTTTTTTCATGTTTTCCTTCAATTTTCGCACATCAATTATTGCTTTGCCCGGTAAAAATCAACCAATTTGAAAATTAAAATCAACCGTACATTTATATCGCCCTTTCGGAAGAAATAATGGACATGGCATTCAACTTTCATGCTCAAATAGTATCCGAAATGTATATATATCTTATTTCGTATAAGATACTTGGTGGTTTTATGACATCATTTTCATCATTCCTTCGGAAAAGCGGCGATTCGTTCGTAGTTACCGTGCCAATTTCCCTGGTTAGGGCGATGAATGCAAAGGTTGGCGAGATTTTGCAGCTAAAGGTGGAAAAATCCAAGGCAAAAAAAGACGGTTTTGGAATGTTTCCGGATGTTTTGGGATTTTCGCGCGATGCAGACAGATTCTAGTGGTAATATGATCCACATTCTTGACACATATGCCTGGATGGAGTATTTTTCCGGGGGTTTGGCAGGCAGGATTGTAAAGGAATTAATTGAAAACAATGATAAGGAATCCCTAATTACATTAAGCATAACAATTGGCGAGCTTTCCTGCAGATATGAGATGCAGGGGAAGGATTTCAATTCTGCATTTGAAGTAATTGTTGCCAATTCAGAAATAGTTGATGTATCCCTTGACATGTGGAAAAAAGCCGGAATTTTCCGGAAAGACCTAAGGAAAGCAATTAAGGATGATTCAATTGGCATAATGGATGCGATTTTGGTCGATGCCACAAACGAATTCCAAGCCAAAGGGGCAACGGATATCAAAATTGTAACCGGAGATTCGCATTTCAAAAGGCTTGCTAAAATCCCAAAGTATGCAAAGATCATCAGATTGATTTGAATTAATTGTCGTTATAATTTTCCATTGATTTTCAAGTTTTTCAATAATTTCGACATTTTTCCATACGCCTTCCAAATTTCAGCCCGCTCCGGACCGTTCTTAGCAATTGTAATGGCCCTAACCTTCATGCCCATTCCCCTCCTGTTTTGAACGTTTGCCGCCCTAGCCAATTCGACCCTCCGTTTCAAATCCTCAAATGATTTTACATTAGCAACCCCAAATAAGTGCCTAGATACTTTTTCCCTTGAGGTTTCAACCGCCCATTTTCCGACTTCCGGCTTATTCCCATACCGTTCAAGCCCATGCGAAAGCAATACGATCTGATCCAGCAATTCCAGATCATTTGGCTTGACTGCTTTTATTAATTTTTGATAAAATTCGTTTTGGGGCATTTTTTACACCGGTTTGGTAGATCTTATTTTATTATTTCATTTTTTCAACAACAATCTAGCCCTTCTAAATGCATCTGAAATGAAACCTAAGGTTAAGCCAAGGTAAAGATCCCCCGTGAATGAGTTTGTAGATACGGGAAACTTTATGGTTCCTGCTGAAATTGCCCCATAATAACAATACAGGGCCAATATTATCAATGTTATGATTTTATACTCTTCAGGAATTTGGGAATCGTTATATTTTTGTCCACCTAAAAACATTTTTAAGGCAAATGTAGTTGCTAAAAACACAAGAATTGTTTGCAATATGGAGCCCAGCCATCCCAAAGAAAGAATTTGTTGGTTAAAAACAATAAGAAATAATGAAGCTATAAAAAAGATCCCATAATGAACCAATCCTTCAAGGACATTCTTTTCATCTTGTTCAGTATCTGCCATTTTTCGCACCGGTTTTCTTGTCCAAACCTGTTTGAACCTTTCATAATTCACTACTTTCACCTATTAACTCGGAAATGTTTATATCTTAACTGGGTGCAAATAGTTCCGGTGAGTTGATGGCATCCGAAATAAATACTCCAAGGGAAACATTCGCTTTTTCAGTGCTTAAACATACCAATGATTCCCAGCTTGCGGATGCTTTCGTGCCAATTGTCAAAAAATTCATTTTGCCGGTTGATCGAAACATATTCAGTGAAAAAAAACAGCCAACTCTTAAAGGCTCTCTTAAGTACAAAGGGCTTTTGAATAGGCAAGGAAACCACGCTGAATCCGTTTTGACAATCAACCCAAAAAACGTTGAATTGCACCTTCATCTTCCAAATGGAGCTAGATGGACGGTTATCCTTGATCCCAAGCTTAATCATGTCGTATTAACCCCCCATCCCGGCATGAGCGAGCTTGCCCAAAAAACAGAAGGCCACATTAAGAAATTTGTTAGAAGATTTGAGATTCAACAGCTTCATGAGGCAATTAGGGCTTCGAAGTTTTTCAAGAAATAATAACGGATTTTTGTTGGAACGGTTGTTCATATGGGTGTGAGCTTAGGCTTTAACCTTTTATAGCTTCATTTCTGGTTTAGACGAGTATAAAACCATAGAAAAGCTATTATAACCTCCTTATGAAATACATAATTGGTGAGTAAGATTGGTTGAATTTTCTATGCGCGTCATGGCAGTAAACCCTGCATCAAGACCCGATGGGTCGAGTGCCGTAGCGATTACATTTGGAGTACCAATTGGACCAATAAAAGTTGAAAAAAAGGGCGAAGTAACTGTGAATTTTTCCGTTCCGGGCCAGCCTAAGTCAACGCACGAAAACAGGGTCGTTATTTTTTTCACTGAAAAGGAATGGGATCATCTCGAAGTAAAGCCTACTTACGGTCAAGAATATCTCTTGAAAAGTTCAAAAAAAGGGTTTGAAATAAATAAGGTGTGAAAAATGGAGCTTAAAGTAAAGATTAGGAAAGATGGGAAGTTTTATTTTGTTGAGAGCAATAATTACCCTGTTTTTACTCAAGGCAGAACTAAACAGGAAGCTATTGATAATTTCAAGGAAGCCTTCATCCTTTATGCAGAAGATATGGATTCCCAGGCACGTTTTCCAGAACTTTCTAATTTGTTTCCTGCATCCCGGACAATGACGCTTCAGATTCAGGTTATACTTCCGAAGCTTTTTACTTATGGTTCACCTTCCAATCTTATCGGGACAAGAGCTAGTCCGGATTTTGTGTAAAAACTTCGGCTTTTTCAAGGATCGGATTTCCGGAAGCCATTGCTTATTGAAAGGGTTACGAAATGGAAAAATGAAGACTATTCCGGTGCCACTTTATAATGAGCTGGGAAAACATCTGCTTTCGCGCATTTTAAAAGAAGCGGAGATTTCGAGGGAAGAATTTTTTAGGGCTTATCGAAACTAAAGGTTCATACTTGCATGAACTTATTTTTTATTCTTCAATAAACGATTTATTATTTTGGATCCGTAAAAAGATACAATAAACGAAATGAAAATAGCCAAGATGACATCCAACAATATGCCGAGTGTAATGTCTTTTGAATTGTCAATTTTTCCTTCAAGCAATGTTGCAAATGGATGCAGGATTGTATTTCGGAGAATAGATTGACTTGGTTTGCATAGCCAATCTATCGGTTGTCCACTAGGAGTTTCATAAGGAAGATTTTTTTGTTCTTCTAAACAATGACTATAATCATCAACTACAGTATAACCTATTGTCGGAAAAGTAGCAAGTTTCCAGAGTATAAGAAACGTAATAATAAACAGAAAAACTTTCATTTTGTCCATTTTTATCACTTCTTGCTTGTTCATACTTGTGTGAACTTACTTTTTTCTTTACTTTAATTCCTTATACTATATAAATTAAAGATCTAAATTTCAATAAACTTACAACCAACACTTGTTAATGCCGCCTTTAGCCCTGTTTGATCATAAACTATGGAAATTGAACTTTCATCAATTGTTTGAATGAATATCTCTGGGTTATATAATTTTGAAAAAAGTCTAACAGATTTCCTTATTTCAAATTTCTTGATTTTCTTAAATTCAATTTTTTTACCATTTATCATCAAATAATCGGAATAGATTTCAATAGGTTTGATGGAATTGATGAACCATAGTAAATAGGACGTAATTGAAACTACAATCAAAAATGCCAAAATAGTTCCAAAATCGCCGTTTCCTTTTGTTAGTTTATCGAAGAGGTTTAAGGCAAGTAATAGAAACATCATCAAAAACAATCCATTAATCAGTAGGCGATAACCGGGTTCATCTTTAATATTGGATAAAAAACCCAGATATTTATCGCGCCAAATCATTTTGTCCATTTTGATCACTTTTTCACTTGTTCATACTTGTGTGAACTTAATTATTCTTCTTTTTCCCTATGTTTATTTTCCCTTGACGATACTTGAAATATTTTCTAAATAATATCCATGCAAAACCTAAAGTCATTCCAATTGTTATATCTAATATAAAATTCCAATTTCCGCCCCAAATAGGAAATATTATCATAAAGGAAAAAAAGAACAAATATGCAAAGGCAGCCTTACCAGCATACTTCCAAAGGTTACCGCCATGCTCCCATTCAGGAGCAAAATCAATTAACGTAGAAATTATAGCGGATGTAGAGGCCATAATCAACAAAGATGACAATTGCGCATTAATCGGTGTTATGTACCAATCAATTATTCTGGCAAAAATTATACCCAGAATTATTGTTACAAATGCTTTCATTTGTACAACATCACTTTTATTGGTTTTTTCCATAAACATCATTTTACTATAGTCAAATATAATTCTTTCCCATTTCAACCATCACCCAACTATAACGGTCAGCCGGAATCCCCCAAATTCCATTCTTTTGCCATCAAGTTAGCGCTTAGGCATTACCGAGCCACCCTAGAAACCCCCACCATAGCAAAATGATGGAACCATGACTGGTTTTGGTGTTTATTGAGAAAAAACGGGTTACATCACTTTGTGAACCTATAAAATCGTTATAATGTCATGCTATTTAGCCAGCACAAATGCATATATCAAAAACATGAACAAAGACGTCAATCCAAAAATGATTGATAATTTCCAAGCTAAAGTTTGAGCTTCGGAACCTTCAAGCAAACCAAATTCGCCTATTTCGCCCCTTTTTCTAAGTTTAATGAATTTTTTTCGGAAATACCCAATTATTGAAAATATAGCCATCCATAAAAATGAAACAATGGCTTTTAGTAAATCACTTTCAAAAATTGAATTGCCAAAAAATAATAAAACAAATGGAGGACCAAAAAATAATGAATAAAGAACAATCATTTCGTGTTTTTCATCCATTTTTTTCCACCTTTTTTCAGTTCATACTTATGTGAACAACTAAGCTTATTATTTAAGCCGGCAAATAACCGTTCATACTAATTCTTTTTCTGCTCTTCCCTAGCCCTTTGCTCTATGAATTCCCTTGTTTTCCGCACGTCATGTCTGATTTTTTGAAGTTCCATATCCGGATTTTTTGATTTTGGAGGCATAAGATCATGCGCAATTCCATCCTGATGTTTTTTAAATATTCCAAGAAGATGTTGCCAGCCCTTAAAATGCCCAAAATACATGCCCTCGCGTAGTGCTACGCCCATTATGTGGTTAAAGCGCAGCTTTGATAAATGCTCCAGATGATCTTGGGCAAAGGGGGTATCCCTAAAAATATGCGAAGTTTTTTTAACCAAAAATCCGCGAACGATTTTTTTGAATTTTTGCGGAATTTCGATAAGTGATTCATGATGGAATTTGTCCCCTCGATGATTTATGATTCCAAGCGAAAACAGTGGCTTTAAGATTGGTATTAACGCATCATGTGAACTTAGTGGGCCGACAAAATTTTCCCATCGACCATGCTTTGCAATGAATCTTCTAACCGATGGCTCGCTATCATCATGTTCGTAATAGGTACGGAACATCTCGTGGAAAATTTCCGGAGTTGTATGCTTATCCGAAATTAGGATGGCATCCAAAGCATCAAAATGAACCTGCGTAAGCTTTTTGTTCGCCCATCGATCCATAAGCTTGGCATGCATTTCTTCGGGTGTATTTTTCATTTTCCTCATCTTTTTTCAGTTCATTCAAATATGAACCATCAAATCCTCTTCAAAACCATCGAAAGACCAATTATTACAAGCAACAAGGGCCAGAAGGGGAAGGAAATATTTTTAATGTAGCCGAATTGGACTCCTAGTTCAAAAGTTCCCCATGCAAGGAAGAATAAGCCCATCCAAAGCCCAAATCCAAACCGGTTTTTTCCGGAATATGCCCAACCACGGCTCCATTCGTTATCAAAATCCTTTTCCTTCATTGAAATCGCCTTTTTTTGTTGTTCATATCTGTGTGAACCTACTATTTTTTCAGAAGTTTAATAAAATCGTCCCTTTCAATACCGGTTTGCTTTAAAATATCTAAAAGCAGTCCGGTTTTCAAATCTGAATTGCCATGCACTGGAACAACCGTCACAAAAACCTCCAATACGGTTATTTTCTTCAGTCTAACATGGCTTCCCTTCTGGGCGACTATTTCAAAGCCTTGTTTTTGCAGGAGTTTGATCATTTCCCTACCGGATATGATTGGAAGTTTTGGCATTGCAATCCCTTAATTGCCATTCTTTTTGAAATTGGACGATACAGCAATAGTTGTAACAATTGGCCTGGAAAACTTCCTGCCTTTTAGCATTTTTTGAACATCCTCATCCTCCAAATACAGTTCCACTGCTTCCTTTAGGTTGGAAATAGCCAATTCAACGGTTTTGCCTTGGCTGGCAACTCCAAGCTCGGGACAATGGGCTACGTACCAATCATCCTCCTTTTCCAAAATGGCTGAAAACTCCTCCATGATTTTGACCATATTTTTCCCCTCAGTTTTTCCTAGTTTTTAATTCTTTTTCAACTTGTTCTATTGTAAAATATTTCCCAGCCCTAATTTCTTTCCAGTTCCGCGCTATTTCCTTCATAATTTTAGGATCGTAGGTCATAATTTCAAAAGTTTCCAGCAACCCTTCAAACTGGCGCTTCAATTCCTGCATTTCCTTGTTTGTTTTTTGGATTTCGGAGTAAATCATTTTATTGCTGTACATGGAATCACTTGATTTAAATGATCGGTTTGGAAGAATAATAACTTTTCTATCTTTTAATTATGCATTTTTTTGGTTCATACTTATGTGAACAAATAATTACAATTCAAGATGAGTAAAATACGCATCGGCAAATTTATGTTTTTTGATATCATGCCTTGACTCGGTCTTTTCAACCTGCTCTGGAGTGAAAATAAGCTCCTTACCGACCGGGCATTCGTATGCCTTAACGTTTTGAAGTGCCATTCCCGGAACATATTCGTAGGTAGGCAGGACAATTTCTTTGGCTTCTTTCCCATGTTTTTTGCAGATTATTTTTTTCATATTCTTTATTCCCGTCAATAAATGGTAATTGAATTCCTCAAGCCTTTTCCTATTTTTATCCTAAATCCCGTTTATCGCGCTTAAAAGGAGGTGCAGTTTTTGGTATAATTCCGCTAATACTTTTCAGATTTCTAAAAAGTTCATCATACATTTTATCGTGCTCTATTTCCGCCAATCTTTCCTCTTCCCTTGTTTTCATTAATATTTCGATTAAACCTTTCCCCTTTAACGAACCAAATCCGGATTTTATATCCTTTTTTATGGGTTTTTTTTGTTCATATTCATCAGAACTTCTTATTTCACAAATTCCACATTTTTCAATCCTTTGAACGCATCATCGCCGGTTAGGAATTTGAGGCCCATTGACTTAGCCATGTGGTATCCAAGTGCATCGACAAATGAAATGTTCTTATCTGCAGTTTTTCGCAGCTCCAATTTGACCTTGCACGCATCAATCAATGCCATTTTGGATGGGATTAATGCATCTTCAAGCAGCATTTCCTCAAGCTTTTTTGCAAGTTCAGGCTGATTTTTCGAAAGCATTTTGTAGTAAGCTTCTGCAACATTATAATCGGTGGTGATAACTTCCGTAACTTCGGAATAAATAGAAGCGTACCTTGGGCTGCCAAGAATCAACTCCAAAAGTGCGTATGTGTCAAAAAAATATTTTTTCAAAAGTCATCCTCCTCGCGAAGTTCGTCTTTCATTTGCTGGGCATTCAAACCCAAATGCTTCCCCATCCCAAAAATCGACATATAATCTTTTTTCTTGACAATTTCCGCCCTAAGTTCTTGGTTTTCCCTCAAATTGAGCGCTTTGGCTTCGCTCGATGGGATTCTCCCAAAAAACGAGCCCCCGATCTTCTTTATTTTCATGTTGACATACATTTGGACCACGTTTAATTTATTGTTATATTTATTATACTTGAAATTATATATAAGCGTTTCTGTGAAATAAGCCGTGCAGCTTATTTTCAATTTCAACCTTTCCCAAGCTTTTGGAGCAGGTGCGATTTTGCGGCAATCAATTTCCTGCGATAATCCGCCAATTCCGGAAATTTCATTTTAGAATTTTCAAGGTATCTTGGGGCGTTTCCAGTCAAATTAATTTCGGTATCGATTGCATCAATTACATCTTCCTCATGCTTAACCTGCTTGATTGGGGATTTGGTTTGCCTATAAAATGCCCTGCTGACATGTTCGTAAAACAATGTGCCTTCAAAATATTGAGCTATTTTTTTATGAGCTTTGGATTCCTCGAGTTCCATATGTACCGCTTTTGAGTTTAAAGTTAATAATCAGATCAGCCAACGCTCCATCCCAGATAGTCTATCCCAAAATATAGCAGGAGGGCAACTTTAAGCATGCGGGCAACCAAAATCCAAACAAAAAACCTGTAGAAATTCATCTCAAGCGCGCCGCAAACGATAAGGATTGGGTCTCCAATGAAGGGGATCCAGGGAAACAAAAGCAAAATTGAAAAGCCATATTTGTTGATTATGTTTTCCGCCCGCTTTTCGGTTTTTGGGTTGCGCTTAACAAGCCAATTGTGGACTCCCCTGGAGCCTATGTAGTAATTGGTGATTGAACCAAGGGTCGAGCCAACAACAGCAATTACAAAAACGGACAGCGGGTCTAGGACCTTTAAGGAAAGCAAAATAGCTGGCTCGGAAGGAAGGGGTATTATGGATGCCGAAAGAAGGGTTGCTATGAATAGGTTGAAGTGCCAGATATATTGGTTAAAAAAAATGATGATGAATTCAAACATTATTTTCTCCTATTGAAATGGGTGAAATAGTAACAAAACCCGAATATAAAAATGCTAGCCTGGGCGCAAATAGAAAATTGCAAGCTTATCCGGGTTTAACCAATTCAGCTTGAAGCGCATTTGCCATTTTGATGCCAAGATCTATGTTCACCAATGAGAGGGGCTCGACATTTATTGAAATTGGAACTGAAATTTTGTTGGTTTTGGCAAATTCAAGGACATCTGCAAGGATTTGGGATGCAATTGCAATGGATGTTTCACCAATTGCCTCGCCGCTTTCCCGCAACCTTAAATCAACCTCTTTTGGCACATCAACTCCTAGCCATTTGCAAAAATCAAGGTCAAAATCATTAGCTAGCGGAGCAAAACCTAGGTAGAATTCGGAAGGGGGCATGTTTTCCGATTTGCAGATTGCATCATATTGCGCAAGAAGATTTTTGGTGCTTTGCGCTTCAAAGAGGATCTGGGTTGTGAAGAATTTGCAGCCGTATTTGGTTTTTGAATGGAGCCTTTGCGCTTCACTTGCCCTTCCGGGGATTGAGATGTTCCCAAAAGTGACGTTTTCAATTGATTTTGCAAGCTTGTTTGCTTCGATCACAGTTGGCCCGGGATAATCCTTATGCCCATGGGAGCCGCCAACAAAAACAAAGCTGGAGATGCCGTAGGTGTTGATGCTTTCGGATACCCAATTGCCAAGTTCGTCAATAGATGACAGGTGCGGAGTCACCTTGTTGACAATTATTGGGATTTGGAATTTGGAGAAGAGGATTTTGCCAAATTCACGCGAATCCATGTTGCGGTAAAGGGGCGCGCCTTGCCGGTTCTCCTCAATTACTTCTGGGATGTTGATGTGGGAAATATTTGGGATTTTGCTAACTGCGGATTCGATTTTGGCCAAATTCTTCTCAAGCACTGCTTGCGAAACCCTGCGCGGAGGCGGGGAAAGTTCAAGAAAGATTTTTTGCTGCATTTGTTCAACCAAATTAATCCGCCCCTCCAAGCTCTTTTGCTGCAAGTTTTGCGCCCTTTACCATGTTTATCAGTTTGGGGTAGGCTATTTCCCACCTTCTTGTGCGAAGCCCGCAATCAGGGTTTACCTGCACTTTTTCGGGGTTGCCAACAAGCTTTGCTGCATGGAGCAATCTATCGCGGACAACTTCAGGGGTTTCTATCACATCCGAATGGATATCTATAACGCCAACGCCCACATTCACATCCATTTTGTATTCGTTGAAAAGCCCGATTATCTGGTACGCTTCATGGCTGACCTGATCCGGAGAAAAGTGCGTGGGGGAGGCATGGTTTGTGAATTCAATCAGGTAAGAATTGGCTTTGCATTCGGCAAGGTAGGGGAACAAAACAGGGTAATTGCTATAGCAAAGATGAACCGCCTTTTCTATTGAGTTTGGAATGCCTGCAAACGACTCATTTATGCTTTCAACAAACACTTCCGATTCGAATTCTTTTGTGGTTGCCGCCGGTTCATCAAGCTGGATTACCTTTGCGCCCTTTTTTGCCAGGGATTTGACAATTGGGCTGTGCACTTTTTTTGCAAATTCAATAATTGCATCGGATCTGCCGTGGTTTAGGGCATCAAATGGGTTTTCGCCAAGTTTTTCGCGTTTTGAGCGGTGGTGCTCGATGTATGACCAATCCGCCATGGTGTAGGGGCCAGAGAGGCAGGGTTTGACGATTTTATCCGAGTTATTTGCGACAAAATCAAATGACTCATCGAAAAATTCAATCCCCTTTTGCGTTATCGAAAGATCGCCATCGATTATCCCTTTCTTGAAATAATTCGCATCAAATGAGTTTAGCGTCCCAGCTGTTGAAATGCCTTTTGTCCTGCTTGCAACGGTATCGTACATTTCGGTTCCGGGGTTTTCGCCATTGAAGATGCGGTCAAGCCCCGATTGCTCGAGCATGCGGATTACATAAAGCGTTGCAATATCGATAATTCGGTTTTTTTCATCGGAAGTGCGTTTTTTTCCATCCTTTTGCAAAAGCCCATTTCCGGACGCACTGGCAAGTTCGGGCGCCTCTTCAACGCCAAGCCTGGATCCCCATTCAAGAGCTGAATCTATCCATTGCGGGTTTGCCGGCGCATCCAGTTTCTGCCTCCAAATCGGGCGCTGGATGCTCCCAATCTCTTGCGTAATGAACATTTTTTTCATATGAATTTACCTGCAAAAATTATTTTCAATAATTATTTCATTTTTACGCCTGATTTTTTTGATTATTTCAATTCATTTGCAATTGCCGAAAGGGTTTTGATTTTTCCAATTCCAAACGCAAACGGGACGTCGTAGAGCCGGTCGGTTGGGCCAAGGTAATAATTGCCTGAAAAATTCGAGTTTGAAATGAAATCCTTCAATTGCGCAAGCGTTTCCTCGACGGTTTCCTTTTTTGACCTTGCCCCGTCCATTATCCCAATCAAAATGTCCTTATTGCATTTGAATCCTTCCGGCTTCGTGTAAATTGCATCAATCCCAAGGAAATCCGCATTTGATTTATCAAGATGGGGAACAATTGGGGTTGCATTGCAAAGGGGGAGGTGGATTCCAACTTTCATGTCCTTTTTGAATATCGAAATTGATTCCAAATACCAGTTTTCAAAAGAATATTTTCCGTTTGATTGGTCGTATCCGATGCTCGGCTCAAGGAGCAAAACGCAGTTGTAGCCAATTGATTTGAGGGAGGCGTAATTTTTTGCAATTGCGCGCGCATAATCCATTGCAAGGGTTTTTTCATCGGCGTAGTGGTCGTTTTCAACCAGTTTTGCAAACGAATATGGGCCCAAAACCAAAAGCACGCCATTTCCAGGAAGTTTTGGGAGGGATTTTGCAAGTTCATCCCCCGAGCAATTTATCTTTTCATCGATAGTAGGCTTTCGATAAAATGAATTGGTTCGGAACCATCTTGTGATGGGCCCAATTGCATCCTCCCCATCAGAATCACGCAAGGAAAAACCGGAAAAATTTCGGGCAATTGGCCTAAGCAAATCCAGCCATTCAAGCTGCCCGCCGGAAACATGCGCAAAATTTTCTTGATTTGAGATGTAGCTTTGGGAATCCTTGCTGCATGCGGAGTTGTATTCATCCATTGATCCATTGCCGTCGCGGAATGCGCGGTGCGCCCTGGCGGTATCCACGGATCTGCAGACTTGGCCAGTTAGCATTGCGCCCAGGTATTTGCCCATGTTTTACACCTAAAGTATTGCTCAATACGTGGTCAATTTCTTGTCTATTATCATCTTTGTGATGTCGGATATGTTTTCCAAATTGTAATCCACAAGGTCGTGCACCTGCTTTTTCAATTGCTCAAAATCCGATCCGTTGTCATCGACTTTTAGCCTGATGTCGGCAATTTTTGGATGGTCGACCGGCTGGCCGATTTGGGATAGCAGGTAAATTTCGCAATTTTTCACCTGTGGGAATTTTTCCACTATTTGTTTGGCAAAATAAAAAGATGCGACATTGTAAATCTTTCCGATGTGCGTAACTGGGTTTTTCCCTGCAGCAGCTTCAAGGGACATTGGCCTGAAGGGAGCAATCAGCCCATTGACGCGATTTCCCCGCCCAACGGAACCTGGATCGCCAGCTTCTGCGGATGTTCCAATTGCAGTCAAATAAACCTGCCCTGCCTCGTAATTATCGCCGGTATTCACAAAAATTTCAGTGTCCCCATCGCCAATAGTCTTATGCGCATCCTCCCTGATTTTTGCAATCACTTCCTTGTATTCGGATAGGCCAGAAACGTATTTCCCGATTATGGCGCTTGCAATCGTTACCTTGAACTTGTTGCCATCCCTTAAACCCATGACCTTGATGTCCTCACCGCAAGCAGGGACCTTCTTTTTGAATTCAGGCGAATTCAGGTGCTTTTCAATTTTCAGAACTTTTTGCTCGATTGTTGAAAAAGGCGCATACCCGCACCCAAAGGATGTGTCATTGCTGCTCTTCTTGCCTTTCCTTGCAAAAATATCCACAAGATCAACAGATCCCCGAACAATCCTTGAATCGAATGTCACATCCGTTTCAACGTCAAGAAATCTAAGCACGCTTTTCATGTGCTCCTTTGCCGCCTTGATTGCAATATGGGGCACATTTATTTCAAAATCCTTAGTCTTGTAGGTGGCATTGCCGGAAAGAACCATGTGGATTGGCTTGATTATGCGCCCATGCCCATAGCCTGCCTCCGATTCTCCGGCATTCAGCAAAACCTTGTCCGTGTTATGGTGCAAAATTGAGCCGCACTCCTTGATGTATTCCTTGCAAAGCGCGATGCTTACTTCCTCGGCTACACCATCGCAAATTGAATCCGGATGGCCGGTTCCCTTGCGCTCGACTATTTCGACATGTCCGATGTCCTTTGCAGTCCGTTCAACATTGATATTCCTTGGCATAAAATCACCATTCGCATTAGTTGTTTTAAATTACTTAAAGCATACAAAGGATACTCTTAATAATCTGATTTTTATTACATTAGTAGCTAAATTATTCTTTTAGGAATATAGTGATCCTGCATGTTCCTTGAACTTTCTGAAATAAAAAAACAAAGGCTGCTTTGCGCCCTTACCCAAAAGCAGCTTGAAAAGCTCTCGGGAATACCTCAGCCAACCATTGCGAAAATCGAAAAGGGGAAAACAGATCCCTCATATTCGACTGCAAGGAAGCTTTTTGATGCGCTTGAAGCCGCAAAAAGGGGAAGGGAAAAAACCGCCCTTGAGATGATGAATAGGAAAGTGGTGCTTATTTACGAGGGCAAAAAGGTGCTTGATGCAATAAAGGCGATGCGGTCGGGCCAGATTTCACAGATGCCAGTGATTGACAAAAACAACCACCTGGTCGGAAGCATAACCGAGCGGACGGTGCTTGCAAAAATAGACGAATCGCCCGGCTTTGATTTGGAAAAAGGACGGATAAAAAGCGTCATGGATGAGCCCTTCCCCACAGTTTCGGAAAATTCGCCCGCCTCGACGGTTGCGCATATTCTTAGGGATTCGATGGCCGTGCTTGTCATGAAAAAAAACAGGGTGGAAGGGATTATTACCAAATCTGACCTTCTAAGGATCATGTGAATTGATTGATGCTTTTTGAATTTTTTTTTGCAAACGATTAGAAAAGGCAATTCCCTTATTTTCAGCCAACCCTTTTTGAATTCAGCTCGTAGGCGATATCAAAAATCAGGAAGGCTAGAAAATGCCAAACTGAAATCACCTTGACAACCGATAGCACCAATATTGATGTCTTAAGCGTCATCCGATGCTCGAAAAAGGGCCCAATCAAACGGGTTTTGTATTTCTTTGAGCGGTCGTGGCCGTATTCATCGAGGAGCGCGGAAATAGCAAGCGCGAATACCAGGGGGATTGCGTAGCTGAAATTTTGGTATATTACACGGAAAAGAATTGCGCCCCCAAGGATCAAGGAGCCTAAGAGGAATGGCAAATTGTCGACCTTTCCGCCAAAAATCACGCCGATTAGCACTGCTGCAAAAAGTATTGCCGATGAGGCATCTGTTAGCACAAGATACGAAAGCAATAGTGAATTGATTACGGCAAGCAAGATTGTAAATAGCTCGCTTTTGTTTTTGAGCTCATCTTGCCGCCTGTCTATCTCCGATAAAAGCGCGCCTCCAATCCCGTAGGATGCAAACATCATCAGAAGATCCATAATCATTCCCGCAAAATGGATCCAAATCATTCCGATCCATATTTATCAGTAAGAACCGCTTCGGGTATATATTACTAATTATTCCTAAAAAAATAAAAAAAGGAAGGAAAAAATCAGAGCCTTTCGCGCTTCTTTTCAACTTTTTGGGAGTAAAAATAAGCCGCCAAAAGAATCGCCAAAACCGCCAGTATCACGATTATTGAATAATCGCCAAAACCGCCTGTTTTGGGTTTTTGTACCGGAGGCTGATATGTTGCAGCAGGAATTGCAGTTGCAGCTGTTGTTGGCTTGACCGTTGGCTGTGAAAGCTTGGTTGTAGGCGGCGCTATTTGGTTTAATACGGATGGCGCAACGCGCTTATCAATTGTCACCTTTGCCTTGAAATCCTCAAGGGGCGCAAGCGCCACATCCCATGCCACTACAACGGATCCCTTCTTTACGGATTTGGGCTTTGGTGAAATCGTTATCTTTCCTGCAACGTAGTCGTCGTAATCAAGGGGCAGTTTGTATTCTATGCTTCCCTTGAAACCATTCTTTCCGCCGTTGAAGTCAAGGTCAAGGATTGTCTTGGTTTCCGTAAATGATCCGGTAACTGATGTGAAATCATCAATCACAACTGTTTTTGGAACGGTTGGGAGTTTTTCCTCGTTTTCATCATCCGCCTCGGGAGTTGGTGTTGGGGTTGAAGATGGAGGGGCTGAATCGCCTACATTTCCGCCGGTTCCTCCGCTTGAGGTAGTGGGCGTAGGTGTTGGGGTCGCAGCTGCAGAAATTGTTGCATTTGTCAAGTTGGAAATGCTAAAGTAGGAAGCATTTACCATGACAATTCCAGCTGTCGTATTGGAAAGCCATCCGGATGTATTTAGACCAGCTGTTCCGGTAATGTTTGTCAATGTCCAGTTGTTTATTGTTATTGTGGAGTTTGTGTTTCCAGCAGCGTCAACTGCGGTTGCAGTGAATTGCTGGCTTGCGCCAACTGTTAGTGAGGGAGATTGCGGGGTTAGCAATATTTGAGATACTATGCCTGCAATGACTGATGCATTTGTTGAATTCGTAACTGAAGAATCCAATGCTGAAGTTGCGGTAAATGAGGAATTCCCAGACAGCACTCCCGAATAAATCACAGTTGTGGAGGTATTTGTGATCAAACTGAGTTTGGTTGTATCACCAACGCTGAAGATAAATCCGCCGGTGTTGTTTGTGTTCCCATTTGCATCCCTTCCGGTCAATGTGAAGGTGAAGTTCTTTCCCGACATGTTTACGGGGAAGAGAGGAGAAATTTCAATTCTAGTAATTGGGCCGGCTGCCAATGTCACGTTTGTTAAGTTAACAACTGCTGCATAGGATGCATTGATTGTAACAATTCCAGCTCCGGTTGTGTTTTCAAAGAATCCGGAGGAATTGATTGCACCTGTTCCAACAAGGTTGACCCTTGCCCAAGTTATTGTAACAGTTGAATTGGTATTGAAATTGGCATCTTTCGCCGTAGCTGTAAATTGCTGGGTTCCTCCAAGTGAAAGCAATGGTGCTTGGGGAGTCAACAATATTTGTGAAACCGTTCCAGCAATTACGGATGCATTGGTTGAATTTGTGATTGTTGAGTTGGTTGCAGAAGTTACGGTAAATGATGAATTGCCAACAATTACACCCGAATAAATTGCTGTTGTTGACGTATTTGTTATCAAACTCAAAACAGTTCCATCGCTTACGCTGAAGATGAATCCGCCAGTATTTATTGCATTTCCATAAACGTCCCGCCCTGTAACTGTGAATGTTACGTTTGTTCCAGATGCCCTAACCGGGAATATCGGGGAAATATCGACTTTTACCATACCGCTGGATGTGACTGATGAATTTGTGGTATTAGTTGCCGAAGTATTGAATATGCTCATGAATGTAAGTGTCGTATTTCCGGAAGCTAGTGCATTGAATGTGAAAGAGGGTGAGTCGGTTGTATTAATGGAAACAGTCGAATTGCTCGATGAGACATTGAACCCGCCGGAATTGTTGATATTTCCGTAATTGTCCCTTCCGTTTACGGTGATTGTATATGTGCTTCCAGCAACAGTAACCGGGAATAGCTGCGAAAGTTCAAGCCTTGAAATTGCTCCCGCAACTATTGTAACATTAGTTTGGTTAGTAACCGATGAATTTGCAAGGGAGTAATAGGTAAGTGTTGAAGTTCCTGCGGAAAGTGAATTGAATGTAAACGAGGTTGGCCCCCCTGTCGTATTGGTTGTAACTGATGTGTTGCTGCTAGATACATTGAAGCCCAAAGTATTATTGGCATTCCCATAAGCATCCCTGCCGATTAAAGTCAAAGTATATGTATTTCCGGATGCTTGGGAAACAGTTAGCTGCGATACGTCCATTTTTACAATTTGGGATGCAATTACAGTGGCATTGGTTGCATTTGTTGCCGACGTATTGTACATGGACATGAATGTCAATTGAGATAATCCAGCTGATAATGAGTTGAAAGTAAATGATGTTGAATCGTTTGATGCTATCGTAGTTACCGTTGAGTTCAGTATGCTTACATTGAATCCTCCGCTGT
>JACRGC010000010.1 GCA_016212475.1 Microcaldota archaeon | reverse complement strand
TTTTATTCATGGTGGGCATACTTCTATCGCCTTTGAGCTGCAGCGTGGGTTTTACCAACTTTTGTGCAAAAATTGTTAGTAATGCTTACGCAAGCTCAAAGCAAAAATTTTTCGGTTGCGGGACAGAGCCGATTATGATCGAGTGTTTTACAATATACTTTTGTCATATAATTGACTTTTATGACAAATTTATATATCGGCAACAACATAATGCATTTTTGCAGAATATGCCACATTGTACGCCAAAACGCCCCCAACCCGCCAAAACCTCTTGATTTCAACCGTTGATGAATGTGAGTGGCCAAAAAAGGCGTATTTTACCCTGGATTTGGCAAGCATTTCCCCGATTTCATCCGCCTCTTCAATTCCTCCAGCACTTTCTGAAATTCAATCCTCCTGTTCTCAAGCCCTACTAGAGTAAAAAAAAGCAAATCCGCAGCTTCCCAAACAACTTCTTTATCTGGTTTCTCCAATATCGCTTCCTCCAGTTCTCCAGCCTCTTCTATCAGCTTATCCCGATTTCATCCTGGTTTTCCGGCCTATTCCTCTCCCAAGTCTTCTGGAAACAAGGCATAGAACCAATATGCAACCGATCTCGGTGCAAGGTTTGCGAGCTGTTTCCATTCTATTTCAGGCTCTTTCGCCTTCAGGCTAATAATCGCCTTTTCCATGAACTGCCTATCTGAAAATTTCTTATTGCCATTTTCCCTCAATTTTATGAAATCAACCTTGCGTTTTCCTCCTTCACCCTCCAACGCCTTTGCCATTAATGCAATCTGGCCTCCAGCTACCCTTGCCTCGTTGGGTCCAAACTTGGTGCTGGAATTCAAAAAGTTGCCTATGCCGTCCATGCCATTCTTAATGAAATCGATTTGCCTTGCCATTTCCTTATTTTTCAACTTTCCAACATCCTGCCCGGTCATCGTAAGCATCCTTGCAACGTAAAGCAAATCCTCAATCGAATTTTCAAGGGTGATTGGTTTGGTTGGGCGGAAGATCTTTTGATCCTCAACTACCAGTCTATAAGCATCGTAAATTTCTGCCTGGCTTGAAGCAAGGGGCAGAAGATTCGCAATGTCATATACCTGTTTCGCATATTCGATGGCTCCTCTTTCCTTTGTCAATGACCTCCCTACTGTCGAAGGTCCCAAAGTGGTAAGCTTATCCCCTATAATTGAGTGAAGTGTAGGGGTCCTGACCATAATTGCAGAGCTAAAATACGCAGTTTCAAGCTTTGTAAGCTGTGTTTCGTATTTGGGTTCTTTTAGGATCAGGTCAAGGTAAAATTCGGCTTTGCTTGGAGCAGTTATAGTGTAGCGGATGAACGGGAGGTTTGGATCGGGATTATCCGGCCAGCGCATTATCTTGTAGGAATCCTTCTTGGTTTTCCTTAGGGTGGCTTCAACTTCGCCTTCATTTCCATACGCTATATCAATATCGCCGCTAAGCCTTTGCTGTTTTGAAGGCAGGAATAGCTGGGCGCATGTTCCGCCTTTGAATAAAGGCTTAAGGCCGTATTCTGTTAGGAGTTTTAGGAATGCCAAGGCTGCCGTTGCCTTTTCCAATATTTCCTTGCTTTTGAATTCTTCTGCCATCTTAACCGACCATTTGCATTACGGAATTCAACCGCTTCTTGCTTATTTGCCTTTTCCTTGCAAATTTTTCAGGAATTGACGCAAAGCGGCTGCTCTTCTTCTTGAACAGGTATAATGCGGTTTCGATTTCCGCTTGGACATTCCTTCTCATTGCAACCCAATTCAGCAGGGAATAGTTCAATGAGTACCCGAATGCGGATATATTCTCAAGTATATTCCCAAGCTCAGAAAGCGGCAGCGAGAGGTTCTTTCGGGTATTCAGGAAATAAACGTCTATGAATATCCTTTCAAATGAAGGCAAGCTCAAATACTTATCTTTCCTGTCTGCATTCGTGCCCGCCTTGTCCTTTCTTCCCATCACCAATACGGGGGTTTCCATAAGATCGAAAATATTTTCGAAGTCCGCCTTGCTTTTTGCGCTTATCGCCTTAACGCCATTCGATAGAAGTTCATCTTTTACAGCCTCAACTGCAAATCCTTCTGTTTCAACAAAAATCACTCCCTTCATTATAATGTTATGGGCATATTTGTTAAGGTCGAAGGTAGACCAGATGGTAATGGGTGTAAAAGGCATGTCCTTCCTTATCGCATCATAAACGCGTTTTTTTGCTTTTGAAAATTCGGGATACTCGTGCTTTGCCCTTAGAAGCATCTTTGGGGCCACCCTTGTTCCCAGCTCCAATTTCTTCGCGCGGCTAAGGTAATTCATTGCGGTAATTTCTGAAAAGCCAAAATGCCTGCTTAGCCGTTTTGTTGTAATGACGTCACTGCTGGCAATAAACTCCCGAACTTCCTTGGGCAAGTGCAATTTCCTTGTATATAGTTTTCGCATATTCTAGTATTTTATGCTAAATCTATATAAGCCTTTCGAAAGATGGTTTCTGATGTCAGATAATCGGGTTATATGGCAATCTTATAGTTCTGCCACTAAGTATGGAATCGTTTTGGAATATGCCACATTGTACGCCTGTACGCTCCCAACCTGCCAAAATCTCCTGATTTCAACCGTTGATGAATGTGAGTGCCCAAAGAAGGCGTACTTTACCCTGAATTTTGCAAGCATTTCCCCTATTTCCTCCGCAAGCATAACGAAAAAAAGGATTCGGCTAATCGCATGCCCCCGGCGGAAAAGTCAAAAACCATTCCCCTTCGGCGTTTAATCTGGGGAGAGATTTTAGGGCATTGAGATTCACTTTTTCAATTATATTTGCAATATTCTTTCCCAATCCTTTTTGTCCTTCCCCCAATTCAAAAGGTTTAATCAATTCCTCCATCCATTGCTTTACTAGTGGATTTTGGATCTTTTTTTGTATGCTTTCAATCGAATCCTCAAAAGAGATTGCCTCCGGATATGGCACTTGCTTTTCAATTCCCCTATCGTACCAGATAAAACCGTATGGGATTTCCAGTTTTTGCATAAATTCACGGATAAGACTGTCGAAATTTGATTCGGTAGTCGGCCCGAGTTTGATATTAACTCCAAATGCGCGGTTCAGATATAGGGCTTCAGCTAAAACGAATACGCTATACCAACGCTGATAGTTAGTGTCGTAGCGCGTATAGTTGGCGTACTTTTTGATTTCCAGCTCCTTACCGGATGCGGACCCATCTGCACAGAAAATTATCGCTTCTTGCAGGCATTCCATATATCTTTGACTTTTGAACATTTGCTGCGCTTCCAATACCAGTGGCTGCTCGCTTGGCGGAAAGAGTGAAAAACCAATGGAACGCAGGTATTTTTCCCGCTTTTCTGTTAGTTCGAATACGTTTTTGTACTCATCCGCCTTGCTTAGAATGAAATCAATTGCCTGCTTGGCGGAATCCTTGCTAAAAGCTTTGACCAAGGGGCTTTTTGCCTCGTTGATTATTGCATATATGGATGCGTTCAATATGATTGATTTGAATTGTGACTCTTTAGCCCATCCAAAAAAATCAATCAGGTTGAAATTTTCTCCATAAGCGCCAATCATGGGATTAAAGCTGACTCCCTTGTAAATTACTGGTTCGCTTTCAGATACGACTTTAAAGAATTCCGAAATGTACGGAACGGCAATTTGCTCTGTTTTTCTCCAGATTTGGAATGTTTTGTCGAATCGCTGGCAAATTTCGACTTGTTCCGGGCTTGACTTATCCTTCAATTCCTGAAAAATGGCTTTTTTGGATAATTCTCCCTGGGTAACATTGGCTATGCTCCTTCCGGCCCTAATTGCCAAAGTTATTTTTTCGGCGGTTTCCGTGAAGCGAACCACCTTCCGATATCTTATTAGCATTGTACTCCATAGAAATCACCTCAAAATGTTTGAAACAAAAGTATGCACTAGCGAGTATTTAAATCTTTCCCACAAAAGTGGGAAATCAATCAGATTGGCTTGAAAGTTACTTTCACTGCTCCTTCCTTCAACAGTTTCTTTTTCAGCTCCTCTTTATCCTTAATGGAAGAAGGTTCGCAGATTACCTGCCATTCGGCTTCCTTTCCTCTTGAAATTGAGCGAGATTCGGTTGAAACCAGATCAACTCCGTTCTCGGCCATCACTTTGGCCATCCTTGCAAGGGAGCCGGGCGCGTCGGACATGGTAATTATTATCATGAGCAGGGATTTTTCGGTGGCGTTGGTAAGAATAAGGCGCTGATTTGCTTCATCAAGGTTGACCAGAACCTCCGAATCCTTCTTTATCCTAAGTGTTTGCCTGAAGGATGACGGTATCTGAAGCCTTCCCTTCGAATCCACCTTGGAGATCTCGGATTTGCCCATGGAAAGGAAACGGATTAGCAGTTTAAATTAGTTTGGAGAAAAACAACGCCTTGGCCGGGAGCCTAAATCCTCCTTAGCATCTTGAAATACTCCTTGGCTTTTTCTTCCGGATCATCAGAGTAAATGATGTCCCTTCCTACATTTACCAAAATGCTCTCGCCGGCGGCTTTTACGGTTTCCAAATCTCCTCCCTGCTTTCCAATCCCCGGGATCAAAATAACCGTTTCATTCCCGACGATTTCCCTAATTTCAAGCATTTCCCTTTGGTTATTGGTTGCTCCAACAACTACTCCATCTCCGGCGTGCTTTTTGACTTCCTCGCAAATCCACTCATACCCGCGTTTCCCATTTATTTGCGAATCACGCATGAAAACCTTTGCAGATGGGTTGCTCATAAGTGCCAGTGTGATGACTCCTAACTTGGAATCGCGCGCAAGCCTTATGGTTTCTTCCAAATTGCCTGCAAACGGAGAAAAAGTAAATGCATCAAAACCTGCTTTTTTGATCCAATAAATTGCGGATTCATTGCTGGTTCCAATATCTGATAATTTCAAATCAAAAATAGAAACGCAGCCCTTCGATTGGATTTTAGAGGTGATTTCCGAGAGGTCCTTTAGCGAAAAAGGCAAAACGAATTGCGAGTTGATTTTGTAGGCGCATGCATATTCGCTTGTGCTCTCAATAATATCCAGGCAGAATTTTTTCATCCCATCCGATTCGGAGCCTTTTTCAAAATATTTCCTTGGGATGCTGTCGGTTTCCTTGAAGAATATGCTAACCGGATCAATCCCTATGCAAAGATTGGATTTTTTTGCCTTCCTTGCGTCTTCAAGCTTTAAATGGAAACTCATTTGAAACACCAATTCCTCAAATTCTAATCAAAAATTCAATTTATCATTCTCAGCAAAATTCATTTTCTCATTAATCTGATCGCTTTACCCATCTCAAGCGGATTTCTAAATTTATAAAGGGAGCTTCCGGCAACCAAAATATTCGCTCCTGCTTTTTTTGCAATCTGCGCCGTTTTAATGTCGATTCCACCGTCAACTTCGACGTGCGTTTTCAATTTCTTTTCATTGATCAATTTTCGAACTTCCGAAACTTTTGGCATCATATTCTCCATGAACGCCTGCCCGCCAAAGCCGGGCTCAACCGTCATTACCAAAACCGCAAAAAGATCCTCCTCAAGAAGATTTGCAATTTTTGAAACCGGTGTTTTTGGCTTGATTGCAATGCTAGCTTTTGCTCCGGCGGCTTTTATGCTTCTAATTGTTTGAACTGCTTCCTTTGCATTAGTGCAAGCCTCAATGTGGAAAATCACATTATCGGCTCCTGCAGATGCGAATTTCTTCGACCAAATAAGCGGGTTATCGATCATCAAATGCGCATCCAAAAACAAATCCGTTTTCTTGCGGAGCGCTTCAACTAAGCTCCAGCCAAAAGTCAAATTCGGGACGAAATGTGCGTCCATGGCATCAATTTGCACGCCATCTGCGCCTGCATTTTTTGCAAGCTCCAAATCCTTCTCAAAGTTTGCAAAATCAGCTGAAAGAATGGATGGGAAAACAAGATTTTTTTGCATAATAAAAACCTGCAAATTTGACTGCGTATCATTTAATTGATGATGCCAATCTTTTTGAATTCAACGTTAATTTATTGGAACGTGGTATTTATTTGGATGACTATTTGCCAATTATTCGGCTCTTAGCTTATTTGAATAGGTATTTGCAGTTATTCGGCTCTTCAAACTGCATTGATAAAAACAATTTCAAATACCCAAGGTATGGCGCCCTGAAAATCACTTTTCCCAAAATGTCATCTTCCGAAGCAAAACTTTCCGAAATCCCAAACAGATCCGGCGATGGGTTGTTATCCCCCTTAATTACATAATTGTCGAGCCCCTTGTATTTGATCCTAAGGACCGCCCTATGCACAACCGGTCCGATGCTTTTGAGGGAGTTCTTTGGCTCGTACACGACAATATCCCCGAACTTGTCAAACAGCTGCACATTCCCATCCACTTTTAGCCCAACAATGCAAGTTTCCTGCCTTTCATTTCCCGTGGCTATTTCACGGAGTTTGCACGGCTCCGAAACAAAATCCTGAGGAGAAATTGAATGATTGATCTCAATTGTCCTTGTCCTGATTTGCGATCCCTGCAAAATAATCAAATCCCCCCGGTCAAGAATTGGAAGCATTGAGCAAGAGGTTACAACATTGATTGGTGTAGACGTATTCAAAAGAAAACCAAGCAAAAACCAAGCGCTAAGGGCAACAACGAGTGCAACTACAAGATCAGAAACCGAATCCTTTATTCCCTTTGAATCGTTGGAAGATGGCAAAATATCCTTAAGGAAAAGCACAACCAGGATGATTAGGGATAAAATCCCAAAAATTATCATGTGGGATGCGATGTAGGCCGCCGTAGTTAGCAATAGCCCAAACCCCAGCAAGTAATCGTGCTTGACTTTCATTCCCATGATTGTGACAAAATCCTTTTTTGCAATTTTTTTTTCTGCCATACTGTTTTTCAGCTGATTGGTTGATTTATATTGCCGTTCTCAAAATAATTTTGCTTGTTCTTTTCAAATTTCAAAATAACGCAATTATTTCTTTTCGTACTCTTTGAAACCTTAAAAGCCTTCCTTATTTGTGAATTTGATTTGCAATTGATGCCAATTTCAATATTATTCTGTTAATGCCCAAATTGCATGGAGAATTCCATTTAGGTTCTATTAAAAAACATTCCTCGCCATTTTAATGCGTTTTTTATGGAAATAGATGGCTTGGAGCATTATTTGAAGGCATCCGAAATTGCAAAAAAGATAATGAAATACGGCAGGGAACTTGTGAGGAAGGAAACCAGCTATTTGAAAATTGCGCAATCAATTGAGGAGGAAACCAAAAAACTAGGCGCAAAGCCGGCATTTCCGGTAAACATTTCCGTTAATGGCAATGCCGCCCATGATTCTCCAGAACTTAATGATGCAAGGCAAGTCAAGCCAACCGATCTTGTAAAGGTTGATTTCGGCGCAATGATAGAAGGCTTTTGCATTGATACCGCATTCAGCTACAGCCCAAATAGCGAGCACGCAAAACTAATTGAAGCTGCTGAAATGGCGCTTCAAAACGCCCTAAGCGTTGTAAAAGCAGGAGTTAGCACAAAGGCAATTGGAAAAGAAATAGAAACTACAATTAAGCAATACGGCTATTTGCCGGTTGAAAACCTTTGCGGCCATTCGCTTGAGGAATACAATTTGCACGCAGGAATAGAAATCCCAAATGTCGAGCGAGGCGGCCACATATTAAAAGAAGGCGAAGTGTTTGCAATCGAGCCATTCGCATCGACAGGAGCAGGCAGGGTTAATGATGGCGATTATTGCCAAATCTGGTCGCTAAACCCCCAATCGAATATGAATGTTAGGCTCCCAAAAAGCCGCGAACTTCTAGCAACCATTGCAGAAGATTACATGACGATGCCCTTTGCAGCAAGATGGATAAAAAACCAAAGCATGCTCTTCCTCTCGCTTAGGGATTTGGAAAAGCAAGGCGCACTCGAATCCTATCCCGTACTAAAAGAAGCCAAAAAGGATGCATTTGTCTCGCAGGCTGAAACCACACTAATAGTCGAGGAAAACGGCGCAAAAATATTGGTCTGAAATTTTGATGGCTAATTCGAGTTGCAAACCTTGGATCCAAAAACAACCCTCCCACGCTATTTTTATTTTTGCTTCTAAAACCCCAATCTTTAAATACCTTGATAGAATACTTCTCAATATACAAATTTTGCAATAAAAGGTGTTTTTATGAATATATTAAGAATTTCGATGCTTCTTTTGCTTATTGCCAGCATGCTCTCAATTTCAGTTTTGGCAGAAGATGGTTTAACTGGCGAACGCGAAAAGCCCGAGCCATCCCTGTTTGCAACCGCAGTTTCCAATGCAGCATCAATTTCCCCACTTGAGGAGCTGGCAAGATGCAGGTCACTTGAAACATCCGAAGATAAGGCAGCGTGCCTTCGAAAGCTTGGCGCAGATGCAAAAAACCCTGATTTGCCATTCCAAAAATGCAAATTATTAAGCGATGATGCCCAGAGGGAAAAATGCTTTGAAGGGATGAGGATGTCAATTAGGGAATCCCTCCCGATGCTTGAAGTTAGGAAATGCATGATGGAAACGGATGATTCCGAAAGGGCAAAATGCAAGGAAAAGGCAGGAAAAGAAGCACTTACGGCAGCAGTTGCACAAAAGAAATGCGAAGCGTTCACTGATGCTGAAGATAAGAAAAACTGCCTCAATACAATTATGGAATCAATTGAGGATTCCGTAGATGTCAAGGGAATCGGTTTTGCGTGCGCAAGAAAATTCACAAATGATGACCAAAAGGAAACATGCATTGAAAAACTCCAATCAGAACTAAAAGGAGTCCAGCTCGATTGCTCGGTTTTCGCAAATCCGGATTTGCAGGCAAGATGCAATGCATGCCAGGCAACCAACGATCCGGTCAAGAAATCCTCCTGCTTTAACCGCCTAAAGGAGTGCAGGGAAGAGTTTTCCGAAAAAGGAAAGGAAGGCAAACTTGGGATGTGCGTGAGGGCAGACAAGGAGGGCGATGAGCGCGATAACAGGTGCAAAAACATTGAAAACACAGATTTGAAAAACGCCTGCTTAAGGACCGAATACGGCTTGCACGGGTTGAAATCCTGCGAGGCAAGGAATGGAACCAATGAAACCTGCGTGCAAGAACTTGGGGAGCGCACAAAGGATTTCATCCACCACCAATTCGACTTGATACTTGCTGCAATTGAAAAGCTTGAATCGAAGGGTTATTTGACAGATGCGGACCTTTCGGAAATCAAATCTTACATTCAACTCAAGCAAACCGCTTTTGACAATGCAAACACTCCCGAGGAAAAGAGGGCAATAGTCAAGGAAGTTTTGGCAAAATGGGAAGAATTCAAGAAATCCAAATACGAAGCGTATATGGACAATATTCTGAAAAAGCGCGTTGCAAAAATCGAAGAGCAGCTTGCAAGGCTCAAAGCCCTGGATGCAAAGCTTAAGGAATCCGGAAAAGACACTGCAAAGCTTGACAATGCAATTACCAAGCTCGAAGAGCATCTTGAAAAGGCAAAAACCTCAACAACCCTTAGGGAAACAAGATGGAGGGTTTCGAACATCGAATCCTGGCTTAGGCACATCGGCAGGATTTTGAAATTGCTAAAAGAAAACAAGCCAATTGAAATAGACGACCCAACTCCTATCCCATCAACTTCTGCAACGCCAACTCCTGCAGTATCCTCAACTCCGACTGCAACGGCAACCGTATCTTCCACTCCAACTGCGCAGCCAACTCCGACCCCTTCAATTACAGCATCTCCAACTGAAACGATTTCTCCAACCCCAACGCAGGTTGCAAATGAAAGCGCTTAATAGGTGAAAAATATGAAAACGATTTTTGTTTTGATTGCAATTGGGATTTTGCTCTTTGGATGCACCGGAAGCACTCCTGAAAAGGCATCCGCAACTCCAACAAATGCGGCAAAGGCGGCCCCAACAATTGACGCTGCGCTTGAAGCGGCAACTTCCGATAGCGCGGCGCAGGCTAAAGAACTTAACGACCTAAGCCAGCAAATCGACCAGGCCGGTACGGGGATTACAAATGAGGATCTGAACGCCCTCAAGTAAGCGTTTCATTTTTCATTTTTATTTTACCCATAATTTGAATTTGTCCCCAACCATTTATTTTTTTTAGAATCGCAAAATCGGTGCAGATGCGGCGCAATATCTCTTCGGCTATGCCTTTGTTCAACCTAGGAAAACAGATCAGCTTAGCTGTTATCGTTGATTCCTATTT
Source organism: Microcaldota archaeon (assembly GCA_016212475.1). Lineage (GTDB taxonomy): Archaea > Micrarchaeota > Micrarchaeia > Norongarragalinales > SBBD01 > JACRGC01. The sequence goes on along the minus strand of JACRGC010000010.1, from coordinate 45,878 downwards.
GAATGGCGGCATGGCTGGAATTTCCTCCGGAGGGGGGAAATTCATGCCCTCACGGAATGAGGCATTCCATCCCCATTGCAATGCAGAGCATGAACGGCTTTTCGATTCAAAATTTGAGTTAGTGCATCCTTCCAAATCAATCATCAGCCCTTCCGCTTAAAATCAGCGCCCAGCCATCGAAATAAACCTTTTTAAAGTTTTAACGCCTCAAAAATACTCCTTATATTCTGATTTTATCGGTCAGATTAAATTAGTGATCTCCACTTATGGCACGAAAAGAAAACATCGCAGAAGCTGCAAGCAAACTGATGCAAAATAGGCAAAACATCCGCAACATCGGGATAGTTGCCCACGTTGACCATGGCAAAACAACACTTTCCGACTCATTGGTTGCACTAGCCGGCCTAATTTCACAAGAGCTTGCAGGAGAGCAGCGTGTGCTTGATTATGACGAACAAGAACAGCAAAGAGGAATCACAATCAAAGCTGCAAACATTTCAATTCCCTATACCTACGAGGGTTCGCCCTACCTGATCAACTTAATCGATACCCCCGGCCACGTGGATTTTGGAGGGCACGTTACAAGGGCAATGAGGGCGGTAGACGGATGCATCATCGTAATTGATTGCGTTGAAGGAATCATGCCCCAAACCGAAACCGTTCTAAGGCAGGCACTTAAGGAAAAGGTAAAGCCTGTCCTGTTCATCAACAAGATTGACCGCTTAATCAATGAGCTCAAATTGGACCAAACACAGATGCAGCAGCGTTTCCTCAAAATAATCAACGGTGTAAACAAACTTATCACATCTTTTGGGCCAGCTGAATTCAAAGAGCCATGGCAAATCGATGTTCTTAAGGGAAATGTTGCTTTTGGGACTGCTTTCAACAAATGGGCGGTTTCCGGAAAGCAGATGAAAAAATCCGGAATGACCTTCAAGGATATTTATCAGGCATGCGTTGATGGCAACCACAAGGATCTGCAAGGCAAGATTCCTCTAGGCTCAGTTATGATGGATATGATCATCAACCATCTTCCAAATCCGCTAATTTCACAAAAATACAGGGTTCCGGTAATTTGGCATGGTGATTTAGAAAGCCCTCTTGGCCAAAGCATGCTAAACGTTGACCCAGCCGGCAAAGCCTGTTTCATGGTTACGGCAATCCAAATGGATCCTCACGCAGGTGAAGTGGCAGTTGGAAGGCTCTACTCGGGCACACTCAAAAAAGGCTCGGATCTATACCTAGCTGCCCAGTTCAAAAAGGAAAAACTCCAAGGAGTAGCCGTTTACATGGGCGCCGACCGGGTCACAATTGATGAAGTGCCCGCTGGAAACATCATTGCTTTGGTTGGGCTAAAAGAAGTTTACTCCGGAGAAACCGTTTCTGAAGATGTGGTAACCCCATTTGAGCAAATCAAGCATCATTCTGTGCCGGTAGTCACTAAGAGCATTGAAGCCAAGAACCCAAGGGATCTTGTAAAGCTTGTCGATGCCATGAAAAAGCTTGCAAAAATGGATCCGACCATGAAAGTTGAAATCAACCAAGACACGGGCGAGCACCTAATCTCTGGAATGGGCGAGCTTCATTTGGAAATCATCGAATACAAATTGAAAAACGAGCAAGGGGTTGACATTGTAACTTCTCCCCCAATTGTTGTTTATCAAGAATCCGTTTTTGGCAATTCGCCAGAACTTGAAGGAAAATCGCCAAACAAGCACAACAAATTCAAGATTGAAGTTAGGCCAGTTGAGCAGTCCGTAATTGATGCAATAAACGATGGCACAATAGATGAGCACAAGAAAGGGAAAGAACTAATTGAGCTACTAATCAAAGCCGGCCTTCCAAGGGATGAGGCAAAATCCGTAATGAAGCTCCACAACGGCAATTTCTTCATAGATTGGACAAAGGGAGTCCAGTATTTAACCGACATCAAGGAAACCATAATTTCCGCATTTGAAGAGGCAATGGATCATGGGCCCTTAGCAAAGGAAAAATGCATCGGAGTAAAAGTCGTCCTAACAGATGCATCCATTCACGTAGACCCAGCCCACAGGGGGCCAGCGCAATTATTCCCGGCAATCAAGCGCCCAATTTATGCCGGCATGCTGCTTGCCAAGTGCACACTATTAGAACCCAAGCAAAAACTAGTTGTCAATTCGCCTTCAGATTACCTTGGAAACATCACAACCAAAGTCCAAGGAAGAAGGGGGCAAATCGAAAACATCGAGCAGGAAGGAGAAATCGTAACCGTTACCGCCAAAGTCCCGGTTTCCGAAATGTTTGGGTTTGCAAATGAAATAAGAGGCGCAACACAAGGAAGAGCGGCATGGTACTACGAATACGCAGGCTATGAACGGCTAAATCCGGATCTTCAGCTAAAAGTCCAAACGCAAATCCGAAAACGCAAGGGCGAGCCGGAAAATGCGCCTACTGCAAAGGATTTCCTTGAGTAGTTGTTTTTCTTATTTTTTATTTATTTTTTTCCCTACTGCAGACCTTTTATAGCTTATTTTTCCATAACTACATATGCCAAATGAAGAGCCGGTTAAAAAGTATGCTTCAGTTGAACTTCTTCCAGCCATAACCCAAACCCACTTCCACAATTTTTCCGGCTATCTTGTAAACGGGTATGAAAAAGGCTACGAATTCAAGCATCTTCACAATAGTTTAAAAAACGCCTTCAGGGCATCGGTTTTTTCAGGTTTTGCAAACTTGACAAGGGAAAGAAGGGACAAATCGTCAGTAAATGGGCCGAATATGCGGGAAAAAAGGGGCATCAACCTATATGGAAACTCCCCCCTGAATATAATTGACGAAATGGCCCGCCGCAATATAAATCCAAAACTATCCGAAATCGAAAGAAAATCCAAATGGAAATCCAATTTCCGAGGAATTGCTTCAAATATAGACGATGCAATGTTTACCGATTTAGATGATCTGGTAATGAAATTCATTGTTGATTTTGAAAACAGGAAAAGGGCAATCCGGCCAAATTCCACCCAATGGAAAAACCGGACCAGGGATTTGGGATACCGGATTTTCCTCTCCCATATGAAAAATGCAAACAAATTCGGGGAAAGCCTTCGAGAAAAATTCCCGGAGGTTGCAAAAGCCCTGAGCGGCCAGATAAACGCCGAAAAATAAGCTATTTCCATTGCTTTCCGCCCCCCCTTATTTTTTATACCTATGCCGCCAAATTTAAGCATGGACCAAAAAGTTTCAATGGAAATTTATGAAAAAGGGGAATTCCTGCCAAAGCTCACAAAAGCGCATTTTCGGAAACTTTCGACCCTGCTGCTGTTCCCTGAAAATAACCAAAATAGCCAAAAATTGCTATTCGAGAGGCTGAAAAATTCCTTCCGTTCATCCGTATTTGCCGGATTTGCAAATATTTCGGAGGAGAGGCGCTTTGGGGAACAAATCAGCAAGGAACCAACTGGGCCCGGAAAAAGAAGGCTGAATTTGTATGGCAACCCTTCATATGCAATTATTGGCAAAATGCTCGACCTTAAGATCAACCCCAAATTGGAATTAATATTCAAGCTGAAAAATTACCCAACAAAGAATTTTGAAATCAGGAACAATGGCGTTTGGGAGCCAACTTCCCAAAAAATTACCGAAATTGATGGCCGGATCAATTCAGACCTAAACCGCAGGGTGGAAAAATTCCTAAACCATGCCCGGGAAGAAATTGGAAAAATCGGTTTAAAGGAAGAGCAATCCAAAACCAAACGCAAGGAATCCGCAGCAAATGTTTTTCTTGCGCATATGGCCCTTGCGAATAAATATGGCAGGAACCTTAGGACTTCGTATCCTGAAGTCGCAAAAGCTTTGAGCGATCAGATAAACTCGGAAATTAAACCAACTAGCGAAGAAAAATAAATCAATAACTTCCTTAGTTCAAATAAAACTGCAAGTAGGGAAAAATAAATAGCGCTTTGAATCATTCTATTAGTAAGGAAGATTAAACAGAATAGTTTTGGCAATGAAAATTTCAGCCAAGGTTCAATTCAAGCTGCACAGATTTTGGGATTTCCATCCTCATGATGTCCCGAAGAACCTTGTCATCGGCTTTGATTTCAATTAGCCTTTTATGGATCCTGCATTGCCATTTTTCGTAGGTATCAGATCCGTCCCCGCATGGCGTTTTCCTTGTAGTAATTGAAAGCTTCTTTGTTGGAAGCGGAATTGGGCCCCTAAACTCTACCCCTGCCTTGTTTGCAATATCGCGGATCTGGCCGCAAACGCCATCCAGATCCTGATAATTCCTTGATTCCAACTTGATCCTAGCTTTTGCCATAATTATCCACAAAAATTGTAAAAAATCAATGGGGATTAGGGCCTAGCGACGAATTGGTGCGTATTTCTATACGGACGCAACACCTCGCTTAATACCCTTCCACCAATGAACATGAAAAAAATAAAAAAACTTAAACCTTCTTTGGAACCACTTCCAAGACAACTCCTGCTGCAACGGTTTGGCCCATATCCCTGATTGCAAACCTTCCAAGAGCTGGGTATTCTGAGTATTTCTCAACGACTACTGGCTTTGTTGGCTTGATTTTTACAATTGCCACATCCCCTGTTTTAATGAAATCAGGATTTTTCTGGGCGGTTTGGCCGGTCTTTGGATCCTTCTTTTCCAGGATTTCAGTAATTGTGCAGGCAACTTGCGAAGTGTGCAAGTGGAATACCGGGGTGTAATTCTTCCCAATTGCTGTTGGATGGTTCAAAACCACGATTTGGGCAGTGAATTCCTCGGCTACTGTTGGAGGTGATTTTGGATCTCCGACAACGGATCCTCTCCTTACGGATTTCTTGTCAACTCCCTTGAGTGCAAAACCAACGTTATCTCCAGGGATTGCCTGTGTTAGCGATTGGTGGTGCATTTCAATTGATTTAACTTCAGCTGTTGCATTTTCCGGCATGATTACAACGGTCATGTTGGGCTTTAGAATTCCGCTCTCAACCCTTCCAACTGGGACGGTTCCTTGGCCTGTGATTGTCATGACCTCTTGGATTGGAAGCCTAAGGGGCTTATCGGTTGCCTTCTTTGACTCATTTAGCATGTCGAGCGCTTCTTTGAATGTTGGCCCCGAATACCATGGCATGTTGATTTTTTTGTGCTCCTTATCCGGCCCTCCTTCCTTTTGGCCTACGTTATCTCCCATGTAAGCGGATACTGGGATGCAAGGAATTGTGTCTGTTTTGTATCCCATCGGCTTGATCTTTGCAATCAAAGCAGCCTTGGTTTCCTCGAATTTTTGGTGGTTGTAATCCACCGCGTCCATCTTGTTGATTGCAATGATGAATTGTGTTACTCCAAGCACCTTCAAAAGGAATGCGTGCTCGATTGTCTGCGCCTGTACCCCTTCTTTTGCAGAGCAAACTAAAACTGCCGCGTCAGCCTGTGATGCTCCTGTAATCATGTTCTTGACAAAGTCCTTGTGCCCTGGCGCGTCAATGATTGTGAAGTAATATTTCTGGGTGTGGAAATCCCTGTGTGCAATGTCGATTGTAACTCCCCTTTCCCGCTCTTCCTTCAATTGATCCATTGCGAATGCGAATTCGAATGTTGCTTTTCCCATCTTTGCAGCTTCTTCTTTTAGCTTCCTAAGATCGTTTTCAGATAGCGCGCCGGTATCATACAATACCCTTCCAACAAGCGTGCTCTTCCCATGGTCGACGTGACCTGTGAAGATTATATTCAAATGAGGTTTTTCTGCCATATTTTTGTTCACCTATTTTACATATTCCCGGAGCTATTTCTAGTCTTTGTTTGCCCACGTAGAATCAGCCATGATATGCCAGTAAGCTGAAGAGATCATAATTTGGGTTTACACCTTTAAAAAGGTTGCTATGAAGCGGGCTATAAATTTGTGTAAAAATCCAAGCCATCCTTTGGATGTTCCTCGATAAGCATTTTTCCCTTTAATGATGTGCTTGCGCCGTTCCGATTATTATGTATCCAACAAAAGCAATTGCGCCAAGAGTTGGGAGTGAAAGCGAATACCCTCCCTGGCCCATTGCGTAGAATAGCAAAAGCGCAATAAGCACCCACGTCGCCTCATCATTTGGAATTATTCCTGTGGACATAAAATATCACCAATAAATTCGAAGTTCAATTCTCCATTTGTTTAAAGGAAAAAATATTTATTCCTATTGTTGAGGTTTCATTTGCAAATCCGCCAAATCAGCTTTTATTTCCCAATCATTTTCCGTTTGATCAAACTGCTCTTGTAAACCCTTGGCAGGTGCGCTTTTGCCCTAACGATCCTGCTTGGCAAAAATCCCTCTTTTTTGAGCATTTTTTTAAGTTGCGGGATGCCAAGGGGCTGATCATACCCAAAAACAATCACATCGGGCTTATGCTTAAGGATTGGCACGAGCGTGTTGAGTTTATCTCCAGCAATTGCCAAATAGACCCCGTTTTCCTTAGAAACCTGCTTAACCCTTTCCATTTGCGAATACAGCGGATTTTTGTTCTTGAATTTCCTGTATCTTTCATCGCTTGCAACAACAACCAACAATTTGCTGTTTCTTCCCCCAAATTCAATTGCCTGCCTAAATAGCGACCGATGGCCCTCGTGGATCACATCAAACGATCCGAATGTCATCACTTTTTTTTGGGTTGGCATAAATCATCAGATTTAAGGAAAACGGATTGGAAATAAAAGTATTTGTTATTTGGATAATTAAGCTGGTTTTGAAAAAAATTCCTTGATTGAAAAATAGCCTTCCTGAATTTGCTTTCGTCAATCAATTGCCTTCTGCTCCAATTTATGGCCCTTCAAATCCGCATTCCTTGCACGCGTACTTGTTGCCGTTCTCAGAGCAGCTTTTGCACCGAACAATTTTTCCTTTTTCGCACTCCGGGCACGGGAATACGGTAGCCTCTTCAGCTAGCCTTCCGCAACTTGAACATGTCCTCATTTTCTCACCTTAAGTAAATATGACAGGCTATAGTTATCCGGGTTCGGATTTATAAGACATGTGATGAATAATAGATGCATAAACGGGCCCGTAGTATAACCTGGACAGAACGAGAGCTTGCGGAGCTTTAGACCCGGGTGAACTTCTTTCTTTTCCAAAAGAAAGAACGCTCCGAAGAAAGAAAAGGAGTAAGCCTTGAAAGATCAGATAGAAGTTTCGGCAATTCGAAATCTCCGCTGAGACGAACATCCCGGCGGGCCCGTATGTTTTTGATGTGATTGGCATGACTTTGGAAAAAGAGAAAATCTTCAGGAAGGCAATAGGGCAGGTTGAAAAGATCCATAACGAAGCAAAAGGGCCGCTATCAATTGATGAGCTGCAGCCCCAGATAAAAACCTTGATGCGCGTGGGGGTGGAATTCCTAATTCCAAGATACTCCGAAATTAATTCGACTCTTGAGCATATGCCAATTTCGCCAAAATATACAAAACAAAGGGCTTTGCTTCATGCCAAAGCAAAAGTATTGTATCAGGCAATCGAGCTTTTATCCTTAAATCGGGGTCAGCCCGACGGCAAAATTACGCCGTTAAATTATGTAAAAATAAGTAAAACCACCGGCAGGCATTTTGACAATTATTTCAATGAATATCTCGATAATTTCTATGTCCGGAAGATGGGCGGCTTGCCATTGCCTGTGCGCGTGCCAAAGCCAGGAAAATTGGCAAAGGATGAAAAAACGCAGGAAACATTGGGCAAGCACACTGTTGCGTCCTTGCAGGAAATAACCGAAAAATTCATTGGAAACCGCGATAAATTTGAAAAACTCCATTCATCGGATAGGAGATTGCTGAGATTTTTTGCCGGCAAAAACAAATTCGGTTTGGACGCTTTGGCAAAAACATTCAATAAAAGCGTTCCGGAAATAGGGGAAAAATTAGCGGGTATCCTATTGCGGCACTACAAATTCAATGTTCATAAGAAAGAAGAATAAATTTTGGTAATCAATATGGTTAAGCAGGAGGAATTGCCGGAAAATTACCACAAAGTCATGGACGATCTCTACGAGGAAAAAAAGAGGGATCCAAGAAAAGGCGCTGATTTGGAATTAACCGCAGATGCCTTGAATTTGGGGAAATACGAACGCAGGATCCTTAGGGCCCGGGCAAATTTCGTCGAATCCCAAATAGCCGTAGTGGACAAAAGCCCCGAAGAATTGGAGTTCAACCGAAGGCTGCTTTTCGAATCCAGCGTCCTTTCATTGCTTTTGAAATTGGGGAAAAAATCCAATTCGCCAATCCCGCTTGGCAGGAAGGCATTGGAGCTGAAATATTTGTCCGGTCCCAAGTTCACAAAATCCGTGGATTCGCTTTTGGCCAGGCGGCAAAAGGAGAGCGAATTAAACTATTTAAAATCAAAAAAAAGGAACGGAGAAACTGCCAATTTGCTTCAAATCTCTCATGAGGAAATAATTCCAACCGAGGAAAAAATAGGCCATTTTTCGGTTGGCGAGCTGGTTGAAATTGCAAAAAAACTTCACGCTGAAAAGCCAGCTGCAATAAGGCGTTTGCCAAGCAAGCACGCCAAAATAATCCTGTCCCTAATCGATTCCAATGCTTTGCCGCAACTTGATGAAATGGCGCGGGAGCATAAGTTGCCAAAATCCGTGCTGAAACTTAGAATCGACGCGCTCCTCAAGAAATTCTACGGCTTCAACACGAAAATGAAAAATCAGCCAGAAAAGTAAGCGGTTTCAACCTTTTCAATTTTGACAAGGTCATCATATTCGTCGAGTTTTAATGTTCCTTTCCATCCGACAAGCAACTTTGACTCGCCAAGTTTTGTTACAAACAAGACATTCTGCTCCCCCTTTAGCTTTTCAATTGTCTTCTCAACAGTCCTTGCAGTCATTTTCGAAATCAAAAAGTTCCTGCAATCCAATATGGCGCTCCTAACCTCTGTTTCATTATCCTTAAGTATTATGGAGAATTTCCGGATTGTCCCATCCTTCCTAAGCTTGTTTACCCTAACATAAACAGTCGGCTGCGGGACTTTTAGGATATCTGCAATTTTGTTTAGCGGGGTGCTGGCATCTTCCTTGAGCAATTTTATAATTTTTTCATCCAATTCGTCCATATTCAAAAAAAGCAGCCAACCTTTATAAAATCTCTCATGATATTAATAAAATTTGGTCAAAATGAAGGAAAAACGTTTGCAGTCAATCGAAAGCCCATTCAAATTTTTGGTTCCATCCGGAATCAACAAGGGCGATCAAATACTGCTTTCCGGAACGCCCGGAACCGGAAAAACTTTGCTGGCGCTTCAATTCCTAGCTGAAGGCGCAGTGCTTGGGGAAAAGGGGGTTTTCGTATCATTCGAATCGGATGAAGATTACCTGATCCAGCAAGCTGCCGGCATCGGGCTTAATCTATCGGACCTAATCCGCGAAGGAAAAATAAAAATCATAAAGCCCGATCCTTCGGACATCTACCTCGCATTGGATGAAATCAAGGAATCCGTAAAGCAGTTGAGTGCTTTGCGCCTTTGCCTTGATTCGGTTTCAATCATGTCCGTTTATTCCGCATCCTATAGGAATCTTCCAGAAGACCTAGTAGAATTCATGCAAAAGGTAAGCCATCACCCGCCAATTGCCTTTGGGGACAACATCCAAAAGCAGATGATTTATTACCTTCTGAAAAAAATCCGCAGCCTTGGCGCAACTACCCTCCTAATTTCAGAGCTCCCAAAAAATTCGGAATGGTATTCGAGGGATACCATAAGCGAATTCGTAAGCGATGGGATAATTCTTCTAGACCAGCAGCTTTTGGGCGAGGAAAATGTGGTTAGGACTATTGCAATTGTTAAGCTTCGCGGATCCGCCTATAGGCAGGGGGTTTTCGAGTTCAATTTCGAACATGGCAAAGGCGTTGTCGTAAAGGTCAATCACTGATTCTTTGAACTTCAAATACGCATTCGTTTGTTTTGCCAGAAGCCGCGCAAGATATTTCCTTTGCCTTGTACCTTCCGCCCTTCCAAACTTCAGCTGCGCCTGCAATCATTCCGGCTAGAATTTGGCAAACCGGCTCATTGGTTGGCTCCAATTCCTTTTTTTGCGCGTAAGCAAAAGGCGAATTGGCGGTTTTGAATATGATTTTATCCTTGGTTGATTTAAGTATGGTAAAATCGCCCCATCCTGTAGAACTTAGTGAAAGGGCCCCCATTTGCACAAGCGGAGAACCCAAAGAGAGCGTTTCAAAAGCCCTATTTATTCCCCTAAGCGCTTTGAAAAACAATGCGCCCCTAATCGTGCGTTTCCTACCGATATCATGGAACACTTCCCTCACCTTTTTTTTGGGGAATTCCAATTCCAATTCGCGCTGCATTTCAATGAACATCCGAACAGGCATGAAAACGCACGGCTTTCCAAATGCCATAAGCATTCCGTTCTCATCACGTATCTGCTTTAGGAAAAGCATGTTCTGCATCGATTTTAAGCCCATTTTTCAAAACCACCCTCTCCTATGGCTATGGCGGATGAGTTTATCAGGGTGTGTTTTAACTGCTTGGTGGGGCTTAATTTATAATAATCAGAAAAATCAAATTGTTGCCATCCCCCATGCGAGCATTTCTCCCATTACCGCAAACCTGAATTGATTGAGGATTTTTTTTGCAACATTTGAATCCGGAAAACCCAGCATGATTTTTGCATGCTTTAGCTTCCATGCTGCAACAAGTGCATATAGCACTAAAAACCAAATCGGCAGGCCAAGGTAAATCCAAGGTATGAAAAACGTGAGCGGAGCTAGCAGGAATCCAAAAACCGTTATTTTATACGCATTCTTTATTCCGTAAATTATCGGGAATGTTTTGATCTTTGTTGCCTTATCCCCCTCAATATCCTTGAAATCCTTGATCACAATCCCAAGGAACATCGTAAGGTACACATATGCTGCAACCAAAAGCGCATCGATTCCAAACGCTCCCATGACAATTGTGCCGGCAAGGAATGGAAAAGCAATATGTGTAAAGCCCATCAGAGCATAGGATGCAATTCCGCTTCCCTTTGCCCAGTAGCAATAAATTATCCCCATTGCAAATTCAACCAGGTAGAAAATACCGAACAATTCCGAAAATGAGAATGCAACAAGCAACCCCAAAAGGAAAATTCCAATTGATAGGCCGGTTGCAAAATTTGCAGAAATCACTCCCCTTGCAAGCGGCTTTCCGGGTTCGTTTATCATATCTCCCTTAAGGTCAATCACATCATTCAAAATAGCAATTGATAGGTACATCAATATGATTGTAATTGCGCCGTAAGCAATTAGGTACCAAGCGCCAGCTGCAATTCCGCCGGCAAAACCCACGCCTCCAATAAGGGATGCAATGAATGTGCCAGTCCTGTTGATTTTTGTCAGGGATAGCAGGTCTTGGAAAAATGTGGATTTTGGCAAGCCATATCGGTTTGGATACAAAAAATAGTCTACTTCGGGTATTATGTGGTTCACTAGCCGCGAACCATACCAGTTTGCCTTTGAGGTACCCAAATTCTCCATTTACCCCCCTAAATTATAAATATTATAACTGAATTATAATAATTATACAAATAGGTTTATAAACATTATCCCTTTTGATAAGTTTTTATATCAATCAAACCAATAAGTAATAAAATTATATTAATTTTATGAAAAGTGGACAAAATGACGCCAAAAAGAATTTTATACGTGGAAGATAACCGCGATACCGCCCAGGCTGTTGCAATGATGCTTGACAAATCCGGCTTTAGCACGGAAATAGCTTATACTGGCAAAAAGGGGCTCGAATTGGCATTCTCAGAAAAATTCGATCTTATTTTATTGGATGTAATGCTTCCAGACATGTCCGGCTGGGATATTTTTGAGGAATTGCAAAATAAGGGCTACCTGTCAAAATATGCGTTCCTAAGTGTTATCCCCCTATCAAATAAGCGAAGGGCGGAGCTAGCAGGCAAGGGGGTTACCGAATACATTCAAAAACCATTTGAAAAATCATTTCTGATTTCGCGCGTTTCTAAGCTTCTTTTGGATTGAAATTTTCTTGTCAATGCGGGAAATTTGCATTTATCCAAAATTTGCATTTATTTTATAATCAGTTTTATTCCGCAATTACCGCAATCCCAAACAAATGCCATCTGTTGTTCGCACGCCTCATGATTGCAAGCTTTTCGCCAACATTTGCGCAAACCGGCTTTTTTAGCTTGATGATCGAGTGCCTTTTTTTCCTATCCGTGATGAACCCAATTGTCGTGTTGGTCCCAATCCCCAAAACCAGCGGTTCATTGATCCCCGCAGCAGATGCAAAAACATCAACCGACCTTTTCAGGGGGGTGATTTCAACTTTTATTTCAGACCTTTGGATTGGAAGCTTGCCAACCTTTCCGACAATATTCCCAACAAGCCCATCTGATTTGCTAAGAGCCGGATCAAGCTTTGTTGCAACCGCAATCAATCCGCCGGCCCCGGCTTCCTCAAGCTTTTCATTTTCCGCATAAAGGGAGGCAATTGTGGTCCTTAAAATCTCATAAGTTTCCTTGTCCTTTTTTTTCTTTGAAATTCCCGGGGAAATTTCAATCTCATCGCCGATCTTGAATTTGCCTTTTGTTATGGATCCTCCAAAAACCGCCCCAACTAATCTATCGATTTTTGCGCCTGGCTTATTGATATCAAAGCTCCTTGCAACATACATCACAGGATCCGCAGTAATGTCCCTTTTCGGGGTTGGAATCGTGGTTTCAATTGCTTCAATCAATGCCGAAAGCGATTTATCCGAATGCGCAGCTGTTGGGATGATTGGCGCCCCTTCAAATGGCGACCCTTTTAGGAAATCCGAAATTTCCTTGTAGCTTTCCAATGCGCGCTGCTTTGTTACAAGATCGATTTTATTTTGGGCAATCACGATATTCCTGATTCCAGCAGCCTCCAAAACCATAAGATGCTCTTTTGTTTGGGGCTGCGGGCATTTTTCATTTGCCGCAATCACAAAAAGCGCGCCATCCATAATAGAGCTTGCAGCAATAACCGTTGCCATAAGGGTTTCATGCCCTGGTGAATCAACAAATGAAATTTTCCTGGCAATTGCCGTTTCACTTTGGCAGTTTGGGCATTTTTCCGCTGTGCCGTATGCCTCAACTCCCTCGCATTTTTGGCATTTCCTAAATACAACATCAGCGTACCCGAGCTTTATTGTAATCCCTCTCTTCACTTCCTCCGAGTGGGTGTCCGTCCATTTTTTTGTAAGCGCTGCAACTAGCGTGGTTTTCCCGTGGTCCACATGGCCAATTGTCCCTACATTTATTTCTGCTTGCGGCATGGTTTGTAGCCTGTTTTAAGAGCTTGATTAAAATTCGTAGGCAAATTTATGGTTAGCTCCATTTAAATCACTAACCCCAATGGTTTGTAATTGAAAATAATAGCAAAATAGCTCAAGAATTTTGAATCTAGCCAAGTTCCAATTTCAAATATTAATCAACGATTATAATTTCAAAACGGATGTATTACCCTTATGATGTTTGCGATGATTTCCTCCTTCTTCCCCAAATCAAATGCGCGCTTGATTTCACTGCTTGAAAGCGTAGTTTCGCAAATTGCGACCAATTCCCCCTTTCCGGTATATATTCCGGCATTTTCCTTGCCTAAAATCCCTTCGCTGATTTCAACAACATCTCCCGCCTTTGGTCTAACTCCCGATTTGATTTTAACAATTGCCTCATCCAAAAGCACGATTTTTTTGAATTTTAATATTTCAACCGGAAAAATAGCTCCCTGCAGTTTTTCACTGCTTCCCTTTTCCTTGAATGCCCAGTAATAATCCGTAAGCGTTTGAAGGGAAATTGCATCCTTTTCAGAAAATTCTCCGGCGCGGATCCTCCTAAGTTCTGCCATTTCCGCCCTAACCCCCAAAATTTCAGCGGCATCCGAAACGATTTTCCGAATGTATGTGCCAGCTTCGCATTCACATTCAAACAACACCAAATTCCCCTTGATTTCCAAAATTTTGAGCGAATGGATCTTTCTTGTGCGCAATTTCTTGGCAACAGCGCTTTGAAGCGGGGGCTTTTGGTAGATTTCCCCCCTAAAATTATCGAAAGTCTTTTCCAGCGGAACAAGTGGGATTTCCCGATTAAGCCTCATCAAGCAGACGTATTTCTTATCCGTATTTGGGAGGAAATTGACAACTTTCCTCGAGTTTTCCAAAAGCACAACCAAAACCCCCGATACGTTCTGATCGAGCGTGCCGGTATGCCCTGTAACGCTTAAATTCAATATTTTGCGTGCAAATGCGGATACCTCGTGCGATGAGGGCCCAATTGGCTTATCGATCACCACAATCCCGTATTTCATCTGCTCTTCAATGGATCGGTTATTGGGTTCAACCCCTAGATCAGATTTTGCCTTCTGGATTGTAATCATGGTTTTCACTAATATTGCAAATTTAATTAAATGCGCCGATTGGGAAACAATTCAAAAACAGCCCAATTAATTCCAATTCAAAAGATTCCCTAAGGCAGCGGCTCTAGGTGCAAAATGTTGGCCCTGTTAGCCTTGCCTTTTGCGTCCTGGATCTCAACAAAGTTCTTGTCGATTATTTTTGTGACCTTAACTTCCCTGCCCGCTTTCCTTCCTGCAATTTTAACGTATTTCTTACCAACTTCAATTGCTGCCATGAATTACCACCATTAATTGTAGAAAAATTTTGCCAAAATCAAAAGAAAATTAGCACTTTTTGGTTTTTAGCCCATCAGAAATAATCCTTCCAATCCTAGCTCCATACTTGCTCATTTTCACATTTTTATACTTATCCTTTTTTGCCTCATTGGCAATCTTATTTGCAATTTGGGCTGCGTTCAGCTTTCCCGAATCCAAAACAAGGTCCGCAAATTCGTGCTTTGATACATCAATTCCATACAATTTTTTGTATTGCGCCTTGTTTTCCTTGTCCCTTTGCTTGGTTGCAATCAATGCCTTTTCAAAGCTAATATTTTCCCGCCCCGCTATTCTTTTTGCGCGGATTTCAAGGGGTGCATGCACCCAAACGCGCATGTTTGCATCCGCAAGCCAAATTGCCAGCCTGCTGCCTAAAATCGCATTCTTTTCAGCCCCAAAAAGTTCAAGCTGCCTTTTGTCGAGCAAATAATCAAAAGAATCATCATTTTTCCTCTTCTCTTGCAATGTTTCCAAATCCGCCCCGATTTCCGTCGCCATATTCCTGAAAGTGAAGTTGATGATTTTCAAGTTGAGCTTTTTCCCAACCCCTTCGCAAGCAGTTGAAATGCCGCTGCCAGAAAGGCCCGAAATTGCTATTTTCATGGTAATTAGTAGGCTACTAGGGATTAAATATTATTGGGAATGCAAAATTGTAAGGTTTGCATCTGAAAATAATTGCCACCAATCATCCGCAAACAATGCCTTTGCCTCTTCATAATTTCCGATGGGATTTATCTCTTCATCATGTCAATGTACTTCAAGTGGGTCAAATCAACCTCTTCCCGAAGTATGATTCCAGATTCCATCCTAATCTTTTCCTTGATTAGCATCCTCAAATCGTTTCCGCAAAGCACTCCTCCAAACATCCTCTCCGGCCTTTTTTGCGTTTTTGCAAGCTTTCTCATTCCAGATGAGGAACGGTTTGGCACTGCGTTCAACTTATTTCCGCAAAGGCCGCAAATAGCCTTGCCAACCTTCTTTGGCTTGTAAATATTAACTACCCTTCCGCCGGGCGTTTTAACCGATCTTTTTTTCACACTGTTGCTTCGAAGCCTTGGGGCTACCATTTGAATCACCGATAAATAATAGAAAATTGGGTACTAATTACCAACATCAACATTTAACTACGTTTTCTTATGGGCATTTTTACTGCGCAGGTTTTTTCTTTGAAAACCTATTCCAAATCTGCTCGATTACCATCCCTGAAACTATTGATGAAAGTATGAAAAATCCCCTTGGGCCGTAGTGGCTTTCATGGAAGACATTGAGACCCAAAAGCTCCTGCCCGTTCAAATGAAGTGCAATTGGAAGCGGCTGCAAAAATGTCGGGAACTGCGAATGAATAACCTCCGTGAATAGGATGAATAATGGAATTATGAAAATGAAATTCTTGAATGGAAGCAGCATCATGTCGCTCATTTGCTTCATGACCATGGGCTCGCGGATTTTTAGCTCATCTATTTTTTTTTGATTATTCTCTTTTGCAGCATCCGTCATCTCCTTTTGGAAATCCTTGATAGATTTTTGGATAGCTTCGGTTTTTTGCTTTACCCCGGTTTTTCGGCTGATGTATGCCGTAAGCACGGAGAAAACTGCCGCGCTTGCAAATATAATCGTCCAATCTGGAAGTCCAAAAAAGCTCATTAGTATTTTTCACAATTTTTATCTAGATAATTTCTTAAGCACAGGGTACATCTCAAAAATCTGCTGCTTTGCCAAATCCTCATAGAACCGGTATAAGATTCCAACTGCCAAAAGAATTCCTGTCCCGGTGCCAAGCGCCCCTGTAATATCTGCAAACCATGCCAAAATTCCAACGAAAATCGACCCTAGAATGGTAATAACGGGTATGTATTTGCTTAGGATTTTTTCCGTAACCCTTGGATCTTGCCTAAAACCTGGAATTTGCATGCCCGTCTTATCGATTTGGGCGGCAACATTAGCTGCTCCCATGCCTGTGCTTTCTATCCAAAACCATCCAAACACTACGCAAAGCAAAACCAGGACGATGCCATAGATTAGGATGTGCAAAAGTTCAGTTGGGTTTAGCAAATACTGGGAAACATAAGTCGAATATCCTCCAACCAAAAGAAGCGGCGAAGGAAGCGCGCTTGTCAAATACGCAATTCCTCCCGATAAATCATTTATCGGTTGGTTGGTTGCCTTATCAAAGCTTCCAAGCAGGGGAATTCCGGCATTGAACATGAATAGCCCAATTACCTGCATGTTAAGCAATAATGCAGATGCTAAAATCACAGGAATATTGCTTACATATAAGAATTTGATCGGATATCTAGCTCCCAAACCTCTGGCTCCGCCATACGCAAGCGGCAGCTCGATTTTCATGCCTTCGGCATAAACTGCCATTGAAAATACTATTGCTGTGAAAATCAGCGGCAAAAGCATCATGAACGCCGTTATGATATCTCCCTTGGTCAAGCTAAAAATTGCTCCTGGGATTAATCCAGCTGGCATATCCGCAGATCCGGAAAGTGCGTCCAAATAGAAGAATCCAAACGATCCAACAAAAATAGCCTGAGCAACTCCTGCTGCGATAAATAGGGACACTCCCGACCCGATTCCATACTTTTGGCAAACCTCATCTAGGAATAAAAGGAAAATCGAGCCCATGGTAAGTTGAAGCATAATGCCAAATTGCATCGGGGTTAAAATCCCCATCACGGCATTTGCCGCAAACAATTCGGGAGAACTCGCATCAACTGCAACAACAACTGCTTTAGAGTAAATGAACCCTTCAACCAAGCTTAGAAATATGGCCAAAAGTTTTTGAAGCCCCTGGAAAATCTTCTTGTTTTCGGGGATGGATAGATCTAAATTGATCAACCTAGCTCCAACTGCAAGTTGCAGAAAGATTGACGCAAGAACAATTGGCCCAATTCCTGTTGTAATCAAAGTTCCGGTTTTCGAACCCAGTAAAATTTCAAAACGCTCAAATCCCTTGATAACCGCCTGGTCTGCTCCGTATGGGTAAATCTGCCCCATCAAATAGAAAATCAAAAGGACTGCGCCAGTCCACATCAGTTTTTCCTTAAGGCCCGGCGCCCGCGCAGGGTTTTTTACCTCAGGAAGGTTGTACAATATAGGCTTAAGTGCGTCCAATACCATTATTCTCAAATCCCCTATTCAACTATAGCGCTGATCAGTTTTCCACCTGCCTTTTCAACTTTGATTTTTGCAGATTTAGAAAACGAATCAACTTTGATGCTGGCCTTGTATTTAAATTCTCCGTTGCCTAGCAGCTTGACGAATTTGCCCTTTCTTAGAAGGTTTGCATCATACAAACCCGCTTCCTGCTTGAACTTCCCCTTTTCAATTTGCCTTGAAACATCGTTAAGCCCAATTTCCATGATCGGCCTTTTGCCCATGTTGACAAAACCAGGAGCAGTTGTCGAGGGGCCTTCGGTTACCAAATAATGCAGCCTCTTGTGCTTGTGAAAACCAGCCCTTCCAACTCCTCCCCGCGAGCCTTTGCCCCTGCGGTTCTTGGTGTTCCCCGCTCCAAAGGTGCGGTTTCCATAATGCTTCCTAGATTTTGATTTTATCCTTCTTGCCATGTAAATCCCCCATTAAGACTAATTGAACTAAGTAAATAGAATCTATTTTTTAGTCAGTAAAACCTTATTAAACGACCCCTCTAGGGGACTTCGCCCCCTACTCGGGTCGCCTCTACCCCCAAATGTGCCTTG
The DNA here is from genome assembly GCA_016212475.1 of Microcaldota archaeon. GTDB lineage: Archaea > Micrarchaeota > Micrarchaeia > Norongarragalinales > SBBD01 > JACRGC01. The sequence goes on along the minus strand of JACRGC010000010.1, from coordinate 27,502 downwards.
CGAATCAAATTCCAATAAAATTACGGTTTAGAAACGACTTAAATTTTAATTCAACAACTTAAAATCAATCACAACCTCATCGACATGCGGCGCATACGTCTTTACGATACGCTTGTAAACCACTTTGAATTTCCTTTTCTTTTCATTGCAAGCTTTTTTGATTTTTACAATTGCTTCCTTAAAAGCGCTTTCAACCTTTGTTTTTGGGATGTAATAGAAATGCACAATCCCGCCTTTTTTCATGCTATCCAAAATTTCGGCCAAAAATTCATATGCGCTGTGAGGAAGCGGAAGGGTTGTCCTATTTGCCCATCGTCTGAACTTTTTCCCTCCCAAAACCTTCTTCACATCCCCCAAAATCGGCTTGATTGAAGTTTCCATCTTATTTCTGGCAATATTTTTCTCCATGTATTTGACCGCAACCGGGTTTAGCTCAACTGCAACGATTTTGCACTTTGGCTGGTATTTGCAAATGACAATTGGGAAAAATCCAGCTCCGGCAAATAATGCCAGCACGGTTTCCCCTTTTTTTACCTTTTTTGCAATTCTTTCCCTCTCAAAGCTAAGCCTTGGCGAATAGTACACTTTTGCAAGATCAATTTCAAATGCGCATCCGCTTTCGCGGTAAACCGTTTCCGTTCTGTTTTCGCCTGCTAGCACCTCCAATTTCCTGACTCGGAATTTGCCCGAAACCTCGCTTCCTTTCTTGGCAACAACTTTCAGGTTTGAATGCATCTTCAAAAGCGCATCCGCAATCCTTTTCTTGGCTTTTTCCAATTCTTCCGGAATTTCAATTATTGCAATATCGCCCATCACATCGAATGATTTGACCATCAGTTCAGCCTGCTTTTGGGTTAGGCTTTTATCCCCAACGAGCTTTGATTTCCAATCCTCCCGGTTTTCCCTTTTATCGAAATTCATCTGCACTATTTTATTTGGGAAATCCAATTCCGCCTTTCCAGTAATTGGGAAATATATGTGCTTCGCATCTTTTTTTAGCTCGTAATTTTTGTCCATCAGCCCCTTTTCAATTAGCGCAAGCTTTGCAATTTCCGCATATTTGAATTCGACTTTCAATGCCAGCATATTTCTTACCTGCTTTTTTCCATTCCCGAATAGTTTTTGCCCATTCCTCTCATTCGCCCATTTATCAAGCTTCCAAATTAAGCTTGCCTTTTGGAATCTGCATTTTTTACCCTCCTTCAATTGAATTTTGCTTCATGAATATCCTTAATAATCGCAAGTCCGTTTTTTTTGCATGGCAGATTTCATAGCGGAATATTTCGTAAACCCGATGCTATACCCTGAGAAGTTTGCGCCTTATAATGTTTACAATACAGCTGCGTATGCGATAATTGCCCTGTTTTTAGCCTTCCTGATTTACAAATACATCCAAAGCCGGAAAATCCCAATCAATTCGCAGTTTTACTTTGCAATCCTCCCCTTCATACTGCTGGGTTCGATAATGCGCGTAATTCAGGATAGCGGAATTCTTCCAAGATCAATCCAAATATTTGGTGCAACCCTATTCCCATTCATTTCGCCGATGATTTATGTGATGATGTTCCTGTTTTTGGCATTTTCATACCTAATTGCCTCCTATTATTCAAAAAACAATTTCCAAAAAATGTTTTCGGCACTAAGGAATATTGGAATTGCTGCATCCATCCTTGCTTTCCTGTTTCTTGCATTGGCAAATTACCAAAACGTAAACCCTTCGCAAATCTGGTTCCTTCCCTTCAACATCGCTTTAGCGCTTTTTGCAGTCGCATTTTTTGAACTTATAAAAAAATACCTCTACAACAAGGGAAATGCGCCTGAAATAAGCAAAATGGAGCAAATTACGGTTTTTTCCCAATCTTTTGATGGAGCTGCAACCTTCATTGGCGTTGCGCTTGGCGGATATTCCGAGCAGCACGTGCTTGCCAACTCGATATTTGCAATTTTTGGCTCGCCGTTCGCTTTTTATTTGATCAAGGTCATATTTGCAATTGCAGTTGTTTTTGTTCTTAGAAAGGAAGCAAAAAGCCAATCCGAGCATGTTTTCGTGCTGACGTTAATCACGCTTTTTGGGCTGGCTCCGGGCGTTAGGGACGCGCTTAGGCTGTTTTTCCTGGTTTGAAGGTGAAATGCATGGCTGAAAATTCAAATTCAACAAAAGATGAAAAAAATATTGCAGATGAGAAAACAATCCGGGATGAAAGCGGCCTTTCCAACGATTCAGATGTTTCCAAGGAAACTGCCTCCGAAGAAACTTCTTCTGAAGATTTGGAAAACTCCCCAAAAGCAAAGCGCTCCGGTGCAACCAGGGATCATTACAACAAGCAAAAATCGCAGGCATTTTCGTATTTTAGGATCGATGGATCCGACCTTGAAAAGATGAAATCGAATCAATTCACAATCTACAATTTCATCCACAACTCGTTTTCATTTTCGCAAACCAAAAAAGAGCTGACCATACAGGTTCTTGAGGAGCTAAAGAAGGGCGAGATCAATTTCATTGATCTGCAAAAAAAGCTAAATGCCAAGAAAAGCACCCTTTACATGCTGGTTTTGGCCCTCCAAAAATCCGGGCTTATTTTGGAAACTAGGAAAAACGAGCCCCTAAAGCTTAGCAATTCATTTTCAGACATGCTTGCCCTATATTCGGATTGGTGGGGCAAATGGCTAAAGGATGGTTGAATGAACTTTTCTGATTTGACTTCAGTATTTGAGCTGATGGAAAAGACATCCCAAAGGACTTCCCTAACCATGCATATGGCAAAGCTTTATGCAAATGCAAGCCGCGAGGATGTTGGCATACTTACCTACCTTTGCCAAGGGATCCTAGTTCCGCAATCCCACGGGATCCAGCTTGGGATTGGCGATAAATTAGCGCAGCATGCGCTTCGCGTCGTATCCGGCAATTCGACTAGGGAAATCGAATCGCTTTACCGGAAAAATGGCGATCTTGGCATTACCGCCCAAATGCTTCTTTCCAAAAAGACCCAATCCACCCTCCTATCTGAAAATTTGACCGTAAAAAAAGTGTGCGATAATTTCTATAAAATCGCAACAAGTTTCGGAGAAGGATCGCAGGATACCAAAATCAACCTCCTTGGCGAACTCCTATCCAACGCCTCCCCAATCGAGGCAAAGCACATTATCCGATTCGTCCAAGGATCCCTAAGATTGGGGGTTGGCGAACCCACCCTGCTAGATTCCCTCTCAATTTATCATGTCGCCAAATTGATTTCAAAATCCGATGAAATAACGGCCGATGGAAACAAAATCAAAATCGCCCACGTATCAATCAACTATGAATTGCAGGAAAAGGAAAAATCCTCAAGCGGATCCGTCCTGGAATTTTCCTGCTTAGGAAAACTGGGCGAAATAGCCGCCAAGAAAAACCAAACCATTATTCTGCCATCGATTTCCCAAAACATCAGCTTCCCCCTGCTTTCAATTTCCGAAGTTAAATCCCGCTATTCCCTCAAAATCGACATCCTCGAGGCAAAACGGCTCTTCCGCGAGCTTTTTGACCGCGCCTTCAACATGCGAAGCGACCTTGCATTTGTTGCCGAAAATGTGGTTGATGGCAAATTATCCGAAATTGAAAAAATCTCCCCGGCTGTTTTTTCGCCAATCCGGCCAGCGCTTGCAGAGCGGCTCTTAACTCCCGAGCAGATTTTTGAAAAACTTGGCAAGTGCTCGGTTGAAGGCAAATACGACGGCTTCCGGCTCCAAGTGCACAAAAAAGGCAACGAAGTGCGAATATTCTCAAGGAAGGAAGAGCCCATGACGCACATGTTCCCTGAAATTGTGCAGGCCGTAAAAAATGATTTTTCAGCAAAAGAGGCGATTTTCGAAGGCGAGGCAATTGCAATGGATGAAAAAGATTCGCGCTTCCTCCCATTCCAAGTGACCATCCAGCGCAAGCGAAAGCATGGGATTTTTGAAAAATCCTCCGAAATCCCCTTAAGGCTTTTTGCATTTGAATTGCTTTTTGCCGATGGCGTCGACTACACCAAATTGCCATATGAAAAAAGGCGCGAAAAGCTGATTTCCCTAATCGAAAAGAATTCAAGAACAATCAGGATGGCAAGCCGTATCCTTGCAAAATCATCAAACGACATCCAATCCTTTTTTGAAAAATGCCTCTCCGAAGGGCTTGAAGGGATCATTGCAAAGGATCTGAATTCGCCATATGTTGCGGGCGCTCGAAAATTCGCGTGGATCAAGCTCAAGAAAAGCTATGGTAAATCAGTTGACACATTCGATGTTGTGGTGATTGGCTATTATTTGGGCAAAGGCAAACGCACGCAATTCGATTTTGGAGGCATGCTTACTGCAATTTACGATCCAAAAAAAGGTACGTTCAAGAGCATTGCAAAAGTTGGCACAGGCTTTTCAGAAGAGGAAATGCAATCGTTTGCAAAAATGCTTGAAAAGATTTCAACAAAGGATAAGCCCCAAAATATCGAATCGGACATGGAGCCGGATGTTTGGGTGACACCTAAAATAGTAATTGAAGTGAACGCCGATGAAATCACAAAATCCCCAACGCATATTGCCGGAAGGGAGGCAACCGGCGAGGGGCTTGCTTTAAGGTTCCCAAGGATGATTTCAATCAGAACCGACAAGGACCCCAAGGATGCGACAACCGAATCGGAAATCCTCGAGTTGTTTGAATTGCAATCCCAAAAATGATGGTGTTGATTATAGACTAGTTATTGCAATAGCCGAAATTCCCAAAACTCAAAATTATTTTTTTATCATCAGTTGGTACGCTTCCTTTGCGCTTTTGACTTCGATGATTTTTATCCCGATTTTTTCCTCGACATCTACAATTTCCTTTTCAGGAAGGCAGTTTTGGACTTTGGCCCTTGCGCATTCTTCCGGCGTAATTTCAGCTGTTTTTTCGCCGTACGGCACGATCAATGCGCCATACCCCTTTTCCTTGGCAATTTTTGCCTTTTCAAGTATTTTCCCAACCCTTACAACTTCGCCGCTCTCCATAATCCCTCCGGTGATTAGAATGTTTGAATCAATTGATGAATCCAAAATCGCAGAGGTTGTTATTACAAAAAATGCAAGCCCAGCCGAACCTCCCCCGATTGTTTCCGAATTCCCATATATCGAATATGATAGGTCAATTGAATTTTCGGATCCGGTCAGGCTTAATGCATAATTCCCCGCAAACTCAATAGAATTTTGGGTCTGCTGGGAAATCACGGGCGAACCTTTGAAATCAAATAAAATTTTTCCCGAACCCTTCCGCGCCTCGACCCTAAGAATCGCCAATTCCCCAACACCGTCCGAATTTATTGCAGGTATTGGGATTTGCCGAATAACGGACTTTGTTTGTTCTTGCGAATTTATGGCAACATTTTCCGTTGGATTATTTTTGCCAAACATTCCTACCTGGATGGCAGAATAGCCAATAAGCGCAAAAAGAAGCCCTGCAAATACGAAAAAGCCAATATTCCTCATAAATTATCTCCCATACATAAATTTCGGAAAGTTTAAAACCGCCCGCATGGAAATGTAGCTATGCAAAAAAGGGGCCAAACCGCTTTCGAATACATCCTGCTTGTGGGCGGGGCGATTTTGTTCGTAACACTTATCATGCTAATCACGCGTGGAAATTCGCTTGGTAAAGGCGAAGTTCGAATTGGTGAAACCGGAAAAGACATAACGGACCAGCTGAACTCTATCCATAAGGATGCGCCAAAGATTTCAAATATCATTGTCACCGTAGGTTCCGGACCGTTAGCTGGAAAGCTAAAAGTTGATTGGAATACGGATATATTGTCAACAAGTTCCCTTTACGCCCGCCATACAATAACCAACGCTGTAAAAACCAATGGAACCGCCAAATTGGAATTAAAGCATTCCATTTCAATTTCAGGACTAACCGGCGGATCCGCCGAATATAAGTTGACTTCTTGCATTTCTGAAGGAATCTGCGGTGAAGCAACTGGGACTGCAAATGTTGGCTGATTCTTCAAATTAATTATTTTCCAAGTTCAATTGCCCTAATCCAAATCAGCATGACAATTGCGGAATCAACAAACCAAAGGAAAATGTGGAAGTATTCGAACAAATAAGGAAAAATCGCCAATACCCAAAGCGTTGCAAACAATCTGATCAGATTGAACGCCAACAGGGCGGGGGTGAAAATTGCAAGGTATTTCAATCGCCTTTCGTTTTGAATTTTCGATCCCCAAAGCAAAGCAATTAGCAAAATCACCATGATCAGGCCCGAGCACTCCTCGACAAATTCAACAACATTGCCGTAAAGCAGCATCTGCGTCCCAACTACTTTTGAGCCAATTCCAACAAAATTCAAGGCAGATGATTCAAATTGGGCAATTGCAAATAGCATTGCGCTTAAATCGATGATTTTCAAGATCCCAAATAGCAAAAAGAAAATAATCAGGAATTTAGCCAGAAAAACCGCTTCCTCCCTCCTTAGTATTTGGCGCTTTTTTTTATGGTTTTGCATTTGGAAAAACTCCTCGCATTTTAGCAATAACGGGCTTTCCGGGCACTTTCCTACCGCACTTTGGCAAAAACCAAAATTTTCAAGGCATTTTCCCTACCAAGGCACTTTTTTCAGGTTTAATTTGTGTGCAATCACATTTGCCAAAATATGCGTAACTAGTGTAATCACAAGAATTACGACCAAATCATAAACGGTTATGAAAAACCCTGCAGGCAAGGATGCAAACAAAACCGCCATCAAAATGAAAAGCACTTGATCTGTAATGAATAGCGGCTCTCCGGATTCGATATCCAATCTCCTCTTGAAAAACGATCCCAGCAAATCCCCGCATATTGCCCCAAAAACAAGAAGCGCGGTTACAATGAGTTTTTTTTCATTCCCGGCTACATAAAACAAATACTCCGGGCTAATGTATGTAAAAATCATCCCTACAATAAATCCAACCAAAAGCCCGCCAAGCGTTCCCCGAACGGTTTTGCTATCCCCCAAAAGCCGTTTCCCATCAAAAAACTTCATTCTGAAATCAAGCGCCCCCCATCCCGAGAGCAATACCGGAGCTGAATTTGCCATGTAAGCTGGAATTATGAAGAGTATGAGTTGTACGATATCCATTTCTTTCCCATTTAAAATGCGTTCCTGGTTTTTAAAACCTTTCAGCCAAACCCAAAGCATTTAGGTTTTGAAATAACCCACTCATTCGATCTTTCCATACCTTTCCAATGACCAAAATCCATGCCCGCCACTTCCAAATCCTCGATTTTCCGCAATCCAATTCAAAAACATCAAAACTTCCAAATTCCAATTCCAAATCCCTATTTCGCCCCCAATTTGCTTTAAATATATGTTCGATCATAACTCAAATATGCAAAAAGCAGGTAAATTGGCGTTGTTTGCCATCATGCTATTACTAATTAACGGCGTTTCTGCCGTTTGCACATACCTTCAAGTTGAGGCAATTGCCGATGCAACTGTTTTGCAGGGCACACAAGCAACATTTCCAATTGCAATTAAAAACATCGGAACGGATGTCCAAAACGTCTACCTTTCAAGCACAAACAACTACTACGGCTCGCTCGATGTTTATTTTGATTCATCAAGAGGAACGCTTGCGCCAACAGAGGAGAAGGTTTTCACATTCTTTGTAGATACCTTCAAAGCCTCCGGAAATTCCTTTTTATTCCCAATTGAAATCAATTCCGACTCGCCAAGCGGCTTTTGCTCGGATTCAAAAGAGCTAAAATTGGCAATTACTCCGGCAGCGCCATCAGGCGCTCCCGGGCAAGAAATTTTCGTTTCAATTTCTCCAAACGAATTAAAGCAGCTCTTCCCCGGAGAATCAATCGAATACCAAATCTACGTAACAAATAATCTGAAGGAGGAAATAATTGCAAGCATTGATTCGGTTTCAAATGAATTCGCCTCCTCGACAAGGTATTCTGAAACGGATTTCCGTGTCGAGCCGGATTCAACAAAAATAATTACCGCAACCGTGACTTTGCCAGCGGCGACCCCCGGATCAGATTATGAGGTCGTATTCCGCGTTCGCACCTCCTCAAATTGCTGTGTCAAGGATTTTCTCCTTCCAGTCACAATCCGCTCATATTACAAAAATGCACAGTTAAGCATCACCGGAGAACCGATTTCTTGCATGACAATTAGGCATGGCGAAAAGCGCCAAGTCCCTCTTGGCATTAGGAACTATGGCGAAATAACCGGCCCATTTTCCCTGCAACTAATTGGCGAAGCCGATGCGCTTTCCTATGTTACCCTCCCACTCAAGAAATTCGAACTTAAGGAGGGCGAGCGCGATTTTTTCAACCTTTCAATTTTCATACCCGAAACCGCAACCATCGATCTTTACCGGTTCAAAATGCAAGCCAAATTCAACAGCTTCCTGCTTTCTGAAAAGAACATCTGCTTCAAAGTAGTTGGGAAAAGCAATTTCGAGGTTGAAAAGCCAATCGATGCAAAAATCAACCGCTGCTCAACTGGTTCCCTCAAATTCAAGGTTACAAATGTTGGCACGCTTTCCGATGATTATTCAATCGAAACCAAACCCTTACTGAAAGCAAATGCATTTGCCGAACCATCCGCGTTTTCATTAACCCCTGGAGCTTCAAAACTTGTGAATCTGGTAGTTCAAACTTCTTGTGTAACCCCCCTTGGCAGCCAGCTTGCCTCGATAATTGTCCGCCCAAGAAAAGCAGCAGCTGAAACCTCAACTTTTGAATTCCAAATTGTTTCAAGCAACAAATCCTCCGAATCATTCCTCAAAATCGATGCGCCAACAAAAATTAACATGGTTGCCGGAGAAACCAAAAAAGCAGTTGTAAACGTTCTTAACACAAAATCCGAGGATATGCCCAGCACTTCGGTTTCAGTTGAAGGCCTCTCATCACTTCTCTACACGGTTGAACCATCAAAAACCATTAAATCCGGAAAAACCGCTCCGTTCATAGTTACATTCAAATCCCAAGCTCCTGGAAATTATCCAATAAAATTCGTTGCCACATCGGGGCTTGAAATTTCCAAATCCGATGCGACACTTTCAGTTGTGCAAAAGAAAGCCGGCCTTGATTTCGATGTTGAGGAGATAAAATCCGATGTTCCAAATCAGGCAATTGTTGTAATCACTCTAAGGAACAATGGGAATGTCAAAATGACCAATTTGGAAGTGAACACTCCAACTTCGGATGTCAACACCGTCCCGCTTAATTATGTTCGCGAACTAGCTCCTGGCGAAAGCCGCGAGATGCGCGTTCAAATTGTTCCCTTAAAAGACACACAAGGCAAGGAAATCGTGCTCAAAATCTCATCTGCAGAAGGCGAAATTGCAACGCAAACCATCCAGCTGCCTGCGCTTGATAAACTAGAAATCCAAACCCAGTTCGATTGGAAATTGATTGCCGTATTTGCAATGTTCATCATAATCCTGATTGTGATTTCCAAGCGCCCAACCTTTTAGGGCACTACCTGCCAATAAGGAATCAACAAACAGTTGATTATTTTTCTACCAAGCCAATTTATACGGGTAATTGGAAAATCCTAATGTTCAAAAGCATAATCCATTCAAACCAAACAAATTTATATTGGTGGTATATTAATGGTATATTGGTGATACTATGACTATGGATTTTACAGTTCGGCTTCGGGGGGAAAGTGCAAGGCTTATGCAGGAAATGATTGACAAGGGATATTTCGAATCAAAAACTGAAGCTATACGGGCTGGGATTTTGAATATTGGTTTGCAACTTGGTCTTGTGTCTAAGCAAAGGATTCATCAGGAAGTTTTGGATGCAATGAAAAAAAGTGGGAAAAAATATAGTGTCGAGGAGGTGCGGAGGCAAATAGAAGCGGTTACATGATGGATGTTATTGAAGTCTATATCGATACGAGTGTGTTGCTTTGGGGATTCAACTTTCCCGAAGGCAATTCATCTAAAATAATTAGCTTGCTTAGCCTTGGGAAGATTAAAGGTTATGCAAGCGAAACAACTTTGGCGGAAATAGGGAATTTTTTTGACTTTAATTATGATGAAATAACCAAACACAAAGCCATTGCAGATATTTCTGCCAACCTAAAAATAATTCAAATTTCCGAAATAACTTCTGAACGCGAAAAATGGCTTGGAACAATAAAGGAAAAAGACCTCGATCATCTGGCAACTGCCAAATTCCTGAAATTAAAATACATTATCGCCGTTGATCGAGATTTCGAGCCATTTCCGGAATACAGAACTCCAAAGCAATTCCTAAAAGAAATTGGCTATCAATATGCATTGACTGATTATTAGAATTTTAAAAACAAAAAAAGAATTAGTAGTCTACTTCCTGTATTTCTTCCCATACTTCCCTTTGTGCTCTGGCTTTACCCTCTTAAGCTCATCTTCTGGGAGCATGGAAACCAAATCCCATCCAAGTTCAAGCGATTGTTCAATGGTTCTGTTCTCATATTTGCCCTGCTGGACAAACCTTTGTTCAAACGCATCTGCAAACCTTAGGAATTTGCGATCGCGTTCTGTAAGCGCTTCTTCTCCTACAACTGCTACCAAGTTCCTCAAATCCCTCCCTTCTGCGTAAGATGCGTAAACCTGCGAAGAAATTCCTGCGTGATCTTCCCGTGTCTTTCCATCCCCAATTCCAGAATTCATCAAACGGCTAAGTGAAGGGAGCACGTCAACTGGCGGGTAAATCCCCTTCCTGTAAAGATCCCTTGAAAGAACAATTTGCCCTTCCGTAATATATCCTGTCAAATCCGGAATCGGATGCGTAATATCATCATCCGGCATTGAAAGGATTGGAAGCTGTGTGATTGATCCCTTCTTTCCCTTAATTCTTCCTGCCCGCTCATAAATTGAAGATAAATCCGTGTACATGTATCCCGGATACCCTCTCCTACCAGGAACTTCCTGCCTTGCAGCTGAAAGTTCCCTAAGCGTATCGCAATACATTGTCATATCGGTTAGAATAACAAGCACTTGGTAATCCTTTTCAAATGCCAAATATTCGGCAGTAGTAAGCGCAAGCCTTGGCGTCAACAATCTTTCAACCGAAGGATCGTTTGCCAAATTCAAAAATAAGATTGCCTTTTCAAGAGCTCCGGTTTTTTCAAAATCCTGGATGAAAAAGTTGGCTTCAGAGTGAGTGATTCCCATTGCTGCAAAAACCACTGTAAAATCTTCCTTTTCCCCTAAAACAGTTGCTTGCCTTGCAATTTGAACCGCCAAATCATTGTGCGGAAGTCCCGAAGCTGAAAAGATTGGAAGCTTTTGCCCCCTAACTAATGTGTTTGTCAAATCAATTGTTGAAATTCCGGTCTGAATGAACGCATTTGGTTCGGCCCTTGCATATGGGTTGATTGCATTCCCTGTAATATCCTTCTTTTCCTTCGAAATGATTGGCGCTCCCTTGTCAATTGGCTCTCCTGATCCGTTGAACACACGTCCAAACATCTCATCTGAAACTGGAAAACGCAAAACATCTCCGGTAAATCTAATAGTTGTAGCTTTTGTGTCAAGCCCCTGGGTCGATCCAAACACCTGAACCGCAGCAATTCCTTTAGTGGTTTCCAGAACTTGCCCTTTTTTGCGCTCGCCATTTGGCGCAATGATTTCAACCATTTCTCCGTAAGCTGCAGCTTCCACTCCTTCAACGAAAACAATTGGCCCAAAAACCTCCTTTACTGTTTGGAATTCTTTGATCATAATTTTCACGGTTTAAATGCTTTTCAATTTTTTTTTCTGTTCCTTATTTTGCAAACGAATGATCAAGGCTCTTGATTACCTCATTTACGGTTCTTAGCGCCTCATCCTCCTTTTGCCTTTTTATCAATGAAATTGTGTGCTTTTCCTTTGCATTGACTATTTTATCGAATGTAACTTCCTGCGCAAGTGCAATTACCGCCTTGTCATGGAATGCCATGATTGCCTTCATCATCCCATACTGCTTTTTGAGCGATGAATACGCATCCACTTCATCATATGAGTTTTGCTGGAGGAAATCTTCCCTAATCATCTTAGTTACTTCCAAAACCAATCGCTCCTTGTCTGGCAGTGCGTCAGATCCAATCAATTGCACAATTGCTTGCAATTCCGCTTCCTTTTGCAAAAGCTGCATTGCCTTATTCCGAAGTTCAAAGAAATCAGCTGCTACATTTTCGCCATACCATTTTTGCAATTCATCCAAATACAATGAGTAGCTCTTCAGCCAGTTGATTGCAGGATAATGCCTTCTCCTTGAAAGATTTGCATCAAGCGCCCAGAAAACCTTTGTAACCCTAAGAGTTGATTGTGAAACCGGCTCTGAAAGATCTCCCCCAGGCGGTGAAACCGCTCCAACTAATGAAACTGATCCAATTCTTTCCTTTGCTCCAAGTGTTTTGATCCTTCCGCCCCTTTCGTAAAATTCTGCTAATCTTTTTGATAAATATGCAGGATACCCTTCTTCTCCTGGCATTTCTTCCATCCTTCCGGAAATTTCCCTCATTGCTTCTGCCCATCTTGAAGTGCTATCCGCCATAAGCGCAATATCGTATCCCTGATCCCTGTAATATTCCGCCAAAGTAATTCCGGTGTAAATTGAAGCTTCCCTAGCAGCTACAGGCATATTTGATGTGTTTGCAACCAAAACCGTTCTGTTCATTAGTGGTTTTTTGGTTTTTGGATCCAAAAGCTTTGGGAATTCCGATAGCACATCGGTCATCTCGTTTCCTCTTTCTCCGCAACCTACGTAAATGATGATATCGGCATCCGAATATTTTGCAAGGTCTTGCTGATTAACTGTTTTTCCAGAGCCAAATGGCCCAGGGATTGCAGCAGTTCCTCCCTTAACGATTGGGAAGAAAGTATCCATGATCCTTTTTCCGGTGATTAATGGAATGTTGAGCGGAAGCTTTTCCTTGTAGGGCCTTGGAATCCTAACCGGCCATTTATGTGAAAGTTTAATCGAATTCTCTCCAATTTCTGCAATTTCTTCGGTAACTGTGAAGTTTCCAGATGTGATTGCTTCCAATTTCCCTTCGACTCCGTTTGGAACCAAAATGCGGTGCTCAAAATCCAATTCTTGAACGGTTCCGAGGATATCGCCAGCTTTTACAGAATCTCCCTTCTTAGCCCTAGCTTCAAATTTCCATTTCTTTTTTTGGTCAAGAGCGTTAACAAAAATTCCCCTTGCAATGAAATCTCCGGATTTTGCCCGAATTGCTTCTAGGGGTCTTTGGATTCCATCATAAATAGAAGAAAGCAAGCCGGGCCCAAGTTCAAGTGAAAGCGGATTGTAAGTTCGTTCAACCTTTTCTCCTGGTCGAAGTCCCGATGTTTCCTCATACACCTGAATTGACGCCCTATCATACCTAAGCGCAATGATTTCTCCCATCAGTTCGCTCTCTCCAACTTTTACGATTTCGTTGATTTGCGCTCCAAGCATTCCAGTTGCCTGAACCACCGGACCTGAAATTTTGGACAATACTGCGTTTTGTGCCATATGCAACTAACCTTTCAATTAAACGTGCTTCCCCTAGTCCAATATCTGGCTAAGGAAAATACGACATATCAGAATTAACACATTTAAAGGCGGAAAACCTTTTTATACATATTCCCTCAACCCTCTCAATTGAAATAATGAAACCATTCCAACCATCATAATTTAAATTTATACTGATAAAACTCTTTTCTTATTTTTAGGTGAATCAAACTTGGGAAACGAAACCATACGGCCAACTAGAATGGAGCTGTTAAATACAAAAGCAAAACTTACTCTTGCAACCAAGGGGCACCACATCTTAAAGCAAAAGCGTGACGCACTTGTTCCAGAATTTTTCAAACTCGTCAAGAAAGCTAGGGATCTAAGGAAGCAGGTTGATTTGGAAATGCAACTCGCATTCAAATCCCTAGCAATTTCAAAAGCCTTCCATGGCGATTCATTTGTTGAAACAGCCGCTCTTGCGTCTAAAAAAGTGCCTGAAATCAACGTAAAAGCGCGCAACATCATGGGGGTTAAAATTGCAGAAATCGAAGGCATTGATGTCCGCAAGGATTTGGAAGGTCGCGGATACAGCATCCAAGGTTCCTCTGCAAAATTCGATGCGGCAGTTGAGCATTTTGAAACCGCTCTTGATTTGATAATAAAGCTCGCAGAATTTGAAACCGCTCTACGAAGGCTGCTTCGAGAAATTGAAAAGACCAATCGCAAAGTAAACGCTCTTGAATACAACATCCAGCCGGATCTTAAGCAAACCATAAAGGAAATCGCAGGCCATTTGAACCGGTTGGAAAGCGAGGCGTTTTACGGGCTAAAAGTCACTAAAAAGAGATTGGCAAAAGCTGAAGAAGATGCAACTGCGGCATAAATTCTAATTTTCAATCAGATTCTTTTCTTCATCGCTAGAATATACGCTCCCGAAATCAATAGCGGCGCCCAAATCCTAACAATTCCCCAAAGAAGTAAAGCGGCGGCCACCAGTGATAAAGCCGCTGTATCCCTAAGCACGATGATTCCGGCAATTTCCGTAATTCCAATTCCCTGCGGGATAAGGTTTATTTTGGATGAATAGAAAAGAATCACAAACACCAAATACCCTTCAAAGTTTGCCAAATTCACTCCGAATGCAAAAAATGAGAGCAAAAATGCAATGAATTCAAAAGCGAGTGAAAAAGAAAGCAACCCCAAAACTTCAATTTTTGGCTTTCCAACCATTTCAGACAATGATTTCGAAAACTCCTTTGCATTCTTCTCCGATACCTTTTGCATCGAAAACTTTGCCAATAATTTTGCGCCGTAATTTTTTGTGAAAAAGTAAAGTACAAAAAGCAAGCCAGCAGGGATTGCCAAACTTAGAACAATGCTATACCTCAAATGCTCGTATTTTGAAAGAATTATACCAACTGCAACAACCGAAAAAGCAAGTGAAATCAGTATTTTGTAGAATTTGGAAGCAAAACTAGCTGCAAGCCCATCCGTAAACTTGCCCTTCCTTCCCTTTGCATACCTTCCCCTCAAATAATCCGCTCCAACTGCAAATGGAGTAATTGTTCCGATTTGAGAATAAAATGCCGCCTTAATCGATTCCTTCCAATTCATCCCTGCCATTATTCCCCAAGCAAGGTTCCAAAGCAAAATGGATGCAAAATACAAAACAATCGCTCCAATTGCAAAAGTTGCATTGATCTCCCCCAAATGCTTTTCCGCATCAAGCACTTTAAGCAAAGCATAAGCTACAATTGCAAATGCAGCCAAAAAAAGCACGTTTTTTGCTTCAAGCCTAAAGTTCATGTTTTATTCCAACCTTACTTGTACCATTATCTTAATAATACTCTTTTCCCAAAATCATTTGATGCGGAGGTCGCCTAGTGGCTATGGCGTCAAGCCTCTTTTTCTTTCCCGAAAGAAAAAAACCCTTGGGAGAAAAAGAAAGGGATTTTGTTTGAAAGAACAGATAAAGAGGTGCGCTAGCCTGCTACTATGTCAGCATCCAACTAGGATTGCTAGTTGGGCAGATAGCTGTTGATG
Organism: Microcaldota archaeon; assembly: GCA_016212475.1. Lineage (GTDB taxonomy): Archaea > Micrarchaeota > Micrarchaeia > Norongarragalinales > SBBD01 > JACRGC01. Next base: position 12,010 of record JACRGC010000010.1, on the reverse strand, counting down.
AGTAATCGTCGCGCGGGTTCGAAATGACACCTCTGGAAAACCTAAGGTTTTCCACGCGTGTCGCCCCTCCTTTCCTATTGGCTTTGCGAATCAAGTTTTTTTTGATAGGATAAGGTTTTCTTGGGCACCGAAAATCCCGCCCTCCGCGCTTTCTTTCTTTTAGTTAGGTTTCTCCCGCGGGAGAACAGTTAAGTGTACTTGAAAAGGGGAGTAACTGCTCGAGAACTCGTAAATAGCCTCGGGTGGGAAAGGGTCGTTTTTGATAGATTTAAAAGCTAGATTTAACCTTAAGTTTTAGGGGATAAGATGGGGATATTAAACTTCTTTAAAAGGAAAAAGGAAGAATCAAAGGCAATACCGAAACCTATTATTGATTCACAGCCAAAATTAGTCGTAAATATCCCAAAAACTAACAAAAAAGAGAAAAAAGCAAGAAAGCCCGAATATAAACGTTTTGAAAAAAACTCAAAGTGCGATCAATGCGGTAAAACGGAAAAATATTATTCGGCAACAACATCTAATTTTTTTGTTCGCAACTTAGGGAATGATGCCAATCTCTGTGATACTTGTTATGATAAAGCAGATCGAGAATTTAAGCGAAGACAACAACTTGTCGGAGAAATTGGAGAAATAAAAAAAGGCTATTTTGACGAGGGAGTAGGCGAAAAAACTAAACAAAAGTTGGATGCGAAAGACTTTTTTATATTAAAATCATCGAAACCTATTGAAATTAAACTCGAAGAAAGTAAAAAATATGCTAGATTAAATAAGATAAAAGGAGATTTCTCCGAATATATTGCAGGTCAAAATAAAACATTGTCTTTAACAAAAACCTTAATTCAAAAAGACAATTCTACTTCGGAATTAAATTATAACTTTTTGGTTCAGTTAGACTGTGTAAAAAAAGGTTTAGATAAAACGTTTGTTAAAATTTTAAAAGAGAATAAGAATAATGCCGGAATACCTGATTATTTACATAGCGAATTAGACTCGACTAACGGAAAATATTCCTATTGTTTTATCGAAGTTAAGCAAAGTTTAGACTTAGAAAATCTCAATCAGGCTCAAATAGCCCTATTTAGAAAATTACTTAAGGCGGGTTTTCCTATCAAATTAATGTCTGTTAAATCTGAGTTTACCTATAAAGGAATTGAATATTCGGACACCAAAATAGCCGATTTACAATTAATTGGTAAGGAAAACACCTTAATGAGTTATCAATGAAAAAACGGGTGTTCTAATAGGCTATGGTAATAAAAAGAAAAACAGAAGGGAATAATGGAAAACAAAACTTTCTTTTTGAACCAACCAAACCGCCAATTATACTTGAATTTGAAAGTGAGGCAGAACAAGTAGCATACGATATTTTAAGTAAGTTATCTGAGGAATATGGATTAACCTTTGATTATCAATATTCCATTTATGAACATATTCCGTTTTCATCTAATTGGCGAGACTGGGTAATAGAAAAATGGGGCACTGAGGGAGTTCCCGATTGGATTTCCCATGCTAGCAAACCAGAAAATTGCGATAATATATTTGATTGTAAATATTGTTATACAATCAAAGAAAAGGATTATGAAAAATACCGCCTTGATTTCCTTTTAAATAAAGGAGGAAAACTTCTAAATCTAGAAATCGATGGACGAGATTTTCATGACCCCGAAGCCGATTCGAAACGAGATCTGGAGGTTATAGAACGGTTAAAATGCAAAGTTAAAAGATTTAAGGGTATTGAAGTTTATCAAAAAGAAGGAAAAAAAGTTAAAAACTACCTAAAAATTTGGGCGGGTATGAAATAGAGTTTACTTTTTTAGTTACAACTTTGTTCCACCCGTTTTTGTCGGTTATTTGAAATTCCTCCAAGCAGCACTTCTGATTCTTTGGGTATTTTTATCTTTTTGGTTGTACTAGTCTTATGGTTAGTTTGTCTAGGTTCATTGTTTGGAATTGGAAGTCACTTAGCCTAATTCTTTCTTTATTAATGATTTTTAGTTTTGCCCAATTCATTGCCGGTAAGGGTTTTGACTATGCAATTTATGGCATTATTCTTGGGTTGATTTCTTATCTAATTTACACATACCGGCAAGCTGTAAACACGCGCAGTGATGGCCTTCTTAACGTAATTCAGGATCCAAAATTTCATAATTGGCTAGAACAGGCTGTAGATAAGGGGGCAAGGCACATTGATGATGAACTTAGGAAAGCCAAAAAAAGAACAAAAAAGCCTAAACGAGCCAAATAGCCGACTTTAAGTTATCCCCATAATCCGTGCTTCTTTCTTTTTTGAAACCTTTAAAAGCCGGAAATCAGCAACCATTAATATGGGCAAAACGGCCGTTTTGGAATTCATTTGGGAAGTAATCACAGGCGAATTCAAGGAATTCAACAAAAAAAAGCAGCTGGCAATATCGATTATTGTCCTATCCAGCATCTTTTTCAGCCTAATGCTTCTTGATCCGAAGGTGACTTTGGTTTATTTCAATAAATCCTTATCCGACCTGTTCATCTATATCCTCTATTTATTTTCAGTAGGTTTTGTTTTTTTCAATATTTTCGGGTATATAGTGGAAAAACTGATTGCATTATTTGGAAGGAAGAACAATTTGGTCAAAACCATCATAATACTGTTATTATCAACAAGTTCGGTTGGTACGATAATTTACCGGAATCAAGCCGAAAGCGTCCTTTCCTTCCTATTCCTCATCCTTCAGGCAATTTTTGCTTTCGTAATCGTTTTTACATTAGGAGGGTATGCCGGAGATTGCCTGAATTATCTGATTCCCCGCGTAAAAAAGTATTTTGCCGATGCAAAGGAGGATAAAAAGGCAATAAGAAGAAAGTAGAATTATTGAATTAAAAAATAAAATTATAAAGAAAGAACTTTCATTGTTTCCAGGTGTATTAACCTTGGTTTAGTTTTATTCTCATTAACTATGCCAAACATTTTTTTTACATTCGCTGGGAGATTCTTTTCGGTAATGTGCTTTCTCGATGTTTTCTTCAGCACTAGATATTCCTGGGCAAATGAACGGCTAATACTTTGGACGTCCTTAAAGTCAATTTCAATATAATTATCGGCTAATTTTTCCAAATATCCATAAAAAGACCTGGCGGTATCCCTAAATGCCAAATCCACAGAAACGTTATCCTTTATTTTAACTTTCATTGCGCCTACCCAATTACTTAGATTACTTTATTGCTTTTTAATTATAGCGCTAAGGTCTGTTCGGATGCCGTTTAAAAACGAATATATGTCGAATTTTTCAGAAGTTAGGGGCAATCTTATGCTAATCAAGGTGCCGTCAAGATTCAGGTCATCGGACAGTTTATAGCCGGTTGCTATGCCCTTTTCTATAGAAATCGCCGCTGAGCTTGATACGATTAGCCATTTGCCCTTTAAAAGTTGGGTTACGATCCCAACTGTGCTACCCAAACCAAAGCCGCGTTCCTTGCTTTTTGTTGATAACCCATTAAGGGCACTGCTTAATGCGGTTAGGGCGTCAAAATTTAATTCATGATCCCTATATGCCCCCTGAATACTAACTCCGTTATCATAAAAACATATTTCGATAAAGCCCTTAATTGGATAGCTTTGAGCCATTACGAATGCATTTTTGAATTTTGAGTGCTGGTAGATATTATCGACGAGTTCTTCAATAATATATTTATATGCATTCTCCCCTCCGCATCCATTTCCATGGTCTTGCAGTTCAAACAAATGAGTTAACGCATTTTCCCGATTCAAAGTATCCTTTGGAATCTTAGCTATTGGGCAATAATTGTCAGAAGCTAAAGCAATTGATTTCTCATCAATCATCATGTCAATATACCGTTTAACGTTTTGTTTTAATGGCGGTTTGTATGTGTTCATATTCCCCTTACTTAAAATGAAATCGCCAAGAGGCAAAATTGTTGTCGGATATGACCAGTTTAAGCCTTCTAAATTGATTACTTGATCCTTGAGGTATGTTGTACGGATTTCACAAAATTTAATATACTCTTTGAGGAGGGCAGGCATCATTTTATCTTAGTAAATTGTCTACTTTGCAATATATTAATCTGAAGATCAGCCGTGCTTGGGAACCTTTAATTATTGATTTGTTTCCCCTTTGAGTTTGCCTTTTGTACTTGGAAATTGAGCAACTTTGTTTTTGAAAGGTTTAAAAAATTGTTTAATAGTATCTTACTGGGAGATGCAAATGGGCAATAAGTTCTATCTAACCTTATTCGGATCTATATTGGTTTTAACGGTGTTGTTTACATTTGTTGCAGCGGAAGTAATCGCTAATCCGTTGATTGAAGTTTCAAGCGATATTTTGGAAGTAAATGGTACAAATTCGACAAACATGGCAATCTCAATTGTTTTGCAAAAAAATAATTATTTAGGCGATTCAAATGCTTTGAGTTCTCAAAGCTTATCGTGTGATGATGGACCCGAAATAGGATGTCAGGTGCTCGGGGATTGCACTTGTGATTTGGATGAAAACGAACAAATTGGTTGGGAATTTGGATGCTTGACCGATCCTTACGATGCAGCTAAAAACATATGTACTACTCTATTAACTCAATTGCCTGGTGCAACTTATACTGGAGGAAACCAAGGTACTTACAAAAGATGCGGTTTAGGGGAAGCCTTGTTTGATTTTTCTTGGACTCCTTCATACTGTCAGGCAAATTCTGTTTATTATCGGCATCAAATAAAGTGTGAGGCAGCTTCAGTGCCAACAATATACGGTTCAGTTGATTTTTATGTTCATAATGTGAATCGAAATCCCAGATTTTTAGAAAGGGATCCGAATATTGTGGTAACTGTCACTTCTCCCCTTGTTCTTTCAATAGATGTTGAAGATCCGGATAATAACCAGTGCTCAGATTCGCAAAACAAGGATACATTGACGATCACAAAAATATCGGGACTTGGACAATTTACTCAAGAAGGCGAAACTTACGGAACATATTCCTGGACTCCTTCTTTTGGGGATCCTGATACCAATGTTGTGCAATTCCAGGTATCTGACGGCAAAGGTGGAATTGACACTGATACAAAAAATATCAAGGTTAGGAAACCGGTTGTGTCGATTACACCTGCTTATCGTCCCAAAGAAAATATAGGCGTGATTTATACAGTTAATTGCAAATGGTCGCCAGAATCGCCATCATTGCCAATTTGCTTAAAAGCTTCTCCAGAAGATTTTCCTCCGGGTTCCACATATTTGGATTACGACCGTTCTGGTTTGGGATCTGTAAATTATAATTTTCAGTGGACCCCCGATTATTGCCAAGCAGATTTGCTAACTTCCCCAACCTTTTTTTGCGGACCTACTTGTGACCAATCTATGATATTTGCAAGTTTTCCTAATAGGGTAGATAACAACAACCGTCTCCCAACATTAACACTCGACCAAACCAGCCCTATGAAAGTTTACTCGGATTGGGGTACGCCGTCATTTTCGATCAATGTGCAGGCAACCGATCCGGACACTACCCAATGCTCCGATCCTGACAACAAGGATGTTTTAACCCTTTCCTTGGTAAAAAAACCTTCCTTCATAACTGGCACCTTTGCAATCAATCCGGATAATACGGGTACTTTTACCGGCCATGCGTTGAGCACAGGAACCGGGACTATCGAATTCCAGGTTGATGACCATAGAGGAGGCATAGTAAAAAAATCTCTAACTATAAATGCGGTTAGGCTCTGCTCCGAATACAAAATAACCGACATTCAAAACGATGCCCCATTCGAAGAGCCAAAAACCGGTTCTTCGACAAGGTTCAAGACAATTGTTACAAAAACTTCCCCAAAGCCAACAATTACCTATTCCATTTCCCCAATAGGGAGAAAACAAAAATCAATCCATGGTTCATCTGCATTTATCAGCCATCCGGCTCCCACATATTCGAGTGTCAGAACTTCCGCATTCGGCGGAGTATCAACAACAATTTCAGATTACTTGGGATTCACCCAGCCATATGTCTTTGAAATCGACACGCATGGTCCAAAAGTTATCGCAGCTACCGCAAAATGGAAAGTGCCTGAAGCCAGGGGCGGGTATTGCCAAACTACTTATCAGGAAAATTTAAACGTATTTTTTGACAAGGAAAAAACCGATTATTCGGGGCTTCCGAATTGGTTTGTTTACTGGTCCGCACATGATGATAACGCTGTTTTTGTAAAGAATCCAATAACCCTGGACGCCTTTGACCATACCAAAAAAAGTTTTGCATACTCTCCAGGAAGCGGCTGGGGTTCGACAGCTCCCTCCTCGAATCCAAACCAGATTACTCTTATGCCTAAAGCAGCCAAGGAGCTTTGCATTGCCCAAACAATAAGTTTTGTACCCGAACTTTCAGGTGTAATCAATTACAAGGGAATTGACAATTTAGCGTGTGTAATTTATCATGAGGGGTGCCATTTGAAAGTTTGGCAAAATTGGAAAACCGCTCCATTGCTTGGCGGCTGGAAAGGAAAGGCCGATAACGATTGCGATGGGATACCAAATGATGTTGAAACTTCCTATAGCATGAACCCAGATTCACCTGATTCGGCAAGAGGCACATATCCGTATGAAGTTGGCACTTCAGTACATTATTTTTCAGTTGATAATACTCATGCCTGCAAAGGATTGGAAGTTTTTACTACGGATGAGGAAATTTACTGCGATATTTTTGCTAAAAAATCTGTGAATAAGGATCTTGCATTGGGCAATAATATTGATATTTTCAATGATTGGGCAACCCCTGGCAAGCAAACAAGGGTAACCTATAAAAGAATTAGCAACGAAACCGGCACCAATGCAACAATTGGGAGCGGTCTTTTTTCCGTCAGCCGGGATACGAATGGGAATTCGCTATTTGATTTCATTGAATTCTATGTTCCGGTCAATGTTTATTCGCCGGGAACTTATACTGTGGAGGGTGCCTTGAGGTCAACTTATGGTGATTTAATTCCAGCGACCAATTTCACGTATATTAATAACGCAATCAATTATTATGTCCGTCTCAAATTTGATGGAAAGGCAATTAGGCAGTCTCGGATAAACGGAACTTATAATATTTCCTCCCTTTTCCTCTTTGGAAATCACACACAGGATTCTAGGTTTGAAATTCGATCGGGCTTGAATTATTCATATACGAGTTTTGAAAAATTTGGTTCGGAAATAGTTGCAATTTCGAGCGGCGTAGGTATCGATTCAAACCAAAACGGCTTATTTGATTACCTGCTTGTAACTGTTGATTTGGATTTGGTGAACCAGAGCAATTATACCCTGACCGGCGAACTCAATCTGAACGGGCCGACAATATCGAGTGCAATCAACAAGACTTACCTGTCGAATGGGACGAGAAAAATAAACCTCTACTTCGATGGCAAGGAAATTTATTCAAAGAGGCTGAATGGCCCATACAACATCTCCCTTGTAAAATTATTTGATGTTTTGGGGAATCAGTTGGACTTTTATCCAATCAATGTGCTAACCGCGCCCTATTCTTTCAACCAGTTTGAAAAACCGGCCATGTATTTTACGGGCCAATTCCTTGAAAACAGCATTAATTTCAACAAGGATGCGGGAATTGATGCCTTAAGGCTGAATTTGACCGTAAACATTTCACTTGCAGGAACCTACTTCATTTCGGGTGTACTAGCCGACTCAAATTTTGATGCAATATCCGATAACCTTTCGGTTTTGAACCTTACCCCTGGAGTCAAAAGTATAATCCTTGATTTCAACGGTTTTGACATAGGCGAAAGCGGTTTGAATGGCCCATACACTTTTTCAATTACCGCAACAGATGAGAATGGGACCACGTTGGGAACCTTCCCTCCAGTCAACTTTACCCAAGAATACAATTATACCCAATTCGAGCACAATTTCAATCCGGTTACAGGCTGCAACCCAATAAACGAATCGGGATTGTGGGTGTTTATTGACAATGTTACGTGCAATGGAAATTACATCGATATAACCGCTGACAATGTGGTACTGGACTGCAATGGATTCTACTTGAATGGAAATATTTCTGTAAACTACCCCGGCATTGCATTGCAATCAAATAATAACATGGTTACAAACTGCCATATCCTGAACACTAAGCAAGGCATCTACATAGCAGGCTCATTCAATACAATTGAAGATAATTTCATTGAACTCTCAACTTCCGGCATGGTGTTCGACCAAAATTCCCAAAACAACACGCTTACCGGCAATTACATCCAAAATAATACGGATGGGTTAAGCATGATCGGAGCTGGCACTTCCCAGTGGAATTTGATTTACGATAATTATTTCAGCAACTTGCAAAGCAATATTGCTATTGCCAAGGATGGGAATATCTGGAATACCTCGCGAATACATGGCATGAATATTTTAGGCGGCCCGATTATTTCTGGAAATTACTGGTCTGATTACTTGGGATCGGATACTGATGGGGATTACATCGGGGATACTGATTTGCCGTATAATTCAAATGATGCCATTCCAATGGATGGTGATTTTGCCCCCCTTACATTGGTGCCGATCTGCGGCGATGTGAATGGCGATTCCAAGATCAATGTTGTCGATGTGACTTATCTTACCAACTATCTGTTCAAGGCAGGCCCGGCGCCTAAAGTAAACAAATTTTCCGGAGATGTCAACGGCGATGGGAAAGTAAACGTTGTCGACATCACATATCTGGTAAATTATCTCTTCAAAGGAGGGCCAGCGCCAACTAACTGCGGAGGCCAATTCTTAGCGGTAACATCCAAACCATTGGTTCTCGAAACCGACCAAGCAACCGTAATTGCCTCAATCGATTAACCTTTTATCAAATCTATTCCTTTCAGGCAAACTTCCGCCTAAGCATATTTATATCCGGTTGCGCATATTATTTGGGAGATACGCATGAAATACCGCATTATTATTGAAAAGGACGAGGATGGGGCGTTCATCGCATCCTGCACAACGCTTCCTGGCTGCATTTCGCAGGGAAAGACAAGGCAGGAGGCAATTACGAACATTAAGGATGCAATGCAAGGGTATTTGCAAAGCCTAAAGAAGCATAATGAGCCGGTGCCCCCATCAATCATGGAAGAAGTGGTTGAGGTAAATGCCTAAGCTTCCAATTATATCTGGCATGGCTGCAGTCAAGGCTTTTTCAAAGCTTGGCTATAAATTAGACCATCAAACAGGAAGCCACATAATTCTTCGAAATCAAAACCCGCCATTCCGAAGGCTTACGGTTCCAAACCACAAGGAATTGGCAAAAGGAACACTTAGGGCTTTGATCCGGGAAAGCGGCTTAACCGTCGAGGAATTTGATCAACTGCTATGAAGAATGGATTTCCTTTACGCTAAATATTATTGCCAATATTTTTCTGCCAATTTATGAATTCTTCATGGGGCTGCATTTCAACTGAATTTACAAATTGTAGTCATAAGCCCCTGTTTCAGCCCATTTCGCTTAATTCGACCCGGTGGCATATTTTTGATGGGTTTATATATTTCCTTTTTCGAGGAGTTAAGGGGGTTAAAATGGGAAAAATTAAGATTTTTGTCCTAATTGTTTGCGTAATTTACTTTAACCTTCCAAATGCAAGTGCATTTGTTTATGACGACTTTTCTGCAAGCGAATTAAACACAACAAAATGGAATGTATCGGCAGGTGTTGATGGGTTTGGCCCGATTTCAGATTTCTATTTGGATGCAATCAATAAAAATTACCATACTAAGCAAACCGTTGCTGCTGATGGAAGGGTCCGGGTCAAACTTTCAAATTATATTTTCGGGAATGGGGAAGCCCTTGATTATGATGTTTTCCTAAACTCCGGCTCTGGAAATTATATGAGCAGAATTGTGATAAACGATGTTCCATTGGATGTAGCGGGCCTTTGCCTATATTGTGGTGCAATAGGTTATTGGGGTCAACCAATGGCAGAAGGGGATGCAATTGGCAAGTATCACATTAGATTGAACTTTAACCAATCAAATACCACAATCAAAATAACAAGGCCGGACAATACTTTCACCTTTTATCAATCTACAAATTTCAATGCGCCCTTTATTTTTGCATTCGAAACAACAACTGGACATGACGGAATAACCCATGTTGATTATGATAACTTCGCGATAAATCAGGAATGCGGCGATGTCAATGGAGATGGCAAAATAAACGTTGTTGATTTGACTTACTTGGTTGCTTACTTATTTAGCGGCGGCCCAGAACCAAAAATAAACAAACTGATTGGTGATGTGAACGGCGATGGTAAAGTAAACGTTGTCGACATAACCTATCTGGTCAATTATCTCTTCAAGGCAGGTCCAGCCCCAACAACTTGCGGGGGGCTGACAACTCCGGCTGCAACTGTACTTTCGGCGCAACTAACAACTTCAACTCCTAAAAACCAACTCCAAATTTCGACAGATTGATTTATGGATGAAATAGCCTTGTTTAATAAAGTTTTAACCTTTTTACTATTATCAAGAAAATATCTTCCAGGTGAAGAATTATGCAGGCAGTTCACGAATCTTATGGTTGGTTGGCAACGCATGGCAAAGAACTCGACAAATATGCCGGCAAATGGGTTGCCGTTGTAAAGGGCGGTTTATTGGCGGTTGCCAATTCCCCAAAGGAATTGTTTAAACTTGATAAGGTAAAAGAAGCTAAAGATGCCTTAATTACGAAAATTCCGTATCCGGAAGAAGCCTATAGCCTCCTTTGAGTGGTACTATGGCATCCAAGAGTTTTGACTATAGGATTCATGGCAAAGGCTACTATCCTACGATTCCAATAACCTTGTTCCATTTAGAAAACGAAGCTTTGACGGATGGCATTATCGACTCCGGATCAAACTACTGCATTTTTCACCCATGGGTTGCCGAAAAAGTTGGGATTCCTTGGCTTAGGGGCGAGAAAAAGACAATTTCAACAGTGTCTGAAAAAGTTGACGTTTATTTGTCCAAAGTTAAAATGGCCATATTTGGGAATAAATTTGAATGTGTTGTGGGCTTTGCAAAGATGGGCACAAGCTTCAACTTGCTTGGGCGCGAGGGGTTTTTTGAAAACCACGAAATTACTTTCAAGGAAAAGGAAAAGCGGGTTATAATTACTGAATTGGAAGTCTAGCTAATGGTAATAACCTAGTTGCCCAAGTCATGAAAAATGGGATTGTGGTCTGAACTGCTATCTCCGGTTCTGATTGCTCTAAACCTGTGCCAAACTATTCCTTCCAAATATATGGTTGCAAAATTTGTTATGACTACAGTTCATCAAAAATTACAAATTGTAGTCATATCCTTGTTTTAATATTTTTTTTAATACTGTTAAGTTCATCCCTTATTCTTGATTGTTTTAACAAGGGGCCGCAAATCCAGACGGTGGTATCTTAGGAATGTGTAGCCTCGTTTGTTTTGCGCCGCTAGGATTTTTTCCTCTTTTGCCGTTGCCTTCCTGAAAATCAGTGTCATATCATCCAAATGCGCAATTGGATGGGTCTTGATTATTCTTACAATTTTGTTTCTCCATTTCATGACTTCCGGCAGATGCTCAATTGATTGATTAAAGGCAAAAATTTCCCTGCTTACAAGTTGAGTCATATTATTGTTATGGAGATTCCTGACTTCATAAGCAGCTTTTTTGCTTTTCTTTAACGTTTTTATTGCAAATGGAATAGATACCCCAAATGTCAAAGCAAATGGCAATGCGTTCAAAGTTAGGGCGGCTGACGATCCAATTGCCCCGCCTGCAATGTATGGCCCCATTTTCCTAATGAATCTTTTATTCGATATTTGCTGAACCGTATTTAACCATTCATCAGGCAATTTATTGTATTTAATTCGAATTTCCTCCCGATCTTCTTGAAGGGGTGTTTTTACGTATTTTGGCATAAATAAGCTTCGAATTGTATCTTAATTAAGCTTTTTGCAATTATTCCAAATAATAGCAAATCCACACCAACTAATCCCTCTTATAAGCCCTCGCTTCCATAATAATAGTTCAAATTTGGTGATATAATGAAAGGAAAAGTCAA
>JACRGC010000009.1 GCA_016212475.1 Microcaldota archaeon | reverse complement strand
GAGAATTATTTCTCGACATTCAAGCAGATGTTTGGCTCCTCCCTAAGGAGCCGATGCTGGCGAAGCCAGCAATCCGAGCTTTTCATGAAAGTGCTGTTGCACAACATCAAGGTGATTCTATGAATTAGCGGGACAGAGCCGTTAAGGAATAGATTATCGATATAAGCTAACTTTTGTAGAAAAAATGAGATTATTAACCCATAATTTGGAACGTGTACTCAATGTCCGAATAATTAGGTTTTATTAACGACTAAGTAGCTGAATCTAAAGGTGAGAAAATGGATAAAATTAGATTCGAAAATCAAGGTAGGCACGGCATTTATCTAACATTAAAAAAGGAGGGAAATTATTTACGAATAAGACTATCGACCAACAAAGAACCTATGGACTCTGTCGATTCGGTAAAAATTAAAGAAGGAGGAAGCTACGAAGTATTACTTCCAATCCCACAAAGAACTTAAAAAGCTAACGAAAATTCAAACTTGACCTTTCCAAACCCTTAAAAATTAGAGTTTGCACAAAGTGTGAACCTAAAAAATGTCGGAGAACCTTTTTCTTCATTAGAAGGGAACAGGACCGGAATAAAGGTGAACTAAATGGGAGCATTCAAATACATACAGAAATCCTTCCAGAAAAGCTATTCTGAAAGGTCTGATTCGTTTCGTCAAAGGCTGCAAAAATTCCGAAAGGATAACACGGTCCAAAGGGCGGATAAGCCAACAAACCCAGCAAGGGCTAGGGAACTAGGATACAAGGCAAGGAAGGATTTCATGATTGCGCGGGTTAGGATCAAGCGCGGAAAAAGGTCAAGGCCAAAGCCCGACCAAGGAAGGAAGCCCGGCAGGAACCGCAAATTTGTGAATCCGGGAATTTCACTTCAAAGGTACGCTGAAGATAAGGTCGCAAGAAGGTTCCCGAATTTGGAAGTTTTGAATTCCTACATCATCGGGGAAGATGGGATGTTCAAGTATTTCGAAGTCATCATGCGGGATAAGAATATGTTGCTAGGCTAAAAATATGGATTTCATCGATTTGAATTTGCAAAACGATACGCTAGTTACGCAGGCCTTAAAATTAGGTTTTTCAAAAGTCAAGAAAGCAAAGATCATCCAGCTGAATTCTGCAAAGGATTTCAACCTGATCAACTCAAAGGAGCTGATTACAATCGAATCCACAAATGCCCAGCTTCTTAGGGATTGCATCCGGCAAAAAAAGCCGGTGCTTTGCAACCCGCTATTGACGCCTAATTTTTACAAGGATATTGGGCTTATCCGGGAAGCGCTAGCGCAGGAGACGGTATTTGAAATCCCAATTTCGCAATTTTTGAAAACCAATTTTGTCTTCAGGGCCAAGTTGATAAACCAGACGCGCAATTTCATTTCAAAATGCCTAAAGCTCAAGGCAAAATTCGTTTTTACGAGCAGGGCAGCGGATTTGCACGAATTGAAATCCCCGCAGGAAATCATTGCCCTGACAACAACCCTATTCGGGCTTACAAAGCCGCAATCCGAATTCATAATTTCCGAGCGGCCAAAGAAAATGCTCGAGTATTTGAGATAGGCCCGTTCCTTAGGTAAAAAGTAATTTAAACGCGCTTACGCATAGCTTTGAATATGAATGAAAAACCGCAAATGAAAACAATTCGGATTGAAGGGCTTGAGAAGGAAACGAATATCTTCAAAATCCCAATCATGATTCCACGGAAGAGCATTTTGCAAATTGGGTAAACAAGAGATTGGGAGGAGTTACAAGGGCAAGGCAGGGGCCAAGGGGAGTTAGGCTTAGGCACTTGTATTTCAAGGAGGGCGGAGATAGGCTTTTGGCAAAAAGGATTGCAAAGGCATTTGTTGAACTCCATGGCTACCAAAATGTCGAGCCATTGATTAAACCCACATTTTTCAAAAAAATCCCAAAGGATGCAAAATTCAAGCGGCTAAGCATTGCAAGGATCAGGAACGATATTGCTAATTTCAAGGATAGGGAGCATGAGGTAATTGTCGAGCTGATCCCAAAATTGCAAAGGAAGAGGAGTTGATATGCGGCTCATTTGATTCAGCCAATTCCGGCCTCAATACCAAAACGCTTATAAACATGAATTCCGGTAACTATTCTCTCGAATCGATCGGGGGAACCAATGCAAATTGGTTTTCTTTTGGTGAAGCTTTTCTTGAGAAAGAAAAGGTTTGCCGGGATGGCTGAGTGGTTAAGGCGCCAGCCTGGAAGCTTTCTTCCTAAAGTTTAGGCAGAAAAAATGGTAGAGAGCTGGTGTTCGCAAGGACTCCTGGGTTCGAAATTCCTCATGCACGAGGTTGCCTAGCAACTATATTCCGGAATGTTATATTCCAGAAAAAAATTTCATTTATTCCGTGTTCGGGGAACAAATATCCCAGTCCCGGCGTTCATATTTTTTGTATGTGAAAATTATGGCAGATCAAAATCAAATTCAAAAAGGCACTCAGGGGGCTAAGCCACAGGGAAATCCCTCTGGCCAAAAGCAGCCAGCAATTGCCAAAGCGCCCTACCAAAAGCCCATTGCATATGTAAAGGACGAAAACCCCAATTTCAGGGGAATTGTTCGTGTCGTAGGAAAGGATTTGGATGGCCATTTTACGGTTTACAAGGCGCTTCTTCGAGTCAAGGGAATTGGGCATTCGCTTGCAATTACCCTTGCAAAAATCGTTCTTCGCGAGCTTAAGCTTAATAAAAAATCCAGGGTTGGCGATTTGTCCGAAGAGCAGATGGATAGGCTTGATAACATCATCAAAAATCCACAGCTTCATGGGATCAAAAATTATATGCTAAATAGGCAAAAGGATAGGGAAACTGGGAAGAACACCCACCTGCTTATGAACGATTTGGGATTTGCGGTAAAGCAAGATATTCAACTCGAAAAGGAAACCAAATCCTACAAGGGATGGAGATTTACAATGGGCCAGCGCGTTAGGGGCCAGCACAACAGGACTACTGGAAGGAGCGGATTCACAGTTGGAGTCATGAAAAAGCAAATCAAGGACCAGAAGAGCGCAGCTGCCGCCGGAGGGGACAAGGGCAAGCCGGCTGAAAAGAAAAAATAGGATAGTAAAAAATAGAAAAAGAATTAATTTTTGAAACAAATAAAAACGAAAATAAAAAAATCTAAATCAATTGCGTGAACAAAATAAATGGCACTCAAAAAACTTCGCAAATCGTACGAAAAGCCAAAGAAGCTGTGGGAAAAAAGCAGGATTGAAGGCGAGCGCAAGCTAAAGGATGAGTACGGCCTAAAAAACGCCAGGGAAGTTTGGAAAATGCAAACAATCCTTAGGAAAATCAGGCGGGAGGCAAGAAGGCTTCTTTCAAGCAAAGGAACTGATGTGGAAGAAAGAACCCAAAAACTAATCAAGAGGGTAAATAGGTTCCTAGTTAAAAAAGAAAATCTGACGCTTGATGATTTGCTTTCTCTTAGCATTAGGGATGTCATGGAGCGCAGGCTTCAAACCGTGGTTTACAAAAAGCACCTTGCAAAAAGCGTTAGGCAGGCAAGGCAGTTCATTGCGCACGGCCACATCGCAGTTGATGGGGTAAAAATTTCCTCGCCATCGTACCTTGTAAAATTCGAGCAGGAAGGGAAAATCGAATGGTACGGCCACGCAATCCAAATGGACGCTCCAGCCGAAATCAAGAAAACAGAAGAGAATTTGGGAGCGGGAATTGCCGATGCAAAGGAAATTAAGGAAGAAAAAGCAGATAACTGAAGGATTTGATATTTATGAGTGAAACTGAAAAAAACGAAGCTGTTGAAAAAGTCGAGCCAAAGGCGCAGGAAAAAAGGGACGCCGCTGCCGAAGCCCCAAGGCATGCATCAGCAGAACCAACGCGCCACTCTTCGGATCAGCAGCGCGGTGGATTTAGGGGAAGGGAGGATAGGTTTGAGCGCAAGTATATTGCCAAAGAGGGCAAATGGGCTGTTGCGCACATATTCTCATCCAAAAACGATACAATTATAACAATCACCGACCTTAGCGGAGCAGAAACAATTGCAAAAGCTTCCGGAGGGATGATTGTCAAGAACGGAAGGGAGGAAGGTTCGCCATACGCTGCAATGCAAGCTGCCTTCAAAGCTTCCGATAAGGCAAAGGAGCGAGGGATTGTTGGAATCAACATCCGAGTAAGAGCGCCTGGAGGGCATGGGACAAAAACCCCAGGTTCAGGAGCCCAGGCAGCAATTAGGGCCCTTGCAAGAAGCGGGCTTAGGATTGGAAAAATCGAAGATGTCACGCCGGTTCCAACGGATTCGACAAAAAGACCAGGCGGAAAGAGAGGAAGAAGGGTTTAGGTGCAAAAATTTATGCAAATCACAATCGTAAAAAATGAAATGTCAAAGATGCACATTAAAGTCAAGGATTCATCCGTTGCAATGATGAATGCGCTTCGAAGGACAATCACTTCGGGGCTTGAAACATTTGCAATTGATGAGCTTGATGTTTATGAAAACAATTCTGCAATGTTCAACGACTATGTTGCAAACAGGCTAGCGCTCATCCCTTTGACTTACGATGAATCTTTTGCGGAAAAGCTTGAAATCACGCTCAACTTGAATGCGGAAGGGCCGTGCATGGTTTACTCGAGGGATCTTCGAAGCTCGGATGAAACCATAAAAATTTACAATGAGAATGTACCGATCATGAAGCTTGGGGCCGGCCAAAAGCTAAGGCTTGAGGCAAAAGTTGCAAAGGGGATGGGGCGGGATCATGCAAAATTCCAGTGCGCGCTTGCATCATACGAATACAATCCGGAAAAGAAGAATCCGGAATTTGATTTTTTCATCGAAAGCTTCAACAACGTAACAGCTGAGGATCAGCTGAAGCGGGCGCTTGAGGTTTTGGATAAGAACGCGCAGATACTTGAAAAATCAAAGGAAATCAAGTAAGCATTCATTGCAGGGGTGGCAGAGCCTGGTCAAAAAAAATGAAAAGCCCGTCCGTAGAACAGAACGGCTTGAGCATTTTTGGCCAAATGCGCAGGGTTGAGGTCTCTGTTCCGTAGGGATGCCTGGGTTCAAAGGGCCTTGCCTTTCTTTTTGGAAAGAAAGGCGGTGGCGCCGCCAAAGAAAACATTTTTGCGGCATTGCGCCGATATTTTTTGTTGCGGGGCATGGCATGGAAATCCCAGCCCCTGCATAATTTTTTTAGGATGATTTTTTTATGAAAACCGGATCTGAAATTCAAAGTTTGAGAAGGCTCCTGATAGGGCTCGAACAAGCGTCAAGGAAGAATGATGCCCCCATCTGGAGAAAGGCGGCGTTTTACCTAGGAAAGCCAACACGGCAGCGAATTGAAGTCAATTTGAATCGGATCAGCAGGATTTCAAAAAATGGGGACTTTATTTTGGTTCCTGGAAAAGTGCTTGGAATTGGGGAAATTGACAAGAAAATCAAATTGGCAGCATACAAATTCTCAAAATCTGCAATTGCAAAGCTTGCAAAAGCGGGAGTTGAAACATTCACAATTGAAAAAACGATTTTGGCAAACCCAAAAGGTTCCAAAATAATTCTTGCAATTTAAGTTGATATTTATGATAATTGATGGAACAAATGCGATTGTTGGAAGGCTTTGCGCGAAGGTTGCAAAAGCTGCGCTTAATGGGGAAACAATCGATATTGTGAATGCTGAAAAAGCCGTGATCAGCGGAAACCCGCTAACAACAAGGAGCAAATATTCTGCAAGAAGGGGAATGACCCAGAAGGCAAACCCGGAGCAGGCAAACAAATGGCCAAGAAGGCCCGATATGCTTTTGAAGAGGATTGTGCGCGGAATGCTTCCAAAGCATTCGGGAAGAGGCAAAGAAGCACTTAGAAGGATTAAAACCCATCTTGGAGTTCCAAAAGAATTCGAGGGGAAGGCGGTTCCTTTCGAATATACTTCGGATGCGCTTTCTGGAAAATTCATAAGCCTTCAAGAGCTAAGTGAAAACATATAAGTTGATTAATTATGACTGAAAATTCAAAGGCGCAAAAAACCGAAGTAAAAATCGATTCCATTACTGCAAAGAAGAAGCGAAGGGTACTTCAAACTAGGGGCAAGAGGAAGGAAGCAATTGCAAGGGCGTCCATCAAGGAAGGATCCGGAAGGATATCGCTTAATGGAAGGGGGCTTGATGCGTATGACGACCCATTCATCCGCGAAGTCGTAACCGAACCGCTCAATTTTGTTGAATTGAAGAATTTTGATATAGATATCAATGTCAGGGGAGGGGGATTTTCCGGCCAGGCGCAGGCAGCTAGGACTGCAGTTGCAAGAGCAGTTGTAAAATTCACCAAAGACGAAAAGCTTAAAACCCAGTTCATCAATTATGACAGAAGCCTGCTTGTTGAGGACCCAAGAAGGGTTGAACCCAAAAAGTTCAAGGGACCAAAAGCTAGGGCAAGGTTTACCAAATCATACAGATAGGGGAGGATTGTTTTGGCAAAAGGACGAAGGAGAGTTTTGAAAGTTTGCCCGGATTGCGGATCTTCAGAGGTGAAGCCAGCAAAGGAAGTCGATGAATGGGCATCGATAGAAGAGCAAATGAGCTCTGCCTCATCTGGCTCTAAGTTTGAATGCATGGAATGCGGCTACAAAGGGGAACTTATCGGCGTTGAAGAAGCGCCGGAAGATGATGAAGAACCGGTTGATTCCGACAGTGAGATTCCAAAAATAGAGCTTCAGGAAACTAAGGAAGAAAAAGAGGAGAGGAAAAAGGAGGAAAAGGCAAAAAAGGCCCAAAAGTCAAAGGGATTGCCTGCAAAAAAAAATATTCCTAAAAAAGTTGCAAAAAAAGCTGCAAAAAAGAAAAAATAAGTGATTTACTATGATGATTCCGGTTAGATGTTTTTCATGCGGAAAGGTTGTTGCCGACAAATACTACGAATTCAAGGAAGAGGCTGAAAAGATCAAGCACACCAAAAAGGAGGGCGATATCGGCAAAATCCTAGATAAGCTGGGGCTTGATAGGTACTGCTGCAGGAGGATGATCCTTTCGCAGGAAGAACTGATTGATGAGATCATACCGTATTCGAGGTATTGATTTGGTTTTGCTTAAATTTTGTTTTTTACATCCCTATTTTTAATTCTGCATAGGCTAAACCATACGTTTTTTGGGGTCGTGGGGTAACCTGGTCATCCTACCACATTGGGGATTTTTTAGATTCCCGCTCGCTGGAATCCATGAAAGCTGGAGTTGTGGCGATCCGAGAAGCCTCTTTTTCTTTTCCGAAAGAAAAAGAGCCTTGGGAGAAAAAGAAAAGGCTTTGTTTTCGAAATATCAGAACAAGAGGCACGGAAATTCAAATCTCGGCGACCCCATCACCCCTCCAGGGGGCTATGCCCCCTACTCGGGTGGCCTCTACCCCCTAATTACCTCTGTGAATCAAATAAACTTCACCCCCATTGTGCAAACTGCAAAATCCCCTCTTATTTGTCAAAAAATTTCTATAGAGCGAAGGTCGTGTTCCCCTTTTATTCCAATTAGATTAATAAAGTTCAAATTGCAGATCAAATGGATGGTGATTAAATGGGTTCATCTGAAGGACTTTCAATTAACGAACTAAAACGATTGCATTCTTTGCCTATCTTGCCAAAATCCAACCTTGAAAATGTGGAAAAATTGCACGGAGTTAAAACCGGATTGGCACTTGGAAGCTTGCTTAGGAAAATTTCTGAAATTCGTTCGGAATTGCCACTTCCATCGACCAAAAAAAATAATGAAGACCTGCTAGCCGAATGGAGCGGCAAAATAGATATCAGTAGAAGGTTAAGTCCAAGGAAAAGCATAGCAGATATTAGGGTACTAGCAGCTGGCCTTGGCCATAAAACAGCACCAGGAGCAATTGCAGTTTATATCCGGCACAAGAATCTTGAAGGAGAGGTAGGAATTAAAATCAAAGCCGATAGGTGGATGTTTGTTAAAAATGCGCATTTGAAATTAGATACTCCTGAAAAAAAGCAGGCGTTTGCGCAAGTAATGAGATTTTTGGAAGGAAGCAAAATTAAGAAAATCATCGAATCCAAATCCCGCGGAAGGGATCAGGTTGTTTTCAAAGGCATAAATGAAACCCCGCAAGATCCTGCTCGATTCTAATGGTATTTGAAAAACCCGGTTGGATCCGTTTATTCTAAAGCTTTTTTAAACGCCTTTCTTGCGATTTGCAAAAGCTCCCTAGATAAGCCGATTCCGGTTTTGATCTCAGGCAAATTCAATTTCTCCCGTTCTATGTGTTTTTTGAAAGTGGAAAGCCACCTTGGTTCGGTACGAAGGAAAAAAGCAAATTGTTCTTCCATTGGAAAAGTTGAAAGGTAATTTAGAAACTGCGTGAGTCTTTTTGGATTTTTTTGCTTGATATCACGCACAAGCTCAAGTTCATTTACAAGTTCATTTTTAGAAGGCAAACCTTGCGGGAGGGGGTATTTATCAGCATGACCAATGATAAAATCCAACTCCCTTGGAGGGCTTTGCATGAAAACCATAAACCGTTTGACTTCAAGGCTCATCCCATCAACGTCCCTAGTTAATGACGCATAAAAACGGGAAGTGTTGAGATCCCGCTCAGATATTCCTTTAACCGCCCGCCCTATCGGCTCAAGTGAATCCACATAATAAGATCGAGTATATTTTGGATGGAATTTCCAGCCAAGGTAAAAAACTATATTAGTAAGCTCTTTTCTTAATTCAAGAGGGTTCATAGCGGCATTCAATGATATAGAATGGCTTCCGCCAGAGGCATATTTAAAAATGACCCGATTACCGTCAACATCCTTTTCCAGTTCTACTTTTCGGTCCGGAAATGCTTTTTTTGATGCCTCGGCGGAAGATAATTTCCCAACAAGAAAATCATTTAACACAATATTTCTTTTGAATTCATCCAAAAGAGTTCTTGCCCGCGAAACTTCTGCCATGAAATAATTCCCGCGCTCGTTAGGGGCCCAGTTTGCTAATCGACCTGAAGGGTGAGCGCCAAATAATTTTCTTTTTTCTGCCTTATTTTTGCCGACTGTTCTAATATGATCCGAAACCTTCTTGGCAAAACTTAGCAAATTATCTAAATGGTCCGCATGCTGGGGTTTGATTTCTCCAAAACGCTGATAAATATTTTCTTTTGTCTTTGCGACCGCTTCGCTGATTGTCTCATTATCAAACACCTGCGGCCTGAAATTTAAAAGAGCGGGTAAATAATGCACCGACCTATCAAATTTTTTTCTAACCATCCGATACGCGGATCCAAACTCCTTTGATTGCGTAATCTCCTCTAATTTAGGGCTTTGATGAAGCATCATATATTTTCAAATACTAATTCAAGTTAAGCTATATAAACTCTAATATTTACAAGCTAAATCTACGCGGTCGTGGTCTAGTGGTCAGGATTTGGGCTTTCCAAGCCTGCGGCCCGGGTTCGAATCCCGGCGACCGCACTACCTCTTTTTTCCGGTTTTTGCTATATTCGGAAGGCTTATATTATTGAAAACAAAGAACCGATAGGGGGGTAAAATTGGGAGTTTCTGCTAAGGCATTAGCGCTCATAATTTTCGTTTTGCTTGTTGGTTTTCAGATCAATGCAGCTGCGCTTTCTTCAGATTCAACTTTTTTAGCGATTAAAAAACCAAAGCCAACGGCAACTATTAGCCCAACACCAATAATAACACCTACACCGGTTATTTCGCCAGTTCCCACCCCAACTACTGAACCAACACCTACAACCGAACCATCGCCAACTGCAAACGCAACGATTTCCCCAACACCTTTGTCCACACCAACACCTACGATTTCGCCAAGCCCATCAATTACTCCAACACCTTCACCAATTGCAAACGAAACAGGCGGAATTTCACCATTTACCGGTTTTAGCACATTTTCTTACGAAACAGAAGCGTATCCGTATGCAGGAATTAATTTGGCATCTAACACAATTGCCCCAATTACTACAACTTACATACATGCAGGTTCACTGATTGCATCTGAAACTAGCGATTCTTCATCCGTTAAGAATTATTATGCGCAGGACCATTTAGGAAGCTCAAGGGCGGTTTTAGCTGGAGGGGATGTTGAACTTCAAACGGATCGTTATTTTGCATTTGGCGAATCATCAAGTGCTACGGGAAGCGGGAATGACTATAAATTCACAGGAAAGGAGCTGGATTCCGAAAGCGGCCTTTATTACTACGGAGCTAGGTACTACGATCCTGAGCTTGGAAGGTTTATTTCTGCAGATGCAATGACAGGCGGGCTTGTAAACCCCCTTAGCCTGAATAGGTACGCATATGTGCAAAATAATCCACTTTTATTGACGGACCCAACCGGAAATGAAGTCAAGCCATTTACGGGCGCTGGTGACGGCTTCAAAAAGGTATTTTCATCCTCATTGGAATATTTCAAGAAAAAAGGATTTGACGCCCAAAGCAGGGGGGATCTTGAACTTTCAGTTGCTGGCAAAGATAGCCTTGTTGAAATAACTGCAGGAGGTAGAGTAAATAATGATGCAGAAACACTGCATTCTGTAAAGCTTCGCTACACCATAACAACAGATGGCGTAATTACTTCGGATACGGTAGTTAGTTCCATTAGTTCTTTGGATGAATCAAGCGCGCCCGTTAATGAATTCAATAATCAGAATTCGAACCCTTCACAATCAGCATCAGTTTCAGTTGTTGCTGAAACCCCATTGCTAAACGTCTTGAATAAGTTCTATAAGTTGAATGATATCAGCGCAAGTTCATCAAAACAAGATGTTGCCGATTATTATAAAGCAGCCCTAGTCCTTGGCCACGAATTAACCCACGTAAAAAACCTTGCCAACACGAATGGCAATGGGTACGATAGGAACAATTTTGAACTTGAGGCTTATGATTCGGAATTAACGATTTTCTTAGAATTTGTTGTGCAAATGCTTAGGGATGATTTGGATTCGGGAAAAATTACCCAAGAGCAATATGATTACGCAGCAACTTCACTTGTAAATTCCTTGTTTGAGGGCAGGCAAAAGAAAATTGAAATTCAAAACCAGGTTAATAGGAATTAGAAAAAGAATAGTTTAACGCCCACTACTTATCCTTCAATTTTTTCCTGATTTCAAAACCTTGCGAAATTTTTACAATCGAATCCTTTGTTTTTCCGGTTTCAAGGGAAATAGGATCAATTGCAACATGAAATCCGGTTGAATCCAAAACCATCTGGCCAAGGGCTATTTTTCGAGGAATTGAGGTCTTATCAACAAATGTGCGCCGTTCATCGCTAACAAAGATGTCCTTCAATTTTACCGTATTAACCGAATCCTTTGATTTTTTAGGAATTAAAGAAAATACTTTTGTACCATTCGGAAGCACGGTGAATTTTAAGGAATCTTGCACATATTTTTTTTCAAGGAAATTCCTAACTGTATCAAGTTCGGCAGGGGTCATTTCCACATACCTATGCATTGGAGCTTCAAACCAGGGTTTTTTTGATTGAATTTCCTTTTGCACCTCACGCCTTGCGGGGAATTGATAATTCATTTCTTTTTGCATGAAGGGCGATTTTGCAAGAGCAAGCAAAAGCAATATTCCTCCGCCAGCAACCATTGCACGCCTGCCCCATTTGGTACGTTTCTTTAAGGCTTCTTCAGCTGGCTTTTTTTCCTGCATTTCCCGATTTTTCTCTTCCATGTAAAAATTCCGGAATTTAAGTATATTAACTTATTGAAAATGGCTAGGGTTAGAATTTGGAAGGTTGGAAGGAAAGTTGAACCCGCTATCAGTTCAATTTAACTTGCTGTTTGCGCGCCTGAAATGTAGGTTTGCACGCGATCATACGTCCAGCCGCCGGTTGGGTCGTTGCTAAGCGAAGGATCGCTTGTACATTGCCCAACAACAGTTGGACCGCCTTTGAAGAGGAAGTTTACATAGTAGGTAAGGTCCAAAACATTCACTTTTGTGCTTTTGTCAACATCTGCAGAACAGAGGTATTTGGGCTGCGGCCCGCCGCTGAATAGGTAGTTTACCAAATAAGTCAGATCAACAATATTTGTTTTCGCATCCCCATTCAAATCGCCGCAGGTTTGCTGGCAAATTCCGGAGGGGATGAAATCCTCATAGATCACATTGTTTCCCTGGTAGAGGTAAAAGGTTGTGCCAAGCGCGGTTTTCTTCTTCACACGCAGGTTTTGGTAATCGTAGGAGTAATCATTGATATTGTTTGATTGGGTTACGCGGTTAAGTGAATCGTATTTGAGCGTCAAGCTCTTTCCGGGGCCATTTGCTGAAACCACGTTTCCGTTCTCATCGTAATTTAGGGAAGTTGAGCCGGCTGAAGCCGAACCTGCAACTACGAATTCCTTGAGTTTGTCACCAGAGTCATAATCCCGGTAAGTTGTTGTTTCTGTGCCGGTTGTTGCTGAAACAATTGTCTTATCGGACCTATCACCCAAAAGATTACGGTAGTTGAATGTGAATGCTTTATCATTTACGTAGGTTGCGGATTTTAGCCGGTATAAATTATCGTAGGCAAACGAATCGATATTGCCGATGATATTTCCAGGATTTGCCAAATCAACAGCGTCGGAAATTTGCAAGACATTCCCAACTGCGTCGTATTTCAAAGATTCTTGGAGAATTGGGGAAGCGGGATTGTAGGCGGATCCAAGTGAATAGTAGATGCTAGTTGGCCTTGTTAATTCATCATAGGAATAGGCTGCAACCAATGAGTTTGATGAAGCAGGTGCCAATTTCTTTTGCAAAATTTCGCCCGATGGCCCATAATCAAATGATGCAATTGGCTCGTACTGCGCATTTGGATCGGTTCCGATTTTCTTCTTAAGCGATAAATCATCGTAGTAAACATAGCGCGATTGGTCGGCAGGATCGTTTCCACCGCCAACTATTGCAAAGAATTGCATGTTCTCCTCGGTTAGAAGAGTTGAGGGGGTTGTAATTTCACATTCTTGGTATTCCCAATCATTTGTTGTTGCGGCGTGAAGGCAATAACCGATATCCTTAGGGGTTGGGACGCCGTTTACATTATCTTGCACGTAAATCCCAACCCTTGAAAATGCTTCGGTCCCTTTTTTCATCCAGTAGGAGATTTTGTAAGTTGTAGAACGCTCAAGCTTCACGAGTTGCCCAAATTCCCATCCCAAAAAGTAGCCTTTTGCGCATTTTGAGCCGGTGTGGCAGCTAGTTGAAATCACGTTTGCAGGAAGGATTCCCCAGCCGGTTTGCCCGCTTTCCATTGATGGGTTTGCAAGTATTTCATCGGTTTGGTAATCTAGCTGTTGCAAGCGGTTTAAAGAATCATAAGTGTATTTTACGGTTTTTCCTGAAGGCAGTTTCATGGAAAGCAAATTGTTTGCAGAATCATATGCGTAAGTAAGGGCGTATTTTCGCTGGCCCAACGATTTATCATTTATGGTTTTTTCAACGGTTGTTGGCCTTCCACGGGAATCGTAAATCATCTTGATTTTTGAATTGAGTGCATTTCCAGTTGTGTAATCAACCACTTCGCAAAGCAAATTAAGCGAGCTTCCGGATTCGGCACATGTTGCTCCGGAGAAGTCCTTATCATACGAATAAGTTACGGTAAAATCATTGACTCCCCCGGCAGTGAAATATTGCTCCTTTGTTAGCCTTTGAAGAGCATCATAGGTTTTTTGGACGTAGTTGCCCTTTGCATCCGTAGCTTTTAACATTTTTCCAAGCGGGTCGAAGGATACTTGGGATTGGCCGGTAGTTTTTGACCACTGCGCATACGCGCCTCCAAAACCCATGTAATCGTAGTATTGCTTGTTGATTGCAAGCTGGTTTTCATCCTGTGTTTCAAGCATTTTTCCTGCATAATCATATTTGCCCCAAAAGCCGTTTTGACCGCCGGGAATCCCTGTTGGATCCGAATACGTGGCAAAAACCTTGCACTGGTTTGGATCGACACTGCCATCCTTTGCAAGGCATGCATTGTACTGATCCATGTTGCCGTTTATGCCATCCGCTGCTTTGCATGTTGATTGGCAATAGCCATAGAATGCGCCATGATCCGTCAGGTAGGTATCGCAGCAATCGGTATTGGAAGAGCAGGTTTCGGTCAAGCCCTTGCAGGAAGGGCCCGCCTGCGCTAAAGTTACAATTAGCAACAATAGCACTGCTGCAAATCCGGTTATTTTTTGTATTTTATCCATCATATTGGTTTTTCACTGATTTGCGGAAGTTTCTTCATAATTTTATGGCGTTGGCAGCTCCACTTTCAACAAATTGCCGCGGGAATCGGAATAGTATGTTCGGACGTTGTTTTTCGCATCCGTTGTAGTTACCTTTGAGCTTTCTCCGGTTGGCATAATTGCATAATCCGAAGTGGTGGTTTTTCCATCAAAATCCGTTACCTTCAAAACCTGGCCGTTGTAATCGTATAGATAAGAGCGTTTTTTCAAAGCGATTGCATTTCCATTTGAAATAATGGGTTCGATTAGGTAATTTCCAAATTCGACCCCATCGCTTGCGCTAACTGCAACTTTTGCGGGCTTTGTTTCAAATTCAACCCTGCCAAGTGCGTCATAGCTTTTAAGTGAAAGTATAATTGCATCATCGCTTGTTGAAGCGGTCCTTGCATCATCGTATGTTTGGGACTGCACGAATCTGCCCATGCCATCATAGAAATAATAGCTTTGAACGTATTTTCCGCTTGAGATTTTGCGCTTTTCAAAAATTCTTGAAACCATGCCGCCAAATCCAAAAGTATCCTCGACTTCACCGTAGGAGTATTGCATCGAAGGCTCGGTTTGCGAATCGCCAGGAAGTATCACTTTCGAAATCCTGCCAATTGCATCGTATTCGTATTTTGCAACAACACCGCGCTCGTTGGTTGTTGTTTCAATCACATTGTCTTGCAAATATGTTGCGGAAGTTGCGATATCTGGCGCGGAAGCTGCAACAGGGTTTGAAGTAGCAACCCTAGTTACTGAATTTGGGGAAACTTTGTTTCCAGAATATGTGCTTTTTACAATTGAGCTTGCAGATAAAAGCACTTCGTCCCCATTTGCATCCGGCGAAGGGTTCAAAAATGGATGCTTGTATTTTGCCTCTATTTTAAGTTCAACTGGATTTCCGCATTGGTCGAATTTGGTTGTAAGTATTTGTGAAATCACATTTTCCTTTGAGCCAAAAGCCCTTGCATAGTAGCCCGAATTTGGCGCATTTGACGAGGTGATTTTCGAGGCAACAGAACGAATGCAATAGGTTGCAGTTGGGCTTGAAGTATCAATGCAGTTTTGAGTATTATCAAATGGGCCAAGCTTTGAATCGCAAGAAACTTCAAAGCAACCTTCATTATCTGCATGCAGCTGAACGCCGGTGCATGAATCAAAACCGGATTTTAGCACCTGCAAATCCATTTTCTGCTGACCAAGAATTCTTCCATAATAATCCTTCACGAGTGTTTTTTCCGGCACAAACAATCCATAAAAGCCAAGGAGGGATTTAGCGGCTGATTCGGAATTGATCGAGCTAATTGAAGTTGAAAGCAGCGGGTTTGTTTCGTAAACATAATTGATTTCTGAAATGCGGTTATCCGAAAGCTTTGAGTCCGTGAAAGTGATTGGAGTTGATGGCTGAAGGTTCAAATACTGCGAATTCCGGGTTAGAGCGTTGCTGCCGTCCAGATAATAGGGATTTTTCACCTTGTAATCGGCAAATGTTTTTGAAAATGCGCTTTGGTAAGTTCCGCCAGATCCGTAGCCGAATTTTCCAATGTAACCAAGATCCTGAACGGCCTTTTCATTCCCGTATTTGTCAATCACTTGGGTGATTTGGCCGCGACTGATCCGGTTTAATCCGGCTGTTTTGTCATAAGTTGTGGTTTCACTTGCTGCAAGGTAAGGAATTACTGCAAGCGTATAAGAAACCCTTCCGCTTCCAATTGCCGAGCCATCATTAGGATACCGAAGGATTTTTGCCCTGAAGCCAACGTTGATTGGGACAAAATCCTGTATTTTATAAGTATTTGCAGATGAAGTTGGATCCATGAACGGATATCTTGAGTTCCAATAGTTCCTTGTGGTTTGGATCATTTTTTGTTGTTTTGTTCCTCCAGCGCCCTCCACTTCCCCCCAAGTTTGAACCTCATATGCAAGTCCGGACCTGAAGCTTAAATCCTCAGGGTAAAGCTCGGTTAAAGCGTATGCAATTGTTCCGCCGCCTCCGCCGCCAACTGAGCCAAACAAATCTCTAGCTGAAACCGTAATGGCTAGCAATATGAGCGCCCCAAGCGCAATGCCAATCAATTTTGAGAAATGCATAAATATTTTACCTGTAATTCAAGGAGCTGTATGTTGCCGGCAGCATCTTATAAACTTGCTTTCCTCCAAACGGGTCGTGGATTGATGTTTCAAGCTCATAGTGCTGGTAATTTACTCCGCCGATATTTTCGGTTTTGGAAACCGGTTTATATTGGTAAACCCAAACGCAAGAGCCGTATCCGCCGCTGTTCCCGGATGCTACTCCGCCAGGAAGCGTTTTTGATGGGCAAGAGCCGCCGTTGGTAACGGATTTTTTGACAACGACCCTTCTTGCAATTTTTTGGAAATCCGCATTGCTAGAGTCGTATTGCCTAAGCAAATCATACGAAGGAACATTTGGCGCCCAGGCGTATTCGTATTCGATTATTGCGCCGTGCGGAAGCGTGACTTTTACAAGTTCTTTTGCATTGTTGTATTCGTATTTGTAGGTTGTTCCGGCAATCACATTGCCGCCAATTCCATCTAGCAATTTGACCTCGGATAGGAGGGGAACTGCATCGACCTTGTAAATAGAATAACCAAAACCATAATTACTAACGCATTCGTACGCGCCGTCATGGGTTGCCATATAGGATAATTTTGCAGAATCGCAAGCACCCGCATCTACATGGGACGAAACAAAAGTTTCCCTTTGAGATGCATAAGTATATTGTACATATAATTTTTGTGCTGAGCTGGTTGGAGAATTGTATTCGATTCCTTCGACCCGGGTTGTTAGGTCCATGAGCGAAGGAGAATTGGTAACAGGATAGCCTGTTTTATCGGCATAATGGAATTTTACGTATTGGGAAGATGCGCCGCCGGTAATTGTATTGATGAAAGGAGTTCCTTCAGCAGAAAGGCCGCTTCCGGCAGTATAATAATTGTAGGCAATTTGATTTCCAAATTTGTCCTTTGCCCCGGTTAGGTAAACTCCGGCATATGGGTTTTGGGCCCAGTTGAAAACATCCGAGCGGTCGCGATCTGGAATTGCTTGGCAATAATCGTCCCGATTTGTTATAACGTTTCTGCTTTTCATGTCATCGAATTTTCCGCAGAATGGGACATTGTGGGTGAAAAAGTAGGTTCTGCCTTCCTTTGAATAATAGGTCGCCTGCCTTGTGTTAAGGACGCTTCCGGGACCGTTTAATGCCATATCAATTAGGGTTGGGAACTTCATGAAAATTGGCGAAAGGCTTGAGGTGTATGCGGTATAGGTTTGCATTTTAACAGTGCTTGCATGCGTATTTTGCGCCTGCGTAATCATATCGGATGGCCTATATGCCGTTATGTCCCCGTTTGGATCCCCAAGCCGGTTGCTCCATTGGTAATTTATCCCATAGGCGGGATTTGCAGTTTGAAGCTCGGTTGGGGCGCTATATTGCGAAGGCAAAATAAGCGGCTGTTCATTGTTGTCAATTGTCATGCCTTGGGAAGTGACTCCTCTTGCAGAAATATAGGCATAAGTTAGCGAATTGATGCCGTTTATTTTTTGGTAAAGAAGGGGGGTTGGGTCCTTTAGTTTCCCAGGGGCCATGTCCCATCCAAGCCCGAACATCTTTGGCTCGTTGTAGCTTGAACTTTCGGAATAAACGTTTGATCCAGAATCGCAAAGCGTCATTGGCCGATCAATTGGAAGGGAAGATTCTTGCGCAATGCCATCGGAATCCAAAACCCTTCCGGAAATTGTATCAGGGGTTAAGCAGGTCACGTACTTGTCTTGATGATCGCAGGCAAGCTTGTTTTTTTCACCGCATGCAAGGGCGGCTGAATGGTATTGGTTGATGTTTGAGAAAATGTTGCTGCTGTAGGTTCTTGTCAATTTTATGTTCATCCCATTCCGCCCCGGGATTGAAACATCTGTTTGTGTGACAGTTAGGGCTCCGGTATATGGGTCGATTGAATCCGAAAATTCCATCCCAAGGGAAGCGGTTGGCGTAAAACCCTGGACGTTTAGGGAGTTTTGGGCTTCCAGGACCCGGGATTCAAGGGCAACCGGATCTGCTGCAATTGAAAAGCTGGAAATTGACAATAATATTAGTAGAGGCAACATGCTTATTTGCAAAATTGCTTTGAAACCCATGAAATGTGTCCTCGACAACCCGTCTTAACTATTTAGATATTTAGGAACTATTAATATATTTAAACCTAACCTTGGCAAAATACAAAATATGAAACGGAAATAAATTATTAAACTCTGGCAGTGAAACAATTTTCATGCGACCCCACCGCAAAAAGACGAACGATTCACTTCAAAAATTTCTAATTGGAGTTGGGCTTATTGCAGTTGTAGTTTTGATGCTCGCTAATTCGCAGTCGGGATTTTTAGGATTTGCATTCAAATCAATCAACAAGGAAGTTTTGCTGGTTCAGGAAGAAACAATTGCAATTTCCCCAACGCCGCTGCCAACAGCCACTTCGACAGTTTCGCTTGTGCCAATTGATGAGCCGATAATTAGCCTAACGCCTTCGGCTATTGCTTCTCCAACCCCAGTTCCAACTGTTTCTAGCAAGCCAACCTCAACAACCCAGCCGAATGAGAATTATCCGTATGCTGCTAAGGGTTTGTCAGCTTTAGGCGCTTCGACTGCGCCCCTCCAAAAAACATATATTTTCGCAGGGAGTTTGGTTGCATCGTTTTCATCCGAAGCTCCTGAAAAAGCACAATATTATGCGCAGGACCATTTGGGAAGCAACAGGAAAGTAATTGGAAGCGCTCTGGAACAGCAAACAAATGAATTCTATGCGTTTGGGGAATCTGATAAGGCAACCGGCAGCGGGAATGATTACAAATACACCGGAAAGGAGTTTGATGATGAAAGCGGATTGTATTACTACGGGGCCAGATATTACGACCCGGATTTGGGAAGGTTTGTTTCTGCGGATGCGCTGCAAGGAAATTTGGGCGACCCGTTGAGCTTGAATAGGTATGTTTATGTGAAGAATAATCCAGTAAAATTTGTCGACCCGAATGGAAATGAGGAAAAAACGCCAGATTCTGCATCAGATTTTCGAACAAGATGGGAGCAATGGAACCAAAAAAAATCGAAATTCCCCGGCAGGGTAGAAGAAATTCAAAAAATGGCATATACGGAAAAAATTTATGACGAATACCTTAAGAACAGTTATGGGGGATTTTTTGATGAAACCGCAATGGCAATTCCTTTGGCAATTATAAAATCACTTGCGGGAGCAACCGGAGCATATATTCAGCATGTCGGATACATGTACTTCGATAAAGAATTAATGTCTAGATCCGAAAATGAATTGAAAAATGTGGTTATTCACGAAAGTGCACATGCAATCTGGGATCAAAAGCTAAATTCCAAGCAGAAGAGTGATTTTAAGAACTTCTTTAAAGAATATATAGAAAATGAAGAAAAAACGCTGAATATAAAATACGGAGACATGCTTAAAGATCCGGTTGAAGGCTATGCAAGTTTTGTCGAGGACATATTATCTGCATACGACTACAACATAAAACTTGAATCAAACGAGAATGGCAAAAATTCGGATAAGAATCCTAAAACCATAGACAAACAGATTACAGAGTTCTATAGGGGCATAATACCCGATAAAATATTAGATAAAGTCACAAGTGGCAATTGAGTTTTTTACGACGGGGCGAAACTCAATCCATAAGTTTTTTGAATAGTGCAAACTTTTTAATATAATCGTCATAGATCAATCCATGTTTAAACCCATCAAGCATCCAAACGGATCCCCCCTAAAATTCATTATCGGACTTGGATTGATTTCAATTGTCTTGCTGATGGTTGCTAATTCCGAGAATGGTTTTGCCGGTTTTGCATTCAAGCTTGCAAACAAGCAAATTTTACCTTTTCAAGAAGAAACAATTGTAATTTCTCCATCCCCGTCAGCTACTCCTATAACCACTTTTACAACCACGCTGGTGCCAATTGACGAGCCAACAATTAGTTCAACTCCAATGCCTATTGTTACATACTCCGCCACACCAATCCCAATAGTTCAAAAAGCAGAAAATTATCCTTATGCTGCTAAGGGTTTGTCAGCTTTAGGCGCTTCGACTGCGCCCCTCCAAAAAACATACATTTTCGCAGGGAGTTTGGTTGCATCGTTTTCATCCGAAGCTCCTGAAAAAGCACAATATTATGCGCAGGACCATTTGGGAAGCAACAGGAAAGTTGTTGGCAGTGCGCTTGAAGAGCAAACAAATGAATTCTATGCATTTGGAGAGGGCGCAAAGGCTACAGGAAGCGGAAACGATTACAAATACACCGGAAAGGAATTTGATGATGAGAGCGGTTTGTATTACTATGGAGCCAGATATTACGACCCGGATTTGGGAAGGTTTGTTTCTGCGGATGCGCTGCAAGGAAATTTGGGCGACCCGTTGAGCTTGAATAGGTATGTTTATGTGAAGAATAATCCGTTAAGGTATATTGACCTAACCGGAAATGAAGGAACCGAACGCGCCTTGATTCTTGAGATTACGGAAGCTGTCGATAAATTGACAAGGAATTCGTGCGGCGCTGGAACTTGCGCAACTGCTGCGGCATCCCTTTCGAAAAAATTAACAAGAATTGGCATCAAAAACCAAATTGTGGCGGTTTGGGGCAAGGCAAAGAACGGGGAGATTCTTGGGCATGTAGCAGTGGAAATTGCCACTTCCGAGGGAAATACGATGATTTCCAGTTGGGGCAGGGCGTATGAAAACTGGGACACTTACGAAGATGCCCTTAGGAAATCGTTTTCGGCCGAAGGAGTCGAATTAGGCGAACGGGTTAGCACATTGGCTTTTGATGATGTTAATGAATTTGGGAAATGGATGAGGGAAGCAGATCAGGTTGGCGGGCCGGATAAGTTCACAAAAATTTCATTCGGATGGCCAAGGCCGGCTGGGATTTATAGGACAATTTCCAAAATTGGGGATGCACTTTCCCCGGCTGCGGGAATGGGCCCGCTTGAAATGTACGATGCAAAAACAGCTTTCGAAGACCCAAACAAGGCGGTTTCCGAGATTGAAAAGGACGTTAAGGATCAGAGTTTGCTTTACAGGGTTGGCTACGTAATTTCAAATTATTGGAAAATAGCGGGTGCAGTTGGAGGGCAAGTGATGGGAAGCCCTGGAGGCGGAAGCTGATTTATCAAACCATCATCTCAATTTTCAAATTGAAAAAATCCCCATCGTAAAATAGCCTATCTGATGCGAAATTTTGGGAATAGGTTTTGTCCTTTGGACAGTTGATTTCGATTCTGTTGCTTTTGGCATGCATTACCATGCAATAATTTCCGAGCTGCTTTTGGATTTTTGAAAACTGCGATTGCAGGAATTTTTTTGAAGCTGAATCGCCTTTAGAAAATTGAGAAATTTCCGAAAAGTATTTCTTGGCAAAAATCTGGTGGAGATCGTTTGAGAGCTGGAGGAGGTAAACATCCGAATAAGTCGGGAGCGATAAATATTGGATTGTTGAAAAAAGCGAAATTGCAAGGAGGAATGTGATGAATGCTTCAATTGTGAAAACGAATGCCCTAAGTGCCATAGTGTTGTTTTTTGGCAATTGGAATAAATTGGTTTGGTATAAAAAAAATCAAAATTTGGTTGATTTATTGTTACCCTACTTTAATTCACGCTCCAAATCCTCAATTGAATAGCTGGATTTGAATCCATGCGCTACGGCAAATCCTTCAAACTCCCACAAATTCATCCCAGCATGCTTTGCAGCCTCGCTTATTGAAATTTTTCCGGAGGAGTATTTTTGGAGCGCTTTTTCCCTTCTAAACAGCTCCATCGAATCAAAAACGATCATGCGGCTCATCTCGTAATGCTTTGTGTATAAAGCAGCATTTATTCTTCCTATGCTTGTTTTGGAATGGGAAAAAGCAATAAAACGGTTTCCCACAAAAAGTATCAACTTTTGGTTTGTTTTAAAAATGCAGTTGCACAATTTCAGAAGTTGTCAGCACCCGCACACGGATTTGTTTTTTCAGCGCAAGGTCATTTGACCAGATTGGGATGTTAAGGGCTAATGCCAATTCAAAATACCGGAAATCATCAGGATCAGGGGAAATTCTTTTTGCCAACTCTTCAAAATTACGAAGTTCTTTGGGGCCGAAAAAACGGATTTTTCTGAAAAGCGAATTTTCAATCAAAGCCAATTCCGATTCGCCAAGCTTGGATTTTGAGAGGACTTCGGATCTTTTTTCGAAATACTCAAATTTGAGGAAATCGGGCGCAAAAAGGCCAACCGCGTTTTCATATAAAATCAGTTTTCTTGTAAAGGAATTTTCTGAAAAGCAGCTTAGGATTATGTTTGCATCTATTACTAGATTTATTTGCGAAGGGCCCTCCACTGCAATATGCGCTTTGCCATGGACTTGTTGATTTCCCGGCCCATGCGGATAGCGTCCGAATCCGTAAGGGTGCTTTTGGAAAGCGCCTTGTCCATGAATTCGAGCAATGCAATTTTTTCCTCGAAGGAATTCCTCGCAACTTCGCCCCATCTTATGTCCGAGTGCTTTTTCATTTTGAGGTCCAATTCGTCCGCTATATGGAATGTTCTGTTTGCCATTTTCACATACACCACATATATCACATACTTCACATAATTTAAATATTTCGGTTTTCGGGTTCATGGAATTAAGCGGTTATTTTCAGATTTAATTGCCTGGTAGAAAAAAAATCAACTTCTGGTTGAGCATAAAATCATGATTTGAACAGGTAATTTTGCTTTGATTGATAAAATACGGTAGAATTTAACTGGAATTTGAAAATGGGAGCATTAATTGGCCTTTAAATGCAATAGTGATGGAAATAAAATTACCCCTTCTTTACGAGGGAGAATTCGAGGAAAGCTTTAAATACCCTCGAGTGCAAAATATTGCTCCGCACAATTGTGCATGCAATTGTGCGTTTAAACGCTGCAGACCCGGTAAATCGGAGCTACTATTGCAATGACCGATCTTGAAAACGGCTGAGCGCCTTATGATTTAATGATTAGGGCCTAGTACGTATCATTCCACTGCGGCAAGTATGGGAATTTGAGTAGCCGTTTCAAAGGTTCAGATTCGACTCAGGTGCTAAAGAGAGCAAACGCCATTAGTTCTTGCGATTCGTATCGTATTCAGCGTTTTAGCTGCAATACACAGCTGTTTTTCCTTCGGGAAAGGCAGCTGTAATACCAGTTGATCCTGCTGGAGGATACCGCTATCAGAATTCGACTAAGCCATGCAAGTTTTGCGTTATGGCTTCATAACGCAGCGAACGGCTCAGTAACACGTACTTAACTTACCCTATGGAGGCGGATAACGTCGGGAAACTGACGGTAATACGCCGTAATTCTGGATGTCTGGGACGACGCCAGAATAATAAGAGTTGCAAATTGTAGCAATTTCGCCATAGGATGGGAGTGCGGCTGATTAGGTAGTTGGTGGGGTAAAGGCCCACCAAGCCTATAATCAGTAGAAGCTATGGGAGTAGGAGCTTCGAGATGGGCACTGAGACAAGGGCCCAAGCCCTACGGGGTGCAGCAGGCGCGAAAATTCCGCAATGCGCGAAAGCGTGACGGGGGAATTCTGAGTGTTCCTCTTACGAGGAACTTTTGCCCAGATTGAATCTCTGGGAGAATAAGGGGTGGGTAAATCCTGTGCCAGCCGCCGCGGTAATACAGGTAGCCCGAGTGGTATCCACGAATATTGAGCCTAAAGCGCTCGTAGCCGGTTTTGCAAGTCTTCTGTGAAATCCTCTGGCTCAACCAGAGGGCGTGCAGGAGATACTACAAGGCTAGGGAATGGGGGAGGTAACGGGTACCTTAGGGGGAGGGGTAAAATCCTGTAATCCTTAAGAGACCTTCAGTAGCGAAACTTCTTTCTTTTCTCAAAAAAAAGAACTTTACTAGAAAGAAAAGGAAGAGACGCTTAAGCGCGTTACCAAAACACGTCCGACGGTGAGGAGCGAAGGCTAGGGGAGCAAATCGGATTAGATACCCGAGTAGTCCTAGCAGTAAATTATGCAGACTAGGCTTTGCAATGGCTTCGAGCTGTTGCAGGGCCGTAGGGAAGCTATTAAGTCTGCCGCTTGGGGAGTACGGTCGCAAGGCTGAAACTTAAAGGAATTGGCGGGGGAGCACCACAAGGGGTGGATGCTGCGGTTCAATTGGACTCAACGCCGGGAAACTCACCAGGAAAGACAGCAGTATGAAGCACAGACTAAAGATCTTTGCCGACAAGCTGAGAGGTATTGCATGGCCAGCGTCAGCTCGTGCCGTGAGGTGTCAGGTTAAGTCCTGCAACGAGCGAGATCTCTACCTACAGTTGCTAATCATTCAGAAATGAAGGATGCACTCTGTGGGGACTGCCTGCGTTAAGTAGGAGGAGGGAAGAGGCGACGCTAGGTCAGTATGGTCCGAATTTCCTGGGCCACACGTGGCATACAATGGTGGAGACAATGGGTCCCAACGCCGAAAGGTGAAGGTAATCCCAGAAACTCCGCCCAAGTTCGGATTGTGGGCTGAAACTCGTCCACATGAAGCTGGAATCCCTAGTAATCGCGTGTCATCATCGCGCGGTGAATATGTCCCCGCTCCTTGCACACACCGCCCGTCAAGTCAACCAAGCGGGGTTCTATTGAGGCTTGGTTCTCGGATCAAATCGAGATAGAACTCTGTAAGGTGGATTAAGTCGTAACAAGGTAGCCGTAGGGGAACCTGCGGCTAGATCACCTCAATTAATCGCAAGCGAATTTGTCCGGTGGATAGATAAGCAAACGATGAACTAAGGTTCGACAATTAATGTGTAAGTTGCGAAAGTTCTTTCCGCAATTCCTTCATGGATTGTTAATCCTTTAGCACCTGAATTTTTTTTATTTTCATGCAAATGTTGCAGAGTAATTTTTGCAACTGAAAAAAAGTTTTATTTTTTTTATATCGGGCTCGTGGCGCAGTGGTAGCGCGCGTGCTTTGCAAGCACGAGGCCGTGGGTTCAAAACGCCTTGCCCCTTTCTCCGAGAAGAGCAAAGCTCTTCGCGGCCGCGCAGACTAAAGTCTGCTCGGTTAGGAAAGAAAGGTGCGGTGGCTCCGCGCCAAAGAAAGTGGGCGTCAAGGCAGATCATATCTGCCTGGGCGGGAAATTCCCACCGAGTCCATGAACTTTTTCTTTCTGGAAAGAAAAACTCCGGAAAAAGAAAGAATAAATTAAGTGAAAAAAATATGGTTGAAATCCTAAGGAGCGGGCTTAAGGTTGCAAAGGAACTTGCTATGCTTGAAGAAAAGGAAAGCAAGCGCTTGATTACAAAAGGCGCAAAGTTTTTCGAAGAAGCAGCAAGCAAGGCAAAACTTTCCGAGAAGGAAAGGCTGGATGCAATTGAGCCGTTTTACAAGGAAATCATCCATCATTTTACAAACGGAAGAACTGGCAAAAAGTTCAATTTCATAAGTTTTGTCCATGGAGGTTTGCTCCTAAAAAGGAACATCCCGATGGGAAAAGTAATTGCAATAAATGGAATGGCAAAAGAGCATGCAAAGGAAATACATGCGCTTGGAGAAATGGTTGCAAAAAAATACGGAAAAATTAAATGATTTTTTTGCGCCCTTGAAAATTCGATTTTTCAGGGCGCTTTGAAAAATGCGGTTCCTAAAGTAAGTCCCTGTGAGGCGTCTAGGAATGAAAGTGCTTAGCAGTATTTTTGCGTTAGCAAAAAGAAATGCAAATGAAGCTATATAGGAAAGAATTTCACTGAGAGTAGTGCTACAAGCCGTTCAGTGGATTGCTAGGCTTGGGTAACGACGAAGGGCGCGGCAAGCAGCGAAATGCCCCGGGTAGGCGCATGCAGCCATAGATCCGGGGATTCCCGAATTTCTCCGAGAGGAGAGAAGACCTCCCGAATTGAAATATCTTAGTAAGGAGAGGAAGAGAAATCAAAAGAGATATCGCTAGTAACGCGAGTGAAAGCGAAACAGGGCAAACCGAATCCCGCTTGCAAAAGATGGGTAGATGTGGTGTGCGGGCTGTCTTTTAACACAGGTTCTTAGCCGAAGTGCGCTGGAAAGCGCTGTCATAGAAGGTGAAAGCCCCGTAGGCGAAAAGATAACTTGTGTGTGACAGTACCCCGAGTAAGGCTCGTTTGTTAACGAGTTTGAATGGGAGAATTAACTTCCAACCCTAAACATACCCCAAGACCGATAGCGTATTAAGTACCGTGAGGGAAAGCTGAAAAGCAGCCAAAAAATGGCAGTGCAAAGTGCATGAAACTGAAACGGTTACAGGAAGTTGCGGCTTAAAAGTAGATATGAACGCAAGTGACTACAAAGTTGCAACCTACTTCTTGAAGCAAGAGCCAAGGAGTTCTGGGGAGTGGCGAGCAAAGAGCAAAGCGAAAGCGAGGCGCACGCACTGCAAGCAATTGCAGGAGGTGCGGCGTTGTAATTAGCGTCAAGTCACTACCTAGAGACCCGAAGTCAACGCGATCTAAGCGCGCGCAGGGCGAAGCCGTCCTTCCGGATGGTGGAGGCCCGCAACCGGTTCTGGTATATCCGATCGGGTGACGTGCGTTTAGGGATGAAAGTTCATTCGAGCTTGACGTTAGCGGGTTCCCTCCGAAGTGTATCTAAGTACAGCCTCGGCAGAAACGCATATTAGGTAGAGCTACTGATTTGGGGGAGCGGGGAGTAATATCCTCACCTTCTTGTCAAACTCCGAAGCTAATGTCGTTGTAGAAGCCGGGAGTTGGGATACCCGAGGTAAGCGCGGGTTCCGTGAGGGGAACGACCCCTACTGCAGTTAAGGTCCCAAAGAATTGGCTAAGTGTAAATTCAAGATGTCATGGATCATAGACAGCGGGGATGTAGGATCAGAAGTACCCATCATTTAAACAACGTGTAACAACGGACCCGTCAAGGTTTGTGGCGTCGTAAACTATCGGGACTCAAGCCAGTCACCGATACTGTGGAATTCCTGCTATGCAGGAAATTTGGTAGGAGGGCATACTGGCTGGGCAGAAGTTGGGCCGTGAGGTCCAATGGACCAGCTTGTAAAGAATATCTTGGTGCTAGTAGCATCTATTCCAGGCGAGAATCCTGGACGTCGAAAGGGCAAGGGTTTCTTGGCAACGCTAAGCCAAAATCCTTCTTTTTTTGCGAATTGATTTTTTTCAGCGATTCTCTCGTGTGAACCATGTTTGAAAAAATTTGGTTTGAATAAGAGAAGTTTTGAAAAGAATTAGTCGCAGTTCAATATATTTCCAATTGATTGGAAAATATTTTGAATAAATTTAATGAAGGAAATTGGGGCAAATCAGCCAAGAGTTAGCCGGTCCTAAGACTAAACGTAACCGTGATGTCAAAAGGGAAAGCCGTTAATATTCGGCTGCCTTGTGGATGAACGCGGCAACGCAAGTTTACATCTAACACTTGTGGATAAGCCCAGTATTAGTCATAATATTCAAGCTGGATAACGCAAAGAAGTCTTGTTGAGAGGAGCATTTGCGTAAACAGCGATGAGCGATGAGTTGGGCCAAGTCCAAAAGTCCATGAAAAGGGTGTAAAATTTTTTCTACAAGCCCGTACCAAGAACCAGTACAGGTGCCCCTAGCTGAAAAAGCTAAGACGAGACAGTAAAACTAACGCAAGGGAACTCGGCAAATTAGCCCAATACCTTCGGTATAATGGGTGCCTACATCTCTGCAAAGATTTATCGATGTGGATTTGTAGGTCGCAGTAACTTCAATGCAAAAGGAAGAAAAAATGACGAATTGAACAACCTCTGAACTTTTTTTTAGGAAGGAAACTTCGCTAAGGAAAAATTGCTATGATGTGGTTGATAGCGACGGATTTTTCTAAATTTGCTTTGAGGCTGCACACAAGGGGACGTCGACTGTTTATCAAAAACACAAGTCATCGCTAAGTCGAAAGGCTGTATACGATGGCTGACGCCTGCTCACTACTAGTACCTGAACCCGGATTTCAATCTGGTGAAGGGCTAGCAAAAAGCGGGAGTAACTCTGACTCTCTTAAGGTAAACATTACGATTGCCTTAACCAAATTTGGCTATATGCTGGAAAATCCGTTGTATCTCAAACTACCATTGGAAATGGGATTGCAAAATAAAATATATTTTGTAATTTCAAATAAGTTGAAAATGGTAAAAAAGTTATGAGTGCGGACAATCAGCAGGAAAGACTAGAAATGAAAAACTAGTATCCTCAGAGACTACACGCCAAACATCAATTGATGAAGATATAGTCCGATCCGTGCAGCAATGCATGGAGGCAAGCAGAAATGTTTTGCCCATCCTTGAAAAAGGATAGTAACATAAATGAGCGTAATACCTCGCCGCTTAATTGGCGGCTTGCATGAATGGCGTAACGAGCGTCCCACTGTCCCTGCGTTAGACCTGGTGAACCTACTTCTCAGTGAACATGCTGAGGACTTCTAGGGGGAAACGAAGACCCCGTGGAGCTTAACCACAGCCTGTTGTTGACCCGCGGTTGGGTGTTCAAAGCGTAAGCAGGAGCCGTTATGGCGTTCCTTCTGGGGAACGCATAGGCGAAAGTGTGACACTGCTAATATTTGACTACGAGTCTCATCTCGAAAGAGAAACAGCTGCAGGTGGGTGGTTTGACTGGGGCGGTACACCTTCGATAAGGAAACAAAGGTGCCCAAAGGTCAGCTCAAGAGCGTCAGAACCGCTCTGTAGAGGGTTAAACACAAATGCTGGCCTGACTGTGACTTTAAAAAAATGGGTCGCAGACACGAAAGTGGGGGTTAACGAACAACAATGTCCCTTTTAATGAGGGCTTGTTCTGTCAGACAAGCTACCCCGGGGGTAATTTCGTCGTAGACTTCCATTTAATCACTGGAAATGGCGTCTCGAAAACTAGTTATAGAAGTTCGCTTAGCAAATTACAATGGATTCTAAATTCGCATATTTACTTGGAGCGAGTGCCGATGCGGCAATATATTCCAGGGCTAAAAAGCAGGAATATTGCATCGAGTACGAGCAAAAAAACCAAGCATGGCTGCGATTTGCCATAATCCCAAAAATCCGTGATTTTTTCAAAAAGGACTTGAAAATCCGAAAGAGAAAATCAGGGCTTTACAGGATCCGATTGTACTCAAAAAGTGCATACGATCTTTTTAGGGAATGGCGAGAAAATCTTGGATTGATTTCAAAAGAATCGGAAGATTTTCAAATCGCATATGTGCGGGGATTTTTTGATGCCGATGGTTCCGCGCCAATTGAAAAATACGGAGTTAGAAGGATCGAATTCTATCAAAAGGATAGGAAGCCTCTTATTGTAATTGCTAATATTCTTGAAAAAATTGGAATTAGGGTTGGAAAGATCACCAACTCTAGGAACATAGGCCAATTGATCATCCGGGGAAAAACCGGATTGATGATTTTCAAGGATAGAATCGGGAGCGAACACCCAAACAAAATTCGGGCTATTTCACACATTAAATAATTTTATTTTTTAATGTCAACGATGAGACTCCATACAGGCTCGTCGCGTGCTAGAGTTCATATCTTCAATTTTCCTATTTAGGAAAAATGCAGGATCGGATCTTTTTCATGCGTTCGCGCAATTTTAGTTTTCGTTTCAGAATACACTGGCATTTTGCTAGTTGGAATGTTCCTCGTCAAGTGAGATGTCAGCGTAAGCTGTAACCTAACTTAATTGTTAAACGAACGCTGGGGATTTCCTTTCCGTAAGGGAAGAAATCGACCACGCGGTTTGGTACATCGCTATCGGCTCAGGTCATCCTGGCGGTGCAGGAGCCGCCAAGGGTTGGGTTGTTCATCCATTAAAGACCTACGTTAGTTGGGTTCAGAACGTCGCGAGACAGTTCGGTGGCATCTCCTAGAAGTGCATTGCCGTTTGAGGGTAAGGTTCTCTGAGTACGAGAGGAACGGGGAACCGGCGCCGCTGGTATGGCAGCTGTCTTTAAAGGCAAGCTGCGTAGCTACGCGCTAATGGATAAGTCCTGAAAGCATCTAAGGACGAAGCCATGCCTAAAACGAAACGGCACAGGTCGCTCATAGCAGATGAGTTCGATAGGATGGGAGTGTAAACGGAAAGCGCAAGCGATCCGTGAGCTAACCATTACTAAAGGCCAAAACACACACAAAATTCCCTCTCTTGTTATTTCATTGAATACATGATATGACTAAAACAATTGAGGGATATTCTCAGTGAAATCTTTCCTATATGGCGTTTAAAGCATACTAGGCACATCTTTTCCGCATTTTTCCCTGATTTTATTTTTTGGAAACCTAGCGCAAGCTTTTTTCAAAATTTTGTTTTTTTAAACCCTAGCGTCAGCTATGTGTTTTTATTATTTGCATTGCTTGTTTTGTTTGGTGAGAATATGGCAAGAGCTGTCGAGGAATTAAAACCATTGATTGATTTGCATAAGATTACCAGCCACAGCAAGGAGGCGGGTAGAATAAGATTGTCATCTAGTGAAAATTCATCCCCGGAAGCTGCTAAAAAGATCCGCGAATTGTTTTGGAAAGCCGGGCACCCAGTTGAAGTTGGAAAGGTAGGAAGCTGGCAATATGAAGTTACCGGAGGGCCAAAGGATTTGGCAAAATTGTCAGGGAATTTAAAGGCGGTATTGAAAGCTAAAAGGAAATAATTTGATGGAAGTGATGTTTATGAAAATACCATTTATCAAGGAAAAGCCAAAGCCGCATGAAGAAGTACTCAAACATCTCGAAAGCCATGGTTTTAGGCCTCGGGAAATCAAAAAATCCATGGTTGATGGAGAGCATTTTTACCTCGTCCCTTCAAAAATGGGCTTGGAGATAACTAAAGAATACATTAAGAATTTACAAAAGCAATTGTTTTTCCACGGAATCGATGCTAGGGTTCTGAAAAAGGATAATTTTAGGGTAATGAGATCCCTAGGAAGGAGCGGAATCATCATTTCACCGCACGACAAGTACCGACAGAAGGGAAATGCCGTATTGGCCGAATTTTTCAAGGAAGTGACTAGGAAGAAAAAATAAATTCGGAGCTGCAAAATTTCCACTAGGAAAATAAATT
Source organism: Microcaldota archaeon (assembly GCA_016212475.1). Lineage (GTDB taxonomy): Archaea > Micrarchaeota > Micrarchaeia > Norongarragalinales > SBBD01 > JACRGC01. Next base: position 288,929 of record JACRGC010000009.1, on the reverse strand, counting down.
AAAAACTAAAAAAACAAGAAAAACTAGTTTACTTCTTCTTCTTTGCAGAACTTGCAAACTTGGCAGTCCATTTGAAGTGAGCCGGGTTCCTCTTCAGGACGAATTGGTTCTTTTCGCACTTCCTTGAGCAAAAATGCATAGCGGTTCCATCGCGCTTGAAAAAGGTAAGGCCTGTTCCAATTGCAACTTCACGCCCACAAAATGAACATAATACCATATAATCTCAACTCTTCTACATTGGCCTTCCGCGGATATCCTTCTTTGGCTTTTTCATCTTCAAAGGCTTTGCTTCCCTTTCAGTTTCAAGAAGCATCAAATAATCGCCAACCTTAACAGAGCCCTTTACATTGCGCCTGATGACACGGCCCTTGTCCCTTCCGTCCATGACTTTGCAAAGAACCTGCAAAATTTCGCCAAAAACGCCGGTTTTCCCAACGATTTCAACTACTTCAGCAAGGTGCCCTTCGGATGGCCTAAACTCCTTGTTCTCTTCTTTTGTTTGAACTCCCATCTCCTGGAATTTCTTTTTGACTGCGCCCATATGGATCACTAAAGTAAATTAGTTAATTACGCCTTTGGAGCCTCCTCTTTCTTTTCAACTTTTTTCTTCGGAGCAACTGCAGCTGCTGGCTTCTTTTCAGCGTGCGCTTCAGCTTTCTTTTCCTCGGTTTTGAAGTTGAATTTCCCGCCCATCTTGGAAACAATGTCCTTGAGCGCGGTTTCGTTTTGTGAATTTCCAGCCTTTTGGATTGCAATAGCAGCGGATCCAACCTTTAAGTTGGAAGCCTTTCCAAGGGCGGCCTTTTCCTTGACATAAACGTAGGGTACTTTCTTTTCAGAGCAAAGCTGAGGAAGATGCATTACGATTTCTTGCGGGTCGACATCTTCTGCGATGATGACGAGTTGGGCTTCTCCTTTTTCAATTGCCTTTGTGCATTCGTTGGTTCCTTTTCGAAGGAGCCCTTTAGCGGTATTAACATCAGCTAGAAGGTCCAATACTTTCTTTTGGATGTCTTCTGGGGTTTCAAACTTCACATATTCTTTAGTCATAACAATCTCACCTTGATTTTCATCGATTGTTCTAATACTACTGGCGAACGAAAATCAGCAGATTAGTTAGAAGAAAATAAGTTTAAATACCCTTTGGATGAATGCCAAGTATTTATTCAAGGATAATTTACCGAATATATAGTGATTTCGCCATTAGAGTAGATCTGCTTCAAATGCTTCCGAAATTCCCGCCCAATTTGAGATTCAATTTTGGAATTTGCAAACACATGGGTAATTTGGGATTGCCTTGCAAGCACTAGGTTTCCAGATAAAATGGAACTTTGAATTTCTTTTGCTTTAAATGCATCAAAACCATGGGTTGAAACCACGTAGGGAATTGAAAAATATGCTCTCCTTCCAGCTGCAACAAAAAGGCAGGCGCCATTTTCAGGAGCTTCATCGGCTACAAACACGGCATTTTTTGGAGTATTGAATTTTGCCCAGTTGCAAGCTGAAAATGTCGCCCCATTGCCAAGCAAAACCGGAGTATGGATGGATTCTGGTTGGAGGTAAACAAAAAACTGGAAATAGGACGATATTAGGCCTATGCCAAGGAAAATAATGATTGCGAATCGCATTTGCCCTCTTTTGCCCAACCATTGAGCCAAAATACCGGCGGAATATACACCAAGCAAAATCAGAAAAGGGAGGAAAAGCTTGTGGCCTTCCAGGGCGTTTGGGGCAAATTTGATAAAATTGCCAATTGCAAATAATATGAAAGAGCCAACTGTGATTTTGAGCAGATTTTGATTTTGTTTTTTCATTGCAATAATTCCAATTATGCCCAAAATTATGTGAAAACCTGCGTTTTGGAGCCAAAAAAGCGCCAAATCTGAAAAAGAATTCCCGCCATAAATTTCAAGCCGCAGATATTGTAGAAATGATGTTTTCTGGGAAAATAAAAACACGAATTGGGGAAGGGAAATAAGGAAAATAATTCCGATTGGCAGCCATGATTTTTTTTGGAAAATAAGATAAATCAAAAAAATCAATGTGAATCCAAAAAAATATGGCGCGTTGAACATCGGCAAAAACGCAATGCAAATCGCAGCAATATTAAGGGAAGGTTTTTCAGAATTTATAAGATATCTCAATAATATTGCAAAAAATAGGAGGGCAAACGCAGTTGAAAATTGAATGAAGGATAAAGTTAGGATTGTTGGACCAAACGGGAATCCTTTTGAGGGGATACCCAAACTAAAATTATGGAAAAATGCTGAAAACCAAGAAATACCGCCCAATTGGCTGCCGGTGCTTGGGGAAATTAGGAAAATCAATAACACGGCTAGTGTTCCGCCCAATTTGCTTTTTAGAAAATCCCGAGAAAAAACATAATAGGCGGCAATTAAAGCAGCAATTAGGAGAGTTTGCAATAGTTGAAAGGCTAAGAATACATCAATTCCCCCAAGAATCAGGCTTGCCCCAAACAAATGGAGGAAATAATAGTATGAAAGCGGTTCGGAGGAAAAATTCGGGTATGTTGGCGGAAAATTCCCATTTGCAAGTGTGTTCAAAATTCCGGCATGGAATGCAACATCAATGCTAACGGTTGAGAGGGAATTCGAATTCTCAAATGCTAAATAGGAAGAAATGCCAATTAATAAAAAAGAAACAGCAAAAACAAGAAAGGAATCCTTGCTAAATAGGTTATTTAAATTTAATTTGTAATTTCCAAATTTAGCTAAAACTGCGGACAAAATAGCCAAAATTGCACAGGTAACTAGGATTGAAATTTCATTAAAACCGGCAAATAAACTGACAATGAAAACAATCCAAGAAAAACCCATAATCCCAAACAGAACGGATGAGGAAAAAAGCTCTTTTGAAAACAACTTCCTTGAAACGAAATAGCCAAACAGGAAGGATGTAAGCAACGCAATTACAGCTATTAGCATATTTTCTACCTGAAAACAGATTTGAAAAATATTTTCACATGACGAGAGTTGATTTTTGAGCTTCCCCCGCTTCTTTCCCCAAAACGATAGGGCACTTCAGATAATTTTGAATTTTTAGGGAGTAATTTGAGAAAATCAAACAGCACTTTGTAGCCTTCCATTTCAAATTTACCCGAATTTTTACCTATTAGTTTTTTTGCAAGGTTTACATTGATCCCAAAAAATCCGGAAAGCACATCATTGCAGGTTTTTCCAGAAATCAAAAGCCGCAAAAATCCAATTGATGAGGCCCCAATTGACATCAGCCGCCTATGGATTGGCCAATCATCAAAAACCGAGGTTCTAACGCCAATAACTAGGTCGGAACCTGCTTTAAGTTTTTGAACCATCTGACCTACTTTTTCCGGAGGATGCTGAAGGTCCCCATCCATGACAATTGCGTATTTGGTTTTGGTTTTTTGCAAACCGTCCAAAACTGAAATTGTCAGGCCGTGAATCCGCTCCTCCTTACGATCAATGAAATCAACTTGGCGGTTTTTGGAAGAAAAATTCCGCAATATCTGCAGCGTTGCATCCATCGAGCCATCATCAACCACAATGATATTGATTTTTTTGTATTTCAACAGCAATGGGATTAGGGATTTGATGTTCTTTTCCTCGTTTAGAGTGGGAATTACAACCGTTGTGTCCGAATAATCCATAAGAGCCAAATAGTTTATAGCGTGTTTGATATTTAATGGTCTACCGTTCCTTAATGCAAATTTACTTTGTAGATTTTAACGCCCCCCTTTTCAAAAACAACATCCAAATTTGCCCTCAATACGGGCGAGATTTTTCTTTCTAATTCGGAATTTGAAAGCAAGTAATCGATTTTATGCTGCCTAATTGCCGGAATTTCCCCGCTTAGGATTCTTTTCTGCTCATTTTCAAAGGTTTGCACATTCAATCCCTGCGAACTGACCCAATAATTGTTGGAATAAAAAGCAAGCCTTCCGGCTAATGCAAAAATGCAGCCGCTATCCTCCAATTTTTCGGATGCAAAAATCACGGATTTTTGGGGAGTATTTTCTTTTAGCCAACTGCAAGCTTCAAGAGTGGATTTGTCACCAAGGGATTGCTGGGCGATATCAAAAGTTGGGGAGATGAAAAACTTGAATTGATGAACTGAAGAGAGCAGGGCTAAAATTATCAGCAAATGGGGCACGTATTTGAACTCGTTTTTGAATGAGAATAATTTTAGCAATAAGCCTGCTGCTAAAATGGAGGTTAGCATCAGGAAAGGCGCAAAGAGCTTTTCATTTGCCCAAGGGTCTGGGAATACGGCAATTATGCTTGCTAAAATGAAGAGCAATGCAGACGCAGCGTACAATTTTAGGAACTCCTTATTTGGCTTTATGAGAATTATTCCAATTATTGCCAAAACTATGTGCCCGCCGGCGTTTTGGAACCAAAATAGCAAAAGATCTATTATGCTTTGGGAGTGGGCGTAGAGTTCTACATGCACAAACTGCAAAGTTGATGCTGCTCCGGCTTTTTCCTTGTAGAGGAGGAGAAATTGTGCCCAGCCAACTATTAGTGAAAATAAGCCAATTTTCCAAGCACCGAAATTTTTTCCCTGCAAGAGCAAATATGCAACTAAAATGAACGAAAGTGCAAAGAAGAATGCTCCAAACATCGGAAGGAGGGCAACTAATTGCCCAATAAGAAGAATGCGTTTATCCTTTTCCAGCTCTAAAAACGCTTTTAGGAAAATTGCAAAGAATAGGAATGAAAAGGCCATTGGGAGCTGGTTGAAAGAGAATGAGAGAAGAAGCGGACGGATTGGAAAGCCTGAATTTGCTGAAAAAGTGAAAAACGGGGAAAACCAAGCGGAATCATTGATCAAACAGGCTGTGCAGGTGGATGAGAAAAACATGAGGAAAATTGATAGGAGCCCGCCTAGTTTGCTTTTGAAAAAATCACGGGAAATTGAGTAAAGGCTTGAAATGAACGCACTAATTACCAGCACAACAATGAAAGGATATGCAAGGAAAATACCAATTCCCCCTTTCACCAAAGAAGCAATGTAAAGATGGCCAAAATAGTAATAACTAAACGGAAGATCCGAAAGGTAGGGATATTGCATTGGGAAGTTGCCTTCTGCAAGCGTGTTAGCAATCCCAAGGTGGGTTGCCCAATCCTGCGAAACCACATTCATTCCATTTGAAAAATCAATTGCCTTTGTTGATGCAAAGCCTAAAAGAAGGAGGGAAAATAGGAAAACCAGCAAGGAATCTTTGGAAAAAAGTAGTTTTGGGGAAAATAAATCCTTGAGTGGATTTTTTCCAATCATAAAAATTGCAGCTATAACGCAAATTGCAATTGTTGCCAGGATTGAATTTGTTCCAAATCCTAAAACCAGGCTTATGAGGAAAATTAAGTAAGCAAAAATAATTATCCCAAAAAGCAATGATGGAGCAAACAATTCTGTTTTGAAGAATTTCCTTGAAATCAAATAGCCGATTAGAAAGGAGGAAAAAAGAATCAGCAAAGAAAGCAGCATCGCAAACCACTTCCTATTTTCTATCCTTCAAGAGATCTTTTACCTGATCAAGTGTTGCGTATTCAAGCGGGTTTATGGAATTTAGGACGTAGCGCATTTCAGAAACGTCTTTTCTGATTTCTTCGATTTGCTTTTTTAGTGAATCATAATCCTTTGTATTTGCGGAATTTGCAGCAACGTTCACTGCTGAAGGCGCATCGCTTTTTTCATCAAGTTCGGATAGTTTTTCATTGTGGGTTACAATTGTCCTTCCGATGATTTCCTCGTTTTGCTCGATTGTTCTTAGCTTTTGGGCAATTAGGGATATTTTGGAATCTAGGGTGTGTATGTCTTGCCTAATTGAGTCAAATACTTTTTGCTGGGGAGTGCGGTTATCTGATGCTGCCATAATTTGTTCACTTGAGCATGAAACTAAAGAAAGGCGCTCTTAAAAATACTTTCTTCCATCTAGTTAGCAACAATAACAGGGGGTGCTTTTGTAATATGCTTCCAAGAATGGATCCTAGGCAAATGGCTTCGATGATGAGGCAATTTGGCATCAAGAATGATGAGATCAAAACAAAGAGGGTAATAATTGAAAAATCCGATGGGAAAAGGATTATTGTCGAGCCGGCGAATGTTTTGGCAATTGATATGCAGGGAGATAAGAGTTTTCAGGTGTCTGGGCCTTTTAGGGAAACTTCCGGAGGAGGAAGTTTGGATGAATCACCAAGTAAAGAACAACAAACAATAGAAGAGCAATCTAGCGAGGAGGAACCATCTGAAGCGGAAGCAGAATCCGGAGCCATTACGGAAGAGGATATTGCAATGGTTGCACAGCAAGGAAAAGTAAGCAGCAGCAGGGCAAAGGAGCTATTGGATGAAACCAACGGGGATATTGCGGAAGCGATTTTGAGGGCTTTGAAATGAATTACCTCGAAAAATGGTGCTTTAATGACTGAAGAAAAACAACAGGAAAAATTACCCAACAGAATCGTTGTAAAATTGGACCACATCAATCCAGATGCTTTTGCAACAATTAAAATAAATTTATTGGAGGATAGGGGGGTTTTGCGGGGAGCAGAAATGTTTGCGGCATACCCTATATTAAAAGCATATTCCTCCAAGGACCCCATATATCTTGCACCTGCGGGTATAGCCATTATGGGGAGGGAACTTGCATTAAAGTGGTATAAGGAAAGCTTAAGCGAAATTATCCAGCACATAAAACAGACTGGTTTGCTAAAGCCCGAATTTGAAAAGGAGTACCCTAAAGGCTGGATCAACCCAACAAACATTGCAAAAACACATCCGGCTTTTTTTGTCAATAATTCTGGAAACCTGGTGTTTTTGAAAAATAGCAGACAGGAATATTACAGATATAAATACCAGAAAAAAATCGGCAGGTCAGTTTGGAGATGGAGAGCTTATGTAGAGCCACCCCTAGCTCCTGAAAAGGTAAAGGATTGGGCAAAATTGAAACTGCAAAAGACAATGGAAAAAATAAAGGGATTAAAGCCTAGGCCAATTCCAAGGCCGCTACCGGTTCCCGTTGGAGCTAACAAAAGGAGAAATTAATTGGAAAAAACCATCAAAATCGACGGCAACTATTTGGAAGGAGGCGGGCAAATTCTAAGAACCAGCCTAGCACTTTCAGCTATCACCGGAAAAGCATTGGAAATTGAAAATATCCGGGCGGGAAGGAAAACCCCAGGATTGGCTCCGCAGCATTTAACAGCTGTTCGCGCAATGGAAAAAATTTGCTCAGCTAATGTTGAAGGAGCGCAATTGCACTCTCTAAATTTAAGTTTTTCCCCAAAATCAATTCAAGGCGGAAAGTATGTTTTTGATGTTTCAGAGGTAAAAGAGTCAGCTGGCTCGGTAAGTTTGATTTTCCAAACAATCTGCCTTCCGCTTGCATTTTCCGGAAAGGATTCACAAGTGATCTTACGGGGAGGAACGCACGTCAATTGGTCGCCTTGCTTTGAGTATTTGAATGAGATTTTGCTTCCAATTTCGGCAAAATTTGGGTATGCGGCAAAAATGGGAATCAAGAATTACGGCTATTATCCGATTGGAAAAGGGAAAATTGAGGTTGAAATTAAAGCAACGGAAAAGCTGGTGAGCGCAAATCTCAGTTCACGCGGAAAATTAGTTTCAATTACCGGATATTCAATTGTATCAAACCTTCCGCAGCAAATCGCGGGAAGGCAAAAAGATGCTGCCCTCAAGGCACTGGTTGGAATTGATTGCGAAAAGAAAATTGAAATTAAAAATGCCGCTTCGGTTGGTAAAGGAACAATGCTGTTTTTGAAAACAAATTATGAGAACTCATGCGCAGGCTTTTTTGCCCTTGGGGAAATTAAAAAATCAGCTGAAGAAGTGGGAAAGGAAGCTGCATTGAAACTTTTGGAATTTGATAAGACAAACAGTGCACTAGATGTCCACATGGGCGATCAGATTATGCTATTTGCAGCTCTTGCACACGGAAAAACCACCTATACGGTTGAAAAGGTTTCCAACCATTTGAAAACAAATGCCTACACGATAAGGCAGTTTTTGCCGGATTGCAAAATTGAGATTGATGAGGAGAAAAAACTGGTTGAAATTGTTGGGGTTGGATGGACAAATAAATAGTTGAAACAAAATGAGTTGGCTGAAAAAAATAATAGCTAATTTAATTTAAAGCTCCAGCAGCATCTCCTCCAGCAATTTAGCCGGATCCTTGGCTTTTACGAATGCGGATGCAAGCAAAACTCCATCTGCGCCTAATTCAATGGATTTTTTGACATCGGCGGCAGTTGAAACACCGGCGCCAACCAGAACCTTGATTTTAGGATCGATTTTCTTGATTTCTTTTACGGATTCGGATACGATTTCCGGGCGTGCGGAGCTAACTGAAATTCCACTGCCAATCAGGTCGGGAGGCTCAACTGCAATGCAGGGGGGATGGAGCCTAGCAATTGACTGAGCTTCGTGAATGTCATCTGCGCAAACAATTAGATCGAATTTGAGTTGGCGGGCCCTGTGAACGAGGTTGATTAGTTCTGCAACATTGATTTTCTTTTCAGAATGATTAAGAAGCGATCCATCGCAACCGGTTGCTTTTAGGGATTCTGCAGGGACACTTCCTGTAAATGCGCCTTGCAGATTGCTATCAAAATGCTGTGAATAAATCTGAAAATAAGGGTTGGATGGGAATTGCCTGCAAACTAGTGAAAGATCTGCAAATTGGGGAGAAACGATTATATTTTTCTTGTGCTTGTTTGAGAGCTTATAGGCTATTTCGCAAAGATTCAGCCCATCCTTTGCTGCGGATTCTTCATAAACCTTGAAATTGAGTGCAATTACCGGAGTTTTCATAAAATCAACCAAAAAAGATGCGAAGGACTGCTCCAAAAACAAGTGCCAGCAAAACGCCAACCATGATTAATATGAAGTAAACTGCAGAGCGGGTATCCAATACCTGCGTTTCAATTGATGCAAGCTTTTTTTCAATTTCGGAGTTTCCCTGCTTTGAAGACATATGATCAACTAAGAAACAGTTAGGGGAAATAGGAATATAAACAATTAGAAGGGAAAGAAAGAAAATAAAAAAAGAAAAAAGGACTTATTGGCAAACTCCAACAAGTGGCTTGGCACCGGTAAAGGTGTAAGCAGTACTATACGTCGAATCCTTGTAAGTTACAACCGTATTATAGGAAAACGAAGCACCTGCCACGCATGCTGTGGTCAAAGTAAACACGGGCGTCAAGGTTGTTGTTTCTCCTGGCTGCAAGGTTTTTGAAATCGATGCGATGGTACCAGTACCAACATCCACCCCAGTAACTTCTATTGCAAAGTTCTTGTTATTCCTAAGAACCATTTGTACAGCAGCTCCCGATACGTAAGTTCTAACAATCCCTACATCAGCTGTTGTCCAGTATGCCGCCGATTCCTTTTCGGAAATCCCAGCCGTTAATGATGGGAAGCCCCCAAGGACTCCAACTACTACGAGTGCGATAATGATTACTACCGCCAAAATCATAAGATATTCTACTGCTGCTTGCGCTCTTAATTTCATCAAACCACCTTCTCGAATATTGATTGCTTTAAGTTTTTAGCGATATTTAAAGGTATCGAAAACGGCGAATCAGGATAGTTAAGCAGTGGCTTCATAAAAAAAGAAATAATTTATTAGCCAACTCATTATACTTAATGTGAATTTGGGTTAAATGCGAAATACCTCAAATAAATGAGATAAAAAGGTGAGATCTATGAAAATCTTTTCTGTATTTTTGGTGCTGATATTGGCCATAGCTGCCGGATGCATTTCAAACAATGTCAATGACAAGGGAAAGCAAATTGTTTGTACAGAGGATGCAAAAATTTGCCCAAACGGCACATCGGTTGGGCGAGATCCAAATAACAGCTGCGAATTCTATGCATGCAGCAATGAACGCCCAATACCCGTTGAGCCGGATGGAGGAATTGGAACAACCGACCCATACACCAGATATGTAAGCACATCGCCTGAAGAATGCAAAACCATGCTATTCCAATGCATTGAAGGCTCAGCGCCATTTTCTGATGGCACTGGATGCGGGTGCAGGGCAATTGAACCAAAAAAAATAATCGGGAAAAGTGCCGATGAGTGCTCAAGGATTAGGTATATGTGCGTGAAAAACTATATTCCTTATTCCGATGAGAATTCATGCGGATGCGAGTTCACATTTGAGGAGCCTGAACCGGTTCCTTCCGCAATTGGGAAGCTTAAGGCATTTGACTGTAGTCCAGAACAAAGGAAAGCGGAATTTTGCACAGAAGAATATGCGCCGGTATGCGGCTGGAACGATCCTGCAAATATTCAGTGCATAAAATACCCCTGCGCGCAGACGTATGGCAATTCATGCAATGCCTGCAAGGATGAGAATGTCGCATATTATACGCAAGGAGCTTGCCCAACAAGCTAACGGAAATGACTGCGCTTTCCTTAAAAGGCATGGATTGCGATAAAAACTGCCTTTGAGCTTGATTGAAAACGCGGCAATAATCAAATTCCAGCAATTGGAAGGATCGCTTTTAGGGCAAAATCCTTCATAAAGATGAAAAACAAAACTGCGGCAATTGAAAGAGCCGGAAAATACTTAAGTCCGGATGCGTAGGAGCCGTTATTCATGACACCTAGAAGGGCGGAAGCTAGGAAAGTAGTTATCAATAAAATCACAAAGGCGGAGTGCTCAAGGAAATCCTGCTTCAAAGGAGAGCTGATCAATGGAATTGTTGTGAAATCAGAAGCAATGCTTCCGGAAGAGGTTTTTGCCTGCAAATTGTTTACCATGCTCCCGAATTGGATTGAAACTGCCAAAAGGAGGGGGGTTCCAATTACAACCGTGAAGATGATGAAAATAGCGTAAAGCCTCGTGTTTGAAACAAGTTCGCGTTTTAGTTCTTGGGTGTCTCGGATATCATTTGCGGTATTTTCAAGGAGGGATGCTAATTTGCCTCCGGACCTTAGGGAGGCAGAAAATAGTGCAACTATTCGCTGAAATAGTTCGGATGAGGTTTTTTTACCCATTTCATTTAGCGCATCTGAAAAAGAGCCGGTGCCTAGGGATTTTGTTGTTGCGTATTTAATGTCTTCTTGCAATGGGCCAAATTCCGGGCGAGCAGACGCTCGAAGAGCAACAACCGGTGACATTCCGGACCTGATGTTTGCAGAAATAACCTGCATTGCATCCGGAAGTATGGCTTCAAGGCGGTTTTTCCTATCTTCAATCCGGATGTTTAAATGAATTACAGCAGTAAATAGCACCAAGCCAAATGCAATGAATGCAAATAGTAAAAGCTTGAAAATCAGGGCTTCCTTGAAAATCACCCAGAATAGCATGAATGTAGCAAATGCGCAAAGCTTTGAGAGAAGCAAAACCTCGCCAAGCCAAAGCTCTGCTTCAGAATCGATCCCTGCCAAAAGCATTTTTTCCCGAAGGGATTGTTTTTGCGAGCGCGTTGCAAATTTTGAGAGGAAGAAATAGATGCCGGGCATGAATCCTTTGCCTTGAACTTGCGCAGGGACATATGCCTTGATGCTTGGCTGGCGGATTGGCGATTTTACAGTTGAAAAAGCAGAAGTATTAAGAGTAATTGGGGATGCGATTTTGGAGCCATCCTTTGGGCCAATTGCAGGATTGGTTTTTTGAGCTTCAGTTTTTTTTGTTGCAATTGTTTGGATGATTTGTTGATTTACGTTTTGGGAAGCAGCAGCTGCATTCGCTTTTTTCCTTCTGGATTTTTTATTTTGATTTTTAGCCATTTATGCATGCACCGCCGGCCGCCTGCTTCTGATGAAGCCAATTATTATCGCTTCTACAAAAAAGCAGGAGGAAATTATTGCAACATAGAACAGCTCGTTGACTTTTATTCCGCCAAATGATGAGAGCACAATCAGAAGAGTTGAGCCAAGGCCCGGAATTGCCACTGCAAAGAGCATGTAAAGCAAACTTAAAACATTCAATTCCGAGGAAAATTCCTTTATTTGCTGCCTTTGGTGGTTGTTTAGGGAAGCAATTGTGTTTTTGAGAGCGCCATCAACTGGAGTCCCTGCCCGAAGGGAAGTTAGCATTTGCCAAATTGTCTTTCGCATGAATTCGGATTCGGTCCGCTCTGCAATTTTTTCAAGAGCCTTATCCTCAGCGCCTCCGGCTGAAATGTCCTTGACTGCAATTTCAAATTCGCGTGAAACCCTGCCGTAATCGGATTTGGAAACATTTGCAAGGGCGTCATAGAGTGAAACTCCGGAGGAAATTTGAAGCTGCATATCTTTAAGTGCGTAAATTAAATCGCGGTCGACATTTTCGGCAATTTTCCTAGCTTCAACTTTTGGATAGAAAAGAAAGAAAAAGAAGAACATGAAAAAGAAGGCAAATGCGGAAGCAAAGGCCAGTTTTAAAGTAAGAAATAGGGAAACAATTGATTCGTTTGAAACATCAACTGGAAAGGCGTTGGAAGAAGTGGCGCGGATTAGCAAGGCAAAGGAGAGGATTAGGAACAAAGTTAGGGAGTAAAAGAAGGAATTTGCAAGGGCTGCTGCGGTGTATTCGCCAACTGAAGCGACATAGCCGGCTTCTTGGAGGTCAAATTTTAAACCCGGGATCATGTTCCCAATTTTTGATCCAAGGCCAACAAAGCGCCTAAGTTTTCCATTGAGTATGCCTCCATAGCGGAAGAGGAAGAGGTTCATTTTCACACCTTGAATGCAACAACATCTGCGGGGTTTGAATTTTTTTTGGCAGCTTCGAAAATTTCTTGCGGATTCTTGTAATAAGCGCCCATTATGGATCCAACATCATCGGATGAAAAAACATTCCTTGAAATCATCCATTCGAGTATTTTTTGCTTTTGCAAAAGATCTTCTTGGATTTCGGAAATTGTCATTCCGGAGTGCAAATTAAGCTCGGCAAAAACACGCGAGCTTTCGTTGACTTTTTCAAATGCATCGGTCCTCGGACGCCATTTGAAAAGCGTGTTGAGATTTAAGCCGGAAGATTCGGATGATCCTTGCGTGATTTCTGAAATTTCATAGGTTCTTCGAAGGCCTTTTCTTCGGTCGCGGTACTGCACAACGATTAGCTGGAGGGATTCAAGTTCAAGCCGCGGAATTTCAATTGGGGGCTCAAGCAATCTTCGGACAACTTGGGAAGCGGAATCGGCATGAATTGTCGAATAGACGGCGTGCCCCGTGTGCATTGCTTCAAACATCACTTCAGCTTCGCGCTTGCGGCGAACTTCTCCAACAATTACTCTGTCGGGGCGCATCCTAAGACTTTCAACCATCAAATCAAGCATGGAAATCCTTCCCTTTCCTTCGGGATTTTCGCCTCTTGTTAGAAGCGGAACCCAGTTCCAGTGGAGATAGGATGGAAGTGTAATTTCACGAGTATCTTCAATTGAAACAATGCGCTGCGAGGGAGGGATTAGCGCCGCTAGGGTGTTAAGAGTTGAGGTTTTTCCAGAGGCAGTTCCACCTGCAACTAAAATATTCATTTCGTATTGCGTTGCTAGCCAGAGGAAAGACGCCATTTCTGTTGACATGGTATGCGATTTTTCAGAAACTATTCCAGAAATTGTCCAAGGGTTCCTTGCAAATCTTCTAATAGTAATTGTGTTGCCATTTGATGAGATTGGAAAGAGGGTTGCAGAGACACGATCACCGGAAACAAGGGCGGCATCAAGAATTGGGGAGAGCATGGAAATTTCCCTGCCCGATTTCCTTCCGATTTGGGCCGCGTAATTGTAAACTTCCTCCTCGCTTCGCATATGCAAATTTGTTTTGAGCCAGCCGTATGTTCGATGGTAAACCCCAAGGGGGGAATTCGAGCCGTTTATGGAAATTTCCTCCAAATTATCATCAGCCATCAAAAGTTCGATGTCTCCAAGGCCATACATCCTATGGAGCATGATCCCGGCAAGCGCTTTCTTTTCGTGCTCTGGAATTGAAGGAAGCTCCTTATCAATTAGTTCAAGCGAGGCTGCGTAAAACCTATCCATTAGTTTTGCAAATTTTCCCTTATCAACAATTTCGTCGGTTTCAACCGGAAGGGATTTTGCAAGCGTATCCCGAAGGAAATTTAGGAATTTTTCTGTGTAGATGCAAACAAGAGGGTGATGAAGGGCGTAAATTGGGCGGCTCGAATCATGCATTTGCCAAATTTCAACTGAAGCTGGGACATTATGGGCAGATAGTGGATATGAGAGGAGGAGTTTTTCTCCGCCGATTTTTTCGGAATGCGGCTGCTCTAGCTTTTGAATCAGCCTAACAGAGGGGCGGGAGAGTATGTTGACTGGATAGTTTAGCTCCAAAATTCCCTGCTCTTGGAGGATTTTCCCAAGCCGTTCAATTTCATTTGTTGAAATGGATAGTTCTTTTGCAAGCGATTCAAAATTTTCCTCGCGGTTTTTCTTGCCTTCCAAGTTTTCGCAAAGCTGGGTTATTTTAGTCCGAAAAAGGGGTGCATGCTCTTTTGAGACAAATTCAGATCCATGAAGCTTTGATGATTTGGGGCGGGGGGGAATGGCGTCCATATGATAGCAAGTATTGCGGGGAGCTATAAAAATATGTTGATTTGGGGATCTGGAACTAGGAAGAAGGAACAAACAGAAAAACCGAAAGAAATAAATAGATCGTAAAAGATCATCAGATACATGGACAATAAGTTTGCTACAATTACGTTCGTATTAAGTTTACTTTTCTTTTTTTTATTTTCTAGTACATCCTATTCAAATAAATTACCTGCAATGCTATATGCAATATTTGGATTCGGATTTTGTATTTGGGGGATATTAGTTCTATTAGGTAAAGATCCAATTATTTCAAAACTTCAGATGCCTGGATGGAACATAAAATTAACGGGGGTCTTACTAATTGTCGTCGGAATCTTTATGCTTAATTTTGCCCTAGTTCCTATTCTAGGTAAAGAATTTCTTGATTTGAGTAAAAAATAACTTTTTCAATAGATTGAACACCAAAATTCGCCAATGTTTTTCCAATTGGGCTAGTTCGGATAAAGTATTTAAGGCGCTAGCTGTAATGTTGGAATATGGCGGATTTGCTATCTAAACTGGAAAAGGAACTGCGGGAGCTTCCAAGGCACTACATTGTGATGCTCGTTTCGGATTCTGAAAAATACCTAAATGCCAACCAAAATGCGCTGAAATTGCTGATGAAGCAGGGAAATTCAGAAGGAATTTACGTAACGTTCAACCGGCCTTACGAAACGCTATTGGCATCCCTTGCAAAGGAAAAAATCGATGTGGATAGGCTGTATTTCCTTGATTTGATTACGCAAACAACCGGAAAGCGCGGCGAAAGGACTGAAAATTGCATTTTTTTGCCATCGCCTAGGAATTTAACCGAGCTTAGCATTGCCCTAACACAGCTGGTTGAGAGAATGGGCGATACTGCGGGAGATCGTTTTATATTCATGGATTCCCTCTCTACAATGCTGATTTACAATTCAGCCGGGACGGTTGCGCAGTTCACGCATTTTTTGGTTTCCAAGATGCGGATTTGGAACGTTGGAATGATAATGGTTTCGATGGAAAAGGAATCGGACCAGAAATTGATTTCGGATCTTTCGCAGTTTTGCGATAAGGTAATTAGGATTTCAAAATGAATAGGAAATGGGTTTGGCGGTTGATAAGATTGCTTTGAATAAAAGAGGAAGGATAAAAGTGCTTTGGAAGGCAATTTATAAGGGTGCTTTGAATGGCTGTTTGCATGGGCGATTTGTATGGCAGTTGATAGCATAATATTGTTCAATTCCCTAAATATCATAGCTGCATTTGGAGCAGTTGTGATGATTAGCCAGGCAAGGGCAAGGTTTGAGAAGGGTGAATTTCGCAGAATAGTTGAATGGATCTATTACACGGCTGTCTTGTTTTTCTTATTCCAATTGGTGTTCAACGGGCTTGTGCTGCTTAGGGACATCAATCCGCTTGATGCGATCGGCCCTAATTTTGTTGAGAATTATAGGTCATTGTATGAAGCTGTAATTTCGCTTTGCTTCATCAAAATTACATACGAAATTGGGAAATTCTCAAAAATCTACGGGTTTGCCAAAGTTGATGGGAAATTCTTTGGGAAGAAGTAGGAACTAATTGAAGGGTGCCTCCTATTGAGCTTGGACTATTTGTCCAAATTCCATCAAACAGGCTTATCCTTGCAAAACAAGAAGTGATTGCAAGGTGTAATCGCCAACGAATTCCAGTTTTGCGGATAATTTCCCGCTTACCGGATTTGATGTTTGAGCGGAGATGTTCAAATCGTAGGAGGCATTTAAATTGCCAATTTTCAAATCGAATGAATTGTCAAAAAGCGCAACATTTCCAAATGTAATGTTTAGGTATTTTCCAGAGGAGGTGTTTAGGAAGAATTTGTTTTGAATTTGGGGATTTATGCTTACAATTTGGGATGGGCAATTTAGGGAATCAAAGGTGATTTTTACGCTTAGGCTGCCGGATGCGCTTGAAGTCCATCCGCAGGATTGCAGAACTTCCGATAAATTGTAGAAATGCAGTTCATAGCCATCGATTGCTACGCTCCCTTCCAATTTGGAAGAATCGTTGGAAAATGAAAAATTGGCGGAAATGCCATCAAAATAGATGAAAGGGTTTTGTGAAGTGGTTAAAACCAATTTGCCGGCTAGGTTTTGCTTTTTAGCATATTCCCCTTCGACAAATGCTCCGTATATTGAATAGTTTGGGGGCTCATTAGGGGTAAGGTCGGAAGTTAAGGAAATGATTGCATGGGTTGAATTTCTAACAATTGCCATGTTGGAAATTTTGCCAAGTTCCAACAGATCGGATGAAATACCATTTGCAATTGTGGAGTATTTTGAAACCTTAAGTGCGCTTGGATTCTCCCCCTTCTGATGATCGATATAGAACAAAATTGCCGAAAGGCAAAGAAGCAGCAGGAGTGAAAAGAGCAATGTGAAGAAAATCCCTTTTTTCATAATTTTCACTTGTAGCATGTTTTAAGTTCGGCAAAATGTTCTGCTTGGGCAGTTCCATTCGATGCGATGAAGCTCCTTCTTGAAAGGACAAAATCCTTGCAGGCGCAATTTGAAGAGGATATCAGGGGAGATTGCGAATCCTTCGATGTAAGAATTAGCTCATAGCATAAATTGGAAGGCAAAATGCGGCCATCATTAACAATTGGAATATCCGAATTTGATTCCATAGACATTTTTAGCGAACCATCCTCCTCAAGTATTTGCAAAAAATCCCCGGATATTTTTTGGAGGCTTTCCATTCTTGGCTTGGCTGATTCTATTAATGAGAGGGAATGGAAAATATAGCCTATGAAGAGCATGGAAACCAGAAGCGCTAAAACGGCGTCCGTTGAGAAAAGTATGCCCCTCATTTTTTCACCCAGATCCTAAGCGATAATCTAACCGGTTGATTATTTAGGAGCGCAAGCCGCTGGAAGGCGTAAATTGAATACGAATTTGCAATAGCATTATTTGACGCAAAGGTTGTGGAGTAAACTTTTTCCCCTTCCAGATCGTAAATTTCAAGGGTATAATTGCTGGAAGGAAAATCAATTCCAAGGATGCGTTTTGTCAAAAGGTAATTATTCTCATTTGAATTTGCAAGCTCGAAGAATTTGCCAACTTTTTGGGGGTTTAGATGTCCAGCGCTTGTTGCAAGGCCCAAGGCTTTTGCATTTGAATCGGTAAATGCAAGTTGCTCCCAATTGGTTGGATAGCCGCTTGTTTCAATTAGGGAAGAGAGGGCGTAATTGCCATTTTGGGAAATCTCCTTTTCTATTGCGTTTTCTTTCATTACTGCATCGGTCCTGCTAAAAATTGAAACCGTAATGCCAAACAGCAAAAGAAGTATGGAAACGCTAAGGATCAAATCAAATGAAAAAAGCTGGGCTCTCATATGAATCACTAATTAACTGTAATGGCTCCGTTGACATTCGCAAAAACAATGCTCGAGCCTTTTTTTGCATTCAAATCTGGCGATGCAACGCCGGAAGTTAGGATGGCACTGCTAACTGAACTTCCATAAAGCAAAATCTCAACCCTTCGATTGGAAATTGTCAGGCTATAATCACTGCCTTGTAGATCTGTTGGAAGAAAATACGAGGAACTGGCGCCATTTCCGCCCAAATAGACGGAATTGACAATTTCGGAAATTTCTGATGCGGCTTGCCTTGCTAGGAACTGCTTTTGCTGGGAATTTGTTGATTGCGTTTTTTCAGTGTAATAATTGAAAAGCAATAGAAAAATTATCAGCATGATTCCTAAAACCAAAAGCAAATCGAAGCTGAATTGGGCCCTTTTTATCATAGTAAAAACCTAAATTACAAAAAATCCCTGGCTAGCGGAAACATTGATTGCGCTCGAATTTGCCATAACGGTTAATTTATGGGATGAACCGGCGCTTAAGGATGAGAAATCAAGAAGGAAGGAATATGTTCCGTTTGCATAATCTGCTATTGGGGCTGAAAATAAGGAATTGTCCCTAAACAAAAGCAGATTTCCATTTGGCTGCAAACCAGAAATTTCAATTCCATTGAGATTTAGAATGTTGAATGAAACGGGAATGCTTGAACTTTGCGAGTATCTTCCTTTTGTATCTGAAAATAACAAATTGATCTTCCAAACATCCAACCCCCCTGTGGCAACGTAAAATGGCTCATTGGAATATGCACCCGATAATGCGCTGATTTGCCAATTGCCTGAATTTGCCTTGGGGCTTAGGGAATACGAGCCGGAATAAACCCCTCCGGCAACTGATTGAAGGGTTGAAAATTGGGAGGAAGTTGAATTGGAAATTGTTATATTTACTGTTGCTGCGGAAGTGAATGGAACTAAATTCTTGTCAAATAATTTCAACTGGTAATACGCATTTCCGCAAGCTTGGTAGGATGGCTTTGAAACTGCAACATATGCCTGCGGTAAATTGTAGAAAACCGTGAAATTCAACAAATCGGAAGAAATGTTTGCCATTGTAGTTTGGGCATCTGGCGAATAGAAACGCACCCTCAATTTCTTGTTCGCATCATTGCTGACGTATTGGGAGGCGGACGATAAAATATCGCAATTCCATAAATACCAAGTGTTTGCAACAATTGCTGTTGTTGGGGAGCAATCGGATGAAACCCACAAATCCGAATTGAAATTGTAAATTTCCAGTTTGGGCGTGATTGCAAAATCCGCCTTGAACCTTAAAGTCGCATTGATTCCTATGATTTGGGCAGGGTTGGATGGGGTTGTGATTGATGTGGAGTTGTGCCAAACATCAAAGGAATAGTAAGAAGAAGATTTTTGCAATACGAGGGAAATTTGATCCCAGAAATGATCGACCGCCATTGTGCCGGATGCGGGGGTAATTATGCGGTTGTGCATGCGGATCTGGTAGGTTCCGGCAATGTTGAAATAGGCAGGCGAAATTGGTAAGCCAACACTGGAAAAAACCGCATTGCTGAAAATTGTGGCATTTGTCCAAAGCAGGATTTGGGAGCCATCTGGCCTTAGAAGGTAAACAGAAACCACGTCGGCAGTTGGGGCGGTATTGTAGTTTTTGTAGAATGAAAAATTAAGCGTTGCATCGACCGGGGTTGTTCCATCCCAAAAAACGCCGGTATTTGTCAAATTCCCCTGGACGCTATAGCCCTGCGCATTTGAATTATCCGAGAGGCGAAAACGCCACCTTCCGGGCTCTATATCCCCCCCTATTGCAAGGAAGGTTGAACTGGCACGATTGCTAGCATCGGTTTCTGCGTATGCCCAAGAGGTTGGTGATCCTGCTGTGAAATTGCCATTCAACACCATGTTTGTCGATGAACTGATTGTATTTGCAAGTGATTGGGAAATGTTGAAGGAATCATCATCCTGCGCATTGATGAAATTTATTGACGAGGTTGAAGTGCCGTTTGCAAGGTAGGGGAGGCCATCTTGCGAGTATGAAACGGATGCAGCCGATAGGTTTTGGAAAATAAATAGCATCAAAAGCAAGGCTGCAATTGCTTCCAATTTTCCTATTCTTTTCAAATTATTTTCCATATTGGTTTCACGTGCAGGCAAGTGCATCAAAAGTTGATGTTTTTGTCTTTGGGATTCCAAGTTCGGTTCCGCTAGCCTTTGCAATGTAGCCATCGGAAGCGCCAAGGGAGGCAGCTGAAAATGAATCGGTAAAACCGCCGGTTGAATTTGTTGTTAGGGATTTTGGGTAATTTGGAATTGAATATGCATCCGAAGGATCCCTAACATCAATTGAAATTGCAGAATTTGGATCCCAATTGCCGCCCATTAATTCAATTGTTTCGGGAGGCTCGAAGATTTCCTTCTTTTGAGAGTAGGAGGCGGAGGAGTAGGTTTCGATTTCAATCACTGCTGCTCCATCAGTTGATGTGCAGGTTTGCTGCGAGCAGGTTGCGCCCGAAGCTGAAATTGAAATCAAAGTTGTCAAATTATCGCCATTGCTCCCAAATGCCTTGAGCTGCCCAGAATAGCTTCCAATTGCAGATGGGAAAAGGTCGATTCCTAGCTTTGTTTCCATTTTTTCGCTGGGATTTAATGTGAAAACCGATTGTGAAGCCAATAAAATCGACGCATCAGATGAAGCAAATAAAAGCTGAAGAGTTACAGTAATTGGAGATGTGCCGGCATTCGTATAATTGATGGTTTTGTTATAAGTAGAATTTGCATAGCCAATTAGTTGGATTAGGGTTGTGCTAACTTCCAATTTTGAAGCAGTTCCAATCAAGACGCAACCATCCAAGCTTTCAACTGAAATGCGATAAGTTCCCGGGATTGTTGGTAATTGCGAATTGCTGCAAAGGATAGCATTGGTGTTTGCGGATGCATCAGTTGGCCCGCCTTCAATTTGAAGACGCATGGAAATCGAGTTTGCAGTTACTGAAGTTGCAACTGTCCCTTCGGGAATTGTAATGCTAACTTGCCGTTTTGCCCCAACGCCTTCAAAATAAACCGAATCGGCTGCTGCCGATATTGCCGAAGTTGCAGATTTTGCCGATGAGAGGGCAATTGATTGCTGGGAGGAATTGATGCGCTGCTGTGAAATTGAAAAAATTATTCCAAGCAAAACCAGCCCGACGGATAAGATTATCAGGAGTTCAAGGGATGATTGCGCTTTTGTTTTAGCTCTTGCGTGCATACGATTAAAGCACGAAATCAGCTTATATAAACATATTGAAGTTTTTGGGTTTTTGCTAGGTTGATGATTAGTCGATTATTTTCTTTCAAGCCCCCCAAAAACAGGCTGGTTGGGGTAGAGCTCGATTCCGTTTTGCTTGAAATCAAATGGGACGATCATGTTGCTGTGCGCAATGCCCCTCATTTTGACAATTTCAATTGCCTTTTGGCGCTCATCCCCTTGCCGGATGTTGTAGAGCCTGACTAATCCATCGGCCAAATAGCCGAGCTTAAACCTTTCCCGGATTTCCCCGCTTGGGAGGCTATTTGCTTCTGAAGTTAGAAGCGTTGTGCAGCCCCATTTCTTGAATAGTTCAAGGGCTTTTATGATGCCAATCCTTCTTTTGTATTCGGAATCAAAAATCAAGGCAAAGGAGGTAATTGAATCGATCACTAGGCGTTTTGCTTTCATGTCCTTGATTGTATCTTCAATTATTTCCCCCTCAAGCAAAAACCTATCAATATCATGCGGAGGATATTGTAAAATCAACAGCTTCTTTTGCTCTTCAAGTTTTTCCAAATCCCACCCATATCTTAGCATGTTCTTAAAGAGGTTTTCCTTTTTTTCCTCAAATGTCAAATACACTCCGGGTTCGCCATACAAAGTTACGCCGTTGTAGAGGTATTGCATTGCTAAAGTGCTTTTTCCTGTGCCTGCATCTCCGGCAACTAAAATCACATTTCCGCGGACAAATCCGCCTTCAATTAGTTCATCAAGGCCCGGAATTCCAGTAGCTACCCGCTCTCCGGATGAGAGATCTGATGAAATTTTTTGGTTGAATTTCTTTTCACCCATGCCAAATAGGTCGAGGTTCCTAAGATCCAGTTTCTTTGATTTGGGTTTTTGATCCATGCGATTATCAAATCCATTAGCAAAAGAGCGTATAAATGGGTTTCTCTTTGAAGAATTAGCTTTAAGCTAAAAAGTTATCATCAGGCAGCTTCAATCACGTTTCCTTTAGAATCAATATACAAAATTTGCCTGCACTCGCCAAAAAGAGAGGTACAGTCAAGCTCAACTGCCTTTACTGCAATGCTTCCGTAATATGAATCGGTAATTGAAAGTTGCCTGAATGGAAGGCTTTTTTCTTTCAGGTATGCATTTACAATTGAGGTTATTTTTTCATCCGTAAGGGTTACTTTTTGGGAGCATTTTTGGGAAACTTGGCTGCAAACCGCAGCATTTGTGCAGCCGCAGTCTTGGCAGCAAGAGCTAGTTTGCTTTTCCAAAGTCGTGCAAGTATTATCCCCGCATGTTTCGGATTTGTAGCAGATGCCGTTTTGCGAGCTGCAATATGAACCTTGATCGCAGCCGCAATCAATTTCGCATAAATCGCATCTTTCTGATAGAGTGCAATACCCATCGCCACATGTTTCAGTTGCCGCAGGTTCGATTAACACACTTGGAGCGTCCACACTAATTGTGTATGATTCAACTAATGCAATTTGTCCAGTGATTGCTTTTGGAGTTGAGATTGGGGTTGGGGATATCGCATTGGAATCCTCGTTGTTATCAAAAACAATCGGAAGCTTGGGCTTTTGGGAAGTTGTGATCGAATACGATGCCAATAGCAATACTACTGCCGCAAGTAAAATCCAATAATTGCCTGAACCTTTCATAATTTCAACCTTTTAACCTGCTGTAAGGATCGCCATAAAGCTGGAAGGAATTCAAGAATTCGTCCCTTACTGGGATCCCAACATCCGATTTTGCAATTTCAAATGCCCTCCCGACATTATCCGATCTTCCAAGCGCATTGGCAAATGTTGAAACAAGCCATTTATTCAAATCATTCCCCTTGGGGGAGCTTTCGGATGTGCTTGCAATAACAGCCGACGCCCCGTTCTTGATCAGATTGAACATGATCATATTATCAATTGTAGCGTCCTTGCCATCCATTTTATTCCACGAGCCATCCTTGTTGATTTTGCCAATGGATCCGGCACCATCGCCCAAAATGAAAACAATTGGGTTGTTTTCCAATTTTATTTCCGAAGCTTCCTTTGCGGTTAGGATTGCTATCAGCTTCCCATCATTTGAGAGCACATTGAAATTGGTTCCGCCCCCGCCATTGGTTAGGAAGATCAAAATATCACTAGTTTTGATCGCGGATTTTAATTCCTCGGCTTTTGAGCAAACGCTCGGAGTCCCTGTTTTCTCTCCATCTTTTCTTAAGCAATAAGGAGGAGCTTGGAGGCATTCAGGCGGCTTGCATTCGCCTGCAATTTGCGGGGTTTTCAAATCAGCCTCCTTGAATTTTGCAACAAAGGTTTTTGCGGTTTCAAAAAGCGGGCATTTGGAATCTTGGCAAACCCCATCCCCAATTACCCTAAGCTCGCCCCTCTTTTTCCTTGCGGAACCCAAGGCGTTTTCAAATGCCGCCACCACAAGTTCGCTTGAAGTATCCCCTTTGGGGGTTGGGAACCGGTAAACTTTCGAGCCGTATGCCTTATCGGTAAGAATTGCACTTTCGTCCCGGCTATATGCCTTGATTTCCCCCATTGGAAAAACGTCCTCTCCGCCCAAAATAATCACATAGCTTGCAGATCCGAAAAGGTAAAGGATGCGATCCATCAAAGCCTTTGGATTGGACATGTCGTTTGGCCTAAGGCCCAGCCGTTCGTTTCCGTATTTGCCGTTAAGCGTTATGAATTTTGCATGCCTTTGGAATGAATCTGCTTGGAATTGCACGTATTTCCTCAAGGAATCCTTAAGCTTTTGGTCGACGAGGAGTTTTTTTGTAGTTATGAAAAGTATGTCGGGAGCAAAATTGACGGCTGCAAGGGGGGAGTTTTTTGATTTCTTGCCAACGATTTCAACTTCTATTGCATTTGATTTGCCCTTGAATTCGCAGATGGGATCAAAAGTTATCTCGACGTCCCAGTAATCGGGCTTGAAGAAATTGAACCCGTACGAAAAATCATCATCAAATTCTCTTTTGCCGATTTTGAAGCATTCGGCTCCATCAGAATCGGAATTTATTTTTACAAGCGGCTCATGCTTTTCATCGGAAGCCACCCTCAGAATTGCTGTTCTTTCAGTGGGTGAAAATATCAATTCTGGATCTTCAAATTCGACAGGCGGAAGCCCGTTTATGGATTGGGCGGGCTTTGTTTCAATTGAATCTATTTTGAACTGCAACTGTTTTTTTGAAGTGTCCGGCGTTACTTCCACAACATATTCCTGCTTATTGGTTTGCGAATCAACGCATTTGATTGATTCCTGGACTATTGGCCTTGGCAAAACAGCAGCCGAATCCTTTGAAGGGATCTTCTGGGGAGGAGCGGTTTTTCCCTCGCAAATCGTATCCTTGGCAGGGCCCATCAACTTCAATGCAACCTCGGTGACAATAAAATCGGAATCGTCAAGGGGTTTTGGGATTGCAATTGTATCGGGTTTTTTGATTTCCTTTGCTTTTTCCAAACCTGAAGAAATTGGAACGGTTTGCAGGGTATCCAGGTACACATATTTTGAATCAATATTGAAAGTAATTTCCTTAAGGGAAGGATTTCCATCTGCATCAAGCATTGGTTTTCCAAGAGCGTCATAATTGGGCGCTAGCGTCCTGACAAACAAATCAATTGATGCCGAATCAATTGCAGTTGATGGTTTTTCAGGAGGAATTTGCGGACCAATTGGCTTTTGGTAAATATTTGCACCCGGATTTATTGCAATAAAATAGCTTTCATCGGAAAAGCCCCAAAATCTTGAAGCGGTTGGTTTTGGAATCCGTTTTTTGAGTTCTTCTGGAGAAAATATGGAAATAAAAACCCGGTAATTGCCATTTAGCTTCTTTACCGCGTCAATTCCGCATTTCATCTTGAGCTGGAAAGGCGTTTGCCAATCCTTTGTGAAATCATGTGCGCAAAGCATGGTTTGCCCATTTTCGTTTTGGAGGGAAACAATCATCCTGCTTCCCGCAAAGATTCCTTGGAGCCGGAACCTGAAATTTATGAAATTACCGTCATTGAATTGAGCGCCCTTTGCATCAATGTATTCCGAATATTTGGCATGCCAGGCGGTGTCGACCTTAATGGTATAAATTGACGGCGCAAGTTTTGCGGATGGATTTGCTGCCGGTTCGGAATAGCTTTCAACTGATTCTGCAAAAAATATGCCATAGGGGGCCATAACTGCGGCGGAAACGGTTGGTAAAAATGGCAATAGCAAAAGCACTAAAACCGCAAATCTTAGCATATAGGCATATCTTCCAATCAATCAATTTAAAGTTTCCTATTGGCGCTTAAAACTCCAATATAAAATATAGTGGGGGCTGATATTACAATATGTCAAATCTTTTCATTTCAACTGGAAGGAAGCCAACTGCAACTGCTAGGAAGCTTGCCAGGTTGCTTTCGCTTATTTTGATGGCAAAATATGAAAACCGAGGGAAAAGATCTGTTGATGATGTTTGCGCAAGGGCCGAACACCACGGAATGACTAAAATTGCATTTATTTATGAAAGGAAGGGGAATCCTTCGAGCATCCAATTCTTTGATCAGACTAACGGATGGCTGGTTGAAGAAATTGCAATTTTGGGGATGTCAATGCCTGAAAGAAAGGGCAGATCAAGGATTCCAGAATCTTGCGAAGTTGATATCAAGGATGCAATTGGAAGGAAATTTGCGGAACTTTTGGGATTGGTTGAAAGTGGGGAACCAACAAAATTAAGGGCTATTTTTTCGGAAAAACTGATTACTTTCATCTTAGGGGAGGATAAAATTTTGGAGATGAAGGTTTTGCTTGTGAAAAAGGAAAAATCCGGTTCGGAATAAAGTTGAATTTGGAAACTAGTAGGAGAGGGGATGCTTCAAAGGTTAGAGGGATTAATTGGGGGTCTAGCAATTGGCTCAAGGGGGTTGATTCGGAATTAACTGGGCAATTAAGGGGGTAGAGGCGACAAATTAAAGGGGGAAGCGAACATTTGGCTAATAGGAGGGGGATACTTCCGAGGTTAGCGGGGGAACCTAGGTTCCCCCAAGAAGCTCATGCAGGGAGAGGGATTTGAACCCACGCAAGCCCTGAGGCTAATAGATATCTCAAATTTGCCTGAGCAAAAAATCGAAGATTTTTAGCGAAGGCTTCTTTTCTCGTGAACGTCTTTTCTTCCAAAGAAAAGAGGTTCCTTGAGTCTATCCCGTTTGACCAGGCTCCGGCATCCCTGCACATATTATAGAGTTGGCGATTGCCTTAAACTAATCTATAATTGAATTTATAAGAATGACGATGAAGCGGAAATTAATTAAGATTTGATGGATTAGGGATTAGCATGGAACAGCTCAATCATGTCCGCTTCAAGTTCTTGGAGAAGGAATTGAAGGAGGAGATTGGAAAGCATTCGGAACCGCTAAACCTGATTGAAATCGGCTCAGGACGGGGGGAATTTTTAAGGAAGGTTTCAAAGCTTGGGAAAAACAGGCTATTTACAGTAGATCCGTTCATCGAGCCGGATATGCAATTATCCGAGCACAGGAAGGAAAAGGCGGAAGAAATGAGCTTTAGGGATAACTTCGGGCATATAATTTACCTAACAAATGTTTTGGAATACACGGACATGAACAAAACCGCAGCGCAAATGATGCGGGTGCTAAAACCTGGAGGAAAGCTGATTATGATACTTCCGCACCATAAGGATATAGGTAGGGCCCATACAATTAACGCCATCCAAGATTACGAGGATTTTTTAGGGAGATATAAATCGAGGGATATGAGCCCCAAGGACGTAGAAAATCTGCCTCAAAAGGAGCATTACCACCCATTCCTTAGGATAATTATGGATCCATATTTGGATATTGCAAGTGAGGAAAAATCGCCTCAAATCAGGGCGGAAACCATGGAGAGGATGATAGCAACAATAAAAATGAGGCTGGATTATGCCAAAAAGCTTAGGCAAAATACATTTCAAAGTGCGGATGAGATCAAAAGCTTCCTTCGAAGGCACGGGTTTGAAACAAAGAAAATTGAAGTTTTGAAAGAGATGGATAATTCAGGGGGAGAATTAGCCAAGAACAAATACGGATACGGAGTAGTTGCAATTAAAAAGTCATGAAAAACATAGATATTTGGGAGATTTTATGGAAAAGGACTTTTCAAATTACCTTAGCGTTTTTAGCTGGAGGTATGGGAGTGAAGGGATGAGGAAGCTGTTTTCCGAGGAGGAGAACCGCAGGAAATGGAGGAAGGTTTGGCTCGCGCTTGCTAAAGCTCAGGGGAAAGCCGGGCTAATTGATGAAAGGTCACTAAAAGCAATTGAAAAGAATATCAACAATATTGATATCAAAAAAGCGCATGAAATCGAAAAGGAAATCAAGCATGATTTGATGGCTGAGCTTAGGGTGTTTGCACAGCAAAGCGGCGATGCTGGCGGGAAGCTTCATTTGGGAGCAACCAGCATGGATATTGAGGATAATGCGGAAGCGCTAAAACTATTGGAAGGGATGAAAATCATAAGGGGAGGAATAATCGAGTGTTTAACTGCGCTCGAGGCAAAAATTTCAAAATACAAGAATTTGCAGGTGATGGCGCAAACGCATTTGCAAACAGCAGAACCAACGACTCTTGGTTATCGCCTTACGTATTATGCGCAGGATCTTTTGTTGGATCTTGAAAATTTAAATATGCTTGAAAAAATGGTCAAGGGAAAAGGGTTCAAGGGGGCGGTTGGGACTTCAGCTGCTTATGAGAAATTATTGATGGGAAAAATGTCAGCAACGGATATGGAAAAAATTGCAATGAAGGATTTGGGGCTTGAATCATTTGAATCTACAACGCAGGTATACCCTAGGAAGGTTGATTTTTTGGTGATCAGCGCATTGTCATCAATTGCTGCAACGCTTCATAAGTTTGCATTTGACATTCGAATATTGCAATCACCCTTTATTTATGAATTGGCAGAACCGTTTGGGGAAAAGCAGGTTGGGAGTTCGGCCATGCCATTCAAGCGAAATCCAATCAAATCAGAGCGCGTTTGCTCGCTTTGCAGGTTTGTTTCTGCGCTTCCAGCAGTCATGTGGGGAAATGCAGCAAATTCGCTGCTTGAGCGGACATTGGATGATTCGGCAAACAGGAGAATTGTAATTCCGGAAGCTTTCTTAGCTCTTGATGAAAGTTTGCAGCTAACTTCAGGGATAATTAATGGAATGGCGGTAAATGAACTCCAAATCAGGAGGAACTTTGCTAAATTTGCTCCATTTGCAATGACGGAAGTGCTGCTAGTTGAGCTTGCAAAAAAAGGCGCGGATAGGCAAAAAATGCACGAGCTGATTAGGGAAATGAGCATGCTTGCATGGCAGGTGATTTTGGAAGGGAAGGAAAATCCGCTGCAGGGGTTTGCAATGGAAAACAAAACAGTTGCAAAATATTTGACGGAAAAGGAAATTGCGCAAGCGTTCAACTCCAAATCGCACATTGGGAATGCCGTTGAGAAATGCGAAAGGTTTGTGAAACTGATTTCGGAGGCTAGGAAGGCGGAAAAGCATTTGAAGCGAAAGGGAGCTGAATTCTAATCCTTTCGAATCGCGGATTGATCAAATATGGCAAGACAAGTAGAAATTCCAAAGAACATCCATGATTTCCTGGATCAGCATGAGCAATTGGGATTCCACTTCATGGCATACCCAACGAAAAGCGGGCCGGTAAAATTGGAGAATCTGGTTAGCATTTTAAGAATGGCAATCATTTCGCCAAAAAAGGCGCAGGAAATTGAGAAAAAAATCGGGAAAAAGATATTTGATATCGACCCAAAACGCGGAAAGGATCATTTGGGGGAACAAATGGGCCAAAAAACATACTATAGGGGATTTGTGCGGCAACCTAGCTTGATTGGGACTTTGCATGTAAAAGCCGCGCTCAGGGCGCATGTGACCAGTACGGAAAAATTGCCCGGGCTCCTTTTTTCCATGCCGGGTTTGCGTTATCGGTTAAATGATAAGAATGAGGAAGACCTAAGCACGCATAAATTGATCCTAAGCAAATTCATCCTGGCGGTTGTGCTTCCGGATTTGGGAAAAAATGAGAGGCAAAGGTGGCTTGCGCAAATTAGGCCTTTCAATAAGCCGGTTTATGACCATGATGGGAAATTGGTTTGGAACCCCCATGAAAAAAAGGAATAATGGATTGGGAGGGTTGCTTGGCATGTTTTCGCGGAATGCCAAAACTTGCATTTGCGCTTATTATAAATTTTTAGCCCTAAATACTTCTTGTTAGGTTTGATGAAAAATGATTAGGCAGCCAATTGTTTGCGTGCTTGGGCACGTCGATCATGGGAAAACAACTCTACTCGATACCATCAGAAGATCTGGTGTAGCCGGGAAGGAATCGGGCGGGATTACCCAGCATGTTTCGGCTTCAGAAGTTCCGGCTTTTGCAATTCGCATGCTTGCCGGGGATTTGCTTGAGAAGATGAAAATCGTTTTGACGCTTCCGGGGCTGCTTTTTATTGATACGCCGGGGCACGAGGCGTTTGTGAACCTTAGGAAGAGGGGAGGAAGCATTGCCGATATTGCAATACTTGTTATCGATATCAATCAGGGAATGCAAAACCAGACAAGGGAGGCAATTGGGATCCTAAAAGAGTACAAAACTCCGTTCATAGTTGCAGCAACTAAAATTGATGCGATGTCTGGCTGGAAAAATTCCAATAAGGAATCTTTTTCTGAGGCGCTAAAGTTGCAAAGGAACGATGTGCAGGAGAATTTGGATATTAAAATTTACGAGCTTGTTGGCCAGCTATCTGATTTTGGCTTTTCAGCTGAAAGGTTTGATCGCGTTTCCGATTTCACAAAGCAGATTGCAATTGTTCCGGTTTCCGCCAGGACTTCCGAAGGGATTTCAGAGGTTTTGCTGTTCGTTTCTGGTTTGGCACAGCGGTTTTTGGAAAAAGAGCTGGAAAATAGCGAAGAGGAGCTGACAAGGGGCGCGATTTTGGAAGTTAAGGATGAGAAGGGGCTTGGAAGAACATTGGATGT
The DNA here is from genome assembly GCA_016212475.1 of Microcaldota archaeon. Classification (GTDB taxonomy): domain Archaea; phylum Micrarchaeota; class Micrarchaeia; order Norongarragalinales; family SBBD01; genus JACRGC01. Next base: position 258,789 of record JACRGC010000009.1, on the reverse strand, counting down.
GATAATTTACAAGGGATCTTTGGAAGAGGGCGATTTGATCACTTTCCTTAAAATCGATGGAAACATTGCCAAATCAAAGGTAAAGGCGATACTTAAGCCATCATCGGAAGAGCGGGAGACAAAATTCAGGAAGGTTGAAAAAGCGGTTGCAGCTGCAGGAGTCAAAATCGCATGCGACTTTGCAGATGAGGCGCTGGTTGGTTCTTCGTTTTTGGAGTATAGGCAGAAAAATGCAGCTGAAACCGAACTTGAGCTGAAAAATGAAATCCGTGAAATCGAAGTTGCAAGCGAGGATGATGGGGTAATCATAAAAGCGGACGCGCTTGGGAGCTTGGAAGCAATTGTCAAGCTTTTCCATGCGGAAAAAATCCCAATCAGAACAGCATCGATTGGAAAAGTGCTAAAGAAGGATGTGATGGAATCCGGAAGCGTTGGGAAAAAAGACAAATTGCTTGGGGTGATTTTTGCGTTCCATTCCCAGATTGATTCCGAAGTTAGGGCGCTAGCTGAGTTTGAAGGGATAAAGATTTTCGATGAGAAAATAATTTACAATTTAATATTGAACTACAAGGAATGGAAGGATAAGCTTCTTAGTGCAGAGAGAAAAACCGCATTTTCAACCCTGACTCTTCCGGCAAAAGTGTTCCTCATGCCAAACCATTGCTTTAGGGTGAGCAACCCGGCTGTTTTTGGGGTGCAAATCATGGAAGGCAGGATCAGAAAGGAAAACCGCCTGATGGATGATAAGGGAGAATATGTTGGCGAAATCCAGGGCATTCAGGCGGAAAAGGAGGCAGTTGAAGAGGCAAAGAAGGGCCAGGAAGTAGCAATTTCAATGGCCGGAGTCACATACGGAAGGCAGGTCAAGGAAAAGCAGGTCCTCTATACGGATATTCATGAGGAGGAAATAGAAATTATTGAAAAAAAATACCTCCAAAGCCTAACCGAAGGGGAGAAGGAAATTTTGCAGGAAATCAAGAAATTAAAGGGGCTTATTAGCTTTTCATTCTGATTGTAATCTAGCAGGTATTGCTCCTCGAAAGCATTCAAATAAGTTTTTTAAGGCTTGGCATGTAATTTTACCTAAACATAAAACAACCCACAAGTGACCCACATGCCGTTTAGGAGATTTTTGCGCTGGCTATCAAACCTTTTTGGAAAGAAAAAAATCATACGATTAGGGTTTTATGGCGCACCTAACGCAGGGAAGTGCCTTGCAGAAGGGGAGCGGATCCTTCTTGCAAATGGAACATACGAAAACATCGAAAAAGTTTTTGAAAGGGCGCATTCGCAAAAAGGCGGCGATCTTTCAAAAGATGAGCTTTACATCCCCTGCGAAGATATTGGAATTGTCGTGCCCTCATTCAACAAGGAGACCCTGAAAACCGATTTCAAAACCGTTTCGCACGTGTTTCGGCAGAAATATTTTGGGAAGATGATAAAAATACGGACACGGAACGGCAAAACCGTCTGCGCAAGTCCCGACCATCCATTCATTGCCATTACAGCAAATGGGGTTGAAGAGATAAAGGCAGGAAATCTAAATGAAGGCGCTCAAGTCGCCGTGCTTCGCACCCTTACTCCATTGCATGATTTTGAGAGAATAAAAATCCCTGAAAGTTTTGCCATTTCCGAGGATGGGGGCGAAATGGTATTGAAAATGAAAAACCACACACCCAAATCATTCAAGCCTCAATTCAGCATGAACCCAAGCATTGCCAGATTTTTTGCATATACGATTTCCGAGGCAAGCCATGGCAAAAATGACATCAACTTTTACAACGAAGACGAAAACCTCAGGGAGGACTTCAGGGACATTGCAAAGCACGAATTCAATGTCGATGCAAAATACAAAAAAGTGGGGGATAAGACACCGCAAATGGACATTTACAACAAATCATTGGTAGAATACCTTCACAAATGCTTTGATCTGCATCCGGGGCTATCGGCAAGCAAGAAGGTGCCAAGGAGCATCCTTTTATCGGATACTGAAACAGCTAGGGAATTCCTAAGGACAATGTTTGATTGCGAAGGAAGCGTTGCTGGAAATACGGACTCGCAAAGGAAAGTCGAGCTTTCAAGCGCAAGCAGGGAGCTTGTCGGAGGGGTGCAAATCCTACTGCTAAGGTTTGGGATTCCTTCGCTCATTCGCGATAAGCAAATCAGGGGAAAAACATATTTTATGCTTGAAATCTTAAGATCCGAAAACCATAGGGCATTTGCAAGGGAGATTGGCTTTTCGCTTCGTCAAAAGCAGGAAAAATTGGCGGAAATCTGCAAGTTTGGCAGCAAGGCAAATGTGCACGTACTCCCAATAGTTCCTATGCTGGAAACAGCCAGGAAGGATTTGGGGCTTGAAATAAGGCAATTTTATGGGAAAGGATATCATTTTGCCAGGGATGCAAAGGCCAATCGGATAAGTGTTGATAGGGTTAATGGGATCATAGGAAAATGGGGCGAACTGGGAATTTTGGCGCCAATTAAAAAAATCTCGGAGGCAGATGTATTCTTTGATGAGATTGTAAGTTTGGAAGAGCAGGATTACAACGGGCATATTTACGACTTGACGGTTGATGGAAACCACACGTTCACAACTTGGGATGGATTGATTGTCCACAACACCAGTTTGGCCAATCGCATTTCAATGGATTGGCTTGGCGAACCCGTTGGGAAAGTTTCCGAAATCCCCCATGAAACTCGGGAGGTCCAAAAAAAGGAGCACGTGATTGTAAAATCAAAAGGCAAGGAGCTTGAGATGAACCTTTTGGATATGCCAGGGATTGCAACAAAAGTTGATTACAGGGAATTTTCAGCGTATGGATTGAAAAAAGAGGAAGCGCAAACCCGGGCAAAGGAGGCTACGAAAGGAATCATTGAAGCAATCAAATGGCTTGAAAACGTCGATGCCGCCCTTGTTGTCATGGATTCATCAGAAGACCCATTCACGCAGGTAAATATCACAATTTTAGGGAATTTGGAGGCTAGGAAAATCCCGGTCATAATTGTGGCAAACAAGATGGATAGCAAAAAGGCAAAGCCGGAAAAGGTTAGGGAAGCATTCCCGCAGCACCATGTGGTGTCCGTTTCAGCGCTTACTGGCGAAAACATGAACCTGCTTTATGAAATGATAGCAAAGCATGCAAGATGAAAATTATGGCAGAAACAACATTTGGCAGGATCCTTCGCAGGGGAATTGTATTTTTGCAGCCAACGCTTGAAAAGATCTCGCTGACATTTTTCCTGCTATTCATAGTGTTTTTGGGCCTTTTGATCGATGTGCCGGATTGGATATACTTGCCGGTCATGACAATTTTGGCCTGGCCCCTTCTTGGCCTTTCACAGCTTTGCGGCGTTAGCGATATCGAGTGCCAAAATGCGATGTCGTTCCTTGGGCTCACATTCAGCCTTATTTATTGGTATTTTGGCGCTTGCTTTCTTAGCTGGGCGCTTGAAAACGATGAAACAGAGGAGGAAGAATAAATGGCAGGTTTGCAGCTTGAATTTGTAAGTTCCAAAACTCTGCGGAGCAAGGATGTCGAGGATAAGGTAAAATATATCCTAAATGCCGTGAAGAAGGAAAAGAAAATATTGATTTTGGAAGAGGCGCTGACAAGGGAGGAGGAGCGCATACTTTACCAGCGGACAATGGAGGGCATAACGAAGGATTTTCCCGGAATTGAAATTTCATCCTTTGGGGAAGAGCCATCTAGCGTTCGGAAGAGCCTGATCAAATTGCTTGGGGGGAAGGCAAATGGGCAACAATTGTTGGGCCATCGAACCTTGTGCATGAAATCAAGAAGGATCCCGACAAGCTTAGGATATTTGCGGGGAGCTAAAACAAAGTCTAATTTTTGAATTTGATCCGCTAAGTGCCAATTGCCTATCTTTTTAATCATTAATCCCTAGGAACAATCACATGAAGCTTTTTGATTGCGCAATCCTGTTTTCGGCGCTTGTTGTTTTCATGGCGCATCTTTACTACGCATCGCCGTTAACTTCTGATGCATACCAAACGCTTAGGGAAAGCAAGCTTTTGGGAAGCGGAGGCAGTTTCCCGCTTACGGGAAGCGCAATCAATTCCGATGGGACGGTTTACCCGCCGATTTTTCTTTTGGCATTCCATTCCCTGAAAACTTTTGTTGGAAGCGAATTCCTGGCGTTTAATTTCCTTTCGTATATTTTTGTTTTTCTAATTTTTACCTCCACGTATCTTTTCCTTCGAAGAATAATTGGAAACGAGGAATATGCAGCTCTTGGAGCACTTGCAATTTTTACAATACCCATTGTTGTTTACAGGGTGGTTTTGCCAATACCCGAAACCTTGGGAGTGGTTTTGTTTTTGCTTAGCATCAATCTTTTTGAGAGGGAAAAATACAGGTTTTTGGGATTTTTGCTTGCGATATTCCCATTTGCGCATACAAGGAGCTTTGTTTTTACGGTTGCAACCCTTGCAATCCTTGCTGTTTTTAGGAAAAAATATTTTGAATTTGCTAAATCGGCAGCAGTTGGGGTTGCGGTATTTTTGCTATATAGGAATGCGTTTCCAATCAATGCGATTGGGTTTGAGAACTTGGCGATAATTACGCCAGGAATACTCGACAGTTATAGCATTCTGGCAATTGCATTGACGGCAATTGGAATATTTGCGATGTGGAAAAATGGAAAAAAACGGGAATATGCCACTTTTTCCACAATCATTGCCTTTGAAGCGCTTTATTTCCTTTTGCCCTTCCCATTCAGGCATGTGATTTTCCTATTGCTTCCGACTGCATATTTTGCCTCGCTGGTTTTTTCTTTGGATAGGAGATTGGCAATAATTTTTGCGGTGTTTTTGCCTTTGACGGTTGCAAGCGCCATGCAAATGAGGACCGAGCCGTTTGGGTTCGAAGCGATAACAACTTTTAAGGAAATGGGGAATTTCGAGGGAGGAAATGCGATTGCAAATTTCAAGGATAATTATGCCCTTCCGTATTTTGGGAATAAGAAAGTGGTGGTTGGCGCATTTGCAGAAGGGATGGGGGATGGGAATTTGCGGACAGCCGAACTTGCAAAATATTTTGATGCCAACGATATTTCCGCAAAACGGAACCTTTTGGAAAAATATGAGATTAGGCTCGGGGCATTTGAAAAGAAAGCGTATGATTTCACTTATGAGGAGGGCATTGCAATCCGCAAACTGATTGATTCGGATAATTTTGCGGTTTTTGGGTTTGGTTGAATTTTAAGTTTTTTTGGCCTATGGGAATTGGAAGGCATCAAGCATGCATTTGCAATTTTAATCAACCACGGATTTTGATGGATCTTTTGGAATCAAGATATTTGATGCCATTTGCTCTGCATGTTGGGCAATCCTATCGATTGCCAGTTTTCCTCCCCTGGATTTTGATATGCCATAAATTTTCCTGGCAAAAATCTTTGAAAACGGCCCACGCACCCCAAGGTGCTTTTCGATGCCCAGTCGTATTTGCTTTTCCGAAGTTGCATTGGAAATTTCTTTCATCAGGCCCGCATTATACCTCTGGGACTTATGGAAGATCTGGTAGGCGGAATGGCTCTTGTATTTTTCATAGAGTTTTGGGCGGTATTTTAGGAGGGCGGCATAATCAGCATTGCTGATTTTTCCACTCGATGCCGCAATTGTTGCAAGGTACTCATGGAAGAAATTTTCGATCCTTTCATGCGATTCGAGTTTTTCGTAAACTTTAGGGTCGATTAGCACATCAATTGAATTCTCTAGCCTTGTCCTTTGGGTTTCACGCAAATTGGCTATCCATTCGCCATGTTCAAGCAATTTCCTTGGGAAAAGCACCGCACTAGAGGTTTTGCTTATTTTTCCATTAAATCGTAAGCGTTCCACTCCTGTTTTTTTAATGGCATTGGCAAAATCTTCCCGCCCCACATAAAAATAGGGTTTTTTGAAAAGTTTTGCAGTCGGAGTAGGTTCCTTGCGATTAGGATCATCGGATGGGCGTTTCAATTCCATGCGGCTGATTTTCAGGTAGCAAACTCTCCTTGGATCATTCCGATCAACAAAGGTGATTTGGGCGTAGTCGCCCTTTCCCAATTTTTCATTGAATTCGATTAGTTTTTCGGGCGGCTTGCCCCCTCTTAGCGACACCATGGCTGAAGGGATTTTCCTAGTTCTTAGGGCCGGAAGCAGGAATTTCTCAACGAATATTTCCGGGCTTTTGCTTTTTGCCATTGCGGCAAGAAGGGTTAAGGACATGCAATATGGATAGATGGTAAATTTAATTAACCGATTTAGAATTGCAGGAGTGGCGGAACATTTGGCGAAGGTTTTTTCAAGGTTAAGCTGCCGCTTAAGGAAAAATCAACCTATATATAAAAGCTCGGGGAATAATTGATAGCGGAAAAGAACCGCTCAAATGATAGGTGGTAATTTATGGAAACTAAGAATATTTTGATGGGAATTTTTTTGATTGGAATCCTTGGGATCTTTGCTTATTCGCAGTTTTCCATGCCAAAAATCCAGCAATATAAAATTGATGTGCCCTTCAACTTGAATGAGGAGGCAAAACTTGCTTCTTCGGATAAACCAACGGATGTTGAGCTTACGATTTACCAAGTCGAGCCCAGCTATTACTATTACGCGGCTGCAAATGGCTTTGATATAAATAACGGGCTTGCGCTAATCAAGGAGATGCGAACTGCCAACCTTCCGGGCGGGCTTGCAAAATTCCAAATGAAGGGTACAGCGCAGTATTTGGATTCGACTTCGCTTCATTTGAAGGATTTGACCGATGGGTCAACACAGGTATTGGAGCAAAACTACCAGTATGATCTTGTAAGCAACCAAAAGCTTATGGAAAATTACATTGGAAAGGAAATCGAAGTGGTTACTTCGGATGGAAAAGGAGGGAAGGAAATTGTGAAGGGCACCTTGCTTAGCTTTTCTGATGGAATAGTTTTGAAAACGGCAAGCGGAGTTTCATCACTTAAGGATTTTGAAAAAGTAAACTACCCATCTCTTCCGGAAGGTTTGATCACTTCGCCAACAGTTGAATGGCTGCTTTCAAACTCAAAGGCGGGCGAACACAAATTGCAGGCATCATATTTGGCAACCGGGCTTAACTGGCATGCGGACTATGTAGCAATTGCAAACGCAGATGATTCAAACCTGGATATTACCGGATGGGTCAGCATAAAAAACAACGGAGGCGCAACTTTTGAAAATGCCAAATTGAAATTGATTGCAGGAGACATTAATTTGGTTAAGGCGGCTTCCCAGCCAAAGTATTATGAGAGGGCGCTTGGAGGCGCTATGGATTATGCTGCGCCTACTCCCCAATTTGCAGAAGAGAGCTTGTTTGAATACCATTTGTATTCGCTTCAGCGGCCGGCAACTTTGAAGAATAATGAGGATAAGCAAATCACTTTGTTTGATTCTAAGGGAACGCCTGTTCAAAAGCAGCTTGTTTACGAGGGAGATGGGACAAAAGTCAAGGTAAAGTTGCTATTCGATAACAGCAAGAAAAACAACCTTGGGATGCCAATGCCAAAAGGCAAGGTTAGGGTTTACAAGGCGGATTCAGGCGGGCAATTGCAATTTGTTGGAGAAGATCAAATCGACCACACCCCGGAGGATGAGAAGATCAGGCTATTCCTTGGGAATGCATTTGATGTTGTTGCAGAAAAGAAGCAAACATCGCAAAAGGAGCTTGGAATATGCGCTTCGCAATCAACGTATTCGGTCGAGCTTAGGAACCACAAGAAGGAGAGTGTGGAAGTCTTAGTGCTTCAAAACGCGTATGGTGAAGCTGAAATAACAAATGAGAATTTCAAATCAACAAAAGAGAGCAGCTCTGAATTCTCATGGAAAATCCCAGTAAGCGCAAGCGGCTCGGCAACGCTAACTTACACGCTCGAGCAGAGGTATTGCTGATCTGGTTTAAGCAATTGAATTTTTTCCGGATAAGGCAAATTGCTTATTTCCTTTTTTTAGTTTTTTTGTAATTGCCTGATTTGGAGTTTCCAATTGCCAATTTACCCTTTTTTAGGTTTTTGGGCATTGCAGTGGTTTGGGGAGCGTTTCCAAGTGGTTTGCGCCTTTTTTGGTAAATTTTTACTTTCAGCCGTCTATTATTTTTTATCCCATCATAAACCTTATATAGTAGGCATGAGTACTTTTTTTGAACACCGTGATCCGCTTGAGAAAAGAATTAGCACTAGCATACGTTTTACTAATAGCATTTGCAACAAGTGCTGATGCCTTCTTTTATTTGAATGATGCATTCCCATCCCAAGGAACATCGGGCAATCTGACAGTTGAACTTTGCTCATATTCAAACCAGGCGCAAAGCGTAAATGATAGCACGAATTTCACATTTTGGCTCAATGACCAATTAGTGATATATAATAGTGCAAACTTTTCACAGTGCGCATCCGGAACGTTTGGCAATAATGCAACAGATACGCTATATCAGATGCCAAGCATGAACTGCACAATCAACCCGCCATTATTGGGAGGCGGGCCAAATATCGATAGATGTGCAAAGTTTGGCCTTAATACCACATGGAGTAATGCAAAAGTGACCTTAAACGTTACTGCGCATTTGAATCCAGCGTTAATGCAGCAATACACGTTGAACTACCTGAATATTAGGACCAATACAGCAAACACGCTGTTTATGCTGTTCAATGAGACTTCTGCAAGGTTTGCAAGCCAAGGGCCGGCATTGACGGATGCATTTGGGCATTACATGGAGCATTGCCTTGGGCCGCTATCTGGAACGCTTTGCCTAAACGCTTGCAGAGTGCACGGAATACCGTTTCCAAATGTCCAATCGGGCCCTGGATATGTTTGCACAGATAGCACCCAAAAAATCCTGTTCTTTGATTTCATTTCCTCAAATTCTACAAATGCGACGGTTAATTTCGACAACTCGGCATTTGTATTTTACAATTTGACATCGCCAATATCAATTATCCAAACGCAGATGTTCCCGTTCTTTGGGCAGCCAGGCGAGCAGCCATCGTTCCCAAGCCAGAATGGCACGCAAATCCTAAACGAAACAAATGGCTTGCTGTTTGATTTGCCTTCACAAGGAGGGGGCATGGGCGGCGGATCCCCTGGGTTCGTTGCACCATTCAAGAGATATTACATAAGATTTACCGGGAATTTGAATACTTCTGGCAACATGACATATTTTGACAACCAATACCCATTCATACCGACAAATATTGGAATGACAGGTGCAATCATTGTCTACAAGGCAGCAACGGAATACACGACTTTCATTGGGAAAGTAATCAACCAAAGCGGCTCGCTTGTAACAACAGGAATTGTTTACGCACAGCCATTATTTGGGTTTTCGCCGCCGATGGGGATTGGGCTTGTGAATTCCAGCTTTACGGATCCGAATGGGATTTTCAGAATTCGGGTTCCAAAGAATGTCCCGTACAAATTCCTGATTGCTGCAAATGATACAAACCCGCTAACGGGATCCTTGATTTACAACCCAACAATAAACACAAACAATGGGCGGGGGTATTTTGCACAGCAGGATACGGTGATTTTGCCCCAGCTAACTATACAAAGCGGCGGAACTGTCAATTTGAATGTGATTCTTAGGAATGCAACAGGGGTATTAAGCGAAGTGGCAAGGCTCCTTAGCCTTCCTGCTGGAGCAACTAGGGACGCGTTTTCATCAAGGATGAGCCCCATCAATATTTTCTCAAATGTTGCAATCCCAACTAGCATGTTCATCCCCCTCGTTGCCCCAATCAATACGGTTTACCTGACAATTTATGGGGTTAACATATCGGGCGCGCAAAACGAGCCTCCGCAGGTTACGCATATATGCATGAACAGCACAGCAGTTGCCCAAGGGCAGGTATCCCAGGTGACCTGCACCCTAAACAGCACGCCAGGAGGATTGAACATTACGGTTGAAGAGTGCATGGATAGCATTTTCACATGCGCCCAGAGGAATAACGCATTCAACATCTGGTTCGATTCAAGGATCGTGCTATCAAATGCGAACGGGCTGGTTGCAAGCTTTGAGGAAGGCACAATGGCGCAGGAGAATGCATTCAGAAACCCCGGCCAAATCCTCCTAAAAATCCCCGCAGGCAATTATAATTTCTCAATAATTCCAAAATTCCCCTTCAGATCGCCCCTCGGTATACACTACAAAGGAACTGCAACAATAGTTGCCGGGCAGGTGAATAGCATAACGGTTAGGAGGCAAACACCTGGATGGCAGATAAACCCGTCCATGAATTTCCAGATGAGGACAACCCAAAACAACAAGGTTGAAACTGCGGTTTATGATTTTGGGCAAAATCCGCCGGCAATTCTTGACAACACAAAAATCAATGTGAACATCCAGGCATTGCAGTTGAATGGAAGCTACGCGGGCAACATGTCAAATGGAATTTCAATGGTTTATTACAGCAATATAAAAATCCCCGGTCCAATTGTCGCCGCAGGCGGGTTCAATGCCTCGTTTAGGCCCGCTGATTTCAATATTGCAGCAGGGAAATACATGATGCTGTTCAATGCAACATCAGACCTTGTTGCAAACCAGACAACGTTTGGGACAACCACTTTCCCATTCACGGTTTCGGATTTTGATTTGGGCCTTGAGCTTGCAAAATTCTCTTTTGCAACAACCGAATCAATCAAGGGCAAGATTTATGCTTATTTGGCAAACGGAACAGCGGTATCCGGGACTGCAACCATTTCATTTTATGATATGTCCGGGGTTCAGGTTGGATCATCGCAAAGCGCAACCGTAACCTCCGGCGAAGGCGCATTTTCCGTGCTCGTTTCAGATATTACCTCGCAGGTAGGATTTTACGAGATGTCGGTTGTTTTGAATGCGGGTTCGCAATCCGGGTATGCAAACAATTTCCTGCAGGTAACAAATTTCATAATCAGCACGGATTTTGACAAGCAAAACTACAAGCCAAATGAGCAGGTATTGCTGACGGTTAAGGTTTTGAATTCAACCGGAGGCGCAGTTGCCAATGCCAGCATCGAAGGATTGGTTGATTCGAACCAGAATGCAACATTTGGGCAAACGGATGCATCCGGCTTGGGGACACTGGCATTCAACCCGATTGCAGTTGCAGGAGGAAACTGGTCATTTGGATTCCACGCAGTCAGGTTGAAAATTGCTTCAAGCACAGCTACGCAGGTAATCCAGCAGGAGGTATTTGCCGGATTCAATGTCAAGGGATTTGATGTGCAAATATCAACAGATAAGCCGAACTATTTGCCGGAGGATAACGTCACTTTGAACATTTTCTTCAACGGCCAGCCCCAGCAGCCATCCCTTCTTGTCGATAATTTGCAATATACACCCATGCAGCAGGATAAGCAGCAAACACCGTTCGGATTCAGGGTGGTGATTTCACCGCAGGTGCTGTTTGGAGCCCCATCCGCAACATGGACGCCGGGAAGGCACCAGATTGAATTTTCATTTTCCTCCGGAACCAACTCTCAGTCTGTTTTTGCCAGCTTTGATGTGAACGTTGTAAGCGTTGTAACTACGCCGGATAAATTCAGCTACCAAATCGGGGAGAATGCAACCATCCTAATCAAAGTTACAAACATGACAAACGGGAATGGAAGTGCAGGAGTAGCAGTTAATGGCACATTATTCAAATTCCAACAAAGCGGGGATTTGCAGCTTAGGAATGCAAGCAATGTAACAAACGGGCTGGGAATTGCATATCTTTCATTCAATTTGACAAAATCTGGTTTCCATTACGTAAAGACGACGGTTTTGGGCCAAACCGCATTCACAGGATTTTTGGTTTCGGGAATGAACCTGGCTTTGGCCCTCAACAGGGATAGCTACTCGCCTGGCGATACAATGACTGCTACAATTAATGTCACGGGCGCAAATGCATCGAATGCATCCGTTTCTGCAAAATTATTCGCATATGGAAGCTCTTCTGAAATTTCAACGAATAATATTGCATTCATAGGAAACGGCCTAAATGGCCCATACATTGGGACATTCACATATGCAATTCCAAGCAATGCGCCATCAATCACTTACTTTTTGGATGTAAAAATAACACTTGCAAATGGGGATACGGGGTTTGCTGCAATCCCGGTTGTAATTTCAGGAGGGCAAAAACTGACAGTTATTGCAGATAGGGCTCCAAGCCAGCCATACAAAGTAGGTGATGGCGCAGTATTTACGGCAACACTTGTTTCAGCTGGAAATAACACCCCAGTAAATGGATCGAATGTATCATTTGAAATTGGCTCCGCAACCGGATCGGCAACATTGGTTGGCTCTGCATTAACGGATGCGTCCGGAAAAGCCGCGCTTAGTGTTTCGCCGGTTAACATGCCAACTTCGGATGGGAATTATTACCTAAGGGCATATCTTACAAGCTCGACAACAACTCAATCATACACCGGATTTTCGGTCAGCAGCCTGATTGTTTCCCTAGGGGTTGGCAGCACAAATTCATTTACCCTTGGCCAAAATATAACATTTAGCGTCAATGTTTCGAATGCAACAACCCTAGCTGCGCTAACACCTACTTCGGGATCCATAATTATTTGGGATAAGAACAGGGGATCGATTACCCTTCCAATGACGATTTCAGGCGGGCAGCCATACACCCTTACAACAACAATCCCGGATACGCCACAGGCAGTTGGTTCATATACGGTAATTGCATACATGCAGATGAATTCATCATTTGGCGCAGATTCGATACTTTTGCAGGTGCAAAATTCATCCGCACTGATGAATGTGACGCTCCCATCAATAATGAATGCTAGCATCGCATTCCCCGTAAATATTTCAATTGCAGGTGTCCTAACACCACTGATTGCATCCCTTAGGGTGTTTTCGCCATCAGCTGCCAATGTTACTTATACGAACACATCAATCAACCTAACGGGAGGCTCTGTCAATGTGTCAGTCAACATAACAATACCTGGCAAGTACGTATTTGTTGCTGAAATTACCAACTATGGGACAGCAAAGGCAATTGGCGAGATATTCGGATCTGCAAACTCGTATTCATACAAGGTTTGGACAACAAACGATACAACAGGCACGAATTCGACAACATTCACAGCTAGCCAAACCGCCTACATTTGGAGCAATGCACAAAACTCAACTGCGGTTGTAATGTATCAAAATACAACAACGAATTTCACATCATCCTCAACACTTCCGGTAATTGCGCAGGTTGGAGGAACAGGAAATTATTACACGACATTTAGCAATACGGTATCGGGCTACACCTACTTTGTAAGATTGGATACGCAAACATCAGCCGGAGTAGCTGGAACGGTATTCAAGGTTAGTTGAAATTAGGTAATCAAAATGAACAGAGGAATTTTGGCAATTGCATTGTTTTTGGCGCTTTTGAACTTTGCGCAGGCAGCTGAGCTTTCAATTACCAGTGTGACAATCCCAACTTCGGTAACTCAGGGAGGCACATTTACAATTACAGCATATGTTAATGGCGATTCGATACAAGATGTTACAGCAACAATTTCGCTTCCATCCGGCCTTAGCTGCACGCCAACATCTTCGCAATCAATTTCACTTGACAACACAACTTCCGGAACAGGAAGTGCAAGCTGGAGCTGCAGCGGCGATGTAGCAGGAAGCTATTCAACCCAAATCACAGTTTCCGTGTCAGGAACATCAACTTCGGATAGCAGCACGGTTTTGGATTCGGAGCAAACGGGACTATCAGTACTATCACCTGCATCAATTGTCATTTCGGGCTCTTTGGCGGCTTCATCGATTTCAACTTCGGGATCGACCACTTTAAGCATAGTTGTCAACAATGCAGGCGATGTTTCAACAACAGTTAGTATTACCCCATCAATTTCGGGAGTTAGCTTTTCGCCAACCAGCTATACCGGAATTAGCGTCGAAGGAAGTTCTCTTGTAACCAAAACTTTTACGGTTTCCTCATCAACTGCCGCAACATATTCAATTACAACAACAGTTGTATCCGCGGATGCCGGCACATCCACAACCACAAATTCCCTAACTGTAACAGCAGTTTCTTCAACGACTACGCCAACAGCTACCCCCTCAACTACAACATCGGGGCAAACCGGAAACACGAATACGCAAAACACCGCCCCCTCTCCGCCCGCTACACAATATATCCCTCCGCAAACAACCCCGACCTTGGCAGCCATTCAAACCCCAACTCCAAAAACCGGGCCTAAAGTGATAACGGATGCGCCTTCCCCAACCCCAATTCCATACAAGGAAGAGGCAATTTCCCAAATAGCAGCTGCGGAAAAGGAAATTGCGGATGCAAAATCAAAATCGCTTGAAACTGCGCAAGCTGAAAAGCAATTGGAAACTGCAAAAGCACAGCAAACTGCGGGCAATTACCAGCAATCTCTTAATTCCGCAAAACGGGCACGGGAAATCATTGCGCAGGCACTTAAGGATGCATCTGCAACCCTGGCTCCGGAACTTCAAATTGCAGGGCCTAGGGGGCTGAACTGGACATTGATTGCGGCAATAATTTTAGTTGTTACAGGGGCAGTCCTATCATACATCAAATTCGCAAACATGGAGAGGATGAAAATCCACCATAGAAGGGAAATGGAAGAAAAGGAGCAAAAAACAGAAGAGGAGGAAAGTGAAAAACCGGAAGGAAAAACCGAAAAATCCAAAAGCAAGGGAAAAGTCAAGGGAGAAATCGATCTGGTCGAATAGGGAAGAATTAGATTTATGAATTGAGGCTGATTTTGAAAGCAAGTGGTTTTAGCTCTAATTTAACGAAAAATAGCCCTAAACCCCCCCTTACACGAAGCACTCAACTTTTGGAATTTCTTCTTTTGTGAAATTGAACTCCAATTGCTTTGCTTTGCAAACCGCCTTGATATCCTCTTCAAACCTTCCAATTTGCATTTCCATGTTTTCTGGAAGGGAAATTCTTATGCGGGAAAGCTCGGTGTTTAATGAGAGCTGGTTTGACGCCTTGTATTTTCGGATATCTGAAATTAATGCATGGAATAGGTTTGATGCCTTCAAGGTTTGTTCGTCCAATTTCATTCCCTTATCTGATTTTGGGAAATCCGTTTTGTGGATAGATTTGTGCTTTGCAGCCTCTTCCTTGAATAAATTATGGAATAGCTCTTCAGTTGTGTAGACTATGAATGGCGAAAGCATTTGAAGGGATTTTAGCAAAACTTCCCGCAAAACAAATTGCGCAGCTTCCTTGCTTTCCTTGCCAAATGCATCTTCCTGATAAATCCGGTATTTCACATCCTCCAAATAAAGGTCTGCAAATTCCTTCCAAAAGAACGATTGGACTGCAACAATTGCCTCATAATAGTTGTAGGATTCCATTGCTTTTTCAGTTAGCGCGATGGTTTCATTCAATCTGCCAAGTATCCATTGGTCGGTTAATCGCAAATGGGGTTTGTGCTTTGCAAATTCTTTTGGCAAATAGCCCTCAAGTGATTTTTCAACAAAGTTGCCAACATTCCAAAGCTTTGTTAGGAAGGTTTGGGAATAATTGACATCCTTCCAGTAGAAAATGTTGTCTTTGCCGGTGGTTCCTGATAGGGCAATCCATTGACGAAGGGCATCAACGGAAGATTTTGCAATCACTTCTTTTGCTTCAATGTAATTGCCAGCGCTCTTGCTCATTTTTTTGCCATCAGAGCCAAGCACCATCCCATTTATCAAAAGTTGTTTGAATGGAGGTTTGCCGGTAAGCATCAGGCATCTGAATATCGAATAAAATGCCCATGTGCGGATGATGTCTGTGCCTTGCGGGCGAACAATGTTGGAATAAAGGCGGTTGAAGGTTTTTTCATCATCCTTCCACTTGGAAATGATAAGCGGGGTTATGGAGCTATCAACCCAGCCATCGCAAATGCTTGTTTCGCCGCGTATTTCCCCTCCGCATTTTTTGCATTTTGATAGGTGGTAGGGGTGTTTTGCAGGGTCAATTGGAAGGTCTTTTTCCAAAGGAAGGTAAGCTTCATTGCAGTTATTGCAATAGTAGAACGGAAGGGGGATTCCAAATACCCTTTGCCTTGAAATTACCCAGTCCCACTCAAGGCCGCTAGCCCAATCCTTAAGGAGCTGGAGCATATGTTCGGGGAACCATTCCATCTGGTTTGCAGCCGATATTATCTCTTCCTTATGCCCCTTAAGTTTAATGAACCATTGATTGGAAGACATCAGTTCGATTGGCTTTTTGCATCGATCATGGACCTTTAGGGTTTGCTGGATTTTTTCCTGCTTTTCAAGCAAATTCTGCGATTTCAAATCCTCAATTATTTTTGCGCGCGCCTTGCTGGCATATAGGCCATTGTAAGTTTCATTTGCATTGATCACTCTTCCCAATTCATCAAATGCCCCGATTAGGGGAAGCTGGAATTTGTACATCCAAACAACATCTTGCCTATCACCAAATGTGCAAATCATGACCATTCCAGTGCCAAAGCTTTGGTCAACTGATGCATCCGCAACTATTCGAACGGGTTTGTTAAAAATTGGGCTGAATGCCATTTTCCCCTCAAGTGTTTTGTAGCGATCATCCTGGGGGTTGAATGCTAGTCCAACGCAGGCATGCAAAAGCTCGGGCCGCGATGTTGCAATAGTAAGCGTTTTTCCTTTTTCAAAACCAAATTTTATGAAATTAAGCTGTCCTTCACGGGCAACATCATCCGTTTCGGCCTTTGCAATTGCGCTTTCGCAGTTTGTGCAAAATAGCACGGGGTGCTTTCCCCTATAAATCATGTCCTTTTGGTGCATTTCAAGAAGTGAAAGTTGAACTTTACGATGGTACTCCTTATCAATTGTGTAGTATTCGTGCGCCCAATCTATGGAAAAACCCATCTGCTTCATCTGCTCTTTTATTGAACTTACCATCGAATGCGTCCACTCAAGGCATTTTTGCCTAAATTCATCCCTTGGAAGCTTGCCAAATTTTGCCTCCACTTTGGTTTCGGTTGGGAAGCCATGGCAATCCCATCCTTGAGGGAATAAAACCGCATGCCCGGTCATTCTTTTGTACCTTGCGGCAAAATCAATGTAGCCCCAATTAAGCGTGCTTCCGGTGTGGAATTCTCCGGTTGGAAATGGCGGAGGGGTATCCAGAACATATAGGGGCTTTTTGCCATCGTCTTCGAATTTTGAAATGCCATGATCTTCCCAGTATTTCCTCCATTTCTTTTCAATCTCCGGGAAATTTGGCTTATCCATGGTTTTCAACTTTTATTTGATTTGGGATCCTTAGGTTAAATGGCTTTCTTTGCTGGTTTTTTTAAATTATTGGGGGATTTTTCGAAGCGCCTATTTTTTATCATTGTTTTTTTTCTTTTGCAGGAATAGTTCATTTACTGCCGGCAAAAATGAAACAAGGATTACGGCAAGTATCACAAAAATTATGTTCTTTTCGATGTCGGGAATGGTTTTTCCAAGGAAGTAGCCAAGCAAGGTGAGTCCGGTTACCCAAAGAATGGCGCCAACAACATTGAAAACCGCAAAATCCTTGTATTTCATGCCAGACATCCCGGCAACAATTGGGGCAAAGGTCCTAACTGCGGGCAAAAATCTTGCTAAAATTATGGTTTTGCCGCCGTGCTTGTCATAAAATGCCTTGGCAGCAACCAGATGCTCCTTTTTGAAGAACCTTGAATTTTTCCTCTCGTATAATTTCCTGCCAACCCTTTTCCCAAAATAATAGCCAAAGGCGTCCCCAATTATTGCCGCCGGAACAAGCAGGAAATTTAGCGTCCAGATATCAAGTAGGCCAGTTGCGGC
Organism: Microcaldota archaeon; assembly: GCA_016212475.1. Lineage (GTDB taxonomy): Archaea > Micrarchaeota > Micrarchaeia > Norongarragalinales > SBBD01 > JACRGC01. The sequence goes on along the minus strand of JACRGC010000009.1, from coordinate 241,030 downwards.
AAACACCCCTGCGGTTACAAGAAGGGAATCTCCGGGCAGGAAAAAGCCAAACATAAGGCCGGTTTCTGCAAAGATTATCGCTACAAGCGCAACATACCCCCCAACCCTGATTAGATTGGGCAGATCATACAATTGCTGGATAAATGATACGAATTGATCGAACATAAGAATCCTCGAATAAAGTTAAAGCTCCATGAATTTTAAGTTGAATTCGGGCGCATCTTTTCTCCTGATTTTTTTCATTTCAGTTAGGAAAAGCTCAACGGTTACTGAAACGGTTGCCTCCTTTAAATGCCCCCCAAATGCGTTGAATTTGTCATCCGAAACAACGACATGGGCATGAAGCCCGGTTTGCGAAATTGTGCCAAGGAAGGAGATCAGCTCAACATCTTCCTTGAATGTTTTCCACTCATAATCCTTTTTGCCTGCATGGAAAAAGCCAAGTTCTACGTTTTTGATGCCTCCAATCCCTTGGATTTTGCCGCCAACTATTTGCTTTTCTGAAAGGAAGGAACTTAGCGTTTCCATCACTTTTTCGCCTTTTTCTAGCCGTATTACAAAGCTTTGATTCTCTTTCCTAAATTCCATTGAACCACTTAAGGGAATTGCGAAGAGTAGCTATTTAAATTTGCGTTTGCTAGGTAATATTCCGCAATTGCAAGCAATGCTTGCTTGATTTTTCATCCAAGGCAATAATTTATGGAACATTCTGAAAAACGAAGGAAGCTTTACAATAATTTTGTTTTGCTAATTGTTGCCTTCCTGTTGATCGCACTTCTTGCAATCTCGGGATTTTACGGCGGAGTCTTGTTTGGATTGCCCCTTGGGATGTTCGCTTGGGGGTTTGTTGCAATTGATCTTGGAATAATTGCGTATGCGTATAAGCTTATTTCAGATGAGGAAAAATTGGAATCCCATTCGCCTGCGTGATGAACTATGGAAATAATGGATAAGATCAAGGAAAACATCGAATTTTTGAAGGGAGATTTCGAAGAGCAGGAAGAACCAGCTGCGGAGCATGCAGAGATCATAAAAGATGAGAATGAGAAGCGGCTTAGGAGCATGGAAGAAAAAGTTGAGGCAGTCGAAGTAGAAGATAAAGCCGAACTGGAAGCCGAAGCGCAACCAGAAGAAGAAACCGAGCTTTCAGCTGATGATTTGGAGCTTAAAAAATTCATCGAGGAAGGGGTTCCAAAAATTTATGTGGTTGGGACCGGCGGATCCGGATGCAACACGGTCAACCGGATGCACGATATTGGGATATTTGGAGCTAATATTATTGCCATGAATACCGACGCCCAGCATCTTTTGAAAATCAAATCCCCAAAGAAAGTGCTTTTGGGAAAGAAAAAAACAAGGGGGCTTGGGGCTGGGAGCAACCCAAATGTTGGGGAAGCTTCTGCGCAGGAGAGCGCATCTGAAATCAATTTGCTTTTGAAAGATGCCAGCTTGGTATTTGTAACATGCGGAATGGGAGGGGGAACCGGAACCGGTTCGGCGCACGTAATTGCTAAAGCTGCAAAGGATAATGGCGCGCTTGTAATTGGAATTGTGACAATGCCATTTACCTCCGAAGGAACCAAAAGAATGGATAATGCAATGGAAGGATTGAAAAAACTCAGGGCGGTTGCGGATACTACAATTGCAATTCCAAATGACAAGTTGCTATTTTACGTGCCGGATCTGCCGATTAACTCTGCATTCAAAGCAGCTGATTTGGTATTGGCAAATGCGGTTAAAGGAATTACGGAACTAATTACGCGCCCGGGCCTTGTGAATTTGGATTTTGCAGATGTTAGAACGATAATTGAAAATTCAGGCATTGCAATCATTGGTTTAGGGGAAACTGCTAATGTTAGGGATAAGAACAGAGTTGTTTCGGCTGCTGAAAAATCGCTCAAATCGCCTTTAATTGATGTGAATGTTTCTCAGGCAAACAAGGCGCTGATTAACATCATGGGAGGGGAGGATTTGACACTTGGGGAAGCGGAAGCTGCGGTTAATGCGATCAGTTCAAAAATTTCAAAGGATGCGCACATCATCTGGGGGGCAACTATTGACAAGACTCTTTCCGGAGGAGAAGTGCGTGTGCTTGCCGTGCTTGCCGGAATGAAGGAGGATGGGCAGGCTGCAAATAGCCAAACCAGCTCGGCAAACCTCATTTCTGAAGAGAAAATAGAGGAGAGCATAAACCTTGAGAGCATGATGTGAGAAGATGGGAATTAAGGAAATTATCATCAATATCCTTGCAATAATTGGAATCATTGGAATTTCTTATTGGATTACATTTTTCATCGGCGGTTTAATTCTCCCGACTTTTTTATTTAGAATTGATGCAATAATTTTCCCTCTTTTTTTGATTTCAATGGCGATTGGGATTGCCCTAATTGCCACTAATGTTCTAAACGAAACAATAAAAAAATATTTGAAATACGGATTGGCAATATTTGGGATACTTTTCATTATCGAAATAATTTTTATTTTTCTACCCTTGGGCTGCACTTATGGCGATTGCGGGGAAAAAATCAATCCTTCTTATTACATTAGTCAGGATTTGAAAAAAGTGCAAACCAAAGGATATGGAATTGAAGTGCCAAGGAAATTAACTTTCGAAAAATCAACCATTTTCATTAAAGCGTTAATTAGGACCATTCCGATATTAGAAGATGAAGTAAAGTTCGTCTGCGAAGATGCAACCATTTGTGGGTCTGGAAAAGCACTCGAGATAAATGAAAATTCACAAAGTTTGCAAATTAATCAAAAAATTGAATTATATTCGGCAGTTTGCGGGGATTTAAGCAGGAATAATGGAGCAAAATACTGCATTGCATTTGCATCAACGGAACAAAAGGCATCGGATGATTGCGATAAAGCCTGCTTAGCTTAGGAGTTTATTTTTTTCAAATCGGTATCCCAACAACGATCCTTGAAAAATTAACTGTAGGAACTAGGTTTCTTCTTTGGGATTTTGGCTTGGCGTCCTTTTTTACATGAATTAATCCGGTTCCTTCCAAATAGCGCAAATCCTTCAGGACATTTCGCCTATCTTTTTTCATCAATTTTGCAAGCTCGTAGATGGAGGAGGGGTTGTTTGCACGGATTACTTGGAGCATCCGGATCCTTTCGGGCGTCAAAACCTTCCTTAGAACATCAAGATTTGGGAAAACCAGTTTTTTCCCGTCGTATTTTGGGTGCAAACCGGCCTTTATAGCATTAATGGTTTTGTCAACATCCCTTGCAAAGTCATCTAAAGACTTTATTTCAATCTGAACTTCCTTGATTTCTATTTTCATTTTAATTCATCCCCAAGTTTCAAAACCTTGTTTTTTGCATCCTCAAATGAAGTGAAATTGAATTTTTCCACATTGCCTTTGAAATGGATGTGGTGGCCTTGCCGTTCCTTGTTGTCAATTCTGACAATCACATGCCATTTTCCATTCCTGAAAATGCGATAGTTGATGGCATATTTCATCCCTTCCGGATAAAAGCTATCCCTTTCCACTTCCAAATAATATACATCTAAAATTTCATTTTCAGATATGCGATACGATCTGTCCAAAATCAATTTGCTTTTCATTGCAGCCCAGCTGCATAGGGGTATTGTGAATACACATATTTATGCCTTGCTATGCGGATGATTTTCGAATATTGGGGATTATATGCCTCTTGGGGGGTGATTTCGGGTGAACAGGAGTTAGATGCACAGAAAAGTTGTTGATCAAAAGCAAAAACCAGCAGTTTTAATAATTTGGAATCGCTTACCATTTGAGAGGAGATATGAAACAGCAAATTAGAAAAATAGAAAAAGGAGAGTTTGCACCAATTGCTAAAGAAAACGGGAAAGAAATGGGAAAACAGCGCATACGAGGATCGCCTTTAGAGTCAACCAAATCAATTATTGAAGAAATTGCAAATATGAACCTGCCGGTATCGCATTGGAAAAAAATGAAAAAGGAAATAGATGGAAGATGCGACATTGTTCAATGATTTGAGCAATTATTTTCTTCTTTTTGAGTCCATGAAGGTATCGGCCCGCTCTTCTTAGGCGGCAAATAGCACATAAAAACCATTAAAAACCTTCATTCGCCTAACAAATACACTTATTTTTTCAATCCGTTTTATTTGTTGCTTTTACCTTTATTTTGAAATATGCTGGTAAATGCAAAAATTGGAAAAGGGATTGGAAAAAACTTTGGGTGGAAAAAAATGGCTTTGAATGATTTGGGGGCAATGCTAAATGAGTTCATTGCGCAATCGCAGCGTGTTTTGAATGTTACGCATAAGCCAGCTGGCCCAGAGTTCAAGCAGATTGCAATCAGCACGGGAATTGGGATTGCAGTTGTTGGCATCATCGGATTTTTGATTCATATGTTTGCAAATCTTGCAAAGGGATTGTAGGTGGAATTGAATGTTGTTCGCATTTCGTGTCACATCGGGCCAGGAAAACATAGTAGCTGATCTTTTGTATGAAAAGGTCAAGAAGAACCAAATACCGGTCAAATCCATAATCGTAAGCCCGTATTTGAAGGGGTATTTGATTGCGGAAGCTGAAAATGAAATTGAAGCAAAAAGATTGATCACAAATGTTCCGCACGTAAAGAGCATGCTGCATAAGCCGATGCAAATCGAAGAGCTAAAGGATATGCTTGAGAGCAAGCCGGCTGAACTTGCAATTGAAGAGGGGCAACTGGTTGAAATCACATCGGGCCCATTCAAGGGAGAAAAGGCAAAAATCGTCAAAATCCTTCGGGAAAAGGAGGATGTGATTGTAGAGCTGGTTGAAGTTGCAGTGCCAATACCCGTAACTATCAAAATCAATACGATAAAATTGCTACCGCAATAACTTAGGTGAATTTAAATGGGAAAATTAACTGTTCCGGCAATGGTTGAAGGAGGAAAAGCTACAGCTGGGCCGCCTCTTGGGCCAGCGCTTGGGGCTGCAAAGGTAAACATTCAGCAAGTGCTTGCGCAAATCAATGAAAAAACAGCTGCCTTCAAGGGAATGCAAGTGCCTGTGAAGGTAATTGTCGATACTGATTCAAAGGAATTTGAAATTTCAGTTGGAACCCCACCGGTTTCGGCGCTTATCAAAAAGGAGATGGGAATCACTGAAAATGTCAAGGAAGAGGCAGGCGCCAAGGGCAAGAGGATCATGGGGAACATGACAATTGCGCAGTGCGCGAATGTTGCGCACATGAAAAAAGATTCCAACCATGCAAAAACGCTAAAAGCGCTCGTCAAGGAAATCGTTGGCACATGCAAGAGCATGGGCGTTACGGTTGAAGGAAAAGAGCCGCGCGATGTGGAAAAGGAAATCGACTCGGGCATGTACGATTCGCAAATAAAGTAGGCCAAAGGAATGCAATTATTAATTTAGCTCCAGTTTAACTTTTACATACAAATCGGGCGCAAACAAACAACAACAAAAACAAGAGGGGATTGCTTATGCAAGAAGGGGACAAGAACATCATCTACGTTGGGAAAAAAGACACGATGGCATACGTTTTAGCGGTTGTTTCCCAATTCAACCAAGGAATCAATGAAATCCACGTGAAGGCAAGGGGAAGGAGCATTAGCAAAGCCGTCGATATAACCCAAATTGTGAAAAACAGGTTCATGCCAAATATGCTAATCAAGGGAATTGACATCTCAACTGAGGATGTTGCTTCGGAAGATGGAAGGATGAGCAAGGTTTCGAGCATGGATATTACAATCACGAAGCCTTGAAGGGATTTTTTCTTTTTTTTGATTTACCGCCTACATTTTAGCCGGAACATTTATCCCAAGCAGATTCAGCCCGCTTGTCATCACGGATTCGAGGGATTTGACAATCTCAAGCCTAATTGTCCTAGCTTCAGTTGATTCCGCCTTCAAAACAGCGGATTTGTCATAAAAGGACGAGAATGAGAGCGCTAATTTGAATAAATATTCGCAAAGTAGGTAGGGGGTTAGGTTCCTTGCGCTATGCCCCACAACTTCTGGGAATTGCGATAGCATCAAAACCAGTTTGCGCTCTTCGGATGTGAATGAATATTGGCGATTTTTTGAAGGAGAAGGAATTGGCAACCCTTCATTTGCTTTTGCCAAAATGTTCTTTGCGCGAACGCACGTATATTGCAGATATGCAGCTGTATTGCCATCGAATTTGACAGCTTCCCGAAGCGAGAATTTTATGTCCTTTTCGGATGAGATCTTAAGAATTGAATATTTTAGGGCGGCAATTCCAACTTTTGCTGCAATTTCCAGCGCTTCCCTATCCGAATAATCCTGCCGTTGCTTGACTTCAAGAAGAGCTAGGGAAATCGAATCGTTTATCACATCCTCAAGCAATAGCACCCTGCCTTCCCTGGTTGAGAGCTTGCCATCCTCAAGGGAGATGATTCCAAACCCTATGTGGCGCAAATTTTTAGCAAATGGCTTTTGGAGGGCGCTAAGGATTGCAAACACCTGCTGGAAATGCAAATTCTGTTCAGAGGCCGTGACATAAATACGCAGGTCAAATTTGTATTTTTTGAAATCGCGGCTTGCAAGCCCAAGGTCGCGGGTGGAATACAGGGTTGTGCCATTGGACCTTAGAACTACAAGGTTTGGAAGGTTGAATTGCTCAAGATTTGCTACGGTTTCGCCGGTTTTATCCCGGAAAGCTATTTGCTTTGAAACCGCGTCCTCAACAATCAAACGCCCTTCTTCCACATAGTCAGAATCGAACACCTGCTCGGTAAAATCTATATCCAAAACTTTGTAGTTGCGATCGAATGGCTTGATGCTGAGCTTTCTTATCATTGAAAGCTCTTTTAGTGTCTTTTTATCGCCAGTTTCCATCTTAAGGACCAGTTCCTGCGCCTTTTTTTCCAAATCCGGGTTTTTTTCCATTTCTTGGTGGATTTTGACATAAAGCGCAAGCAGATCCTTTTCGGTTTCAATCTTTTCAGTCCCGAATAATTGCACTGAGAGCAAAAGTTTTGCGGTTTGCAAGCCAGCTTCGCATAAATAATTGCTGGAAATTACGGAATAGCCGTTGAATTTCAAAACCCTGGCAACGCAATCCCCAAGGATGGTCGAGCGGATGTGCCCGATATGCATCGGCTTTCCGATGTTTGGGGAGGAGAATTCGACTATTGCCTTTTTCCCCCTTCCAACATTGTTTTTTCCAAATTCATCCTTTTTCTTTTTTATTTCGGAAATGCCTTCCTTGAAATATTTATCCGATAGGCGGAAATTGATGAACCCCCCGTTTGATGAGATTTGTGAAAAATATGATTTGGAAATTTTGCCCGAAATTGAATTTGCAAGTTTTTGCGAAATCTCATTTGGCGAGTTTCGAAGCGAGGTTGCAAGCTTGAAGGAAATAGGGCAGGAATAGTCGCCAAGGGATTCGTCTTTTGGACGCGTGATTTCTATTGAACTAGCAGGAAGGATTGCGCCGAAGAGATCGCAAACAGATTCATAGGCAAGTTCCTGCGCCTGCGATTTTGCCGTGGAATAAAGATAAGTTGCCATATGGGAATCATTAGATGGTAGGAATTATTATTTGTTTCATAGAAAAAAATCGAGGCTAAATTGGCGATATAGAAACAGAATGGATGGGTTTCGAACCAGCTGCTAGTAGACAAAGAACAAAAGTGCAATAGTTGAGAGCGCAATTTCAAAAATCCAAAAAACTGCCACCACTTTTCCTTCGGACATGGGCGCTAGTTTCATAACATAATGAGTCAAAGATTCGGGTTTTTTTGGGGAGTGCAGGATTCCATTTTTCAATTCACCATAGTTTTGGCCCCTGAAGCGATTCCTTGCCTTTATTAGGAATTCGAGGAAATATGGCGCAAACAACACCAGCCCGAAAAATTCGAGGTTGCCAACTATTACTGCGCACGCAATTGTGCCCCCTATTGTGTAGGTGCCAACATCGCCGGGAAATACCTTGGCTGGGAATTTGTTGTAGATTAGGAATGCTATGCAGGCTGAAAATAATGAAAGGGAAATTATCATCGCTTCGAACGAGCCCTTCATGAATGCGGCAATGAAAATTGCAAGTGAAATTATTGCGCCCATTCCAGCTTCAAGCCCATTGAGACCAGCTAGCATGTTGAATGCATTGGACGCCCCGCCAACACCTAATGGGACTATGACAAGAGGGTAGAACGACCCGAAATTTATCCCGTCAAGAAAAGGCAGGGAAACTGTGCGCGTGGGCCCTGCCCTAACTGCCGAAAGAGGAATTGCTGCAATGAATGGTATTGGCGCTTTTATTTTTTGCTTCAAGGAATAGAGGTCATCGATTATTCCAAGAATTCCCATTATTACTACGGTTGAAATGGCGGCCAGCAATACCTGAATATCTATTTTGAAATTAAAGCCAAGGGCAATTGCAATTAAAATTCCAAGTGAAGTTCCGGCAACTACTGCAATTCCGCCCATTTCAGGGACAAGTTCGCCGACCTTGTTTTTATCCGTCCCAACTATGTTTGCACGCTTGGAATTGAATATGACGAATTTTGTTGTGATTAGGGCGGTTAGGAATGAGCCTGCAAGTATGAAAGGAAGCAGCCACCAAATTATTTCAGACATTTTTCCTCACTGAATTTACCTAAGCTACCAATTTGAAAATTTTGACCTGGCCGTTTGGCGATTTGTGCGCAAGTTCAAACCCCTCAAGCTTTTCGTAGAAGAACAAGTTGACGAAAGGCGAATTGATAAGTTTGCTGGTAAGCCTTCCGTTTGTGATTGCGTTAAGATCGGGGTTGACATTTATGAAGCTGTAGCGCTGGTTGAAAAATAAGTTGTTCCCAAGGGGCGCTGGCGCAACACCGGTATCGCCGGTTGGGATTGGGCTCCAATTGACGGGTTTTTGCTCGCCGTTTTGGCCAAGCAAATTCAGGTTGCCGGTTGAATCTATGCAATAGGCGGCCCCAAATGAGGAATAGAGCATCTGCTTTTGTATGATGCCAGGGCAGGCGGTTGGCTTAAACGACCCATCAGAAGCCTGCGTTAGGACCTGGTAAACATATTCAAAATAATGCTCTGTTTCATATTCCGAAGAGCCCGGCGAACTCGTGGATGGAATAAAAGGAACCCTGTCAAATTGGGGATCATCGGATAGCCCTTTGAATGTTCCGGAAAGGTAGACAAGGGCGCCCCATTTGGGAACCAGCTCGGAATCCAAAAGTATGTGCGTTGCATTGTGGTATTTCATTATTTTTATTAAGCGCTTGGCATCGCCTTCGACAAAGGCAGTTGCAGTTAATTGATCGTAATCGCCAAAGTAATTGCTTGGGTCCAAAACCGTGTTGGTCCCCCCAAAGAAGGTTGTCCAGTGGCCATAGTCCCACCAGGAAATGATGCGGTAGTTTTTGCCAAGGTTTGCGTGCATCCAGCTTGTTGTTTCGGTCCAATCCGACGACATTCTAGAGTATTGAAGCTCTTGCATGGATTGGGAGGTGGTTTCATATTGCTTGTATGCGGCAGTGGCCCCTATGATTAAAACAAACACCAAAATCCCGCTTTTTAGGGTGCTATCATTTGCGATCAGTTTGAATTCGGAATTGAGCCTTGTTAAAAGTTCGCTAAAAATCATCAGAACGAAGGGCAATGCAAGTGCAACTGCAAACGCCAAATGGAGCAGGTATTTGACTTTTGATAGGCCGATGTAGGCGGTTGGGAAGAATGCAAGAAGGAAAAGCAAAGTCATCCTTGAGCGTTTTTCCTCGTAGAGGTAAACAATGCAAACGGAAATGAATGAAATAATCAGGTAGAGGAAAACATCGCCTTCGATTATGAACCTGAATAATTGTGAAATCGCCGGCTGAGAGCCCGAAAGCAAATCTGCAATTATTGAAAAGAACCAATCGATTTGCTTGTTTAGGAAAATTATTATGAAAGCGCCGGTTAGGTAGGCTAGTGAAAACTGGTAGCCTTTTTTCTTAAGAGAAAGCGCAGCATACCCAATCAGCAAAACAGTTGAAATCAAGAGCAGCTGGTTTGGATTTAGCACTCCAAAAGATGAGCCAAATAGCCCCTCCGAAGTTGCATTTTCCTCCTGAACTGTCCTGTTTAGCGGAGTATCCGCCTTTGCATATCTAAGTAGGGAATTGACAAACCCAAAGGCAATTGTTGAAAGGGGCGTTATTAGGACGATAAATATAAGCAATGCCATAAATGCGCCAAGAATTTGTGGCTTCGAATATTTTTTCAGGAAGTGGATTTTTTGCGAATAATATAATACCAGCGAAGGGATTGCAGCAGCAAACAGGAAAAGGATTGCAGGATTGAAAATAAATGGATTGATTGCCGTTTCACGGTATAGAAGGAATATCGCATTGGCAATAAGGCCCGTAGACCCTATTAGAAGATTGATTTTGACATCCCGAAGCGTTAGTTCTGATAGGTAAAAATCCAAAATGGAAGTCACAAAAATGAAAGCGGATAATATCATGATTGGCCAGACGTTGTGCGCCGAGCCAAGGAATGCAATAATTATTGAAAATACGGTAAGGAGCGCCAATCTGTTGCTTTTCCGATTGACTGCCAGGGCGTAGGCGCAGAATATGAACATTGCCGCAAATATTCCAAGGGGCGATTGCTCGGTTACTCCGGCGCCCAGTTTTTTTATAAGCTGGGGAGTAAATGCAAACATTGCAGCGGCTATTAGGCCCAAATAAATGTTGGATTCTTCCTTGATGAACAGGAACGCCAAAAACACCATGAACATAGCAACAAGGGGCGGATAGAACTGGATTACTTGTATTAAGTCATTTTGCAAATATGCTTTGCCGGTAAAGCCTTGGTAGAGCAAGTACCAGCTGCCGGTCATGTAATGGATTATTGGAAGCTCCCTAAAGCTCCTTGCCCTTGGGAAATACGAGATTTGGCTGACTAGGGGAGCGTGGCCCTCTGTTACTACGAGCTCGGTTACCTTGTCATAATAGTAGGGATCAAATTCAAAGAAATTCGTCGCATTGCTCGAGGCAAACCTGACATAAAAGGACATTAAAATAATGATTAGCAAAAGGGCATAGATCACATAATTCATCGGCGCCGAATCGATTTTTTTGGTGTGGTATTCAACTGAAAAATATTTGCCCATGTTTTCAGGCAGTTTTATTTGCTTTTGCAAAAACATGGCAACAATGGAGGCAAGGATGAGGATGAAGGCATTGATCATGACTAAGCTGGAAGTTAGATCGGCCTTGAAGAAGGAAAATTCCAGAACCGAAAGAAGCGGGTTTGCAAGCGAGCCTATGATCCCGCCGATGAAGGCTTTTTCGAAAAAGTTGAGCTTGACGCCCTTAAGAAGCGCTAAGGATAGCAAAACTCCGGGAATTAAAAAAATCAACCCAACTACGAATATTGCAAGTATGTCAAGTGCCACTATTTACCCCCTGAATTAGATAAGGCAAATGCCCTATTTTTTAGTATTTGTATCTTAAACAACCTTATAAAGCGAGTAGTTTGTTAAATAAAACATGGGCTCCTTTTAAAAAAAGCCCCACTAAAGCCATTTGAATTTCCCATTAAATCTGCAATTTTAGGTGCGCAAATGATAACGGTTGGAATTCCCGCATATAACGAGGATAGGACAATTAGGAAAAGCATCGAAAGCGGCCTTGCCCCAAGGGAGGTTTCGGAAGTGATTGTGGTAGCTTCGGGATCAACGGATAATACAATTCCCATAGTTCGCGAAATGGCAAGGAAAAACAAAAGGATCAGGCTGATTGTTGAAAAGGAAAGGCGCGGCAAGGGCTCGGCTGTCAACATTATATTTGCAAAAGCCAAGGAAAGCATCATAGTGATGACGGACGCCGACCTTACGTTCCCAGCAAAATCTATTTCAGAGCTGCTTAGGAAAATGACCCCGAAAACAGGAGCGGTAAGCGGAAGGCCGCAATATTTTGCCAAAACCCCAATGTTTGGATGGTGGGGCAACTTTGCATCAGAATGCATAAGCAGGCAACGGGAAAAGAATCGGAATTGGCATGGGATTTCGGGCTATTTGTATGCCATAAGAAAAGGCGCAATTGGGAAAATCCCAAACGGGGTGAAAAGCGAGGACGCCTATATTGGGAGCATGGTTAGGGAAAAGGGGTTTGAAATAAGCTACGCCCCAAAAGCAATTGTGAATGTTGGCTATGCCGAGAATTTGCACGATTATTTGACGCAAAAAATCAGGACGCATTTTGGCCATCTTGAAATTGCAAACATCAAAAACGAGAAGGGGCTTTTGGAATCCGCCAAAATTGCGCGCGGAATGAGGGGGGAGATCCCCACATATTTTAGGGTGGCAAATGAAAAGGTCAAAACACCAATGCAATTCGCATATTTTATTTTTTATATTTTCATCGAAGCGCTCGTTTGGGGGGTGGCTTTTATGAAATTCAACTTCGGAGGAATTGAGAAGTGGAAGCAGATAAAGAGCACGAAAAAATGAAAGGACCGGAATGCGCAATTTAAAAGCACAAAGAAATAAATTGCAAAATAAGAATCACAAGGTATTGATCAGCATGAAAATCGCAATGGTTTGCCCGTTTTTCCTGCCAGTTGTTGGCGGGATGGAAAATCACGTATACCAGCTTAGCTTGGAGTTGCAGAAATTGGGCCATGAAATAACCGTTTTCACATCCAAAATAAGCCATGACGGCGCACAATTGGCCAAATCCGCCCAAACCATCAATGGAATTGCGGTTAGGAGGTTTAAGCCGCTATTTAGAATAGGCAAATTTGCCAGCTTTTGGCCGCAGGTGCTAAAAGAGCTCAATGGATTTGACATAATCCATGTGCATAATCTGCGCCATCCGCACACTGAATTCGGGCTTTGGAAGGGGAAAACTTCAAAAACGCCAGTTGTCCTAACTGCGCACTCCCCCCACCATGAAGGCGGGAGGGGGAAAATCCTTGAAATGATTGTCAAGGGATACGATGCCATGCAAGGGATTTATCCTCTGCCGTATTTTGATAAAATTATTGCGCTTCATTCGCAGGAAAAACAATGGTTTTTGCAAAAAGGGGTTTTGGATGAAAAAATCTGCATAATACCAAATGGGATCGATGATGAATTCTTCAAGGCAAAAAAAACCGGGAAGGAAAAGGACCAGATAATTTTTGTTGGCAGGATTGCAAAGGCAAAAGGGCTTGATTTGCTTTTGTATACAATGAAGGCAATTCCTGGCTGGATGGGAAAATTGGCGGTTGTTGGGCCGGATGGAGGCGAAGAAAAAGCAATGAAAAACCTGGCAGTGGATTTGGGATTGGGGAAAAGGGTTTTGTTTTTTGGTAAAATCCCTCGAAGGGAATTGATTTCACAGCTTGATGCATCAAAAGCGTACGTCATGCCATCAAAATACGAGCCGTTTGGAATTTCACTTCTCGAGGCAATGAGCAGGGGAATTGCCTGCATAGCAATTGAATCGGATGGCCCAAGGGCAATAATCCAAAGCGGAAAAACGGGCATTTTGGTTGAAAATGATGCTAAGCTTTTGGCAATTGAAATTGAAAAGGTTTTGAAAAGCGAGGCGCTTAGGAAAAAGCTTGGCAAAAATGCGATGCAGGAAGCTAAAAAGTATAGCTGGAAAGGGATTGCAAAAAAAGTCGAGCAGGAATACCTTAAGTTGGTGCAAAATAAATGAAAAACGTTTATTTTAGGGCGTATTTTTGGAAAATACTTGCAATTGCAAAAAAGGTTGCGCTGTTTGCAGTCACTTCGATTGGCAATATTTTTTTCAACAAGGAAAAGCCGCTTGAACTTGGGGGGGTAAAAAAAATCCTCGTAATCCATGCAGAGCACAGCTCAATTGGGGATGCGGTATTGTTTTCATCGATTTTTTTGCCGCTTAGGAAAAAGTTCCCAAAGGCTAGGATCGAGCTTTTGATCCGCACCCCTGCGGATAGGATTTTGAAAAACAATCCATTCATTGATGAGATCATCGGATATGACGCTGAAAAGAATGCAAATATTTTAACGCAGGAATTTGCGCCATTCAACATCGCAGGCGAATTGAAAAAGCGCAAATATGACCTGGTGATCAATTCCGAGCATGCGCTTCGTTTCATTTTCTTATCTTTCCTAACCCGCGCCCCAAGCAGGATAGGGTTTGATTTTGAGGGAAGGGGGTTTTTGCTCACAAAAAAAGTTGCCTACCCGGCATACCAGAAAAGGACCAAATTGGAGTTGGAATACTATTTGGATTTGGTTAGAAGCCTTGGAATTGAAACCAAGGCAGGCAAGGGGATGCTTAGGGTATTCACGGCAAAAAAAGATGAAAAATTCGCGGATTCTTTCCTTAGGGAAAATGGCATTGCAAAAAATGATTTTATCGTTGGGATCCATGCAGGCGGGGGGATTTGGAAAAAGCGCTGGCCATTGTATAAATTTGCAAAATTGATCGGGGAGCTGGCAAAAAGCAAAGGGGCAAAAATCATAGCATTTGGAGGAGAGGAGGATGCCACGCTCTACAATGAAATGAAAAAAATGACGGATGCCAGATTTGCTCTGGCAGCTGGAAAATCAAGCGTTTTGGAAACTGCAGCCCTTGTTGGCAGATGCAAATTAATTATAGCAAATGATTCTGCCATTTCTCATATTGCAAGCGGAACGGATGCGAAGGTCATTACGCTTTTTGGCGTGGATTCTCCGGCTAGGTGGGGCCCTTTTAGGAATACCGCAATCATGAAGCACAAACGGAGGAGGGAATGCGGGATTATCTGCAATTATGATTACCTATATGCAATTGATGGATGCTTTGATCAAAATTCGCCTTTTTGCATGAACCAAATTGAAGTATCCGATGTGATGAAAGAAGCCTTGAAAAAATCTTAATGTATTAAAAGGCTTGTTCCGATAATTCTACCCTGTTAGTAGGTGAATTGCTTTGAAAGTACTGGTCACGGGCGGATGCGGATTTATCGGCTCGCATTTAACCGAAAAACTGTTAAGGGAGGGGCATGAAGTCATTGTTTTGGATGACCTATCAACAGGAAGGGAGGCCAATTTGCCAAAATCTGCAACACTTATCAAGGGAAGTTTTGGGAACACGCCGCAGGCTAGATTGGCACTAAGCGAAGTCGATGCAATCTACCATCTAGGCGCGGTTGTTGGGGTTCGTTTGACGGAGGAAAATCCATGGAAAGTACTGGAGACGAATAACTATAAAAACCACGAATTTTTTGATTTGGTTAGGAAAAGCAGCGCAAAAAAATTGATTTTTGCATCCTCTAGCGAAGTGTATGGAAATTCCCTGGACATGCCGCTTTCAGAAAACGATGGATTGAAGGCAATTACCCCCTACCAAACAACCAAACTGATCGGGGAGACATATACAAGGGAACTTTATGAAAACTACGGGATAGACAGCTGCGCAATTAGGTATTTTAACGTGTATGGCCCAAGGCAGCAGGGCTCCGCATACGGGTTTGTGGTTTCAATTTTCATAAAAAATGCACTTGCAGGAAAACCCCTCGAAATATTCGGGGACGGAAATCAAACAAGGGATTTCACGTTCATTGATGATGCAGTAAATGCCAAAATGCTCATGCTGAAAAAGAAATTGGGCGGCATTTCCCTAAATATCGGAACCGGCAGGGAAACTAGGATCATGGATTTGGCAAATGAAATTATCAAGATTGCAGGGTCAAAGTCAAAAATCGTGCATTTGAAGGAAAAACCCGGCGAAATTGCAAGGCGGCTTGCGGACATAAGCTTTGCAAAAAAGCACATTGGTTTTTTGGCATCGGTTAAGCTGGAGGAGGGGCTTTTGCGCACCATAAGAACGGCTTGAGCAAAAACGGATTGCAGGTAGGTAAAAATGAAAAATGATTTGGAGGCTAAATATTCAACAGTTGCCGTGCTTGGCCTTGGATATGTGGGATTGCCATTGGCCGTGCTTGCAGCGGAAAAAGGATTTATCGTAAACGGGGGGGACACTTCGGATAGGAAGATCGAAACCCTTAAATCGGGGAAAAACCCCCTTCCGGATCTGGAGGAAATCAATGAAAGCGAGCTTTCAAATTTTGTGGCCTTGGGAAAGATGCGTTTTTCCTCGCCTGAAATTGCCGCAAGGAATGCGGCCATAAAGATAATTTGCGTCCCCACCCCGATGTTTGAAGATAAGTCCCCGAATTTGGAATTTGTCAAATCCGTTGCCAAAACCATTTCAGAATCCCTCAAAAAGGGCGATGTTGTGATCAATGAGAGCACGGTATATCCGGGAGTGACTGGCGGGATCTTGAGGGAGATTCTTGAAAAAGGCTCCGGGCTGAAGGCAGGTGAGGGTTTCCGCCTAATCGCCTCGCCAGAGCGCGCAGATCCTGGAAACAAGATGCAAATAACAAGGGAGATACCAAAGGTGGTTGGCGGATTCGACCAAAAAAGCCTTGAATTCGGAATAAGATTCTATTCAAAAATGATCAAAACAGTCGTGCCGGTAAGCTCGCTTGATGCGGCCGAGGCCTGCAAAGTGCTTGAAAACTCCTACAGGGCATTGAATATTGGATTTATCAATGAATTTGCGATGTTTTGCTTTGAAAAAAACCTAGATGTCCTTGAAATTTTGGAGGCGGCTAAAACAAAATGGAGTTTTCATGCCCATTATCCGGGGATCGGGGTTGGAGGGCATTGCATCCCAAAGGACCCTTATTATTTGATGGACGTTGGAAAGAAATTGGGCATTGAATTCAATTCATTGACAAGTGCGGTCAAATCAAGCGAACAAATGCCAAGCTATACCGTCAAGCTGCTAAAAAAACTCGCAGGGGAAAAAAACCTCCGATTGGACAAAATAAGGATCTGCCTGTTTGGAATTGCATATAAGGGAAATGTGCGCGATCTAAGGGATAGCCCGGCCATAAAAGTCCATAACATTTTAA
Source organism: Microcaldota archaeon (assembly GCA_016212475.1). Classification (GTDB taxonomy): domain Archaea; phylum Micrarchaeota; class Micrarchaeia; order Norongarragalinales; family SBBD01; genus JACRGC01. The sequence continues at coordinate 224,176 of JACRGC010000009.1, read as the reverse complement.
AGGAAGCCAAATGCGACATAAGCGTTTTTGATCCGATGTTTACGGATGATGAAATTAGGGGATTGGGATTTAGGCCATACGACAAGGCAAGGGGGGCGGATATCGTAATCATTGGAACAGACCACGATGCATTCAGGGAATTTGATTTTTCAAAAGTCCCTTTGCTTGCAGGCATTATTGACGGACGCAACATTCTCAAAAAAACCATAGTCGATGTTTACGGCATTGGCCGAAAATTGCCTAAGTGAACCCTAATGAAAATCGCCATGATCACAGGAACATATACCGGCGGAGGCATTGGCGTTATAGTCGATGCGGTTGTTGACGAACTGGTTAAATTAGGGCATAAGGTAGACATTGTTGCCAAAAAAAGCCTCAAGGAGCCACAAACAAGAGGGGTTAAGGTCAAATTGATCTCGGCAACATCCAAAACTTCGGTTGATTTGCTGAAAAAATACGACGTAGTCCACGTAATGGGCGGATCAACGCTGGTAATTCCGGCACTGAGGTCGAATAGGCCTTGCATATTCACATTCCAAGGGCAAACGCCGCCCCGCCAGCACGGGGGGGCCATCAAGAATTTGAAAGCGTATGCAATTGAAGGCCTATACAAGGCAACCATGAAAAAATTCAATGTAATTACAAGCGCTAGCAAGTTTGGGATATTGGATATTAGAAAAAGGTACGGGGTAAAAAAAGCCGTTTGGATCCCAAATGGGGTAGATAGGAAATTGTTCCATAAGGAAAGGAATGCACATATACTTGCAATATCAAAACAATTCGGGCATCCGCTTTTTCTGGGGGTAGGCAACCTCTATCCCGTAAAGGGATGGATGGAAACCCTTGGATGGTTTGAAGAATATTTGAAAACCAGGCCATCTGCCCATTTGATGATTGCAGGGACGGGAACACTGGAAAATGAAATGAGAAGAAGGGTACGCAATAAACCCCTTGAGGGGCACGTTGAAATCCTTGGCGAAATTCCCCTCGAAAAATTAAATTATTACTACAATGCATGCGATGCATATTTGTCCGGATCGCCATATGAAGGCTTTTGCCTTCCAGCAATTGAAGCGCTTGCCTGCGGAAAACCGCTTGTTGTTCGGAAAAGAGGCGCAATGATAGAGCACGCAATCGATTCGGGATGCGGAAAGGTTTTTGAAGATAGCTGCGAATCATTCACTCAAGCAGCCAATGCAGCGCTAGCCCTAAAGCCGGATGCAGTGCGCAGGCGCGCGGAAAAATATTTGGAGCCGTTCACTTGGAAAAATGCAGCCGGAAAATATTCCAAAATTTACGTACAGTTGTTGGAAGGGAAGGCTAGGGGATAACCGACAAGGCGGATGTGAAAAACCATGGCAATAAAGATTTCAGTCATAATTGCTTGCAGGAATGAAAAAAGGGACATGGGCGCATGCCTAACCGCCCTTCAAAACCAGCAATTCCCTCAAGCTAAATTCGAAGTCGTGGTTGTGGATGGAAATTCGACTGACGGAACGGTTTTGGAGATAGAAAAATTCAGGGGGAAAATAAAAAACCTAAGGCTAATGGCGGAAAAAGGGCGCCAAAAATCCGCAGCAAACGCCCGCAACCAAGGCTCAGAAATTGCAAGGGGAAATGTGCTTGTTTTTTTTGACGCGGATATAATAATCGATAAGCACTACTTGCTTGAAATAGATTCTGCATTTAAGGAAGGGGCATTTGCGGCTGCATCCAATGTTAAATCGTTCCCATCAAAAAGCGTATGGGCGAGCCTTCGGGAGCATGAAACCATGGCTTCGGATTATTTGGTCGAAAAGGGAAGAGGCCTTCCATTTCCAAACATTTTTTCCGCCAAAACATTTAGGAAAATAGGCGGGTATATGCCACGCTTTAGGTACGGCGAAGACTTGCTGCTTGTAAAAAAACTGGTTGAAATGGGAATAAGGCCAGTTCTCCTCAAAAAAGCGGTCCTGATGCACAGGGATCCCGATACCCTCTTGGAAATTGCCGCCCAATCAAGATTTTGGGGCGGAGGTTTTTTAGCGCTATTCAAATCAAACCCAAGAAAACATTTACCAAGGCTCGCATTGGTTTGCGCAAGGGCGCTTTGGCTTCCGCTTTTCGTTTTGTATTTGTTTAGCCCGTTCAATCTTCTGTTGCTTTTGGTCGCCATATTTTACATTGCAACAATCATCGATGGGGCATACATTTTCCGCAGGTCACTTAAGATGGGAGGGACGGTTGGCCATGCGCTTTTGATGGTGCCGTTTAGGATGATCCGGTCATTTTTTTTCCTTGAAGGGTTTATCAAGGCCTTCCTTGGAGGAAATAAACATGGCAATTTCCTTAACTGAAGGGGATGAAGTGCCAGATTTTGCAACTGCCAGTGAAGCTGCAAAATTTGCAATATGCGATGCCTGCCTCATTGTCGATTTGCATGCAAGGCATAGGGCCATGGTCGAAATGACTGTATCCCCCGCACCCGAGACATCGGCTACTTTGGCTTTTATTCCGGGGATTTTATCGGCCTTGCCATTTTCAAAAAGGTACATCCCGCTCTCTCCGGCGGTTACCAGGAGCGCTTTTGGCCTAAGTTTTTTTAGGAGGACAAACCCGGCCCGTTCAATTTCATCTTGCGTGCGGGTTGGAAGCGATGTCTCTTTTGAAAGTTCCTTAAGGTTTGGCTTGAGAAGGGTCGCACCCAGGAGGTTGAATGAGAGGTAATTTTTTGAATCTATAAGGATTGGGATTTTGGCATTTGAGCAAAGGCGTATGCACTCGTTTGCCAGGTATTTTGTTACAACCCCCTTGTTGTAATCTGATATGATTGCGCAATCGGTTTTTGGCAGCCTTTTTTTGAATTCCAATAAAAGGGAATTTTCAATCCCTTTCGGGATAGGACTAGGCGTTTCCTCATCCAATCTTGCAATCTGGGATCCGTTTGAAAAAACCCGGATCTTCCGCGTCGTTTTCCTTGCCCCGTCGGAAATAATCGAATTTGCCCCATTTTCCCAAAAAACGTTCTTTTCCTTTGCAAGGTTTTGGAGGATGGTTCCAGCCTCGTCTTGCCCGACCACTCCAAGAAGATGCGCACTGCCCCCCAATGAAACTACATTTGCGCAAACATTTGCAGCCCCGCCCAGATGATAATCATGCGAATAAGCCAAAACTACGGGCACTTGTGCCTCGGGGGATTGGCGATGGATTTTTCCGCGGAAATACTCATCCAGCATCAAATCCCCAATGACAAGGATGCGCTTGCCTTTGAATGAACCAAGCAAATGAAAATTATCCATAAATTATCCGCCCTAGCCTTTTCTTATTTTTTTTAAAACATTTGTTGTTGAGAACCCTTTTTCGAATTTGATGATTTTAATCGATCCCCCAATTGATTTCACAAGCGGCGTTTCAGGCAGGTTTTTTTTCAAATAATCACCGCCCTTCACGTGCACTTTGGGGATTGCTTTTGATATGAATTCCAATGGAAGATGATGGTCGAATATGCAAACATAGTCGACGCACTGAAGGGATGCAATTACAATTGCCCTTGATTTTTCGGAATTGATTGGCCGGCCTTTTCCCTTAAGTTTTCTAACGCTTTTGTCGGAATTGATCCCGACTATCAATATGTCCCCAAGCGCTTTTGCGGATTCTAAGTACTTGACATGCCCAACATGCAAAATGTCGAATGCGCCATTGGTTGTGACTATCGTCTTTCCTTGCGATCTTAATTTGGAACAGATGGATGGGAGATTGTTTAAAGCAACAATTTTCCCCCCAGTTCCCTTTTTTGAGTCAATCATTGGTTTTTGCGCCCCTGGCAATAATGAATTTCGCCGCATCTAATAAATCTTTTGCAACATGGCTAGGAATTGCCGCAAATTTGGCATCCGATCCGCCATAGCCGGTCTTTACAAGGATGGTTTTGAACCCGCCCCTTTTGCCAGCTTCAATATCGGATGTCTTATCACCAATCACGTAGGATTTTTCAGCATCGATGCCAAACCTTTTTTGCGCATCCTTGAAATTCTTGACATTTGGCTTCCTGCACTCGCAATTGTCCTCTGATTTATGCGGGCAAAAGAAGATCTCCTCGGTTGCAAGCGCAATTCCGTTTCGAAGCAAAATGCGCTGCATCCTTGAATGGATCGCTTCAAGCTGTTCAAGAGTTATTTTTCCTTTTGAAAGTCCGGCTTGGTTGGTCACAAGGATTATCCGAAAGCCATCCTTAGTTAGCATTTTTAGGGCTTCCAACGAACCCTTGATCAGTGCGAATTTAGCCGGATCGTTCAAATAGTTTACTTCCTCGTTTAGGGTTCCGTCCCTATCAATGAAAACAGCTTTTGACATAGAAAATCCAAATTGAAATGAAGTAAAATTAAGAAGAATTAAACAATTGAGGATTCAATTTCCTCGCAAAGGATGTGCCCAATTGATATGTGGATCTCTTGGATCCTTGGGGTTTGATCCGTTGGGACGCAAATGCAAACATCGCAAAGCGGCTTTAAGGCGCCGCCGCTTTTTCCGGTTAGGCCAATTACCTTCATGCCTAATTTTTTGGCGTATCTGGCGGCAAGCAATATGTTTTTGGAGTTTCCGGAAGTTGAAATTGCAATTAGGACATCGCCCTTGCATCCAGCGGCTTCAACTTGGCGCTCAAAAACATGCTCAAAGCCAAAATCATTTCCAATTGCAGTTATAGCGGAAGTATCGGTTGTTAACGCAATTGCAGGAAGCGCTTTCCTTAAGCGGTTGAACTTCCCAACCATTTCAGCTGCAATATGCTGGGAATCAGCTGCGGACCCGCCATTTCCGCAAAGGAGCATCTTTCCCCCTGATTTGTAGCATTTGATTAGAAGTAGGGCCGCTGTTTCCATATCCTTAAGGCATGCCTTTATGGTTTCCTGCCTAAGTTTTGCGCCATCCAAAAGCGCTTGCTCCATTCCAGACGGCATAATTTCACCCAAGACAAGATGTTACGGATAATTTTAAATCAAACGAATATATAAATCGGACTTTTGAATTGAAATCCTAAATGCCATGGAAGGGAAATTCGGGATTTTTACATAAAACATCAACGGAGGGCCAATTTTTTATATATTGCAGCGGTTTGCCTAGCTGCGTTTTCCCAGTTAAATTTTTTTGACTGGGCAAGGCCTTTTACCTTAAGCTCCCCCCTTAATTTCGGGTTTTTGATGATGCGCTCAATTGATGAGGCGAACGCATTTGGATTTGACGGGGAAATCAAAAGCCCCGCTTGCCCTACGACCTCAGGAAGTGAGACCGCATTGCTCGTGACAACAGGGCATCCGCAAGCCATTGCTTCCAGGGGCGGCAGGCCAAAACCGGTATAGGAGCAAGGATATGCAAGGACAGTTGCAATATTGTAAAATAAGGGCAATTGCTCATCGGGGATATAATCTATAATAATTGTATTTTCAGAAAGGTTTTCCGATTTTAACAAATTAAGCAAGCTTTCACGGCCATTTGGCCAGGCCGGCCGCCCAAGCTTTAGGAAAACAAATGGGATTTTCTTTTTTTTCAACGCCCCAAGCGCTTTTGCAAGCGTTGGAAGGTTTTGCCTGGGTTCTTCAGATCCAACGTAAAGGATTATTGGGATCCCTTTGGGGATTGCGTATTTTTTATAGAAAGATTTTGGCGCCTTTTTTTGGGCAAACATGGAATGATCTACCGCAGGGTAGACGACAGAAATTTTCCCGGGGGGAAGTTTAAGGTGCAAAACCAATTCCTGTTTCGTAAATTCGGAAATTGCAATTATCCCATCCGAACGCTTGATGCCTTCGATGTTAAGAATTGTGATCAGCCGCTTCACAAAGGATTTTTCGCCGACAATGTAGGGGGCTATGTCATAAACCGTCACAACTTTTTTTGAGCCCCTAAAAACCGGAAGCAGGGTTAGGAACGCGGATGTTTGGGAAGGCATATGGCAAACTTTTGCATGGCTGGAAAATAGGTATGAGAGGGGAAAAACAAGGTAAAGGTAGGCCTTTGCAAGAATGGGATTAAGCCGCGGAAACTCGAAATATCTGATTGAAACGCCAAATCTTGGAACCCGTTTTGAAATTTCATTTATGTAGCGCTTGATTCCATAAACTTCCTTCCCAACCAGCATATCGCCAGAAAGCATATCAAGAAGCATCGACAACCACCGCATTGATTTGACAAGGTCAGAGGGAAATTATCTTGAATTCCGGCAAAGGAACAATGAATTTGCCGCCCTTTTCAAAATATGCTTTTTCCCGCTGTACGAATTCCTCAAGGAAATGCCAGGGCAATACGAGGAAATAATCCGGCTTTTGCTTCCTTGCCTCTTCTTCGGAAATTATGGGTATTAGCGTCCCAACAGTTGCCTTGCCCCATTTGTCGGGGTTCCTTTCAGCAGCCGCCTTGATTAGTTTGTTATCCAGCCCAAAATACTGCAAAAGAGTGTTGCCTTTTGTGCTTGCACCGTAAACATAGACGGTTTTGCCTTTGGAAACCTCCTTTTTGATGAAATCATGGACCTGCCGCTTGATTCCATCCACCCTTAAGGCAAAAAGCCGGTAGGTTTCCTTGTCGTTAAGCTTTAGGGCGCGCTCATTTTCAAGCATTGCCAAAACCGCTTCTTGCGAACCGTTTGGAATGTTCCTTGGAAGGCCATTTGCATGCCTTATGTATATGCGAAAGCTCCCGCCATTGACATCGTTTAATTCCACATTGAATACCTTGAAGTTGTGCCGGTCAAGAAGTGCGATAAGCGAATGGAGGGAATAGTATTCCAAATGCTCATGGCATATGTTGTCAAACGCGTTTTGCCCAAGCATCAGGGGAAGGTAGCTCATTTGAATGATCCAAACGCCGTCCTTATCTAGGATTTTGCCAATGTCTGCGACAAAATCGTTTGGTTTTTCCAGATCATAAAACATTGCAATGCTCGTCACTATTTTGGCCTTCCTTGCGCCAAATTCACCCTTGAATGCGCCTGCATTGAAAAAATCATTGAACACCTTGTCCGTCCCCTTTTCAGCATATTGAATTAAGTTTTTGCCGGGCTCGAAACCCACTTTTTGGAGGTTGGGATCCGAATAGGCCCTAAGCAAGGTCCCATCATTGCAGCCGATATCGACTGCTATATCGCCTTTTTTTATTTCAACTAGCTTTTCGGCATTGCTTGCAATATCTGCAAGCGCAAGGGTCATGGTCTTGTTTGTGCCCGAACGGTACCAGTATTGGGAATAGAGAATATCAAGCGGGGCGGAATGATGCAACTGCAAAAGCCCGCATCCTTTTGCCATTGCATCGCAAAGCACAAGATCCAACGGAACGGTTATTCCCTTTTCGCCATCAACAAAATTTGAAACATACTGGTTGCCAAGGGATAGGATGGGGAGTAGATTTTCCGAAAAACAGCTTCTGCATTTTTTTATTGGCAAGACATTCATGGTTATCACTTTGGATTCGAATTGAAAAATTCGGTAAATTTTAGGACGATATAATCCAGATCCTGCTTTGTTAGCGCCTGATGGCAGCCAATGTAAAAACCATTGCTGTTGATCCATTTTGCAACGGGGTATTGTCCTTCAAGATCCCCAAAAAGTTTCACGTAAACAGGCTGCGATAGCAATGGAAACATGAACCTTGTTTCGATCCCGTTTTTTTCAAGGAAAAACGTGAGATTGTGGCGATCGATATTTTTGTCGGTTATAACTATCGGAAACAGCATGTATGAATGCTCGTTTCCGGGCAAAGTATACGGCAATTGGATGCGATCGCCGAATTTGGAAAGGCCCCCCGTCAGGTATTCCGCATTTTTTTGGCGTTTTTTTATTATCTCGTCCTTCATTTCCAATTGGCTTAGGCCAAGCGCGCCTTCAAGCTCGGTTAGCCTTGAGCTGTAGCCGATCCTTACAAAATTAAACCGCCTCTCCATAATCAACGAGAGCTGCTCTTTGGACACGTTGTCGTCATCATCAATTGAAATGTAGATGGAATCCCTGCCATGATTTAGGAGGCTCCTTGCGGTTAAGGCAAGGTCCTTGTCACTGCAGGTAATGACTCCGCCAACGCCAGTCACAAGCAAATGCGCAACATACGTTGAAAAACAGCCAAAATCACCAAATGAGCCAACGGGCTTGCCCCTATGCGAAACAAACATGGTTTCACATGAATCTTCAATCACCTTAAGCCCGTGCTTTTTTGAGATTTTCATAATCGAGGTCATGTCACATGGCTGCCCGAAAAGGTGCACGGGCATAATGGCCCGGGTTTTGCCGGTGATTCTCTCCTCGATCTTTGCCGGATCCATGTTGTAGGTTTTGGGGTCCACATCGACAAAAACCGGCACAAGGTTGTTTTGTATGACCACATTCGAAGATGCAATAAAGGTGACGGCAGGCACTAGGACTTCGTCCCCATCTTTCCAATTGTTCAGCTCTTTTAGCGCGCTAACAGCAACCCGCAAAGCGTCTGTTCCGGAATTGGCGGTTAAGCCAAATGAACTGCCATGAATTTTAGCAAACCCGGCCTCGAATTTTTTGAGGAATGGCCCGTAAGATAGCCGCTTGCTTTTAAGCACTTGCGTGACATATTCCAATGCCCTATCGGAAATATCCGCACTGCCAACCCCTATCCGAAAATCTGTCATTTCCCCACCATAAAAGAATAGGATAGATTTGGGGGTTTGGTTTAATAAAGTAATTCTTCGGCAAAGTCAGATTTTGAAAAGCCCAACGGCAACAAAGGCAATTTTGCAATGGTTGAAAAATTGTTTTTTTTGCAGAATTGGCCCGAACTTGAAAAAACCAAAATCTGCGCGCAGGATTGCAAATGGGCCTTGAAATTGGTTTTCCAAAGAAAGGCTTTTTAAGCTATACAACTATATTGAAGAGCTGATTTGCCAAAACCATTGGCACTTGCAGCAGGGTTTTGTTTTCAATCATAAAAAAAAGTGAAAAATACGTGGCAACTAAAGGAAGAAAATCCAAAATTTACAGATTAGACCATTTGAAGGGACCCTTGAAAGTGGATTTGGGGAGCGGACTTTTCAAACCGGAAGGATATTTGGGGCTGGATATTGTCAAGATGAAAGGAGTTGATTTCATTGCGGATTTGAACAAACGCCTCCCATTTGCGGACAACTCATTTGACGAGGTTCGCGCCAGGTTTGTAATAGAGCATGTCGACAATGTCTTTTTCACAATGGAAGAAATCCACAGGATCCTAAAACCCAAAGGCAAGCTGTCGATTTTTGTGCCATACGCATGTTCATTCAACACTTATGCGGATTTGCAGCATAGGAAGGGATTCAATGAAAAATCCTTCGATGCGTTCACTGAAACGGGGGAACGGGAATATTCATGGCATAATTACTACACCACCGCAAGATATTACATAGATTCCGTGGATTTGGAAGGCGGGCGCCTATACAAATTCCTGAAAATATTCGGGCTGGATGGCATTGCCAACAGGTACTTGAACAACGTCGTTGCCACGGTCCATGTTGAAATGCGCGCAAGGAAATAAGGTCTGATTCTTATTTGCGGATAAATGCGGACAGGATTATACCACTGATCGTGAGCATGCGCTTTAGTATGTCAAACATGGCAGAGGTTAGCGCCCTTAGCATGTTATTGCCAGGGATTTTCCGCCATTCAAAGGGATACCAAAAGCTCTTTTTCATATCGGTATAGGCGGATCTTTGATCCCGGTTCTTTATGATTTCAAGGGGCCTAACGCCCTTGTTTTCCAATTCCCAAAACCACATATTATCTTCCGCAAACCTAAATGAAGGATCAAAAGGCACGAAATCTTCCCTGAAAATCGCGGTAAATGCAGTTGCCCTCCAAAAAATCAGGAACCGCTTTTTTTCAAGGGAATCCAAAACGAACTTGAGCATGCCCTTTGAAAGCGACATGTCGCTGTCCAGAAAAAGTAAAATCGCGCCCTTGGATTTTTTTGCGCCAAGGTTCCGGTTGACTGCGGCGCTTGGCCCAACTTGCACAATTAGCTCATAGTTCTTGTAGGTTTGGTTTTCAAGGGATTTTTTTAAGGGCCCAAGTTCGCCCAGCCGGGATTTTCCAACGGGAACTATGACAGAGATAAGCGGCGATTCCTTCATTTTTCCCCCCTCAAGTTTAATTTATTGCAAATGAAAAAGATTTACTGAAAAGTATAACAAAAAAGGTTTTATAGCCCATCACTTAAATAATCATTAAGTATTTATGAAAGCCCTGCTTTTGTCTGATTTTTCATACCCATTGCAAGGAGGCACGGAACGGCACGTAACCGGGGTTGCGGAATACTTGGCTGCAAATGGAATAGAAGTGCACGTCCTATCCCCCGCCAGGAAAACCGAAGGAAATTGCAGCTATCTTGTAAACGGGGTCAGGGTCCATAAATTCAAATTGCCGCTTATGGATACGTTCATTGTCCGGTTTTTCGCATACCTTTTTTATTCGGTTTGTATTTGCCTAAGATACGGGATAGATGTGCTCGAAGGATTCTACACGATGACTGCAATCATCCCAACGGCCATTTGCTCGAGGATTTTGGGGAAAAAATACATAGCAACCCTGTTTGAATGGGAACTTTTCGATTGGCAACGGAAAAGCTTTTGGAAATGGCCCCTAACCAGATGGTCCTTTGGCAGTGCGGATAGGATAACAACAATTGGCCCTTCGTTCCAGCATAAGATGGAAAAGGAATTCCCGGGGAAAAAAATCGAATGCATAACAAACTGGATTGACGACAAGGTATTTTTGAGCAATAAAAAATTTAAAAAAAGGAAGCGTGGAGGGAATATCCTATTCCTGGGAAGGCTGGTTAGGGATAAGGGGATCTATGTTTTGCTCTCAGCGCTTGGCATGCTTAGGGGCCCTTTGAAATTCAGGCTAACCCTTGCCGGACCGCCAGTTGAGGAGGAAAAAGTGAAAAAGGAAGGCAAGGAACTTGGAATCCTCAACCGAATCGAATTCAGGGGATTTGTTGACGACAAAGAACTTCCCGGGCTTTACGCAAACTGCGATATACTCGTATTCCCTTCGGTTTTGAGGGGAGGGATGGCTTTTGTTGTAATGGAGGCAATGGCATATGGAAAGCCGGTTGTTTGCTCGGATGATACGGGCCTTAGGGAAGGGGTTGGGGATGCGGGGATTATTGTTAGCAAAGGCAACCCAAGGGAACTGTCAAATGCCATAAAAAGGGTTTTGACGGATGAAAAACTATACGAAAGGCTCAGCAAAAATGCCTTGAATCGCGCAAACAATGTTTTTAGGGAGGATAAGCAGCTTCCAAAGTACCTTGAAATTTACAGGGAGTTTTCAAAACAATGAATCGCCAAAAAAACCGGGTTTGCCAAGGTTGGCTTCCGATTGGCAAATCAGGATATGCAAAATTATTCGTCACTCGTACCGGGCTATATCGGCATCGACCATCATCTTGACAAGCGCCTTGAAGGGGGTTTTTGGCTTCCAGCCAAGCTTTGAATGCGCCTTTGAGGAATCGCCCTTTAGCAAATCCACTTCGGAAGGCCTCATGAAACTCGGATCGGTTTTGACATATTTTTCCCAGTTGGCAATCCCTACCAGGGAAAATGCCTCCGAAACAAAATCCGCAACGGTGTGCGTCTCCCCGGTCGAGATGACAAAATCATCCGGAGTTTTTTGCTGGAGCATAAGCCACATGGCCTCCACATAATCGCCAGCAAAGCCCCAATCGCGCTTGGCATCCATGTTGCCAAGAACCAACTGCTTGCTCTTTCCTAGGTGGATCCGTGCAACCGCATCCGAAATTTTTCTTGTGACGAATTCGATTCCGCGCCTTGGGGATTCATGGTTGAAGCAGATCCCAGAGCAGGCAAATAGGCCGTAGCCTTCACGGTAATTTATCGTTGCATGGTGCGCAAATACCTTTGAAAACGCATACGATGAGCGCGGATGGAATGGCGTATTTTCTGTTTGTGGGGTGTGCGCAACCTTCCCAAACATTTCACTGCTTGAGGCTTGGTAGAATTTTGAATGCTTTGAATGATATTTTACGGCTTCAAGCATCCGCAAAGCCCCAATTGCCGTTGCATCCGAGGTGTAAACGGGCTCCCTGAATGAAGTTTTGACAAAGGATTGCGCGGCCAGGTTGTATATCTCATCCGGCATGGTTTCTGAAATCGAGGCATTTAGGGACATCTGATCCCCAAGGTCTGCTTCAATCAAATTGACCTTGTCCAAAATGCCCTCGATCCTCCAATAATTCGGGGAACTTTGCCGCCTGACAATTCCATGGACTTCGTACCCTTTTTTTAGAAGGAATTCGGCAAGGTATGAACCGTCCTGACCGGTAATGCCAGTTATCAGTGCTTTTTTCATAATCGATTACCCCATCATTTCATCCAACTGGCCCCAGTTGAATGGGATTGCCTTGAATCCGATTGATTTAAGCTTTGAAATATCCGCAAAATTCCTGCGGGCCGTATTGCGATCGAATTGATATTTAAGTTTCTTTTTAAAATACTTGTCCTTGCGCAAAATCGCCTTGAGGATGTTTTCAGCAAGTTCAAGGATGTTGGTTTCAACGCCCGATGCAATGTTGTAGGCTTCGCCATTTGCACCATTGTCTGCAAGCAAAATAAGCGCCGCCGAAACTTGGCCCACATCAAGAAAATCCCTAGAATCCGCTGCATTGCCCAGAATTTCAAAATATTCGGAATTGGTTTTTGCCTTTTTTATTAAATCCGGGATCACGCGGTTTTGCTGGCCGGCCCCAAATGCATTGAAAATCCTAGCAATCACGCACTCTGGCCCTTTTTTTGAATAATACCTGCAGGCTTCTTCGGCAAGAAGTTTGTTTAGGCCATAAAAAGTATCGGGAAGGAGGGGGTGGGATTCGCTTATCGGAAGGCTTTTTGGGGGGCCGTAGACATATGCAGAGGATGCAAAAACCACTTTTTTTACGCTGCAATTCCGCGCAGCTTCAAGTAGGTTCAAGGTTCCGGAAACAGTCGATTCGAAATCCTTTTGCAGGTATTTTTCAGTATGGGAAGGATAGGAAGTTCCGGCCAGGTGGAAAACGGCATCAACGCCTTCGCAGGCTTTTTTTACGGAATTGAAATCGGACAAGTCCCCGATTATGCATTCGCCCGAAAAATTCCCCCTATCCCTCGAAAACCCCTTGGTCAAAACCCCCTTTTTTTCAAGCTTGGAAAAAAGATTCGAGCCAATAAAGCCGGTTGCTCCGGTGACCAAGGCGCTTTTCATTCGCATACAAATAACACCAAGCATTTTTGTTCGGGAAGGGCGAAGGCTAAAATCGCAATTAGGCCGTCCGTTCATCAATGTAAATGTTATAAAGGGAGGGAAAAAAGAATATTAAACATGCTTATGCGAGGCTAAAACAAGAAGTCAGGGGCCGTTGGAATGAATCCAAGCGCCCAACTTGCATCGAATCCCGCAGGCACTGGCAAGCAGTCAAATTTAAGAATTCTCATCGTCCAAAATGATTGGATGGAGCGCTTAAGGAAAAACAGCGGCCCTTTTTAGAGGCAAATGGCAGGTCAATGGAATTCAAGGTATGATTATGGAAGGGATGAAAAAAAACCGGCTCAGAATTGCAATGTATCTGCTTTTGGCGCTCTCAATTGGAATCCTATCAATCAAGAACTACCAGTTGGTTTCAAACGACTTGCTTTCAATAGATTCTGATTTTTCCTCCCATGCAATAAGGCCGTATTTCCTCCTTGAGGATTATTCATTTACAAAGGAGTGGTACAACGGAACGCAGCTTTTCAAGTATTATCCGCCAGTTTCGGTACTGTTGGATACGATCGTGTTCTTATTGGCCGGGAACCTTGGCCTTGCCCTTTCCATTTCAATGATCCTGCTTGAGATTGGATTATTTGCAATTTGCATTAAAATCGCCAGCCTGTTCAATAGGGAAAAAATCGGGGGGATATTCGCTGCGGCCATAATGCTTGCATCGACAATTTCAGTTGGGAGGTTCTTTAATGCCGGAAGGTTTGGCGAATTTGCCGGTTTTGTGATGCTGTTCCTTTGGACCCTATCCGTAATAAGCTATTCCAAAAGCCCATCGATTAGGGGGCTGGCATTCATTTTCATTGCCAGCCTTTTGTCATCCCTGACCCATTTTCTTACAACATTGATGCAATTTGGCTTTTTTGGCCTTATGGCGGCGGCTTACTTTGCAATTAAGGGCCAGAAAAAAAGAGCATTCAAAAACAGCCTGCTTATTTCGATTGCCGGAAGCGCGCCATCGATCGTTTTTTGGGTCCCGTTCATTTTGGCAAGCAACAACCCAAAAATCGCAGAGACTGCCTTTTCCGGGTATATTTTCCTAATTGGCGGGCTGGTTTTGCTTTTTGCAAGCGGCTTATTCATCATTAAATACCGATCGTACATTGCAATTGGGCTTGCATTTATTTTGCTTGCGTGGGGGCTTGGAAAAGCGCAATATTTCCCCCCGCAACTCGGGGATGATTTTTCCAATCTTTCATTGGATGGGAAATATTTTGCACTAAGGGAAGTGCCTTCCGCGGTTTATTCGGTCCTTGCAAGCAAAGGATACAGCAGCCCGTGGGGAAATTACGATCCAGCTGCCAGCAACGAACTAATCGACAAATTCGAAGCATTGGAACCTAATTGCAAATCCATTGAAGAATTTGCAGGCTATAGCGGGTCAAGATATGTGATTGCAGAAAAGGCCGATTTGTCCCAATGCGGATTTGAACGGGTATATTCCGGAAAACTCAAGGCGTACCGGATCGGATAAGGCAGGCTTGGCAAAGCAAAATAACAAACGTATAAAATAAGTGGCATCCTATAAGCTGATAATATGATAAAGCACGCAGTAATACCGGCAGCAGGGTTTGGCACAAGGTTCCTTCCGGCAACAAAGGCCCAGCCAAAGGAAATGCTGCCAATTATTGATAAGCCAACCATCCAGTTTGTCATTGAAGAGGCGGTGAATTCGGGGATCAGGGACATACTGATAATCACCGGAAGGGGCAAGCGTTCAATTGAGGATCATTTTGACAAATCCTATGAGCTTGAAGAATACCTGAAAAAGAAGGGCGAAACAAGGCTTTTGGAGGAAATTGAAAAAATATCCTCGCTTGCAAGCATACATTATGTCAGGCAAAAAGAGCAGCGCGGGCTTGGGGACGCGGTCATGTGCGCAAAGGAGCATGTTAGGTCAGAACCATTTGCATTGCTCCTGGGGGATACGATTGTTGAGAGCAAAGTGCCCCTGACGCGCCAATTAACGGATAAATATTCAAAATACAAGGGGAGCATAATTGCCGTCGAGGAAGTGGAGGAGGAAAACATACAAAAATACGGGATTGTGAAGGGAAAAAAAATCGCTTCGGATACATACGAAATAGAATCCCTAGTTGAAAAGCCAGCCCCAAGCGCCGCTCCGTCGAATCTTGGGATAATTGGGAGGTATGTGCTAACGCCTGAAATTTTTGACGCCCTAAAAAAGGCCCCTGAAGGAAAGGGAGGGGAAATCCAGCTAACAGATGCAATGAATCTGCTTTGCAAAAACCAAAGGATGTATGCATCGACATTTGAAGGCGAAAGATTCGATATCGGCAACAGGCTGGATTACGCAAAGGCATTTTTGAAGATGGGCATTGCAAGAAAGGACATCGGCAGCGAACTTGAGGAATATGCCAAAAAATTGGTGAAATAAAATGCAACGGGCCCTAGTTACCGGCGGATCTGGCTTTATTGGATCGTTCCTCTGTTTGCGCCTGCTTGAGGAGGGCTATGGAGTAATTTGCATGGATAGCCTAATTACCGGAAGGAAAAAAAACATAGAGCACCTGGTTCAAAACAAAGATTTCGAATTCATCGAATCGGATATTACAAAACCGCCAAAACCCCAACAAAAAAACATCGATCTGATTTTCAATTTAGCTTCGCCGGCAAGCCCAAAGGATTATTTGGAATACCCGCTTGAAACGCTTATGGCAAATTCAATTGGCGTTAGGAACATGCTAGAAATTGCAAGGGCAAACAATGCGGTTTTTGTGCAGGCATCGACTTCCGAAGTGTATGGAGATCCTTTGGTTTCACCGCAAAAGGAGGATTATTGGGGGAATGTGAATCCTGCCGGAACCCGAAGCTGCTATGATGAGGGGAAACGGTTTGCCGAAGCGCTTTGTTTTGAATATTTCAACCATAAAAAAACCAAAGTTAGGGTCGCTAGGATTTTCAACACATACGGCCCAAGGATGCGGGAAAATGACGGAAGGGTGATACCTAACTTCATAACCCAAGCCCTGCTAGGAAGGCCAATTACAGTATACGGGAAGGGGGATCAGACACGGAGCTTTTGCTATGTTTCGGATATGGTCGAGGGATTGCTCAAACTGGGGGCAAAGGATGGGCTCGATGGGCAAACCATCAATTTAGGAAACCCAAACCCAAGGAAAATAATGGAAGTTGCACAGATGATTAGGGAAATGTGCAATTCCAAATCGGAAATAGTTGGCAAGGATCTTCCTCTTGACGATCCAAAAACCCGCCAACCGGATATTGGCAAGGCCAAAAGTCTTCTTGGGTTTTCACCAAAGGTTGGAATGGAACTGGGCCTTGCTAAAACTATTGAATATTTCAAAAACCTCAAAAAACTGCAGGCATAATCAAGGTTTTTGGCAAACTGCGTGGAGCAAAAAGCCGTTGAAAATATAGAGTTTTTCTATTTTGAAACCCGAATTGTGAAGAGCTTTCCTAAGGGAGGCTCTTCCGAAATGGTTTACATGGCCGCAGAAGTTCTTGTAGTATTTATCCCCCAACACATGCCCGCGAAGGAGGCAGTGCAGATTGAATAGGAAAAAGAAGGGCGAAAGCGGGACATCGTAAGGAACCGTGATTATGAATTTCCCGTTTGGCTTGAGGATCCGCCGAATTTCCTTTAGGGCTGCTGGATAGTCCGGAAGATGCTCTAGGACTTCGGAAAGGATTGCCAAATCCTGCGAATTGCCAGGTAAGCCGGTTTGGTAAATCGAAGCTTTCCTGTATGATGCGAGCCGTTTTGATTTTACGCCAACCTTTAGCATCTCCTCGTTGACATCGACTCCAAGGACGGGGATTTTTGTTGTGTTCCAAACGCAGCTTCCGCAGCCCAAATCAACAACCCTTAGCCCTTTTTTGTAATTGGCATTGACTAGCCGGCGCATTTCCGAATACCTTGCAGTGTGGTACCATGCGCGGAAGGAGCCTACTTTTTTAGAATCCGTCTGCTCGTCGTAGAATTTTGCCCCGACTTCCTCATAATCAACCGGAACTTGCCTGTTTTTCATAAAATATTTTCACCGATTAAGGAATTGCTTTGGGATGGTTAAAGATGCTTGGGATTTCAAACCAAATATACAACCCGAATTTTGCGGTTTTTCCACTTGGAAGAGCCGGCTTGTTCAGAATAGCCAATTGGATTTTATAAACCAAACCTTACGCGGAAAACCGTTACAATGTATCGCAGGTATTCCTTGATTGTAAGCTTTGAATTGCCGGCATTGCGGTCGTTAAAAATTATCGGGAATTCTATGAATTTGAATTTTCCAGCCTTCTTTATTTTGTAGAGGGTTTCGGGGCCGATGCTGTAACCCTTGCTTATAATTGAATCAAAATCAATTGCTTCCAAAACCGCTCGTTTGTAGCATTTGAAACCTCCTGAAGTGTCTTTGATTCCCCAAAGCCCAAGCATGAGCCAGTTGTAAATGTTTGCAAATGTTGAAAGTGCATCGCGCCACCAAGGCCGGTTTGGGATTTTTCCGCCCCTTACAAATCTTGACCCGATTATAACATCGTAGCCTTTTTTTGCAAGCAAAAGCATTTGGGGAATATACTTTGGGTCGTGCGAAAAATCCGCGTCCATTTCAATTATGCAATCGGGTTTTAGCGAAATTGCCATTTTGAAGCCGGCAATTCCTGCACTGCCCCTGCCCCTTCCTTTCCTGTGGAGAACGTAAATCCTGCCTTTGTATTTTTTTGCCAGCCTATCCTCAATTTTCCCAGTTCCGTCAGGCGAGGAGTCATCGACAAACAAAATCTTGATGGATTGGTCGGCAGCCAGAACTTTGCTTGTCAGCCGTACAACATTTTCCTTCTCGTTAAAGGTCGGGATTACAACTATTGCGCCCATAGGAATTGTTTTGCAGAGTAGGTTTATTTAAGTTGGCAAAAGAGGAAAATGACAATGAAAACCAAGTGGGCGGCCATTGAACAAAAAAAGGATGCGGATGCCCCTTTTTCTAGCCCCTCCAGCTTTCAACCCCGTGCATCTGGAATGTAAAGGGAATTGGCAGCAGGCCTTTTTTTATGAGCGCACGCTTGAGCGCTTCTTCCTCATTTGGTTTTGCAAGAAGCATCATGTGGCCCCCTCCCCCGGCTCCGGTTATTTTTCCAGCGGCTGCTCCATTCTTGAGGGAATATTCATAGATGCCATCGATGTAAGTGTTTGAAATGAGGGGGGAAAAATTCTTTTTAGCTTCCCAGGCAGTTGAAAGAAGTTTCGAAAAATCATCCAAATCGCCCTTGTTAAGCGAGTGCTTCATTGAAATTGCAATTTTCTTGGTTTCATCAAGCGCTTTTAGGCTTTTTGAATTGTGCTCGGTTACGCGTTTTACTTGATCTGAAATGATGTCGCCGGATTTTCTGCGTTTTCCTAAATTTACCAAAACCAAGCGCTTTTCAAGTTCGAGAAGGACATCTTGCTTAATTGTCAGCGGGTTCATGCGCACAAAATCATTCCCTTTGAATTCTATGAAATTGATGCCCCCAAAGGCGGCTGCATACTGATCCTGCCTGCCGCCGATGTTCCCAAGTTTTTGGCGCTCTAAATTGAATGCAAGTTCGGCCATGTCGTATTTGTTTATGTCGGACAGGGTTAGAAGGCGCAGCGAATTGATTGCTGAAACAAAAAAGCTAGCCGAGCCGCCTAGGCCAGACATCCCCGGAGCGTCATTACGAAGATGTATTTCAAGACCGCCGGTTAAATTGTGATGGTCTTTGAAATGCGAGCACACGTGCTTAATTGGGGAAATTCCTTTTGAGATGAAATCATCAAGCGTCTTGAACTGCTCAAAAGTGCCATCTGAATGATAAATTGAAACGCTTTCGCCCGGAATTTTTTTTAGGGAAACCCATGTGAATTTTGAGATTGTGGCATTAAGAACGATCCCGCCATGCTCTTCGCAGTAGGGGGAAACATCCGATCCTCCGCCGGCAAAACTTAATCTTAGGGGGGCCCTTGAACTTTCATACATTATTTTATCACCCTATTTGCAAGTGAATAGCGGCTTGGAGTCCCAATGTCTAGAAAACCCCGTTCAATTCGGAATCCAAAAACCCGCTTTGTTAGGAGCCTTGGGATTATCGCCTCTTCAAATGATACCTTCTTATTTGCGGGGATTGTTTTTAAGATTTCGGAATTGGCAACATATGCGCCGGCATTGACAAATGGACCCTTCTTGCCAAAACCTGCAACCCTTAGATCGGTTGCCAATTCGATTTTGCCGCCCTCGTTTTTTGCACGTGAAACCGCAATTGTCAATATCGATTTGTGTTTTTTGTGGAATTTAATGAATTCTTGGATATCGATATCGCAAATCGTATCGCCGTTGAACAGCAAAAACTGCTTTTCAACAGATTTTTGGGCGTTTTTGATTGCTCCGCCGGTGCCAAGCGGCCTTTGCTCTCGGGAATAGCCGATTTTGATGCCAAGTTTTTTGCCATTGCCAAAGTGCTTTTCAATTGCCTTCTTTTTGTAGCCAACCAAAAGCAGGATTTTTGTAACGCCCCCGTTCTTTAGCCTAAGAATCAACCGTTCAAGGAAGGGCATCCCGGAAACTTTTGCCATTGGCTTTGGAACCCCAAGTTTTAGGGGCCTGAGCCTTGTTCCAAGGCCGCCAGCCAGGATGAGAGCTTGCATACAGTATTACCCACAAGAGCAAGATAATTAAACATGTAAAAATAGATATTGCTGGTTAAATAGGTTAACTTAAGGCGGTAGCTAACTTTTTGGGGAACGGTCATCAGCATGGAAAAAAAACACATCAATGCAATCGTTGTGCTTTTGGTTGCAGCAATTGTCCTGCAGGGGGTTTATGCGATCAATTCGAATTCGCCCACATTTGATGAGCCATCTTATGTGATCCAAGGGGTTGCACAACTGCAAAGCGCGGATTTTGATTTGGGGAAGGGGAATCCGCCGCTTATGAAATATTTTGCAGGGGTTTTGCCATACCTTGCAGGGATCCGGCTGCCGGAAGGGCATGAAAACGGATTTGACAAGGAAAATGCAATTGAATTCCAAACGGTTTTCAAATCAGGCATGGATTCAAAACAGCTTATCTTCCTATCAAGGCTTCCAACCCTTATCTTGACCGTGCTAACCGCGCTTTTGGTGTTTGTTTTTGGAAGGAAAATGTATGGAGAAAAAGCTGCGTTATTTTCCCTGTTTTTGTTTGCATTCAGCCCCATAATTTTGGCGCACGGAACCCTTGCTACGCTGGATATGGGAACCGCCTTTTTTACGTTCCTATCAATGTATTTGTTTTGGGGGTTTTTTGATAGGCCAACATACAAGAGCTTTGCTTTGATGGCTTTTTCAACCGGACTTGCAATTTCAAGCAAAATGGCAGGCACGCATCTTCTTGCAATGTACGCTATGATTTTGGCAATTGCGCATTTGAAAAGGATGAAAATGCCAAAGTTTGGGAAATTGGAAAGGATGAGGGGGGCAAAATACGGCATTTCCCTGTTTGTTTTGCTGTTATTGATTGCAGGCTTTGTTGTGCTTGCAACCTACATGTTCAAAATCGGCGCGATCTACCCCAAGGGGATCAACAAATATGTGCCCGATTCGGGAATTTTTGGAAATGCAACATCGATTGGGAAGGCCGTGCATTTTGCACTCGAAGATGCAATTGTGCCATTCAACTTTTACATTCGCGATATTGCCCTCCAGTTCATCCACCAAAAAGATCCGCAGGTGAATTATATTTTTGGGGAAATGCACACAAGCGGAATTTGGCATTATTACCTGGTTGCGGTGCTTGTCAAATCACCCCTGCCATTTGCGGTGTTTTTGGCATTTGCGCTCCTTTCACTGTCAAAATTCCGCCTAAAATTTAAGGAGCATTTCCTGCTCGTTCCAATTGCCTTCATTTTGCTATATTTCAGCTTCCTTGTGCCGATCAACACGGGGGTTAGATATGTGCTTTCAATGATGCCCTTCATTTTTGTTTTCATTGGAAGGGTTCTTCTTTGGCTTGGAACATTTGAACTTGGCAAAAACATCAAGCCGGCAGCGGCAATTGGCGCAGCCCTTTGCATTTGGTACGCGGTTAGCACTATTGCAGCTGCGCCATTCTACATACCGTATTTCAATGAAATTGCAGGCGGATCCGATAACGGGTATAGGATACTTTCTCAATCGGATCTGGATTGGGGGCAGGCGGACTTTGCTTTAAACGAATATATGCAAAAGAACAACATCCCTTCGATCAAATACAGCTATTCTGGAAGCGTTCCGCCTAAATATTATGGCTTCAACTATGAATTGCTTCCGTCTGGTTTTGGGAGGGGCGGGGAGGATTGCTCCGAAAAGACAGGGTTGATGGCCATCAGTGCAACAAATTTGAATGGGAATTTATTCAAGAACCATGATTGCTACAAATGGCTAAGGGAAAAGGAACCAATTGCTAAAATTGGGCATGTGATTTTCATTTATGATTTGAAAAATTAGCGCGGATTGGATCCGCTAATTTTTAGGGGATGGGCGGCGCAATGGCATTCAAAGTGCGCGCAACCAAAGGCGGGTTTTGCTTGGAAAGCAGGGCGCATTGCCTTGGAATGAATACCTTTTTCAATTGCAGGAGGTAAGATTAATTCATGGATGAAATTGGAAATGAAACACGCGAAATCAGCACGATTGGGCCCCTCAAAATATTGCTTAGGGGGGCGGGGTTGACTTTTGCGGGATTGATAATATCAAAGGCTGCGCAGTACATTTTCAGATTGCTGATTGCAAGGGAGGGCGCGGAAGAATACGGGATATTCTCCCTTGGTTTTACGATATTTTCAATTGCCGGAATGCTCTCGTTTGTCGGAATGACAACTGGCCTTTACACCTTCATCCCAAAGGCGATTGCATCCGGGAAGCAAAGGGAGGTTTCAAATTACCTAAAATCGGCCCTCCACATAGCAACATTCACAAGCCTTGCACTCATGATAGGGCTGATTTTTAGTTCGGATTGGATTGCACGGAATATTTTCCACGATATAAGGGTTGGGATTGTGATAAAAATACTTGCCGTCGGTTTGCCGCTTTATGCGTATACGGGCCTGATACTTGCGGTGATAAATTCTTATTTCAAAAACCAATACGACGTGATTTCAAAGGCAATTGGGGATAGCATCATAAGGGTTGCATTGGTTTGCGCAGCGGTTTTTGCCGGATACGGCCTTTTTGGGATATCGATTGCATACCTTATTTCCATCGCTGCAAGCTTTTTGCTTTCGCTTTATTTCATGGAATACAAAGTATTCAGGTTTTTTAGGGAAAAATACGGATTTGACCCGAAGTATCACGAAATTATTTCATTCTCGGTCCCGTTGATGATGAGCGGAATCGTATTCTTGTTCATAAATTGGACCGACTCCATACTCCTTGGCGTATTCAGGGGCGTTGCGGAGGTTGGAAAATACAATACTGCGCTGCCAACAGCCGGCCTTTTGCTTACATTCCCACTCGCGCTAACTTCCCTGCTCTCCCCGCTGGTTTCGGATTTGCTTGCAAGGAACAAGCTTGGCGAACTTAGGCACACATACATGACCGCAAATAAATGGATTTTCATGCTGAATTTGCCCGCGCTTTTGATAATGGCAATTTTCCCAGCCCAAGTGCTTTCGATATTGTTTGGAAAAGGGTATGACGATGCCGCCCCCGCACTTGTGGTTTTGGCAATTTCTTATGCGGCATATGCCCTAACCATTTCATCGACATTCGTCCTGACCTCATATGGTAAATCCAAAATACTCCTAACAAACAGCTCGATTGCGGCCGTTGCAAACATCATCCTAAACATCGCCCTAATACCCGCATACGGAATCCTTGGGGCGGCCCTTGGAACGGGGATTTCCCTTATTTTTTACGGCGCAATTTGCGTAAAAAAGGTCAAAACGTTTTTTGGGGTTTGGCCAATGAACCAAGTCGCATACAAGATCGTTGCAGCCGGAATTGTTGCGCTCGCCATACCCGCCTTGGCATCGGCTTATTTTGATATCGGGGCAAATTTCCTAAAACTTGCATGCATCGCCATTGCAACAATTGCGGCCTATTTCCTGCTCTTGTCAAAACTTAGGGCATTTGATTTGCTGGACCTGAAAATGGTCGAGGCTTTTGAATCAAAACTGGGGATTGATTTGGGGATTATAAAAAAATTCATGGGATAGTCATTCGCACAAGATCATGTGGGAAATGTGTGCTTTTTGTTCATGAAATAATTTATAGCTGCGGAAATCAGTATTGCAACCAGCATCGAAAACACATAGTAGACGGACAGGAAGCCTGTTAGTATGTAGAGTATCAAAAGATCCAAAAGTATGGTTCCATGGGATATTAGCCAATACCTGAAGAATCTTGAAATGAACGTATGCTTTTTTTTGCCGGCAAAGGTCCACGAATCATTTGCAATGAAATTGAACGTCAATGATACTTGGCTGCTCAAAAAACCGGCCACAACGTAATGCACCCCCCCGAATTCCCCGATAAGGTACAGGATTGCAAGGTTTAGGGTCGCGCCCAACCCGCCAACTAGTGCAAACCTAAATGGCCTTTGGCTTAGCAAGGATTCGATCATATTCCCTCAGAATTAAGTTCGGCAAAGAAGCTTAAAAATACCCATAATTGCCTGCGAGTTTTATAAGGCAAGCAGCCGCATCAGCCGATAATTTCATCGTAGGAAAGCGGTTTTTTCCCGGAGGCATCCAGATATGTGCGCGCCCACATTTCAAGTGAGATCATGCTCCAAAGCTGCCTTGCAGCGTAGGTCTTGGAGTGCGAATAATTTGAAATGATTTTTGAAATTTCGGAATTTTTGAATAATTTTCGCTCGTTTTCAAGCAAAAGATTTTCAGCAATTGATTTTAGGTCGCCTGAAAACCAATAGTCAAGAGGCACGAAAAATCTTGCTTTTTTCCGATTAAGCACGCTTTGCGGAAGCGTTCCTCTAAGGGCTTTTCTTAGGATGTACTTTTCAATGCCCCCTTTTATTTTCAGATGCGAAGGGATTGTGAATGCAAATTCCGCAAGCCTTATGTCAAGAAGCGGCGCCCTAGCTTCGATTGAATACGCCATTGTCATCTTGTCAACCTTCATCAAAAGGTCATCGGCCATTTCGGTTTTTATCCCAAAAAGCTGCATGCTTGATTGAAGATCATCTGACCTCGAAAAAACATCTGCCGCAGGAATTTTGGAGGCATCATCAGCTTTCAATTGGCCATTTTCCAAATAAAGCGCACTCCTCTCTTTTTGGCTAAGTATTTGCACCAAATCAAGGTAGCTTTTTTTAGGTGATGAAAGATCGGAAATAAACTCGGAATAGCGCTCTATGCCTTTTTTCCCAAGGGAGGAGGAGTATTTGAAGAGCCTATCCAAAATCGCTTTTGGGACGTATTTTGGCGCTTTTGCAATCAGGTGCTTTCTTATAAGTTTTGGGATTGGTTTTGCATATTTGTAGGCCATTTGCATGATTTTGTATTGCTCATAGCCTCCAAACAGTTCATCCCCGCCTTCGCCCGTCAAAACCACGGTGACTTTCTTTTTGGCAAATTTTGATAATAGGAAGGTTGGAATCACAGTTGGATCCGCCATTGGTTCATCAAGATGCCAGATGATTTTTGGGAGCTCTTTTATAGAATCGGGGGAAACTATCAGCTCTTGGTGATCGGTTGAAAACGCATCCGAAGTTTGCCTGGCGAATGGGAGCTCGTCGTATTTTTCTATGCCAAACCCAACTGAAAACGTTTTTACTGCCCTTGATGAGTGTTTGGCCATAAGGGAAACAACAGCTGCCGAATCTATGCCCCCTGATAGGTAAGCTCCAAGGGGGACTTCGGACATGAGCCGGATTCTTGTGGACTCATCAAGAATTGCAAGGAGGTTTTTTGCAAAGTAGTTTTCGGAGTGGCTAACAGGCTTGTATTCCAAATCCCAGTAGCTTTTTATGGTGGATTTGCCGTTTTCCAAAATGAGGTAGCTTCCTGGAGGGACCTTTTTGGTGTTTTTGAAAATCGTTTGGGGGCCTGGGATGTATCTTAGGGCAAGGAATTTATCTATTGAATCATAATCAAGTGTTTTGTCAAAGCCCGGAAGCAAAAGGAGCGATTTTAGCTCGGAAGAATAAGCAAAAACCCCGTTTGCAAAAGTGTAATAGATCGGTTTTTTCCCGAATTTGTCCCGTGCAAGGAAAAGCCTCTTTTTTTTGATGTCCCAGATTGCAAATGCAAACATTCCCCGAAGTTTTTTTAGGACATCAACCCCCCATTGCTCAAAGCCGTGAAGGGCGGTTTCCGTATCCGTATTGGTTTCGAAAACATGGCCAAGCAATTCCAGCTCCTTTTTCAATTGCTTGTAATTGTACACTTCGCCGTTGTAGAAAATCAGCATATTGCCCTTTTCATTGAAAAGCGGCTGGTTTCCGCCTTTTACATCAATCACCGAAAGCCGCCTATAGCCAATTGAGCAATTCGAATCGACATAACTGCCAAAATGGTTTGGGCCCCTGTGCTCAATGCAATCGCACATGGATTTTAGGAGTTTTTTATCGCTTAGGTAAACAAAACCGGCAATTCCGCACATGCTGATCAGCTGTTAAAAAAAGTTAATACGAAGGGATATTTAGGCGTTTAGGTGGCGAAAATCATCGAACTGTTGCTAGGCCCTTCCAGCTGTTTTCATTATGCGGGTAGATTTTGGCATTTAGGTTAGCGTGCAAGAACCATTTTTCAAACTCCCTTTTCCTATAGTACCTGGCAAGCGGGGCTGAGAGGAAATCAAAAACTATTGCGAGTTTGTGCCGAAAGGAGAATTTTGAGATGTAAAGAAGGTAAATGTTGCTTGGGAGGTATTTTGCAGCCGAATTGATGATTGGAAGGGCGTTTGCAACGCGGTAAAATGCGCAGCTGAATTCAAGAAGGGCAGTGATTGGATAGCAAAGGTAGTAGAGGAGTTGGTGGGGCAGGCGGGATGTGATTAGCTTGCGGAATGGTTCAATCAAATTAACCATCACAAAATTGCCTTCATGCCCGTAGATCCAAACAAAAATTTTGCCACCGGGCCTAACTTTCCTTAAAATGTGCCTAAAGCCTTTTTCGGGATTTGGAAGGTGGTGGATTACTCCAATTGAATAGGCCAAATCAAAAACTTGCTTGAATGGGAGGTTGTAAATATCGGCTTGCACAAGATGCACGTTCTTTTTGCCCTTGAGGTTTTTATAGGCAGCATCGATTGCCTCGCTTAAATCTATTCCGACAATTTCCTTGGCATATTCGGATGCAACCATCGTGTGCCGACCCATTCCGCAGCCGGCGTCAAGCACGAGTTTTCCCTTGAACATATCCGGCTTGAAGGGGGAGAGCCAATCAAGGAACTGCTTTTTGTAGATGCCATGGAACTCGCTAAATTCCTTCCACTCGAACCCAAAGCTGCTTGAGGTTTTGCTTTTTGCGGTCAGTTCGAAGGACTTGGCAAAATCTTTTTTGGATTTTTTGAATTTCTTGCCGTATTTTTTCAGGAATTTGATGTTTTTTTTCCAAACTAAATCGTAAATGAGCTCGTCCGGAAGCATCCGCGGGATGAAATTGATGATTGGGTATTCGCGCTTGCAACTAATGCAAGTAAGCTTTCCATCCACCACTTCATCCTTTTCGGTTTTGAAGGGGGCCAATTTCAAATTGTGCCGGCATTTTGTGCAAACAAGTAAGGATAGGAGGTTTTTTTTCATGAATTACCACTTAAATTGATTTTTCGATTTCGTATTCGTTTTCCTTTGCAGTATTGTAGTATGTTCGCACCTGTATTTCGGATAGGAAGCCAAACATTATGAACTGAACTGCCATGATTGAGAATAATGTTGCAATTATAAGCGAGGGCGTAACTTCAACTGGTAAACCAAGGAAAACCAGTGCAAAGAACTTGTAGAGGAAAATAAGGCCGGAGAATAGGAACATAAGCGCGCCCATGAAGCCGAATAAATGAAGCGGCCTTGTTGAAAACGAGCTCCAGAATTTGATGTAGAGCAAATCCAAAAAGCCCTTGAGGAGCCTTGTGAAGTTGTATTTGGTGTAGCCGAATTTTCTTGGGTGGTGGGAAACTTTTACTTCTGAAATTTTGTACCCTTTTGTGTAAAGGATTGCCGGAATGTACCGATGCATTTCCCCAAATAACCGCAAATCCTTGAGTGTTTCTTTTTTGTACGCTTTTAGGGAGCATCCAAAATCATGCAATTGAAGGCCGGTTAGGGACCTGGCAAGGAAGTTTGAGAAAAGCGATGGGAGTTTTTTTGTGAATGAATCTTGGCGCTCGAATCTCCAGCCAGAGACCACATCATGCCCTTTCGAGAGTTCTTTTAGGAGAGAGGGAATATCTTTTGGGTCGTTTTGCAAATCACCATCCATCGTAATTATCACATCCCCCTTGGCTGCCTTGAATCCGGCGTCAAATGCAGCGGTTTGGCCAAAGTTGCGCCGGAACCTAATTGCCCTAACATTCAGCCCTTTTTTGTTTTTTTGTATCCGATCAAAAGTGCCATCATTGCTGCCATCATCAACCAAAACCACTTCGACCTTGTGCCCAAGTTTTTTTAGCTCCTTTGATTCCTTTTTTAGCGAATCCAAAAGTGGTTTGATGTTTTCCACTTCATTGAAAACCGGGATTACTATTGAGATTAGCATGTTATTTCACGTGGTTTTTTAGGTGATTGCAGTAAATTTTAAGACCCTCCTGGATCTTTATTATGGGGGAATAGTTTAACATCCTTTTCGCTTTGGAAATGTCGGCATATGTGTTTGGCAAATCCCCTTTCTGAATCGGGAGCTTGTTGATTTTGGCCTTTTTGCCAAGGTTTTTTTCAAGAAGGGAAATCAGCTCGTGCAAGGCAATTGGGCTTGAATTGCCGATATTGAAAACCTCGAATTTGAATTTCTTGTCAAGGGCTGAAATTGTGCCATTTACAGCATCTGAAATGTAGGTGTAATCGCGCTTTGCAACTCCATCCCCGAACATTTCAATTGGCTTGCCTGCAAGAATTGCGTAGGAGAATTTGGCAATTGCCAAATCCGGCCGCTGGCCAATGCCATAAATTGAAAAATACCTAAGGGCGCTAGTTGGCAGCCCGTAAAGCTCCGCGTAGGTTTTGACGTATGCTTCACCTGCCAGTTTTGATGCGGCATACGGAGAATTTGGCTGCGGGTCATACTCTTCCTTCCAGGGAGTTTTAGCAAGGTTGCCATAAATTGAAGAGGAGGAAATGAAAACGAAGTTCTTGATGTTTGCTGAAATTGATGCCTCGAGCATGTTGAGGGTTCCGGCAACATTTATTTCCTCGTATAGTTTGGCATTTGGAAGGGAGGGCCTAACCCCGGGCCTTGCTGCCAAATGCACGATTTTTTCAATTGAATTGTCAAGAAGGAATTTTTTCATTCCGATGTCTCGTACATCCATTTCGTGGAATTTGAAATTCTTTCCTTTGAGCTGCGCCAAATTCTCCAATTTTTGCTGCTTTGAGTAGAACGGGTCGAAATTATCAATTGAAACGATGGTTTCCCCGCGGTCAAGAAGGGCTTTTGTTAGGTGGCTTCCAATAAAACCAGCCCCGCCGGTGATTAAGATGCTCATGATGTGCCACCCTTACCAATAGCCCGATAAATCGCCTTTGCTTTTGTTTTTGCATCCAAAATTCGCCTCGAATCGATTATCAGCGGGAAGGCCATTTTGGATTCGTAATAGGAAATTGGCTTTTTGAATTCTTTCCAATCCGTCACAATAAAGCATGCGTGTGATTTTGCAAGCGCGCTTTCCATGTCCTTTGCATATTGCAGATTGGGGAAAAGCTTCTTGAAATTATCGATTCCCTTTGGATCGTACGCCTGAATTTTGCAATTCATTTTCAAAAGCTCTTCAACTAGGGGAATTGCAGGCGATTCGCGGCAATCATCCGTATCCGGCTTGAACGCGAGCCCTAATACAGAAACGGTTTTGCCAATTAGATTGGCAGGACCGCCCCCAGTTGCTTCAAGTGCCAATTTCAACATCCTTTGGGGCTGCAAATAGTTAACGCCCATTACGGATTCTAGAATAGTTGGCGCAATTCCGTTTTGGGAGGAAAAATGCATCAAAGCCTTTACATCTTTTGGAAAGCAGCTTCCGCCAAATCCGGGCCCCGCTTTTAGGAATTGTTTTCCTATCCTGCTATCAAGCCCCATTCCTTTTGCAACATCATCAACATCAAGCCCAAGAACATCGCACAAATTTGCAATCTGGTTGATGAATGAGATTTTTGTTGCCAAAAACGAGTTGCTTGCGTACTTGATCAGCTCGGCGGTTGCAAGCGGGACTTCCAATATTTCGCACTTGAAATGGGAATGCAATTTTTTCAACGCATCTGAGCTTTTTTTGTCATTCACACCAATTACAATCCGGTCTGGGGAGTTGAAATCGCTTAGGGCGGATCCTTCTTTAAGGAATTCGGGGACCATTGCTATGCCAAAATCTACGCCTGCCTTTTTGCCGGAGTGGTTTTCTAGCAGCGGTAAAACAACGCTTTGGGTGGTTTTGGGAACAACCGTGCTTTTTACTGCAATAATTGGGAAATTGTCTTGCAATTTTATCATTTTCCCAAGCTGCTCGGCGCAGGATTTTATGTAGGAAAGATTAATTGAGCCATCCTTTCCCGAAGGCGTTCCAACGCATATGAAAATCAATTCGCAGTTTGCAAGGTCGGAATAATTAGTTGATGCAACAAGGTGCTTTGATACGGTTATTTTTTTCAATAGCTCGTCCAGTCCTTCCTCGTAAATTGGCGCAACTGCATTGTTTATTGCATCCACCTTTTTTTTGTCTATGTCAATAACTTGGCAGTTATGCCCAAGGGAGGCATAGCCAGCTGCCGAAACAAGCCCTACGTAGCCGCCGCCAATGAATCCTAGTTTCAAATCAATTTCACCTATAAGACTTTGAATACGAGAACGTTTGGATTTTGATCATTTGGAAACACTTTCATTAATTGATATTTTTCGGGATGCAAAAGCACATATTCAACTGAATTCCCCGCAGTTTTGAGGTTCTTGAAATTGTTTACAGCATTGATGTAATTTTCCCGGGATTCGTAAACCGTAAGGAGGATGAATTTTGGAGAATACATCGACATGTCATTTAGGAAAGCCGTGATGTTTCCGCCATTGAAGCCTACTTTTGAGTTGCGCTCGGAGTGGTAAATAGCGGTTGGGGAATCCGAAATTATGATATCGGATGGGTTGGAATTGTCGCGCAAAAATACAGCTGCCATTTTCACATCCCCAAACGATGCTTTTTTGGAATCATACAAAGAAAAAGCAGCCGGAAGGTTGGCAAAGGTTGCATTGTAAATCAGGGCGATTGCAATTATTGCTGCGAATACTTTTATTGCGGATATTTCGCCGCGGTTTCCGGCAGTGTTGAAGGATTTTGCCGCGTGAATTGCATTTGTTATGAGTTGGGAGCTAAAAGCGCCAATTGCTAGGAATGCAACAGGGAACATCGGCATAAGGTACCTATCTTCCTTGTGGTTTAGCAAAATTGAGGCTGAAATGAAAACTATCACATTTAGCATTGCCAGATATTTGAGTTCCCGCTTGCCAAAAATTGCAGCGTAGAGGATGGATAAAACCAATAATATCAAAACGTTTGTGTTTGAGAAGATGTGGGAGGAGAGCTGGATGAACCAATCAAGCGGCTCTGGCTGCTGGGCGGTGTAGGATGATGAGAACAGCCCAATTGGGGATCCGAAATACGAGTTGCTGTAAAGAAGCAGGGGAAAGAGGAGCGCTAGCAAGGCTCCAAGTGCAATTGCAATGCCTTGGATATTTTCAAAAATTTTCCTTGGCCTGCAAAGCAATGCAAACACCCCAAAAGAAACCATCATCATGGAAAACCGGTAAAATACCATGAAGGAGCAGGCAGTGAAGATTGCAAGCAAAAGAAAATCGCGCTTCCTTCCATTTTCAAAGGCATTGTAGAAAAAGTAAATTGAAATTGCTGAAAAGAAAATCCCGGGAATTTCGGTTAGGAACCTGCCGGAGTAGAAAACATAAAGGGTTGAGAGCATAAGCATTAGGGAAGCTATGACTCCGGTTTTGAAATCGAACATTCTTTTTCCGATCATGTAAACACTGGCAATTGATAGGAAGGAAAATAGCGGAATGATTAGTGAGGTGCCAAATTTCCCAAATAATGCGGCAAAAATCGAATCGTAAACCGGAAGGAATGGCGGCCTATAACTTGCGGCGCCAAAATAGCTGAAAAATCCGGAGGTTACGCCTTTTGCAAGAATCCCATATTCCGCCTCATCCCACCAAAAAGCTGCGTTTCCAGAAGTTGTGTAGGTTGATAGCAAAAAGCCAGCTATCCCAAGGGTTATTCCAACAGCCATCATCAATGTTTTCTTATCCGCGTTCATGTTCCCACTCTATTAATTTTCCCTTGAATTTTTCAATTGCATCGATTATTTGCTTTGAGCTGTTCCCATCCCCATACGGGTTATTCATGCGCCTCATCTTTTTATTATATTCGGGCGAAACCGCTTTTTTTATGGTTTTGGAAATGTTTTCCTTAGAGGATGGCTTAGCCAGCAAGTTGACCCCTGCTTTTACGCTCTCGGGCCTATCCGTTACGAACCTAATTGTAATGGTTGGGATGTGAAGGGCAGCTGTTTCTTCTTGCATGCTTCCAGAATCCGTAACAACTGCTAGGCATTTGCTTATGAAGAACATTATATCGGAATATTTTGGGATTTCGGAAACCATTTTCATGTTTTTGTGATTTTTTACGAAATCTTCCAGTCCGTATTTGGAAATTGCCTCGGATGTTCCGGGGCGGATGCTCCAAAGGACCTGGTAGCCTTCGGAGGAAAGTTCACACAGTGATTCGACTATGTCCCTAAAGCGCTTTTCGTGCATGAGGTTTTCCCTTCGGTGGCATGAGAAATAAATCAGCTTCTTATTGAAATCAAACCCGAGTTTTTCAAAGAAGGTTTTGCTTTTGCTGCCTTTTTTTGCGGCAAAAATAGCAGCGTCAACTACGGTATTCCCAACAACGAAAATCCTTTCGTTGTCAAATCCTTCCTTTAGAAGGTTTGCTTTGTTGGTTAGGGTTGCTGCAAAGTAAATATCAGCGCATGCATCGGCTACCCTCGTATCGATTTGCTCGGGAAATGGCTCTTTTGAAAATGTGCGAAGGCCGGCTTCCACATGGCCAACTGGAATTAAGTTAAGGGAAGCCGCTAAGGCGCCTGCCATGTTTGTTAAGGTGTCCCCATGCACGAGCAAAATATCCAAATCCTTCAATTTCCCTTGGAATAATGTGTTAAGTTCGAGCATGATTTTCCCAACGGTTTGGGCAGGAGATGGACGCCTTGAAAAAACATTGGTTGCAATGGTTTCAAATTTGCGGGAAACCCCTAAATTGGCGGATTCGTCAAGTGCGAAGGCGGCTTTTGAAAGATGCACGCCCATGCGCTTTACAGCCCCATAGGAAACCAGATGATTTGGGGGAAATGGCAAATCCAAATCCCTATAAACGCCTTCAAATAGATGGTAGGGGAAATGCTGGGAGGTATGAATTAGTACCGGCTCATGCCCCCTCTTTTTTGCTTCCCAGTAGATAGGCGCCATCTTGATGATATCCGGACGCGTGCCCGTAAGTATGCCAATTTTCAATCCAATTACCCCTCTTAAAACAGAATTAGGATTATTTCAAAAACAGCCTTATTAAGCATTGGTGTTTGGCTTGCAAAGCAGGGGTAATTTGCAAATTACGTGTTGAAGTGGTTTTATAAGAGTAATCCGGCAAAAGCTTGATTGGAAGCAAAATAGGTTTATTGGAATGGCAAAAAAAAGCGCAATGAAAAAAAAGGGGATCCTTGGGAATGGGGGGCATTTGGATAAGGGGAGTGTTTTTGAAAATTCGGGATTTTTTGGCAATGGAAAAACTATTGGCAAAGGGAACCGGTTTGGAATTGGCAAGATCCATCTGCTTTTGGGAATTTACCTTCTTTTGCAGCTTGCGCTTCTGGTGTCAAACCCAAAAACAAACATTGATTCCGGATGGACTGCGGAGGTTTCAAATGAATTTGCAATGAATGGAAAGCTGGCAACCCCATCTTGGGGGGGATTTTTGCAGCTGGAAAATGGGTTTTACTGGAGGCCACCGCTTTTCTTTTTGGTTGAGGGGATTTTTTACAAGCTTTTGGGGTTTGGGCTTTTGCAAACATCGGTTTTGATGGCACTTCTGGTTGCATTGACGGTATTTGCTAGCTTTGCAATTGCTAGGGAGAATTTTGGTGAGAATAGCGGAAAATTCACACTTGCATTGATGGTTTCGAATTTCATGTTTGTTTTGCTTTCAATTTTCCATGGAAGGCCCGATATTTTGGTTGCGCTTTTCAATTTGCTTTCGCTTAGGCATATTTTGCGGTATGAAAAAACCAAAAAGGAGGGCGAATTCCTAAAAGCATCCTTATTTGCTGCGCTTTCGGTTTTGACGCATGAGATTGGTTTGCTCTTTGTTGCATCAATTGCGGTTTTGGTTGTTAAATGGAACTTTGGGAATTTCAAAAGGATGGGGCTGTATTTGGCTAAGCTGTTTTCAGTAGTTGCAATCGTTTTGATGCCCTGGCTGATTTATGTATTTTCAAATTTGAATGTTGCAATCTCGCAAATCAGCTGGCTTTTGGGAAGGCATGGAAGTATTTTGGATGTTTTACGGGATGAGTTTGTTAGGTATTATTGGCTGTTTACTACAAACAATTACGCATCTGCCCCTTGGTATTTGGTTGTGTTTGCAATTTTTGCATATGGGATTTGGAAAAGGGG
This sequence comes from Microcaldota archaeon, assembly GCA_016212475.1. Taxonomy (GTDB): domain Archaea; phylum Micrarchaeota; class Micrarchaeia; order Norongarragalinales; family SBBD01; genus JACRGC01. The sequence goes on along the minus strand of JACRGC010000009.1, from coordinate 190,049 downwards.
GCTGGATGCCATTTCAATTGTTGTTTTGACGCACATTGCTTTGCTGTTTTTTGTTGGGAATAAGGCGACATATTATGTTTTTGCCTTTGCGCCATTGCTTGCTATTTTTGCGGGAAGGGAAATTGCAAATTTAAGGAAGGGAATTCGAAAAACTATTGCAAACGGGACAGTTTTGGTTTTGATTGGAGCATCGGTAATTTTACTTGCGGCTTACTCGGTTGTTGTTTCCCAAACCTACAACTATTACCTGCTAAACAGTTATTTGGATGAGAATTACAAGGAAAAGGTCATTGCGCAGCCGGCGTTTTATTTTGCGATGGGAAATAGGATGTATTCGGCGTATGCAATTTACAACAGGATGGAAAATGGGGAAAAATTGGATGAAATTTTGAGGAGCGTTGGGGCGAAAACGCTTTTTTATGACCCGGAGAATTTGGATGCCAGTTCGCCAGCGGAATTTAAGGAAATGATCAAGGAGAAAGGAGCGCTAATTGAAATTGTTTGCGTCGAAAATGGAATTTTGCTAAAAAACAGCGTTTGTGAAAATAGCAGGTTCAGAATGGAAATTTACAAACTAGGTTAAGTCTAATTTCACTGCTCCTTGAATGTGAATTTATGGTTCATCACATAATTGTAGAGAAAGGTTATCCCAATTGCCGTGAGAAGAGAGAGAATATAGTGGATTTTGAAGTATTCCGTGAAAACAAATAGCAGGAATACGTTGGCCGCCTGGCTGACCACGTAAATTGCCTCAAAGCTTAGGAATCGTTTGAAAACGGATGCGCTTTTTTTGCGGTTTTTCCACGTCCAGTTGTCGTGCCAGAGGAAATTCCAAACTATCCCTGATTGGGTTGAAATTATTGCCGCAAGCAAATAGTAAAGCTTTGCATATTCGGTTAATATGTAGGTGAAAAGAACCGTAAGGATTGTTGCGCTTATCCCAATTATAATGAATTTGACAAAAGTAGCCTTGTGCAAATCGACTTTTAAGAGGATTTTTTGCCTTAATTTTTCCATTTTTACCAATTTGGATGCTTTGAAAGTTTAGATGTCGAATTTTTTGATTTTGGCAATTCCCTTGCGGTGGAGCCAATAATCAAGCATTGCCTTTAGGATATTTAGAGTGTACTTGATCAATTGCACAATTGTTGGCGAGTGGGATTCCTTGCCATAGTGGGTTGGGATTGGGATTTCCTTGATTTTCAGATTTTTTATGCGGGATTGGATCAAAATATCTGTATCGAAGTGGTAATCATTCGAGCATTTTTCAAATGGCAGCTTCCTAAGGGCGGCGCAGCTGTAAACTCGGTAGCCGGAGTGGTATTCTGAAAGGTTCATCTCGAGCACGTAGTTTTCAATTGCCGTTAAAACCTTGTTCCCAATCAATCTGTAAAATGGCATCCCTCCCTTCAATGGATTGCCTTTCATGCGGCTTCCAAAAACAAGGTCCGCTTTTCCTTCTTCAACTGGTTTTAGCAATTGCGGAATCAGTTCGGGTGCGTACTGGGCGTCCCCATGGAGCATTACTACGATATCATACCCCTTGTCAAGCACGTATTTGTAGGCCTTTTTTTGCGAGCCGCCATAGCCCAAGTTGCGCTCGTTTTTTATGATTTTCAAATTGTTGAGCTTGGATTTGGATTTGTATTGCACAGCCGTCATGTAGGTGTTGTCGGAGGAGTTGTTGTCGACTACGAATATTTCCTTTACTTTTTGCTTGATTTCCCTTGGGATCCTATCCAAAACTATGGGAAGCGTCTGCGCTGCATTGTAGGTTGGGATGAATATCGCTATTTTTTTCATTGAATCACTTATGCAAAAACTCGGAGAATTTTTCAACCGTATAATTTATCATTTCCTTTGAAATTCCAGGGTATACGCCCAAGAACATTGAATTTGCCATTATCATGTCGGCGTTTTCCAGCTTGCCGCTGATGCGGAATTTTGATTGCCTATAGGCCGGCTGCCTTGTCATGTTGCCGGAAAAAAGCCTCCTGCTTTCGATTAAATTATCCTCGAGGAATTTTTGGAGCTCGACTAGCTTGATTCCGGCATTTGGCTTTATGGTAATTGGGAAGCCAAACCATGCCGGATCGGCTTTTTTGTGCCAGGTTGGAAGGATGAAATATTCATCGAACTTTTTGAATTCCTTTAGGAGCAATTTGAAATTGTCCTTCCTTTTTTGGACAAAGGTTGGAAGCTTATCGAGCTGTTTTACTCCGATTGCCGCCTGCAAATCAAGAGGTTTTAGGTTGTAGCCGATGTTATCGTACATGTATTTGTGATCGTATGGGATGCCTGCGATTTTGAATTCGAACCTAACCCCGCAGGTGTTGGATTTGCCAGGATCGCACCAGCAGCTTCTGCCCCAATCACGAAGCGAGCGCAGTATTTTGTCTAGCAGTTTGGAGTTGCCAGATATTGCGCCGCCCTCGCCCATTGTGATGTGGTGGGCAGGGTAGAAGGAAAATGTTGCAAGCGAACCGAATATCCCGCATGGGCGGTTATCGAATGTCGAACCAAGGGCGTCGCAACAATCCTCAACAACAATTAGGTTGTGCTTTTTTGCAATGCGCATGATTTCATCCATGTCAGCCGGATTTCCAAGAGTGTGCGCAAACATGATTGCCTTTGTTTTGCTGGAAATTGCATCCTCGATTTTTGAGGGATCTAGGTTGTATGAGCCGATTTCCGAATCGACAAATACCGGAACCAGGTTGTTTTGCAAAATTGGGTTGACGGTAGTTGGAAAGCCAGCTGCTGCGGTAATCACTTCATCCCCAGGCATCAGATTGCTGTGGTATTGGAGGGAGCAAAGGGCCGAAACTGCCAAAAGGTTTGCCGAAGAGCCCGAATTTGTTAGGACGGAATAGCTAAGCCCCAAGGTTTTTGAGAGCTTTTCTTCGAATTCCTTTCCGTTTTTGCCAAGCGTCAAATAAAAATCCAAAAGTGAATCAGCAGCAGCTACCATTTCCTTTTCATCAAACACCCTTCCGGCATAGTTGATGCGGGTTTTTCCTGGCGTGAACTCCTTTTTTGCATGGACTTTGAAGTAGTAATTGGATACTTTTTCCAAAATCTCCTTCTTCAATTTCTCTTTTTCATCCATTCTTATCCATCTTTTTTTGTATCAAAGAAAATGCGGTTTGCAGGGGCATTGCAGGCAAACCAACTTCCAATTCCAGTTTTTTTGAGATTAACCCGCCCCTTAGGGGCCGGCTGGCTGCTAAATTTAGCTCCGAGCTTTTGATTGGGGTAATTAATTTGGCATTCAGCTTAAAAAATACGGCAATTTGCGTAGCTAACTGAGATCTTGACATAACTTCTTGCCCGCAAACGTTGTAAAGCCCGCTTTTTTTGGCAAGCAAGAGCAATCTTATTGCATTTGCAATGTGGGTTGCAAGTGTTGGGGAGGCAAAAAGGTCGCTTTGAACCTTGATTTGCTCGTTATTTTTTAGGCGCTCAATTGTTCGAACCACAAAATTCTTCTCATCAAAGCCGTAATCAAATACGTTGCCGGTTCGGATAATCAGCCATTTGCCCGCCTTTTTTGCGTTCAATTCGCCGTTGTATTTTGTCCTGCCATAAATGCTAATTGGGCTAGGGATATCTTCTTCGGTATAAGGGCCATCCTGCCCATCGAATACGTAATCGGTTGAGATGTAAACAAGCTTTGCATTGATTTTGTTGCATTCAAAAGCAACGGATGAAACGGCATCCTCGTTCATTTTTTTGGCTTCAAGAGGGTGCGTTTCGCAATAATCGACATTTGTTAGGGCGGATGCGAGGATTACTACGGAGGGTTTAACGCTTTTCATTACCGATTCCAAATTTTCCTTGTCGGTAAAATCCAATTTGAGCAAGTTTTCTTTTGCATGGGAAAAATACGTGCCAACCAATTTGAAATCGGCTGCAAGGACGTTCATGCAAGCTCCGCCGATTTGGCCAGATGCCCCGATGATCAATATTTTTTCCATAATCAAATCAACACGCCGATATTGCCAATATCGGCCTTATTCAAATCTTAATTTTTTTGCCTTCCACTTCAAATCAACTTATTTTTCAGCTCAGAAGTATTCGGTTTTCCTTTTGCTGTAAAATTCGTAGGTTTTTTTAAGGCCATCTTCAAGTGAGGTTTTGGGAGACCAGCCAAGGAGGGATTTGATTTTCTCATTGCTGACTTCGAAGTTGCCAATTTCAATTGCCTTTCTTTCCGCGTCCCACTCCTGATGGTTTATTTTCATCTTGCTTTTTGCGGTTTTCAAAATCTGGTTGCAAACATCTATGAATTTTGTCTGTTTTCCAGAGCCTAGCATGAATATTTCGCCATTTGCCTTTTCACTTTGAAGCGCTAGGACGAATGCATCTGCGATGTCTTCAACATAGCTGTAATCCCTCGTCTGCTCCCCCTTGCCATTGATTGTGATTTGCTTATTTTCCATTGCCTGGCGCAAAAACCAGTTGACAATACCGTAATCAGAGTGCTTCATTTGGCACCGGATTCCGTAGGCGTTGTTTATGCGAAGGGATGAGACCGGAAAGCCATAGAGCCGGCTGTAGAGGAAGTAGTATTTTTCAGCTGCGAGTTTGTTTATGCCATTCATGTCCATTGGGTTGGTTGGGTGGTTTTCATCAATTGGGTTGTAGACCATCCTACCTATTTGGCCGCGGGTGCCTGCGTAAACAAGCTTTATTTTGTTGTTATTTGCATTCCTAGCAGCTTCCAGAACGGAAAGGGCGCCGTTGCAGTTGATGTCTATATCAAGGAAAGGGTTTTTGATTGAGATCGTGTGGGAAATTTGGGAGGCGCAATCAATTATGTAATCGCAATCCTTTGCATGTGCTTTGAGCTTTTCCGTATCGCGCGTATCGCCTTTGACGAATTTTACCTTGCCTTTGATTTCTTTTATGTTTGCAAAGTTCCAGCCGTATGGGTCAAGGCACGCATCATAAATCGCAACATCCGCGCCAAGGGGGACAAGTTTTTGGGCAATGTTGCTTCCTATAAAGCCAAGCCCTCCGGTAATCAGCACTTTTTTGGATTCCATTCCCCTGAAATTTTGGGTTTTTTGGCTCATACGAATTTGCCCAAATTTTGGTTCTTGAAAAATGACCGATACCACAAAATAGTTTCCGTAAGGCCGGCTTGGAGGGAATATTTGGGCTTCCAATTTAGGAGGGATTTGGCTTTTTTGGCGGATAAATATTGCTCTTTTATTTCACCGGTTGCCTCGTTTGTGATTTTTGGTTTAAGTGAGGATTTCATTTGTTGAAGGATTGTGTTTACAACTTCCAAAACCGAGGTTGGGGTTTCCGTTGAGAAATTGAACGCCTCCCCTTTTATTTGCGGCCTTGCAACATTTTCAGCTAGGAGCAGGTAGGCAATTGCGGCGTCTTCAATGTACAAATAGTCGCGAACGAACTTGCCATCGCTTCGAATTACCGGAGTTTTGCCTTGGAGGACGCTTTTGATTGTGCCGGGAACTATGCGGTTGAAATTCAAATCCCCTCCGCCAAAGAAATTTCCGCAACGGGTAATTGCAACAGGCAATCCGTAGGTTTTGAAGTAGGATTGGGAAATAAGATCAGAAGCGCTTTTGGAAACATCGTATGGGTGCTCGCCTTGGAGGGGGGTTGATTCGTCATAGGGAAGCTTTTTTTGGGAGCCGTATGCCTTATCTGTTGAAGCAACTACCAATCCTTTGACAAGGGAGGATAATCTAGCAGCTTCCAAAACATTCCAAGTGCCCATTATGTTGGATTCGAACGTATCAAGAGGCGATCTGTTTGCAGTTACGACTTGGGTTTGCGCGCCAAGATGGAAAATGTGCTCAATATCGTATTCGTTGAGTGATCTTTTGATGACAGTTAGATCTTCCAATTTTCCATGCACGGAAATTACCTGCCTATAAACTCCTGAGAGGTAAAAATCACTTTTGGGAACCCCGTCGCGCACAAGCGCAACCACATTTGCGCCATTTGTTACCAGCATTTGCGTAAGGGATGAGCCAAGAAAGCCGGTTGCGCCGGTTATGAAAACGTTCTTATCGATCCAATAATTGCTTTTGTATGCCATATTCATCACTAAAAATCAAACCAGGGGATTTTTCCGGAATTGTAGATCTTGTTTAGGTCCTCATAATCCTTGTATGTGTCCATGCAGTGCCAGAATTTTTCATGCGTGAAAATTGCAAGCTCCTTTCGTTTTGTTAGTGATGAGAGGGTGGTTTGTTCGAACATTCCCTCAGTTGAAATATCGTCAAAAACATCCTTTTTCATTGCAAAAAAGCCTCCGTTTATCCAATCATGCAAAACGGGCTTTTCATCAAATGCGCTTGCAATGCCGTCTTTATCGAATTTTATGCTGCCATATTTGGAGGTTGGATGGACTGCCGTAAGTGTTGCTAATTTGCCTTTCTTTTTGTGGTAATCCATTAGGGCCTTGATGTCCACATTTGCAACGCCATCGCCGTAAGTGCAAAGGAAATTATCGGAATCCACGTATTTTTCAACAAGTTTAATCCTTCCGGCGGTTAGGGTTTCAAGGCCCGTATCGACAAATGTGATGTTCCAATCAAGCTTTTCCTTTGCATGGTGGATTTTGCTTCCGGATTGCCCAAGGTTCATGGAAAAATCATTTGCACGCCAATCATAATTGAGGAAATAATCCTTGATCAAATCGCCCTTGTAGCCAAGCGAGAGGACAAAATCGCTGTAGCCAAAGCTCGAGTAGATTTTCATGATGTGCCAAAGAATCGGGCTATGTCCAACTCTTACAAGCGGCTTTGGGATGAATTCGGTTTGCTCGCGAAGCCTTGTGCCCGCCCCTCCGCAAAGGATTACAACTTTGGTGTTATTTGCCATAAAATCCCCAATTCCAAACAATTAGGCATGCCCCGCCTAACTTTAGAAATATTCTCTTGAATTGCCTTATTAAGCATTAGCGTTTTAGCTGCAATTTGGGCGCTTTGGGTGAAAAGTGGAAGTCTAGCCAAATTTTTAGCGTTTCCTTCGCTTTTCCTGGATTCCCCGGACATACTTGACTACGGTTTTTCTTGGCATGATTACAGCCAATTTGGCAAGGAAAGCGGACCTTGAATCAACAAATACTACCGGCTCTTTTGAAATCAGCCCATCAAATCCCCTTTGGGCAACAATTTCCGGGGATGTGAGGAATCCGGAAAATACCTTTGTATTTGAAGCTCCGGCCCTTTTTTGGAAATTTGTTTTGGTGGGGCCCGGGCATAGGGCGGTTACTGTAACTCCACTTCCTTCCAGTTCATTTGCAATTGCCTGCGAAAAAGAAAGAACGTAGGCTTTGGAGGCATAGTAAACGGCCATCAAGGGCCCTGGCTGAAAGGAGGCAGTTGAAGCTAAATTTAGAATATAGCCTTTTTTTCGCCTAATCATTTCAGGAAGGAAGAGGTAGGTTAGGCAGGTTAGGGAGGAAATATTCACTTGGAGCATTTCCATTTGATCCTTCAAGAGAAGTTCGTGGAATTTGCCAAGCAAGCCATAGCCGGCATCATTGATTAGCACATCAACTTGGATTTTCCTTTTTTTGCATTCGGAGAATAGCTCAAATGCGGAATTTGAAAGCGAAAGATCCTTTGGAATTGAAACAATTGGCGTGCTTGGGAATTCGGATTTTAATTTTTTTTCAGCCGATTGCAATCTTTCCTTGTTTTTTGAAACCAAAACAAGTCTGTAGCCGTTTTTTGCAAAAACCCTTGCAAGTTCAAAGCCAATTCCCGAACTAGCTCCGGTAATTAAAGCGGTTTTTTGATCTCCCATAAAAATAGCCCGTGTTTCATTAGCTAATGCCCAGTTATTCGACCCTCACATAAAGAGGAATTGCCTTATCTCCGCACGCGCTTGTAGCAACCAGTTGGGAAGTATAGGTGCCAGGGGCGGTTCCTAATGGTACTGAAATTGATAGCGGAAATAAAACTTCGGATCCGGCGGCAATCCCGCCCTTTTGGTTGGCGCTTGCAATTGTTGAAACATCCATTTCAGCCCAGTTTTTGATATCGCCATTTATTGCAACATCCAAATCCATCAAATTAGGCCCGCCTGCCAAGCCGGTATTTTTCAAACGCAACTGGGTTTTTTTGGTGATTGGCAAATCCGCTTCCTTTACCCGGAAATCCTTCACTTCGGATTTGTCGAATACCAGATCCAATTTTGGCTTCTTGTCGGATTTTTTGATTCTTACTGCAATTTCCTTGGAAGTGTACTTGAGCCTTGCAATCCCTGAAATTTCGGAAGGTGCATCACCCATAAGGGTGGTTTTTGCAATCAAAGACTCTTCGCCTTTGTTTGAGGGTATTTCAACTTCTTCATCCGCAATGAAATATTTCTTTAGCGCATCATCAAAAACCAGGGATGTTGAAAAGCTTGAAAGTGCAAGGTTGGTAACGCTAACTTCAAGCCTTGATTCGCAGCTAGGAGCTGCCAAAATATCATAGTTTTCCTTGTCCAAAACCAGATTGCTCTTTTTTTCAAGAAACACATCAAGGGAATCCGTTGCCTTGTTTTCAAGCTTGATGGTTTTTCGGTATGAGACCAGATCATCAGATGCAGGGATTATTTTAAGCGTGAGGTCTTCTCCTGCCGGCACACCAAGGATTTGGACATTCCCAAGCTCGTCGGTCACAACATCAGGAACCGCCGCTTTTTCGTTTTTGTAAAGAAGGGAAATTGTCGCCTTTGTGATCGGGGTGCCAGGGCTGTCTTTTAGGCTAATGCCAATTGAAAGCGCTGCTTTTTTGGGGGTTAGGGCAAGGTAGGCAAGTACGCCAACCACTAGGAGGATGAAAATTACAAATGGAGCGGGGTTTGAAACAACTGCATTTTTTGCATCAAGAAGGAATGATTTGAATTTTTCAATTGGGGATTCTTCAGGCGCATTTCCCGAAATCTCCTTATAGCGCATGGATCCTTCATTAATCGAAAAATTGCCATCCTTTGTGTCATTGTCAACCATGAAGAACCTACTCGGAAGTGATTTATAAAAGGTTGGCTTAATGGTTTTATATCAAAGCTAAAAATTAGTGAAGGAAACAATAGCTTAATGCAAAAAAAAGTAGGAATTTGGGGATTCAAGGTTTGATTTGGGAAAAATTAATGGCGGATAATTTTCAATCGGGCTTTTTGAGGTAATTTTACATGACAGGGGAATTTGTTGTAAAATCAGAAGGGGGCAAAAAACAGCTTGTTATCAATTACAAGGGAGCGCCGTATGGGGCGGATATTGCCCTTTACGCGCCTTGCATGAAGGATGTGATTGAAAAACTTCGGGAAGTTGATGCCGATGAGGTTGTGCTTTCGGAGTATTACGAGCGCATCTACAATGAGGAGCAAACGCGGATGCTTAAGGGAATTGGGGAAGCCATTACAAAATTTGAATCCGCAACCGTTTGGAGCCCAAACAACCTTGGAAGCACGCAGGAATCAAAGACACTCTCGCCAAGGCATGATGCGATAATGCAGTTCATGGATCTGCTCCCATCCGATCCGTTCCGCGCATACCTGTTTTTGGTTTCCGAAATCAAAACTCAGCTGACAAAAGCCTCCAGCCTTCCCGAGGCAGCCCAGGAGGATTTGAAGGTTTATTTGAAAACGCTTGCGTTTTTGAGAAATGAGATTGAAAAGACGGAAATGATACAGGCAATGAAGAGGTTTTTGGAAAAGCTCTCGGCGCTTCCGGCGGATAGGAATATTTACCATTCGCTTTTTGAAGCCGCAATCAAGCCATCGTTCATCGGCTCGAGGATATTCTTTTCGGGAGTTGAGAATCTTCAGCTGATTGACCAATATGAGGTGCTTGGTTCGACTGTGCACATCTACAAGCATCCCGAGAAGGTCGAACTTTTGTATTATGTGAATCCACCAGAATACACGCTTGCGCCGGAAAAATACTTCCTTTTGGAGAAAACCAAGGAGGTCGTTTCATCGCATCGGCCTTCATCGGTTTCATTTTTGGATATGCAGCAGGCGCGCAAATATTTCCGGAAAATATACATGGCAACCATCAATGATTTGGCCCAAAATAACGGGATTAAAATTTCTGCGGAGGAAAAAGAGGAGCTTGCAACGATTGTTTCAAGGTACACAATTGGGTATGGTATTTTGGAAATCATTTTGTCGGATAGGCAAATAACAGATGTTTACATAGATTCGCCCCTTGGGGAAAAGCCGATTTATCTAGTGCACAGCAAATACGGCCAATGCCAAACCAATGTGATTTACAGCGATGAGGAATCAAAGGGGCTGGTGTCAAGATTTAGGGCGCTTTCTGGCAGGCCATTTGATGAGGCGCACCCTATTTTGGATTTTGACATGCAGGATCTGCAAACCCGTGTGGCGGCAATTGGACGGCCGCTCGCAGTTGATGGGAATGCATTTGCGCTTAGGCTGCATAAGGAAACGCCATGGACGCTTGCACAGTTTTTGGATTTTAAGATGTTCAACCCGTTTGCCGCTGGTTTGCTTTCATTTTTGGTTGATGCACAGGCAAGCACCTTGATTGTTGGCTCCAGGGGAGCTGGCAAATGCTTGGATGGAAAATCCCAAATCCAACTTCGGGACGGAAAAATTGTGCCGATTGGCGAATTTGTTGAAGGAATGCTTTCCAAAACTTCAAAAATAATCGAATTGGATGATGGGATTTGCACGGATCTTTCGCAGAATGGGATAGATGTAAAGGTTTCGTCCATGGATTCGAATTTGCTTATGAAAAATCTGCCAATAGAAAAAATCTGGAGGAGGAATGCCCCAAAAAGCATGGTGAAACTGCGTTTCAAATCAGGAAAAGAGTTGCTGGTAACTGAAGAGCACCCATTCTTCACTATAAAAGGGGGGGAACTTGCATGGAAGAGGGCGGATGAATTTGAACTTGGGCAATATGTTGCAACCCCAAGATCGCTTGAATTGCACGGAAAAACGCAGACCCTTTCGATGCTGCACCCAAAACTCAAATATTCGGGAGTTGCTGCCAAAGTTGGGGAGGCACTGAAAAAAATACAATGGGAACGGCCCCTTGCTCATTTTGGAAATGATGCCGGGATCGCTTACAGCACAATTCGGAATTTGGCGGCTAATACAAGAAAAGGAATTTATTTATCTGAACTGAAAGCAATTTGCGAATTTAGCGGCGAACCCCAAAACGACTATATGAAGAGTTTTGAATTTGCATACGCAAATACAACTTCTTTACCGTTGAAATTCCGGGATAATTTTGAAATAGGCGAGGACTTTGGCAGGTTCGTTGGGCTTTTGGCCGGCGATGGGCATCTTGATGAGCATAAAACGGAATTTACCAATACTAATGAAGCCTTGCGCCAAGAATTCATCCGGCTGGCAAAAACGCTTTTTGATTTGGATGCAAACGCGATATTCCCAGCAAACAGGTCGCCAAGCGCAAATGTGCAATGCAAGCCGCTATTTTACATTCTTCGGGATAATTTGGGATTTGCATCGGGAGATAAGGCATCAATTCTTAAAATCCCAGATAAAATACTGGCATCGCCGGATCGGGTGCTAGCTGCATTCATTGCAGGGTATTTTGATTGTGATTCAAGCATTGGAAAGGGGAAGAATGAAATAGAATTTTCAACTGCATCAAAGGCAATGGTTAGGCAGATGCAAATGGCACTCCAAAGGTTTGGGATCGTATCAATTGTCAAACCAAAAATCGTTAAAGGAACGGAATATTACAGATTGTTTATCAGGGGCGAAAATGCGAAGAAATTTGCAAAAAGCATCCCTATGCATCATCCGGAAAAAGTGCCAAGGCTATTGAAAATTGCGCTTTTTGAAAAATTCAACCCCAACATAGATGTTATTCCGGATGCTTGGGAGGTGCTTGCTAAGGTAAAGAAGGAATATGGAATTGGCAAGCTTTCTTTAGATCAAAAAAACATCACACCAAAAGTACTGCAAAGAATTTACTACAAGTTAGTTTCAAGGAATTTGCATAATACGGATTTGGCGCAAAAAATCAGGAAGCTTGCGTTCAACGACATTTATTGGGATGAGATTGAATCAATCGAAAAAGTGCCATATACTGAAAAATACGTTTATGATTTGACAGTTGGCGGAACACACAGCTTTGTTGCCAACGGGGTAATTGTTCACAACACTTCGCTCATTCAGGCGATGATGCAGGAAATCCCGCAAAATCTAAGAATAATTGTTCAGGAAGATACGCTAGAACTTCCGGTGCATTCGCTTAAGCATCTTGGGTTTTCTATCCAAAGATTGAAAACTCGGGCGCCTTTGGGTCAGCAAAGCGAATCGGATGTTTCTGCTGAAGATGCACTGCGAACCGCCCTTCGGTTGGGGGATTCCGTATTGATTGTTGGGGAGGTTAGGTCAGGTGAAGCTAGGGCGCTTTTTGAAGCCATGAGGGTTGGGGCAGTTGGAAACGTAGTTATGGGAACAATTCACGGCGAGAGCGCGTATTCGATTTGGGATCGAATTGTAAATGATTTGGGAGTTCCAACGACATCTTTTAAGGCAACGGATTTTGCAGTTGTGGCTACGCAAATCAGGTTCAAAGGGTCTTTGAAAAGAGCAAGAAGGTTGATTGAAGTAACCGAAGTAAAAAAGCACTGGACGGAAGATCCGGACAAGGAGAATGGATTTTTGCATTGGCTCCAATACGATGCGGGCAAGGATGATTTGGAATTTTTCGAGGATCGGATGAAGGAATCGGAATGGCTTCCAAAGCTGCAAAAAGTAAGGGGGCTTAAAATCGAGCAGATCTGGAATGAAATAAATGCAAGGGCCGAATCAAAGCAGTATCTGGTTGATTTGAAGAGGAAATACGCAATACCAAAAATCCTGGAAGCTGAAAATTCAATTCTTGCCCACAGTTATTACATGCTGCTTGGGGAAAAGCAAAGGGAAGAGTTTGGATCGGTGGATCACAAGGAGCTGATCAAGAATTGGAAATCCTGGATTGATGATAATTTGGCAAAGCCGCTTCTTAAGAAGGGCATTTGAAAACGATTGCAATTGTGCTTTTGATTAAAACCATCCAACCCCGCTATCGCCATCTTATTTCAATTTCTTAAAAAAAGTTCCGATATTAAATTTATCCAATCAATAAGGAATGGCTGGTTTTATGATCACAAAACTCCACTTAAAGCGATGGAAATCCCATGAGGATACCGTGATGAATTTTGGGAAGGGGACCAATTTGTTCATTGGGAAAATGGGGAGTGGAAAAAGCTCGGCAATTGATGGGATCAGCTTTGCTCTTTTTGGCACATTTCCAGCGCTTAAAGCTAGAAAAACCAAATTGGAAGAGCTTGTGATGCAGCGGCCAAAAAAGCATTTGACTGCAGAAATTGAATTGGAATTTATAATCAATGAAAAAACCTACAAAATTGTCAGGCAGCTAAGCGGATCAAAATCGACATCAGCCCAGCTTTTTGAGGAAGGGAAGTTGATTGAGGCGCAAACATCAAGGGTTTCTGAATTGATTGAAAATTTGCTCAAAATTGATTATGATTTGTTTTCAAGGATCATTTATGCCGAGCAAAATAGGATCGATTACCTGCTTATGCTCCCTAAGGGCGATAGGAAAAAGCAGGTGGATGAGCTTTTGGGGATTGCAAGGTTTGAAGAGGTTAGGGCCGGCGCAAATTCGGCAATTAATAAAATATCGCAGGAGAAGGGTGAAATTGAGGCGTATTTGCAAGGAAGCGGCGGATCCGAAATCAAAATTGAGAGGGAAAAAAAGCAGGGGGAAAAAGAGCATGCGCAAAAGGAAGTGGAAAAAAAGCAAACTGCTGCAAATGGAATAAAGGAAAACATACATGCGCAAAGGAAAAAGGTTTTGGAGCTTTCGCAAATGGAGGCAAAAATTGTTGGCTTGCAAAAAGAAATTGCCGCAAACGAGTCGGTTATGAAAAGCAAGGAAGCCGAACTTTTGGAGCTTGGGGAAATGGAAGGAAAAGACATTGCAAAAATGGAAAATGAGCTTAAGGAATTGCAAAATCACCTGCATAAAAAGGAATTGGAATTCGATTTGGAGAAAGGCAAGAAGGCGAAAATGGACGCGCAATTGGAAGCATTTGAGAGAGGAATTGCAAAACTGCAAAAAGCAACGGAGGAGCGAAAAATCTTGGAGGAGCGCAAAGCTAGGGCAGGAAGCCTTGAAGATTCAAAAAAACACCTAAAAAAGCTTGAAGAGGAAGGGACGCTCTTGCAGATGAAAATTGGAGGTCTGCATGCGCAGGCAAAAGAGCTTGAACTTTCAACCAAAAGCCTGCATTTGGCGGATGGGAAATGCCCGGTCTGCGAAACACTTTTGGAGCCAGAAAAGAAAATCGATCTGCAAAGGCAAAAAGAGATGCATTTGAAAACAAATTCGGCAGAAATTGCAAAATGCGAATTGCAAATTAGGGAAAATAGGAATGAAGCAGAGAATGCAAAAAGGAAAGTTTGGGAATTGGAAGAAATCTCCTTAAGATTGGAAACATTTTCCGCTACCGATGCAGAATTTGCAAAAGCAAAGGATGAAGTTAATAAAATAAAGCACGAACATGCCCAAATTCTGCCCCATATCGCCAAACTGGAATCCGCCCTGAATGCGCAACGGAAGGAATCCGCAGCCCTTGAAAAGGAATTTTTGAAACTTCAAAAAGCGCCAAAATTAACCCATGAAATTGAAGAGCTGAAAAAAGCGCACAGGAAATTGGAGCATGAGATTTTGGCCATTAAAATTTCGCCCAAGGAAAAGGAGGAGGCAACGGAGCATCTTTTGCAATTTGAAAAGCGTTCATCCGTAATTGGGAGCGAAATCAATGCGCTGGAGTTTCAAATAATTGAAAAGGCAAGGAGCATTGCCGATCTTGACGCCAAGCTTTTGGAAATTGGGAAACGGGAGAAAAGGATAGAACTGCTAAAAGGCAAAATTACCAAATTGAATGATTTTCAAGAAGCTGTTGTTGAAACCCAAACCGCAATGAGGGAGCAGTTGATTGATGCAATGAACTTTGCCATGAATTCGCTTTGGAAAACAATTTACCCGTATGGCGATTTTCAGGAGATTAAATTAAAGCCTCTTGAGGACGATTATGCTTTCATGCTATCAACTTCACAAACCGAATGGGTTGGGATTGAGAATTGCTCCGGAGGGGAAAAGAGCTGCGCTGCCTTGACACTTAGGGTTGCATTTGCAATGGTTTTGACGCCTTCCCTATCTTGGCTGATTTTGGATGAACCTACGCACAATTTGGATTCGCAGGCAGTGCAACTGCTAAACCGGGCTCTTCATGATGAAATACCAAAAATCGTGGGGCAGACATTCATTATTACGCATGATGAGGCGCTAAAAGAAGGTGCCTCCTCAAAGATATTCTATTTTGAGCGCGATAAGGACAATAATGAACGCACGGTTGTTGAAGAGCTTTCGGAGAATTGATTAATTGGAAAATTATTCGAGGGGGGGTTTGGGAGTGCGACCGCAATTATAGGTTTTGATGAACCTTTTACAAAAGGTTCGGGGGGTCGCCCCACTTGGGCCAGTCAAGCACAATACTAATAAGCAGCCATTGAGTTACTTTTTTGATAAAAATGGCAACATTTACGGTTTGGCTTGAAATTGTCCGCGTGCTTCTTGGGACATTGCTATTGCTTGCAATTTCTACGCTTTACCAATCATTCAAGGATACCAAAATCGTAAAGGAGCTAAATATCATCATGCTCGGGTTTGGGCTTTACACGCTTCAGGCAATTTTAAGCGCATATAGGGCATTTACGGGCGTAACACTTCCGATAATTTGGAAATTGCAGCTTGATGATTTCTTCGAGGCTTGCATGTATGTGGTTTTTGCGCTTGCAATTGTTAGGTTCAATGAAATATTTAGCAAGAGCGATTTTCAAAACAAGGTTGTCAAGGCGATGCGCGAAGTGTTTGGTTGATTTGGAATAATTTATTTGGGTGAGATGAACATGGTACTTTTGAATTTTGCCAGCTTGGTTGCAAGCACGCTTCTTTTCTATTACACCTACAGATTTTACGTTCTGATGAGCGATACGAAATTGCAAGATGCCCTGAAACTTTTATTGAATGGATTCCTGCTATTAGTCCTTAAATCGGTTGTTGCCATTATGGAGGATTACAATTACATTGATGTTATGCTTGCAAAGGGCGATTTGGAAGGATTGGTCGCTTTGATTGCCTACATTGTCATTATCTTTTCCATGATCAAGTTCCGCCGGCTGTTCATTGAATTCGAGGTCCAAAAGAAGGCGATTTCAATGATGAGGAATGTGTTTGAGGGGAGGAATGAACCTGCGCCGGTTGAAAAGAAAGGGAGAAGGAAAGGGAAGTAAAACACTTTATTACTTTAAGAAGAAATATTCTTTTTGATTCAAACGATTTGCTTAAGAACAAAAGATCACAGAATCTATTAGGTGGTTCTATGAAAAAAGGAATAAAAACCGACACTAAAATAAAACAGGCAATTAAAGAGTTGTTTATTTTGGTATTAATTGCATTTCCAATTAATTTCCTAAGTGTGCTATTAGGGGGTAAAGAAGAAATTTTAATTGCCATTCTGGCAGGAGCAGCTGGCGGTATTTTAGCTAATGCAATAGGAAATATTCGGGAAGGATTATCTGAAATAAATTAGTTTCGAATCGTTTTATACCTGAATCGATGTTTTCAGCAAACCTTCGAATAAAGTAGCGGCAATAAAACCGTAGCATCGCCGTACACAACAGCCGTTTTGCCTTTTTCCTTTATTTTGCCCCAGCTTTTGGCTTCGTTTGGGAAGGCGCCGGAAAGGGAGCCATCGTATGCGCTGGCTGTTGTTAGGTAAACCGAATAATCCAATCCCCCCCTTAGAAGGTTGCTTGCAATAGTGTAGTGCTTGGAAATCCCTCCGCCTAAAATAAGAGCTCCGGTTCTTTTGGAGGTAAGAATTAAGTTTGCAAGCTGAATCATGTCACCGGCTTCATCCAAAATGAATTCTTTGTGATCTTGCTTGAAGAAAAAGAGCTGCAAGCCAATTGCGGAATCAATCAAACCGGGGGAAAACACCGGAATGTTGTTCTTTTGGCATTGGTAGAGGAAGGAATTTTCATCCTTGATGGTTAAGGCAATTTCCCTAATTAGCTCGGAACCGGAAAACACGTGCTTTTTTGAGTTGATTTTAGCAAAAAGGGGTTGAAGCCGTTTTTCAAGGGCGATGTAATTTTTGTTGTCAACCAAAATGTTGCCAAGGCGGTTGATCCCTTTTTTGTGCAAGGCAACATCATCTTGCTGAAAAGAGCCCAAATCATAGTGGGAGAAGGATTTGATCAGGTCATGGTCAATTGAGCCGCCGGTTGTAATTACGGCATCAAACATCTTTTTTTTAAGCATCTCTGTAAAAATCCCGCGTAAACCGGATGCTGCCATGTTGGCTGTGAATGCCAAAAAGCGCGTGCAATCTTTATCTCCTAGCATCTCTTTCATTATTGATGAGGCGTTGTGGAGCTCGGATGCCTGAAAACCTGCGTTTTCAAATTGGGAGAACAGATCATCCGCCTGCATTCCCTTTTTTATTTTGAAATCGGAAATTTTCATTTGAATCACGGAAGCAAATTTAGAACAATTGGAAAATCGTTAAATCATAAAGCCCTTGGAATCCTCGCAGTTGCCATAGCCTTTGCCTAAATCCTTAAGAGTAATTTGCTCTGTTTTGGTATTTAATACGAAATGCCTAGCGCTTACGCAAAATTCATGGTAATATAGCGTGTTGAGGGAGTGCATTTTGCTTTTTTGGAGGCGCCAAAGAGCTCTGGAGTAGCTGTCGAGGGATACTTCAAGTGTTGCCTCATTTGATTTGCATTGCAAGGTAAAGGTTGGCAAATTCCCTTTGCTCCGATTGATTTTTACGGATCTGAAATAGTAGAGCTTTTTGGTTTTTGCATCGAAAAACTCAAGCTTCCTTCGAAGTTTGACATCAAGGGGGGAATGGCGCTCTGCAAACAGGGATTGGCCTATTCTTCCGATGTTGTAGCTTAGGTAGCTGCCGTTTTTGAAATGCACAAGGCCCCATTGCCAAGGAATTACAGGCCCGGTAACGTAGACTTTTTGGAAGTAGGATGTTCCGGTTACGGATTGCGTTTTTCCCCTGCTTTTGAATGTTCCTTGCAATGACAAGCGGTTGATTTTGAATATGTTATAACCTAATAGGCCTCCTGCGAAGTTGTGATCTTTGTGGATTGGAGGGTAGTTTGGAAGCATTCCAAGGGTCAAATCAAAAGTTCCTTGCTTGCCATTTATTTTCACACGGAATTTGCCGTTCTTTTCCTGCGTGAATTCGCTTTTTGTTTCAAGGAGCTTTCCATCCCCATAAAGAGCAATTTGGGAAGGTTTGACTAGGAAATCCTCGTGCATTTCATTGCCATCAAAATACCAGCAAGCAGTTGCACCGTGGAATTCCTTTGAATGCACTTTTTCCAAAATTTCATGATCCATGTTGAGCTCTACATCATTGCAAAGTATGTGCTTTTCGCGTTTTCTGCTCCAAAGGATCATTACTTGCAAAGGCTTATCTGGATTTTTGGGGTTGTCAATGAAAAATAGCCAAAACCACCACCACCAGGTTTTTTTCTTTCCCCCTTCCATTTTCCAGATGTTTTTCATGTCCGCTTCCATAAATTTCAACTTCATATAAACAGAACATAAATTAATAAGTAATCATTTGACTTAATTGTGGGGATGGAATATACATGTTTACAATACTGATACCAACGCATAATGAGGAAAACCGGATTTTGGAAACGCTTGAGGCACTTTTTTACTACCTTGAAAAGCACTACAAGAAAAGGGAGTATGAAGTGCTGATTATCGATGATGGAAGTGATAGGACGGAGCAAGAGGCGAAAATATTTGCCAGGGAGGGTCATCCAATCAGGCTCCATCATTTCAATAAAAGGCTGGGGAAGGGAGCTGCTTTGATGAGGGGGTTTGGGCTTGCAAGAGGAAAAAACATAATCACTTATGATGCGGACGGTGCAATCCCTCCAAAGGAAATCCCAAGCATGCTGGATGCGCTTAAGAATTACGATCTTGTGATTGGGAGCAGAAAACTTAAGACTTCGGATATTTACGGAAGGATTCCGCTTAGGAGAAGATTGGCGTCCTTAAGTTTCAATGCGTTTGTGAACCTTTTGTTTGGATTGAATATCAAGGATACGCAATGCGGATTCAAGGGAATTAGGAGGATGGCAACGCATAGATTAGTGCCAATGATGAAACTAAAAGGGTTCGAATGGGATGTTGAACTGCTCGTAAAGGCAAAAAAGAGGGGGCTTAAAATCCGGGAGATTGGGATTGAGTGGCATCACAAAAAAGAGGGAAAAGTGAAGGTTGGTGATACCCTCAAAATGCTCCATGGGATGCTAAAGCTCAAAGCGGAAATAATGGGAATAAAATGATTGATTGAAAGACTAATCGATGGCACGGAGGATGCAAGCTAGGCAAGGAAATATTGGGAATTAAACTAATCATCAGAACCTAATTTTCCACTCGAGCTTTCCATGAATTCATCAAGGCTGAAATTGAACTTGTTCCGGGCGCTTAAATTGTATAGCTGGAGCAATGAGAACAAGGAGTAGATGGAAAAGAACATAAGCGCTGCAAAAAAGAAGTAGAAATCGGATTCTGCTGGGCCGGTTAAGCCGGGCAAATTGGATTTGAGATTTGGGAGGAAAAAGGAGGCTGCGATTGCAACAATAAATGTCAAAACGGAGGTTAGCAGATGAAGAGTTGCCTTGCCGGAAACATCGCGCCATTTTCCGGAGGCAAAGATGAAATAATCATGAGCCGGAAGAAGGCCGGGGAGAATTACCAACAATAGCTGAATTGCAGAAATTTTTTCTATTGCAATCAAATAGCTGAAAAAAGCAACGGATGAGATTGCCAAAAGAAGGTTTGAAAAGGACCGCTCAAGTTTGCCTCCAACTGCTAGGAGGAAAACAATGTAGTAAATTGAAGAGTAGGCAACCAGCCTTAAATCGGCGTAGGTTAGGAGAAGGAATTTTCCATAGTAGGAAAATGAAAATAAGCTGGCGAGCGCAAAAAGCGAATAGAGTATTGTTGCTATTATTAGGAGTTTTTCCAGATTGTGGGAATCTTTTGCCATGTTATCACTTTTTTTCTAGGCCCATTTTTCAACTTTTAAGTGGCGGAAGCAATATCCCTTCGATTTTTAGGAGTTTTGAAAATATTGCATGGATTTCCTTTAAGGAACGCTTGGTTTTGCCTTCAAACCTAAGCGTGATTGCAGGTTCAGTGTTTGAAACGCGAACTAAACCCCAGGAATCATCCAATTTTAGGAGGACGCCATCAATTGTCAGCACTTGTTTTTTATATTTCTTTTTGAGTGAATTTTTTATGCTTTCAACAACTTTGGCTTTCTTTTCGTTTTCGCAATGAAGCCTAAGTTCGGGGGTTGCCGGGTAATGCGGAATTTGCTTAACTGCTTCTGAGAGCGGAATTTTCATTTGTG
The DNA here is from genome assembly GCA_016212475.1 of Microcaldota archaeon. GTDB lineage: Archaea > Micrarchaeota > Micrarchaeia > Norongarragalinales > SBBD01 > JACRGC01. The sequence goes on along the minus strand of JACRGC010000009.1, from coordinate 169,530 downwards.
AAACAATTTCGGCCATTTTTGCTCCTGCGTAAATGCCATCATCCATCCCGAAGTGATCTGAAAAGAAATAGTGCCCGCTTACCTCCCCTCCAAAAAGAGCTTTGTTTTTTATCAAATTGTCACGGATTGCAATTCTTCCGGCTTTGCTGATTATCGCCTTCCCCTTCATCAGTTTTGTTTGCTCGGGAATGGAATCGCTTAATCTTAAATCGTAAATTATTGCGCCTTTCCTTTTTTGGAGCTCGTGTTTTAGGAAAAGGACGCAAACATCATCTTCGCGGATAATATTTCCTTTTTCATCAACAAAACCCGCCCTATCGCCATCGCCATCAAAAGCAATTCCTAGATTTGCGTTTTGCCTAACAACTTCTTCTTGAAGCCATTTCATGTTTGCGGGGTTGTGGGGATCTGCGGCATGGTTGAGGAAGGCGGAGCCCATATCCTCAAAAAGCGAAACTACAATGCAGCCCATGCTTTTCAACAATTGATGCGCAACAGGCCCGCATGTGCCATTGCCAGAATCGATTACGACTTTGAGCTTTCGATGCAATTTCACTCTTTTTTTGACATCATCAGCATATTCGGAATCAATTTGCTGGTTTAACGAGTTTCCGGATCTTTGAGATTTGTAAAACTTTTTGGAGAGGTAGATTTTTTCCAATTTTGCCATTTCGAAGCTCATTAATGGAAGGCTGCCGCGGTAAAGCTTAAGGCCGTTGTACTGCGCGGGGTTGTGGGAAGCGGTAATTATGCAAGCGCCTGCAACTTTTTGGCGGTTGATTGCAAATTGCACAAGGGAAGTTGAAACAATGCCCAAATCAACCACATCAAAACCTGCTTGTAGGAGGGAATCCAAAACTGCTGCCTGAAGCGATGGGGAAGAGGAGCGATTATCCCTAGCAATGAATAGCCTATTGCTCAGGGGTTTTCTTTTTCGAAGAAGGGTTGCATATGCGGATCCGATTCCACTTGCGATATCTTCTGTGATGGTTTCCTTGTAAACGCCGCGGATGTCATATCCTTTGAAAATACTCATGTGACCAGCTATTTTGGAGAATAGAAATTGAATGCTTTGGGGGTATAAAAAACCAAAAGATTGGAGTGGAAATGAAATTCCAAAAAATAAGCAAAGGATCAATTAGCCAACTAAAAATCAGCTAGCTTGCATTTTCAATTCTGATCGTAGAGCCAATGGCCCTTGGAGATGATTTTATTCTTTAGCATTTTGCCAAAAACCAGACCCCCAAACAGACCAAAAACATGTGCGAAATTTGCAATTCCTGGCTGGGAGCCGGTAATTCCGTTGCCAAATTCCATGAAGAACCAAAAGATTGCCGCAATGTAAATTGGCATTGGGATAAAGCCAACGAAAACAACAAGGTTTGGCTGCAAAAGTGCTAACGCCCCAAGGATGCCATAGATTGCTCCTGAAGCTCCAACAACCGGAACCGTGCTTGTAAGTCCGGATGTGATTACGTAGCCGATATTTCCAAGGATTCCGCAGGTTAGGTAGAGCAGGATGAAATTTTTCTCCCCGATTTTTTGCTCAAGAAGGGGCCCAAACATCAAAAGCCCAAACATGTTGAAGAAGATGTGAAGGACGTTTCCATGAAGGAAAATTGATGTTATGAATGTCCAGGGCTGGAAGAGGGCGGTTGCTGGTGTTAGGGCAAAGTAGGAGGAGAGAGCATAGCCGGTTGCAAAGTCTAGAAGGAAGGCAACTGCGGTAATTCCAATTATTTGCTTGAATGCCATATGATCAACTGGATAGTAATAAAACGAAAGATTTTAAGGGGGTTAGGATTAACTTCATTATGGTCGAACTAAGTTTCATATTATCGCAGGTGTGGCTGATTTTCCTAATTTCACTTGTAACCACGTTTGTAATCTTCCCATTGATTTTCCTGATGACTTTTTTTTATGAATATTTGGAGAGGAAATATGAGAAGAGCCCAAAAGTCCTATTGATGCTGATTACTGCTTTTGTTGGGGTGTTCATTGCGGTTTCACTGATTGAGATATATTTGGAATTCACACTGCCTTTTGCGCTTGCGCCTTGAAAATCATCTTCAGAAGTTATTAAAAAGGAAATAAGCACAGTAATTCCAATGGAATCCAAAGAACTACCAATTTCAAAATTTATTGGCGACCCAATTAAAATTTTCCTGATTGCAACAACTAAGCCGCTTTATTCGATAACTCTGTTTGTACTAACCTATTTTTCCCTTAAGGATTTGAATTCATTTAATATGTGGAATAATGCTTGGGTTTATTTTATTGGGCAAATTTTATGGTGGTTTCTTCTGTTTATAGAGGGGTTCGATTTCATAAGTGGAGATCCAATAAAATTCATCAATTCAAAAGCGGTTGAATTGCAAACACCTCCAATGAATTTAAGGAAAGCGTTAGTCAACTTTATTGCCCTTCCAACGATTGTAATGCTTTTTTTGGGAGCAATGCTAATAGTTTCGATAAATTTTGAACTCTTAGTAAATTTGATTTTTTCCTTAATAAAACACAAATAAATTGTTTAAATTCTTTAAGCGAATCTTTCCGCAAGTATTGATTTTCCAACATCCGTGAGTTCGTAGTATTTCCACTTCCTTCCTTCATCTATTTTCCGGACTAATCCTTTTGCCTCTAGAAGCTGGAGGTGCTGCTTTGCTCCGGGAAGGGAAATTGAAGCTGCTTGAGCTAATTCTGAAAGTGTTTTCCTTCTGGTTTGGAGCGAATAGAGCATTTCAACCCTTGTTTCAGAGGAGAGGGTTTTGAAAATTTCTGAATCAAAAACCGCAGTTGAAGCAAAAGAAACCTTGAAGATGTTAAGAAGAAGCATTATTCCAAGTAAGGCAATAGCTGCATAGTAAAGGTAGGGGCTTTGGAAGAGGGTTTTTTCTTGGGGAGTTGGAGAGGTATTTTCTGAAGCGATTGCAAAAGCTTGGTCATCAGGAGCAACTCCATCTGCGCCTGCAACAGGTGTGGCAGCTATTTTTGCACTTCTCATAGGAGAAATTTCTTCAACCGGTTGCGATTGATCTAATGATTCTGGCGTTGAAACACCTGCATCAACAATTTGAGCATTGGCAGGAGTTGTTTCAACAAGAGCATCCTTTGAACTTCCGGCTGCAAAATCAGTTGGTACAGGTATTTTTGCACTGCTTTCAATAAATTGGGAGCCATCGGATCCGGAAAAGCTTCCTTGCGTTAAAACATTTTGGTAAAATAGTGCAAAAGTCCCAATTAGGAGCAAAACTATAAGTAAGCTGGATTTTCCTAGCGTTTTTCGCTTCTCGAATTTTAGTTCCATAATTATCAGAATTGTTGCAAAACATCCAATATATCGGTTTTGGAATGGTTAAGCCTACGCTTAAGTGGCAAATAATTAGCCAAAAACGGATTTTAGCCAAAGGAAAATGATTATGGCGGCTATAATGAAGCCCATCCAAAAATAGTTGTCTAATCGATCAAGATCCATAAAAAATCTGCCCTTTGTTTATTAGGAGTTTGATTGTTAATAATGTTTTTGGAGTGAGTGATTTACACATAAGCGCACAATAATGCATATAAATCAGGCAAACCTAATTTGTTTGGAGGGGATTTGAATGGGAAAACCGCTTGTTGGAATAATAATGGGAAGCAATAGCGATCTTTTGACCATGCAAGGAGCTGCGGATGCATTGAAAGAATTCAAAATTGCATTCGAAATGAAGGTGGTTTCGGCGCACAGGACTCCGGATTTGATGTTTAGTTATGCAAAAAGCGCAAAGGGCAGGGGAATTGAAGTGATAATTGCAGGAGCTGGAGGATCTGCGCACCTTCCGGGGATGGTTGCATCATTGACTTCACTTCCCGTGATTGGCGTGCCGGTTGAATCAAAGGCGCTTAAGGGGCTGGATTCGCTTCTTTCAATTGTGCAGATGCCAAAGGGGATTCCGGTTGCTACCGTAGCAATTGGGAATTCTAGGAATGCAGGAGTTTTGGCAGCTAGGATACTTGGGATCAAGCATAGGGAAATTTCATCGGCAGTCGAAAAGTTTGCAAAAAAGATGAATGCGGATGTTAGGAAAATGAAAATTTGATTGTTTTATTGGAATTTTTTACTATTGTTGGGAGTTTTCATGAAATCGTTTTTACCGGGAAGCACAATTGGCATATTGGGAGGAGGACAGCTTGGAAGGATGCTAGCGCAAGCCGCAAAACCTATGGGGTACAAAGTTTTGACGCTTGACCCATCTGAAAATTCGCCTTGCGGGCAGGTTGCTGATTTGCAAATTGTTGCAAAGTTTTCGGATTTAATCGCTGCAAAGGAATTTTCTCAAAAATGCGAGGTTGCTACGATTGAATTTGAGAATGTGGATGCGAAAGCGGTTGAACTGATTGAAAAGCAAGGGATTCTGGTTAGGCCATCAAGCAAAGTACTTCACGTGACGCAAAATCGCCTTCGGCAAAAGGAATTTTTGAGGGGGATTGGGATTGGAACTGCTAATTTTAGAAAAATTGGAAAAGAGGGCAGGAGATCAAATTCCAAGGATGCAACAAAAATCGAATTGCAATTCCCTGCGATTCTAAAAACAGCTTCCCTCGGATATGATGGAAAAGGACAGTGGATAATTGCAAATGGCAAGGAAGTTCAAAAAATTGTACTGAAAAATCAGGGAGTGGAATTCATTTTGGAGGAAAAAGTGGATTTCCAAAAAGAGATTTCAATTGTTGGCGCACGGGGAGTGGATGGCAAAATTGTTGTTTACCCCGTAAGCGAAAACGTGCATAAAAATGGGATTTTGGACACAACAATAGTTCCAGCAGGAATTTCAAGGAAAATTGAAATCGAAGCGCAAAAAATCATCAAAAAAATTGCCGTTAAATTCGATTATGTCGGAGTGCTTTGCGTTGAGATGTTTTTGCTTCAAAACGGAAAACTGCTTGTGAATGAAATCGCCCCAAGGACGCATAATTCCGGGCATTATAGCATCGATGCCTGCAAGGTTTCGCAGTTCGAACAGCAGGTTAGGGCGGTTTGCGGAATTAAATTGGAAAAACCGCAGCTTCAAAGCGCTTGCTGCATGGCTAACATTCTTGGAGATGGGTCGGGAAATGTTTTGAAAGGAACAGAAAAACTGCTTTTGGAAAAGAACGTGTATTTGCACCTTTACGGCAAAACGGATGCCAAAAAGAACAGGAAAATGGGGCATTTTACTGTACTTGCAAAAACTCCCAAGCTGGCTTTTGAAAAAGCTCAAAAATTGAGAAAATACCTGAAATGGGCAAAAAAATAAATGAATTAACACGAATCCCTAGTTTCAAAGAACATTCGATTAGTATTTTAATATTTGAAGCCCGCTTACCCGCTCAAAATGCTTTGCATTCGCAGTTATTAGTTGTTCGTTTTCGATTAGTGCAACTCCGGCAATCAATGAATCAAATGTACCGATATCCTTTCCTTCATCCCTAAGCTTCCTGTAAATTAAGGCCCCTTTTTCAGCTTGTTCGGGGGACAATGGAATGATTTGAAATGTTTCTATTAGCTTTTTCCGATTTTCTTCAATTCCTGCTGGAGATCCGGCAGCGAGTTCAAAAACCGTAATGGAACTAATGCTCAGCTCCTCACCTTTGGCATCGAGAAGGCGGATAATTGAAAGGATTTTTTCCCTCCCTTTTCCAAGATCTATTACGGCGCTAGTATCCATCAGTGCCATTTCCTCACCTTTGTTTTGCGCCGAAGTTCATCAACTCCCTTTTGGATTGCTTCCCCTTCCTCCGCGGTTAGTATTCCGGCAACATCCATTGCCCTGCGTTTTCCTGAAATCCTAATGATTGTCTTGGAAAAGCTCTCGCCCATTTTTTGAAGGCTTTTGAGCTTTGCGTATGCTTCTACGGAAACTGTGATATTTTTGAAAGCCATATATGTATACACACATACATATATATAAAGCTTTGTTTGATTAGAATTGGTATTGAATGATGCATTCGAAAGCTTGTTTTTATTCCTGCTTCCCCAAAATAAGTATCCAACTGCAGGGGTAGCAAAGCCTGGTCAAATGTGCCAGATTCAGGGTCTGGTCCCTTAGGGGTTCGAGGGTTCAAATCGCCTTGCCTTTCTTTTCAAAGAAAGGCGATGGCGCCGCCAAAGAAAGATTTTTGCGGCTCCGCCGAATTTATCGGCAAGGCATGAAATTCCCTTCCCCTGCACTTAGGTTTGGCGGTAGGTAGCACCTTTCCAAAGGGGCTACCGTTCTAAATCCCTTCCCTGCATTAATGTTTGGAGAGAAAAAGGCGGAATTATGTTTGAACTTTTAATTTTTCCAGCAATTTCCTTATTTATTGGGGGGGTGCAATTAGTTGCAGGATATTATTTATGGAAGAATAACCGGATAGGATCCAAAAATGCAAAAAAAATCCAGGAAACCAAATTGGTTGAAATTAGGAAAATTATGGAAGGACCAACCAAGGTTCATGGAACGGTTGTTCCAATTAACACTCTGAAATCAAAATTTATGGCGCTGGATTGTGTTTTTTACATCAGCAGGGTTGAAAGAAGAAAGTATACAAACACGGGCTTTAAAGGAAAAGGCAGTTGGGATAACGAAATGATTTCAGAAGATAAGGAGGCAGAAAAATTTTATCTCGAGGACGAAACCGGCAAAGTATTGGTGAACCTGAAGAATACGGATATCCAGTATGTAGATATTGAAAATGTTCCAACTGGCCAGGCGGGTTATTCGCTTGTTATTGGTTCGATACAAACAGCAAATCAAGATTCCAAGAAGGAAATGATAATTAGGCCAGGTTCAAATCTATATGTATACGGATTTGCTAAAAAGGAAGGAAGTGAATTTGTCATTGGCAGCGAGCAGGATGTGCCAACGGCAGCCAGCGTAAACACTGAAAACGATTTGACAAAAAATCTAAATATTGCCAACATGTTTTTAGGGATTGTTGGAGTAATTTTTATTTTAGTTGGATCCATATTCTTTTTGGTAGGTCTTTTGGTAACGGTTGGAGCTATATTGTTAATGACAAATAGTTCTAAAGGCTAGTTTATGTTTTTAATAATAATTTAAAGAGATATTTTATGAAAATACAAATCCATAAATCTGAAGAGAGGGGGAGGAGCGATCTGGAATGGCTGCATTCAAGGTTCAGCTTTAGCTTTGCTAATTACCGGAATCCTAGGAGAATGGGGTTTGGGGCGCTTCGTGTATTGAATGATGATGTTGTCGAGCCTGGAATGGGATTTGGCGCGCATGAGCACGATAATATGGAAATCATTTCAATTCCGCTGGAAGGGGAACTCGCGCACAAGGATAGCACTGGCGATGAGGATGTGATTGGGGTTGGAGATATTTCGGTGATGTCGGCTGGCACTGGCGTAATCCATTCTGAATTCAACCCATCTGAAACAAATCAGGCGAAATTTTTCCAAATTTGGATACAAACTAAGGAAAGAGATATAGAGCCAAGGCACGATAGGAAGAATTTCGAGCTTTTGGAGAATGCATTGGAACTAGTGGTTAGTGGAGAGAAAAGCGATTCTTCACTGTTAATTTACCAGGATGCAAAAATCTACCTTGGAAAGTTTGCAAAGGGCAAGAAAATCAAGCACGAAATTGGCGCAGGAATGGGAGTTTTTATAATGTCAATTGAAGGAAAAATAACAGTTGAAGGGAAAAAACTGGATAAGCGCGATTCGATTGAAATCAGCGATGCAAAGGAAATCATAATTGAAGCACTTGACAAATCATATTTCATTTTGATTGAAGTGCCAATGGAATAATAGGCATTGGCCAAAATAGGGGTTGAAAACTATGGGATTCGATCTTTTGATAATAGGCGAACTTGCATTGATTGCAGTCGTTGCAATGTACCTTGGAAAACTCGTGCACAGCCTTGTTTTGCAGGTGACAAAAAGGCTCACGGCAAACACCAAAACCACCCTTGATGATCTGGTTTTGCAATATATCGAATCGCCCCTCAAGGCGGTAGTGATAGTTTTAGCTGTGTTCTTGATTGCGGATTTTGTCCCAAATCTTGGGGAAGTTAGGCAACTTATGACAAAGTACGCAATGGGAATAATCATTTTGCTTTCGGCATACATTATTTCTGAAATTGTTGGCGCAATCCTTAAATGGTATTATTTGGAAGGCCAAAAGGAAACCAATGCAAAATTGGATTTGACGCTTGTTCCATTCCTTAGGAATGCATCAAGGATTGCAATCATGTTTTTTGGCATCACAACTTCACTTGCAACAATTGGAATTGATATTTCAGGGATATTGACGGTTGGAACGGTTGCCGCACTTGTGCTTGGACTTGCATCCCAAGAGTCATTGGCGAACATATTTGCGGGTTTGGCGCTTCAATTGGATAGGCCCTACCTTTACAAGGATTATTTGAAATTGGTTACCGGAGAGGTTGTAAAGCTTCGTAAAATCGGCCTTAGGTCAACAAAATTGGATGATTTGCATGGCTCGACAATGGTTATTTCAAACAGCGAATTTGCAAAGCAAAGGATTGTCAACTTATCAAAGCCGGGGTCGGAATTCAAAATAGATTTGGTTGTTGAATTGCCAATTGGCGCAAATTTGGAAAAGTTCGAATCGCACATCAAATCAAAAACTAAGGAATTGGAAAAAACTCACGGGATTAGGGGCATATCCGTAAAAATCCAAAAAGTTGGGGAAAAAACCTGCGAAGCAGTTGTAAGCTACTGGATTGGCAATTATCAGCAAGCGGGCGATTCGAAGGATTTGATCAACCGCGCTTCGCTTGAATTCATAAGCAAAAAATAGGCAGGGAATCCGCGTTTTCAAATTATTCGGGTTTCAAAGCGAATATAAACTCTTTTTCCTAAAAAGGTAGGTTCAAAGCTCCGATCGTCTAGCCCGGTCAAGGATAAGGGCTTCTCAAGCCCTCGACGCGGGTCCGAATCCCGCTCGGAGCATGAATTTTAGGTGGACTTGGAATGGCTGAAAATACCAATGCAAAGGAAAGCTTATTTTCCGAGGTTTGGAGAAAGAAATGGTTCATACTTGTAGCGCTTGCTTTGACGCTTTTGTATTTTGGAATAATGATTGCAATCCAAACCTACGTTTTTGGGATGGGGCTTAATAGGGCGCTGATTAGGGGAGCTGCTGTTGGAGGTTTTACTTTGCTTGGATTGGCGCTTTCAATTGGTCCGCTTGCAATGCTATACCCAAAACTTAACTTTATTTCATACAGAAGGGCAATTGGGGTATCTGCGTTTTTCCAAATTTTCCTGCATTTTAATTTATCCATGCGGGAATATTTCCAATATAATTTTGCTAAGCTGTTTTGGGATTTGGATCCGACAAGGAATGCTTTGCTTTTTGGTTTGTTTGCATATATTCTCTTGTTTGCACTATTCCTTACATCGACTGATTGGGCGATGCGCAAATTAGCAGGAGGCAAATGGAAAATGGTTCAACGGCTGATTTATTTGGCATATTTGGGGGCCATCATACATTTTGCAAGGATTGATATCGGAGCAAGGGGAGGATTTGAGAGCTTGGGATTGCTTTTTTTGGCATCAATTGCAATGGCCCTTCAATTAGCTGTTTTTCTTAGGAGGATTTGGGGGAAAAAAATTGGAAAAGCCACGGCTATTGGGATTGGGACAATTGTAATCTATGTTCTTGGGCTTTTATTCGCATTTGCAACTTAAAATCAGGAAACTACTTTGAAAGAATATCGTAGAATATTTTGCAGAAATGGTTGACCGAATGCTTTAGCATCTCCTTTCCTTTTGGCGTCAAAGAATAAACTTTTTTCTTGCCTTGATTTTTGAAGGTTATTGCTTTTTTTTCAGCAAGTTCTGCAAGCGCTGGGTAAATTGTTCCCGGATTTGGCTTGATGCCCTTCCTTTTTTCTATTTCTGAAGCCATTTCACTCCCAGACATTGGCCTAATGCTTAGAATCCAAAGAATCAGGAATGACAGGAAGCCGCGCATGTCGCATGTTTCATCGTTGTTTTGCATGAATAGTTAATAGTAAGATAACCTTTAAATATTAGTATTGGTTAACCAATATTGGGTCTGCAATACATATTTAGGTGATTAACATGGGAGATTGGGAAATTAGCAAGAATTGCAAAAACGAAGGGGATTGCTGCAATGATGATAGCGAAGGCAATGGATGCGGGCATGGGCATTGCGGGGAAGGAAATTGCGGCAATGGCGGTTGCGGGGAAGGAAACGAATGCGCAAAGTACGAATGCTCATCCGTTGACTACGCCGAAATGATTGCAAATTGGGCAAGGAAGGAGATTTTGAAGGAAAAAGTCAAGGCAAGGATGGAAAAGGAGTATGGAAAAGAGCTCGACTCCCTTGCAGGAATGATTGTTGAATTCGTGAAGGATTTCGAGGCTCAGAATTTGAAGGATAGGAAAAAGGCCGATGCCTTGGAGGAAAAGATGGATCGGGTAATGGGGTGGGAAAATGATTGAGCCTCGTTTTCCATTCGGAGGGGGGTGGCCCCAAAAGCCAGAGCAGGGCCCATCGCCAAGAGTTCTTAACTGATTTTTCTTTTTTTGACTTTTTTCTTTTTTGAACTGATTTTGATAGGGGTTATTTGCTGATTTTTTAAAATCGGAAGTTTTTTTTCTGATTCTTCTGTTTTTTTTATTAATTTTTTAGTTTGCCAAAATAGAAGCGAATTTAAGTTTTTGCAGGCATTGATTTTGCGTGGAGGCGGGTGATTTTATGGACCGCTTCGATGTTGTAAAATTTTTACTTGTTGGGCTAATTATCGGGTATTTTGTTTTCCCAATTGCTAATTCCAAGGAAACATCATGCCTAAATGGGCAGGCGGATGCGATTGTTTCCCCGGGAGCCGCAAATCAATTGCTGCATGCGATCAATTCCGCAAAAATTAGCCTTCACATCATTTTGTATGAATTTTCCTATCCTGATTTGAAGGAGGCGCTAATCAATGCAAAAAGACGGGGGGTTGATGTGAAAATCATTCTCGAGCCCAAAGTAGATCGAAATTTGAACACGGCAACGTTTTTGGCATCAAAAGGAATTGCGGTTAGGTGGGCTAGTCCCAAATTCAACAATTCGCATGCAAAAACCGCAATTATTGATGGAAAAATCGTGCTGATAGGTTCGCTTAACTGGAGCCGCAATGCAATGGAGAGGAATAGGGAAATTGGGGTGATTTTGGAGAGCCAAAAAATTGCGGATGAGCTGGAAAAAGTCTTTGAAAGCGATTGGGAGGGTGGGCTTGAGGTTAAATGAAAAAGAAATGAGGCGCATAAGGGGGCAATTTGAATGAAGAGCTTGGCTTTTTACTTCATATCCAAAAAAGAAAAACTATTAACCAGGAAGGGATTAATTGAACCGTTTGGTATGGATTTTATCGCATCAAAACTTGAAATCAGGAAAGCTACTAGAAGGGAGCTATATTCGATTACAGTGCTTACGCGCAAATTCTTTCCATACACCGGATTTAACATGCAAATGATTGAAAAACGGCTAAAAAATAGGAAAATCCACTATTATGCCGCGCTTTACGATAAGTTTACAATCGGCTTTATTGATTTCAAGGAGAATGAAAAGAGCATCAAAATACTTGGGCTTGCGGTTTTGCCAGAGTTCCAGCGCAGGGGGGTTGGGAAAAAACTGCTTGAAATAGCGCTTAAATTCGCAAAGGAGAAAAAAAAGGAAATAATTTATCTGCTCCTCTCAAAAGAAAACTTCCCTGCTGCAAAACTTTATGAGAAGGAGGGGTTCGTAATCAAGGGAAAACTTGAAAAGCGGATTTGGGATCAGGAGATTTTGCTTTTGCAGCGTAAACTGGAATAAAAAAATGGGAAAATGAGGAAAGAGGGATGGTTCCAAAAATAATTTTCTTCTTCTAATTTCAAAGCAGTTTTACCAAATCAACCAATCTGTTGCTGTAGCCCCATTCATTGTCATACCAGGCAAGCACTTTTATCAAATCGCCCTTGATGCTCTCCTTCTTTTTTATGACATTTGTTAGCTGGGAATCAACTATTGCAGAGGCTGGATTTCCAACAATATCGGATGAAACAAGCGGTTCGGTTGAATATTCCAAAATCCCCTTCAGTTCGTTGTTTGCGGCGTCCTTAAGCATTGCATTGATTTCCTCAGATGAAGTTTCTCTTTCAACAACACAGGTTAGATCGTTGATTGATCCATCGGGAATTGGGACACGAAGCGAAATCCCATCGAGTTTGCCTTTTAGATTAGGCAGGACTTCGCCAATTGCTTTTGCCGCCCCGGTGCTGGTTGGAATTGTGTTTAGGGCGGCGGCCCTAGCTCTTCGCAAATCCTTGTGGGGAAGGTCTTGGATGCGCTGATCATTCGTGTAGGCGTGCACGGTTACCATAAAGCCGCTTTTGATCTTGAAATTCTCATCCAAAATTTTGGCAACAGGCCCAAGGCAGTTTGTTGTGCAAGAGGCCATTGAAACGATGTTGTGATGCGCCTTATCGTAGGTTTGCATATTGACTCCGGGAACTAGGGTTACATCGGGATTTTTTGCAGGCGCTGAAATCAAAACTTTTTTTGCGCCCATTTGAAGGTGCATTTGCGCCTGCTCCCTATCCGTATAAAGGCCGGTCGATTCGACAACGTAATCAACGCCCATTTCAGCCCACTTGAGCCCTTGGATGGTTTTTTCTGCAAGGATTTTGATGTTTTCACCATCAAAGGAAATTGCCTTGTCAGCTGCAATGATTTGGTTTGGCAATTTGCCATGCACGGAATCATATTTCAGCAGATGCGAAAGAGTTGGCGCATCGGTCAAATCATTTATTGCAACTATTTTGAATTTTGATGTGAAATCCGCATTTTGCATTGCTGCCCGAAAAAACATCCTCCCAATCCTTCCAAATCCGTTGATTGCAATTGTTTTCATGATTATCGACCCAACTTGGTTAATAGCTGAATATTAAAAAATAGTTGTGAATCAGGGAGGGGATATTTAAGGCTTGGTTTCCAGCAAACACTATATGGAAATGATTTTGCTGTTTGGGGAGGACTTTTCAGTCACTTGGGTATTTGTAATCACGCTTTTTCTTGTAAAGGGGCTTGAGGAACTTGGGCTGATCAAGTTTTAGCAAGTAACCAAATAGTCCATCAAATTAGTGATAAGCGATTTAGATCCGCCCTCTTCAATTGGGAAGGCAACGTATGCAACAGGCGCGGTATAGCGGTTGACAATTATTGCCGGGCATGGCTTTTCCTTTGTGCAGCTTTTGGTCCCATAAGCGTACGCTAAAACAGAAGAATCCCCGGATCTTGAATTCACAACAGCTAATTGCTTTGCATTTATTGTAAATTCCCGATTTAGCCCTTTTGAAACCGCGTGGTCTTTGGAAATTATAGTAAGGGTTAGGTTATTTCCTTCCTCAGTCCTCAAATAGTCTATTTGCAAAATTTGAGAAATCGAATCCCCAAATCCTTTGGTGCGATTGACTTTCTTTACAACATCTTCATAGTAGCCAGGGTTTGATTCATTGCGGTAAAGGGCGTCACCGATATCGCCTTCGGATAAGTAGTGCTCGGTTCCGGCATCCCCAACCCAAAGAAGCGAGCCACCGGTTGAAACATAATCCTTAAGCGCATTGACTTGAACAGGCCGGATGCGCTTTGCGCCTTCCATTATGACAAGTTCGTATTTTTTTAGAACGCCAGCGCTTATGCCATTGATCGGGAGCGATTCGGCGTATGTGAATATGCGGTTTTTCGTGATTTGTTTTGCAAACTCATTGGAATTGCCAATTCCGCCCTCGCCTTCAATTATTCCAACCCTTGAATTGCCGGCAACAGAGCAGTAAACCGAGCACCAATCGCCCGGAACATCCGTGCAGGAGACCCACTTGAATTTGGTTACTACGAATAAGAGTATGAAAACAAGTATTGCTAGCACTATGATGTGTGGAAGTTCACGTTTTAGATCATCGGTTGCGGAGGCCATTTTTTCACATGTTTTGCGGCTTTAGATGCAATAGTTTTAAATCCTTACAAGCTATTTAAATGTATTACAAGTAATTAGAGGAGGGGGAAAATTCATATGGCAGAATCAGATCATAAATTAACAACGCCAAGCAGCTCGACTGGAATCATCAGATTCTACGATATCAAAAGCTCGAATGTGCAAATCGAGCCGCAGCTTGTAATTGCTGGCGCAATTGCTTTCATCGTACTGATTCTTTTGTTCCAAGTAGTTAGATTCTAAAGAGGGGATGGAAAATGGCAGTTATTCATTTGAACGATGGCAATTTTGAAAAAGAAGTGCTCAATAGCAAAGAGCCCGTAATTGTGGACTATTGGGCAAGTTGGTGCGGGCCTTGCAGAGTCATGGCTCCAAGGTTTGAAGAGCTAAGCAATGAAATGAAGGGAATTAAGTTTGCAAAGCTTAGCACGGAAGAAGCGCCTGAAATTGCTTCCCAGCATGAGATCATGAGCATACCTACGCTTGTTTTATTCAAGGGAGGAAAGGAGGAGGACCGGATGATTGGAGCGCTTCCAAAGGAGTATTTGAAGGCGTGGCTGGAAAAGCATCTTTGAAAAATTTAATGAACAAAAAAAGCGGAGGTTCTAATTAGGAAAACACTATTTCTTTTTGTCTAGCATTGCCTTTTGCACTCTTTCTTTTGCAATCTGAAGCGCAGCCTCTCTGTGCGTTATTTTCATCTCTTTAGCGTGCTTAAGAACCGTAAGAGTGTTCTTCTTGATCTTTTCCTCGACGGTTTTGAACATTGATTCCGGGGATCCGCCAATTGTTTCAACGTAAGAGGAGATTACTCCGCCCGCGTTTGCAACAAAATCGGGAATGATTTTGATTCCCCGCTTTTCCAATTCCATTTCAACCTTGTCCGTCATTGGGATGTTGGCTGCTTCAATTATGAGCTTTGCCTTGACTCCCATTTTGTTGGAATCATTTATTACATCCGGGCGCGCTCCGGGGATTAGGACATCGACTGGAAGGGAAAACAAATCCTCGCCCTTGATCACTTTGCCTGGCTTGTAATTGATTACGGAGCCGGTTTTGTGCTTGACGGATTCTAGTGTTTTTACATCAAGCCCAAGCTCATTGTAAATTGTGCCTTTTGAATCGGAAACTGCAACTATCTTGACACCTTTTTCTGCTAGGAATTTTGCGGTGAAAACACCAACATTCCCATAGCCTTCAATTGCCACTTTTGTTTTTTGGGGCTCCATGCCAAAAAAATCAAGTGAAACAAGTGTTGAATGCGCAACTCCAAAGCCGGTTGAACCAAGTTCATGCGGAAGTCCGCCAACTGAAGAGGGTTTTCCGGTTGCCGCTTTTAGAGTTCCAACGGCGTCAGCAAAAATTTTCATTTCGGTTTCGGTTGTGTTCATGTCAGGCCCTGCAATGTATTTTCCAGGGATTAACGGGCGCAGCTTTTCGCCAAATGCGCGCATGAAAGCAGCTTTGTCAATTTTTTTGGGATCGCCCCGAATTCCAGCCTTTGCGCCTCCAAATGGGATGTCTGCTAGTGCGTTTTTCCAAGTCATGGCCCTTGCCAATCTGTAAACTTCTTGCGTTGTGACATCCGGAACCAATCTGATGCCGCCCTTTCCTGGGCCCCTTGCTGTGTTATCAATTACAAGAACGCCCTCCATTCCGGTTTTTGGATCGTAAACATTTACGACATATTCGGGCCCGAATTCATCTGCGGTGATTTTTTCTGAAGATAACATGTGCAGCACCTCATAAAATGATCTAAACATTTGGGGAGTTAGTAATAAAAACCATATGAATTGCAAGTGGTTGAATTTAATGCGGAAAAATTGGGCGCGCAAGGAAAGGGAATTGTTCGATATTGAAAATGAAAGCGATTGCATTCAGAGTATTTTTTTGCTGATGCCAAAGGATTTAGGGGATTTTCTTGCAGATGCTTTTAACCTTGGCAAGGTTTTCCTTTGATGAGGCAACAATCAGCCCGGAAGCCTTCCTTTGGTGTGAAACCGCCTTTGAAATCTGGGAGATTTGGTAAAAATCAGCGGTTTGCCCATTTTCCCGAAGGTAGGGCATGGATACTTCCCCAAGTTGTTGCTTTGGGGAGCAGATGACAAATTCAGATGGGTCGATTTGTTTTGAAAGTGAATCTTCGAGAGATGAAATCACCGACGAACTATTCTTGCCTAAAATGAAGTCCTCGTCCTGATAGGCGATTTTGAATAGGTTGCGGCTTTGTATGCGGTCAATTAGGGGAATTCCCGCAAGGTTTGATAAAATCACATCATCAGATCCGTTTGCGATTTGCTGGATTGTAATTTTTGATTCCTCCAATGCAAATTCAAGAGCTTTGTAGAGCATTTCGCTTGCAATCCGAACTGCATGGTGGCTGTAGACTGCATTGAACATCAAATATCTTGAAACTATTAGCGATTCGGCTGCAAGGAGGCCCTTTTCCTGCAAAACCAAATTGCCGTTCTTGAAAAGGAATGACAAAAGCAACCGCTCTGCATCAATTAGTGAATAGCCAACTCCGGTAAAGTAGGCATCCCGAAGAAGGTAGTCCATGCGATCGGTCCCAAAATCAGAGGAAACTATTTTGAATTGGTTGGAATTGTAGAGTTTGAGCAGTTCTTTTGGGGAAACGCCATGTTTTTCAAGAATCGATGCGATTTCTTGCGATTTGATTTTTTCCATCCCCAGTTTTTCGTGGTCCTTTTTTAGGTATTTTTCCAAAAGCGGCTCGGGCAGGTGCGAAAAGGCGCTATGGCCAACATCATGGAGAAGCGCGCTAACCCTTAAAATCTGGCGCAAATTCTGATCATCAAATAACCTTTCCGAAAGCGTCCTTGTTAGGTGAAAAGTGCCAAGCGAATGCTCAAATCTTGTATGGAGCGCGGATGGGTAAACCAAGTAGGATAGTGCAAGCTGGCGCACCTTGTGGAGCCTTTGCATTGCAGCAGAATCAAGCAAATCCATCTCCAATGGGTTTAATTCGATGTTGTTGTGTATCGCATCCCTAATTACCTTCATGTGATCAACCGCTTTTCAATAGCTTCATTCTTTTGGAATTTATTAAGTCCGATATTACAGCAAAATTGCCTCTTCCCTAGCAAGGCAGTTTGAAATAAGTTCTTTTGGGGCGTCCCATTCAACAAGCACTTTGGAAATTATGTTTTTCAATTTCAGCTGCTTTTGCAAATGCTCGGCATCGGTTACATGCTTTTTCATTTTTGATTCAAAATCGCCGGTCAGCTGGGCCCTTTCGACTGCAATGAGCAAAATCAGGGAATCGTTTTGCGTAAGTTTTGAAATTTGAGAGGTATCAAAGCCATGATCCGAAGCAACCAGCAAATAATTCATGTGATCACTAAATTAGTTTGAAAACCCCCTTTCGTTTTTCAATCAAATCGCCCTGCTCTTTTAGGAGCACAAGGCAGGCATTGCAGCCACGCTCGTCGAGTTTGCAGGCAACTGCAATATCACTTAATGACATCTCTTTGCTGCCAATTGCCTTAAGGATTTTTGTCGAGTTGGCGGAATAGTATTGAGAGGAGACTATGTAGAATTTCTTGTCAAAGCCGCGAACTCCCATCACTTCGTTGGTTTTGATTTCCTTTTCCAGGAGCTTTGAAATCCTTCGCGCCTCATCTTCTGAAGAAATCACTGCAAATCCCCTTGAAACTATGAGTTTTTCAGGCTCGGGTTCGTCGGGCTGTGAAATTATCGGTTGGGGCGAAGTTTTGGATGAAGAGGAGGAAAACGAGGACGCCGAATATGACGCACTTGGTGTTTGAATTAATGAGGCAGCCTGAACCAAGCCATCAAGCTCAACCGGGACCCTATTTAGCAATTTTGCAATCACGCTTTTTTTTGTCTGATCCTCAAGGTTTTTACGGTTGATCAAAACAAGCGTTCCTTTTTCTATTTCGAAGAATTCAAAATCGTCCTCGCCGGTTATTTCGGAGCTCTTGCGAAGTTTTTCGGGGATTACAATTGCTAATGTTTCGCCGTGCTTGAAGAATCGCATAATGTGATTTGATCTGATGAAAATAAAACGGTTTGGGATTAGGCCGGATTGCCGCATCCCGGGTTTGAGGAAACTGTAACATTCATCTCAAGCCCGTTGCAATAATAATTATAATTGAAATCGTTTAGGCAATAATCTGTGTTGCTCCCCGCATTGGTTGTGACAATTGAGCCCGTATCGGAGCAGAATGGCGCTTTGCATAAGAATACCTCATTGTCTGGATCGTATAGCCATCCGTAGCATTGGGCAATTACGGAAAGCAAGGTAGATCCGCTGCAATAATATTCAGAATTGTTAAGGCTCGTTTTGTTGAACGAATCGTAAAATGTTCCCGTCACATTTGTTGCATTCCCGTATACAAGATGGCTTATTCCTCCATCGCTTTCCTGGCAGAATGGCGCTTGGTCGGTTAGGAATGTGAGATCTTCGGTTGTATTGCAAAGGGTTGCATTGCAGCTGGAAATTTGGTAGTGGTAAATTGTATTGTTTGTTAGTGCGTTTAGCAAAAGCTGGTGGGAAGTAAGATTTGTGGAATGCCCTTTTGCAAGTCCGTAGGAGGAAGTTAGGCCATATCTGACTGTGCCATTTGCTGCAAAGTTGGTTGTCCAGTTGATGTAAAAGAATGCGTATTGGTTGGTTGGGATTTCAAGGATGTTTGTGATTTGAAGGGAGGGGGTTCCGGAGCAGTTTTGATCCCCTCCGCAGGTTAGGCCAAGTGGGCAGCCGCAGGAGGTGCAATTCAAATTAAGCTGCTGGAATGCATCGCAATAGTAAGGTTGGTTGGTTGAGCAGGAAGAAATTGGAGTGAAATCCAAGCATTGGCCCGGCGGAGGTGTCGGGGAAGGAGTCGGAGTCGATGTGTCGGTAGGAGTTGGCGTTGGAGTAGAAGTGTCTGTTGGAGTAGCTGTTGGGGTTCCAGTTCCAGTTGGAGCAACCGGAAGGGGCCCTGTAGGATTTGGGCCGGAAGTGTATTTTACGCGGACAATGTCAAAATGGGAATTCGCAAGCCGCGTATCAAGCGAAATTAAGCCGTATTTCCAAGGGGTTGTATCCGTAAAGGCGATTTTTTCAGAATCATCAAAATAGCATTTTACATCATTTCCGTTCACGGAAATTCCAATCGAATGGACAGCGGTATCGACTTGGAAAGTTAGGGAAGTGGAAAGGAGTTGCGGTTCGCCATCCCATGAAAAATACCTATTTAGAACCATTGTGCCTTCATCGGTTTGGGGGTTTGTTTGCTCAAATGCGCAGGTGTATCTGGAGCCGGTTACTTTGTTTACCCTTGCGGAAATGCCTGCAAATAATCCCAAGGTTGCAGGAATTTGGGAAAATTGGATTTTTGTGTCGGCGTAGTAATTGACCCAGAGGGATTTTCCTGCGTAGGAAAGTTTTTGGGAATCAAGCGTGTCGGATTGGGCGTACTCCTTGTTGATTACAGCCCAATTGCCAATCCTTGGGCTCCATTGGTCCGCCGAATCCGAATCAAAATTATCAAAAAATAAAAGGTATTCGTTGCCTTTTAGGAAATCGCCAACATCAGCTGCGATTTTTTTCTTCCCGCCAGAAACGACCCCGCCCTGAAGGAGGGTGTAAACAAGAATTATGAAAATGATCAGGCCAACTGCTAGGAAGAGGTATTCGGTTGTGGTTTGGGCTTTTTGATTTTTGGTTGAAAATTGCATTTGAATACCACTTAGGAACGCGGCGTTTCATCCCAGACCTTGAAATCGTCGATGAATACTTCGGTATCTACGGGTTGAATAGTTGGATCGGGATAAACGATCGAAGTAATTCGCCGGTAAATGCCAATGGCGCCGGAAGGTATGACCGGATCTGGCAGCAATTCACCCCGATTATTATTTTCAAAACCTATCAGCGGGGTGTTTTTTGTATTGTAGGGATAGACCCAAACCCTATTGCCGTAAACTTTGATGATGAACGTGACTGTGCCGGTATACATGTCCTTAACCGCCTGGGAATTGACGCTTTTGATTACTCCGCTTCCGCTACTTGAAAGTATCAAATCCCCGCTATAGGAATTGAATGAAAGATTATAGGATTTTGTCCCGTTGAATCGGAACACGAAACTGAATTCCGCGTAGTTCGCCCCGCCCCATCTGGGATTTTTTGGGACGTTTGTAACCTTGAATGAGGCGGTAAAGTTATCAAAAACAGACCTTGTTGTCAAAAAATCGTAAAGTCCAAGCATCAAAGTTCCATCGGAAACCATTGTCTTGCTATTGATGAACAAATGCTCGCCCCATTTGGAATCCGTTGCATCCTTGCTTTCAAAATCATCAAAGAAAATGTAGGGCCGAAGGTAATTTTCATCAAGCGTTGTTGTGTCGATTTCGGTTTTTGCCCCGCCGGAATTGAAAACCCCGCGGATGATCACAATCACAATTATTACAAGCGCAATTGCTCCGGCAATTATCATCAGGTATTCAAGGGCGGTTTGTGCTCGTTTAATTGCCATAAAAATTGATGCCTATTGGGTTTCATCGTCCCATAAACTGAAATCGTCGAAATAAACATTTCCTGTAAGGATTGGGGGCGAATCAATGTAGGTGCCAGCTGAACCTGCTTTATAGTATGGGCCAGGCAAAGTGCGAGTTAAAATTGCAGAGTTGCGGTTGTTGTATGGGTAGAGGTTGAATTTATCGCCAATTACTGTGAACATGAAGGGGACTTCGGAGGTTGCAACTGAATCAATTGTTGGACCTGAATACGATCCCAACGGAGTATTTATTCCTCCATTCACTTCGTACAAATATATGGTTTTTGTACCTGGGGAAAAATCAAATTCGAGCTTATACATCGTATTGCCATTCGACCTGAAGAAAACGCCAAATTTTACAGTTGGTTCAGAAGTCCTGACCTTGAAGCCTAAGCTAAAGTCCTTGAAAACCGAGCGGGTAACTGCTGATCCGGTAATATTCATTTTCAATTTTCCATTTTCTGGAACGTATTCTGGCGGAGCTGTTATCCAGTTGCTTGATGATAACTGCATGTTTTCAAAGCTGTCCCTGAAGAGGTAGATTTTAAGGTAGGTATCGGTATAGGCATCCCTATCCTTTAGCAGTTTGTTTGTGGAATCGGCAATCAGGTTTCCCCTAACAATTAGGACAACCAAAATCACAAAGGCAATTGCGCCCCCAACTATCATTACGTATTCAAGGGCGGTTTGTGCGCGTTTATTTTTTGTTTCCATTTAAATCATTTTATGAAACTTTTGAACATTTCAGATAGCTTTGAAATTTCCAAGGTATTTTCAGCTACGGCAAGCGTATTGTCAAACACTTTTATGTCGCAGGCATATTTCATTGAGATGTGAACCGAAGCTATGCGCTCAAAAAAGGCGGCCTCTTCTACTTCTTTTGCAGAGCCAATTTCCCTCTTCCTTCCGTGCTTTTCCAAATCCATCTTGCGCCTTGCAATTGTGGAATTGGGATCCGCTTCAACTAATAGGATGAAATTTGGCTTTAAAAGCTCAACTACGGAATCGGGCGAGCCTGGCAAATACGTGTGATGGGGCATCGTGTAAATGTAGCCATGCGTGTTAAGGAAAACAAAATCCTCCTTGTCAGCTAGTTTTCTGATTCGCTCCGCAGCTGCCTGCCGGATTTCATTTTGCTGCTTTGATGGGAGCTTTGCAATCTGCTCCCTATCCGTTATGATTTTTTTTTCCTTGCCGATTTCAAGCATGATGTCACCGTAGCTGATTTCATGGATTTTCCCATCCAGATGCTTGTTTAGTTCGGATGTAAGCTTGCTTTTGCCAACAGCTTTTACGCCTAATAGAAATACTAGCATATTTGATCACTTGCCTGAATTATTCCAAGGAAAATTAATTAAGCAGTTTATTATAAATCTTGCCTTCCTAAAAATACCTTCCAATAGCCTGATTTTATTTGGGAAGGCATCTAAAGTTATTTGGAAGCGAATTCAATTCATTTCATGGGCTCGTAGCTCAGCTTGGCTAGAGCGTCTGACTTTTAATCAGAAGGCCGTGGGTTCGAATCCCGCCGAGCCCGTGACAAACCTATGGGGCTTTGCCCCCTACTTTTGTCGAATCGTCACCCCCAAATTTGATTTGCGAATCAATTTGAACAACAATCTTCTTTTTTCAACTCAGAAGCGTTTTTTATTGTGATTGCGGTTATTCTTGTGGATCTTTATGAAAGTGCTTTTGGATACGAATTTCCTTCTTTTGCCATTTGAGAACCACGTGGATGTTTTCGAGGAGGTTGGACGGCTGCTTAATGGAAAGGTTGAATTCCTTGTGCTTGCAAACACGCTTCGGGAGCTTAAGGATTTGAAGGGAAGGCATAAGCTATACGGAAGGGCAATGATCGAATTCATTGCAAGGCAAACTGGAAAATTTGAAATCATAAAAATGCAGGGGAAGACGGATAACATGATTGTTGAGTATTCAAATCTTCACAATTCGCCGGACTATTATGTTGCAACAATGGATCGCAAATTGAAAGAGAGCCTAAAAAAATTGAAAGTCAAGGTGATCATCCTAAAGGACAAGGGAAGGATTGATTTTGCCTAGGTATTAATTGGTGATTTGATTTGCCGGCAAAATAAGGGGATGGAGGCAACCGAAGAGTCAATTATGCGGATAAGCAAACTTGATGGTGTGCGCGGTCCAGATAGGTGATTACCCACTAGAGGGGGCTTTTTTAAGTCTTTTCGTACGTAATAATAGCCTCTATTTCTGTTGCTTATTGAGCATTATTTTGAAATATGCAAAATGCAGATGGTGGGGAAAAATATGGAATTGTTTGCTTTGACAGCTGGAATATTGGGATTGGTTTATGCTTACTATACTGTCAGGTCCATTTTGGAAAAGGATGAGGGCAGCGATAGGATGAAGGAAATTTCAAAAGCCATTTCAGACGGCGCCAATGCGTACCTTAAAAGGCAGCTAAAAACCATAGCAATTTTTGGCGCAGTGGTTGCCGCCATCATGTGGATTGCAATTGGGCAAAATTCAGCAATTGCATTCCTGATCGGGGCTTTACTTTCGTATCTGGCAGGCTTTATTGGAATGAGCATTTCCGTTAAGGCAAATGTTCGAACTGCGCAGGCCGCAAAGAAGGGGCTTAAAGGAGCGCTTGATTTGGCATTCAAGGGAGGATCAGTTACAGGATTTACAGTTGTTGGGCTTGGGCTTCTTGGAATTTCATTTGTTTCATTATTCTTATACCTGCCAAATAAGGATGTCACCGCATTGATTGGATTTGGAGTTGGAGCATCCCTAGTTTCGCTATTCGCAAGGGTTGGAGGGGGAATTTTCACAAAAGCTGCCGATGTTGGCGCAGACTTGGTTGGAAAATTGGAAAAAAATATTCCAGAGGACGATCCTAGGAATCCTGCTGTAATTGCGGATAATGTCGGGGATAATGTGGGAGATTGCGCAGGGATGGGGGCGGATTTGTTTGAGAGCTTCGTAGTTACGATAATTGCGGCAATGCTTCTTGGAATTTACCTGGAAAACCCGCTTTTTGTTGCGCTGCCTCTTCTTGTTGGAGGGCTTGGAATATTATCATCGGTAATTGGGGCGCAGTTTGTCAAGCTTGGGGAGAGCAAGAAAATCATGAAGGCGCTGGATAAGGGAACATATGCGACCACGATCATTTTTGCCGGAGCTTTATTTTTTGCATTCACAATTCTGTCAATTGACATGAAATTATGGTTCGCTTCTCTTGTTGGATTGGCACTAACGGTTTTGATTAGCAAAATTACGGAATACTATACAGTTAAGGAAGGGAGCGCAGTTTTGCAGATTGCAACAGCTAGCAAAACTGGCGCAGCAACCAACTTAATCCAGGGAATGGCAGTTGGAATGAGATCAACAGCAGCGCCGGTTATTTGCATCGTCCTTGGAATTTTAGTTGCTTATTATTTTGCAGGAGTTTATGGGATTGCAATTGCAGCGGCTGCAATGCTTTCGGTTACTGGAATAATTGTTGCAATTGATTCATACGGCCCAATTACCGATAATGCCGGAGGAATTGCCGAAATGGCAGGCCTTGATTCATCGGTTAGGAAAATAACAGACGCGCTTGATTCGGTTGGAAACACAACAAAGGCAACAACCAAAGGGTTTGCAATTGCATCAGCTGCGCTTTCTGCGCTTTCATTGTTTGCCGCGTATTCTTACGAAGTCAAACTTACAGACATCAATATGCTAAACCCGCTCGTGGTTATTGGGCTGTTTATTGGAGGGCTTTTGCCTTTTGTTTTTGCATCGTTTTTGATGCAAGCTGTTGGAAAAGCGGCTTTTGCAATGGTTGAAGAAGTCAGAAGGCAATTTAGGACCATCAAGGGGATCATGGAAGGAAAAGCTAAGCCGGATTATGCAAAGTGCGTGGATATTGCAACGCAAGGGGCACTTAGGGAATTGTTATTGCCAGCGCTTCTTGCTGTTCTTTCGCCACTTGTTGTTGGATATTTATTTGGAGTCGAAGCGCTTGGAGGCCTTCTTGCCGGAGCCATAGTTTCCGGGCTTTTGCTTGCGCTATTCATGGCAAACACAGGAGCTGCCTGGGATAATGCCAAAAAGCTTATTGAGGATGGGAAATTTGGAGGAAAGGGAAGTGAGGCCCATAAAGCAGCAGTTGTTGGGGATACGGTTGGGGATCCATTCAAAGATACTGCAGGGCCAGCGCTTAACGCATTGATCAAGGTTTTAAACACGGTTTCGCTTCTTGCCGGAGCAATTCTGGCCAAGGTTGCATTGCATTTGATTTAGGTGGTATGAATGTACAAGCAGATGACTTTTGAGGATTCGGTTAGGATTCCGCCAAATCTTTTTGGGCTGAAAATGAATGAAGCTGCCCTCAAGATGCTTCGCGAAAAATATGAAAGGACGGTTGATAAGAACTACGGGATCATCCTTAGCATTTTTGATGCTAAAGTAAAGGGCGATGGGAAGGTGCTCCCAGGAGATGGGGCTGCTTATTTTGAGGTAAAATTTGACTCGTTGGTATTTTCACTTAATGTAAACGAAGTGCTTGAAGGCGAAATTTCAGAAATTGTGGAGTTTGGGGCGTTTGTGAGGTTAGGTCCAATCGATGGGCTGGCACACGTTTCTCAGGTTGCAAATGAATTTTTGAACTATGACAAGAAGAATTTGTGCCTGGTTGGGAAGAACAGCAAAAAAACCATCAAGAAGGGCGATATGGTTCGAGCAAAAGTAGCAACCGTATCTTTTAAGGACACGATTCCAAACTCGAAAATCGCGCTGACAATGAGGCCGGAAGGGCTTGGTAAAATTACGAAGAAATAACTTGGTGAATTAATATGAACAAAGCATGCAGGAATTGCAGATCAATACTGACTGGGGATAAATGCGCAAATTGCGGAGGAACGGACCTTACAAAATCATTCGAGGGCGCAATTTTTATCGTAGACGCGGCGGATTCAAAGATTGCGCAGGCGATCGGGGCAAAGTTTCCTGGCAAGTATGCATTGAAAATCAAGTAGATTTTGATGAAAAAAATTAATTTAATTTGAGTGATAAACTATGGAAAAAATGCAGGTTTTGGAAGATAATGTAAATGCGCTTATGGGCAGGAGGGAAGTTGTGGTGAAAATCGCAACGGAAAAGGAAACGCCATCTAGGGAAACTGTCATGAATTTGCTTCATTCGCACTTCACGGTTCCAAAGGATACGATTGTGATTGAGAAGATTTTGCACCCATTTGGCACAAAATTCGTGAAAGTTGAAGTTAGGATTTACGGCAGGAAGGAAGGCGCATCCAATGAGCCTGCTTTCAAGGCAAAGAGGGGCACTAAAACGGAAAAGAAGACGGAAGAGAAGAAATAATTGCCTTGCCCCTTTCTTTTTTGAAAAAAGAAAGCGGCGATGGCTCCGCTGGAAAGAAAAAAATTAATAAAAAGTTTGGTTGGTGATTATTTTTATGGCAGAAGCAAAAAAGAAGGCAAAAATAGCGCATAAGGCAT
The DNA here is from genome assembly GCA_016212475.1 of Microcaldota archaeon. Taxonomy (GTDB): domain Archaea; phylum Micrarchaeota; class Micrarchaeia; order Norongarragalinales; family SBBD01; genus JACRGC01. Next base: position 143,549 of record JACRGC010000009.1, on the reverse strand, counting down.
ACGATTTCAAGAGGAGGAAATGCCCAAAGTGCGCAAGCAGCCTTGCAAATCATTCAGATAGGCTATCCTGCGGTAAATGCGGATACATGGAAAAGAAGGGCTAAATTGGAAAAGAATTTACTTGGATGCGATAAAAATCCAAAATTTGCGGTCTGATGCATTAATTCGAACAATCAGTTTAAAACTCCAAAACAACAATATCTGATTATGGAAAAATACGCCAAACTCCTTTATGAAGAAGGATTAAGGGTAGGCAGCCCATCAACGGTTAGGGAGTCTGCAAGCTATTTTTTTGTGATTGGAAAAACAAAGGAGGCAATCGATGCAACAAATCATTATTTTTCGCCAAAAAACATCCTTTTGGACCGGGATGGAAGGATTAATTCTATTTGGATTTCGGAAAATTTAAGTAAGAATGCAAAAACGATCCACAACTCCCTCATAGAAATTGCAAAGATTCCGCATATTTCCGATTCATTGGATAGGGCTAGTTCACATTTTGGAAAAATGAAATATTTTACAAGTCCGGGCAAAAATAATTATTTGGAAAGCAGGGGAGATATTGCCTTGGCAGTGAAATTTTCAGGCTTAAGAAAAAGTATCGAGGATGAACTCCAAAAAAAGCTTGTTGAAAAGGGATTGGATGAACACGAATCGGAATTTATGGTAAGCGCTATTTCACCAAAAAGCAATTCGCTTGCATGGGCCTTGATCATGGCAAGAAGCAAAAAAAGAATCTAGCACTCGCTTGCAGGCGGTCTATTTGAACGACTTATGCCAGCGCTCGTATTCTTTGTGTGTTTCAAAGCACCGGATAATGTAAAGGACGCTTTCGCCCATCTGGTAAATCAGTCTTGCTTGCTTTGTGACATTTTCAACATTGACTGGAAGGCCAAGGCGCATGTGCCTTCTTGGAGGTATCTTTGAAATCTTCTCAGCATGGCTGATAAACAAATCCCTGGTCTGGGAATCCATTGCCTTGAGATCTTCCTTTGCTTGTTCCTTGAAGGAAATTTCCATTCACCATCACTTCTTGAACATGCGCTTTATTTCAGACAGGGAGTAAAGCTTTGCCTTGCCGGACCTGATCTCTTGCATTTCGAATTCAACCCCCTTATTCACAAGGAGCACTTCTTCCTCATCAAGCTCACGTTCGTATGCAAGAAGAGCTTGCCTTATCACTTCGGTTTGGTTTCCGGCATATCCTTTCCGTATGACTTTTTCAATTATTGATTCGTATGGCACTCCGATATTGATATTCATTTTATCACCATGCATATTGGATGCGCATTGAAGTATATATAGATTGCGTAGCTAATATACACAAATAGCATACGTATTTGGTAAAAGAAGGAAGTTAAACTAAAAAGGATTTTTCGGATATAAAAAATAATGTAGAAAAAGGACAAATATCAGAATCTCGTCAGTTCCCGGTATTTTTCCATCCTTTTTTCTATTTCAGTTTTTTTTAGCGCCAGCAGCCGGCTTACGGAAAAGTCCTCAACGCAAAATGAGCCCATCAAATTGCCGTATGCCATTGCGGTTTTTAGATTATCTAGCGAGAGCTTTCCTTTGCTTGCGATATGGCCAAGAAAACCTCCGGAAAATGAATCGCCAGCGCCGGTTGGGTCGATCACGTTTTCTAGAGGGTAGGCGGGTATTGGGAAAACTGCGTCCTTGTAGAATAGTATGCTTCCATGCTCGCCTTTTTTTATGATTACAACTTCGGGCCCCATTTTGCCAAGCGCTTTTGCTGCTTTCATGAGATTTGGGGTGTTGCAAAGCATCCTGGCTTCAATGTCATTTAGGACTATGCCGTTTACTTCTGAAATGGTTTTTTCCAATGCGGATTTTGAGTGCTGGATGTAGAATTCAATCGTATCCATCATGGAAAATTTTGGGTTGCTAAATTCGCGAAGGACAGCTAATTGTTTTTCCGGAGTGAGCGTTCCTAGGTAAATGTATTCCGATTGCTTTAGCGAATCGGGTATGTGGGGAGTGAAGGTTTCAACAACATTAAGCTCGGTTTTGTTGGCTGTTCTCGAATACATATCAAAAGAGAAAGTGGAATCGAAAAAGAATGTTTTTGCATCCTTGATTTTTTGAAGGCCGGATAGGTTTACACCGGAATTTTCAAGCGATTGCCAATAAGAGGCAGGAAAATCATTGCCAACAGCTGCAACTATTGAAACTTCTGAAAAAAATCTTGCGGAAAGTGAAAAAAAGCTAGCAGAGCCTCCAAGCACGCGTTCAACGGTTTTGAAGGGGGTTCTTGTGGTGTCAAGAGCCACAGTTCCGGTTGCTAGTATCATTTGAATCCTAATTGTATCGCAAAGAATGATTTTAAATTGAAGAGATCAAAAGGTAGATTGAGGGGAATCATAAATGGAAGATGAATATTTGGCAGAACCATTCAGGATCAAGATGGTTGAGAATTTGAAAATTACTGACAGGAAATATAGGGAGGAGGCAATCAAGAAGGGGCATTATAATTTGTTTTGCATAGACGCGGAGGATGTCTACATAGATCTTTTGACGGATTCTGGAACATCTGCAATGAGCGATAGCCAATGGGCAGGCATTATGATGGGAAACCAGGCGTACGCTGGATCGCGCAACTATAAGCATTTTGAAGATGTGCTTAGGGGAATATTCGGATACAGGCACATTTTGCCAACGCATCAAGGAAGGGCGTCTGAGAATTTGCTTTTTTCATCTATTGTAAAGAAGGGGAATGTCGTTCCTGCAAATTCGCATTTTGATACTACTCGGGCAAATGTCGAAAGCAACGGCGGAATTGCACTTAATTTGGTGATTGAAGAAGCGTATGATACTGAAAAAATATTGCCATTCAAGGGGAACATGGATTTGGAAAAATTGAAGGAGTGCATAAAAAAGGAAGGAAAGAATATCCCATTGATTTTGATGACGGTTACAAATAATGCGGGAGGGGGCCAGCCGGTTTCAATGGAAAATTTAAAGGCGGTTAGCAAAATTGCAAGGGAAAATAAAATCCCATTTTTCATTGATGCTTGCAGATACGCAGAGAATTCGTATTTCATAAAAATGCGCGAGAAAGGATATGAAAACAAAACTCCCCTTGAAATAGCTAGGGAAATGTTTGCTTTGGCGGATGGGTGCACATTTTCAGCCAAAAAGGATGGGCTTGTGAATATCGGAGGAGCCCTTGCATTTAATGATGATGCGCTATTGGAAATTGTGCGCGAAAAGCTGATTTTGATTGAAGGGTTTACATCCTACGGGGGGCTTGCTTGCAGGGATTTGGAAGCGGTTGCAATCGGAGTTATGGAAGCTTTGCAGGAGGATTATTTGAAAAACAGAATTGGGCAAACGCAGTATTTGGGGGATAAGTTAAAGGAAGGAGGAGTTCCGATGGTTTTGCCATTTGGCGGGCATGCAATTTATGTGGATGCGAAAAAATTCCTGCCAAATATCCCGCAATCGCAGTTTCCAGCGCAGGCGCTTGGATGCGAGCTTTATTGCGAGGCAGGCGTAAGGGGGGTTGAGATTGGAACGGCAACGTTTGGAAAAACTGAAAATGGAAAGGCGGTTTATCCAAAATTAGAATTGCTAAGGCTTGCAATCCCAAGAAGGGCTTACACGAATAGGCATATGGATGTTGTTGCAAGGGCCCTAATCAACATTTACAAAAGAAGGGATAAGCTAAAGGGGCTGAAAATGACTTATGAAGCGAAAAGTCTGAGGCATTTTACAGCCAAATATGAAAAACTTTAACCGATAAATTCAACCCCGCTTAAATTCTTGAAATCAGAATCTCCCGTAAGCAAGTCTAAATGGGATAGCAACGATTGGGAATAAATAATTGCATCGATCATGCCTATGCCGGGGGATTTTTTCCTAAGGGAAATCAGGCTTTTTCCAGCTATTTCGGCTGTTTTTTGATCTACATCGATTACAGTTGAATTTTCCTTTACAACTTGCAAATATTGCTCTGGATCAAAGCCGCTTTTTAAGCTCCAAAACGAAATTTCCGCAAGGGTAAGCGAACTGACAAGGTTTTTCTCATTTTTTATTATTTCCCTAACCTTTGCTCCTTTTTCCGTTCCACGGAACATTTCAATCCATGCCCATGAATCGATAAATGCCATAAAATCCCCTAATATCTATCTTGTTTTTCCCTTGAGAATTCCTTTGCATTTTTTGCAGATCCAAACATCCTTTCGAGTAGTTTAAAATCCTGCTTAATTATAGTGAACTTGACATCATTTCCGGAAACAAGTTTTTCTTCCTTTAGGATTTCGTTTGGTATGATTATCCCAAGTGATGTGCCAATTGGCCGGATTTTTGAGATAAAAATTTCTGCCATATTCTCACCATTATAATACATTATAATGAAAGAATTTAAAGCTTTCTAGGGGTCTTTTCGAATGAAGAAAATTGCAGAAAATAGCGGGAGTTTTTGAGTGAAATTTACAATTCGAAAGTTTCGCCAACCTTTGGGATTATTACTTCAATTTGCTTTTTGTCCTTTTGCGCCTGCTGCTCTATGCCTTTTTTGAAATCGATTAGCTTTTCCCCTTCGCCGTGCACAATGAAAACCTTTTGAAGGCCTTTTACCGCGCGCACAACCTGCAAAAGCTCGCGATGGTCGGAGTGGCCAGAAAGCCTAGCTTGCTCGATTTCCAAATCCAGCTCTATTTTCCGGTTGTCTAAATTTAGAATGCGCGAACCATCAAGAAGGGATCTTCCGGGAGTTCCTTCGGCTTGGTAGCCCGTGAATATCAGTTTGTTTTTCTTGTTCATGCCCATGTTATCCAAATAAGAAAGAACCGGGCCGCCGTTTAGCATGCCAGAAGTTGTTACAATTATGCATTTCCCTCCCTCCGAAACATCCCGCCTATCTTTTGATTTTGGGAGCTGGTAGTGGGGGGATTTGAATGGATCGTCATCGGAAGTTAGGATTCTTCGCTTGATTTCATCCTTTAGGTAAATTGCGTTGTGGCGGTAAACTTTAAGCATTTTCTTGACCATCCCATCGATGTAGATCGGCACTTTTTCCAATTTGCCTGATCGCATGTAATTTTCCAAAATGAATAGCACTTCCTGGCCCCGCCCTGTTGCAAATGTCGGAATTATGACGGAGCCGTTTTTTTGGAGTGTAGCCTGGATGCTTTCAATGAATGTGTTTGCGGAATCCTTGGCAGCCGGGTGGGAATCGTGCTTTCCGCCGTATGTGCTCTCGATTATGAGGGTTTCGCCCTCCAGATCGGAAAATTTTGCGCCATCAACAAGCCTTGAGTCGCGTATGTTGATATCCCCCGTGTAAATGACCTTTTTTTCCTCGAAAATTTCAGTGATTGCAGCTCCAAGGATGTGGCCGGCTGGCTGGAATCTTATTTGTTTTTTTGAGTCGAATTCATTGAACTCCAAAAGATCCGTGTTTTTCAGGAGATGGTTTATATCGCGGTCATCGTACGGCGCAAAACCAGCATTGATTTTTAAATAATCAGCAAGGAGGATTTGGATAAGATCGCGCGTTGGCTTTGTCAGCGCGACCTTGCCCCTATAGCCGGACGCATAAAGTGCGGGAAGGTAGCCCGAATGGTCCATATGCGCATGCGAAAGGATCACTTTGTCAAGGGTTTTGATCTGCGAATTTTCAAGGAGAGGAAATTCCTCTTTTTTGCTCTTCAGCTTGACCCCGCAGTCCAGGAGGATATTTTGCCTGCCTTCCAAAAGAAAACAGCTTCTTCCGATTTCAGATGAGGCGCCAAGGAAAGAAATTTGCGTATAATCACCAAAAAATTAAGAAAATAAAAAAAGCGTAAAAATTAACCTGCGGAAACTTTGCCAGCCTCTGCAACTCTTGATGGGGTGAGGGGCGCTGGGACTCCAATTGAAAACGCAAGAAGCGTGCCAATTGCTGAAGAGGTATACATTACCGAATCAAGAATTGTTTTTGCAACGGTTTGCTCGATTGTCTTGCTCTTTTTCCATTTTTCCTCGAATTCCTTCATTGCCTTGTCAGTATCTTGCATGTAAACTTCGCCTTCAATTACCATCTTTGCCTGCTTTTCGCGATAATCGATGGTATAGGAGTATTTCACGGAAAGGTTTCTGCCTTTGAAGGCAACTGATTGCACATCAAGGTTCAGGTTAAGGTTGCTTTGCACGACTTCTTCAACGTATTTTTCCGCACTTGTCTTTGTGACAATTCCGCCAACTATTTTCATTAACAACACCTCGAAATAAGAGGGATTCATTTTGGATGCGTTAATTTAAATCAGTTGCCATAATACTAGAAGGGAAGCAAATTCGGAGGGATTTTGGAAAATGGTTATAAAACTTAAAATTTGGCAGGTGGCGGCGATTTTGGCGCTGCTTTTTGCGCTATTTTTCATAGGAAGGGCCGGGTTTAGCATAGAGCCAAAGCTTTTGACCCTGCCAATTTTGGCGTTTTATTCCCTGTATAGGATGCTGATTGCATACCTAGCAGCGCTGGTTTTTGCAATCCTTTATGGGTACTACGCGGCGACAAGGCTAAAAACCGGGAAAATCCTTGTGCCGGTGCTCGATGTGCTCCAATCAATCCCGATTCTTGGGTTTTTTCCTGCTGCAATTTTCTTTTTTGTCAATGCCTTCCAAGGAAATGTGATTGGGATTGAAATCGCATCCATATTTTTGATCTTTACTAGCATGGCATGGAACATGACTTTTGGGGTATATGAGGCGATAATTGGAATTCCAAAGGATATTTCAAATGCAGTCAGTGCTTTTGGGATGAAAAAATTCCTGCGGTTCAAGAATCTCATATTGCCAGCAACCGTCCCAAAACTCGTCTATAATTCGATGGTTTCATGGGCTGGCGGATGGTATTTCCTGCTTGCAAGTGAAATCATTTCTCTTGGATCGAACACGCATAAACTGCCAGGGATTGGGAGCTATTTGCTAGAAACGATTTCAAAGGGAAATCTTGCGGATTCGTTTGCAGGCCTTGCAGTTTTGATTGTGATAATTATTTCCATGGATTTGATGATTTGGCGCCCCTTAAGCATATGGGCTGAAAAATTCAAGTATGATTCGGGGTATGCGCAAAGGCCAAAGAGCATGGTTTATAGGTTCTATAAATGGTCGCCGGCAATGACTTCGACTAGGAAAATGCTAACATCGGCATTCAATGTGATATTGGACGACCTTGAAAGGATAAATGACTGGTTCTATAGCAAAAACAAGGAGAGCAAAACTTTTAGGATGGCGGAAAAACTCATCAGGTATGCGGTTTTGCTGGTTGTTTTTGGGATTGCTGCCGAACTTATTTGGTCAATTATGACATTTTCATATTCAATTGCTTCCAACCCGATTCCAAAAGAAGCTATTGAAATCCCAAAATTGCTTTTGCTTTCCCTAATTAGGCTGCTTGCGGCATTTGCAATTTCATTTATCTGGACAGTTCCAACTGCAATCTATATCATGAGAAATAGGGATTCGCAAAAATACCTAATTCCGTTTTTTGAAATAGCTGCGGCAATTCCTGCACCTGCGCTTTTCCCTGCAATGATTCTGCTTGCCCTAACGCTTACAGGAAGCTTGGAATTTGCAAGCATACTTTTGATCACAACCGGAATGCAATGGTATATTTTGTTCAATGCAATGGCGGGCGTGAAAAGCCTCCCTAATGATATTGATGAGGCAGCCGAATCATTCGGAGTTGGCAAATTGCTCTACTACCGGCGGGTTTTGATCCCGGCAATGCTTCCTTCGCTAATCACTGGGAGCGTAATTGCATTCGGAGGCGGATGGAACGCGCTGGTTGTTGCAGAATTTGTAAAATATAGCGGCTGCGAAAATGGGATTTGCCAAGTGGAAGGGATTGGCGCATTCATAAGCGGGGTTACGTATTCAACAACCATTTCGCCGGAGGTTCAGGCAAAACTTCTTTTCCTTGGGCTTTTTGCAATGGTGCTTATGATTTTTGCAATCAACCACTTTTTCTGGAGGAGAATTTATCGGCATGTGATGAAAAGGTATAGGCTGGATGGCTGAAAATTTGGGAAATAATAAAAATTGAAAACAAAAAGCTGGGAAATACGATAATTAGGCACAAACGTTAACTGATTCAAGTTTTCTTTACATCAATGCGCATTCCAAGCTTCTTTTCAAGAGTGGTGATCCTTGCTCCCTTCTTTCCAATTACCCTAGCAAAATGGTGCTCCGGGACGTACAGGATCAGTTTTCCGTGCGAAACTTCGTAGTCGTATTTTTCAACCTCGGCATTTAGGATGCGAACGATTTTTTGCTCATCAACCGGCTTGGAATTGCTTTCAAAATCATCCGAATAATTTCCGCGTGAGCCATGCTTGCCCGATTTCCGCTCATGGTTTTTCAGGGGGAAAACAACCGTTTCCTCGCCGAATTTGTAGATTTCATATTCTGATTGCTTGGTTTCAAAATCGCGAACTTCAATTACCGGCCTAGAAAGGTCCTTTTCAAACATTCCGGAGGGCACTTTCATTACAAAGGCAAGCTCGAAAACTTTTGCAATTTTGCCTTTTTGGATGAAAAGAATCGTGTCGATTACTTGCGGAATCAAGCCCAAATCGATCTTTCCAATGAATCGCTGGACAGCATCAATTGGCTTGGATGCGTGCACAACCCCAATCATCCCAACTCCTGCCAAACGAAGATCTGAAAATGTGTGGAAATCATCAGGCTTTCTAACTTCATCATAAATCGTGTAATCCGGGCGGACCAATAGCAAAATGTCTGCAGCCTGCACAAATGAACCTTCAAGAGGAGCGTATTGGGTGATTTCCTTGCTTACCTGCAAATCGCGCGGCTGTTCAAGCGTTTTGACTATTTTCTTGTTTTGGGAGTAGTATTCGGCTAGGGCGGTTGCAATGGTTGATTTCCCAGAGCCCGGCGGGCCCGCAATCAAAATCCCTTCTGCGTGCGAATGAAGGCGCGAAAAAAGCTCTTCGGAGATTTCATAATCTTCAATTGATTTTTTGGCAATTGGCCTAACAAGCGTAAGCTCAAATCCTTCTGAAAATGGCGGACGCGTGAATGTTACACGGTAATCATTGATTTGCAAAACCGTTGCGCCCTTCTTGTCGATTTCAATGAAGCTTTTTTCATTCCTTTTGGAAAATTCAATTGCTTCCTTTACCATCTGCTCAATTTCATCCCTTGTAAGGAGCTTTTGTGAAAGTTCGGTTAATTCAAATTCGCCCGGAAGCCCAATTTTTGCCCTTGGAGGGCAGTTTTCCTTCAAATGAACGGAAAGCGTGTTTTTGTGATCGAAATATTTTGTGAATGAGAGCTTGACTTCCATTATGATTGGCTTTAGGTATTCAACAATTATTCCTTCGGCGGAAGCAACCCTGCTTTGGACAGCATCGGTTGTCATTAGGGTTGCGCCTAAATCCTTTGCAAGGCCGCGTATTTTGGAATCTATTTCGCCAAAACGCGCATTTTTGATTTCAAATGCGGATGGGCGATCGCCCTCGAATCTGATGTCGATTTTTCCGTGTTTGGCAATATTTTGCAGCTTTTTTAGTTCATCAAGCCCTGCAAAGCCTACTTCCCTGCCGCTGTTTGCCTGGTATTCTAGTTCGGCAATTGTTGATCTTGCAATAACGATTTGGATTTTTTCTACCCCTTTTTCAAATAGCTCGGAAATCCGCCCATCTATTAGCACGCCGGTGTCCGGCACAATTATCTTCATTTTCATTTACCTCTATTTTACAAACACTCCTTTGGAAATTGTTTTACTTTAAGTAAAAGCATATTGAACCAAATTTTTGGCTGTTTTGTTTACTTTCATTCTAAGTTAAATAATAGAATTAGACTTTAGATCTTTACTATGCTTTCCCTTGAATTAGTATAATGCTATGGTAGAACATGTTTTTAATTGTTATCCCATCCGAATTGGTCTTCAATTTCACGGATGCTTTCGTTCAAAAACATCAGAAGGAAAAGGCCAATTGTAGAGGTAAACACTATCAATTGGAATATTATTCCCTTATCTGAAACTTGGGAAAAATAATATCCAACCAAAGCAAGCAATAAGGTACCAGTAAAGGCGCTTAATATTTGGAGCAATGAAATAAGCCGTTTGTGCCTAAATTCGGCGGCAATTTTGTTTTTCAAGGAAATCAGCTATAAATTACCCGCAGCCCAAATCCTGCAAATAAAAATAGGAAGAAATAGGGGGCTAGACCGAAAATATTAGTCACATATGCGGCAATTCCTGCAATAAAGAGCAACGAGCCTAATGTTGCTGATTCTTTTTTCGAAATCAGACCGAAAATTCCGCCTTTTTTTGAATGATTATAAGAATACATATAGATTATTTGAATTTGGAGGTTATTAAAAGTTTGGTTGCCAAAAGGGGTTGTGAGTTTCGAGCCGATTATTAATTTTGAATTTGGGTTAAGTTTGGAAGATTAGGATTTTATTTTGGGAAAAATCAAGTTATATCCATATGATGGCAAAGAGCAGTAAAATCCTATTAATTCGTAAAATTGATTAGAAAGGTAGAGGCGACCGTAGAATCAATTATGCGGCTTAGCGGACACAAAGTCTGCGTGGCACGAGTAGGGAACCTAGGTTCCCTAGAGGTGTCAAAAGGTTTAAATACTTCTTGTAACTTAATAGTAGTAACATAAGGGGGGATAGTATGAAAGGGTTGAACCTAGGCTTATTCATCTTAATTTTTGCAAGTTTGGCAATGAGTGCAAGCGCGCTTGAAAAATCGCCATCTGGGGATAATTCCAATTATCCACCGCTAAGTTGCCTTGATAGGATCAACAACGATCCTTCAGGGGGAGATCCGGCAATTGATTGCGCAGATAGGACTAATGGAGCGCTAACTTGCCCTGCATATCAATTCCATCCGGATGCTTGCCCAAATGGGGAATTGCCAATTTGCATTCCTGGAAGGGAAGATTACGATGGAATTTACAAAGCTGGATGGATTTGCCAAAATGGGTATTATCAACCATATGAGCCAACATATCCAAATCCAACTTATTCCCCATACGAACCAACCTACAACCCGCAAGAGCCAAATTGGTATGGAAACCCAGAACCTAGCTATCCGGTTTGCGGGGATGGGATTTGCTCAAGCAACGAATATTGCTTTTCGGATTGCGGATATCAATACGATTCAGGAAGCTACTATTTAGATAGTTATTATGATTACTACGGCGGCAGTGATTATTGCTATGTGAGTTCGCCATATTTTGCGCAGGTTGGGGAACTTGCCCCAATTAGTGTTTATTACTTTGGAATTGCGCCATATTCCATCCAGGTTGATTGCGGGGATGGTTCGGTTACAACTGCTTATAGAAACGGCTATGGGGCAAATAATTTTTACGGATATTGCCATTATACTTACCAAGGACTATTTTATCCAAGGGCGTATTCAGGATATGTTAGCTGCGGTGGAAGCGCGGTTTCAGTTGAAGGAAATTATGGAGCAGGTTACAACCCAACATATTATCCAACATACAACCCGCAGGCAACTCCTTACCCAACAAGTACTCCAATTACAACTCCAATTCCTAGGCCAAAATGCGCACTTACTGCTACTCCAGGAGCTGTACTGAAGGGGGATAGCTCGATTCTAACGGTTAATTATTATGATTTGAAAAGCGCTCCAAACACGATTTCAGTTGATTGCGGAAATGGAGTTTCAAAAAACGCAGTTGATTGCTTTGAAAAATCCGGAAGCTGTTCGGTTTTTTGCAATTACCAAACAATTGGAAGCTTTAGCGCAGTTGCATCGGCTTTAGGAACTTCCTGCTCTCCTGCAACTGTAAAGGTCAGTGAAAAAACTTCCGATAAATGTTCGGATGGGACCTTGTTTGGAACATGCTCAAATAGCAAACCTAAGTATTGCGATAGCGGGCTTTTGGTTGATCGCGCCGATGTTTGCGGATGCCTAGATGGAAAGGTCGAATCCGGAAATAGATGCATTGCACCAAATGGGTATTGTTCAACAACGGTTACCCCTGCAAAAGTTAGGGCAAATGAAATTGCAAATGTTTTAATCAATTATAAGGGAATTGCAAATTCTGCCTCAACTGCAAAGGTTATTTGCGGAAATGGGCAAATTCAGGATGCAAGTTGCACTGCAACTGATTCAGTTTCAGGGACTTGCATTGCTTCATGCGCATATTCCGATGAAAATGCATATCCTGCAAATTATATTGTTAGAAGTTCGGTTAATGGGATTTCATGCTCAACTGCTAATTTGCAAGTGATTGCCCCTTCTGAAAGCACAGGAACTTTGCTTGCAAAAGTTAGCTCGTGCGAAAGCGGGCAGGCTATTTCGCATGCAAAAATTTCAATTGAAAACCAGAATGATTATTTCACGGATGCAAATGGCCAGCTTAAAGTCGCACTTGATCCGCTTGCATATAATATAGAGGCATCCAAATCAGGGTATTTGCCAACCAGTACAACAGTTCAAATAACAAAGGGGAAAATTTCAACTGCAAATGTTTGCCTAAAAAGCGTTGGGTGCGATATTTCAGCGCAGTTGGTTAGGACTCCAAATGCAGGGGATTCGCATTCGCCCCTTTTGTACCAAATCAAGATCACAAACAATTTGAATCTTGAGAACACAGTTACAATCGGATACAGTTCGGCGCTATTCTTGCAAGGGCCAACCACAATTACTTTGCAGGCTAGTGAAGCGCAGACAATTTCGATTTTAGCGTTTGCACCAGATAGGGTGATTGGAAACAGTTTTGGGACGGTTTCGATCAAGGGATCGGGGGATTGCGCAAAAAATATAGACATTCCATTCAATGTGCCAGGCGGGCTTAGCATCGAACCAAAGCAGAATTACAAGGAGGGATTTTCAGGGAAAAATGTTTGCTTTGATTTGCTTGTTAGGAATCGCGGAAACAACGAAGGCACGGTAACACTTAGCTACTCGTCTGATTTGGAAGGAGAATTCAACGCGCCTCAGTTCTACATAAACCCGCTGGAAACTCGGGAGGATTTGGAATTTTGCGCAAATGTTGATTCATCGAAAAGCGGATCGCACACAATTGCACTTAGGGCGCTTTCGCCATTTTCGGATGCAACTTCAACTGTTACGCTTAAAGTTTTGGATAGGGGGAGTTTCGAAACCGATGTTGGCGGAAGCTGCATTGATGTTAGGAAAGGGGAGCAATATCCAATTACCATCGATAATGATGTTGCAGATGGAGATTATGCGGTAATTTTGCAAGGAAATGATGTGAATGCAAGAATTTCTCCATCCATGCTATACAACTTCAAAAAAGGCACTAGCAGGACGGTTTACATAATGGCGGATAATTTTGACTTTGGCGATTCGATTGTCCGGCTTGTCTTGAAGAAGGGTTCGCAAGTTGCTATGGAAGAGGATATTTGCATAAGCGATTATAGGGGGCACTACAATGGACGTGGAAGGTACGACAACGGGGATGGGAATTACTACAATGGAGGAAGCGGCTATGGAAGTTCACTTGTTTATTCTTCCCTATCACCAGCTACATTGAATATTGGGAAGGGGCAAGCCAGCTTCTCAACACTCACAATTAGGAACTCGGGAAGGTATGGGGATAATTTCTACATAAGGGTTGATTCGCCGCTAACAACTAGCCTATCCGAAAGCTCGTTTTATCTGGCTGCAAATGAGGAAAAGAAAGTAACAATTAAGGTAACAGCTGGAAACGATGCGAAAAGATATTCACTGCCAATAAAAATTTATTCCGGAAGGGGAAGCGGAGGGGTAATTTACGGAGGAACTGGCGGAACCGGATCTGCATTCATAAAATGCGGGAATGGGAAAACCGTTTCTCTTAATTGCGATGAAGGATCCTCCTCATGCTCGGCTTCATGCAAATACGATGATGTTGGCTCATATACGATTGATGCAAATGTTGGGAATGAGAAATGCGAAGATACCAAGATTCGCGTAATTCCTGAAAACAGCAGGGGATGCGCAATTTCAACAGAATCCTTTGCCAGGGAAGATACTTCGGTTAATGTAAAAGTTAAGTATTATGACTTGCCGCAGGATATTCCAAGCGATGAAATTTCGGTTTACTGCGGGAATGGCAACACCGAAATTGCGGATGATTGCGATGGAAGGAGCGGGACTTGCTTTGCAACATGCGAATACACATCCAAAGGCACGTTCACAGTTGGGGCATCAGCCGGAGGGATTGGTTGCACATCCGCTGAAATAAAGGTGGGATCGGATTCATCGTATTGCAGCATTTCCTCGCAAGGGATTGTCGAGGATGGCGATATTGCTGGCGTTTCCTTGAAATATAGGAATGTGAACTTCGGATCGCAGTTCTTCGATTATAATTATGCAAACAATGACGGGAATTATTATTCGAACGGAAGGCTTTTGAAAACCGAAAATCTTGTGGTCGCCGTATCCGGAGGCGGATTGACTCCAACAATCGAACCGTCTGATTTGAGCCCGGACTCCCTTGAAATCAAAAAAGTGATTGTTTCGCAATTGCCATCAACCGGGAAGGCAAATATTGCGGTTTCAATCAAGAACAACAGGGATTACAAGCTTGCAGGGCTCCTTGCATTGTTTGAAAATCTTCCAGACGGGGTTAGCGCAAATCAAGTGCCGCCATTTGATTTGGATTCAAAATCCGAAAGGACAATTTACCTGCGGCTTGAGGCAAATGGGGCAGCAATTGGGAATTATAGGCCAAAAATTGTGATAAGGCTAGATTCTCAAACAATTGCAAAGGAGTTCGATTTGAAAATCGGCTCGGAAAGCGGCAGTTTGAATGTCGAGGTGGATGTTGGCGAAATTTCATACTCGCAAACACCGGATGGCGCAGCGGTTGCAAATGTCAACTTTTTGGTTAGGAACCTTGAACAAGCGCCAATCCAGGTTAGCGCCCTTTTGGTTGGGTTTGATGAGAACTGGAGCGTAGCAGTTGAACCGGGGTTTGCACAAATCAAGCCAGGAAAAGCGCTTAACTTTTCAGCGAATTTGACCGCAAAGGAATTCGAAGCCAAAAGTTACGAAGGAGAAATTCAATTAAGAAGCAATGATGGAAGGAGGTATTCTTCGCCATTGGTAGTTGAATTCTCAAAAATTGGCTTGTTCAGCGGGCTGTTCACATTCCTTGGAAACACAGGAGGGATTGCAATTGGGATCCTTTTGATTTTGGCTGCGCTTGCGCTTTACACGTTTTTTGGGAAAAGGGAATCGGACGAGCAGACATCAGCTGATGCTGATGGGAACGTAAGCAAAAAACTCCAAAGCATCGGCGATGAAATCGGCTCTGAAAAAGGGGAATTCTCGTTGAATGAGGAAAAGTTCTCAAAAAAAGTAAAATGGGAAGGAAGCGGAGGGGATGGCAAAAAGTCCAAAATCAGGTTTGATGTTGGGAAGGATTGGGAGGATCCTTCGATTGATGAAAAAATCGATTTGATGCCATCAAACGAAGATGAGGAGGATTGAAAGGACCTTCCCTAAAAAAACAGGCAGGAATTACCATATGAAAATACAGATTTTTTTCCTAATAGCCTTGGTTTCGTTTGTTAGCGCAGCTTCAATTAGGCTGGATGAAAACCAAATCAATGCATGCGCAACCGACCAATTGAGAATATCGGGGATTTTGGAGAACACCAAATCCTTGGATGATATTTTCAATTTGAGAATTGAAAGCGATGAGGGGCTTTCGGCGTTTGTTTCACCAACCCTTGATTTGCAAGGATATGGGTTCGAAAAATTCAACGTTTATTTATCGCCAGTTTGTCTAAACCCTGGAATCCACGAATACAAGGTGATTGCAACTAGCGTTAGGGGAGATACTGCAAATGCGATCGGGGCAATAAACATCCAAAATTGCAATTTGATGGAGCTTAGGGTTAGCCAGGATAAGACGCAGGTTTGCAACGGCGAAGCTGCAAGGTTTGATGTTTCAGTGATTAATCTGGGGAATGAGGAGCAGAATTTTACCCTATCAACTGATTTGGATCCTTCAACATACACGATTACTAGGAGCAAATTCCCATTAGAGCCGTATTCGCAAGGAAGAGCAACGATCACATTGAATGTGCCTGCAACCCTTTATGCGCAAGGGATGCTAAATTTCAAGATCAATTCGCAAAGCACGTATAGCTGCGGATCGAACAGCAGGGAAGTTTTGGCAACAATTGAGATCAAAAGGTGCGATGGAGCCAGGGTAACTGCGCTAAATCAGATAGAAATACAGGCAATGCAAAATGCTTATTGGGATATTTTCATTGACAACCAAAAAACCGCTGACGAATACTCGATCTCCTCAAATTGCCCAGCGTTTGCAAAAGTTTCGGAGGCAAAAATTTCCCTAGGAAGCCTTGAGAGGAAATCAATCAGGGTGCTTTTCGAGCCAAAACTTGAAAATGTGGGCGAGTTTGATTGCAAAATTTCGCTTAAATCCCAAAAATTCCAAAAGGAATATTCCGTTTCGGCAAAAATCCGCGTTGTGCAAAATTATGCAGCAAGGATTGAGATGACCCAGGGCATAAGGGTTTGCCAAGGCGAGGAAAAAAGCATTTCCGGAAAGGTTGTGAACCTAGGGGATGCAAGCGGGTATTTGCTTTCATTGAATAGCGGCATTGGCAAGTTGCAGGCATCAGAAGTGAATGTGCAAAAGAACTCTTCAGCCAATTTCACGATCAAGATTTCGGATGCATTGGCAGCAGGGAGTTATGATTTGGAAATATCTGCAAAAAGCCCGTACGCATCATCAATGGGAAAAACAATTGTAAAGGTGGAGGATTGCTACGCAACTGCGCTTCGGGTGGATGCTCCAAGCGTTGAAATTTGCGCCGGTGAATCAAGGAAGGTAAAAATAACAAATACGAACAAGGGAACTAAGGAAGATTCGTTTATTGTATCATCAATTGTTCCGGAAGGATTAAGCGGAAAATTCCTAGGAGTTGAGGCGTTTAGGCTAAAATCGCAGGAAAAGAAGGAAATTGAATTTGAATTTTTAGCAAAGGATAGCGCAAAGGAGGGCAATTACCAGATCAGTTTCAGATCCCTTGGAGTCCAAAGCGAGGAATTTGCGGATGTGAATGTGAACGTCCTTCCAGTAGGCGTTTGCCATGCATTGGAAGTGATTTCGCAGGAAAAAGCAAAGAAAACAGGCGCCGGCATTGGAAAAAGCTTTACGGTCAAAATAAAAAATAATGGAAGGTTTAGGGAAAATGTCGAATTGTTTTTGAAAAACAAGCCAAGCTGGGCATACATTACGCCATCGAGCGTTTCAATACTTCCAGGAACAACGGAAGAGGCGCTGATCTATTTTGCCCCGCCCCTCAACGAGGAACTGAGGGAATTTCCATTTGCCTTGGAGGTTAGGGGAAAATACCTAAATAGGGTCGAGGAATTCAAGGTGCAGGTAATTGCAATTGAAAAAAATACGCAGGCAAAAATAGATTTTGGAAAACTGCAATTGCCAAAAACCCTGGAACGGGATGCCGAAACACCCCTGAAAATAACAGTTGGGAACCTTGGGCAAGAAAAGCTCACATCGATCAACGTGTTCTTTTCGCAAGGAATTGCAATTTTGGAACAAAAGCCGTTTGATTTGGAATCTGGCGAAACAAAGGAAATTGAAATCTTGGCAAAGGTCGAAGGGACTGATGAAAAGATCAAAACAAGGATTGGCATTTATGCAAAGGAGGGATTTTCCGAAAAGGAAGTGGAATTTGAGGCAACGGAAGCATCCATGGAATTTATGCAGGGCGAAATCCTAAAAACCGCCGATGGATTTGAAACTTCAATCAAAATCAAGAACAAGGGGGATTTGAATGCCAGGCTGATTCCTTCTTCGCTTGAAGGGGTTGGCTTTTCTGAGAAGGAAATCGTATTGAAATCAGGCGAGGAATTCGAACTTGGGCTAAACATCACATCCGGAAACGAAACGCTTGTTTTCAAGGATGCAATTTCTGGCAAAATTTATCGGAAAAGGATTGAAGTGGAAAAGGAAAGCGGAAGCATAACGGGGTTGTTTACGGCTTCGCTAACAAAAGTTGGGCCGCTTCTTGCAGCAATTGTTGGGGGCGCAATTGCGCTTTATTTGGTGGTTTCAAGAAGGAAGAAATTGCTTGAAAAAATAGATGGGAAAAAGGAAAATATTGATGAAAATGAAGCCGATGCAACTGATTTGAGCAATGAAATTGTAGACGAGGAAATGCCAGATTCAGAACTTGGAGATTTGCAAACCGAGCAGGATATGGGAGAAGGAAAAGAGGAAGAAACGGATTTGGTAAATGAGGAAGATGCCCAAAAGACGAAAAAAACGGATGCGGTTTTGGAAAAATCCACTCAAAAAATTTCCGGAAAGGCAAGGCCTTCGAAAAAAAGCAAGCAAAAAAGGCGCAAATAATAAACGCGATTTTGAGCAACTAATTAACCATCAAAAAAGATCTGCTTTTTATATTCTGGTTGATTTGTAATTCCATGATGCTTAGCAGGATTGAAATCCTAAGGGCGATTAGGAAAAAGGAAATCCGGATAACCCCATTTGAAAAAACAGCCCTTGGGGCAGTGACAATTGATCTTCGGCTTGGGGATGAATTCGTAATTTTCAAGAAGGCTAGGGCAATTTTTGTTCGGGAAGAAACAATCCTTCCTAAAAACTATGCAACTAAGAAAGTTCTTGGAAGGCACGATGTTTTGCATTTGAAGCCCTCGCAATTTGTGCTAGGGGTCACAAAAGAAAGAATAGGGCTTTCCGGAAAAATCGCAGGAAGGATTGAAGGAAGGAGCAGGTTTGCAAGGCTTGGGCTTATGATTCATGTTTCAAGCAGCCTTATACAGCCGGGCAGCGACAACGTTCAGGTTTTGGAAATCGTCAACCTTTCGCCAGCGCCCCTGATTTTAAAGCCCGGAACTAGGATTTGCCAGGTGAGCTTTTTTGGGACATCGGGCGATGAAAAATATAGCGGCAAATTCAGGATGCAAAAAGGGATTAAGATCTGATTTTTAAGGAATTGCAAAATTTTGGGCGGACTTGGAATTGCAATGGTTTTATTTGAGGCCTTGCTTGCATTTTTAGTATAGGTAATTCTTAGTTTCAGATCCCTATTTGCAATTTTATCTCCTTTTTGCAGGCGATAAGGAATTTCGAAAGCGTTTCGCCATCATTTTTGAAGGATGCTCCGGCTGCAACCGAATGCCCCCCGCCAAATCCGCCAACTTGGGCGCACGCCTTGTTCATAACCTGCCCAAGGTCAAGCCCTTTTTCGGAAAGGCCCTTCCATGCCCTGCTGGAGGCTTTGATGTTTGCGTTTTCATCTATTGAAATTGCAATTATGGGCTTGGTCCTTTGGAATGTTCCGGAATTGTAATAGCTTCCGGCAACTGTGCCAATTATTGAATCGGAAATTTCCCCCCGTGCATCAAGAAAATAAAATGCGCCCATATCTTCCCCGGATTTCCTCGCAAATGCAATGCCCTTGGAGATTTCCATGCGGTTTTTTAGAAGTAATGCATGCGCATTCTCGTAAGCGGTTGGATCGCCCATGCATAGGGATATTCCAATTTCGGCAGAGCCGTTCCTTCCGCAGGCATTAAGAATTGAGGAAAATTCATGCCCATCATATAATTCAAGGGAATGGTTTTCATGAGGGAATAAATACACATCCCCAATCATCTGCTTTATGGAATCCTCGGAAATTTTCTTTTCGAAGCAAAAATTAAGCAAAGCTCCAATTAAGCGTATTCGCGTATCCTTTGGAAGGTCGTAGTAACGAAGCCAGATGCGCCTGCCTTCTTTTTCCTCGAATAGGGGAATTCCGTTTTTTTTGAGGAATAGCGCGCAGTTTTTTGAATTGCCGCTAAGCGAAGGAAGGAACGGCTCCGTGCAGTAAGTTAGGAAGCTGATTAGGGATCTTGAGACCCTGCCAAATAGCCTAAGGTCTTTGATTACATCTACAACTTTTAATTGCCTAGCCTCATTTAGCATGATTTTGTTAAGCCCAACCAAGCCCCTGGCATCTTGCATATCGCCAATTGTGCCAACAATCCCTAGCTGCATTATTCGCTTTGCGAAGTTTACGGAGCAATTTTGGGCAAAAACAAAGTAGGCTGCGGATGAGCTGCATAAGTAGAACGAGCCGTCTATGCCAAAATTATGGCAGTTGATTATTTCAAATGCGTCCGATTTGCCGATGATTTTTTCAGGAGTGTGATGGTCTATTTGGATTATGCTTTTCCCGCTTTTTGCAATTTGATTTATCTGGTTCAAAAAGCCAGTGCCGATATCAATGAAAATCACATGATTTGACGGATCCAAGGCTACTTTTTCAATCACGGTTTCATCCATTTTCTTGACGGTTAGCAGCCTGAATGGAATTCCCCTATCTTTTAAGGCAAGGCCGCAAATTGCGCCCGATGCCAAACCATCGCAATCGAAATGGTTGACGATTAGGACGTCATGGAAGGTTTCAAGGAGCCGTTTTCCTTGCCGGTTTGCAAAATTGATAAAATCAAAAACATCGGCCCTGCTAAGGCCGTCAAAATCTTCACCTGCAGGCATTTCCTTATTTTCAATATCTCCATTTCCCTCAAGCTCGGAATGCGCATCTTCAAGCAAATTGAGCAGTTTGTTTTGTGCCATGTTGAATACCAACTAGCAAAGGTAAAAAGAATATTAATAAAGTTTGTCTTGGTTGGATATGATGGGAGGTGGGATATATGGTAGTCGAATGGATATTCCTATTTTTTGTTGTGATTGTTGCATTTTCAAGCATTAAGATCATCGATCAGTTTGAAAGGTCGGTTAAATTCCGGCTGGGAAAATACGTCGGTACGCTTGAGCCGGGGCTAAATTTCGTAATTCCAATGCTTGAAAGGATTGTAACAGTAGACATTAGGCTTCAAACCATCGATATACCGCCCCAGCAGGTAATTACCAAGGATAATGTACCCGTGCAAGTCAACGGAGTGATTTATTTCAAGGTGTCGGATCCGGCAGTTGCGGTAATTAAGATCCAAAGCTACACGTATGCGATTTCACAGTACGCCCAAACCGCCCTTAAGGATGTCGTGGGAGGGATGACATTTGATGAATTGCTAGCAGAGAGGGATGAGATTGGAAAGCAAATTGAAGAGTTGGTTGATCGGGAAACCAAGGATTGGGGAATGGAAGTTGAAGTAATCAAGATGCAAGATATCGACATTCCAGAAGAGCTTAAGCGGATCATGTCAAGGCAGGCTGCTGCCGAGCGGGAAAAGCGGGCAAACATTACAAAATCAGAAGGGGATAAGCTAGCAGCGGTCAATTTGGCAGCTGCTGCAAGGACCATGGCGGAATCGCCAGGGGCAATGCAGCTTAGGACCTTGCAATCAATTGATGGGCTTGGGCCAACGCCTAGCAATACGGTAATAATGTTCCCAATAGATGTTGTTGAGGCGTTGCAAACGTTTTCTAGCTGGGTAAACTCTGGCAAGAAAAAATAGCCGGTATTAAAAACGGAAATTGGATTTTTAAATTACGGAAGAATCACGCAAGAAAAGCAGGTGAAATTTATGGATGAAATGATTAGGCCAGCGCAAACCATGGAACAAGGCGAAATGCTCTCCAAAGCGCTTCGAAAAATGGAAGATCACGAGGCAATTGTTGTTTCAAAAAACGGCAAATACGCCGGAATTTTGGCCTCTGAAATGCTGCTTAGGTTCAATGCCAACGCGGATAATGTCAAGATCGGGAGCGTTTGCAAAAAAGGAATAGTGATGCAGGAAAAGGACGCTTCCAAAACATCGGAGCTGATTAGGAAATTTTCATCCGAAAACACGCACACTATTGTTGTTTTGGATTCGAAGAACAGAATCGTAGGGATTGTCAGGCGGGCGGATGTTTTGAGGAGGGCAACGGACGCCCTTTCAAAATCAACTGTTTCCGAATTCATGGAAAAAATTGGATCCGTCGAATCCTCGCAAACAGTTGAAAAGGCGGAAGGGATAATGGCAAAATCCCAGGGAGCTACAGAACTTGCAGTGCTTGAAAAGGGTAAGTTTGTTGGAGTTTTGACAAGCAGGAATTTGGCGGTCAAAATCAAGCCGTATTTGCACAAGAAGATGCATAGAGTAGAGCAGCACATAAAAATAGATTTGGAAAAGGAGATTGTGAAAAACATCCTAACGCCCTCATTTGAGATCCAAAGGCTTTCCATGAACCAAAGCGCGATTTCAGCGCTTGAAAAAACCGGTTTTGAGGATGGGTTTGTATTTGATGGGAACAGGCTTTTGGGAAAATTCTCAGCCTCGAAAATACTTGGGAATTTGGAATTTGAAGAACCTGCGCATATAGAGCTTTCGGGGCTTGGGGTTGAAGAAGCAATGTTCAAGGAGAGCATTTTTGAAGAGTGCGAATCCTTGATTAAAAAATACGGGAAAGGGGGGGCACTTCACCTTCGGGTCAAGAGCGCAAGAAAAGGCAAGGGAAAGAAGATTTACGAAGTGCATGGAAGGTTTGAAATCGATGGGAAGGCGTATGTTTGCAGTACGCCTGAAATCAAGCAGCATCGGGAGAATTGGGACCTTTCGATGGCGGTTTCTGAAGTGCTTGATGAATTGAAAAAATCCTACCTGAAGGGAAAGGGGAAGCGGGCGCAGAGGGATTGATTTGAAATAAGGGCGGGCACTTGGAATCTGGATAAGTAGAGGCTGGAATTGCAAAATTATTGGGGAGGAAAAATTGGATTTCAAAATCAACTTGCATCCGATCTATTTTTACGAGCTGAACAAAATGGAATTCCTAAAAAAACTGCTGGGAATTTCCAACAAGCCGCAGGAAATCAAAAAAGAAATAACTGAAATTTCGCTAATCGAATCCAGGGAATTTGCAATCAGGGCAAGGGATGCAAAACTTGCGCCGTTTTATGCATCTTCTAGGCAAAAGGTCATTGAAATTCTGGATCTATTCAAGGAAATCCAATTGCGCTTTGGGGAATTTTCAAGGAAGGAAATAAAAATCGAAACTCCGGAACATGAAAAAATCGCAAGGCAGATGAAGGAAAACTATTTTGAGAGGATCCCAAAGCTGCTATCCCAAATAAATGCGCCAAAAGGGTCGGATTATTCTGATTTGCTTGAATTCCACTCGCAGGCAAATGGGGTTATTTCGCAGATTGGTAAAATCACATCCGATAACCGCTACCTGATATTCTTTTTAAGGGAGGATTTTGAAAAATTGGAAGTGCCGCTTAGGGCGCTTGCAAAAAAAATGGACGAATTTGGCAGGGAAATTTCATTGAACGAAAAATATTTGAAGGAATTTGGGGATGCAACTGGGATTTTGGAAAAAATCATCGGATTGGAATCTGAAATTGTAAAGGCAAAGGAAGCAAAGATGGAAATGGAAGGAAATGCAAAAGGCCTTTTGGAAAAACAAGGAAAACAGGAGGATGGCATTGAAACTGAAATTGGGTTGGAAAAAAGCAAAATTTTGGATTTGGAAAATCAGATAAGCAGGGAAAGGGGCGAAATTGCAAATATTATCCTTCCGTTGCAAAGGGTCTTTAGGAAATTTTCAAGAATTGCCTTGGAAAAACGCCTTTCTTTGCTTTCGGATGAATTTTCGAATGATTATTTTGGGGAAATTTCGGGAGAAGCGGGAGATAGGAAATTGCTAGAACTTATTGAAGAGGTTGGGAAACAGCTAATTTCCGGGAATATTTCGGAGGATACGAAGGATCGGGAAAAACACCTGGAATTGATTGCTAGGATCAAAGCAGGGGCAATTGCGGCAAGCCTTGAAAGGCTCAGACCCCTTGAAAGTTCCAAAATGCTGGCGCAGGAATCCCTAAAAAATCTCGAGGAGGAATTGGGAAAAAGGGAGGGGTTGAAGAGGGAATTGGAAACCTTGGAAAAGGGGATCTTGGAAAAGGAAGCACTTGCAGCTTCGGATAAGGACAAAATTTTAGAATGGGTTGCCTTGCTGGAAATAAAGCTTTTTGAGCTGTCTGGAAAAACCGTAAAAATCAGGGCGGAATAGCTTTTTTTGTTAAAATGTTAGATATTTTTAAAGCGGGATTGGGTAATTTGTAAAATAAGGATTTGGACAAATATTTAGGAGGAATGCAGGAAATGGTTTTGGAATTCCGCAAGGATGCAACAAAGGATTCGATTGCAATCATTGCAAATGAGAGAAGCAAGCGCCCAACCGTATTTGGGGATAAGTTTGTTTGCCCGTTTTGCAAGGGATCGGAAAGCACTACGCCTCCAACCGAATACGCAGCGCCTGAGGATAAGAATTGGAAAGTTAGGGCTTTTCACAATGTTTTTGCGCTTGTTGGCAGGGACGGCCCGTATGTTGAAATTTCTTCGGCTAACAATCAAAGCTATGCTTATGGGCGGCACGAGGTAATTGTCGAGAGCGATTTGCACGAGGAGCTTTACCATGAATCGTCTGATACACAGCTGAAATTCCTCTTTGATGTTTACAAGAACAGGTTTGAGGAGTTCATGAAGGATGAGAAGATAAAATACGTGCATCTTTTCAAGAATCATGGAAGGAACGCGGGAGCTAGCATTGAGCATGAGCATTCGCAAATTGTTTCTTTTCCTTTTGTTCCTGAGCTTTTGAGAAGGGAAGTTGATGCAGCAAAATCCGCAAGGGAAAATGGGAAATGCCTATTTTGCGAATTGCTATCAAAAGAATCAGAAAACGTGCTTCTTGAAAACGAATTGTTTACGGCTATTTGCCCATCATTTTCAAGGTTTGCAAATGAGATTTGGATAGTCCCAAAAGCGCACATAAAAAGCATTTCGGATTTGAATGAGGAGCAAGAAATGCACATGATGAAACTGCTAAAGGAATGCCTGCGCAGGGTGCATTTTGTTGTGAAGGATTACAATGTTGTTTACCATAACTCGCCAAAAGGCGAAGAGCTCCACTTCCATATTGAGATCTACCCAAGGAGCGGGTATTGGGCAGGGGTCGAGCTTGGGACCGGCGTTATTGTCAACCCAAAGAGCGAAAAGGACGCCCTGACAACCCTTAAAGCAGTAAAGTGAAAAGGATTGGGTTCGTTGGCCCATGGAAAAATAAACCTAAGTACTAATTGTAAATTTTGATTGGCGAATATATTTTCCAACTAACCCAAAGCTTTCGCTATTGTTAATAAAAAATAAAAGAAAAAAGGAAAAAATCAAACCGCAGAGTATGGGTCGAATTCGGTTGATGGCCTTGGCGTAGCATTCCCGGAATAATCGTTTTGGTCGATTATCTCAACCGGGGGGTTTGTGAACCTGAAATACATGGTTCCTTCCTTGTGGACTTGCCAGTTTGTTTCGAACGGCGCTGCGCTTTCAGTCTTCATCGAGTATTTTGCGTCCTGGAATACCTTGGCGGAATTTGCCAAAACATCCATGGATGGATTTGGGCTAAGCGTCTTTACAACCAGCCAATAGATGCCAGGTTGCAGGGTGGTTTTTGAGGTGCTTTCGAATTTCACCCAACCAAAAGTTGTTGGCAAAGTCGATATGCTGGTGGAATATTGTATTGAATTTGTTCCCGAAGGCTTTCCGTTTGCATCGGGCCTTATGTAAACAAGCGCTTCGCTTGATTGGTAGGCATCAAATGCGCGCCTAAGGTAAACTTCCACATTCTTAACCGGCATTGGGGAGTCGATTTTGAATGCCTGCGCCCGGTAATTTAGGGAGTTCACTTCGAAAACATCATTGCCGGAAAGGTCTGCAAAGTAGCCGTATGGCTCTGCTGTAAAGGATAGTTTGTATTCGTTGTTGGATTTTTCAGGCGCATCAACCTCTACATCGGAAGCTATTTTTAGCACTAGGGAATAAACTCTTGTTTCGTCTGGAACTATTGTAAATCTTGCTGGGTTTTGGGAGCTTAAGGATGCAATTGAAACCTCCTTGAGAAGGCGCTTGCCATCGTATAGTCCAACTGTAGCAGAAGCAACTCCTTTAGCGCAGGGGTTTTCCCTGAAGAGCACTTGCGCTTGGATTGCCATTGATGATCCGTAAACTACGGATTTTTCGAATTCAACTGATCCGAATGAGACATCAGGCGCAACGCAGTTGGATCCAGCGCCGGGAGTTGGAGTAGAACTGGTTTGCTGTTGAACTGTACCTTGCGGAGTTGCCGAGTTGGAAACGCCAGGCGGCTGCTGTTGGACGCAACCAAACAGTATGAACGATAGGAAAAGCAACAAAATTACATTCTTCATAAAACTGCACCTCTAAAACGTATTGAACTATTAGGGTTAAATGGAATTTAAAGGTTGCGCCAAAGGAGGCTTTGCACATAAACTGCCTTCTGCACATGAAGTCGGGAGGTTGCACATAAATTGGTTAAAACAGCATTAGGGTGGAACGAAACAAAGAATCAGTGCCCCCTTCCGAAGATCCAGGCAGCAACAATGCCTATTCCTATCCAAACAACCGACATTATTGCGCCGAGCCCCCTCTGCCCCTGTTGATCAGTAACTGCAATATAAACAAATAATCCTTCTACCAGCATCCAAAATACTATCGGCAGTACGCCCGCTGGCCATCCTTGCGCTTTCAGTTTCATAGTAAAATAACGACTTCAAAGCTATTAAAACTTGCTTTTTATCACACCGAATTTGCACATAAATACCCTCGAGCTATATTAACGAGTAAAAGCATATTCAAAGAGTGGTTTAATGGGAAACTATTACCTTGACATTGAAACGAGTGGTTTGAAAGAAAAGACGGATCAGATAATCACAATCCAGTTTCAGGAGCTTGAACGGAATACGGGTTTAGCTGTGGGGCCACTTCGAATACTGAAAGCCTGGGAATCATCTGAAAAGAGAATATTGGAGGAGTTCCTTGAAGAATCGCAAATAACTGGTTCAAACGAATGGGCATTCATTCCCACTGGATTCAATTTGAACTTTGAGCATAAGTTTCTGCGAGAGCGCACCAAAACAAATGGCTTGCCAGAAATCGACATACTTACGAGGCCCTTCGTTGATCTAAGGGCGTTTGCCTTGCTGATGAATAGGGGCGAATTCAAAGGTTCGGGGCTTGATAAGATTACCAACAAGCCGACAAACGGCAAACTTATTCCAGAATGGTTCAAGAACAAGGAGTATGACAAGATAGTTGATTACATCGAAAGCGAGGCGAAAGCATTCGTCGAATGGAATGCTTGGCTTTACAAGGAGATGCCAGGATTCCTGAAAAAGTTCAAGCAGGAGTGTAATATCAAGTAAGAAGAATCTGCACATAAATTCGGTGGGTTTAAATTAAACTTATATCCTAACCTAACTATGGGCGCATCCGATTTCTTAACAATTGATGAATTTTCAAAATTTGTTGCAGAAGCTGGCTATCCACTTGAAATAAAAAATATTAACTTCAGAAGAGATAAAATAAAATTTGGTGATAACCCCGAAATTCCGCCCGAATTATACTTTAGGCGCGTAAAGGGCTTTAGAAAAGGGGTTATATCGAAACAAGAAGCTGAAGAATACTTAGAACGCCTCAAACAAATATCTTTTCATGTGACTAATTCGGATGTCAAAACCGTAATAGGGGAATATGATCAAGTTCTGCAGAGGCCTCGGAAATTCGGAATGCGGGGAGATAGAAATTTTACCGGCAAAGTTGAAGATGAAATTAAAGGCAAATTGGTGGAAATTGCCTTTTCTAATTTTGTTGAAAGTAAAAAAGGGTACCGCCTTCCTGTCGATTTTCACTTAATCTCTGAAAAAGAGGCAAAACGAGATGCGGGCGATTTTACTCACTATCTTGAAAACGATAAAAAATACAAACTTGCTCCAGACAAGATTATCGCCATAAAATCAACCAATGGATACTTCTTGGCTATACCGACATTAGAAATGGACTGGGAAGGTCAAATAATCATTCTTGTTAAACTTCATCTTTTAGAGGATTTTCTATTGAAAATTTTACGCGCAGGTGTTAGTTTAGATCATTTAGAACTTAATCAAAAAATTGGCTGGCTTGAAATTCTCGGTTGGATACAGAAACCAGAATTTTTAGCTAAAGGGCACAGAGGAAAGCGATTACCTGGAAAATACCATGTTAGAAGAGAAGATTGGGATAAAGAAAATATAATTATGCATCCTTCAGAACTGAAAAGGAACCCTGAAGAGCTCTATTCCCTATTGGATGAGTTAAAGATCTCTTCTCAACTGATTTCTTAATTTCGAAATTTTGTCGACAATCCTTTTTATTGATCTGTCGACATTCGTTTGGATTTCATGCTCCCATATTCTTAAAACCGCCCAGCGAGCCCTCTTTAATTTGCTGGTTACTCGCTTATCCCTTATAGCGTTACTGTTAATTTTTGGATTCCAGTATTTCTTATTACTTTTTGGTGGGCGATAACAACGAGGGCACTTGTGCCAGAAACAACCATCGACAAAAATAGCCAGCTTTACATCGGGGATAATCAAGTCCGGGCGACCCGGCAAGGTCGATTTTAAAGAATAGTTAACTCCGTTTTTCTTAAGCTTTTTACGAATCTTTAATTCTGGGGCAGAGTTTGTTGATTTTATCCGCAACATAATCCGACTTCTTTCCAGTTTGGTAAATTGGTCCGCCATTCAAATCAGCAAGGTAGTTTGTCCCTTGATTTTACCATCTAAAATTTTTTTAATTTCCTTTGCAAAAGGCTTTATCCCTTTCGGAGGAACGGCATTTCCAATCTGCTTTCTTACCTCTGCAATCGAGCCAATAAATACAAAATCATCTGGAAATGATTGAATTCTTGCTCTTTCGCGATTTGTTAACGGCCTCGGTTCTTCAAAGTGATATCCCCAAGTACCTCCACCTCCGCCTGCAATTAATGTGGTTGATGGTTTATTTCTATTAAGACGCCTGTAAACATGGCTTATCATCCCTTTTACGTAGTATGGGGAGTCTTTCGGAATGCTTGTAAAATTACCTCCTTCGGGTATTCTTTTTAGGATTTCTTTAGTCCTATCGGCAATTTTCAGCTTTTCGTTGTTATATTCGGCTTTTTCGGCTCCATCCAAAGCTTCGCCCGCAGTTACATAGGTCGATTCGTCATGGCTTTTTTTCGGTGGAGTAAAAAATATTCCGAGGTCTTTTCTAATTCCTATAATTAATACGCGCTGTCGTAATTGGGGAACTCCGTATTCGGCAAAATTGTAAACTTTTGCTGTGATATTGTAGCCCTCTCCATTGTTTGTAAAGTCGGAAATGATGGTTTCAATTGCTTTACCCTCATTCGCGCTCATCAATCCTTTAACATTTTCAGCTACAAATACTTTTGGAGATTTAGCTTTAACAATCCTCACAAAATGCTTGTAGAGGTTTCCTCGATCGGTTTCGATACCGCCTCGTTTCCATATCATTGAAAAATCTTGACAGGGAAACCCCCCAACCACTACGTCACAATCGGGAATATCCTTTACATCAACATCGGCAATATCCCTCCTATCTATTTTGGTTTTAAAATTTTGGTCAAAAGTGTCGCATGCAGCTTTAAAAATATCGTTCGCCCATACAACTTCGAATCCTTCATCCTCAAATCCAAGATCCATTCCTCCGCATCCTGAAAATAAGGAAACAATTCTGTATTTTTTATTTCTCATAGCATCACAGTGAACATTTAAACTTTAATATGTGAGGTTTATTTTTTATCAACCGATAGTTTACTTTGGGTTCATATTTTCGACGTCCTTTATCAGCGAATCTGTTTCATCCCGTAATTCTTTTAGAAGTCTTAATCTATTCTGATCCTTGACTGTTTTCACCAACTCTTTCCTCGAAAAATCATGAAGAATTCTAATTGTTTTTGATATTTGACGGAATTCTCGGCTTTTCATTGTCGGATTCTTTTCTTCCAATAATTTTATTGCTGCATCAAAATCTTCTTCTTCAAATGCTTTGAATGCATCGTCGTCTCCAAGTATTTGCGATAATGACCGAACATGTCTTGAATCGCTAAATTTGCCCTCGTGTACCCATGCAGAAAATTTATCAATATTTTTTTGTTGTCCTCTAAATTCTTTTAAGCCTCTGCTACTAAAAAATTCATCAAAATGAGTATATTTTCTATACCAATCTTTGTCATCATCGTATTTTTCCCTATACTTTTCCATTTGCTCATAAGCGTTTACCATTCGGATCAAAGTTATTTTTCCCATTCCGAGGGTCTTTGCTAATCGATCGTAACTGTAGTCATAGTTTAATCGCAATTCTTGAATGCGTTTGGCTTTATTGTACGCGGGCCATGGTTTCTTTCCCCTCACATGGATTGATGCCAAAAACAAATCGACATTTAATTTAGGAGTATTTTTGGGAATTTGTCTACATTCGACATGATCGAAACGATCTGATTCTATGTCGGTAATTTCGCCGGATTTTAACTTAACCTTTAATTTTCTTAAACAAACAAGTCGCCTATTTCCTTCAATAACGATATTATCTGAATTTATTACGGGGGGTTCATAAAGACCCTTGGCGGTTCTAATTTGTTCATAAAGTTGGCGCGTATCCTTTTCCGACCAAATAAGTTCTTCCATTTTGGTCTCATCGATTTTTTCGGGTAAGTGTTGAAATCGAGCGTTATTCAAATCAAGCTTAAGCTTGTCTAATTCAACCTTCACCGTGATTGTTTTCAATAAATTCTCGTCATCCATGTTATCATCATGAACCCGGTATTATAAAAAGTTATCTAAACCGCAATATACCGTATTATTGGTTTAGAACAGTTTAGCAAAAACCTTATTAAACCGAACACCCATATAGATATGCTTCTCGTGCGATTCATTCGCAAGGGTCAACGGTTTTTAGGTGGCTGGTAAGAGCTCCGAATTCCCGTTGCCTCACCTTGGGAAGCAAGGTGATCTTTGCAAACCATTTCCGATTTTCGTATGAAAAAAGTAAGTATGAGTATTATTCGCCTAACCATTTTTTAATGGCTTCTTCAACTGCCTTCGACAAACTCCCTTTTCTATGGCCGAATTTCTTTGCCGATCTTTCGCGTAATTTGTTTTCTACGTCGTCGGATAGTACGATGTCGATTCGGCCCATATTAACACATTTGTGTATTAGCACATATGTGTTTATAAATATTATTGTTTACACATATGTGCATAAGTGTATATGTGGGCTTTATGGAATCGGATTTTGATTGTAAGTATTGCCATTCGCATAAAATTCTCCGTTGGGGAGTGCGGAACCTTAGGGAAGGAGTTGTGCAAACCTACTTCTGTGGATCATGCCGTCGCAAATTCACGCTTGCTAACTCTCAGGTCGTAATCGATCCTCACAAAGGTCCACGCAAGCCGATCACAGTAGATGAACGAGTTGAGGAGCTGTTTGAATCCAATGCCCTCTTTCCACAAGCAGAAAAGATGGATTGGGGTAATTACAACAATTCGCAGATGCAAGAGAAGCTCATGTTTTTGGAATTGCTGGAGGATCTGACCTCGCTTATTCCCGATGAAAGGAAAAGACGGGCAGGAAGGCCGACAATGCCTCTGCCTGAAATGGCGTTTGCCATCGTTGCCAAAGTTTACGAGTGCCTAAGTTCAAGACGATCGATTAGCGACCTTGAAATCGCCAAGCGCAGAGGTTACCTTTCCAAAACTCCGCATTTCAACACGATCATCAAATACCTAAACAAGCCCGAGTTAATCACAATTCTCAAAGATTTGATCCGAATTTCAGCAATGCCGCTCTCGGGCTTTGAAGAAACCGTGGCAATTGATGCATCTGGCCTTTCATCTGCATTCTATTCCCGTTGGGTGGATTACCGCTTCAACAAGGACGTAAAAGTAAAAGATTGGCTGAAAGTTCACGTTTGTTGCGGAACAAAAACCAACATCGTAACCTCGATTATCGTAACGGATGGTCATTCCGCAGATTCGCCCGAATTCTGCCAATTAATTGAGGAGACCGCCGAAGGTTTCAAACCAACAGTTGTTTGCGCCGACAAAGGATATGCTGCAAGGAAAAACATGCAGACTGCTTGGGATTTGGGAATCGTACCCTTCATTCCCTTCAAATCAAACGCAATAGGTAAGAAATTTGGAAGCCAAGCTTGGAGGACGATGTATCACTATTTCCAATACGATAGGGAGAAATTCATGCAGATCTATCATCGCAGATCAAACGTTGAGAGCACCTTTTCAATGCTCAAGCGCAAGTTCCAAAACAGGCTGTTCTCAAGAAAGGAGGTAGCGCAGACAAACGAAGCTTTGGCAAAAGTGCTATGCCACAATATTGTTGTTCTGATAAAAGAATCGGGAGAGCATGGCTTTCAGATTGATTTCAATGCTTCTGCACACAAATTACCCTCGGTGCACATTAAGGGAAGGATTTAGGTGCAAGGCTGCCAAAGGAAGGTTTAGAGGAAGGGGTAGGAATCAGGGATAATGATGGAAAGTGCTGAAGCAAAGTTTTGGAAGTTTTAGAGCAGAAGTTGCTTCAAATGAAATTAGCATTAAGGGTTTGGAAATCAAAGTTTAAGAAAAAAGAATCAGAAAAGAAAAATAAAAAAAAGAAAAGAAAAGGAAGAGCCTTATGCTCCCCTAACGGTCATCCTGTTCTCAGAAAGCCAGTTGATCAAGGCGTTTCCAGCTTCAGAAGTGTCTGCTGCAGAGTATCCTGCAACTACTAGCTTCGTTGAGCCAAAGACCTGGACAATTGGTTCGTCACCCTGCTTTAGGTTTACACCTGCCGCCGATGCAACTGAGTTGACAACTTGGCCTCCAATTACGATCAGGTTTGCTGTGTCGGATGCCTGCGAGTCTAGCACTACAAGCGGGTTGCTTGCTGTGTTTAGAGCAGTGACAACAGCTGCCTTTTCAATTGATGGTACCAAAGCATCGATTCCAGAGACATCTCCGGATGCGCCGCCTACGTTTGCAGTGATTGTAGCTACTTTGAGCTTGTATCCTCCGCCTACGTTGTAGTCGTCTCCCTCCTTGAGGTTAACGGTTGCGTCGTTTCCAGATGATCCACCAGCGGATCCACCAGTTAAAGTGAATCTTGCCCGGGCAACTTTTTGTGCATACGAGATGCTTGCCGAGGTCGAAGAGATCGAGTTGAAGATGTTTCCCCTGTAGGTTGTGAACTTCGTTTCCTGAGTTGCAATGTTGTTCGAAGCAATCGAAGTTGGCCAGCCCATTCCATATCCAATCTTGTCAACGGTCGTCGATCCAAGAGTGTTTACGAATTGGTCGAGTGCTGGGTCGTAGTAGAGGTTTAGGTGGTAGTCTCTTGTGTGTGTTGCTTGAGTTCCATTGTTTTCCTCTGAAATTTCAGGGATTGCAATGATAGCTGCAAGGGTTCCAAGAGTTGCATTTGCTGCGTATGTTGCATTAAAGTACAACATTGCAGATTCGTCGGATTTGTAATTGTATGCTACTTGGTTGTTGGTTCCAGAGTTGGTTATGTAACCATTGCTATCCAAATACCAAACAGAGGCATTTGCGTTCCATGGTTGGGTAGATTCCAATGCGACATAGACATCAGACACAGACCTTCCACCAAATTGGAATGCGTTGCTCTTTCCAGAAAGAATGTAAAGGAAGTTTCCAGTTACGGTTCCTCCAGAGCTGTTTGTTAACGATTGGGATTTTTGGATTGTGAATTGGAGTGTGTCATAATCGACAGTGTCCAATCCAAGATAATTCAGCTTGTAGCCGGCCATTCCCTTGATTATGTCAATGGATTCACCTGGGTTCAAAGTCTGGGTTACTGGTGTTTTGTAGGTTTGATCGACATCGTTGTATAGCTGAAGCTTTGAGATTCCCTCTGTTGAGCCAACGGTTGCGTTGACAATCTGGGCTTTCCAGTTCTTGTGGGATTCTCCTCCAGTTATTTCCTGCGCATTGGTTAGAACCAATTGGCTGGAATAAAGTGAAACGTCGGCGATTCCTTGCTTAGCGAATGCTCCAGGGAATACCTTGTTTACCTTGACTACGATGTTGTTTGCTTCAGACACTGTTGAGGATTCTGATTCTGCAAGGTAGAGCCTCTTTACGAGCTTTCCGTCCTTGTCGAGAATGTCGAATTGCGCTCTTTGTGGTGAGAAAGCAGACAAATCTTTCAAGACGATGACATACCCTTCAGGGGTTGTTACTTGTTCATCGATGTTGAATGACTCTTTCCTAGTAATTTGCTTACCAAGTGTCACTGAGGTGATTACTCCAACGGTTCCTGGTCCAGCAACAGCTGAAACGGAATAGTCAAAGATTGTCCATTTGTCCCCAAGGAAGGAAATTTCAACGTTTGCCTTTGAGAGCTTGTCAGAGTCAGTCGTACAAAGTGATGCGTTTTTTGCAGTGTCTAGACAAAGCGGGATTGGGTCAGTGAATACTGCCTCATAACCGGTCTTGACATACTGTGCTTGAACAGCCTTTGCAGTTGTATCATAGTGGACATATGCGAATGCATATACCTTCTGCTCTTCTTTTGTGTTGGTGCTTCCCTTTGGATAAACGATTTTTCCATCAGATGGCATTCCTGCTGCTGGAGCCAAAACGGCGGTCAAATCCTTTGTAATTTGTTTTGGTCCGGAATTTGAGTTAAAGTTTGCGGTTGTGGTTCCAAACCTTGAATTTCCGGTTGTGTTCCTTACGATTTCGGGTGCATAGTCAAGATCATCCTCAACATACGCCTTCATTTCGTAGGCAACTGCTGGGTTGACTCCTGGGGTTGTTATGGTAAGATCGACTGATTTGTCTGACAAAGATCCGCCAGCGCCTCCTCCGAGCTTGTCTTTCCCAAGGATTTCAACAGTTTGCTCCTTGTACGCAAGGTTTCCAAGAACTGCTGCAATGTTTGCTCCAACGACCACATCCTCCGGCTTTGCCTTTGAACCAATTACGACTTTTACGCTCGGTTGGCCTGCGGAAAAGAACGGAAAGTTCTGGACGTTCGCAGTGTCCACATTCACAGCTGCTCCAACAAACATCGCGCCAATCATGGCAGCGCCGCCTGCTATTGCAGCTATTTTCTTTACATTCATACTCTTCATATGTTTCACCTATCTTTCAATGGCATATGCAAAAACATTTGCAAATTGCCAAACCTTTTTTTTCGAAGTTGCAGGATGCAACCGCGCCGTTCAATACAAAACTTCAATCGCGCCAAGGAAGCGTTCCCTTCTCATGCACGCATCAAAACCATCGCATACGCGAATCAATAATATCGCGCTCAAAGGTCATATACGCTTTGGCATCTTTGAAAAAGAAAGATGCTAAAGGCGCCAGATGCCTTATACTGAACCCAAAGTTAATCTTTCGAGGGTATTTAAACCTTTCTTTACTTCCAAGGCAACTGACGAAGTCGTCTTAGCGGAAAGACGTATTTTGCCTCTTTTTTGATGTTTTTTCAGCAGTTTTTACGAGCTAAAATCCAAAATTTCCCGCTTATTAGACAGGAGACGAATTCTTGTGGTTTTTCAAACCAAAAACTACAAGATATTAGTTAGGTTTTGGGAGTTATTAACCCTATGCATTTTACGTCAATTGTCTATAAATTGTGTGTTTTTTTATGGTTTGGCAATAGAGGTTGGGGTTTTGGGAGTTTTATGGCTTTTTCGTCAAATGGCAAAGAAAACCAAAACAAGTTAAGTGGCACTTAAATTACTTTTTTTGCCTTTTGACCGTTAAACCTTAGCTTTTTTGAACTTTTGCAGTTTTTGGCTTTTGGGATGCTTTTTCAAAAACAGAAAGCATGATCTTAAGATCCCGAAGAAGGGATGTTGACCGGGCGCGGAGCTGGGAGAAGGTTTTGGCACCTATACTATATAGTATAGACGTTTCGCCCTTCTGCAACACGTGAAGCTCGATATTAAGGTTTTTTGCCGGTTTGATAACATTTAGGGCCCTATCCCTCTCCTCTTTTGTTTTAAAGCCGATTTCAAATTCTGATTTCAATTTAATCTCCACTATAATCCGGTTAATGCCGATATATAATATACTACTAAGCACTATTTTTTAAATCTCAACGCCTTGAAGCATTGGATTTACATGGAATGGTATGTTTATGCACTAATTACAATGCTATTCTTCTCTTTTGCAAACATTACACTAAAAACCATTCTGGATCCAAAACTCAAGCTGATTGAAACCGTTCAAAACAATTTGCCAGCTATCCTTCCGGCAATTATGATATTGGCACTGGCATTTGTTGTTTCTTATGTGTTTTTCCTATCAAAGCTCAATCTTCCATCCAATTTGATACTATTGATAATTGGATTTGTAATTCTTGCAACAATTGGCTTTTCGTTCCTAATGATGGCAACATCTACTGGAAAAATTGCTCCTGTGACAGCAATTGTTAGCACAAGCACGGTCATGGTTGCCATTCTTTCGGTTATTTTCCTAAAAGATTCGCTTGGCATCCGGGAAATTGGCGGGATAGTTTTTGCATTTATTGGGATTTTGCTGCTTGCAACCAAATAGAATTTAGTAGAACTGATTAATAGTAAAAAAACACCTCCCGAAAACATCCCCCTTCGAACAAATATATATATATATGAAGTTTCTTTGAATTCTAACTTTTTGAGGTGGTTTGTTATGAATATGAGAAAAACAGGAGTAAAAGGAAGCTTGATGCTTATGGCACTTGCAGTTTTGGTTGCTGCAGCAGGTCCATGGTTTGGGCACGTTGTTTTGGCATCTAACTTTGCAGTCAATGTTTCTAATGCACTTACAACAAATCCGGATTATGCGGTTTTGCAATATGCGACAAATATCACTTGTCCGCAAGGCAATTTCAGCAAATACTCCGGAGCACCTAATAATTTCTGTGTGCACAATCCTTCAGGGCAATTAATCGCCGGATGGGAAGTATTCAATCTTACAGCCCTAAGAAATGTAACGGTTATCAATGTGACCGGATCCGAATTCAACATCGGCTGCACAAGCTGCGCAAATTCAGTGGATGTTAAGGTGTTTACTGCCCAAGGAACTACCTATGACTCCGGTACGGTTTGGTCATATGCTGGAACCTGCACATTTGCAGACAATGCCAACAATGTGGTTTGCACAATTGCACACTCCAAGAACAATGTCGGCTTAGTTATGATAACCAGATGGCAGGGTGGAGATTTCAGGCCGGATCCAGCTGTGAATTTGGTAACTGTAGGCTAAGGCCTACTTTTTCTTTTTTATTTTTTTCCCTTTTTTTTTCCAAAAGCAAATACACTTTCCTCTTTTTGGCATTGTTTTCATTGTCTATTTGGAGCGTTGCCTTGAAACCGGCAATTTTGAATGCTTTTCCTGCATGCATCGCCTCATCTTCGGATTTTGGGTAGAATTGGATTATTGCCTTTCCTTTGGGGGTTAAGACACGGAAAAATTCATCTGCAACAACTTGAACATCCCGCTTTCCTTCAGCCCCATCCTTTCCAATAACCCACTGGAGGGCTGAAATCGAAACTATTCCATCAAATTGCAAATCCTTGATAGGCATTTTCCTCATATCCCCAAGCATGACTTTGAGTTTTTTTGCTTTGGCAATTTTCAAAAGATCAGGAGAAACATCGATTCCTTGAACCTTAAAGCCAAGTTCTTTTAGGATCTCCATCCCAAGCCCGGTTCCGCAGCCAACATCCAAAAGCTTGGAATTGCTTGGAAAATTGACCAACTGCAAGCCTCGAAGCAGGATTTTTGATTGTATGTTCTTGATTGAGTTTTTTTCATAACCAGATCCTTCCTGCGAATAGAATTTTGCTGCGTTTCCGGAAAACTTTTCTTCCGGGCGCTCTTTTGCAACAAACCACCCCTTCCTTGCATTTTGTGCCATAATGATACCAATATTATATGGTAACCGGTAAATTAACAAATATGCCCCAGATCAGAAGCGTTACTAGGAAAAGGAAGCTCTTTGGCAGTTACAATGTTGCAAACACGCCACTTAAGCGGACTATAGGAATAATGTTTAAATTCAAGGTGGAAAATCCGCTTTTATTTATTTTGGAAGAGGAGAGCATATTTCGAGCAACCATCCACTCCTTTTTTTGCTTTGTTAGGTTTGATGCGATTTTTTTGGATAAAAACAAAAGGATTGTCGACATTCATGAAAACATCGGCCCATTCCGGCCAATAATTGCCCCAAAATCGCCATCAAAGTATTTTATCGAATGCAAAGCCGGTGAGGCAAAACGGCTCGGGATTAAGATTGGGGAAAAATTGGATTGGTAATGGTTAGGACTGAATTTTTTGGGTGGAAAAACGATTATTTGCCAAATCTGCCAAAAATATTTATTCTGCTAAACCGGTTTTACCTTGAATTCAATTTGCGTTGGGTCTTTTAGGAAATCAAACAGCTTTGGATCCTTGAGGAATAAGCTGTAGGATGGCTCGGCTTCCAGTTTCAGGGCAATCAATGGGTTTACGATGCGGTTAAACGCCCTGGCATCCATTTCAATCAGCTTTGGGATTGCCATGTAGGTATTATTTTTCTTTTTTTCATTATCCAAGACGTAATACGCGCCCCCCCTCTTGTTCCTGTAAAGCGAGTAATCAGACCTGAATTTTGATTCGACCAAATTATCCATGACAAGCGGCTCTTGCAAAGGGTTGATTGTGATGTGGCCAAAGTTTGGTGGAACAATCACCTTATCGCCAGCTTTTGCATGAACCAAATAAACTGATGAAACTTCATTGCTAACAATTGTGAACCTTTGCTGGAGCAAATAAAGCGCTTCCCCTTGCAAAACCTCATACAGCTCCGGATAGCTTAATTTGGAAGTAGCCATCTCATGGTAATGGCCATAGGTTTTGTTGAATTCAGCGCCTATTTTCATTGGAGGCAAAACAGTTATGTCATAGCGCAGATTACTGTTTTCAAGAAGGGCGCTATCCTCCTTCCTTTTCACATCGCGGAACATGTAATACATCGGCGTGTACTGCCCCATTTGACGGGCAGAATTTTGATCATATAAAACATCGAGCATTTGGCGCAATTGGCGAACATCGGGCCGGTGCTTTTCGCCTTCAACCAGCAAATCGTAATTGTCCTTGAGCTCGATTTTGAGCGGAGAATTTGGAATTTCCATATCGATCACTTTTTCAAAACAAAACATTCAAAACAATTTTACGGGCTTAGTGGGATTTGGACCCACGACCTACAGCTTTCTTCTTGGAAAGTAATGAATAAAAGAAAACAAATGCTTCTTTTTGTACCGACCCTACTTTTTCTCCAAAAAGACCGAAGGTCTTTGGGGCCGCGCAGAAAACGATTCTGCACGGTCTGGAAGAAAAAGCTGGGTCAACTAGAAGGCTGTCGCTCTATCCAGGCTGAGCTATAAGCCCAAAGCAGCTGAATACCAAATAATTTGCAAATAATATTATATAAAGGCAAGGGGCAATGCCCCGTATTTGAGATTTAGCCGGATTAGAGGATACTGCCAAGGTTGTTGATTGCAGCAGCGTACGCCCCGATATGCATGTAGAATTGCAAAATCGCAATTGCAAACGCAAGGAGGGAAACCAATTTCAGCTTGGGGTATTTTATCCAAATCAAATAGCCAATGCCGGCTGCGGGCGAAACAAGCGCCCAAAGCATCAGCAATTTCAATTCCTTGTCGGAAAAAAGCATGTCGATTTGCTCGGCAGCAGATCCTACTGCAGAAAAATCATGCGATTTCATCTGCAAAAGTCCGCGGTCCCTTTTGAATGCTGATCGTATTTGTGAAAACATGGAAAAATCACTCTAATGTAAAATATATTGTGGGAAAAGAGTAGAAGTTAAATCCGTATATAAATCTTTCATTGGATTTTTAAATTTCAGCTCGTAAAAATCAACGGATTGTGTTTGAATAGGCGGCAAAATACAACGAAAAAATAAAAACAGCTATCGGGCAAAAGGCAATCCTTCGATTTTTTTGAAAAGCGCATGAATGGGATTCAAGTCAATATTCCGAAAGCGTATGACCAGTGTCGTTTAGGAGTGCAATGCGCACCCTTTGCCCGTCGATTTCCAAAATGTTGACGCACGCATTGTTTTGCTTGAAAACGGACATGCGATGGAGGGGAAGCCCAATTAGCGTTGAGAGGATGACGCGGTTTACGCCCCCGTGCGCAACTATTGCAATTGTTTGGCTTGGGCGATTTTTCAAATTTGGGAGATTTTTCAAAATTTCCCTGAATGATCGCATTACGCGCTTTTTTACATGCATCCAGCTCTCGCCCTTTTTTGGAAAAAAGTTCATGTCCACATGGTTTATGCGCGCAAAAAGCCTTGGCTCTTTTTTGCTTGCCGGCAAATACCTAATGCCCTCGAATTCGCCGTAATTTCGCTCGTTCAAACCAGGGATTTTTTGCAATTTTAGTTTTGGATGGAATTTCAAAACCTCATTCGCAGTTGTGATTGCGCGAAGAAGGGAGCTGCTGTAAATCGCATCTATTTTTTCGGATTTCAAGCGTTTGGCAAGGTCTTTAGCCTGCTTAAGCCCGTGCGAATGAAGTTTAGTTTCAAGCGAGCCTTGGATTTTTTCTTCCAGATTATAATTTGTGAGCCCGTGGCGGATTAGGAGTATTTTGATCATTTTTTTTGAACCGTTGGTAAGTAGTTGGCGCATTTTTATAAATTGGCTCATTTCGTCGAAACAATCTTCACAATCTGCCCATCGTGCAAAACAGCGTCCTTTGCAATGCGCATCTTCTTTTCGGCATCAACGGCGTGGAGCATGTGGGCTGCCAGGTCGGAGTGGATTTTTCCTGCAAGATCAATTGATTTGCTGCCGTTTTTAAGTAAAATGGCATCCGGAAGCACTTTCCCGAAATGGTTTGCAAAGTGCACCTCATCCTCGACAGGATAGACGACTATTTGGTTCAGAAGGGAGAAAACGCAATTGTCAAGGAGCGCTTGCACGCCTGTTGACCCGTATTTTTCAATTATATTTTTGTTGATTTTTTCAAGGGCTGAAATCAGTTGGGCGGGCATGCTTGGCATGGAAATTTCAAATGTTTTGCCGTTGTATTTTACCATCCCCTTCTCATTTGCCTTCCTAAGCGCTAGCTCGGAATCTGCTGCAATTGGGAAAATGCCATATTTCTTGCCATAGAATTCCTTCAATTTCAAAACATTTTTTTCCGCGAATTCCGAATCAATTTTATTTGCCGCAATGACAATTGGCTTTGTCCTTTCACGGATGATTTTGGCAGCTTCCTTCATATCCTCCTTTTCCCAGCTCCAAACATCCTGCGGATTTAGCTCTAAAACACGAACAACATAGTTCAGATCGTCCATTGTGATTTTCAATCCAGAGAGCAGGTTAGCAAAATCCTCGATTTTTTTGCCCCTGGCCTTTAGGGCGTTTCGCTTGAAAACATCCAAATACCAAGCGTCAAGTTCGGTTTCAATTATTTCAATATCCTGCAAAACATCGGCAGTTCCAGGAGCGATCGGATTCCCATCCGGATCGGTCGATCCCGATGCATCCGCAACTAAAATAATGCAATCGCTTGCCGCAACATCCGACAAGAACTGGTTGCCCATTCCCTTGCCTTCGTGCGCGCCTTCAACAAGCCCTGCCACATCAAGAACATTGATCGGGATTTTTCTTATTCCTTCCTCGCATTTGCTGTTGTTTGGGTTGCATTGCCTTCCCAATCTTACGTGAGGGCAAACTGCGCTTGCAAAGGCAACTCCCCTATTCGGGTCGATTGTTGTGAAGGGATAATTTGCAACCTGCGCATTCCCAAGCGTAAGCGCATTGAACAGCGTGCTTTTTCCCTTGTTTGGGCCCCCGATTATTGCTATTAGCATATTTCCTCCACTGAATTTTGATTGTCAAAGCTTATATTGCAAATCTAATGGGCGCACCCCCCTTGGGTTGGTCATAATAAATATTCCCGTGCAATTTCAATTGGGAAGTTAAGTTATGGAAAATTCGCAGATCTGGCTCCAAAAATACGCGCCCCAAACGCTTAAGGAAATTGCCGGCAATGAGGATGCAAAAGAGGAGATGCGCAAATGGGCGCTTGAAATAGAGCGGGGGAAAAAATCACAGCCGCTCCTTTTGCACGGAACATACGGGGTTGGGAAAACCTCGGCTGCAAGGGCGCTTGCTTATGAAATGGGCTGGGACATCCTTGAAACAAACGCATCTGATTTGCGGGATGGCGAAACCCTAAAAAAACTCTACGGAATGGCATCGACTACGAATTCATTATTTGGGAATAGGCGGCTAATCCTAATAGATGAAATCGATTCGGTTTCGGATAGGCAAGAGTTTGCGCAGCTTTTGCAGATCATAAAAGAATCCGGACAGCCAATTGCACTAATTGCCAATGATATCTGGGACCAAAAACTTTCAACCGTAAGGTTTATTTGCAAGCAAATCGAATTCCGGAAAATCAATTCCGCAAGCATTAGGAAAAAGCTTGCGGAAATCGAGCAAAAGGAGGGCATTTTGGATGGGGAGATTGCAGAATCAATTGCCAAAAATGCATCGGGGGACATCAGGGGCGCAATCAATGATTTGCAGGCGACCCAGAATTCGGTTTATTCGGAAACCGTGAACCGCAGGGATCGTGAGGGCAATATTTTTGAGGCAGTCAGGACGGTTTTCA
The DNA here is from genome assembly GCA_016212475.1 of Microcaldota archaeon. Taxonomy (GTDB): domain Archaea; phylum Micrarchaeota; class Micrarchaeia; order Norongarragalinales; family SBBD01; genus JACRGC01. Next base: position 101,021 of record JACRGC010000009.1, on the reverse strand, counting down.
AAACCATGAAATATTCGGAAGCAGTCAGGGCAGGGGAGGGATACAATACATCGGAGTATGACTTGTTCATAAAGTGGCTCGACGAAAACATCGCACTTGAATACGAGGATATTTACGAGCAGGCGCAGGCTTACCATTGGCTTTCAAGGTCAGATGTTTTCAAGGGAAGGATCATGGCTAGGCAGAACTGGGGGTATTTGAAATACGTGAATGCGATTTCAACAGCCGGGGTTGCCCTGAGCAAAAAAGATACGTATAGGAAATTTTCAAAATACCAATTTCCCTCGTCGATCAAGATGCTTGGCCAAACAAAGAAAAACCGGGAGCTTTTGAAATCCATGAAAAAAAAGCTCGCAAAAAAAATCCACGTTTCAACGGATGAGGCGTTGGAATTCCTGCCAAACCTATCACGCATTGAAGGATTTTCAAAATACCTTGAGCTAACTGAAGACGAGGCATTATTTGCGTCCGAACTTTACAAGCACGAACAGGACAAGAAGGGCAAAAAGAGGAAGAAGGATTAATGGAAGGGATGAGGCTGCGCGGTCATACGTTTCAATGAAAAATTGGCTAACTTCCAAGGATAGGGCAATTTCCCTGGCGTATGAGAATTCCCAGTTGCCAGCAATTGGCCCCCGCCACATTATTTTCCTCTCGTTTGAATCATACACTGGGGCTGCGCCGATCAGCTCCGCATCGATTGGATATTCGAAATACAGCTCATAATTGTTGCCAATGCTTGTTTGGCCGGTTTTTGTCCGGTCAAAGGCAAGCGCGTCCGGAAGCAAGGAGTAGATGGTCCTTCTGCTGCCAACTTTGGTTTGTGAAAATATGGAATCGACATCATAATCGACAATGACAGCGCCGGCATCGAAGCTGACATCGAATTCCCGCTTGGCCGTTATCTTGACATTTGAGATTTTGCCCTTCATGTGGTAATTTATTTTTTCGGAAAACTTGCGCCATTCAAGGATTGTGCTCTCGCCAAGGTTCATGTTGATCTCAAATGCCTTTCTTTCAACCGAGCTTTCAAATAGGAAGATTGTCTTTTCGGTGACATGCGCGCTGCCATCCCCGTTTATCTTCATGCCCATGGAAAATGAATAATCCGAATAAGCGCTTAGCATCCCAAAAAGCAATATGGAATAAACCAGGAGTTGATTTTTCATAAACCAAATATTCATTAAGAACTTATTAACCTTGCTTATTGATTTCCATGAGGGGCGTTTTCGGGTTTGTTTTTCTTTTGGGTTTTATTGCGCTATTTTCAACCATGCTCGTAATTTACCAAAATTCGCAGGAAAAAATCGAAGTGCAAAAACGGGGGATGATTTTGCTTGAACGGGTAGGATCCGATGAAATGGATTTGAAGAATTCATTTTCCCAGATGCTTGAATGCTACTCCGCTGAAATGGATGAAAAGTTTTGCGCATTGGAAATTTTGAGGTGGGAAAAAAACCTGGGGGATAAATTCAAGGCGCCCGGGATTTCCTTGAACCTTTGGTTTGGAAGCGCCAAAGGATACGAATTGCAAGGAAAAAGCGGAAAAACACCAAATCCCCAACAATTTGGAATTTGCACGCACTGCCATAAACTTGGCGAAATCACAATTGATTTTTCCAAAAAGCCAAATTTCCTTTTGAATTCGATTGTTTATTCTGATGAAGGCAATTCAAGGATATCGAAAAGGGCCATTTCAAAATCGCCGGCGGCATTGGCCGAATTTTCAGGAATGGATATTTTTTTGGGCGGATTTGCGCATTATGAAAAATATGAGATAAGCGCGGTTTTCCTGATTCCGGAGGGATTTTCATGAGGGGATTTTTGAGCCTTGAAGCGATGGTTTTACTGCTTGCGATTTTGGCATTTGCATCGATGTTTTTGCAGTTGATTGCCAAAACCGGGCTTGAGGCAAACGCCCATGCAAAAAAACTGGATGGAAGGCTGTTTGGCAATCATCTGGATAAATTGCCGGAAAATGTGGGGGCAAGTTTTCAAATTGGAAACAGGAATGAGCGGATGGATTTGGGCGATGATTGGGGAAATTGGAGCGAGAATGAAGGTTTATTCAACAATAGGGAAGAAAATGGAAGCCGGGGGAAAAACAGCTACCTGCCATACCACCAAATCAGGATCACTGCGGATTCGAGGAGCATGAAATAAGACATCGGAATGAATGAAATGTAAAGGGATAGCAAAAGGACCGCCGTTGCTCCAAGGAAAAAGGTGAGCGGGTCTGTTCCAAATATGGATTTTTTGCCATAGCTTTGTGGAGCTTCCATTGCTCCGCCGCCTGCGCCGCCTTCGCTAAGAGGGGTCACATTGCCGGATTGAGGATCGACCTTTACTGCAAATCCGCAATTCTTGCAAAAAACAACGGAATTTGCCTCGTCAACATCAAGATTTGGGTTTCCGCACTGCGGGCATGCAACTTCCATACGTATCAGAAAAATTAAGTTGAAGCCCTTTATATCCTTTTGCTGATCCAATTGGCGGCCAATGCAAAACCTTATTATTTTTGCCAGGAAGAATTGGTTTGGGGGCTTGGAAAAATGATCCAATGCAAAAACTGAAAACTATTTCAAATCCAAAAAAGGAGCCAGTCGAACTGCTTGCTTTATCCGTTGCTCTTGGGATTGCCTCATTTTGCTTTGTAAAATCGCAGGTTTACCTTAAAATTGCAATTTCCCTTGCAGCCATGGTTTTCCCATTTGCAATCCGCCATTTGATAAAAGAGTACAGGGAAGATAAATCCGTTGGGGAAATGGAGCTTGAAATCCCAAATTTGCTGCTTAGCCTATCCTCCAAGCCAAAGGGCCTTCCATTTGAATACCCAATCTTCGAATTATCGAAAACCCAAGGAATGCTTGGAAAAAAATTCTTGGAAGCTAAAAGGCAAATCGATTTGGGGTTTTCAACGGAATACGCAATTTTGGCAATGATTGAAAGCTGCAAATCCCATATCGCAAAACGGGCAATTGGGCTTATTTTGGACGAGTACAGGACCGGTGGGGACTACAAGCAAGCATACCTATCATTTGGAAGCGATTTGCTGCAAATCCAAAAACTGCAATCCGAGAATGCAACTGCAAACATCATGCAAAAATACACGCTCCTTGCATCAATTGGGGTTTTGATCCCATCAATTATTGCAATCCTAATTGGCTTTGTTTCAGGAATTGGATTTTCAAATTCCGATCCATTGGTTGCAAACGCAAAAAATGAAATCCTCCCCTCAATTGTTGCAGCGATCCAAATTTACCTGATTTTGCTCGCAGGAATTGGCTCTGCAATAATTGCCCTCCAGGAAGGGAAGCTTAAAAAAGCGCCGATCTATTTTTGTATATTGTCAGCTTGCAGCCTCCTGATATTCAATTTGCTTGGGAGAATGCAGCTGGTATAACATAGGGTGGTTTTGATGATAATTGATTTCAAGGAAGTTGAAAAAGTGAAATTGAAAAATGCGATCATGATAGAAGGATTCCCCGGAATTGGGATGGTTGGAACGATTTCAGCATCCTATATGGCAGAAAAGCTTGGCATGAAGGTCATAGGATACATTTCAAGCTCGCACTTCCCGCCAATTGCCGCAATCCACGATTACATGCCAGTTTCGCCTGCAAGAATATACGCATCCGAAAAATACAACCTGATTGTGCTGTTTGCAGAGTTTGTGATCCCTTCAGAAGTTGCCTACGCGCTTTCCCAGAGGATTTTGAAATACGCAAAGGAAAAAGGGGTTAGGGAAATCTACTCGCTTGCCGGCATTGCTTCTGAAACCCCAAAGCCCGGAATTTTTGGCATTGGAAGCACAAGCGCAATGGTCGAAAAGCTGAAAAAAAATGGAGTTGAAGCAATAAAGGAAGGCGCAACGCAAGGCGTTTCTGGGCTATTGATTGCGGAGTGCGCATCCGAAAAATTCCCGGCTGCCAACTTGCTAATACAAACATCCCAGCCAATGGAACCGAAAGGATCCGCAAAGCTTTTGCAAAAACTCTCAGAAATCATAAAGGTTCCAATCGATGTCAAGCCCCTTGTTGCGGAAGGGGATGTGATTGAGGAAAAAATAAAGCAGAGCATGGATAAGATAAAGGATATGCACACAAAATACAACGAAATAGGGGAAAACCCTGCTTACGCATAAGTGGCAAAATCAACAGACTAGCAAAAAGGCTTGGGTCCAATAATTTTAATCGCCCAATTAGTCGCAGCAGCAATCGGATTCCAGCTTTGCCTTCCTTAAGTCTTCAAGGTTTTTGCTCCGGGTTAGGAACATTGCAATTTTTAGCTCTTCTTTCCATTTTTGGATTTCGGCGGTAATGCCTGCAATCCCTTTTGCATTCTGCGCTTTTATGAATGGAAGCCCAGCGCCCCCAATTGCTGCGCCAAGCCTGATGGATTTTGCAACATCAAGCCCGGATCTTACGCCTCCGCTTGCAATGAGGGGGATTTTTACGGAATTTGAGCACTCCTCAAGGCAATCAACCGTGCTATTGCCCCAGTCCCAGAATTGCTCTCCGGCTTTTGCGCCCTTCCTGAATAGTTCAATTGCGCTCCAAGAAGTTCCGCCAACTCCTGAAACATCAATTGCGGAAACGCCCAAGGATTCAAGCTCGAGTGCAACTTCGCTATTGATTCCAGCTCCGGTTTCCTTGGCAATCACAGGAACGCTAAGCCCATCGCAGACTTTCCCGATTAATTTCGATGCATTTTGCCAGTTCTTATCGCCCTCTTTTTGCACTGCTTCTTGCAGCGGATTTAGGTGGATGCAAAGTGCATTGGCGCCTATATCTGAAACTAGCGATTCGATTTGCTTGATTGAATAGTTTTGGAGCTGGACTGCTCCGATATTCCCGCAAAGGAAAACTTTTGGCGCAACATCCCGAACATTAAAGGTTTTTCTCAAATCCTTTTTTTCAAGCATTGCGCGCTGGGATCCAAGCCCAAGCATAATGCCTTCCAATTCAGCTGCAACTGCAAGCTCCTTGTTGATTTTTTCAGCCTCCAAAAAACCGCCGGTCATTGAAACTATCATGAAGGGCAATTTGAATTTGCGCTTAAGGAAGGTTTGGGATGTATCGATTTGGCTAAAATTCATCTCGGGCAGGGAATAGTGCTTGAAATGCACGGATTCAAACCCAGCGGTTTTTTCCCGAGCTTCGATTTTCTTTTTTAGGGCGATTTCCACATGCTCCATTTTCCGAGTTTCTATTCCCATATTTTCCCTCTTAAAGCAACAGCAATAGTATTGGATTTTGCGATTATTTAAGCGTTTGTCTTGAAGGCATGATTAAATGCAAGTAAGCTTTCGCGCTTAACGCCGAATTTGCCAAATCCAACATCCAAAACATCCATCCCCTGCTTTTCCCAAAAATTCGCAAGTTTGCTGGCATTTTTGTCTGAAAGGCAAATTGCGGCAATCGAATCCCCTCCGCCAGCGCCTGGAAGCTTGCAAACGTACGCGCCATTTGATAGGGATTTTGAAATCAATGCAAAATATTTGGGGCCCTCCACATCGGCTCCGGATAAATCGCCAAGCATTTTTGTAAGCCTTCTGCCATCCTCGAAATATTTGAGGAATTTTTCTGAATTGCCTAGGTTTTGGATTGCCTGCACATTTGCAGAATTGATTTTTTCCATGGTTTCAAAGTAGAGCCCATCGGTTTCCTTGTATTGGTTTATTTTTCTGACCATTTCAGTTGTTGAAGTTGGCGAATTTGTCGATGCAATCACTGGAATGAAATTTTTTGGGAGGGAAATAGGAATAATCGAATAATCCCAGTTTTTCTGGATTTGCGTTTTGAAGTAAAAATCGCCATTTGAAGAAACTCCATCCAAAATTTTGGGAGAATACCTCGAATATTTTATCGTTCCAAAAACCGCGGATGCAACATCAAAGCCGCTGCCAACTTTTCCCTGGGAAACACTATGCGCAAACTGCGAAAGATTGTTGATTAGGATTTTTGCCTTATCATCGGTTAAATTATACCCATTTAATCCAAGAATTGCGCTAACTGCGGCAACGGTAACTGCAGCCGAGGAGCCTAAGCCAGTTTTCTTTCCTTGGCCAAATGCCTTATCGGAAATTGTTGTTAGCCTAAAACCCAAGGTATTTGCGCCCAAATATCTAACACAAGCATTCGCCGCCTCGATTACAAATTTGGCCTTTTCAAAAGGCCCCTTCCCTTCAAGAAAAATTTTTCCATTTATTAGCTTTCCTTCAACTTTAACCTTGAATTGAGGCAAAATAAATTCCACCGCCCCTCCTTGCAATTTTTCAGCCTTGGCAAATACCCGCTTATCAATTGCGGTGACAAGGGAAACATTCCCTTTTTCAAGGACGGAATACCCCCCAAGCCAGAGGATTTTCCCAGGAGCTGATGCGCAAAATTCCATGATAATTACCCTTTTTCCAAAATTCTTGGGCCATTGCCAACTTTGCAAACCAAAATTTCCCTGACTCCGGCAATTTTTGAGAGCATTTTTTGGATTGCCGGTACGTTTTTTTCAAGAGTGTAAAGATGAGCATTTGGGCCTGCATCAAATGTGTAGCCGCAAATTGTTTCCTTGTCGTTTAGCGACCTGACATTAGTCATTATTTTCCTGCTTACATCGTTCAAATAAACAATCCTAGGAGTTGTATCGGCCATGCATGCGTGCATGTTATCCGAATCCAGCATTGCAAGGTTAGCAAACGATTCAAAATCCCTATCCAAAACATGCTTTTTCATCTTTTCAACCCTCTGGTCCATGAACTCCAATCGCTCCTTGAAAAGTTTTGAAGTTGCAACGGTTTCCGCCATGCCTGCCCTGCTTGAAACCTTCTTTTTTTCCTGATCAACTATTGCAATTACATTCCGAAGCTTTGGCCAGTGGTTTTCATTAGCTATTTGAACGGCAATTGAATCGGATCCATCCTGCTTTGAGCCTTTTTGCCATTCCACAAATCCGCCGTAAACTGACCTTGAAGCGGAACCGGAGCCTAAACGGGCAATGATTGATAGTTCAGATCCATCCAAATCCAGCTTTAGAGCCGCATTGATTGAAACTGCAAGCGCGGCGTAGCCTGAAGCTGATGAAGCCAGCCCAGCTGCTGTTGGGAAATGGTTTTTTGATGTGATTTTTGCCTTTGGTGTTTGACCGTATTTTTCCCGAACATATGCCAACACCTTGGCTACTCCCTCAAACTCTTTGCCAGCAAGGCGGGTTCCATCCAAAATCAGCGAATCTTCCTTTAACGCAGCGTCAAATTGTATTTCGGTTTGTGTTTTGAGAGTTTCATCCATTGTAAAGCTAAGCGAGCTGTTGGTTGGAAGCATCAACTTTTCATTGCGCTTTCCCCAGTATTTGATCACTGCGATGTTTGGAGTTGCAATTACTTTTGCGTATTTTCCCATATCTAAATTCCAAAGGAATTATTGGAGAAGGATTATTATTAACCGTTGTTTCTCATGGGCCCTTGCACCGGAAATGAGGTTTGCACGAGCTTAAATAGGTTGTTTTTGCTCATATTAATCATGGAAATCATGTATTCGAATAGGAAAATAATACTTAACAGGGAATGGTTTGAAATCGACAAGTTCACTATCAGGTTTCTTAAGTACTTGACGGAGGCTAAAATCAGGTTTGCAGTAATTTCGGGATACGTTGCAATTTCGCTTGGAAGGAGCAGGCATACGGAAGATGTCGACATTTTCGTAGAAAAAGTGCCCTTCCAGCAATTCAAGTATTTTTGGGATGCAGCTACTTTAGAATTTGAATGCATCAATGCCGCAAATGCGGATGACGCCTACCACGGATATTTGCTTAACAATACGGCAATACGATTTTCTGATAAGGGCAGATACATCCCAAATGTCGAGTTCAAATTTGCAAAAACGGATTTGGATTTTTATTCGTTGGAAAACGCTATTGACTTGATCTTGAATGACAATTTGATCAAAATTTCCCCAGTTGAGCTTCAGATCGCATTCAAGGCTTTTTTAGGCTCGGAGAAGGATTTTGAGGATGCAGCATATATGTATGAAATTTTGAAGGAAAAGCTTGATTTGGAACTGATACGCTCATTTATGATAAAGCTTAAAATATCCAAAAGCGCAATTAAAAGAATAGGGATTCCAATATGAAAATTGACCTTAAAGAGCTAAAAAAGGATCAGAAGGCAAATGCTAAAGCCAGATTGGAATTTGTTAGGATGTACGCCAAATGGATTAGGAAAACCCCAAACAAGGTTTGGAGCAAAACGCTTGCCAAATTCCATGATGGGCAGATCTGATTGATATTAGAAAAGCTGCCGGATGCTTTCAAATCCAATCTGCACCCAAGCAGCCTAAAACCCCAAACAAAATCTTAATATACCTCCACCCCCCCCAAGGATTGCAAGGTGGTTTATGTGATGAAGAAGGTTTTAATTGGGCTATTTGCCATTGCTATTTTAATGGGAATTATTATTTGGCGCGGAGGAGGAGAGGAGGGAAATAAAGTTTCTTACCCATCAACAGGGGATTTGAGAATTGATCTTGCAGGAGCAGGAGATAGCGGTTCACCAATCAAGGCTCAGGATTTTGGGAAAAAGGCAAGCTTCATGTGGACAATTGATGGCGCAGGAGCTGATGGATCCTTAAAGCCAAAAACGATTTATTTCTCAGATATATTTGGTCGCGATCCTACCGATGGCGGTTTGAAGCCAAAGGCTTATTTTAGCGATATCTTTGGAATGGGCGGCGGAATTGATGGAAGTTTAAAACCATCCAAAATCAGCTTCAAGAGCAATTACCCGGAAGATGTCGAAGGAATCATCGTTGGCGGCGGCTTGAGAATTGACCTCTGATTTTCTTTCTTTTTTATTATTTTTTCTTAATTCTTTTACTCTAATAGCAGTTCAACCAGATCATCCGGCTTTTTGATGGTTGTTGCTGAAACATAACTTGAATCCAATTTGCCATAGCCCCAAGCAGGGAAGAGAAGGGTTGCAAATCCGTATGCTTTTTTGAGGTTGAAGGGGATATCATCAATGAAATAGAACTTGGTTGCCGGATTTGGCGGCTGTTCAAAGTGCGCTTTTAGGAGCTTTATTTGCTTTTCCTTGACATGCCGGCTTCCCTTGTCAACCTCGTGCCCAATTACAAATTCAAATACATCCGGAATTGAAAAATGCGAAATTATCTGCGCAATTGAGCCTTTGTCCCTAGCGGACATGATTGCCTGCCTAATTCCGGCTTCAGAGAGCTTTTTTAGGGTTTTTGCAATTCCAGGATAAACTTTTAGCGAATCATAGTAGGCTTTGCCTTTTTCTTTCAACAAGCGGTCGCGCTCCTCGTAAAAAACAGCGTCCATGTACCTAAGGAACGATTCTATTTTGGATGAGATTTCGGATAGGTTGGCATCGTTTAACTGCTTTCCTTGCTGGAGAAGTATGTAATTGCCGTAAAAGTCAGCAGAATTTACGGATTTTGATCTGAATTCCGAAAAATTTTCAAAAGTAGTCGGGGCTAATTCGCTAACACCGGCGTAGTTTGTAAGAGCTGTTTTTTCACGATCCAATGTGGCTAGGAATATCTCATGGCATTCATGGATGCTATCAACTATTACGCCATCAAAATCCCAGATAAGGGTTTTCATACAATCGCCAATTTAATATAGAAAAGGTATAAAGATTTAGATACTTAGAGGTTTTGGTTGGAAAAACAGTATTGACAATATATGCGAAAAGGCAATTTTGAATTCAAATCCAAAACGTGATTTTATGCAAACAATAACGGCATCCTCGCCAACAAAGGCAATAATTGCTGGAGAGCACTCTGTTGTTTATGGGGGAATTGCTATTTCTGCGCCTCTAAGTATCAGGAAGAGTTGCATTTGCACTTGGGGCAAAAAGGAGGGTATTGGAAGCATCAGAGTTGATGATTCCATGGGAGTTGGAGTTTACTTTGGAGACCACACTTTTGAGGATTTGGATGGATGGTTTGCAGCCAAGGCCAAGCTGATTGAATATTTGCTGAAATCAGAAGGGAAGAAAATCGAAGGGCTTGAAATAAAGCTTGTACTTTCGAAAAATAAAATCCTCAAGGGGACCGGGCATTCGGCGGCTGCATCTGCAGCAATTTCAATTTGCCTATACTCATTGCTTGGCATTTCCCCATCAAAGGAAAAGCTTTTTTCAGCGGTACAAAAATTCGAGGAGGTTGCGCACGGAGGAAGGGCGAGTGGGATTGATGCGCAAACCGTGATTTCCAATTCTTCGCAGGAATTTCGGAAAATATTCGCAAATGATGGCAATGCAAAATTCGAATTCGAGGACATTGATTTGCAATTTCCAAAAGGGACGGCATTGCTTGTGATCAACAGCAAAAAAATTGGCGGAAAAACAGCTACAACTGCCGAAATGGTGCAAAAATTTGCGGATCATCATAAAATTTCAAAAAAACCCTTTGAAATGACAGAAAAGGAGCGGGAAAAAATAACCGCCCCGTTCGATGAAATTGTCGAAGGCATCAAAATGGAGCTGCACCAAATGGGGGATGCAAAAAAATTAGGCGCACTCCTGACAAAAAACCATGAATTGCTAAAAAAAGCGGGAGTGTCAGCTCAAGGAATTGAGGAAGCTAGGCAAATTTGCGAAAAAAACAGCTGCCATGGATTCAAAATCACAGGAGCTGGGGGCGAGGGCGGAGCTGCCATTGCTCTTGCAAATGAAAGGGATGTTGAAAGGATCATAAGGGATTTAAAATCAAGCGGATTTGATGGGATGAAGGCGCAGGTTTCAGTCAGGGGGGCAAGTTTGATGGAATAAAATTCAAAACAAATGCGCAATACTAGTTTTTCAATCCGGTCACTTGATCTTGACATCGAATTCAAGCACCAGCCGCTTGAATTTGTCGGAGGCCAAAAACATCACAACGCCAGCGCCCAAAATCGCAGCTGTACCGATTATTTTCATGACCATCAAATAAGGGAGCAAGTTGAGCGCATCTGATTCTAAAATCAATGCGCGAAGGATCCCCGGGATCAGGACCAAAATGCCCGCAAAATAGAGCATGTGGGAAACCCGGACGACTTTTGCAAACGCCAGGGTATAATTTGCCAAATAAAACAGCGCAAGCGAGAGCATGAACATTGCAGATGAAAAAAGGAGGTTGTTTAGCACTTCCCCAAAATCCGAAATCAGGAATGAAAGGTAAACCGTCAGCCCCAAATAAACTACAAGGATGGATGCCGCAAGGCCTGAAAGCTCCCGCCTAAGCTGCGTGGATCTGATTTGATGCGCCAGGTATAGCAAAAGCAAGCACCCAAGGGATAGCATGACTATTAGCGCAGTGACTATTTTTTTCGAAAGCGGAATGTCATCGTAAAAATACTGGTAAAACAGGAACGAGGGGTAAAAGAGCAGGAGGGGAAGAACAAGATATATCAATTTCCATTGGAGCTTGTAGTGCTCTGGCCGGACGTCTTTAAGTATGTCTTTTAGTATCATCCCTGAAATCCCAATAAGCATCCATCCTAGAATCGATGCCAAATCCAAAAATGCGCCAAGATCGACCATGTCATTTCAACCTCAATATTCTTTTTATCATATCAAGCAATTTTGAAATCAATGATGGCTGCAAGATTTGCTCGGGCGTTTCGCCTGTCAAAAGCAGGGTGCAAAGCTTTAGCTTTTGCGAGGCAACGGATTGGGGCTTGTATAAGACAACCGGAAGCCTTGCTGCAATCGATGCCGGAACGTGTTCATCTTCGGGAATGTCGCAAAGCGTCTTTACCTCCGACATCGTTTCAATTTCCTTGTTTGAAAGTTCATACGTTGCATTTGTGATGCGGTTTACAATTATCCCTATGACTGAGGTTTTTACGGCTGCGCAAAGCGAGACGATTTTTGATGCGCTTGTGATCGAGGGTATATCCGCGGTTGTTACGATCACAACCTTATCGCAAGCTTCGATAATGTTTTCAACATCTTCCGTGATTCCGGGGGGCGAATCCACAATCACATAATCGTATGCGGTAAGCTGCTTTAGAACGGATTTGAGGTTTTTTAGGGAAGTGTCTGGCTTGTATTTTAGGCTCGCAGGAAGCACCCTAAGGCCAGTTAGTGGGTGTATTACAAGGCCATCGGTCATCTTGTTTTTTCCCCCTAAAACTTCCTGAATCCCAATTGGCGTGTAGGATAGGCCCAAATGAAGCGAAACTGAAGGGTTTGAAAGGTCGGCATCCACCAAAACAACGGATTTTCCAAGTTTTGAGAGCATTGAAGCGGTATTGACAGCTACAACGCTTTTGCCTACGCCACCTTTCCCTGAAATTATGCCTATGATTTGAGTTTCCTTTGTATCGCCCATTTTCCCTCCCAAGGAAAACAATCCGGTCGTTTAAAATACTACGCTTGGAAAAGAAAAATTAGGGCAATAGTTCCAATTGCAAATCAACCAGAATTTGATTTTTTTTATAGCCAAGGAATATATTTGAAAATTGCAAGAACTTGATTTGGTGGGGGGATTTTTGGGAAAAAACAAATGGACGCTGGAAAATATGCAATTGCCCTTGGTTTGCTAATGGCCCTTGGCAGCCAGGCAAATGCCCTATCCGAATTCAATTACCTATTTCCCGAATTTTCACCGCCAAGCACGTTGATTTTCATATTCGCCCCAAGGAATTGCATGGATGCCGCGCCGCCCTTCACGCCGATGGAGAGGAATTTCATCTTGGATGGGAATGCGCAAGTTTTTGCAAATTTTGATGCCGCAATTGGTTCGCAGGCAAGCATCCGCAAAATATCAAGATACATCCCAAAGGCCGCATACGGATTGCCAGTGCTTGGCGGCGCTTTTTCATATGTTTGCTTTGATTTGGCAGTAAAGAGCGTAAACTTTGCAAATGCTGCAATCAAATCCGCTTTTCTAAAAATAGATGCGGACAAGGATAAGCTGGAATCAATGCAAGGGTCAAACGAAATATTTTCCAGGGGGATAACGGATGAAATTTTGGAAATCGAGCAAAAGATGCTAAGCGCCAACAAGCCGCCAAATTTATCCATGAAAATCAGGGAAGCTTCGAAAACGATTGCACAATTGCAATTGGAATACCCAAACACCAACCGGTGGGGGATTTTGGATAAGCTGATCGGAGCGGATGGGATTTTGCAAGATACGCAAGCGCTTCACCAAAGAATTGCAAGCTCCATCAAAGCTTTGGGGAGGGTGCACCTGGAAGAATCCGAAAAAAATCCCGAATTGCTCTTTGATGCGCAGTTCCAATTGGACAAAATAAAGGAAGCTAAAATTCCGCAGATCAAAAAGCTGGAATTGAATGAACTGGGCATTTGGGATAGGGCAGCTTCAAGGTTTGCACTTCCAGCATATGGAAAATACCACGAAATTGAAAATGAAATCGGCCTGGCTAGGCTTTTGCAAACACATTCTTCGAAGGTTTTGGCAAAAAAAGACAGGGGGTACTTGGCAACCTCATACCTGAAATTGCAAGATGCCAACAAGAAATTGGAATTTGTTTCCGGCACGTCCAAATCCATCCTTGATGAAACCGAAAGGCTGGAAGGATTTTTGCAAAAAGCCCAAGAAAGCCTCCAAATGGATGTTGAAAAAAGCGTGGAGAAAAAATCAGGCGAGCCTTTTGCGCACGATTATTTGAAGGCAAAACTCGATGAATACAAGAAAAGGAGGGGAAATTTCCCATACGAGGCAAAGATCGGAATCAGGATAAATGAATTCGCTTTTGAAATCTCTATTTTGGAGGGAATACTGCGGGAAGCAGTTGCATCTGATTTTTTGCTGATGAAACGTTACGAGCTTTTGTCTCAAATCGAAGAATTTTCAACAGCCCTAAAGCACGCAAAGGCGGATGGGATAGAAATTGCAGAAGAGGAATCGAAGCTTTTTTTGATTAAAAGCTCGCTTCAAAGCTTTGGATTGGATGCGGATTTGCCGGTTTTGGAAGAAATTGAAAACAATCTCTTGAAGATAAAAAAATCGCTTGGCGTTTCCCTGGAGGGCCGCTATCCTTCCCTGAACGGCCAATACTCGGAGCTGGTCAAGGATAAGGGATTTTTGCAGCTTGCGGATAGGATAACACTTGAAAGCTATGAAAAATATTTCGATGGCGGCAGCATAGATCTTGCCAAGGCGGCCGGAAGCCTTGCAGGGATGGAAAAATTCATGGCAAGGAAAATCGAGGAAACCGCCGATAAGAAAAATAGTATTGCAAAGGAAACGCTGCAAAATAGCATTGTGATTTGGGAAATTTGCGAAAAAAGCAAATTAGATATGCCAACAAAAGTAACTGCATATGTAGACATCGAAAATCCGCTGGAATTTGATGTGGAAGAAGCCAAATTGAGCTTGGATTTGCCACTTGGGGCGGTGCTTGTCAACTCGACTGGCAACATGCGGCTTGAAAAAGAAAAGGGAAAATTGTTCGTGAACATTAAACGCCCGTTGGATCATAATTTGGCGGTTTTTGAATATCAAATAATTGCAAATAGGCTAGTGGATGCATCTGTTAGGGCGGCGGCTGGCTTGAATGAGATAAAAGTGGAAAAAAGCATCAGGTTCCAAACCTCTAAAAGCTCGGAGCTTGATTTGGAATTCGATGCGATATCGGATGATTTTTTGATCGAGTACAGGGGGGAGGCATTGGGGAAAATTGAGAACGGAAAGCTCAAAGTAAGCTTGGCAGCTGCGCCTGGAGAAAATGAAATAACGGCAGTATTTATTGCAAAGGCCCCATTCGCGCAAAAAATAAGCATTGCGCCAATGCCCAATTCGCAGGTTTTGGTGGAAGCCAAATACCTAAACAAATTTTCGGATTTGCCAAAAGCCCAAATCCCCCTGCACCTGCAAACGGATTGCGATATTTCAAAAGTCATCGTGGATCGGTCGGATTTTGAGTTTTCCGACAAATCCAAGGGGAATTTCCTGGAATTGGATTTGCAGGCGGATTATTGGGCCAGGGGAACTGAAAAAGAAATCACTGCAAGGCTTATTTGCAACAATGAAATTGCCAGCATCGTAAATTCCCAAATCGATAAGGCAAATCCGGAAAATTCGGTTTCGGAAAGCCTCAAAATCGAGAATGCAAGGCAGTTATTTGCGCAGGGAAGGTATTTGGAGGCTTTGGGACTAGTGCAATCAACTTCAATGGATGATGGAAAAAGGGCGGAATTGGAAAATAGGGCATCGATCATTGAAAAAACCGCAAAATTGCTTTTGGAAAATGCGGATACCAAGGATTTTGGCACTGCGCTCCTTGGCAAGGTAGAGGAATTGCAAAAAAACATTGCGGATGGGAATTACGCGGATGCCAAAAATCTTGCAGGCAATATTGAAGATGAAATCGGAAACGCAATTGATGGGAAAATTGCACTTGCAAGGCAGGAGTGCAGAAATCTTTGCAAGCCGGATGCCGTGGAACTTTTGGATAGCGCAATTGTTTCCCAAATTTCAGGGGATTACTTCAAGGCATTTGGAGATTTATTTGGCATTAGGGAAAAATTGGAAGCGCAAAAAATCGAAATGGAAAATGCGATTGTGGAAAAAACGACGGCCATTGGAAATCTGGCAAAACTTTCATCCGGTTCGTCGGATGCGGCCTATGAATTCGAGCTGTTTTTTGAAATTCCAAGCGAACTTAAGGCGGATAGGCAAAGGGATGAGAATTACAAGGAAGGGGTTTTGGCGCAGGCGGGCTTGAAAAAATTGCTTTTGGAGCTAGAAGGAATCAATAACGCCATAAAGACCGGACAGGATTCCAAATATTCGCAGGATTTGATCGATTCCAAGATGAACCGGGCGGAGGAAATGCTTTCGGATCTGCAAAATGCAAATTCCAAAATAGCTGAAAATGCCGCAGCCGAAATCGATGAGATGGAAAAACGGTCCGTGCAATTCGGAAAGGAGGGCGATTTGGAAAAAGTCAGTTTTGTTAGGGCCGAATATGATAAAAGGCATTATTTTTCAGCGTATGCAAACGCCAAGAATTTGAACTACGTGCTCACCCCAAATGCAGTGCAGTCAAGCCCGGATTTGATGCCCTATGCATTGCCATCTGTAGCAATATTGGTTGGGATAGCCTACTTTGCGCTTTTTAGAAAGAAGGAATAGGAAAGATCAGCTCAAACTTTCCCTATATTCTTGAACAGGGAAGAAACGGATTTGTCAAAATGCGTGCGCTTTATGGCCTCGCCAATAAGCTGAGCAACGGAAACTTGCCTGATTTTCTTAAGATTTCTTGCAGCATTGTGGAGGGGGATTGTGTCCGTAATTACAATTTCTTTTATTTCGGATTTTCGAAGCCTATCGATTGCAGGGCCCGAAAGGACCCCATGGGTGCCATACGCATAAACAGCAGTTGCGCCCTTGTTTTTTAGGGCAACTGCGCCATTGCACATTGTGCCTGCGGTATCTATGATGTCATCAACTAGGACGCAAACCTTCCCATCAACATCCCCTATGACATTTAGCGCTTCGGATTCGTTTGCTTTTTCCCGCCTTTTTTCAATTATTGCAAGAGGCGCCGAAAGCAATTTGCCCATAGCCCTTGCCCTGACCACTCCGCCAACATCGGGTGAAACAACAACCACATCCTTTAGCTTTTTTTTCCTAAAATCATCAGCAAGGATTGAAACCGCAGTCAAATTATCAACTGGAAAATCGAAAAAGCCCTGGATTTGGCCGGAGTGCAAATCAACTGAAATCACCCTATCAGCGCCCGCAACTGAAATCAAATCCGCAACCAATTTTGCCGTAATTGGCTCCCTTGGGTGGGTTTTCCTATCCTGCCTTGCGTACCCAAAATAAGGGATTACAGCTGTGATCCTGCTTGCGCTTGCGCGTTTTAAGGCGTCAAGCATGATTAGGAGTTCCATCAAATTATCATTCGCTGGCGAGGGCATCCCTTGCATCACAAATACATCAGCTCCCCTGATGCTTTGGTTTATCTGCACGGAAATTTCAGAATCAGAAAATTTGGCAACCTTTGCATTCCCAAGGTTCAATTTCAGGTATTTTGAAATATTCTTTGATAGCGCAAAATTCGAATTCCCGGAAAGCAGCTGGATTACGCCGTATTTCATGGTAAGCACCCAATCTTTTGCAAAATAGGCTTGAAAATTCCCCAATTATGTTAGAATTTTGGTTGTTTATTAATCTTGCTCATGAATTTTGCTAATTACGAAATCTCGCCGATCTCCTTTTCAAGCGAGAAGAAATCCGCCAACCCCTCCAGGGGGATTCTCCCCCTACTCGGGTTGCCTCTACCCCCTATTTACGAAATCTCGCCGATCTCCTTTTCAAGCGAGAAAAATTCGCCTTCCGCAACCGACCGTGAATTCGAAATCATTTCCCGCGGGTCGATTGCAACAATCTTGTCGAATTTGCGCCGAAGCTTGAGGGCCGAATGTGAAAAAACATTGCGCATCTTTTCCTTGTTATCAGTTTTCCTAACCTGTGATTTAAGCTCAAGCACCTGCTCTTTTAGAGATTCATAGCGCCTATCGACCAATGAACCAATCATCTCGACAACGTCATCATTTGTGGATGGAAGTATCGGGAAGCCCTCGAAAAGCAGCACTTTTGCATTCTGCGCCTTTAGGATGTTTGTCACGCGCTCCAAAGTCCCCTTGTTTGGCGCGGTTGCCTCAATTGCCCAAACGGATTGCTGTAGCGGAAGGATGCGGATTTTGGCAAATTCGCGCGAGATCTTGCTCCTGAAGGTGGATTTGGCAAAGGCCTTGCTTCCCTTAATATCATAAAAAACAAGGAACCATTTTTTTTCGGTCATAATGAACACTTGTTGAAAAATATCATTCAAGGAATTTTGCGCGCTTATTTCAAAATCGCATTTTCAATTGCCTTGTCAATTTGCGCTTCCTTTTTTTCCGCAACGTTTATGTTTATCTCATAGATCGCATTGAATATGGAAAATATCGCAGGCCTTGCCTTTTCGGAAATCCTATAAACAATCGGATAGGTTTTTTCCTTGAGTTTTCCAAGCCCTTGGCAATAAATGCAGGAAGCTACTGCGGTTCCGTAATTTTTCCGGCCAGTCCCCATGCAATACGAGCAATCGCCGGTCTTGTTCGAGCTTTCGATTATTCCTTTCGAATCCAATTCATTTAAAACCTGGCAGGATCTGGCGGAAGTGATTTTGCAATGCTTTGCAATTTTTGCGCTATAGCCGTTCCCGTTTATGAACAGGTACCTAAGGACCATCAGGGTTGCGCCCTTGAACGGCGAAACATTTGGCGTTTTTGGCTTGAAGGCCATTTCAGCTAATTGCAAAGCTACTGATTCATCTTGCATAATTACACCACTTTTTTATGGAATAGGCTAATTGCCTTGCCCTGCGGTAAAGCATCCACATCCAAATATCCATTTGCCCCTAAAAGGCAACTGGCTAACCCCTCTTTTCCTTATCCCCCTAAAATGCCAAATAGCTTGGATCCCCATCCAAGCATGCAAAGCGCGGAGTTGAAAAAAACCCCTCGGCACTTCAAAGGAAGAATACATAATTCGAAAGGGTTTATAAATTTACTTGCGATTTTCGAGGAAAATTGTGCTTTCCGTTTTTCCAAAGCACAAAATATTGATTTTTGATTAAAATGGATTTAACCTTTTTTTCCAAAATTTGCAAAAAATCAAATAAAATTTGGCATCCTTACAATTTTGGCAAAAGCTCCAATCGCTTAAGTTTTTTAATTCCAACCTAGGATAACTTAAGGAGTTGCTTTTTATGAGGATACTTGAGCTTCACTGCGATTACTTTTCATATAAAACCGAAAAGAAGGCGCTAAAATCGGTTGCCGACATTAAGGAGGAGGAAAAGGCAGGCAGGGTCGAAAACGTGCTTGTGGTATTCACAAGCATCGAGGAAGGAGACACTGCCGAGGTTGCCAAAAAAGCCGCATTGGAAATCAGGAAAAATTTCCTCGAAGTCAAGGCAAAAACAATACTTCTGCACCCATACGCGCACCTTTCAAGCAAGCTTGCAAGGCCCGCCGAAGCGGTTTACATGCTAGGGGAGCTGTATTTGGAAATCAAGAATTTTGCGCCGGATGCACACAAGTCCCCTTTTGGCTACTACAAAAGCTTTGAGATGCGCTGCAAAGGCCATCCATTAGCCGAACTATCAAAAACAATCACTTCTGAAAACCTTGAAAGGACGCTTGAAAAGGCAGGGAAGGATGCGGTTTTGGAAGTTTCGCTGTCAAAATCGCAAGCCGAAGCCGATGTGGTTTCGCAAAGCCTTGCTACTGAATCAAAAATGAAGAGCCATTTCCACATTTTGGATTTGGATGGCAAATTGCACGATATCCAAAATTTCAATTTCGGATCTTTTGGAGGCCTTGCGGAATTTGCGGAATATGAGACAAAAAAAGTCCGCAGCTATTCGGAAGAGCCGCCCCACATAAAAATAATGAAAGAGCAAGCGCTTGTCGACTACGAACCCGCCAGCGATTCTGGCCATTTCTCATGGAGGCCAAAGGGCGCCCTTATGAAGAAATTGCTGGAAAAGGCGATCACGGATATTGTAGTCGATTACGGCGCAATGCAAGTTGAAACCCCGATAATGTATGATTTCGAGCATCCTGCACTTAAGAAATATTTGAACAGGTTTCCGGCAAGGCAATACGTTGTAAAAAGCGACAACAAGGAATTTTTCCTCCGGTTTGCCGCATGCTTTGGCCAATTCATAATGGCTCATTCCCTGACGATTTCACATAGGCACTTGCCGCTTAAGATTTACGAATTGACGCACTACTCGTTTAGGCGCGAACAATCAGGCGAACTAGCAGGCCTTAAGCGCCTTCGGGCGTTTTCGATGCCGGATATGCACACGCTTTGCAGGGATTTTGAATCCGCCAAAAACGAATTCGAATCCCAGTTCCACAAATGCAGGCAATGGAACGAGGATATGGAAATCCCCTTCGAAACCGCATTTAGGGTGCAGGAGGATTTCTTCAATGAGAATAAGGAGTGGTACTCAAAGTTTGCCAAATCGCTAGGAAAGCCCATTTTGCTCGAGCTATTCAAGGAAAGGTACGCTTATTTCATAACAAAATTCGAGATGAATTTCATTGACAATGCAAGGAAGGCATCGGGCCTATCGACCGTTCAAATTGATGTCGAAAACAGCGAAACATTCGACATAGCTTTCACGGATGAGGATGGGAAGAAGAAGCGGCCGCTTATTTTGCACGCATCAATACCCGGCGCAATTGAGCGGGTCATTTACGCGCTTTTGGAGCTTAATGCAATGAAAATGAAGGAAGGCAAAACGCCCATGTTCCCCGTATGGCTTTCGCCCACGCAAATCCGAATCGTGCCCCTAAGCGAAAAGCAAAACAAATTTTGCGAAAAACTCCTAAAGGATCTTAAGCAAATGGGAATCAGGGCCGATTTTGATGATAGGCAAGAGACCATGCAAAAAAAGGTAAGGGATGCCGAAAAGGAATGGATCCCATATGTTGCAGTTGTTGGGGATAAGGAAGAGGCATCGGGAAATTTAAGCGTAAGAATTAGGAAAAACGGCAATAACGCGCAACTAAGCGTTTCCGAAATTGCACAATTGATAAAAAACGAAAGCCTAAATAGGCCTTTTGAAAAATTGCCCCTGCAAGACAAGTTAAGCCTAAGGCCCATTTTTTAATCCTTAAATGAAGTTTTTAAACAACAAAGCAGTTACAGTAATTTGGTTGGAATAAATGAATAAATCCGCAATTTTTGCATTTTTTGCCATTCTTGCATTGCTGATCCAGCCTGTGGCAGCTGATTGCAAATACAAGAAGGATGCAAACGGGTTCCCTTTGGGGATCGTCCCATCCGTAACAAGCCTTGATGTTGATTTTGATAAGCCATTGCAAAAAAACCTCACCTTTAGCCTCTACATCGAAAGCGAGCTTGGAACTTCGACATCGATTGATTGCAAGGTATTGCTCGAAGTTGTCAATGAAAGCTTTTCCCTTCAGGTTGAGCTTTCGAATTATTCCCAGGAAACCGGAGCTGCATTCAATGAGCGCCCAATTACCGTAATTCTAACGCCAAAAAACCTGATCAATTTTGCAAGCGTCATTGAAACGCAGATAAAAATAACGGATGCCGACAACAAGAACAATTACGCAATTCTTCCAATCCATGCAAGATTCCTATTCGGAAGGGAAGGGCCAACCCCAACTGCGGCAATAACGGCAAAGCCGTCGGCAGTTGATAATTTCCCGCTTGCAACCCCAAAGCCAAAGGCCCAAAACTCGACAATTACAAACATCATCAATTCAGTTGAAAACAGCGGATCTAAATATGTGATTGCAATTGTTGCATTCTTCTTCCTAGCCGCCCTTCTTTGGGTTGGGTTCAATTCACTTCAAAGGGATTGATTTTTCTGATTTAACCTGTTCTTAATTGGACTATAAATGGAAGTCACGGCAACTTGAGGGAGCAAAGCATGCAAAATTTCAAAGCCAGGGTTTATTTGGCGGCAAGAAGAATCCATAAAGGCAAGGTCAGCACATACAGGGAAATTGCAAAAAAGGCAGGCAGCCCCCTTGCAGCAAGGGCGGTTGGCACAATCATGCACCACAATGATTTTGACCATTCGGGGGTGCCGTGCCATCGGGTTGTAAAAAATAACGGCGAAGTTGGAGGCTACGCCCGCGGTACTAGAAAAAAAATACAACTCCTAAAAAGCGAAGGGATAATTGTAAGGAAAGGAAAAATCGATTTGGAAAAATTCGGGAAGCGGTTTTAGGTGTTGGAATGGAATATTCAGACGCAATTGCTTATTTGGAAAAGTTGCCTTCCCCTGAAAATTGGACGCTGGATACGGCAAGGGAACTTTCAAGAAGGATGAAAATCAAGTTCAACTTCGAAGTTTTGCATGTTGCCGGGACAAATGGGAAGGGATCGGTTTGCGCATACCTTACATCCATCCTGAAAAATGCCGGGTTCAAAGTCGGGACGTACACCTCGCCGCATCTTGAAAAGTACAACGAAAGAATCACGATAAATCGTAAGCAAATTTCAGATGCGGAATTTGCATCGATGGTCGGAAATGGAAAGCCTTTTGTTGATGAAATGAAAAAAAACGGGAATTGCCCATCGGAATTCGAGGCTTTGACTTGCATGGCATTCAAGTATTTTGATGAGGGAAATTTGGACTTTTTGGTTTTGGAAACCGGGCTTGGGGGAAGGCTGGATGCAACCAACATCGCGCCTTCAAGGACGCAGGTCATAACAAAAATTTCCTTCGATCACATGAAGAACCTTGGGGATTCGCTTGAAAAAATCGCATTTGAAAAGGCGGGGATCGTCAAGCAGGGTTCCTTCGTAATAACAACTTCAAAAGAAAGTGGCGCTTTTAAGGAAATAGAAAGAATTTGCCAGGATAAGGGGGCTAAATTACTGGCGCTTGGAAGGGATTTTGATTTCCACATAAGAAAAATGGATGAAAACGGGGGAAAATTCGATTATTTAGGAATTAGGGATAGGAAGAATCTGCGGATTTCACTTGTTGGGGAGCACCAGTTCGAGAATGCATCTGCGGCAATTACGGCAATTGATTCTATAACGCTTCGAAATCACAAGATTTCGGAATCGGCAATTGCTAGCGGTCTTTTGGAGGCTAGGTGGAAAGGAAGGCTCGAGATTTTTCCAAAACTAGATGCACTTATCGATGGCGCCCACAATCCCGACGGGGCGGAATCCCTTGGAAAATCGCTTGAGAATATTTTCCTTAAAAAATACGCAGGAATTGTTTTAGTGATTGGGATCATGGCGGATAAGGAATACGGAAAAATGATTGAAATAATTGCGCCGTTTGCAAAAAAAATAATATTGACGAGGGCAAAAACGGATAGGTCGGCTGCGCCTGAAAAACTGCTTGAGGAATGCATACGGATTGGGATTGCAAAAAAAACCATTATATCGGGGGATGTGAAATCCGCAATTGAATTGGCAATGAAAACAAGGCAAAGCAACGAGCTTATTTGCATTTCCGGATCTTTGTATGTTGCCGGAGAAGCTAGGAAAATACTGCTTGAAATGGAAAAAACCAAATAAGGGGAAATTTGAGGGAAAATCGCAAAGGCATGCTTTAGGAGCCACAGGGGCAATTAGGCAAACAGGCGCAAGGCGGCGGTTCTGATTAAGAGGTAGGGGAAACCGTGCAAATTTGGGGGGAGGCGGCAACACAGATAAGGGGGTAGAGGCAAATAGAGGGGGATAGAGGCGACACTAATAAGGGAGGTAGAGGCAACCCTAGTAGGGGGATATCCCCCTAGAGGGGTTGTTTAAAAGGCTTAAATTTCAAATAAATCTTGGAAAACTTATGGCAAAAGATGAAAGAATGGAAAAAGTAGTCAACCTACTGGAAAGGAGGGGCTTTTTGTTTGCCAGCGGGCAGATTTACGGCACAATGGCTGGTTTTTTCGACTTTGGGAACTACGGAACGCTATTAAAACGCAAAATCGAGCAGAACTGGTGGAATTTTTTTGTCGATACAAGGCATGAAGTTGTTGGAATCGATGGATCCATAGTTTCTTCCAGCGCAATTTGGAATGCATCCGGGCATTTAGCCGAATTTTCCGACCCGCTAATTGAATGCAAAAAATGCCGCGCAAAATTTAGGGCCGATAGCCTAATTGAAGATGAGCTTAAGATTTCCGTTGAAGGCAAATCGCTTGACAACATAAACAAATTGATCATCGAAAACAAGCTCGTGTGCCAAAACTGCAAGGGCGAATTGGAAATTGCCAGTTCGTTCAATTTGATGTTCAAAACGCAGGTTGGCGCAAGCGAGGATGAGAGCTCAATTGCATATTTAAGGCCCGAAACCGCGCAGATGATTTTCATAAATTTCAAGCAGGTCCAGATGAGCTCGAGGAAAAAACTGCCATTTGGGATCGCCCAAATCGGCAAGGCATTTCGGAATGAGATTTCCCCTAGGAATTTTGTTTTTAGGTGCAGGGAATTTTCCCAGATGGAAATGGAATTTTTCGTGCATCCGGAAAAATTGGACGAATGCCAAATAAGTGAAAACGAACTTGATCTTGAGATAAATGCCCTAACGGAAAAAATGCAGGAAAGCAAGGAAAACGAGCGCAAGACAACATTTGCAAGCCTTCTTAACGGCAAATCAATTGGCACGAAATGGCACGCATACTGGATCATCAAGGCGTACGAATGGTTTTTGGGCCTTGGAATCAAAAAGGAAAACCTAAGGATTAGGCAGCACGTAAAAACAGAGCTTTCGCATTACTCATCTGAAACTTGGGATTTGGAATACAACTACCCTTGGGGATGGAAAGAACTTAGCGGAATTGCAAACAGGGGCGATTTCGATTTGAAGCAGCACATGCTCGGAAGCAAAAAGGACCTCACGTATTTTGACGATGAAACCAAAGCAAAAGTGCTTCCAGTAGTAATTGAGCCTTCATTCGGATTGGAGCGGGCGCTGCTAACGGTTATTATTGATGCGTTTGAGGAAAAACTAGATGGGGAGGAAAAGAAAACAATTTTGCACCTGAATTCAAGCGTTGCTCCAATCGAGGTTGCAATATTTCCGCTCATGAAAAAGGACGGGCTTGCGCAAAAGGCATTGGAAATTTTTGGGATGCTAAGGAAAAACATGGCATGCGAATACGATGAAGCAGGAAGCATCGGAAGAAGGTATGCTAGGCAAGATGAGATTGGGACGCCTTATTGCTTGACAATTGATTACGATACGCTCAAGGATGAAACCATAACGATTCGGGAGAGGGATTCTACTTTGCAAAAAAGGATAAAAATCAATGAATGCGTTGAAATTATTGGGAATTTATTGAAAGGCGGGAAATTCTAAACTTAGAATTTGAGGGGATTTTCATGAAAATCAAAAGATTGGGATTCATAAGCAAAAAAACAGAGCATGCAGGAAGGGTTGCTAAAGATGCCATTGCATTTCTTGAAAAAGAGAATGAAAAGAAAGGATTCGATTTATTGTTCGATGCCCCAACTGCCAAGTACCTTAATTTGAAGGAATCTTTTGAAGAAAAGGAATTTGCAAAAAAAGTGGATGCGATTTTGATCGTCGGGGGCGATGGCACATTCCTCCACAGCGAAATGGTTTATCCTGGCATCCCAAAGCTAGAAATCAACACCGGAACAGTAGGATTTTTGGCAAACCTAGATGAGCACGGCTATTTTGATGGGCTTAGGCTTTTGATTGATGGGAAATTCAAAATCGAAGAGCGAATGAAATTGACTGTCGATTATGATGGAAAAACAGCTCAGGCGCTAAACGAGGTTGCAGTGCATGCAAAAAATGTTTCAAGGCTTGTCACATTGAAAGTCAATTCGGATGTTTTCAAGGATACTTTTGCAGCCAATGGGGCGATATTTTCAACCCCAACCGGCTCGACTGCTTATTCGCTTTCAGCTGGAGGGCCAATTGTCTTCCCAACAATTGAAAGCATAACGCTAACGCCAATTTGCCCAATGTCTGCAACCAACCATCCGGTTGTTTTTCCGGCAAACCATTCATTCCACATAGAATCCCTAGATCGCGAAATCATGATTTCGGTTGATGGGCAAATAGATGAGGATGTGAAATCGCTTGAGATCTACAAAAGCAAATTCCCAGGAAAATTCATAAGGATTTATGAGGAGAACATCTGGGAAAAAGCAAAGAAGAAGAGCAGCATCTAAGTTATTCAATTTCGAGGCGCATTGCAATCATTTGCATCATCCCTTTTTCTTGAACAGCTTTGCCATGATTTCCGGGTATGAGAGTTTTTCGGCGTCTTTTTCATCAAGCCCCAGCTTTTTCATGCCTTTTTCAATATCCAACCTAGTTCCTTCAAGCTCTATGAAATGGCCAAGCTCCTTAAGTTGCGGAAAATGATCAAGGGTGATTTTCAATTTTCCAAGCCGGTAAAATTCGGTTGATTTTAGGTATTCCATCTTCTTTTCAAGGCCCATTTCCTTAAGGGTTAAAAGCGCGCCTCGGATATCTCCGGTTTCAAATTCGGTTTCTTCCCTTGATTTGATTGCGCCATTTAGTTTTCGTTTTCCTTTGAATGTAATAATGGCTTTTTTCTCACCGTCCGGCCACACCGGCTCGATTATGCGAAGCCTAAACAGCTCTCCGCGCTTGAATAGCTTCCCGTTTGGGAAATCAAAAATCCCATCGTATTGCCTAGCTGTTTTTGTGTGCTGGCCCCTAGCTTCCTTGATTTTGGATCGCATCCTTGATGGGTCCTTTACATGAACTTTGATTTCTATTTCGAGCGCCATAGCAACAAAAACCTTAATGCCAAACGCATATTTAAAACTGCGGAAGCATTGGATTTCATATGCCAAAACAAGAAGGGGTTAAAACGGGGTTTTTGCTTGTGCACAAACCCTCTAAATGGGAACATAAATATGAAATTCATGCGGTTTCAAAAAAATTAAGGCCGCACGAACTTCGAATGTTTTTTGAATCCCCAAAGGCGGAAATAGCATTGGAAGGAAAAGCACAGGTAAAAACAGGGCACATCAACTATCCAAATAGTGGTGAAAACAGGGTAAGATCAAACGTATACCCGTATATTTATTTGCGGGAAGGCATTGATAAAAAATTGGAAGGGGGAAATATCGCAAGGAACCTTGAATTGATAGCTTCCAAGCACCTTATTTCATTAGTTGGCAACGTCTTGGATATTAGCATACCGGTAAGTAAGGAAGGAAGATCTTATTTGAAAAAAACCGGCAGGGGATTGTTGACAAGGCTTTTTTGGGGCGGAATTAGAAGAACCCTGCCGCTATCCGTATCAATTGAAAAACTGGAAAAAAGCATCAGGAAAAATAAAAAATAAAAGAAAAAAGAAAGGGATTAGATTGCAATATCCAGCCCAAGCGCCTTCTTGAGTTCCCTATATCGGTTCCTAATTGTTACCTCGGTTACTCCTGCAACATCGGCAACTTCCTTTTGGGTCCTTCTTTCGCCGGTTGAAACCGATGCAATGTAAACTGCCGCTGCAGCTACTCCCATCGGGCCCCTTCCTGAAATGAGGCCCTTCTTTAGCGCCTGGTTTAGGATATCGTTTGCCTTTTGCTGGGTTTCTCCGGAGAGCCTAAGGGCGGTTACGAACCTTGAGATGTAAAATCTCGGATTTGTAAGGGGCACTTTAAGCTCGAGTTCTTGCGTGATTAATCTGTAAGTTCGCCCAATTTCCTTTTTTGGGATTTCAGCAATCACTGCGATTTCATCAAGCGTTCTTGGAATCCCATATTGCCTGCAAATTGCATAAATCACAGCTGAAACCACGGATTCGATTTGCCTTCCTCTGATCAAGCCTTTTTCAACGCATTTTCTGTAAAGAAGAGCCGAGCTTTCCCTGATGGATTCTTCAAGCCCTAAATGAGCTGCAACCCTATTCATTTCCGTAAGCGCAATCGCTAGGTTGCGCTCAATTGAATTGCTAATAGATGCGCGCTTGTGCCATTTCCTCATCCTGTAAAGCTGTGCTTGCTGGGATGGCAAAATCTTTCCGCCGCGAATATCGCGGTTGTATTGGTCGATTTCTGTGACCAATCCCTTGTTTGGGGACATATACTTAAGAGGCGCTCCAGTCCTTGCCCTGCTGGCCCGCTGCTCTGCATCAAATGCCCTCCATTCCGGGCCTTCGTGCATTAAGGATTCTTCAATTACAAGTCCGCAGTTTGCGCAGATAAGTTCGCCCCTGCCCGGATCCTTCCTCATTTTTGTGCTATGACATTCTGGACATTCCATACATTACCACCTAATTTTTTAGGAAACAAAAAAACCGCTCAGTTTTCGAAATTTCCCGTTAAATATAAAATCAACTTGCCCCCCGCTCCAACCCATTTTTCAAATTTCAATTGACAATTCATTTTCCTTCCAATTGCTTTCCAACCAGTTCGTTTGCCTTTTCCTTTGCACGCGCAAGATATAGGGGCGATTTGACAAGGCCGATGGTTTCAAAAACCTCGCCTACGTGCTTTCCTTGCAAAAAAAGCTGCATTTTGCGGGAAACCGGCAACCCTTCGGTTGACCTTAGGACCAAATTATTGGATGCGCTAACGCTTAGGACTTTGAAATGCATATGCAACACTTTGAGATGAAGCCAAATAACCCAAAAAGAACTTGCCAACATCAGTTAGATATATAAATTCTCCTAAAACTAGTATATATAGTTATCGTTTTGATTTTGCTCTTAAATACCCCCATTTTACCCGAAATTGGGTTAAATTTTACCAAATGTGATTGAACATGAAAATCAACGTCGAGGAAATATTGCGCGAGGAACAGATCACGCACGCAAATACCCAAAGGAAAATCAGGATCCCAAAGGATAGGGAACTCGAACTTAGGAAAATTTTCGGGAGGTATTATGCAAAGCCCATACGCACCCAAATAGAAAAACACCTATTTCCCCTAACCGAGGAAACCCCAGAATCCGAATCAAAGCTAAGGCTTGGCCCGATGCTCGAGAAGATAATGGACCATGGATTCATGTTGGGAAAATACCGCAAACACGCAAACTTGGGGGAATTGGAAAGAAGGGCGCCAAAAAGAGGAAGGCGAGAACACGACCAATTTGAAGTTAGGGGAAATGACATCGTACGGTTCAATGAAGTTGTCAGGTCCCCATACAAGAATGCAATCAGGAGGGTTTTTAGCGATGCAGCGGAAAGTTCATACAAAAAGGAGGAAACAATTCCGCACATCAAGGAAATTGCAAGAAGGGCGTTTTTGCAAGGATATAGGCAAGGAATCCGCGAACGGAAATGAATGGTTTTCGAGGCCGGAATTGAAACATCCGCCTTTTTGTTTTCCAAATGCGAAAGCCTTTTAGAGCCTAGCGCCCAAACAAGTGCTTGAACGGGTAATTTTTCAATGAAATCAAAAATCACAGCAAAAGTCGAAGGCGGAAAGATGCTTAGGATGGAAGTTGAGCTTTCGGAATCGCAAGAGAAGGCAAAATACGTGAAAATTACAGGCGATTTTTTCATACATCCGGAAGATTCGCTTGTTGTGATTGAAAAAACGCTTGTAATGTCGAATGCTTCAGAAGGAATGGAAACAATTGCATTGAAAATTGAGGAAATTTGCAAATCGCAAGGAATCCAGATGATTGGGATTACCCCGCAGGCAATTGCCTCGACATTTTTTGAGGCAATAAAGCAGGCAAAAGAAACAAACGGTGCTTTGGAATGAAATGGAGAGTAATAATGTTTGAGCATCATGATGCTTTTACCAACATGGCCCTTGATGAGGCATGCTCGGAAGCTGTTGCTGATGGCAAAGTTGCTCCAACAATTAGGTTCTACGGATGGCAGCCAAGCGCAGTTTCAATTGGGTACCACCAAAGCATAACCGATGAGGTTGATTTGGAGGAGTGCAGGAAAAATGAAATTGATGTCGTCAGGAGAAGGACCGGCGGAGGAGCGGTTTACCACGATTACAATGGCGAAATAACCTATAGCGTGATTGCGCCTGAAATTTATTTCACAAAAGACATAATTGCTTCCTACAAAATCATCTGCGGATGGATCGTAAATGGGCTAAAAACGCTCAATTTGGAAGCGGAATTCAAGCCGATAAATGACATCATAGTTGGGGGAAAGAAAGTTTCCGGAAATGCGCAGACAAGAAGGCATGGCGTTTTGCTTCAGCATGGCACTTTGCTGTATGATTTGGATGTTAGGAAGATGTTTTCTGTGCTGAAAGTTTCAAAGGAGAAAATTTCAGATAAGATGATAGCGTCTGTTGAGGAGCGGGTTACAAGCCTTAAGCGGCTTGGGATTGCGGATAAAAACGAGGCTTACAAGGCTCTTGTTGAAGCGTTCACGCAGGGAAAGGAATTCGAATTTGGGAGCTGGACGGAAAACGAGCTTCTTCGGGCAAAAGAGCTTGCAACCACAAAATACAAGACTACGGAATGGAATTTCCAAAGATGATTGGATGGCAATAAAGCTAAATGTTGAACGGATGTACAAGAGGTTTTCGGAAATCAGTGGAGTTCCATTAGCTCAACTTAAACCAAAAATAGCAAATGATTTCAGAAATTCAGGAAACAAAGGAGAGTACCGTGCAAATACGCATACGATAACCTTAAGATCGCAAACGCCTTTTGTTTTGGATCATGAATTGCAGCATGGGATTCAAATAAATGAAAACATATTAAATTCAAGATTATCAAAAATCCTAGAACGAAATATTATTCAATCTAAAACAAAAAAAGAAATATTTCAAAAAGATCACGATAAAAGTTATAAATTTTACGAGCCTACAGCGGATGTTTTTACAAGCGGTTTATTACAAAAATCACACAAACAGAATTTTGCAGAAAGAGAAATGCGGGCCCATTCTGGTAAGGTTCCTTTTTTGACAAATCCGTCATGGATTATTCAAATAATAAGAAATCTAAATGTCAAAAGACTTGTAAAGAAACATGGAGTTGATGGGTTGTTTTTGCTTTACGTTGCGCCGCCAAAAAAACTTGATGCTCTTGAAATACCCAAATGGAGAAAAGAAATGGTATCGAAAGGATATTTAAAAGAAAAAGGAGGGCTAACCAAGCGTGGCTTAAGCTTTTGGAGGCAAAATTTGCAACCTGAAAGTGTTTGGAGATTCCTTGCAGATGCTCAATTAAATAGGGAGGCACGTGAAAGGGGTAACAAAAATAAAAGGCAATAAGAAATACTTGCTAGACTTTTTTCGTAAAGAAATGTATTCCCCTGCCAAGCGCAATTTCGGAAGCTTCAATCAATGCTTCCGGCAAAGTGGGGTGCGGATGGATTGTAAGAGCAATATCTTCAAGCCTTGCGCCCATTTCAATTGCAAGAACCGCTTCAGAAATCAAATCGGATGCATTTGGGCCAACAATTTCAACGCCTAGAAGGACGCTTGAATCGATATCTGCAATCACTTTCAAAAAGCCGTCCAGTTCTTCCATCGTGTGCGCCCGCCCAAGCGCCCTGAAGGGGAATTTTCCAATTTTTACGGAAATCCCTTTTTGGGAAGCGTCCTTTTCGGTTAGGCCAACATAGGCAACTTCCGGATCTGAAAATATTACCGAAGGGATTGCCTTGTTTTGGAAAACTACATTTGCTCCGGAAATAACTTCTGCAGCTACTTTTCCTTCAGCTGAAGCCTTGTGCGCAAGCATTGCACCTCCTACAACATCGCCAATTGCATAAATTCTTCCATCTGTTGTTTGCAATTTTTCATTCACCTTGATAAATCCGCGTTCATCCAAAGCAATTTTGGTGTTTTCTAGGCGCAAGTTGCTGGTTAGGGGTTTTCTTCCTATTGCAACAAGCACTTTTTCCGCGCTAACTTCAATTGGTGCGCCGTTTTGATTGACTTTTAGGACAACTAATCCGTCTTTTTCAGAAAAACTTTCAGCAACAGAATTGACATGCATCTCAACCCCAAGCGTTTTTAGCCGTCTTTCAACAATTGATGCAATTTCAGCTGAAACACCTGGAAGGATTTGCGAGTTCTTTTCAATCAATTTGACTTTTACCCCAAGCTTAGCAAACATGGTCCCCATTTCAATTCCGTTGTAGCCAGAGCCAATTATTGCAATTTCCTTTGGGGTTTGGGATATTTCCAAAGCTTCCGTAGTGGTTATGATTTTTACCCCGTCAAATGGCAAATTCTTAAGTTCAATTGGGCTAGAGCCGGTTGCTATGACAGCATGCTGGAAATCAATTGCCACGCACTCCGGGTTTCCTGAAATGCTAAGGCGCTTCGAGCTCTCAAACCTAGCTTCCCCAAAAATTATTTCAACCCCGTTTTTGAGGCAAAGGTCTTCAACTCCTTTTCGCAAATTTGCAACTAGTTTGGTTTTCCATGCCTGCATCTTAACGGCATCAAATGTGATGTTTCCGGCGGTTATTCCAATATCCGCCATGTGCTGCAATCCTTCAAGCTCGGTTGCTGCATGAATCAGCGCTTTTGAAGGGATGCACCCCCTATTTAGGCAAACCCCGCCCATTCCGTTTTTGTCCCGCTCAATTATCACGACTTTTTTCCCAAGCTGCGCGAGCCTAATTGCGCAAACATATCCTCCGGGGCCTCCGCCAATTACAGCAACTTGCGTTTCCAAAGCAACTTCTCCAACTACCATAAAAGCACACCTTTTGTAAATGAAAGAAAAAGTTTATTTTTGACTTAAATCCCCCATAGCTTTACTTGAGCTTTTCAGGATTTTCAAGCAGGATAATAAGATCGTTGGCAAACCTTGCAGCTTCAGCGCCATCGATGATTCGATGGTCGAATGAAAGCGAAAGCGGCAGGATTTTTGAAATAACAGCTTTTCCTTCTAAAACAACAACCTTATCGCCAAGCCTTCCAAGCCCAAGAATTGCTACTTCTGGGAAGTTGATTATGGGGGTGAAAAATTCGCCACCGATGCTTCCAACATTTGTGATTGTAAACGAACCGCCCTTAAGGTCCTCGATTTTGAGCTTTCTTTCTTTTGCTTCTCCTGCAAGTTTGGTGATTTCGGATGAAATTTCAAATATATCTTTCTTATCTGCAAAATGAATTACCGGAACAATCAGCCCATCCGGAGTGTCGATTGCAATTCCGATGTTGAAATATTTCTTTAGAATTATCTCATCGTTGGCTTCATCGAACGAACTGTTAAATTTGGGGTGCTTTTGAAGGGCCAAAACAATTGCTTTGATTATGAATGGGAGGTATGTGACCTTGATTCCCTTCTTTTCACCTTCAGCTTTGTAATCCTCCCGGATTTTTGAAAGCGCGGTTATGTCGACGTTGTCAAAATGCGTAACGTGGGCGGCGGTTTTCTTTGATTTTGACATGACTTCAGAAATGCGTTTGCGAATTCCTGAGATTTTTTGCTTTTCAATTTCCCCAAATTTTGAAAAGTCGGTTTCAAGGGGGGCTGGTTTTCCTTGGGGTGAAGAACTTTGGGATGAACTTAAGGAGGCATTTCCAGCGGATGCAATTTTTCCCATTTTTGTGGCATTTTCAACATCTTCTGCGGTAATTCTTCCGCCGGGCCCCGATCCCTTTACGGAATTTAGATCAAGATTTAGCTCCCTTGCACGCTGCCTAACTGAAGGGGTTGCAATCACGCCTGCGCCAACCTGAGGGATTGATGCGGATTGGGAAGAATTTTGGGATGCGATTTGAGAAGTTGATTGGGGCATTGTTTGGGAAGCGGATTGGAATGAAATTTGAGATGCAACTAATGGTTTTTGCATTGAACTTGCCGGTTGCATTGCAGGAGCGCTTTTTGGAACGGCTTTTTCTTCAATTGGAATTGCCTCCCCTTTTTCCCCGATTGCAACAAGAGTTTGTCCGACCTTTATGACATCTCCTTCCTTGAAATAAAGCTTGAGCAAAAAGCCCTTTCTAGGAGAAGGGATTTCAACTACGGCTTTGTCGGTTTCAACTTCGCAAAGAACGGCGTCTTCCTTGATCTCATCGCCTTCATTGACAAGCCATTTGACCATTTTTCCCTCGTGGATGCCTTCGCCGACATCTGGGAATTTGAAATTCATTGCCATAATATTTCACGCTTTGTTTTGAATTGGCTAAAAGCGATTTTGCCAAAATCCTTAAAAAAATTAACGCAACCCACAATTAAAAGTGCATCGCATTCCTAATCGCCCGGCTGATCCTAAACTCATCTGGAATGTAGAACTCCTCAAGCTTAGCAAGGGGGACTGGAACGTCAGGGGCAGTAACTCTTTGGATTGGCGCCTGAAGATTCATGAGCGCTTTTTCTGCAATGAGGGCTGCAAGTTCTCCCCCAAAGCCTCCGGATTTTGGAGCTTCGTGCACAACAACAACTCTTCCGGTTTTTTTGGCTGAATCCAGAATGGTTTTTTCATCCAATGGAGAAAGCGTCCTAAGATCAACAACCTCGCAATCAATTTCGGATTTTATGTTATCTGCTGTGTTTAAGCAAGTTCGCGTCATTGCGCCGTAGGAAATAATTGTTACATCCTTGCCTTCCCTAGCTATTTTTGCTTCCCCGATTGGAACCGTAAAGCGCTCGGTTGGGACGTCATCCTTAAAGGCGCGGTAAAGCCGCTTTGGCTCAAGAAATAGCACAGGATCTTTTTCCTGCAAAGCAGATGCAAGCAGGCCTTTTGCATCGTATGGGTTTGATGGGCAAACAACCTTTATGCCAGGAGTATTTATGAAAGAGATTTCAATTGGCTCGCAGTGAAGTTCAAGCGCGCGGATGCCTCCGCCAAAAGGAGCCCTAACCACCAATGGGACAGTAATTCTTCCCCTGGTTCGGTTTCGCATTTTTGCTGCGTGCAAAACTAATTGATGAAGCGCAAAATATGCAAAGCCATCGAATTGCATTTCAATTACCGGGCGCATCCCATAAGCTGCCATTCCAATTGCAGTGCCTGCAATTCCTGATTCTGCAAGTGGGGAATCAACAACTCTTTCCGGGCCAAATTTTGCCTGCAGACCATCTGTAACTCTAAAGACGCCGCCATCAACCCCAACATCTTCACCCATAAGAAGGATGTTTGGATCTCTTTCCATTTCCTGGGCTAGGCAGGCATTTATTGCTTGGACAAGGTTCATTTTTTCAACTGGCATAATTTTCACCATTTTTGATTTTTTTAATCTCCTTTTTTACTCCCCTGCGGCTTTCTTTTCATTTTCAATTTGCTTTAATTCCTCATATTGTTCTTTCAAAACAAGTGGCATTTCTGCATAAACATAATCAAACATGTCCTCAAGTTTTGGAACGTTATCGCCCTCTGCTTCTTTGATTCCATTTTCAACTAAAGCATCCGCATCTGCTTGGAGTTTTTGCTCAAGCGCTTCGTTCCATATGCCTTTCTTTTGGAGGTAAAGCTTGAACCGATCAACGGGGTCTTTTTTCTTCCAGCTATCCGCTTCTTCTTGATTGCGGTATTTTTTTGGATCATCAGAAGTTGAGTGCGGCCCTAGCCGGTAGGTTAGGCATTCGATTAATGTTGCGCCCTCGCCCTTTCTTGCTCTTTCAGCTGCATCTTTGGTTGCTTTGTAAACTGCTAGGACGTCCATCCCATCAACCTGCAAACTGTAAATTCCAGCTGCAATGCCTTTTTGGGCAAGTGTTTGCGTTGCAGTTTGCTTGCTCCTTGGGATTGAAATTGCCCATCCGTTGTTTTGGCAAAGGAAAATCATTTGAGCCTTGAAAACACCTGCAAAATTTATTGCCTCGTAAAAATCGCCTTCGGAAGTTGCGCCATCCCCAAAAAAAGTGAGAGCAATAGTTCTGTGTTTTTTTAGTTTTGCAGCCCAGCCAATCCCTACAGCGTGGAGCATTTGGGAGCCAACTGGAATTGAAACCGGAAATGCATTTACATCTTTTGGTGCGCTATTTCCCTTTTCTGAACCCATCCAATAGTATGAAAGCGTTTTGATTGGCATTCCTCTTGCAATGTAGGCTGCGGTTTCCCGAAATGCCGGAACTATCCAATCGGATTTTTCCAAAGCAAAGCAGCTTCCAATCTGGCAAGCTTCCTGCCCTTCAACTGGAATGTATGTGAACATTCTTCCCTGCCTTTGGAGGTTCATGCATTTGCGATCAAATGTTCGCGCAAGAAGCATTTGCCTATAGATTTCCAAAAGCGCATCGTTTGAAAGTTTTGGATCGAGCGATGCATCTACATTTCCAGATTCGTCTAAGATTTGCATATATTCGATTTTGAATTCTGCGGATGTTTTGATTGGCATATTTTTTACACCTGTTTTGGATTGGTTTGATTTGAATTTTCAGATAAATTTGAATTTTCAGCTGATTGATTGCTTGGATTTTCAGCTGATGGATCGCTTGGATTGGCATTATTTTCAATTTTCAGATCAATTGGGAGCTTTAGCGCATCAACCCTTAATGCGGTTGGCGATTCTATCCCTTTTTTCAAAATTCCTTCCATGAATAATTCCCCGGCCTTATAAGAGCTTCGGATGAATGGGCCTCCGGCAACATATAGGAAGCCAAGTTTTCTTGCGGATTCGTTGTACTCCTCGAATTTTTCAGGGGTTACGTATTCTGTTACTGGAAGGTGCATGATTGATGGGCGCAAATACTGCCCAAAAGTTACAACATCAACTGAATTTGAAGTTAAATCCTTAAGTGCAACCATTACTTCCTCTTCCTTTTCCCCTAAACCTAGCATTATTGATGTTTTTGTGAAAATCATTGGATCGAATTCCTTGACTTTTTTGAGCAACTTGATGCTTTGCCAGTAGTTTGCACGGAAATCCCTTGCGTATTTTTGCAATCGTTCAATGGTTTCTATGTTATGCGCAATCACATTTGGTTTTGAATCAACTATGATTTTTAGAAGTGAATCGTTTCCACGAAAATCGGGTATCAGTACTTCAACTAGCACATTGTTCTTTCGAAGTTCTCTTATGCACTGCGCAAAATGGTTAGCGCCCTGATCTGGCAAATCATCTCTGTCAACTGAAGTGATTACAACGTAGGTTAGGCCCCATTCCTTTACTGCCTTTGCAAGATTGGCTGGTTCTTCCGGATCAATTGGTATTCCAGCTCTTCCTTTCCTAACATTGCAAAATCTGCATCCCCTGGTACAGGTATCTCCAAGAACCATAAAAGTTGCGGTTCCAGAGCTCCAGCATTCGGATAGGTTTGGGCAGTGCGCCTCTTCGCACACAGTATGGAGCTTGTTTGCCTTAAGCGTTTCAAGCACGGTTTCAAACTTTTGAGTTGTGGGCGGCCGGATTTTAAGCCATGCGGGCTTTTGCAGCTGCGTTTTCATTCTTTCTTCTAACATAGCCGTTTTATTGTCTTGCGCCAACTTTAAAAACCCTTTTAACGAACTCTCAATCGCTAATCGACGTAATGAAAGTTTAATATTGGAAAGAAACATTTAGTTGCAATATGCCTATAAAAATAACAACAAAAGCAAAACAAAAAGAACTAAAAAAAGAAAGCCCCCACCCTTTTAGATGGGTTTGGATGGCTTTTGGAATAATTGTAATTGGGATAATTATCATTGTTGTAGGAATTATGTATTTTAGAGGAAATCAATCGTCTGGTTCCCCTTGCTTAGAAAAATTGGCAAGTTTGCCCATATGCCTTTCTGAAAATGGAAACTGGAACAGTGAAGCTAAAAACTTATTGGCCTCCGAATATGGCTTTGATACAAATTGCTTAAAACCGGGTGGAGAGTTGGATGGATCTTCCTGGAAAGCCGACGAAACCCATTTCAACTGCGGACGAATGCCAATAATACAATAATTTATCTAACCTTGTGATTTCTTTTCGCAAACCTATGAAATAAAAGTTTAATATTCAAACGAGGCGTGGTTTTGGTATGGTTTCGAGGAATTTCAGCATGCTAATTGTTGGCGTGGCATTTATTTTGGTTTTGAGTTGGATAGGAATTTCAATTTTAAGGGGAGCAACAATCGCAGATGCTCCGTTAACTGGGAACTGTAGAGCCCAAATAGCTTCGGTTAAAGTGTGTTTAATAGAATCCGGAGAATGGAACAGTGATTTGAAAAATTTGAAAGCAGATGACTACGGGGTAAGCAAAACGTGCCTAAAGCCAAATGGACCCCTCGAAGGAACACCCTATAAAGCCGACGAAACCCATTTCAACTGCGGGCCAAAACCGGCTTAATACCGCTTTTGCTTTTCTCAAATCGACTTAAAGAATAAGTTTATATCGAAATGCGAATTAACGTTAGTTATGCCTTCTGTAAAAATCGATAAAAATAGCGTTCATCTTCCCGGAGAGAAGAATGCAATTACGCCTTTAGAAAAGAAAATGCTTCAACTAATTCTACTGATCATATTTGTAATTATTTTAATTTTTGGAGCAATTTGGATATTGAGATCGAGCCCAATGCCTTCATCATATAACCCAAAGTCCTACTGTTTAGCCTCGCTAAGCAATACACACGATTGCTATGACATCAAAGATGGCATGTGGAATTCATCGGGATGTGGAGAAAACGGCTGTTTGGCTTCTGATTACATGGTAGAATTGAAATGCTTAACAAATCCGGAATTATTGATTGGAACGCCTTGGTATAAGGACAACACCCATTTCAACTGCGGGCCAAGACCAGGTTAGCCGCCCAATTAAGTTTTCTCATACCTTTTTAAGCTCTTCATTCGTGAAGTTTGCAACGCTTTATTATGAGGTGGATTTTGTATGGCAGGAGCAGTTAAAGTTATGGCAAGATGCATGAAGGAAAAGATGGAGCGGGAAATGAAGGACCCAAAAATGGTAACCATGAAGAATGGGATGAACGCATACAAGGGAAACTGCGTCAAGTGCGACTGCAAGATGTTCAAGATCGTTGGGAAGGCAAAGTAAGCCTTTTCCTTTTTTTCTTTTTTTTATTGCTAAGTTCTGATTTGTTCTAATTAACTGCGCCAAATAATTTTCTGAGTCAAACGTTATGTTTTAGGTAACAATTGTTATCTAGTATATTACATGTTGGAAAAATTGATAAAATAAGCTGATAAAATCATTTTTTCCCAAGTTTCCTGATTTTATCAATTGCTTTTCTAAAAACCGATTTTTCCGGAGGATCGAAAATCCTATCCTTGAATGCATACACCTGCCTTATGAACCTCATGTTCTTTGGGCCCGAAAACTTGATGGATGGAAAAGCCGAAGTTATATCGGATATTTCTGCATGGGTTCTATTTTTGCCAAGGGAAATATGAATTGCGTGCGGAGAATTGATTGTGACTTGCAATTTTCCAATGTTTCCGGAAATATAAGGAGGGTTTTTAGGATGGATTAGATTTGGAAGGCGCATTCCCTCATCTTCAATAAGTTTGATTGCTTCAATGAAGGGTACATCGTGAAAATACCGGTTTGGGTCATAGAGCCTAAGGACCAAGTGCTCCCTAAAATCCAATTTTTCTTGCGCCCATTCATCGAGTCTTTTTAACGATCTTCTTAGATGCATTTTATCGGGTATTTTGGAAATTTCCAATTTTTTTTTAACAGCTTCCTTGTACCTACTTCCGAATAATTCCTCGTTTTGAAATTTTGGCATAATAATCGCTTATTTCTTTTCAAATTCGTTGATTGCAGCTTTAGCTACCATTACCGGAAGCAAAGCGCACTTGAGCCTGCTTGGGGTTAATTCCGAACCAAGCCAAGCTGTGACATCTTCCTTTTCCAGCTTCATGACATCGGATATTTTCATCCCTATTAGTTTTTCAGATAAAATTGAAGCGGACGCTTGCGAAATTGCGCATCCTTGGCCATGGTATTTGACATCCTTGATCAAGCCGGAATCAATTTTCAAATAGAATTCGACTTCGTCCCCGCAAAGGGGGTTGGAATCCTTGAATTTTGCATCCGGCTTATCCATGTTGCCAAAGTTGCGGGGATTTTTGTAATGATCCAGGACGTTTTCGCGGTAGATGTCCATTTTTTCACTTCTTAAGTATGCTTTCGGTGAATTTTAGCGCCTCATAAAGTTTGTCGATGTCGGATTTGTCGTTGTAAACATAAAAGCTTGCTCGAAGTGTTGCTGGAACGCCAAATCTTTGCATCAGAGGATGCGCGCAGTGATGGCCGGCCCGAACAGCAACGCCTTGCTCGTCTAGTAGAGAGGCAGCATCATGCGGATGCACTCCCTCTAAATAAAAGGCAACAACTCCTCCTTTTTTTTCGGCATCTTTTGGGCCGTAAATGCTAATTCCTTTGAATTCGGACAATCGCTCAAGGGCGTATTTTGTAAGGTCGATTTCATGCCTTCTTATGCTATCAATTCCAATTGCATTGATGTAATCAACTGCCGCCCCCAAACCAATTGATTCAGCAATTGCAGGGGTTCCGGCTTCAAATTTTGCTGGAAGATCCGCCCATTTGGCGTCTTGCAAAGTGACTTCGCGAATCATGGATCCGCCGGTTAAAAACGGAGGCATTTTTTCAAGAAGGTGCTTTTTTCCATAAAGTATTCCAATGCCGGTTGGCCCAAGCATCTTATGGCCGGAAAATGCTAGGAAATCGCAATCCATCGCCTTGACATCAACTTTCATGTGGGGAGCGGATTGCGCCGCATCAATTACGGAAATTGCGCCGGCATCATGCGCTTTTTTTACCATTTCTTTGATAGGATTGATAGTTCCAAGGACGTTTGAGGCGTGAGTGAAGGAAACGATTTTTGGCTTCTTTTTGAGTTGTAAATCAAATTCTTGCATGTTGACAAAACCATCATTAGTTACCATTGCGTAAAGTAGTGAGCCTTTTTTGCGTTTTGTTAATTGCTGCCAAGGGATTAGGTTGGAATGGTGCTCCATTTGAGTAATCAAAACAGAATCATTTGCCTGAAGGGAATAATCGCCATACGAGTAAGAAACCAAATTCAGCGATTCTGTAGCATTTTTTGTGAAAATAATCTCTTCGGGAGAAGCATTTATGAATTTGGCAATTTTTTCGCGCGCTTTTTCGTACTTGTCTGTTGCCTCTTCGGAAATGGAATAAATCCCGCGGTGGACGGATGCATTGAAGTTTTTGTAATAGTCATCCATGGCTTCGATTACTTGAAGTGGGCGCTGGCTAGTTGCCGCCGAATCCAGATAAACCAGTTGCTTTCCGTTCACTTTTCTTTTAAGTGTTGGGAAATCGTTTTTAAGTTTAGAAAAATCAACCATATACAATCGCCAATTATGGTTCTTGGCTGAATTGTTTAATAGGTTTTCCAATTGATGGGGTTTAGCCTTATTTGCGGTATTTGTAGTGTCCTTCGAATAAATCCTTCTTATCTGAAGAGTGCGAATCATCCTTTGAAATGCCCTCCAAATGGCCATGGAGCTGTGCAAAGGGTTTTCGCTCCCACATGAGTTCGAAAAGAGCCCGGATCCTATACGCAACTGCTTTTAGCTTGATTTGCGAAAGAACCGGCGAAAGGAAGCCTTCGACAACTAATTTGTTTGAATCATCAAGTGAAAGCCCTCTTGACATCAAATAGAAAAGCTGCGATTCATCGATTTGGGCAATGGATGCGCTATGCGTTGCCTTCACATCGTTTGTGTCTATTTTAAGCCCTGGAATTGCATCGGAGCTGGAATTTTTTCCCAAAAGGATGCTATGGCCGGCTAAATATGAAATTGAATTTTTTGCATCCTTGCCAATCGTTGCCATGCCCTTGAATAGCCCTTTTGAACCGTCTCTATAAACCCCTTTTGAAACAACTTTTCCCTTTGAGTTTTTGCCAAGGTTTGTGATGTTTGATGTTACGGAATAACGTTCATCGTTGCTTCCAAAAATCACGCCATAATCTTCCCCAAATGAATTTTCTCCTTGCATTATGGTATTTTGGGTGGAAATTGTTTGCTTTCCTCCAAAATATCCGGAAGAAGAGAAGGATTTGGAGTTTTTTTCAAGCAGGATTTCCTTATCGCAAATAAATGAGCTTTTATCATTGAAGCTGTTGATGTAATTTAGCGAAATGCTTGCTTTTTCTTTTGCATGCGCGCATGTAGAACTGGAAACAACCGCGCCTTTTTGGGAATGTGAATAGTTTTCCTCGGTTAGCGTAAAATTCGAGCCCTCCTCAGCAATTATCAAGTTCTTTGCTGCAATATATGGCAAATTTTCAGGCGAATTTAGAAGCGAAATTGGAAGTTCAATTGCAGTATTTTTTGGAATGTGGATAAAATAGCCGTTAGTGAAGGTTGCCAAATTAAGCGCTGAGAACTTGTTGTCCGGCGCTTTGTCAATGTATTGCCGGATCAGCTTTTCATGTGATTGGATGGCATTTGAAATTGGCATAATTGCAATCCCATCAATTGCTGGAAGGTTTTGGGGCTGTTGTTGAAGTTGCATATTATCCAAATTCAATTCCAAGGAGGATGCGTATTTTTTGAATAGGGGTGAATTTTCAATTGGGAGGGTTTCAAAAAGTTTTATTGCTTCAATTCTACGGTTAGTTAACCAGCTTGGCTCCTTTGCGGATTTGGAAAACTGCGCAACTGATTCTTCCGTGATTGATAATTGATTTTTTTGATTTTCCATGATGGTTTAGCCCACCGATCCAGACATTTCAAGCTGTATTAGCCGGTTGAATTCGACTGCGTATTCCATTGGGAGTTCCTTTGTGAAAACTTCAAGGAAGCCATTTACGACCATTCCAAGCGCTTGCTGCTCGGATAGGCCACGCGACATCAAATAGAAAATCAAATCCTCGCCGATTTTCCCAACAGAAGCTTCATGCGTAACGGTTGCAGTGTCATTTCGTATTTCATTGTAGGGGATTGTATCGGTTTTTGAAAATTCATCTATCAATAGGGCATCGCAGCGCACAGTGCTTTTTGCGTAGTTGGCTTTTTTTCCGATGTGCAAAAGCCCGCGGTAAATCGATTTGCCCCCATCCTTGCTGACTGATTTTGAAATTATTTTTGAAGTCGTATTGGGGGCTAGATGGACAGCTTTTCCGCCGGCGTCCTGGATCTGGTTTTTTCCAGCGTATGCAACTGAAAGGATGTCCGCGCGCGCGTTTTTTCCAAGAAGGTAAATACTGGGATATTTCATAGTGATTTTGGAATTATGGACAATGAAGCCATTCGCTAAAAAATTATGTGCACCCTCAACTTCAATATCCCAAGTATCCTGGATCCCCACTTCCTCAATTTTTAAAATTCTGACAAACTCTGTTTGTGATTTAAATTTCTGGTCGCCAAAATATAGAAAATAGTGCGTATACTCTTTTTCAACTTTTCCAAGGGGCTTTTTCTCTTTTCTCGACCATCTGCTTATTTTCCGCGCATCCAAACCACAGGAGATTGCCAGAATTTTGATCTGCTCCAAAAGCTCCTTGTTAACGCTTGTAATTGAAATATTCTTATGCCCTTTGCGGCGATAACCATCCGCGTCTATATAACCGTCAATTAAAGCCCGTTTTTGCTCTTGAGGCAACTTGTTTATCCAGTTTGGAAGTTTTTTTGTGCGCGCATTCCCTTCAAAACCTAAATGCTTAAAGAAGTTGATTAAATCAACCGAATTGAATCTTATTATGTTCTGCCTTTTTTCATATTTATCAAGATTGAAGATCTGCCTGACACCCGCAATTACTTTCACTTGGGATTTGTCTTTTTCAGGCACGGCAAAATACATCCTGCTGCCATGCACATACCCATCCCCAAGGTAGAAACCTAAAAGCCATAACAACGTGGCAGTTGTTTCGATGGGATAAACGATATCTTTATTTCCTGATTTTTTGCTGTAGTCTATCTTCATTGGGATTCCAAAATCCGGAACTTCGCCGGAAATTCCAACATAGTCATTTTCCGAAAGTTCGTTTAGCGGAGTCCAGCGAATAATCTGTCTTTTTCCTGATTTCTTTATTGCTAAAAAAGGATGATTGCCGGTTGCAAAAACCTCGCGGTGGTTTTCAGTTTCTAATTTGTACACCATTTTTGCCCCGCTATATTTCTTGCCAGTTACTTTTTTTCTTTCAAATTCAAAATTTTGATCAATGGATAAGACGGTATCCCCCCGTTCAATATCCTTTATTTCCTTTATCTCATTGTTCAGAAAAATCTTCGAATTGCCAGCAAGACAGCCGATATTTGCGTCTAACCACTCAACATACGCATTCTCATACGCAAATGCGCGTTTTGTTACGAGATTGTAAACATTGGATGACCAGTTCTGCAAAGTCGTGTATCTTACCTTTGCATTTTCCATCGCAACAATTTCAACAACAGCTGTGTGGAGCGAATGCCTCTTTCCACGGTATTGCGGGGCTGAGCAATTATGCACAACAACCCCGTTTGCAACGTAGGATTCATCATCTTCCACGCTGAAATTATAGACATCCAAATCATTTACTTCCTCAAAGGAAACTGATTTTATGGGAACAAACGCGTAACTTTCAGAAATTTTAACAAATGATTTGGCATTTACGCCAAGTAGCTTTTGGAATTGGACTTGCGAACCAACTGCTACTTCGTTGGATGGGTAAACATCGACTAGGGCGGCAAATGGAATTAGGAATTCTCCTCCGATAATCAATGCAAACACCGTATGCCGCCCATCCCTTGGGGATTTATTTATGGAGGCAAAAACATTTTGCCTAAGCAAAATATCGCGGATTTGTGAAATTAGCTTTTCAGATATGGAATTTATCCTAAAGGTCCGCTTAACTCCTCCGGCGTACTGGACGTACATGTAACTGCCATCACCGCGCCAATATCCTTTTATCAGTTCTTTTTGCTTTTCCAAATTTTCAAGCAACGCCCAGCTTGGCAAATGCTTATTTTCAGCTTTGAAGCCAAATTCGTTCTTGAAAAATCTTGCAGCAATTGTAGAACATAATACCAGAGTAATCCCGTTTTTGTACTCTTTGTATTCGAGGGGTTTTTTCCCAAAATATTTTGCCA
The DNA here is from genome assembly GCA_016212475.1 of Microcaldota archaeon. GTDB lineage: Archaea > Micrarchaeota > Micrarchaeia > Norongarragalinales > SBBD01 > JACRGC01. The sequence continues at coordinate 56,653 of JACRGC010000009.1, read as the reverse complement.
GAAGTGAAATCACATCGTCAAGGTATTTGCGTTCGTTCTTATTGAAAGTAAAGGTCACGTAATGTTCTCCAAGAGTGGTCCCTTCAGCTAGGTAATATCCAATCAAACGGAAAAAATCCTTATCGGTATGAAGAGCTAATGGAATGTTTTTGAATCCGTGCCTGCCATTTCCCTTCCTTATGGAAAAAGTCCGCACATCCAAAGAATCAACTAAGCGATTTATTGGGATGCAAGCATAATCCCCTTTCCTTAAATCCGATGCGTTCATCCACTCCGTTTTCCAATTCGTATTCCTATATTCCTCCCTTTCGCGCCTAACTGCCAAAAACGGATGTTCGGAAGTAGTCTTGATTTCCTTGGATGAATCGCCATAATATTTAATAGAAAACAATTTGCCGGCGTACTTCCTGACTTGTGTTTTGTAAACCCGCTTGTTCCTGACCTTATCGGTTAAAACCTCATCCCCTGCCTTAATTTCCTCAATTGCTTTCGTGCCAAGCGAAGTCAAAATAGGCGTTCCTTTTGTGAAGCACCCTTCGATATAGTGCAATTTTGCGCCCTTGTCTGCAATTATCAAAGTGCGCTCAAACTGGCCCATGTTTTCCTTGTTTATTCTAAAATAGGCCTGAAGGGGCAAATCCACCTCGACATTTTCGGGAACGTAAATGAACGAGCCTCCGGAAAAAACGGCGCTATTTAGGGATGCGAACTTATTGTCTTCTTTTGGAATCACTTTGCCAAACCATTTTATGAAATGCTTGTGCGCAATCATCATGGTTTCATAATTCAAATTCTGCTGCTTGATTTTTTCTTTTGTCGGGTTAAGGGCGGTATCTGGATCCACAAAAACAACCCCCAGCCTATGGAGGCGCGCCTGCAAGCTGTGGTAAACATTTTCGCTTTCCATCTGGGCGCCTACGCCAGCTAGGAATTTCCTTTCAGCCTGCGGAATTCCAAGCTTTTCAAAAGTATCGCGGATTTGCGTTGGAACATCCTCCCAATTGTTTGCCTGGGAATCCGATGGCTTTGCATAGTAGACAATGTCATCAAAATCGATTTCGGATAAATCCGGCCCCCATGTTGGAAGCGGCTTTTTGAAAAACAATTGGAGGGAATCCTTGCGGTATTTTGAGAGCCAATCCGGTTCAATTTTTACCTTCGAAATTTCCTTTACGGTTTTTTCAGAAAGCCCTGTTTCAAATTCATAGACGGATTTTCCAGCTGTTTTAAAGCCGTATTTTTGGTCGAACCGCTCCCTGAATTGTGTATCCGGATTTTTTGACATGAAATTTTCAGCCCTCAAAATTGAATTGAAGTTTGATAAATTGAAATTTTTCGGAATGAAACGATTTTGCTATTTTCTATTTTTTGCCGCCTTTTCTTTTAGCTCCTCAATTACCCATTCATAACCTTTTTTTTCAAGTTTTTCAGCTAGGGAAGAGGTTCCGGATTTGACAATCCTTCCATCGACCATTACATGGACAAAATCCGGCTTTACAAATCGCAAGATGCGCTGGTAGTGGGTTATTAGCAAAATCCCAAGCTTGTTTTTGGCGGCCAAATTGATTCCTTCGGAAACGGTTTTGAGCGCGTCGATGTCAAGCCCGCTGTCGGTTTCATCCAATATGGCATATCTTGGCTCAAGCATTGCAAGCTGCAAAATTTCAGATCGCTTTTTTTCGCCGCCTGAAAAGCCTTCATTCAAATACCTATCCGCAAATGATGGATCCATTTTCAGCTGTTTCATCTTCTCCTGCAATTTTTTGTGGAATTCCATAACTGGGATTTTTCCATTCTGCGGATGCGAAGCATTGTATGCATTCCTTAGAAAATAGGCAAGGCTGACACCTGAAATTTCCTGAGGGTATTGGAATGCCAAAAACAGCCCTTTTTCCGCCCGCTGGTTGGGGGTTAGGGAAAGTATGCTCGTACCATCCAACAAGATGTCCCCAGAATCAATTGAATATTTGGGATTTCCCATGATTGCATTGCTAAGAGTGCTTTTGCCAGAGCCATTTGGGCCCATGATTGCGTGCGTTTCACCCTGCTTTATGGTCAGGGTTAAGCCTTTGAGTATCTTCTTTCCATCAATAGACACATGAAGGTTCAAAAGTTCCAAATCAGACATCTACTTCGCCCTATTCAAGCCCTTAAGCTTTGAGTGCAGCCCCCAGCATTGCACAACTTCCCTGGCTTTTTCTTCCAAAATATATTCGGTATCGTTTGATTGGGATGCAAGTTTTCTTGAGATCAGGCTTTGCTTTTCAAATTCCTTCAATCTTTTGCTAAGAAGTGCGGGCGTAATTCCTTTGATTTGCCGCTTTAGCTGATTGAAGTGCGTATTGCCCAGATAAATCTCATTAAGAATCCTAAGCGACCATTTCTTCTCGAAAACATCCACCATTTCCAAAACCGGGCAGCTTTGGATCGAACAGTTATGCATTTGCTTCATGGAAATCCCCAATCAATTCTTATTTCCCCTAAAAGAAGTATTCAAAACATACTGCTATTTAACCCTTGGGGGATTTTAATATTCTACTGGAAATATTGTTTTTCACTAATAGATTGGGTGGTTTTATGAAATACGAAGCCAAGAATTATGAAGCATTAATTGGAACCGAGGGGTTTTCCGAAAACGCATTAAGGACGCACTTTGCGCTATACCTTGGGTATGTGAACAACACAAATACGCTAATTGAAAAGCTGGGGCTGCTATCAAAGGAAGGAAAAGCAGCAACGCCCGAATTTGCCGAAATGAAGCGAAGATTTGGATGGGAATTCAACGGCATGCGGCTCCACGAATACTATTTTGGGGGAATGAAAAAAGGAGGAAGCGCAATTAATGCGGATTCAAAACTCGCAAAAAAAATCGCGCTTGATTTTGGAAGCTTTGAAGAATGGGAAAAGGACTTTAGGTCAACTGCTGCAAGCAGGGGGATTGGCTGGGGGATTTTGTATTACGACCAAACTTCCGATAAACTCCTGAATGTTTGGGTAAATGAGCATGATGTTGGGCATTTGGCCGGATGCAAAGTAATCCTTAACATTGATGTTTTTGAGCATGCGTTCATGCTCGATTATGGGACCAAGAGGGCGGATTACATTGCTTCGTTCATGAAATCGGTTGATTGGCAAGTTGCCAGCAAAAGATTTGAATAAGTCGCTACTTCCTTTTCGGTTTTTTTAAGTCCTTTTTCTTGGATTTTTGATTGCCCTTAAAGCTTGCCTTGGAATTTGAATCTGATTTGGCGTTTTGGCTTGTCAAATGCAGCTCGCGGAAATTCTCCTTTTTTGCCCTGAGCAATTTTAATGCAAAAAGCATTGAATTTGCATGTCCAAGAGGGTTCACATTATCAAAAATTGCCTCTATTTTGCCACCCTCCCCTATTATGAAGGTGCTTCTTACAATTCCCATGGATTTAATTCCAAGGAAGCTTTTTTCCCGCCAAACACCGTATGCCTTGCAGACTTTTCCTGATTCATCCGAAAGAAGGGGAAAATTAAGGCGGTATTTTTGCGAAAACCTAACGTGGGATTTGTGATCGTCGCGGCTGATGCCAAAAATAATTGCATTGCTTTGAGAAAATTCGAATTCCCTATCCCTAAATCCGCAGGATTCGAGCGTGCAGCCGGGCGTATCGTCCTTTGGGTAAAAATACAAAACAACGGTTTTTCCCTTTAGTTTTTTTAGCGAGTAGATTTTCCCATCGCTAGCTTTAAGGGAAAAATCCGGTGCTTTGGATCCAACGGTTAGCATGTTAAATTCACAAGTACTGTTCGCTAGCCATATTTAATAACATTATTTGGGTTAAATATTGCCATGGAAGAGTGCATATTTTGCAAAATCATAGAAGGGAAGCTTCCCTGCTGGAAGGTTTACGAGGATAAATCGCACATTGCATTTTTGGATTTGTATCCGGCGGTTAAGGGCCATGTTTTGGTAATACCAAAAAAGCATTATGCGCATTTTTCGCAAATCCACCATAAGGAAATTGGGAATTTCATTGAAGCTGTGCAAAAGGTTGCCATGGGCGTCAAGAAGGCAATGAAAGCCGACGGAATAAACGTTTTCCTGAATGAGGGAAAGGCCGCCGGGCAGATAGTTTTCCATGCGCATTTCCATATCATCCCAAGGTATGAAAATGATGGCATAAACTTCAGCGTTGGACGGGATTCATATTTGGATGGCGAGATGCTAATGATGCAAAGAAAATTGACTGATTCGATCTAATTTTTTCGCCTAATTTTCAGCTATAGATACGATGGGAGATTAAGCGCTATTTGCCCAAATAGGGCAGTAGAATCCAGATCTTCACTTACATATTGGAAATTTGCAAATGTTTCCTTTGAAACACTCAGGTAGTTTTCTTCTTTGGTGTGATTGAATGCCTGCAAAAGAGCCCAGATTGCAATTGCATTTTCCTGATAGGGAAGTTTTTCTGATTTTAGCTCGCTATCCCTATACATTTCAGCGCTATTGCTGTTTCTTTCGATGAATGCGCCTTTTTCCTTGGAATAAAGCGAGGAAAGCATGAAATTGAGGATTTGGGTTGCTAGGTCAAGATGCTCTTTTTGCTTGCCGACCCTATAGGCTTCAAGGAAGGCAATTGCGGCCCAGGCATTGTCATTCAAATTGCCCGAAAGTTTTGCGCCTTCTTTTTCAGAGTAATAATGAAAGCACCCATCCGCTTTGGAGAGCAGATTCTTGGCTATAAAACTTAAAGTGCGGTCTGCAATTTCAAAGTACTTTAGGTTTCCGGTAATTTTATGGGAATGCAGAAGCGCAATTGCCGCCTGGCTGTTCCAATTGCAGTATTTTGTTTGATCGGTGTAAGGCCTAGGAAGGTTTTTTCGTTTTTCAGATGATGCTTGAAAATAGTGCTCATCCGAGTCCTGCGAGCCGTTGAATGCGCCGCTTTTTGGGTCATATAATGTTGCCAAGAGCCAATCCAAATTCCTAATGCCAATTGCCCTGAATGCATCGTTTCCAAGCACCTTGTAAGCTTTTAGATAAAGGCTTGCGATTTGCGAATTTGAATCAAGCATTTTTTCAAATTGCGGAGCCGTCCAATCGCGGCTGCTTGATGCCCTGAAAAATCCGCCTTCTTGCGAATCCGCAATTTGCTCCATGTTCTTTAGGGTTTTTTCAACAATTCCCCTCCACAATGCTTTTCCATCCTGCGAATGCAGAGCAAGGAGGTATTCTAGAAGGTGCGTTAACGGCGCTTTTTGGCCTTTTCCAAATCCGGCGTAAAGTTCATCATATGCATAAGCGATTTGCGAATTGAAATCCTGAAGGAAATTTGAAATTGATTCTTTTGTTAGGGAATGCTTAACCGTAGTTTCCAAAACCTGCGCTTTTTCGATTTCAATAGGGATTTTTCCACTCGCTGCATTTGAAATCAAATCCATTAAAGAGTCTTTTCCGACATGGCCGGAAAAATTTGCCAGCTTATTTCCCTTGAAATCGAATATCTGCGTTAGCGGCAGGCCATTTGTTGCGTATTTTGAAACTAGATCCGCACGTTTATCCCCGTTTGCAAAGATGCAAATAAAGTGCGCATTCAAATTTTTGGCAATGGTTTCATCTTCAAGGGTTTCTTTTTCAAAGAGCCCACCCCATTTGCTCCAGGGAACGGAAATTAAAAGGAAAATCGGCTTTAACTGGAGCTTTGCTTGCTGGAAGGAGTTTTCACAATAGGCAAGCCATTTGATTTTGGAATTTTGCGGGTAAGCCATGTTTTCACCAAAAAAACAAGCAACGGGATTGGAGATTGGTAATTCATATCAGTAAATATTATTTTTAGGAAAATGATTTTCCGCAGCCGCATGCGCTTTTCACATTTGGATTTTTTAGCACAAACCCGCTGCCATGCAAGGATTCCTTGTAATCAATTGTTGTGCCGGCAATGTTTTCAAGATATTGCTTGTCGATTAGGACTTTTAGCCCCTGGGTTACTATTTCCAAATCCTCCTTGGTTTTCAAATCCGTAAAATCCATCCCGTACATGAAGCCTGCGCACCCGCCAGGAGTAAGGGTGATTCGAAGTGATGAATTTTCCTTTCCTTCGAGTTTCATGAAATTTTTTAGCTTGAGCGCGGCTTCTTTTGTTAGTGAAACGGCGTCTTTTTCAATATCGCCGGATTTTCCTATTCCCTTCTTGCCATTGATTTTCTCTTCCGATTTTATTTTTGCATTCAATTCCTTTACCATTTTCTCAACCTCATCTTCAGACATCCCGTGTGAAAGCGCTCCGCCCATAATTGTTTCATACGGCGATACCGCGCAACCTATGCAATGAAGCCCATGCTTTAGCATTACTTCCACTACGTCAGGGTATTTTGCAACCACTTCGCCAATTGTGCTATCTCCGGTTATCATAATATCCAAAAATATAACTGGAAGGGATAAAATAGGGATACGTAGGGAAGGGAAGGGCGGATTGGAAGAATGCGCTCATTGGATGAAGACGGTTAGGTTGAGCCTGTATGGCGCCGATGTTAATTCATACGCCGATAATTCACGGTAATTGTTTCCAATTCCGGTCGATCTGTTGTCATCAATGAATAGGAGGATGGAATTCCCTTCGGCAAACCCGGGGCGCGTAATAATTTCATTGATAACTGGTCCGATATTGGATGCGTTATAAATTAAACCATTGCTCCAAGCTGTTGAGATTGACCAGGGCGCATAAGCTGTTGTGCGCGGCCTGAGTAGCATATTTTCCGAAGGGGAAATCATTGAGGCATTATCCGTTGCTTGGCCGGTAATGTTTAACCTTACGAAGATTCCGGTTGGACTAGATGCCGAAAACATCCGCAAAGTTGCATTGACAATTGCATATCCGCTTGGAATTGAAACATTTGTAAACAGAAGCGCTGCAGAATATCTTGCATTGCTTTGGTTGCCAAACATTATAGTCGTATTCGAGCCGCCAGCTGTTGAATAGATAGTACCATTCGTAGTGTTATACATTACATCATCATTCTTGTTCCTTATTGGGAAGTTTAAAGTGCATCCAAGCGTCGAATTCCCGCCCGTGCAGCAATAGCCGGTCGATTGCTCAAATAATCCGCAGGTGCAAAGCGTTGCTACCCGTCTATCAAGTGCGCAGTATGGCTCGATTCTGATAGTCACAGGAACGTGCGTTCCATTAATGTTTGGAACGAGATTGCTTGGGGAATCATAGATGACAAAAAAGTCCCAAGTTTCCGGGGTGGAATTTGCAACCACGGTCCAATTGACAATGCAGGTTGATCCGCCCTTCATTCCAGAGCAGGTGATTGGGTTAGGAGTCGTAGTATAGAATGGGAATCCTTTGCCAAAAGGAACAATTGTCTTGGCGTCTTTGTAGGTTGCAAAGAGCTGGTATTTCTTATCAGTTTGAATGATTGCCGGCCCCCATGAACTTGAAGCCGGGGGCAGGCCGGAAGTTATATTTGAAAAACTGTTTGCAACAAGGTCGTAATATACCCTAACCCCTTGATTTGGCCCGTCCACAGAAATTGCCAGCCAATAAAATTGATTTGGCTGCAAAAGTTCACTGCTGAAATTGAAAACCGTTTGGGTAATTCCATTATCTGCCGGCTGTCCCCAGGTATCGGAATAAGTTAAAGCATCTCCAATCTTATTTCCAGGCTCTCCTAAATTATCCGCATAAATTGCCGAATAATATTTCCTATCTCCCCAGTTTCGTATCCTTGCGGTAATGTTTGTTAGCATTCCAGGGAATGGACCCATCCGGAACCTTGCTGCAAGTTTGGTTTCGTCCAAAATAGATACATAAGCTTCCCCAAATGTCGATGGATTCCCAAAAATTGGGTCGAGGTACGCCTTGATGTCAAAGCACTCGCCGCCATTGCAGGTTAGGACTTCGGAAAAGTTGAATGTTTGACCGGTTTTTAGGGTGTAGCTGGTTGCCGGCTCAAAATGAACAGCTGAAAGCGTGCCGTATGGCAATGTCCATTCCCGATTGTCAGTTGCAGTTAGGGCCGTTTCGTCAGTGCAAGTTGTTGTCAGCCGGTAAATGTTGCTATCGAGCAATTGGACTCCTGCTCCAGCGCCGGTGCCAAGCGTTAGTACGAAATACCCTCCGGATGCATCCGGAACAAAAGTGGCGGTATCATTTACATAGACAACTTGGGGCGCATCGTCCATTCCCATAGCAATTTCGCCATCCGCTGCAATGTTTTTCAACGTGAACCTGACGGTGACTTGCGTTTCTTCTTGGTCAAAGCAAGCAACCCTAATTCCTTGCAAGCGCGTTCCGTATGAGACATTTGCAGCATCGCATGAAAGCCACGCCGCGTTGCCTTCCACTTTGCATTGTGGTACGGTAATTGATGGAGGTATCGGAGTAGGAGTAGCAGTTGCTGGCGGAGGCGGACTGACGGATGGCTTGAAAACAACAACTTCTAGAGGGGTTGGCGTTCCGATAAACTCGGTTGCCTTGATTGATGCAACAGTTATTCCTTTGGTATCGACGGATTCGCCCCCGCCTACGATTAGCGAACGAGTGGACATTGCAACTATTGCAACGAAAAATATCGCTCCGGCTACCAAAAGAATGCTTTCCATTGCTGTTTGCGCTTTTTTCATTTCAAATTACCTGGACCCGGAATTCAACAACTGCGGTGCTAGATGTAAACATCGAACTGCCGGTTAATACAAAATCCGAAAAGCCCTTTGAGCCTTTTGCTGCGATCCGGTTGTATTTGCAGTGCAGATTGTAATTGCTTGGCTCTAATTTGCAATCTACAAATGCATTGTATTCATTTACTAGGGAAAATTGAGGCACATCAAAAATCGAGCTATCCACAGAATAATCGCGCAAATCAATTGTCCAATCGCCATCAACCGGGATGGTCAGAAGATTTGGAAGGTTGATTTTGGGCGCGCCGACCACAACTTCAAATATTCCTTCGGACCAAGCGCCTTGCGCATCCATTGCCCTAATTGTAACAAAACTTCGCCCGGATCCAAAAGCGGCAGTGCAATTTAGGAATCTATTCGAAGTAATCGTGCAACTTGCAATGGAGGGATTTGATTGGAAGGTAATTGAAAACAGAAGCGATGCATCCAAAGTTTCATCTGAAATTACAGGCCAAAGATCGTGGAATATTCCTCCGCCAAAAGCAATTGGATCCGGATTCAAATTATATGGATCGCCAAGGGCTGCAGGAGGCAATGCATCCGTGTTCCAAACCGGAGGCAGATTGGTTGGAGAATTATTTGAAATGAAGAACGTTCTGAATTCGCCAACCGAATTATCGCACCTATGCCAAAGGAAGTATTCCTGGTTTTGGTTTACAACCAGCCCGTAGTGCATGTCAAGAATATATTTGGGGGTTGAGAAATTGAAAGTGATGTTTAGCCCATCAAGCGCATCTGCAGCGCAACTATCTTGATAGACTCGAAGGAGCTTGTCACCGGATGGGAATGTTGTGACTTTTGTTGAAAAGCTATAATCGTTCCAGTCATAATCACTGGAATCTTCAATCATGGCACAGATGTTTTCTCCATCTTGCGAGCCCCTGACTTTGCATCCAGTTGGCATGCAAACGCCATTGCCTACATTGCATGAGGTTGATGGATCTAGCACCAATATGTTTGGTAGGCAGGAATTGCCAAAGCATGCTTGAGGATAAACAATGAAGTTGAAAAAGGTAGGAGTCAGCACTTGGCAAATGCTAGTTGAGCAAACCGGCAAAACATTGTCTGTGATGTTGGCATTGCAGGTAAAGCCATTTGAAGAGGCTTGAGCAGTAAAGATCTGGGAGGTCGTATAGACGGAAGGATACGGGCAGGTTCTAGTTGCAATCCTTGTTGCGGGAGGAATAGGAACGCTTATTCCAGGGTCGGATTGGTTGCATTTGATTAAGGCATTTGGCCCATTATTAGTTCCTGAAAAGTTGGCGGTTAAAACGCTTGTAAACGGCCCAATGTCTGAAAAGGGGCTTGCGGAAAGCTTGCATTGTTGGGGAGAAGTTTGATTTACAACCACAGTTCCATTGCAAAATACCGCATTGGATGAAGCACTGATGTTGAAGGTTTGGTTTATTGGCAAGGAGTCGGGGTAGGGGCAATTTCGAAGAGCTAGCCTGCTTATAAAATTAATCTGATTGGATACGCCAAGATCCGTTTGATTGCATTTAATAGTGACATTTATAGAATGGTTTGTTCCGGAAAAGTTTGCAACAATTGTGCTGATGAACGGGCCAAAACCCGAAGCAGGGTTTGCAGTAATTTTGCAAAACGGCAAAAGTGGCTTCAGATCCGTAATTGTTGAGTTGCAGGCAATTCCATTTGACGCCGCGGAAATGTTGTATATTTTGTTTGAAATTGTCTGATTTATGTAATCGCAATCTTTTTTTGCAATCCCAGTTGACGGATTAATGTGGATGGATTCGCCAACATCGGTATCATTGCATTTAATCAATGCATTTTGGCCAAAATTGCCGGTGAAGGTTGCTGTGATTGCGCTAGTAAATGGGCCTACTGCAATTGGGGGAGCGCCAGAAATCGTGCAAGTATCTGGAACAGCTAAGGGGCAATTATCAACAGCATCTACGCAAGTGCCCCAAATTCGGGCATTAGAGCAAGTTTCTAATCCGGGGCAGGTTTGGCCATTTATTATTGAGGTGCAAGGCCGGGTTCTGCCAGATATGCAAACAGGCGTTGCAACAACAGGGCAATTATCGGAAAGGTCAGCGCAAGCGCCCCATGTTTGGGAAGATTGGCAGGTTTGAATCCCAGGACAGGTTTGCCCGCTAATTACAGTATTGCAATTCTCCGTTGTTCCAACAACGCATGTTGGCGGATTTGAAGTTGCAGTTGCCGGGCAATTATCTGATGGATTGTCGATGCAATAAGAGCCATCGCTAGCGCAAGAACCTAGGCAATTAAGGTTGGTTGTGCAGATTTCAAAGGGGGTGCAAATGGAAGCAATTGGGGTTGGGGACGCACCAAAATTGGAAATCCCATCGTCAACGGCGTTCTGCTTTAGAAGGATTGTTTTCCCGGTTGGAAGCAATATATCCCTTGTTGCAAGGGCGACCATAATGACAAAAAATACTGTTGCCCCAATCAGGAGCAGATATTCGATTGCTGTTTGCGCCCGCATGCAAATTTCATGCTTTTGGGCTTTTAAAATATGCCCATTGATTGCCAAACAAACGTATATAAGCTTCCTTCTGAATAAAGGTCATGTTAAGTGGGTGAGCATTGTTTGCTAATTTTTTTCGATTCGGATACTCAAAACGATTTCATATTGACAACGGGCAAGTTTCCGGTAACAAATGCCGAAAACCTCAAAAAGAACCTTGAGAGCCTAACTAAATTTGCAAGGAAGAACAAGATCGAGATAATTTCATCCGTGGATAGGCATTTTGGGACTGCAAAGTACAAGGAAGCGGAAAATTCCGAGCTTGAGATTTGGGGAGGGCCATTTCCATTGCATTGCATGGATGGCACTTTGGGCCAAAAGAAGATAAAGGAAACTATTCCAAAAACGTCAGCAGCTGCCTTTGTTGAGAACAAGAATTATCCGCTGGCAGCTCTTAAAAAAATAGTTGCAAAGAAGGAAATTGTGGTTGAAAAGCAAAAATTCAACGTTTTTAGCAATCCAAACACGGAAAAAATAATTAAAATGCTGCATGTCAAGAAGGCGATAATTTATGGGATTGCGCTCGATTATTCGATTAGAAATACGGCACTTGAGCTTAGGAGAAGGGGAATTGATGTTTACCTCATAACGGATGCTTCAAAGGCATTCAATGTAAAGCCAATGGATAGCGAGCTTGCGCTTAGGCAGATGCATGCTGCCGGCGTCCACATGAAGACAACGGAGGATGTTTTGAAGAGGCTTCCGCTCAAATAGAAGATGCAAAATTGATGGGAATTGACTAATGGGCGCAGGATTTTCTAATTAGGTTTTCTAATTGAAGGATTTTTTTTTCTGAAAATAACTTATTTTGCTAGTGCTAGTAATATAAGAAAATGAATGGCTAATTAAGCTAAAAGCGCCCTGATGTAGAAAAGCGGGTCTGAAAAGCCCTTTCTTGCCTTTTGGTCAAGCAAACTAGCCGACAGCTGCTTTCGCAGCCAATCCGACCGTTTTGCCTTGTGGAGCAATATGTTGACCAGCCATTTCCTCTTGCCGGTTTTTTGCATCCTATCGGAGTTCTTGAACTCGTGCCCAAGCACTTCCCATAAGTTATTTTCGTATTCGGAGAGGAATTTTTCCGAATAATCCTTGGCTTCAAGGGCCTTATGGATTGCAGCTGCGCCGATTTTTCCAGAGGTCATGGCATTCCCAATTCCCTCTCCGGAAAATGGATCAATCAAAGAGGCGGCATCCCCAAGAAGCACCCAGCCATTTCCATGCGCTTTTTTGTGGGTTGAGCCAAGAGGAAGGTTCCATCCTTTCCAGCCGCCCACAATTTCAGCGCTCTTGAACCTTTCCTTGAAAACCGGATGCTCGTTTATGATTTTGAGTGTTTCATCACGAAGGTTCATGTTCTTTTTTTTCATATCCGAAGCTAAAATCCCAGAGCCAACGTTTGCCAGGCCATTTTCAAGGGGGAATATCCAAAAATAGCCGGGGACTAATGAATCGACAAAATGGAGCTCGATGCTCTTGCCAAGGCCGGTTACTCCCTTGTAATAAGCGCGAACGCCGGCGCACAGATGATCAGGGTTTGATTCGCCAAGCCCTAATTTTCTTGAAACAATTGAAGTTGCGCCGTCCGAACCGACAACTATTTTTGCCTTGAAAACGTGTTCGGTGTTGGTTTTCTTATCTAGCGCTTTTACCCCAACAACCGCTTCTCCTTCCTTTATGATGTCGGTAACTTCATGCTCCTCATAAACAGTTGCGAATTTTTTTGCGTGCTGGAATAGCAAATTGTCATAAACTTCGCGCTTGCAGCAATAGCCATAGTCTATTCCGTAGTTTTGCGGGATTGGGATGTCAACGTATGTGCCATCCGGCGAACTAAAGCCTACTCCGAATACTTTTGAATGCGGGGCGGATTCGACAATTTCAGTGATTCCAAGGTCGCGAAGAACTCCCCTTGATTTGCCAGAAATTGCATCGCCGCAGGTCTTATCGCGCGGGAATTTTGCCTTGTCCAAAAGCAATACCTTGTGCCCCATCTTGCCAAGAAAGATGGATACGGTTGAGCCAGCTGGCCCGCCGCCTACAACGAGTACATCATAATTTGATTCCATATGTGTTCACTTTGACTATAAAAAATCGAGAGTGATTTAGGCAAGGAAAGCTTAAAATTGCTTCCGACAAGGAGTTTTTTAGCCAACCAAATCAAGCTCCTCAATCGACCCATCCAGCTGATCCGAATATAGCTCATCATTTGGTGAAAGCGGCATCTTGGTTGGCGAGGGGGTTATTGAAATCGATGCCTGCGTTTTTTCAGGCAAAGCTGTGCAGCCAGCTATAAAGAGGCATGAAATCAGGAATATTGCAACAATCATTCTCATAATAATTACCTTTTTTGAATTTTTTACCTATTTTGCATTTTCAATCTGCGCTTTTGCGGATTTTTTGAATTCTTCCCAGATGCTCCTAACTTCCCAAATCACCTGCTTTTTTGCAGATAGGCCACTCGCCCTGTTGAATTCCGCTTTTTTGGTTTCAAGTTGGGAGATGAAATCAACAACCAATGCCTCGTTCGCGCCTTTTTCCATGAGCTTTTCAGCGTGCTCTTCTAAATTATAAAAGCGGAATTTTATCAGGGAATAAAGCTTTGATCTAAGGGAGGAGATGCAATCTAAGCGGTCGTTTTCCTTAAGCGCATCGCAGTTTGATTTTTCAATTGCAATGCTGCTTCCAAGGGCAAGCTCGTTTTTTGCGCATTTCTCGCGGTTGGCATCGGTATCAAGCCGGTTGCAAATGCTTAATTTTTCATAAAGATGGATGCAATCCGTTTTTGATTTTTCATCAATTTGGGACCGGCACTCTTCGGGAATGAATGCAAGCTTTGCGGTTTGCGAATTTTCAGGCAGGTCAAGCCGGCATTTTACCCTCTCTTTGAGGGTTGGAAGCTCGCACGAGTAATCCGGGCTTGAAGAGGTTGGAGCTGGAACTGTTGGGATAATTGAGGGGATTGGTTCGAGCTGGGCGACTATGTTTACGGTTTTACCAACGGTTCCTTTCATTACTGCCGAATATTGCAAATAGCCTTTGGCGAAAATGCTTACGGTAACTAGGCCATCGGCAGTAAATTGAATGGGGGTTGTCCCCCTATACTTTTCCACCCCGTTTTGGACGGAATAAACAAGCGCTCCGCTTGGAATTGAACTGACATCTATTATTCCTCCAAGAGCGGAGGGGTTTTGGGTTGAAGAGGCAGTATCAGATGGACTTGCTGCGCTTTGAATGATAGGCATTGGAGTTGAAGTAGGTGTTGAAGTTGAACTCCCACTGCCAGGGCCGTAAACTGCCAGGGCAAATGAGGATAGAAGCATTAGAAGTGATAAAATCAGTTGCGTTTTTCCCATTGGAATCCGTATTTGAAAACGCGCATTGCGTTAATATGAGTTTTGTTTTAAGAAAAAATTGCAATCGCAATGCTTGATGTAAAAATTGAAGCGGCTTTTTTTATTCAAAACAAGGTTGCGCATTATTGTTTACAAAAGTTATGAAACGCAATTTGAAAACTCCTAAATTGATGGATAATTTTCACATATAGGCCAAAGAGCGCAAGGGGGCGATCTGTATCGTTGAGGGTTCCTGGCCGGTTGACCCCCATTTTTATATACCTTTAGGGTATATTGTATATTAAAAAGAGCTAAAAAGGGGGGTTTATGCCAAAAATTAAGGAACGGGCGGGAGTTCCAAAAATCGAAGGTTTTGAGCGCGTAAAATACCATGATTTGGCGCTTGGCGGGCTATCCGCAAGGGTGTATTCTGCGTACTTTGGAAGGCCAAAAAAAATCATAGATGCGTTTTCCATTTTGTATGGAAGGGGAAAACCAAAAGGAAACACCGGAAGGATTTCCAAGGCAACTGGAATGCTTCTTGATGCAAACTATTTGGATTTGTACAAGGTTGAAAAAAGCAATTGGCCGCTTCTTCATGCGAATCTTTTGCCGCTGTATCAGATGTTCGAGAAAAGGAAAGCAAGGCTAAATGAGGGGGATAGGAAAATTGTTGAATCTGCCCTTATTGGAACTCCAGAAGATGCCCAAAGATTTGCAATTACAGCCGATGAAGCTCAAGGAATTGTGGAATTTATTCCCGCCCCAATAAAGATGCAGGCATATCTTAATTCTGCAGGCACGCTTGCCTTATTGGCACTATTCAAGCAGCAAGCTCCGCAGTTCAAGGAGGAGATGGCGCTTCTTAGGAGAATTAAGGAGAAAACGTATGGCCTTGGAAAAATTGCTCCGGAAGAAATGGCAGAATCACAGAATATGGGGATTATGCTAAATTTTGTGGATGATCTTGTCCTCAAAACAAGGGTTGGAATAAAGGAGGGGGAGGATTTGAAGAACCTTTTAATTTTCAAAATCGCCAAACTCTCACATGCGCCCGAAGTCGAACTGAATTTCGAAGAGCAGGTGGAGAAATTGTTTCAGTAGGCTAGGCAGGTTTTGGCCTGCAGATAAAATGATTTTGCATATTTCGGATTGTGCGTGTGGGCAAGAGGATTTTGGATTAGCCATTTAAACCTAATCCGCATATCTGTATACTATATGGCATTTGACAATTTTACAGACGCGCTTCCGCAGATGCTTAGCATTGCCGCGTTTTTCATTTCAGTTGTGCTGCTGTTTTTTGGACTGCGCTACTTCACAAATAGCATTGAAGATATTGCAAGGCTTCTTGCGTACGCAATTCCCTCGCTTTGGATGCTTGGGTTTTCAATTTATTTATGGCTGATTGGGAAGGAGGATCAAAAGCAAGGCTGATGGGGAAAAGTAACCGAATTGGAAAAGAATTACGAAGCTACGATCAATGGAATAATTCCCCACTCAATCAATTCGCTGTTTTCTTCAATTAAGGATAGCTTCTGTTCATGACCCTTGGGAATGGAATCGTATCCCGTATATGCTCGAGTTTGCAAACCCACCTAACAATTCTTTCAAGTCCAAGCCCAAAGCCGGAGTGCGGTACCGATCCGTAACGCCTAAGGTCCAAATACCATTCATATGCGGCAACATCTGCTCCTTCCTCTTTTAGCCTATCAATTAGCTTATCGACATTTTCCTCCCTTTGCGAGCCGCCAACTATTTCGCCGTAGCCTTCAGGGGCAAGGCAATCATTGCATCGAACTAATTTTGGATTTTTGGGATCTTCCTTCATGTAAAACGCTTTGATGTGCTTTGGGTAGTGCGTGACAAAAACAGGGAGGGTTCGCTCCTGGGTTAAAATGCGCTCATCTTCTGTTCCTAGGTCGTCCCCCCATTTGAATGCGGGGTTTTTGACTTGCACCAGCTCAACTGCTTCGTCGTATTTTATGCGATCAAAAGGCGGCTCGATTTTTTTCATTTCAGCTGGATCGCGGCCAAGGAATTTTAGCTCTTTTGCGCGGTCAGTTGCGGCTTTTTGGCACATGTTGGAAATCAGTCCTTCCTCTAAAATCAGCATATCTTCAAGCTCGGCATAAGCAGCTTCGGCTTCAACGTGCCAATATTCTGCCAAATGCCTAAGAGTTCGGCTTTTTTCGGCCCTGAATGAGGGGGTTATGGAATAGACTTTTTCAAGCGAAAAAATCAGCGCCTCCAAATAAAGCTGCGCGCTTTGCGAAAGATACGCTTTTTTTCCAAAATAATTCATTTCAAAAAGCGTTGAACCGCCTTCAACTGCTCCGCTCACAATTATTGGAGGAGTAGTTTCAAAATACCCTTCTTGTTTGAAGTGTTCGCGGACAGCCTCTAGCATTGTTGATTTGACCTTCATGATTGCGGAAATTTCACGGCTTCGGACCCAAAGGTGGCGAATGTCTAGCAAAAATTCAGGAGAGTTATCTTTTGCAACCGGGAATGCGTTTGCGGAATGGATCACATGGAAGGAAACTGCTTGCATTTCAAAGCCATTTATTGCCCTGGCATCTTTTTTGACTATCCCTTCGACTTCGACTGCGCTTTCAATGAGCGCCTTGTCAGCGGATGCAAAATCCTTCTCGGCGACCTTGTCTTTTTTAACAGCCACCTGGATTACATCGGTAGCATCGCGAACAATTAGGAAATTCATCCCTCCGGCTGTCCTTTTGCGGTAGACCCATCCCCTGATTTTTACGGTTTTGCCCTCCATTTTTTCATCGAGGAGCGATTCAATGTCGGTAAATTGATGCTTCATAAGTTCCACCAAATGATTGAAAGATATAGTGCTAGGCAAGATATTTATATCTCCCTAAGAAGGCAAAAATGACGCATAAATTGGAAGGAAAGGCCAATTGAAAAAGAGCAGCTAAGGACGGAATATTTGGATTTGATTTTTTGGGTTTGCGGGTAAATTGCCCCAAATAATTTCAAGCGGCTCTTTGGGGTTATTTATTTAAACTTGGGAAGCGTCCCGTTACTTATGGAATTATTGGCAATTGCATATTACATATATTTCATTGTCGGCTCCGTGACACTTGGCTATTTGCTCCTACGATTGACTTTCCCTGATTTAAGGCTCCAAAGCAACGAATACAAAAGCGGGGCCGGAGCGGTTGCCGGCGGATTGCTTGCACTAGTTTCCCTTGGAATCGATTATATTTACGATGGGAAATTAGAAGTCTTGCTGGGAAATGGGGTTTACCCTATTGTTTTGTTCATGGTTTTTCTTTTGACATTTGTTTTCCTCAAATTATATGTGATGTTCTCAAAGCCTGATTTCCTAACAATTGGGGTTCCAATGCAAGGGACAATCAACATCAAATTCGAAAGGGGAAGGGAAGTTGAAGGGGAAAATGAAGTGAATGAAAAAATCATTGGAAAGCGGTCGGGATCGGACGCGGGGGTTAGGCAGGATAAAAGCAAGAAGGAATTGATCACCAAAATTCGGGATTCGGAACTTGAAGCGGTTTCTTCGCAGCAGGTTGTTTTGCAAAGAAGGGACGATATTGTTTCTAAAATCAGATCGTACTTATTTCCAAAAAAAGGCAACGCCGTAAGGATTGACGAGCAAAGGAAATTGAAAACCGTGCCAATTGCGCCGCAAATGCAGCTAACCCCTATGCAGCAGCAAATGCAAGCGCTCGCGGAAAAACTTGGGAAGCAATCAAGTGGAGAAAAATCCGTGCAAAAAAGCCCGGGAGTTCCGGATACGGTTTACATGAATAAGGAAGCGCCAAAGGATGCTGTCTCGGATAGGAAAGGGTACATGGCAATGATGGGCGATGTGATCAATGAAAAGAAGGATGGCAATTCCCAAATCAGTGAAAATATACAAAATGCAGCACAAATTAGGAAGCGGATCAGGGACGCGCAAATGGGCGAAAATGAATCGCTAACCGGCATGAAAGCTGAAATCATGAAGGATCAGCCAATTGAAATACCTAAAAAGGAGATTAAATCCGAGGATACGAATTTCAAATCCGATTCGAAATTTTTAGGGGAGCAAAGGAAAAAAGCAGAGGAGCTGCAAGCCGAATTAATACTTGACGATATTTTGCCAAAGGAAGTCAAATTACAGCCGGAGCGGCCCCAAATAAGGCCGGGCCAGCACGCAATTTATCGGGAGATGCAAAAATTCCACGAGCAGGAGGCAACTGCTAGGAATGCGGGAGCAGTCGATGCGCCAAAAGCGCCGCTTAGCGAAGCGGAAAAAGGGATTATCGTGCATAGGAGGTATCTTTTGAAGGGAGGGGAGGGAAGCGGTCTGAATAGGGGCGTAAGCGTTCTTGCAACAAATGAGGTTGCGCAAAGCGATAATTTTGATTCGCTTGTAAATGATGTTTATTCGCAATTGAAAACTTCTGAAGGATCTGGAAGCTTAAGATCCAATTTGTCGGTTGCCCCGCCCAAGGAAACGTTGCTTAAATCGGTTGGCAAGCAGGAGGATAAGATGACATTCAATGATATTTTGGGGGATAAGCCAAAGGATGAGCAAAGGCAATCAAGCGTCATGTCGCAGCTTGAGGATTTGAATGCAAAGCAGCCTGCAACGCAAAAAATGGATTCAAAGGCGGAAATTTCATTTGTAAAAATCGAAGCTGAAAAGGGAATGGGATGCCCAACTTGCCATTCAAAGAATTCTAAAATCATTTTCTGCCCGTACTGCGGAACTGGGATGTGCGCGAATTGCTCGCCATCAATCAAGATCAATGAAGGCGCGTTCGTCTACACCTGCCCTAAGTGCAAGGAGGATGTTGATGTTCGGAAGAAGGCGCAAATAGCTACGCCTGCTAAGGCTTAGGAAATAGGCGCAAGAGGCAAGCGGCAAATATCTGATTTTTGCAATCGCATCCAATTTATAGTTTTGCACTGCTTGATTAGTCATATGCGAATTGCAATAATTTCAGACTGCCACTTCGGGTTCAATGAAGACGCGCTTCCGCAGGCAAGGGAGGCTATGCTAAAGGCGCTAAAGCTTAACGCCGATGCGATTTTGCTTCCGGGAGATATTTACGATATTCGGATTCCAAGGCAGGAAACCGTCAAGGAAACAATTGAGCTGTTTTCTGAAATTTCAAATCTAAGCGCTAGCAATAAGGAGAGGGAGGAAATCGAAGTTTTTGAATTGGATGGGGATGAAGAAAAATCGCTCAAAAACAATGGGATCCCAATCCTTGCAATCTGGGGGACGCATGAGCGGAGGGGAAAGGGCCTTGCAAACATCATACAAATACTGGATAGCGCAAATTTGGTGCTAAACTTTCATACGCGAACCGTGCTTCTAAAAAAGAGCGGCAAAACAGTTGCCCTGCAAGGCCTTGGAGGGGTTCCTGAAGAGTATTTCAAAAGGACACTTGAAGTTGCGGAATTCAAGCCGGTTGACGGGGCGTACAACATTTTTGTTTTCCATCAGAATTTGAAGGAGCTGCTACCAGTTGAAAGGGAAGAGGATGTTGCAATGGAGGAACTTCCCGATGGATTTGAGCTTTATGTGAATGGGCACATCCATTGGAACCATGATTTGAACATCCATGGGAGGAGATTGCTAGTTGCCGGATCAACTGTTGTTACGCAGATGAAAAAAAATGAGGAGAAGCAGAAGGGCTTTTACATGTTTGATTCGGACAACCAGAAAGCGGAATTTATTCCAATAGAGAGCCGGCCGTTTTACTTTAGGGAACTTGTTTTTTCAAATGCAACGGCGCTTGATGTTGAAAAAACCATAGATTTGGAGATTTCAAAATTGCTTTCCGGAACGCACATGAAAAAGCCCCGGATCAAATTGAAATTGGAAGGCACTTTGAAAAACGGCGAGAATTTGCATTTGCAGGTTGAAAAAGTAGTTGCAAAATACGATGAAATGGCGCTCATTTATGTCGATAAGAATTTTGAAACTAAGGAGCTTAAGGATCGGATTGAAGGGATCAGAAGGCTTAGGCAGGATGGGAGGAATGCAAGGGAAATGGGGATGGAAATACTAAAAGAAAAGCTTAAGCAGAAAGGAATTTTGCTGGAAGATCCCCAGGAGCTTTTTGAAATGCTAGCTGAAGGGGAAATTGAAAAAGCGATAGATAGCATATAAAAACATTTATTGTGATTAGAAGAAGAGGTGTTTTCATGGGAGACATTACAGGAAAAGAGGAGGGACATGAGGGAGTAAACTTATTAAAAAAACAAAAATTGCAATCGGCAATACTTGAGCCGGGGCCGAATGGGAAATTATTGTTCTATGTCCACCATATGTTTCCAGAACACGCAAAGGAATTTGCAAGTGAACTTAGGAAAACGGGGGTAAATGTAAGCGCGCCATTGAGATTGGGTGTTGATTACCATGGTTATTCCTTGCCAAAAAAAGGTAATGAGAAATTTATCGAGCAAGCCCTTAGGCACTTTAAAAAGGAAAAAATATTGGTCCACGCAAATAAAAACGTTAAGCGAGAGGGGACGATCGTAAACAAGGGCCATGAGCACTGATTTTCTTTGTTTTTTTATTTTTTTCCTTAGGAATAGCGTTATTTTTAATAATCAGCAAAATACTGTTTAAAATTAGCCAAATAGTCATTTTAACCAACTAATTTATAAATTTAACTTGCAATATAGCATTAGCTGGAAAACAGCCGGGGATAATTTTCATGGATGCCAAGCAGATTACAATCAAGAGGATGGAGCGGCCTTCGAGGAAGGATTTGAATGGCGAATTGGACGCGTTTTGCAATTCAATTGGGATTCCAACAGATTCCCAAAGCGTAGCCAAGGAGATTTTCAAGGAGATTTTGGAAAAGGAATCAAAAAGGAAGGAGGGCGGGATTAGGAGCATTACAATTAGCAGGAAAATACACGTTACAAGGGGAGGGGCGGTATACCATCTAAACAAGCTCATGGAAACAGGCTTGATTGTTAGAAGAGGCAGGGAATACGAGCTTAGGGCGCAAAATTTGGAGGAAACCGTCGAGGAGATGGAAAACGACATGCTTAGGATGTTTAGGATGATCAAGAAAATGGCAGCTGAAATTGATGATGAGATGGGTTTTGAGTGATAAGGGAAAATTATTGAAAATGGGAAAAGATTTGAATTTGGGATATGAAATTCAAAATTTATTGGAATCGTGAATAATTATGGAAAATAAAGATGATGAGCCAAAATCCGATGCTTCGGAAGAGGGCAAGGAAGATTTCCAACAGCTTTACCTTGAGCAAAAGAAGAATGCGGAGGAGTATTTGACAAGGCTTAAGTACATGCAGGCGGATTTTGAGAATTTCAAGAAAAGAGTGGCAAAGGAAAAAATGGAAACCATAATGATTGCTACAGAAGCTGTGATGGAGGATGTCTTGCCGGTTTTGGATGAATTCGAGCAGGCAATTGTGCATTTTCCGGAAGGGGATGGAAAAAAAGGAGTGGAGATGATTTTTGCAAACCTAAGCAAGTCCCTAAAGATGCACGGCCTATCGCAAATTCCCCTGAAAAGCGGGGATTTGTTCGATCCGGATTTGCATGAGGCGGTTGGAGAGGAAAAAACAGCCGATGAAAAACTTAAGGGGAAGGTGGCTAAAATCGTTCAAAAAGGGTATATGCTAAACGGGATCGTCATGAGATTTGCAAAGGTAATGGTATTTACCAAAGAATAATTTGATTGCAAAAAAACGATGTTTATGAGGTAAAATTTCTTTTAATAAAAATTCTTAATTGGGTGGTTATATGTCAAAGGAAAAAATAATTGGAATAGATTTGGGAACGAGCAACTCTGCTGCGGCGTTCATGCAAGGTGGAAGGCCAGAAATTGTGCCATCAGCTGAAGGCACAACTGTTGCCGGAAAAGCGTTCCCATCTTTTGTTGCTTTTACCAAGGATGGCGAGGTTTTGGTTGGGGAGCCGGCAAGAAGGCAGGCGGTTAGCAACCCGGAAGGTACGGTTTACGCGGCAAAGAGGAAAATGGGATCTGACCACATTTACAAGATTTTTGGGAAAAGCTACACGCCCCAGCAGATTTCCGCATTCATTTTAAAGAAGATCAAAAACGATTCGGAAGCGTTCATTGGAGAGCCGATAAAAAAAGCGGTCATCACGGTGCCGGCATATTTTAATGACAACCAAAGGCAGGCAACCAAGGATGCTGGCGAAATTGCCGGTTTGGAAGTTGTAAGGATTGTAAACGAGCCAACATCTGCCGCCCTTGCATACGGGCTTGACAAGACGGAAAAGGACCAAAAAATCCTGGTGTTTGATTTGGGGGGAGGAACGCTTGATGTGACCATAATGGATTTTGGGAAGGGCGTTTTTGAAGTTCTTAGCACGGCAGGGGACACCCAGCTTGGGGGAACGGATATGGATAATGCACTGATCGAATATATTGCAAGCGAATTCAAGAAAAAGGAAGGAGCCGAGCTTAGGAACGATGGCACGGCAATGCAGCGGCTTCGAGAGGCAGCTGAAAAGGCAAAAATCGAGCTTTCAACTGTTGTGCAATCGGAGGTCAATTTGCCATTCATCACATCCGTTGCTAATCAGCCAAAGCATCTTCAGATGCAAATCACAAGATCAAAGCTTGAAGAGATTATCCGGCCAATAATTGCAAGGTGCGAAAATCCGCTGAATCGGGCAATCAAGGATGCAAAATTGACCCCTGCAACAATTGATAGGATCATCATGGTCGGGGGGCCAACAAGGATGCCAATTGTGCAAAAATTTGTTGAGGATCATTTAGGAAAGAAGGTTGAAAGAGGAGTAGATCCGATGGAAGTGGTCGCGCTTGGAGCTTCAATCCAGGCAGGAGTGCTTGCCGGCGAAGTTAAGGATATTTTGCTTTTGGATGTGACGCCGCTTTCGCTTGGGATTGAAACCATGGGGGGTGTTTTCACAAAAATACTTGAGAGGAACACTACAATTCCAACGAAAAGATCGCAAACATTCTCAACTGCTGCTGATTTCCAAACATCGGTCGATATCCGCGTGTTCCAGGGCGAGAGGGCAATGGCTAAGGATAATGTGGAGCTTGGGAATTTTGGGCTGGTAGGAATACCGCCGGCTCAAAGGGGGGTTCCGCAAATCGAAGTGACTTTTGATATTGATGCGAATGGGATATTGCATGTGTCCGCAAAGGATATGGGAACGCAAAAGGAGCAAAAGATCACAATCACTGCCCCGCACAAATTAAGCAAGGAAGAAGTCGAGAGGATGATGAAGCAGGCGCAGGAATTTTCTGATGAGGATAAAAAAAGGAAGGAAATGGTTGATTTGGAAAATGAGGCCGATTCGATGATTTACACATCCGAAAAGTCGATGGAAGAGCTCAAGGAAAAAATTACGGATGCCCAAAAGCAAACCGTAAGGGAAGCAATTGAAAATTTGCGCAAGGCAATTGCGGAAAAGGACAAGGATAAGCTAACTGAGGGGATTTCAAAGCTGAAAAAGGAAGTGCAGGCAATTGGAGCCTCATTTTACCAGAAGGGGAATGCCGGCTCAGAGGGATCGCAAAGCCAAGGAGAAGGGTTTGAAGGAAAAGAAGGCGCAGGCGGCCAAAAGGATTATTCGGGTTTTGGAAACGGAAACGATGATAATGTCCAGGACGCCGAATTTTCGGAAGTTAAGAAATAGGTTTGGAAAAGCGGAAAATCAAAAAATCACGCAATCATTCTGATGCGGGAGTTTTCATTGCGCCCTTTTTGGATTTTATCAGGGCAACTATTTTATCATTTATGTCCGCTAGTTCCTTTTCCTTTTGCTGGAATACGGAATTGTAGGTGTTGACATCTATTTCACGCTTGAAGAACCTGTAGCGCAAAACCTTCATGTCATCCTCGGTTTTTTGGCGCTCCTCGTAAACCTTGTTCAGGGCGTCGCGCTTGCGGTTGACTAATTTGTAGAAGAAGTAGAAAAGATAGCTGCAAACTATCATGCCAAGGAAAATTATCGCAAAAATCATCTCGCCAAACTGGTTTTGGGGGATTTTTTGCTCGATTATCGGAGCTTCGCCTGGCCTCATGATGACAGAAAAATTACCCCACGCCATTTTTTTGCTGGATTCCAAATTGATTTGGTATGTACCAGAAACAGGGGGCCGAAATTCGCATTGGAATTGCGCAAGATTTACTCCTTGGGGCTCGAAATTCTCAATTATTTTGCAATAGCATTCTGGGCTGGTTTCGGGGGAGATGCAAATGACATTTGAAAGCTCGGATACGCTAACAGAAGCTTCAAATTTATTGACATTGTTATATTCGACGATAGCGGGTTCGAGATAAACTCCGGGATTTTCGGGGATTACAATAACACTAGAAGAAACGTTTCCGGAAATTGCATCTATTGGGTCGGGAAAATCATTTGGGCCCGCTGCAAGGCAATAATTCATCGCAAATATTGCAAATAAAATCGCAAGCCTGAATGAAAACATGATTAAGAGATGGGAAAAGCGCTTAAAAACAATATCTATCCTATTATTTGGATATGGCAAATTTGTTTGAAGGGAGGAAAAACGTCTACACGCCTAAAAATTCTCTAAGAAAATGGGCAAAGGCAGGAATCATTGGAGCTGGCATTGCATACGCCGCTTTCGTCGGCGTTGGGAATGAAGGCTACAAGAGGCTGGAAAACCGCAGGCTCTACGAAGGGTACAGCCCAAGGCAAATTCAGATTGCAGATTCGCTTGGAACGCTTTCTTCTGAAAAAATAGGATCGGAAAGGGCGTTTGACACATATAAGACAAACATTTCATCCGCGTTTTTTAGCGGCGCAAAATTCGCTATGGGCGAAAAATCCAAGGAAGCATGGGAAGGCAGGCAAAAAAACAAAAAAGATCTGGGCACAAGCAAGCAGGCCCAAAGAGTTCTCGAATTGTTCCAAAGGACGGAAAATTATTTTGATAACCCAAATGTTTCGGTTGCGGATAAGGCAGCTTTTAGGAATGCCCTTATAAAAAATTCGGAAGTTGCAGGGGTTAGAAGCATAATCCAAGGCGCGTTTAGGAATCCGGCGATTTTTTTCAAGACCAAGCTTGGGCTTATGAAAACAAGCGAAATCGGAATAAAGGGTAAAATTGCATCCGTAATTAAGGGAAAGCGAAAATCCGGAATGGTTTTGGAAGCTGTAGAAAAAAGCAATTTTGGGAGGGTACAATATAGGCAGGCAATGGATAGAAGGGAAAACTTAAACCAAGCGCTAATCAGGGCTTTCCCCGGATCAAAATTCAGATTGGGAAGGAGATAAGTGGTTTGATTCGAATCAAAATTCTGATTTTTACATTTAAAGTTCGGAACTTAGGAATTCTGCAAATTTTGCCTTAAATGAGGGGTTCTTCTTAAGAGCGGCTAACAGTGCTTGCCCGGAAAATATTGAGCTATTTTTGAACGGAAGCAGGTAATTTGAGCCGATGCCGGATTTTTGCGGGGATTTCCTGATTTTTTGGATGATTGAAACTGCGGATTTTTCCCTCCGCGGCTGCTCTGAAACTGCTTTGCCGTTTTCAATCAGTAGCCGTTTTGAGTTTTTATGCTTTGAGAGGAATTTTTGGAGGTCTTTTTCCATGAAAATTGGCGGGCCTTGGATTTTTTCAAGCGGATAGTTTTCAAGGAAGGGAAGTTCAAGCAAAATGCACGAGTATTTTTCATCTGAAAACGAGAAGCTGTTGAATACATCAAAATCAAACAGCTTAAGCTGTTTTTCAATTGACATTGCAGACCGCCTAAGCTGCGGAACCAGCACATCGCTTATGATTCCTTTTGGCTTTGCCATTTTAAGAAGGAGGAAATTGCGGCTTTCCAGCTCGGAATGGAGTTTTGGGAGGTTGATTTTTGGGATTTTCCTTTCAAACCAAGAAGAACTTGGCTTTTGCAAAACCTGCCTGCTGATTTGGATGAATTTTGAAAAACTGTGCAGGGAAATTGCAGCTGCTGCGTTGCGGTTTTTATCAATGAAATCAATTATTATGAGAGGGGTTTGGTATTTTTTTATAAGCAGATCATATTTCCCTTCATGGTAGTTTTCAATGTCCAAAACCATTGGAGGTTTCCATGAACTTGCCTCTTTTAGGAGATTTGCTAAAGATCTGTAGTTCAAAACCAGGTATTCGCAAACTAGGCCGGAAAATCCTTCAATTTCAAGTTCAGCTCCGTAGATGCCATGCGCTTTAAGGAGTGCTTTTAATACACGGACATCCCTTTTTTGCCTTTCAGTTAGTTTTTTTTGCAAATAAAGCGCGTGGAGGGGCGTTCTATCAACTGCTGAAATTATGCCCTCGTTCATTTGAATTCTAAAGCACGGGACGATTTCCAATTTGTAGCCATCAATCCTTCCCTGCAAATACGGATGCTCGGCATAGTGCATCTCCCAATTTGCCTTTAAGGTTTTTTTCACAGTTGAAATGGTCTTGGCAACTATTTCATCGCGGCTTTTTCCTTTTGGGAATGCAACGAAAATGTCGATGTCGCGATCCCCCCTAATGCCGGTGTCGCGCGCAGTTGAGCCAACAAAAAAGAGCTGCGCGGAATTGCCAAAAGCGGCTTGCAATTTTGAACGGATGGATTGCGCAAATGCTTTTTCGGTTTTCGCTTCAATTGGGGTTGGAGAAACTTTTTTTGCAACAGCTGAAAATACGTTTTCCAGGGCGGCATCATTGCTGTTTTTGGCCATGTTAACAATTCGAAAGCGCGGTTTAAATATGCTGGGGAATAGCCCGCTTAGGAGAGAAAAATGCAATCACTTGGTTTTGCGAAAATGCCTATAAAGAAGGTAAGCGCAAACAATTCCGATTATTAGAACACCAATTAAAACCGTAAAAAGCCAAGGAAATTCTTTTTGTACGATTTTTTGCTCAATAATAGGACGTTCTCCTGGGCGCATAACAACTGAAAAAGTACCCCGCATCTTTTTTTTGTCTGATTCAGCATTTATCAAGTAAGTCCCCTCTACTGGAGGTCTGAAATCACATTGGAATTGGGCAAGATTTTCTCCTTTGGGATCAAAATTTCCAATTATTTTGCACGAACACGTTTGATCTTTAGATGGTGAAGTACAAAAAACACTTGAAAGTTCGGAAACGCTAACGGAAGCTTCAATCGTATTGAGGCTATTGGTTTCGACAATTTGCGGTGCAAAGTATACGCCAGGATTAGATGGAATTATAATTACCGAGGGAGGTATTGAAGGAAACGATGATTCGGCAACAACGAGTTGAGAAATTAAAAATAGAGTTAGCAGAACAATAATCGAGGAAGTTTCTGAGCCAAAACGAGACATAAAATCTATAATTCGATATTAATTATTAAATACATTGTCCAGAAAAATTAATCTTCGGATTTTGCATCCGTTTCCTTTTTCTTCCATTTGTTTTCAGTGTTGGATTTCCAGTTTGCCTTGCTTTCGCATTTGGGGTTCAGGCACATTTCAAATGGGCGCTTGCCTTTCCTTATGACTTTGATTTCGGGGATGCCGCAGAATTTGCAAACCGTGTTTTTTGGCTCGATTAGCGCGTTCCTTGGGAGCGGGAAGATGTTTTTGCAGTTAGGGTAGCTTGAGCAGCCAACAAAATAGCCGAATTTGCTCCTTCTTATTTGCAAATCGCCTTCCTTGCATAAATTGCATTTGCCAAGAATGCTTGCGGTTTTTTGCGCAACATCATGGCCCTTGAGGAGCCCGATTCCTATTTTCTTTTCGTTTTCCTTGAATTCGGTTAATATTTTTAGAAGAAGCGCTTTTCCATCGGCAACAACGGTTTCCTTTTGCATTTCGCCCTTTTCGATTTTATCGACTTTTTCCTCGAATTCGCGCGTTAGGGTTTCACTTGTGATTTCGGGAACGTTTTCTGAAAGCGCCTCGTAAACTGCAAGCCCAAATTGGGTGACTTTGATGCTTTTTTTATCGGAGAGGTACTGGCGGTCGAATAGCGTATCAATTATTACAGAGCGCGTTGCCTTCGTGCCCAAATTTTGGCGCTCTAGTTCGCGGATGATGCTAGCAGGGGTGTACCTTCTTGGAGGCTGGGTTTCCTTTTCCAGTTTTTCAACTTTTTCAATTGCAACATTTTCGCCTTCCTTGAATTCCGGAAGGGTAATTTCCTCCAAATGCAAATACGGCCGGTAGAATTCAAACCATCCATCCTCAATTGTGCGCGTGCCATCCGTTGCAAACTTATGCTCGCCAATTTGCATTGTGACTTTCATGCTTTCGCGCTTTGCCTCAGGCGCAAAAACCGAAAGGAACCGCTTTACAATCAGATCATACAAATTAAGCTCGTCCCTTCCAACTCTTCCGGGCAATTGGCCCGTTGGGTAAATTGAAACGTGAGCGGAATCGGTTTTTTCGCCTTCGTGCGGAATTATGCGGTTTTTTGAAAGAAGCTGCAAGGTTAATTTTGAATAAAGCGGATTTTTCCCAACCATTTCAATGATTTTTTTGAGCCCAAGCTTTTCAGGGAGCTTTTGCGATGAAGTTCTTGGGTAGGAAATTATAGCATCATCATAGAGGGATTGGGCAATTTGCAATGTGCGGGTTGGGGAGTAGCCAAAATTGCGGTAGGATTCGACTTGAAGCGTGGTTAAATCAAATGGGACGGGCGAGAGCTGCTTGAATTTCCTTGATTCAATTGAAAGTATTTTTCCGCTTTTTTTGGAAACGATTTCCAAAAACGCAGCTTCCCCTTTGGCCAAATCAAAGAATCTTCCGGCATCATGCAAAAAGTCAGTGTTTTTTGCAAATGCGTGGATTTCGAGGTATTTTTGCGGGATGAAGGCTAAAATTTCGCGCTCCTTGTGCGCAAGGATTGCAAGAGCTGGACCCTGGACCCTGCCAATGCTCATGATTTTGAATCTTCCCCCGGCTTTCATTGCGCCCATTAGGGCGCGGCTGCAATTAATTCCCCAATAATAGTCCATTATGTGGCGGGTTTCGCCGGCGGAAATTGAAGAGACATCAAGAGGCTGCAATTTCGAGTAGGCTTGGGTTAGGTCTTGCGAGGTTAGGGTTGAAAACAGCATTCTCTTTGCAGGCTTTCCTTTCCCTAGGTGGTTTATGATATTGCCGGCAATCAGCGAGCCTTCCATGTCGTAATCTGTTGCGGAGATGAATTCGGTTGCTTCCTTTGATAATTTTGCAAGAACCTGCAAATATTTTTTTGTGAACGCGCCGTATTCGGAAACTTCGGATGAGGGCTTCCATTCAATGTCAAAAATGGGGTAGCCGGATTTTTTGATTTTTTGATCCAATGTGAAGATGTGGCCAACTGCGGGGGCAACATAAACCTTCATGCCATCCAATTCAAGCTCGAAGTAATTCACGCCGTGCAGGTTTTTTGCCTTGGCATCCTTCGATAGGGCGCGCGCTATTTTTTCTGCGGTTTTTGGCTTTTCGGAAATAATCAGCTGGATTTTTGCTTTGGCCATAGATGCAATATGAAGAAACAAAGAATTAATATGGGTTGAGGTGATTTTTGGCAAAAATTAGGATTTATCTAAGGACGGTGTATTTGCTTAGGTAGATTTGGGTTTTTAGCACTTCAAGGAATGGAAGTATCAAAATCGCATTTATAAGAACTGCAAAATATCTGGCAATTGGGAATGATTGGGAAAGTTCAAGGAAAATTTTTGTGTTTAGGGAAATCAATAGGGCTGCAATCACAAGGAACATCAAAACATATGAAAAGCGCCTAAAGAGCACGGAAACGCTCATGTAAATTGCATTGCGGATCCCAAGGTCATCAATTACAAGCGCTTGGGGGACGAAGAGTATCCCAATTGAAATTATGGTTGCAATCAAAAGCCCAAGAGTTGCGGTTAAATGATAATCATAGAGGAATAGGTTTGTTAGCAAAATGATTACAAAGGATGTGAGAAAAATCGTAAACATCCGAATTGTTGCATATTCGATTTTCTCGTTTTCATAGTGCGAAAGCCTCTTCAAGGTCCTTTGGGATTTTATTGCAAGGTTCACGCCAACAACTGCGAATGAGAAAACGGATAGGGAAACCAGGAATAGGGCAACCAAAATCACCGCATCAAAGGAGGAAAGGTCCGCTTGGATGCTGCCATAGCGCAAAAAGATCCCAGAAAAGGCAACAAAATTCTCAAGCATCAATGAAAGGAAGAACACAATTGCAAAAGGGACCGAAAAAAACGAGATTAGCTTGAAGTTCTTGCCGTATGCTTCGAATGTATGCTTTAGGATATCTGAAAATGCCATGTTGATTTCCAAATAAAAAACGCTCCCAAACTTAAAAAAACTGCCTATTGATGGAATTGCCAAATTTGGGGCAAATAACGATTATAAATCAGGGAAGGATAAGGTTGTTCATGAGAATAATCATCACCGGAACCCCCGGAACTGGGAAAACCGCAATTGCAAAAATGCTTGGGAAGGAATTGGGATGCACGGTTTTGCACGTGAACGATATTTTGAAGGGAAAAAAACTGTATTCGAAAATCATAAATGGGGAATATGTTGCAAATTTTGGGGGATTGAAAAAATATTTAAAAAAATCATTGGAGGATAAAAACATAATCCTTGAAAGCCATCTGCTTTGCGAAATGGATCTTCCAGCGGATTTGGTAATTGTGCTAAGGTGCAGCCCGCAAGAAATTGAAAAAAGGCTTTTGAAACGCAAATACCCATTGGAAAAGGTTAGGGAAAACGGATTGTCGGAACTTTTGGATTATTGCCAAATCAAGGCGATTTCAAACTATGGAAATAAGGTCATGCAAATCGACGCCACCAGGAAAATTGGAACGGCAAAAATCATGGCTGAAATAAGGCGTTTCAATTTAGGAAAAACGCCAAATATCAGATGGCTTGCCAAAATTTCGCAAAAAGAGCTTGAAAAATATTTCTAGGGGGCGTTTTTTTGGCGGTTTTGTGGATAAGATTTATAAACCCTAATGGGTATTGTTGTAGCGATTTTACACCTGTGAGGTGAAGGGAATGCCTAAGGGAAAACGAAAACCGGAAGATGACTTTTACGATGATGAAGAAGATTGGGAAGACGAAGAAGATTGGGATGAATTGGACGATGAGGATGACGAAGGCGGGGACGAATAAGCCGCCTTTTCTTTTTTATTTTTTTATTTTCTTTTAAGGATCGGATTGCATTTGACGAATAGACTAATTAATCTTGGCGATATTCAACATTTAGCCTATGCCAGATAAACTAATCACGCCGCAAATGAGGATTTCGCTTAAAAATCCCCTTGGAAAGCTTCTGAGCGCAAAGCAGGCGCTTTTGGAGCTTGGAGAGAATGGCAAAATTGTCGCCGTTGGGGATATTACAACGCTTTTTTTGCTGAAAAATGGGATTTTGCCGGATGTTTGCTTTATCGACTATGTTTGCAAGCGAAGGAAAATTTCCGCATCGCAAAAAAGGCAATTGGTGCAATTCAAGGCAAGGATTGTTAGGGTTAGGAACCCGGCGGGGAGGATTTCGGCCCAATTGGTGAATGCCTGCAGATCGATTTTCCAATCGGGAAAAAACGAGTTTGTAAAAGTGATTGTAAATGGCGAGGAGGATCTTGCGGTGATTGCGGTTTGCTTGTTTGCAAAGATTGGCACAAGAATTGTTTACGGGCAGCCGGGTAAGGGGATTGTGCTCATAAAACAATCAAAAAAATCTTTGGGATTGGCAAAATGGTATTATAAGAATTCGGTTGGAATTTGACCGGCAGAATTTAGGAAAAATACATGGAAAATTAAATTTTAATGGATGAAAACTCAGTATAACCAATAAATGAGGCATATCAATATGGAACTTACATTTTTAGGCGCTGCGCAGGAGGTTGGGAGGAGCTGCATTGGGATTGAAAGCGATGGCTTGCGGCTCTTTATGGACGCAGGGGTTGCAACAAATAGGGATACCCCGCAGCTTCCTTTGCAAAACCTTAAGGTTCCTCACGCTGTTGCGCTAACGCACGCGCATCTTGACCATTCGGGGTTTGTTCCTGCAATATTCAAGCACTCAAAACCGCCGGTGCTGACAGCTTTTCCAACAAT
This sequence comes from Microcaldota archaeon, assembly GCA_016212475.1. Taxonomy (GTDB): domain Archaea; phylum Micrarchaeota; class Micrarchaeia; order Norongarragalinales; family SBBD01; genus JACRGC01. The sequence continues at coordinate 24,125 of JACRGC010000009.1, read as the reverse complement.
TCCGCTTGTGAACATGCTTTTGGATGATATGCAAAAAATCCTTGAGGAGAAGGGATTGCCGGAATATTTTTCAAGCACTGATGCAAAGCAGATGAACCGGAGCTTTCTTGGATTGCCGTATGGGAAGGAATACGAATTCTTCAACGGGAGTTTGCTTAAGCTTTATGACGCCGGCCACATCATTGGATCCGCGCAGATTTATTTCAAATCAAAGGAAGGCTCTTTGCTATATTCGGGGGATATCAATTCAGTGCAAACGCAGTTGCACAGGCCAGCAACAATTCCTCGGGAGGAAATTGATTATTTGATAATGGAGAGCACGTACGGCGATAGGGAGCACCCGGATAGGAAAAAACTTACGAAGGAATTTTGCAAAAAAGTTAGGCAGGGGCTTGAAGAGAGGGCATCGGTAATAATTCCATGCTTTGCAGTTGGAAGGACGCAGGAGATCATGCTGATTTTGCTTGAAAATGGGCTGATTGATAAGACGGTAATTGATGGGATGGGTCTTCGGGCAAGCGAAACTTATTTGGAATATCCATCCTACCTTAGGAATTCTGAAAAGTTTGAGGAGGCGTTTTCAGAGGTTGGCAAATGCAGAGGCGGAGCTGAACGCAAAAAATTCATTAAAAACGGGAATGTGATACTTTGCACAGCTGGGATGCTGGATGGAGGGCCTGCGCTTTCTTATGTTCAAAAATTTGATGCTAAGGGGATTGCAACCAAAATGTTCCTAACAGGGTATCAGGCAGCTGGATCAAATGGACGGATGCTTTTGGAAAAAGGGCAGCTTAAAATCAATGGGAAAATTGTAAATTACATAGGAGATATTGAAAAGTTTGATTTTTCTGCGCATTCCGGAAAAAAGGAGCTGATCGAATACGCAAAGGACATGTCGCCTAAAAAAATATTCCTGGTTCACGGCGATAAGGATCAGATGGTTGCTTTGAAAAATTCACTGATTGAAGAAGGATTGGATGCCAAAATGCCAATAACGGGGGAAAAAGTTGTGCTTTAAGGGAAATGAAAATTGGACGGCAAATTCCCCTCTGATCGTTAACAGGCATTCCGACAGCCAATGGAAAAGCTTAAATTCTACCTTTTCTACAATTTCTACCTTGGTGATAAAATGGGATTCGTTTCAGTCAAGCTTCCAATCAAGGCAAAGCCCCTGCTCCATCAGCTAAAGATAAGCATAATGAAAAAAAGGGGCGAATACGTTCCGGATGGGGAAGTGATTTACGAAGCGCTTAAAATTGCGGATAAGAAGGAAGAATCCCAAAAGGGCAGCTGGGAAGCCATTGGAAAATACGCCGGTTCATTGGAAATAACTGAAAAAGAGGCCGAAAAATGGATTTCTGAGATTCGAGAGGAAAGAAAGAAATGGCGCTTTACATAGATTCGGATGTCCTGATCCTTTTTTTGAAGGGGGATGAAAAAATTGCAAGCCGAATAGAAAAGGCTATATCTGAACACGGAAAGTTAGCCTTGCCATCAATTGTGTGTTTCGAGGTACTTTGCGGTTCGTTTAATGAAATGAAGCGCATCCATGATTTTTCAAAGGATGTTGAGATTGCACCATTTGATAGAAATGCAGCGCAAATTGCATCGGCTATTTACAAGCACTTGAAAAGCAAGGGGGAGATACTTGAACTTGGGGATATTGCAATTGCCGCCATTGCAATTTCAAACTCGCAGGAAAAGCCATGCATCCTGACAAACAATATAAGGCATTTTTCAAGGATTCCGGGATTGAAATTGGCATAAAGCTTGAAAAAGGAAACGAATTGCAAAAAAAGCATTGCTCGGGCGCATAACTATTCATACAAGCAAACAGCTCCCAAAACACAAACTATATAAAGCTGAAACCGCCAAATTCTGGAGTCAGCGGTCATAGGGGGGGTGGCACACCCGATCTCATCTCGAACTCGGAAGTTAAGACCCCCTGCGATTCGGCGTGTACTTCTCTGAAGAGAGGGAAAACCGGATACTGCTGCTCTCATATATCCCTAGCCTTTAGTTGCAACTAATTGGAAAATAAGAAGGGGGATTAAGCAAGAGGTTATTGCTAAGCGCACAAAACAAACAACAATAGAATACGCACACATCTTTAAGCGCTCTCAACCCTTGGCGCAAGGAAGTAGATGAATTCAGCTTCCGAAATCTTGTATTTTAGCTTGATTGGCTTGTTTGTGCCAAATTCGATGTGGATTGGCTCGGAATCAACTGCGCCGCGCGACATCTTATCCAGATATTCTGCAGGGTACATGGATTTTGTAAGCGTTGGCGAATGGACTTCCATATCCTTTGAGGTTTTGGAGCTGTTTTCAATTCTTAGATCCCCGGAATCTCCGTGCGCTTCGACTATGAATGAATGATCATCAGCAATCAGCTGAAGATGCGAAGAAACTAGAACTACGTCCTTTAGCATGTCCTTGAAATGGCCAGCCCTTAGTTTAACAGTTGATTCAAGCGCTACTTTTGGCTCTTTTGGCATGATTGCTTCCCTCAAATCAAGAAGAGGGAGCTTGAATGCCCTTTTTGCATCTCCTGCAAATTCAAGGCTTAAGCGATTGCCTTCCTTTTCATCAAAGGAAATTGTAAGCTTTTCGCCTGTTTTGCCTCTTGAAATGATTTTTGAGAGGTCTTGTAAATTGACTGAAAGGGTTCTTGGGTCTTCAACATCAAAATGCGAAAAGTGAACGCCTTTTGGGAGCTTGAAATCAACCATTGCAATTTGCGAAGGATCAAGCGAGCGCAAATGCAATCCTTCTTTTGAAATCTCAAAGCTGCCTTCGTCTAGAAGCCCGCCTATTGCATCAATGCATTGCTTGAAGAATTTCGAATCCTTGAATGAAAATTCCATGTTGCCCACCTTAAATAGAATAGTAATGAAGGCTCAAACAAAGTTAATAAAAGTTTGTTTGGATGAAACCAGCTAAAAACGGCGATTGCAAAACTTAACTTGCTAAGAATTGCCAAATATCATGCCCGGAACTTCAGCTCCGTCCCATCCCCAATCCTTGCAAGCACGGACCCTTCATCGAATGCGATTTTTCCCCCAAGAATTGTTTTCATGATTTTGCCATTTGCAGTGATTCCTTCATATGCAGACCAGTGGCATTTCGTGAATAGGTTTTCGGATTTGATTTTTGTTTTGGATTTCAAATTTACCAAAACCAAATCGGCATCCTTGCCAACTGCTATTTCGCCCTTGTTTTTGAGCCCAAAAAGCTTTGCTGGAGCTTTGGAATACAAATTAGCTAGTTGCGGAAGGGAAAGCTGTTTTTTGCTTACGGCATCAAGGAAAAGCAATAGGGCGGTATCAAGTTCGGGCATTCCCGAGGGAGCTTGCAAATAAGGGAGTTCTTTTTCTTCCCTAAGATGCGGCGCATGGTCGGTTGCAATCATATCGATTTTGCCGGATCGCAAAGCCTGCCAAAGATAGGCGATTTCGGATTTGCTCCTAAGGGGAGGGTTGACTTTTGCATAGTTTCCAAGTTTTTTTGCGTATGATTCATCCAAAAACAGGTGATGGGGGCTTACTTCGCAGGTGATTTTGATTTTTTTCCTGGCAGCATGAATCAACTCGAGCTCCTTTTGAGTTGAAACATGGCATATGTGGATTTTGGCATTTGTTTTTTGCGCGCTTGAAATTGCCCGGCTAACCGCCAATTCGGCAACATGGGAATTGCGGATTTTGCCATGGACTTGGGCGGAAATAGGCTTTTTGCTCGAATCAGCTTGCAAATCAATATCCATATTTTGGGATTTTCGAGCATCCGAAAGTGAATTTTGGGAATCAATACCATTTGATTTTTGATTCTCGCCAAGATGCTGCTTTGAAAAATGACGGATTGCATGCTCATCTTCTGCGTGAAGAAGGATTGGCTTGCCCTTGAAATTTTGCAAATGCTTATAGAAGGCGGAAAAATCATCAACCAAAAGAGAGCCGGTTGAGCTTCCCATGTAGATTTTAAGGGAGGCAACCGATGTGTCGACAAGTGCTTTGGAAGCTTCTTCGAAATTATTTAGAGTTGCCCCAAAATTAAAGCCGTAGTTGCAAAGCGCTTTTTTGCTTGCAACATATTTTTTAGCAGCGAGCGCTTCCATTGAAATTGTAGGAAGGGAATTGTTTGGCATATCAATTACGGAAGTGACTCCGCCGGCTAGGGCAGCTGAAGTTCCGGAAAAGAAATCTTCCTTTAGGACTTCCTTGAAATCGCGCAAATGGACGTGGGAATCTATCATTCCAGGCAAAACATGAAGGCCGGTTGCGTCAATGGTTTTTTCTGCGCCCTTATTTGAGATGGTTTTTTTTATTTCACGGATTTTTCCAAGCTCGATGTAAATGTCGGCTTTTTGCAATCCCTTGCTTGTTACTAAGGTTCCGTTCTTGATTAGCATCTTCTCACTCCAAATCCGCATCAGGCAAATTCTCAAGCACCGATTTCCTTATTTCTTCAAGTCTTGCCATATTTAACCATATATGCGAATCGTAATGCTTGGTTTTGCTTAAAATTAAGCCATTGGCAATCAACTTGTCTATTACCTTTTCGGCATCATGCCTGCTTTCCCGGTAGAATTTTGCAACACTATCCCTTCGCATCTGCTTTTGGCCAAAACAGCGCTCCTGCAAAAGACGCTCTAAAATCACCCTTCGGATTTCGAAGTATGTAATTTTTTTCATACTTAGGCATACAAAAGTAAGGATTATAAACCCGGAAGGGATACAATGTTTGTCATGACAAGGCATGGATTGCGTAGTGATGGTGCATTCGGATGGGTTTGAAACATGTTTTTGGGGATAGGCCAATCCCGAAGGTTTTGGATTTTCTTTTGGCGCATAGGCACTGGGATTACCCCCTTTCGGCAATTGAGGAAGCTACGGGAATCAGCTATAGGACATTGCAAGTAGTTGTTCCGGACCTTGTAAAATCCCGCATGATTCGGGAAACTAGGGAAGTTGGGAAGGCAAAAATGTATGCGATCAATTATGATTCGCTGCTAGTTCAAAAATTGCATGCATTTTCAATTCAGGCGGATTTGGAAGCCGCGCAACAGGAGGCAATAATTGCAACAAAGATTCCTGCTGTTCGGAAACGCAATTAGTATTTCACTTTTTTCCCGCTTTTGTCCCTTTGGAATTTGCCAAAATCTTCTGTTGCTAGGGGAATATCGGAAACCATGACGGTTCCGTCGCGGCAGCACATCTGACCGCCTAGAGTGCAGGCACCGCATATGCCAATTGCGCATTTCATGTAGCGCTCTGCTGAAACGTAGGTTGGGATTTTTAATTTCTTTCCAAGCTTTGAAAGATGGAACATCATCATTTCAGGCCCGCAGGAGAATATTTCATCGAATTTTTCCTCCTTTAGGAGTTTTTCTGCAAGGGCTACGGCAGTTCCCTTAAAGCCAATTGATCCATCATCGGTTGCGATGTGGACTTTGCACCCTTCCTTTTCGAATCTTTTGTCGAAAATTATGTCTTTTTTGTTTTTTGCGCCAATTATTGCCTCGCAAACAATTCCTTTCCTTCTTGCCTCTTCGGCAAAGAATCTAAGCGGAACAACGCCGTATCCGCCCCCGACCAAAAGCACTTTTTTTCCTTTGTAGGGGAAGAAAGTTCCAAAGGGCCCGCTAACTCCGACTTTGTCACCAACATTTAGATTGGAAAGCGCTTTTGAAAAAGTTCCAACAGCTGCAAAGGAAATTGAAAATGGAAAAGCACTGTTGATGCTCATTGGCTTTTCATCAACCCCTGGGAGCCAAACCATTGCAAATTGGCCCGGCTGGGAAGGGAGGCTTTCCGTGAAATAAAAGGTTTTAACGCGGTAGTTCTCAACTTCGATCCTTGAAATTGTGAATGCTTTTGGAATTTTTACTGTGAATTTTTTATCCATTTTTTACACCAAATAAAATCAAGTGGTTTGAATTCGTGTTTTTGCCATTATTTCCACACATGCTTTTCCAATCAATCGTTTCCATATATTATTCATGCGCTTTTCCAATCAATTCCTTAACAGAGCCGGACTTGTTTTTTTCCATCCAATGCTGCATTTCGGATTCGATTAATTTGAATGCTTCAATTCCCCTATGGTAAGTGGCAGTTCCAATTCCAACAGCTGCTGCTCCGGCAAGCAGCATTTCTATTGCATCCTCGCCGGTTGCAACTCCTCCGGTTCCAATTATTGGTATCTTTACGGATTCGTAAATTTGGTAGACGGATTTTAGCGCAATTGGCTTGATTGCTGGACCAGATAGGCCGCCGTATTTGTTTGAAAGGATTGGTTTTTGGAAATCAGCTGAAATTAGCATTCCTCCGGCGGTGTTTATTGCAGTAATTCCGTTTGCACCGGCGCTTTCAGCAGCTTTTGCTAATTCGCCGATATTTGGGACATTTGGAGAAAGTTTTGCAAAAATTGGTATTTTTGTTGCTTTTTTGGTTGCCTTTACAACTTCTGAAATTGACTTGGGATCCGAAGCAAAATCCTTGTAGTTTTCAAATCCTTTTCCACCTAAGTGCGGACAGCTTAAATCCAATTCAATTAGATGTGGTTTTGCAGTTGAAATCCTCTTTGCAACTTCAGCAAACTTTTCAGGGGAGCTTTCAAAAATTGATCCGATTATTACAGCTTGGGATTTTTTTTTAAAGGTTGAAATTTCATCAATTTCGTGTTCTATTCCGGCATTTGCTAGTCCAATTGCATTTAACATGTAATTTTCATTTGCTAAAACCGTTGGATTGCTATAACCGTCTCTTCCTTCAAGATTGCAGCTTTTGGTTGTAACGGCAGCTGCTCCGCTTTTGGCTACCCTATCAAGAGATGCCCAGTCAAGCCCAAGGAAGCCGGAGGCTAATACCAGTGGACTTGCCATTTTGCAGCCTGCAAGCTGTGTTTGCAAATTTACCATTCAGAATCAGAACTAAAATATGAAATTGTTGAATAAAAAGGGGTATGGTTGGGGAAAAACTGCAAGGAAAAATTGCTGAAAATTGAACGGCAAAGTGGAAAATTGGTTGGCAAAGTGAAAAAGCGCCCAAAAAACGCTTCCAGTAGGCGATTAAAAAAGAAAATTAGGCGGTTTTTGGCCGCAACGCTTATTTTTCAAATCAGGTTATTTTGCTGTTGACTGCACCTTCCGGCCACACGATGTCATCGCCGTTGTAATTTACGGAATAGAGGGCGTGGACGATTGAAGTGGGGTAGCTAAAGGAGGCGGAGTATTGGGAAATACTGTTGAAAACAGTTCCTCTATTTGAGATAAACCCTTGCTCTTTGTTTACAAAAACATCTGGCGAACTGCCAAAACTATATCCGACCTTGTCAACAAAATTAACATAAACCCCCCCAGAGTCTTTGAACTGATTATAGTTGCTGTCATAGTAAAGATTGAAATGCCAACTAGTGCTAGGGTATGCGTAGGCATTAGCATTATCTTCTGTCCGTTCAGCAAGGCGAATGATAACATCAGTATAGTAGAGTGATGTGGCAATTTCCGCAGATTCGCTTGGGGAATAATGATAGGTTACACCATTGCTCCAATATGCTTTCATGTATCCGCTTGCATCTAGGTAAAACACTTTGCCGGCTATGTTTTGTGAATTGTTCGTTCCATTGCCGCCAGTATTGTTATTTGTCGAACCCTCCAAGCCTATATATGCCTGACTTGTTGAAATGCCCGGGAACTGAAATGCATTGCTAATTCCAGAAGACACCAATAGAAAATCACCGGTAAATAGATTGCCTTGCGAATCTGTAAAGGATTGCGCCTTTTGGATGTTAAACTGCAGGTTGTCGAAATTTGCAGCCTCTATTCCTAGATAATTGAACTTGTATCCCGGAAGACCTTTGATTATGTCGATTCCTTCGCCTGCGTTTAGGGTTTGGGTTACAGGAGTTTTGTAGGCTTGGTCTAGATCGTTGTAAAGTTGTATTTTTGAAATTGCAAGGCTTTGGCCAATTGTTGCTGAAACGAATTGAGGTTTCCAATTTTTCGAGCCGCTAATTTCCTGGGCACTTGTCAAAAGGAGGGTTTTTCCGTCCTCTCTTGTCAAAGTAAGCGATTGCACAACTGTAGTGTTCGTACCATTGCCGGTTCCATTCCCGAAAGTATAGCCAGATACATACCAAGAAGAACCCAATAGCCATACTTTGATTTTGGAGGCAGATAGGCGCTTTGAGGCCGGACAGGAATAAACATTCTTTGTTGTGTCAAGGCAAAGCGGAAGTGGAGAGGTAAATACTGCTTCGTAACCCGTCTTTGCAAATTGGCCTTGGACTAATTTTGCGGTTTCATCATATTTTGTATAGGAGAATAGGTAAATGTTTTGATTCTCTGTTACTGAAATTCCAGAAGCAGAATAAATAAGTCCGTTGTTAGGAAGTGCAAGAGCGGGATATGTATCTTTTGTTACTTGTTTAGGACCAGCTGATGGAGAAAATGATGAAGTTGTCGAGCCAAATCTGCTTGATTGAGTCGTGTATCTTACGGTATCAACACTGTAATCCAAATCATCCTCAATATAGGTTTTCAATTGAAGCGGGGAAGATGCAACGCAAGAGCCTCCGGTTGAGCAGAATTTTCCTGTTGGGCAGCCGCATTTGATGCAGTTGTTGGCTAATTGCCCGGTGGATGAGCAAAAAGATGGCTTATTGTAGGAGCATTTGTTTGAGTAGGTGCCATCCGAGCAGATGTAGGTTTGGGGCGCAGTTGCCTGGACTTGGGCGGTTTTGCTGGCTATTGCCTGGCCAACTAAATTTGACCTGCCAAGGGAGCTTCCGTCATAAAAGCCGCCGGAATTGGATGGAGTTGTGACATAAAGTGCAACAAGGGCGAGTATTGCAAGGACCATGATTGAGAATCTAAAACCGGTTTGATCATAATGCTGCGAAATCCCTTTTTTTGCCATAAAAGCATCACCTTGCGAACATAATTATTTGAAATAAGGGAATATAAAGATGCCTGAAGGAGGGAAATTTGCGATATGAAAAATATACTTGAGGAGTAGAATTGAAAAAGAAGGGGAAATGACAATCGACCGCTTCATCAAACAGCTAAAGCAATTGGTTATTGCGCCATGGGGGGTTTGGGCATGCTTCCAGAAACCCTAAGTTTCTGGGCATGCTAAGAACCTCCGAAGGTTCTGACGCATCCGACAAAACTAAGGGGGGTCGCCCCCCTTGGGTTTGTCAATTTAAACAACCTCCATTTTTTTCCCAAAAAGAACCGTTCCTAACCGAAGCATGGTAGCGCCCTCTTCGAGAGCGATTTCAAAATCCTGCGAGGTCCCCATGGAAAGGTGTTGAAGCTGCCGGGGATGGCGCCCTATGGAATTTCTAAGCGATCGCAGGTTTTTGAAATGCACGCGCGATTTTTCCGGATCTGCGGTTTGGGGGACGTGCGCCATTAGGCCAACCAGTTCAAGATTTTTCAATTGGGAAATTTGAGGGAAAACAATTGGGATTTGCTCTTTGGAAAAACCGGCCTTTGAACTTTCATTTGCAATGTTTACCTGCAAAAGCACTTTTTGGATTTTGCCATTTTGGAAGGCGCGTTCGTTTATTTTTTTAGCAATATCCAATGAGTCGACAGAATGGATGAAATCAAAAAGCTCGACAATTTTTCGGATTTTATTTTCCTGGAGCCGGCCAATGAAATGCCAAGCGGGATAGGGAAAAAGATTTTGAAGCTGGGATATTTTTTCCATCGCCTCCTGAAGCCTATTTTCGCCAAAATTCCTAATGCCTTTTGAGTACAGGTATCTAATGTCCTTGGAGGTGTGGAACTTTGAAACCCCGATAATGATTGCGTTTGGATTTTTGGAGTGCACGTGTTTTTGGAGGGATTTTGCATCTAGCAAAGGCATGGAGTTAGTAGAAGAAGCAGCTTTATATTGGATGCGAAATTAACTTCAATATGGTCGAAGTTGCAAGCATACCGTTCATACAAATTGGCGTAATTATACTTTCATCCCTATTGTTTGGAATAATATTTTCAAAGCTTGGGTTTTCATCGGCGGTTGGGTATATTATTGCAGGCTTGCTTCTTGGCCCGCTTGGCCTAAATTACCTAGCTTCGCAAGGGCTAGGAATTGGGGTCGCATCCGTTTTTGGGGAAATCGGGGTCATGATGCTGCTTTTCTATTTGGGATTGGAGCTTAACATTAAAAGGTTCAAGGAAACCGGCGCAATTGCAACTATTTTAGCATCCGTTGAGATGCTTTTTGCATTTGTTGCAGGATTTTTTGTTGCGAAGTATTTTGGGTTTTCGGATCTTGAATCAATCGTAATTGGCGCAATGCTAACGGCAACATCTACGGTCATCACATCCAAATTCATCATAGAAAGAAAGCTCATTGAATCGGCCGAATCAAGGATAGTCATATCTGTTTTGATTTTGGAGGATTTTTTGGCGATTTTGATTTTGGTGTTTATTTCTAGCCTTGCCGAGCACGCATCCCTGAACATATTGGTGCTAAACGCGGTGTTTTTTGTAATTGCAATGTTCTTTTTGGTGAGCAAGGTTTCAAAGCACGTGCTCAATTTGCTATCTGCAATTGGGTATGAGGATCAGATGTGGCTCTATGCAATTGGCGTATTCATAACGGTTGCATTTTTTGGGAGCACGTTCCTTGGGCTTTCGCCGGCATTGGGGGCGTATTTTGCCGGGTTTGCACTGGCTGAGAGCGCATACGGCGCAAAAATCAAAAAGGAGCTTGGGCTTTTCCGCGAATTTTTCGTTTTGTTTTTCTTTGTTAGTTTTGGGGCAACTGCAACTATGCCGGGAAATCCGCAAACATACCTTATGCTTCTTGTTTTGGTCGCTGGGTATGTGATGGCAAAGCTCCTATCGGAAGTGATTTTTGGAAGCGCAGTAGGGCTTGACATGAAATCAGCAGTATCAAGCGGCCTTCTTATGGGGAGCGTTGGGGAGTTTAGCTTGATTATTGCGGCAACTGCAGCGCCGATTTTGCCAAATGGGGCAGAAGTGCTGTCATTGGCATTCCTGCTAACTCTTGTAACGACAACAACCATGCCTATTTTGTTCGATCGAAGGGACAAAATCGCAACATTCTTCGAAAAAATCTATCCGCTTAAAATCCGGGAGAAAACGCAGTTTGTCAAAAGGGAAATCAACGCAATTGAAAAACTTACAAAGGATGTGAAATTCCAAAACGAGTATTTGGTTTCTGTTGGCAAATTATTCAAGAATTTGGTGATTGCAATTTCAATCATTTACCTGAGCTACCTCGTAAATGTCGACATCAACTTGCCTTTTGCGCCGGCAATCCCATCAAAGCTCTCGCTTAGCGTGCTTGTTCTTCCGCTCATTATCTGGCCCATTTACAAATCAATCAATGAATTAAAATTCCTCGCAAAAAGGGTTGCAAATTTCCTATTGATCACTTCGTTCCCAACAAAGGATAAGAATGTTTTGGCAATTGAAAAGGAAGTTGGGGATGTGTTTTCCGGCATAATTTTGGTTTTGATTGGGTTTGGGTCGACTGCGTTTTTGTATTCGCATTACCCGGAAGAGTTCTTGTTTTTGGCAATCCCTGCAACCTATACTGTTTTGGCGATCATGTATTTGAGCAAATCATTCTACGGGCTAATCGAGCAGTATGAATCGCTTGAGGAAACACTTGGCGAAGGAATTGGTGAAATTGCCGATGATGCAATTGCTAGGCTTAGCAAGGAATTCAATGAGCACGCAAAGTTGCTTCGCGATTTGCAAAACCAAAGGATTGAGGCGAAGGAAAAAATCGTGGATGCGATGAGAACCAACAACATCAATCTTGCAAAGCAGGTTTTGTTCCAGTTCAAAAGGCAGGAGAACAAGGCGCTTGTGAATGTTTTGAAAATAGGCGATTTGGCAAAGTACCCAAGGCTCCAGGGAATGCTCGAATCGGATGTTGCAAGGACGGCGCAGATCGGGAAGAAAATCACGGAAATTTCATCAAAAGAAGCATTTGTGAATTACATGAAGGAGCACTTGAAGCCGCAGCTTTACGAGCAGGAATTTTCAAAGGGAAATGCAAAGGGAGCGATGGGCAAAGGAAGGAAGAAAAAATAATATTTGGAAATAGGTAAAAATTCAATTTTATAAGTGGCGAAGGGAGATGAAAAAACAAATTAAGGAACTAGTGAAATTATTTCCAGTTGAAGGAATGGCATTGCACGGAACATCCTATGAAAAAGCGCTTAGAATCAAGGAAGATGGGCTAATCGAAGCGGATTATACGCCGCCAGTTTCTGCTCCGCTCCCCCATTCAAGGATGCAAAATGGCAGCCGGAAACTTTCGGAAATGTTTCGGCGAACAATTGGAAGCATTTCCTTATCAGCAAAGTATGGGGGGGAAAGGGGAAAAACATGGTCGGATGCATCCTTGACGGATGGGCAGCTTCCGGCAATTGTTATTTTTGGAAGGTTCGATAGGCCAAGGGAGATAGGGTACGACAGCCATTACTTGATTTCGAGGCCTAAAGCAGGGCTAAGGACCAAACACGATACTTCATTTGGAAAAACACCGGGCCCAATCAAAAAAGAGCATGTTCAGGAAATTGTAAGAATTACAAAAAAAGAGCAAACGGAAATATTGACATCCGTCAAATCGGCCCAAAAACAAATTGATGCAATGCATGGGCTGCTCCGGAAAAAGACTTTGCATGCAATTAAAGAGCTGGTCGAGAAAAAAAAGCCATGAGTTTATAGGAATTGGCAATTGTTGATCATTATGTCGCTTGAATTTGCAATGAAATATCCGTTCAGCGAAAAAGCCAGGGAGTATTTGGCAAAGGAGAATATTTTTGCCGTAAGCGAATTGCAGATTCGGGGGGCGCAGGAGCGGGTTGCTTCTTCTTTGCAAAATACGCAAAGGAAGAAGGGGGATGCAAGGAGCGAGATCATTTCTTATGTGCTTGCAAGGATTTTGCTTGGGTGCTTGAAGGATCCCTACGCTGCAAAAAAATTCGGCTTGGCTGAGGCGCAATTTGCCCTTGATGAACTGGAAAAAGACGATCCTGCAAGCATAAGCCAAATTTCAGCTGAATTCTTCCCATCCGTTGAAATTGAAGTGGAAAAAATCGCAATTGCAATTCCAGAATACCTAAAAGTAGGGTTCGATTTGGTGAATGAAAAGGTTGAAAACGGGAAAGTTGTGTTTGAAAGGAAAGAATTTTTCAAGCTGCTAAAAAGCGCAATTGCAAATAAAATTTCCGACATTTCAATTGATCCAAAATCCCTCCCGGAAAATATCAGGGAAAAAGCAAGCGATCTGGTTGAAATCGTGGAAAGGCTTGAAAGGCCAAGCAAGGCGCTAAGCAGCTTCAAGGGGAAGTACATAACTTTGCCGGCAATGAAAAAAATACTTGAAGGGCTGCCCGAAGGAAAAAGGTACTATGGGTCCATGACCCTAGCAATTGCTTGCGTTAAGGATAATTTGGCAAGGGAAGAAGCCGAACAATTATTGTCTATTTATGCAAAAAATTGCCAAAGGAGCACGCACGATTATACGGAGCGGGAAGCGCTTGCTTGCCTTGATTGGGTTTATAGGCACCCAACCATCAATTTTTCCATGAAAACGCTAAAAGAGCAAGGGCTGGTTGATGAAAAGACCTTTTTGGAAACGGAATTGCAGTTTAGGAAGATGAGTGGAAAAGCATAGGAAAAAAATTGGTCAAAAAGGAATTGGCGGTTGGGGGTAAAAAAAGATGCCGGGTTTGGACAACCTCAATTTTTTTGGCGGGTATCCCTTTTTTCAAAGAATCACAAGCTAGTTAAACATTTTGAGCCATTTAATTGGCGAGCGGGTGCGTATTATGTCAGAAGAAGAACTTAGGAATGAAATAATCGAATTCCAGAATTTGCAGCAGCAATTGCAAATGGTAGTCGTGCAAAAACAGCAATTGCAAATGCAGCTATCGGAACTTGAAAAGGCCATTGAAGAAGTAACAAAAGCAAGCGATAAGCATGCAATCTATAGGGCAATTGGGTCTGTTTTCATCCCAAAGGCACAAATAGCGCTAAAAAAGGAGCTTGAGGAGGAAAAGGAAGCAATTGAGCTTAGGAAATCTGGCCTAGCAAAGCAGGAAACCAAATTAAACGAGAGAAACACGGCCCTTAGGAAGAAACTTGAGTCCGCGCAAAAGCAAGGATTGCTTTCAGGATAAATTGTCATTTAGAAACTGATTTGGGCATAATTGCAATAACTCGGGAAAGGCGCAAGCAATAAACATCCGACTAGATACGCGAATTGCTTAAATCCGGCTATAGGCGGGACAAAGGCAAACTTTATATTAAATGACTTCGAAATTTTCAATGCACTCGGATTGAAGTGGAGTGGGAAGAGATTGAAAAGGCTAATCTACTTTCTGATTCAAGGATTTGCCTCCTTTGGGTTTAACGCCTTTTCTCTCGTACCACCAATTTTTCACGCCTATTTTGAAAAAGTTGGGGGCATTGAAATCGGGAGAGTGCAAGCATAGCTGCAAACTAGCTTCAAACCATATCCTACACACGCAATTTTTTATTTATCCTCCAAATCCTCCTTGTCTTGCATTATGTACCTAGAGGTCGTGCCAAGGGATAGCTGGAGTGCTTCATTGCGCTTTTTCTTGTCATGCGCAAATTTCCAAAAACCTTCCTTTGTTTTTCCATACATGCATACCACCCCTTTTTAGCTCTCGAACAAGGCAATTGCCCAAAAAAATAATTGAATTGCGTGGCTGGGAAGAAACGCAAAACAACAACTTTTGCCTCCATTGGGTTTCCAGGCGGTTTCTTCCCGCCACGACTTTTCCACATCACCTCGGATTGATGAATGGAATTCATGGGTTGGATTAAGCTTTTGGATTTCAAAACCAGGTCAACGCAAAAAAGCCCCAAAGAAAAAGCGCATCATCCCCTTAAACTTTTTTAGAGTCCTTAGAGTTGATGGAATTCGAATTAGCAAACTTGGCCTTCATGTCGATATTAGCAAAAATGTTGGCGTTGGTTGCTGCCATATGCAACAAAAATGCCGGGCAAATATTTAAACGTTGCGCAAAAATCGAAAAATAGACGATTGGCGAAGTTGCCTTCGTAAATTTGGAATTGGAAAAATGCTTCAGTGGAAAATAATTTTTTTTTATTTGGAATAACAAGGCAAATCCAACTGCAAAAAAATCTGTTCGAATATTAACCGCTTATAAGCGCTATTAATTCGTTTGGTTGGGAAAGGAAAACAATCACATCGGGGAATAGCAATAAAAAGAACCGAAGTCATTTTGAAAGGGATATTCATGGCAATAAAAAAATTCCCGTTTCGGGCTTTGATTTTAGGCGCGATCCTTTCGGTCGTGGTTGCGGCATACAGTGCGTACGCTGGGCTCAAGGTTGGGGGAGTGTACTGGCCAATTGTCACAACTTCGCTGATTTCGCTTTCAATCCTTAAGTTTTTGGGAAGGACGGATAAAAATGAAGTCAACATAATGCAAACAACTGGAAGCTCCGGAGGGCTACTCGCTGCCGGAGTGGTTTTTACAATCCCTGCTGCAATCATGCTAGGGTTTAGAATAAGTTATTTGGAAATTTTGCTAACTTCACTAGTTGGGGGGATTTTGGGGGTGGTTTTTTCCTACCCGCTTCGGAAGCAATTGATTGAGAGGGAAAAATTGCCATGCCAGGATGGGGTGGCAGCTGCCGCGCTTATCAGCGCTGGAGATAAGGGAGGGAAAAGCGCAAAAGTTCTGATGTATTCTTTTGGAGCTGGGGCGGTGTTTTCGTTTGTTCGCGATTATTTGAAATTGTTCCCAAGTTATTTCAACTTGGAGAGCTTGAAAATTGATGGGATTGCTAAATCGTTCTCGTTTGGATCGTCTTTGTCTTTGATTCCGTTTGCCGGCGGTTTTCTGATCGGGCCAAGATTCACAGCCGCTTGGTTTTTGGGAGCAATTGTTACGTATTTTGGAATCATCCCGTATGCAATTGCTAGCGGCGCATTTTCAAGCAAGTTTTCAGTGGTATCTGAAATTGCAAGGCCCCTTGGAGTTGGAATAGTTCTTGGAAGCGGAATGATTTTCTTCATAATGAAGGGCCTTCCGGTTTTTTCGAAAATGATTGATGATTGGAAGGATGCAAAGGCTAGGAAAATGGCAGGAATTGCACTTATTGTTTGCATGGGGGTAATTGCACTTGTTACGAACATGGATTTGCCGCTTGCTTTCGTTGCAATTATAGGCGCGTTTGCGGTTTCATATTTGGCGGGAAGGTCGACTGCTGAAATGAATGTGGATCCAATGGAAATATTTGCAATGCTTGTTATGCTTGCAGCTAAAATGCTTGGTTTTTCGGCATTTCCTCTAATTTTGCTTGCGGCAATTGTAACAATTGCAGCAGGGATTGCCGGAGATATGATGCAGGATCTAAAGGCAGGGTATTTGCTTAAGACGGATTTGAGCCACCAGCTGATTGCGCAAATCGTGGGGATGGCAAGCGCATCGATTGCAATCGGGGCAATTTTACTTGCTTTGCAGGCAAATGGTTTTGGAACTATTGATTTTCCAGCGCCCCAAGCGGTTGCAATTAAGGAACTTGCCAGCGCTAGCGGGCTAACGAACACCTTAATGCTTGGGATGCTAATTGGCGGGGCGCTTTCAATGCTCTTTTTGCTAAAACGCAAGGAACTGGGAATGACTCCAATTGCTTTTGGGATTGGAATGTACGTTCCAATTGAGCTTTCTTTCCCGTTATTCGTTGGAGGGCTGATTAGGCATTATTTTGATAAGAAAAAAGCAGTTGAAAAGGCAAGGCTGGTTGCGGGAGCGGTAATTGCCGGCGAAGGAATTGTTGGGGTTTCCTTGACGCTTTTGGGATTGATTTTTGCGCTTAGATAGGTAAATTGGTTAGGATTTGCAGTTCAGGTTGTTTCCTCGATTACCACGAGGCTATTTTAGTTTCTTTAATTTTTGGATTATGTTTTTTTGGGAAGCGGAAATCGATTTGTCCTCAATTGGGGAAAGGTTTACTTTTGCCTTTTTCTTGGGGGCGCTTTTTTTCATGTATTAAACAGTTTGGCGCATTATAAAAAATTGATGGTTGATTGAATAAGAGGGTAAAGGCATGGGAAACACTAAAGGAAAGCGCATCGGGATTGATTTTGGGAGCTCTTTTGTAGATGTTGCCGTAATGGATGGGAGGGAGCTTAAGAGAAGCTACTCCTTGAAAAAGGCGGATTATTCTGAAAAGATTCTTGGAAAAATCGTTTTTGATGAATTGAAATTGGATAAATCTGCAAGGGGCGCAATAACAGGTGTTGGAAGCAAAAAAGCAAGAAGCGCTTTTGGAAATTCTTTCCTTGGAAAATTGAAAAAAAGAGGTTTTATTGAAATTTTGGAATTTGCAGGGATTGCAAATGGCGCAAAACTGCTATCCGGAAAGGAAAAATTCGTATGTGTGAACATTGGGACCGGAACGCCGATACTTTTTATCGATGGGAAAAAAATTGAGCATGTTGCAGGAAGCGGAATTGGCGGCGGAACACTTGATGGGCTTGGAAAAATGCTATTGGAAGCAAGCGCGCTTGAAATTGAAAAATATGCAAAGGAAGGTAATGACAAATTGGATATTACGATTTTGGATTTGATTGGGGAAAAATTCGGGAAATTGCCAGTTGATGCTACAGCTAGCAATTTTGGGAATGCACCTAAAATTGAAAATAAAACGAAGGGAGATATTGCGCTTTCGCTTCTGAAAATGATTGGGGAAACCTTGGGGGCAATGGGAGCGCTTGCAGGAAAGGCAAGCAATTGCAAGGAAATTGTTTTTACCGGAAGAGTAGCTGAAAATGCAATTGTCCAAAAATACATCAAGGGAAGCGCGGAGCTGTTTGGCGGGAAGGCTTTTTTCCCAAAAAATGCAGCGCTTTGCACGGCAATTGGGGCGGCTATTGCCAATCAAAAAAAATAGAAAAAAAGAATTCGTAGCACGGTTTGGGAATGCAGCCAAATGCAAAACATACTGCCATTCAATTAAACTTTCTTTTTGCCAGCATCCTTTACGGCTTTTACCATTTCCTTGATTTTTTTCTTTACATCTCCGGCTTCAAAAGCCGTGCCGATCTGGATGCCATCTGCTCCGGCGGAAATTATGTCGTGAGCCTGCTGGCCGGTTCTTGCTCCGCCTGCGTAAAAATAGAAAAGTTCCTTGTTGCAAGCTTTTGCAACAGCTGAAATCATTTCAGGTGGGGCGGGCTCTGGAGCGCCAGAGCCAACATCCGTAATTACAACGTGAGAGCCCGAATATCTTGCTGCGAGCGCGCAGGAAAACGCCAAATCGGGCCTATCCCTTGGGACCAAATTCGCATTGCCAATCCATCCAACAGTCCTGCCGGGCTCGACAACAACATAAGAGGTTGGAATTGCTTCAATATGCATTTTGTAAACCACGGGAGCTGCCTGAATTTGGGCGGTTGAAAGCCAATATGCATCCCTGCTGTTTAGCATGTGCATGAAATATAGTGCGTCGGCATAATCGGTTAAGCCTGAAATGTTTCCCGGAAATAATACAACCGGAATGCTGACTTCCTCTTTTATCATTTTAACGGTTTCATCCAGGTGAGAGCCTTGGGCGCCAACGGAGCCTCCAATCAAAATCGCATCCGCTCCTTCTTCATAAGATACTTTTGCAATCGCGGCCCCCCGCTCCAAATAGCTCTTGTCCGGATCGATCAGCGAAAAGAGCATTGCTCCTTCGGAATCGATTTTTTCATGGTAGTATTTTTCGACTTTGCCTTCTTTCATAAAAACCATAGGAATTATGCACATAAGGAATAAAAAGCGCTATTGAAGGGAGGAAAAAACAAATGGGCAGGAGAGTTTTGGGAAGGATTGGAAAGATTGGCAAAAGTAATTTCCATTTGATGTTTTTTGCTTCCAACGTAGAGTTATAAACCCCTTTTTGTTAAAGCATTTATGCCATCAAATCCGCCAAGAGGATCGGATAGAAAGGAAAAGGAGAAGGGAATTGCAACAGTTGAAACGCTCTATAAGGCGGATGAAACAGTTGCAGAAGTTGATTTGACAAATAAATACCAAACATTCAAATCCGCAACTAGGTTTTTTGCAAAAAGGTTTGCAAGCTATGGCAAGGGGCAAAAATTCACACCTGAGCAAGCGGAAGTTTTTGCTTTCCTTGATTTGGATGTTGCAGCCGAGGATTTTTATGCGGCATCAAGGGGGCTTTTCCTATTCTCAATTGCAATTGGCGTTTTGCTTTTTGTAGCTGCGTATTATTTTCTTTCGGATGCAATTGGGCTTTACAACACGCTTCTGATGGGGCTGGTTTTCATGTTCATCCCAATGGCTATTGCCCTATTTTACCAAAAGTACCCAAAGATGGCAGCGGATAAGGAAAAACTTTTGGCGCTTGCATATGTTCCTGAAATTGTCAACTATTTGGTAATGAGCATGCGGCTAAATCCTAATTTGGAGCGCGCAGTTGAATTTGCCGCAAACCATGGTCGAGGCAGAATCGCAGATGAGCTGAAAAAAATCATCTGGCTTGTGCAGATTGGGAAATATTCAAGTGTTGAAGAAGCACTCGATGATTTGGCGTATCGGTGGGGGCCTTATAGCGAGGATTTCAAGCAGGCGCTTATGACAATTAGGGCGTCTGTTTTGGAAGCGGATAAAATAAGAAGGCAAGAGCTTTTGGAAAAAGCCGTTACGGATGTTTTGGAAGGGTCCAAGGAGAAAATGGATCTTTATGCTAGGGGGCTTCATCAGCCTACTGTTTTCTTGTATTATTTTGGGATCATGCTTCCGCTTATGCTTGCAATTATTTTGCCAATTGGAGCTGCATTTGTTAAGGATGCGCAGTTTGCAAAAGCTGAATATATTTTCATTTTGTATTGCGTGGTTTTGCCGGCGGGAGTTTACATGTATGGGAATTCTATTCTTTCTGGAAGGCCGCCAACTTACGTCGCTCCCGAAATACCGGAAAATTATCCGGGGCTTCCAAAGAAGGGGCTAATGAAAATAGGGGGGATTTTGATTCCGTATGCATTTGCGGCATTGTTTACGTTCTTTTTGGTGTCATCCCTTGGGTTTGCAGCTGATTTTTTGCAAGAGCAGAGCATTCCTGCATACAATAGGGAGGTTTTGGAGCAAATCCCGCAGGTTGCGCTGCCATTTGGGTTTACAATTAGGATGTTTGGGATTTTTGGAATGATTATTGGAGTTTCGCTAGCAATGGGGGTGTATCTTTGGGGAAAATATAGCGCAAGGAAAAAGGCGCAAGATGAGATTAGGGAAATGGAAATTGAATTCAAGGATGCGGTTTATGTTTTGGCTAGCAGGCTTGGGGAAAATAAGCCAATGGAAGAAGCCATCAAGCAGGCAATTGATTTTTTGCCAAGAAGCAAGGTTGCGGCAAGGGTTTTCAAGACGATTTTGGAAAATGTTTCAATGCTTGGGATGACAATCGAATCTGCGGTTTTTGATGGAACGTATGGAGCGCTGAAAAATCTTCCTTCGCAAACTATTCGGTCTGGAATGCGCATCATGGTTGATTCGGTTGAAATTGGCGTGAATGTAGCTGCAAAATCCTTGATTTCACTTTCAATGCAAATTCGCAATGCGCATAAGATCGATGAAATGCTAAAACGGTTGCTTTCGGATATTACGGTATTGCTAAGCACCATGGCGGTGTTTGTTGCTCCGATTGTTTTGGCGGTTGTTTCTTCATTGCAAACGGTTATTATCAACTCGATTTCTTCGGTTTCGTTTGGGGGGGCAGCTGAAACAAATGTGAATGTGCCCGGATTTAATACGCAAGGAATTTCTAGCCTCTTTGGGCAAGGCGATGTTGCAGGCGCGTCAGCATCTCCTGGCGAATTCTTGTTAATCATGGGGCTTTATTTGATTGAAATTGTGACTTTGCTTGTGTATTTCAACTCGCAAATAGAGGATAGCAACAACAAACTGCACACGTACACGGCTATAGCCAAATCAATACCGGTTGCAACGATTATTTTCTGTGTTGTTGCTTTCCTGACTAATTATTCACTGGCAGGGATTGCGAAATGAAATTAGAAACGGGAAAGTTTGGGATAAGAGGAGTTTGGAATCAGCTGGTTCTGGGAATAAATTAGAGTTTAGAATAGGGCAGATGCTATAATAAAAAAATAGGGGGCTTGGTGCCCCAAAACAGGAAAAATCAAAAAAAATTTACTTCTTCTTCCCTTCTTCTTCCCCGCCGGGCTGGCCAACTGGGATTTCAACAAATCTTACATTGTCATCCCCAAGAGTGTAAATAACGCGGATTACGCCCGAGACCATCTGGTTGTCGTTTAGCTTATCCATGAAGGCAAGAGTGGTATCTTCCTTTACGCCAACTGCGCCTTCAAAGACAGCATCGACTGGGTTGAAACCGGCCTTTTTTAGTGCATCGATTGTTTTTAGGACTTCATCTTTAATTTTCATAAAATCACCTATGAATTGTGAAAGCATTAATTGGAACGGCTTTAAAAGTGTTTGGAAGAAGTTGCAAAACTAGGCATATTGGAAAACGCAGTTTGGCAAACAAACAATTAGTTAATAACTTTCAGGAATATTTCCCCAAAGGACCTATCTTGCCAAGCGTAAATCTTCTCTTCTTGGATTAAGTGCAGTATTGGAAGCAGGTGGTAGCTGTAGATTACGGATTTTTCCTCGCCATGGCCGTTGAATGACTTGACTAGTTCTGAAAATAGAAGGATGTTTTGGGTATCTTTTAGCTCATGCGCCCTTGAATGCACGTGCGCCATTAGTTCATTGATATTTTCTTTTGGGAGCTGAATATGAAGGGGGGCTGCTTTTGGAAGGGGAGTTAGGTCCCTTGGTGTGTAGCCCATGACTTCTTCAACTGCATCGATTAATTCGTTTAATGTGATGGTCCTTGACCTTGGGATGTTGTCTAATTGCACAAGGGATGGAATTGCTTCGTCTGTTCGCATGATTCGCGCTTCTACTGGCAGTTCGGGCTCTGGCTCTTCAAGTTGGAGGGCTGCTGCCTTATAGTGCAATAATAGGGCGCTTGCAAGTATCACATTGGCAGGGACCCGAAGATCCATTGCCTGCATCTGCTTGACAACTAGAAGGTAGGCATCGGCAGCTTTTACAAGATCTATTTCCCAGGGGTTCATTTGCTGCGAATTTATAGCTTCCAGTAGGAGTTCGCGCCATGTCGGCTCCTTTACAAATTCCATTAACTGAAGCTGCATATTTACCAAGTGGGTGGAAGAATAATCTTGGGGGAGGTAGTATTTATTTGTTGCTAGGGGATGATGCGGATGGGTTTTATTGGATTATTTCTTATCCGCAAGCAATTTCTTGCCATGTTCAACGCGTTTTTTGAGATTTTCTTGGAACTCCGCCAAATCGCCATCCTTCAAGAGCTTGTTCATGAAAAACGAGGAGAATTGCTGGCCTACAGAGCTTGCGTTAAGAAGAGTTCCTTGCAGCGCTTCGGAATTAAGCTTTAGCTCTTTTGGCTCAAGGATTTCAATTGTGATTGGGCCATACCTTAGGCAGATGGAAATTGCAATGTCAAGAGAGGCGAAGAGGACTTTTACTTCTGTGAATGTAGAATAGCTCTTGCCTTTGTCATTTTCAGATTCAAGGACTTCTTCTATTTCGCCCCTGCAATAAAGAACGCCTTTTTCCGCGTTTATCCTGCTAATCAGTTCAACTAAAGAAGCCGAAACATCCTCCTTTTCCTTTCCAAAGGAATCAAAATGCAAAAGTGCAAGTATTGCGCCGTGCTTTCCGGCTTTTTCAAATAAGGCTTCGAGTTCTTTTTCAGTGAATTTGCGTTTTTCTTCGGTCATGTGAATCAAGTAGTAAGTTAGAGGAAAATAGGATTATAAAACAGAAGCAGAAAGGGGGGTTTGGGCATTCGACCAAACTAAGGGGGGATGTGCCCCACTTGGACTAGTCATTCAAAGCCTTCTTGTAAAGCCATGATCCATTGCGTACCTTGTTTTGCAATGCGGGCAATTGAATGAGCCGCCATCGTTTATGAGCTTAATTCCAAATCCGGAATTAGCATAGCAGTTCCTGCAATTTTGGACAATTCCATCGCCTTT
This sequence comes from Microcaldota archaeon, assembly GCA_016212475.1. Lineage (GTDB taxonomy): Archaea > Micrarchaeota > Micrarchaeia > Norongarragalinales > SBBD01 > JACRGC01. Next base: position 1,018 of record JACRGC010000009.1, on the reverse strand, counting down.
GACTGTCATAGAAATCACCATGTGTTGAAAAAATTTGGCAAATATGCTGCAATTTTTTCATGAAGAGGGTTTAGTTATTCCGAAATGCTTGTATTTAAACGTTTTTGAAATTTTTTTCGTGCCTACTGATTGTGTTTTTGAAATATTTGAAGTACAACCAATTGGGATGAAATTTATTAAATGCAGCCAATGTTATTTTGAGCATGGCAAATGAGCTGCTTGTGCAACTTGGGCTTGGCGCAATCCTTAGCTTTGCGCATTATCTGGGGGAAACCGCAAGCGAAAATTTGGAAAAGTACCATTCAATGCTAATTTCACTAAGTTCGGGGGTTTTCATAACCGTTTTGTTTGTTGATTTGCTTCCGGTTGCTTCGAAGGATAATTTGAACTTTTCCCTGATGCTGCTTGGATTTGTTGCGTTCCATGCAATAGAAAAATTCGTTTACCAAAGGCATCCAAAACAATGGAAGGAGCGCAAGGAGCTTTCGGTTGCGGGCTTTTTCTTTTCTAATTTCCTAAATGGGGTTGCAATTGTCTTGATGTTCCAGTTTGATGCGCAATTGGCGTTTTTGATAACCATTCCGCTTGCATTTGCAGAGCTTGCGCAATCAACGCTGCTATCCCACTTAATTGAGCGCATGAAGGAGAGAAATACTTACAAAATTGTCCTTAGCGCATCCGTTTTCATGGGGGCAATTGTTGGGAGCATTTTGCATTTGAATGGGATTTTGACAAACAATGTATTTTCGTTCATAATTGGAACGATGTTTTACATTGTTATTCGGGATATGCTCCCAAGGCATAAGGAGGGACGGCTAGATATGTTCCTGCTAGGGGTTGTTTCGATGTATTTGATCCTGATGATTTTTAGGTGAGGAGAAATCCGGATGCTCCAAACGAACCCTATGGGTAAATTCCTAATGCTCGGATTGCAATCCGACTATGCCGGTTGGGTTCCGCAGTTGAAATGCGTTTCGTCCTTTTTCCAAGGAGTGCCTTCCAAAGGTCCTGTCGGCTT
>JACRGC010000002.1 GCA_016212475.1 Microcaldota archaeon | reverse complement strand
TCCGCTGTTATTGATGTTTCCAAGCCTATCCCTTCCAGTAATTGTGATTACATAGGTCCTAAGAGAATCGGTTGTTGGGGTTAGTTGGGAAAGCTCCAAATTTGAAATTGCTCCCGCAACTATGGTAACATTAGTTTGGTTTGTTACGGATGGGTTTGCAAGGGAGTAATAATTAAGGGTTGATGTGCCTGCCGAGAGGGCACTTAAGCTGAATACAGCCGGGCCTGCAGTTGTATTGGTCGTAACTGTTGCATTGGTGCTGGATATATTGAATCCGATTGAATTGTTCGCATTCCCATAAGCATCCCTTCCGGTAAGTGTTATCGCGTAGGTGTTGCCCGACGCTTGGGTTAGGGAAAGAAGGGAAGTATCCATCTTTGAAATTTGGGATGCAATGATTGCAAAGGTTGTGTTTTTTCCGTTATTTGTGCCATCCTGGTCGTATGTGCTCGTGTTAAGTGTATAATTGGAAACGGTTGATGGGTTGTAAATGCCCGACACTCCGATATAAAATACCTGTGAAGAAGTGAAATAATTTGACTGATTGAGCAAAAAGCTAAGGTTTTGGCCGGTTATAGTGGTAGTTCCGTTTGTTAAGTTTTCAGATCCATAGGTTACGGACGCCAAAGAAAGGTGGAACGCGGGTGGAAAGGCTATAGTTACATTGGATAAATTAGTAATGGAGGAGATATTAAAAGTGAAATTGTAAAAAGTGGATGCGTTTGCCATATATGAATTCGGGGTTGCGGTAAATACATTCAGGTCGGCGGCCGATGAAAAATTGAAAAGCATCAGGAAAGCAAGCGCAAAACTCAAATTCATTTTATTCATGGCTACACCCTTTTGGGAAATTAATGTTTTATTAACCAATCAGAAATCGTATATAAAGCATTAGGTTTGGAAAAAATACCGGAATTTATACCGCCAGCTAAGGAAGAATTGTCATTTTGTTTTGCCAAATTCGGATTCAAACTGCGATTTGATCTCGTTTGAAAGGTCTGCGTTCCTTGTGACAAGCACATTTAATGAATCTGGATTTTCGTAAAGGAGCGAATATAGCTCTGAAATAGCCGAATTGTTCGCCTTGTATTTGAAATAAATTTTTGAAAGCTGCTTTTTGGTCTTGCTTGGGATGAAGAATTGGACAACAAAGTCGCGGAAAACCACGGTATCGGAATTGGGGATGGATTTTGATCCCACTTTTGCGCTAAAACCAAGGTTTTTCCAAATTTCCAAAAGCGCGCGGTCAAGTTTTGTTTGGGCATTGACGGAAATGAAATTTTCCGAATTGGAGCAGAGCATTTTCACATGCTCGAATTGGCTTTTGGACAGGCCAATTGCAGGGAGGGCATGGATTGAATTGATGTATGAGGAATCTGAAAAATCATTTTTTTTGGAGTTTGAATATAGCTCATCAATCAGCCAATAAAAATAATCCATCAGCGAATCGAATACCAATTGGACGCTTGATTTGTCGGGGATTTCATCCAAATGCACATGCCTTCGTCCATTCATTGCGGATTTTAGCTCTTCTCCAAATTTGCGAAGGTCATCAATCCAGTTTTGGCTTATTGTGTATTTTGAATTGTTCTTAATCAGCACTTCGTCGGAAATAAGCTGCAAAATTGATTTGTGAATTCCCTGGTAGCTTATGTCAAGTGAATTGGATTCTTTTATTCTGGCATGGATTTCCTTAGCAGAAAGGGGCCATTCCTTGCTTAAAACCTTCAGAATCTGGCTCCTTGCATCCTTGCGTGCATTGCTATATTGCACTTTGAAGCTGTTTGGATTAAGCTCTGTTAATGCCATGCGTTCCCGCAATAAACCCGATTAAAAATATTTATAAACATTGGAGTTTAGCGATCAACTTTTTGTTGATGAAAAATCAACCAATAGTGTGTTTTGGAGAGAAAAACAACTAATGCAATGAAACATATCAACAAAAGGTTGATTTTTTTTCTAGCAAGGGCTAATATCCAAATCCGTGAAGAATTAACAAATGGCAAAGCCCGGTGGAAGAATAAGCCTCCACGACACTTCTCTTCCGGGCAGCGCCAATTTTTTTTCTTAGTTGCTATTTGGCTATTTTTTGAAGCTCAATAGGTTTTGGAGCCTTGAGCTGTTGGATGATTGGATGTGCAAGCTTGCGTAAAGCGCAAGGGTTTTTTTCCTCATGATTGCAGCTTCCTTTAGGAGGGATTGCGAGTGCTCGTCCATTTGCTTTAGGACTTTTTCAAGGTTTTGAAGCTGGGCCCTGACCTTATTTGAGTTATCCTTTGAAATTTCGGTATTTTCAAGCGCTATTAGATGTTCCATTGATTTTAGCAATTTGCCGGTGATTTCCCGCTCGGATAATGAAAGCAAAAGCCTTGCCTGCTTAAGCTCTGAATTCACCAAATCCATGTTGTCGAAAATTTCCGCATTTTCATTCTTCTTTGGGTTCGAATATTCATCTTTAGTGTGCAATGGAAGTCCCAAATTCGACTTTTTTGCAATCAATGTGACGCCCGTAAGCCCGTATTTGATATCGAGCATTCCGGCATCGCAAAGCGTAATTGCTATGCTTTCAACTTGCTTTACGGATAAATTTGTGAAACGGGAAGCATCAACAACATTGCAGTTGCGCCGAGCTTTTACGTAATCTAGCAATTTGTCAACGCTGGTGTTCAAAATAGGCATTGTTTCCCCCATTCTGTTTGGCTAGGATGATTTTTTAAGCCTTCCTTGGGTGTGCAATATTGGTTTAGAGTTAATTTTTCCAACCACCAGTCATATTTAATAACGTTAAAACCGTGAAATGTTTTCTTCTGCGCGTGCCTATATCCGCGATGCGCCAAAACCGGCAAAAAATATGTTGACATACAACCAAATTGAAATAGAAAAGCAGATTCTGGAGTTTTGGGAAAAAAACAAAATACCCCAAAAACTTTCGTCCCGCCGGCCTAATGCAAAGAGGTTCTTTTTGCTAGACGGGCCGCCATATGCCAATGCCCAGCCGCACGTAGGCCATGTCAAGACAACAGTTTGCAAGGACATATGGTCTAGATATAAGCAGATGCAGGGCTTTTCATCCTACTTCCAGGCGGGCTTTGATTGCCACGGCCTTCCAACCGAGGTAATGGTTGAAAAGGAGCTTGGAATTCAAAGCAAGGGCGATATTGAAAAAATAGGCATAGATAAATTCGATGCATTGTGCCTTGAAAAAGTCATAAACACGGAAAAAGGATGGATGGAATATTACAGAAGGCTTGGCGCTTGGAGAGCGTATGCCGAGCCTTATTTCACTTACAAGGATTATTACATCGAAAGCGGATGGTGGACGCTTAAGCAATTGCATGAAAAAGGGCTGCTAATCGAGGGCGAAAAGCCGGTTTACTGGTGCCCGCACTGCGAAACCACGCTTTCGGGCTATGAGGTTTCCGATTCCTACAAGGATATGGCGGATCCTTCGATTTTCGTAAAATTCAAATTGCTTGGAACTCAAAACGAATACCTGCTGGTTTGGACGACCACGCCCTGGACCCTAGCTGCCAACATGGCAGTAATTGTGCATCCGCTTGAAATATATGTCAAGGCAAAAATCGGGAATGAGATTTTCATCCTCGCTGAAAAACGCGTGGAAGCCATTTTGAAGGAAAAACTCAAAGCGAATTTTGAAATAGTTGGAAAAATAAAGGGGGCCGAGCTTGAGGGACTTCAATACCTGCCGCTTCTTGATGTGCCCCAGCAAAAGGAATTGGACGATAAGGCAAGGAAAGTTAGGCTTAGCATCCCCATCATGACGACGAAAAAATACAAAAAGCACAAGCTTTCCCACAAAAAGGAAAATGCAAACGCCGGAAATATGGCGGATGGAAAGATAGGGGACAATTCAAAACCGGTTTTAGTGCCGGAATCAAAAAATCCAATTGCAGCAACTGAAACAAAAAGCAATTTTGCAGATAAAATCACCGGAACGGAAGAAAAGGAGGAATACGAGGAGTTTGTATCGATGAAAGAGGGAACAGGCCTTGTGCACTGCGCGCCTGGCCATGGCCAAACCGACCATTATTTGGGAAAATACTACGGCCTTCAGGCGGTTTCACCGGTTGATGAGCATGGGAAGTTCACGGAAAAGGCCGGATCAATTTTGCAGGGAATTTTTGTAAAAACTGCGGATAAGAAAATTATAGATATGCTGCAGGCAGAAAACAAGCTTTTGATTTCAGAGCAAATAACGCATAGGGCAGCGCTTTGCTGGAGGTGCAAATTCCCATTGATTTTCAGACTTAGCAAGCAATGGTACCTTAAGGTTTCAACAATCAAGGACAAGATGATTTCGGAAAATGAAAAGCACGTGAAATGGATGCCCGAATACGGGAAGGTAAAGTTCCACAACTGGCTGGTTGACAGGGAGGATTGGGCGATATCGCAGCAGCGCTACTGGGGAATCCCGCTTCCGATTTGGAGATGCAAAAACTGCCAAAAATTCGATGTGATTGGAAGCAAAGAAGAGCTAAAGCAAAGAAGCGCCAGAAAATTGAATGATTCCGAATTAACTGACCTGCATCGGCATGTGGTGGATAAAATCGAACTAAATTGCCTAAATTGCGCAAGCATAATGGTCCGCGAAAGGGACATTTTGAATGTCTGGTTTGACTCCGGAATTGCGCCATGGGCATCGCTTGGCTACCCGTTCAAAAATAAGGAACTTTTCGAATCCATGTTCCCGGTTGATTTGATCAACGAATCGCAAGACCAGATACGGGGATGGTTCGATTCGCTTATGTTCACATCCGTTGGGCTGTTTGGCAATGCGCCATACAAATCCGTTGCAATGATGGGATGGGTGCTTGATGAGAAAGGCGAAAAGATGAGCAAATCCCTTGGGAATGTCGTGCCTGCAATCGAGGGGATCGAAAAGCTTTCAGCGGATGCCATTAGGATGTATTATTGCTATGAGATTGCGCCATGGGAAGTGCAAAAGTTCTCATTCAAAACAGCCGAGGAGGTAAAACGGGCATTTGCAATTTTATTCAACATCTTCGCATTCTACAAAACATATTCTGAAAACGCAAAAATACCCGAATTGAACATTGCCAATTTGAAATTGGAAGATAAGTGGGTGCTTGCAAAACTAAATGTCCTAAAGCAGCAATCAGCGGAATCGATTGAAAAATTCGAAATGAACCTTGTTGGAAGGGAAATGATCCGGTTTTTGGTGGATGATTTTTCAAGAACATACATCAAGCTGATTAGGGATCGGGTATCGGATGAGGGTTCAACGCCTGACAAATTAACCTGCCTATCCCTCATAAGGAAGGTGCTAATAGAGTATTCAATGCTGATTGCTCCGATTTCTCCGTATATTTCGGAATATTTGTACCAACAGCTAAAAGTCAATGGAAAAGAATCCGTGCATTTTGAGGATTACCCCAAAATGGATGAGAAACTTGTCGATGTTGGATTGATCGAATCCTTCCAGGTTGTTTCAAAAGTTTCAGAAGCAGTGAATTCCCTGCGTCAGGAGTTGAAATTGAAGCTTAGGTGGCCGGTTGAGGAAATTTTGATTTCAGGGGATGAAAAGACGCAAAATGCAGTTGCTTTGCTAAGCGATGTCCTGAAAAATCATTGCAACGCCCAAAACGTTTCGGTTGGCGAAAATTCGGAGTTTGGCAAAAAGGAATTTGAGGGAGGATCCGTTTTCATTCCAAAAACCCTATCTGAAAAAATGATCATCAGCGCTATCTTAAGGGAAGCTTCAAGGGCAGTTCAGGCTGAAAGGAAAAAAGCGGGGTTTGTTGTGAACGAAAAAATCTCATTGACAATCAATTTCAATGATGCGAAGGTTCGGGAGGCATTTTCAGGCATGAAATCAGCCCTCGCATTGGAAGTTGGGGCATCAAAGGTCGATTTGAAAATGCTTGATTCTGAACTGCTTGGCAATCATTCCATCGAATTGGATTTGAACGAGCTTAAAATCGGGCTTAAGGTTCGGGCGAAATTTTCAAAAGTCTGATTATTCGATTAAACGTTTGAATTTCCAGCGCCCACCTATTCGAAATGGCTGAATTTTACATTATTTATTAGCTTGCCATCCGGGGAATATGTTGCATCCTGGTGTTTTTCCCTCATTATCCATACGCTATGAAGCTCAAATCCCAACTTTTTCAGGTGTTGCTTCATGGTTTCAAAATGCGGCATTCCCAAATACCTAATAGCGCTTCCAACTCCACTTCGTTTTTGTTCAATGATTTTTGCAAGCGCCATGCCATTTTCTTTAAGATGCACCGCAAGGATGTCGGGAGAAAATAAAATATTAGGTGGATGCGGAAGAGGGGGTAGTTTGCCTGTGTTTGAAAATCTTATTGGTTCGCCAGCGACATAATATTTGCCGGTAGCGCCTTTTTGTTTTAAGGCAATGAGCTCATCCAAGTTTGCTAATCTGGAATAACCTTGCGTTTTAAGCAATTGCAAAATAGATGCCATGGTCGAACACCTTTTTCTAAATTACCCCAAACATCAAAAGGAACAGCAGCCCCCAGCAGGCAGCTGTAATGGCAAGCCACGCAGATTCGCTCCATGCCTGCACTTTTTGGCCATCAAGAGGCGCAATTGGGATCATGTTGAATGCGCCCAAAAATGCATTGATGTAAGCGCCGGTCCTTGCAAGGTCCTCATAGCCAATTCCGGCGTAGGCGACTGATAGGAAAATAAGCGAAAGTGCAAAATTTGTAACCGATCCGGCAATTGCAATTTTCCCGTTCTGCTTTTGTGTCAGGTGCCGCCCAAATATCACAACTGCTCCGGGAGCTGCGAAAATAAATTTTCCTTCGGTAAAAATTGCAAGGCCAAGCGCCAAAAGAAGTCCAAATGTCCACGCACGGTACACCGCGAATGCGCCGTATGATTGCGCAACGTATTTGTGCGCTAATTCATGCAAAATAAAGCCCAATCCTAGAGTAGCAAGGATTAGCCAAAACGTTCCGGCATACAGGGAAAATGCAAGCGATATGGTTATGACTGAAACGGCAATATGCAAAAGCTCGTTTTCCTCGAATTTCATAACCATATTTTTTCACGAATTTTAATGGAAAATTAAATTTTGATTGTATTTAATGGAAATTGTTGGCGGAATGATTGGAATTGCTAAAGGTATTTCCCAAAATTAATATTTTTATTTGATTCACATTTCGCTCTCCGTCAATCTAATTGTTGCAGGAGTCAGTGTGCCTGCGTATTGCGTTATGACCCCCTCGCCCCTTTTTCCGTTCCAAAGCTTGACCTTTATTTTCTGGCCAATTCTTCCCTCATCGGTTGCAACAACCACCACATTGTCAACGTGCTGATGAAGGGCGTTATTGTGCATCACATCGCGCCTAATAGTTGCAAGGAGCTGATCATCCTTTTTAATCCCCCTAACATGCGGATATGCATACCCTGCAATTATTGAAATTGCAAGGGATAATGCAATCAATTTCCAAAACGAATCCACCAAACTGCCCGGAACCCCTAGGAAAGAAAAACCATATCCCACTAGGGAAACAATGAACATTGCCATGAATACCTGGCCCAAAACCTTCAAATTCATAACTAACACCAAAAATGCCAACGAATAAACATTTGAAAAATATAATCCTTATTATTCCATCAGCCAATCTGCCTAATTCCGCCCATGTAGGGCTTGAGGGCCTCGGGAATTTTGACTGAACCATCCTCTTCTTGGAAATTTTCCAAAATTGCAACAAATGTCCGTCCAACCGCAAGCCCGCTGCCATTCAAAGTGTGGCAGTATTTGAACGTGTTGTCCTTTGATCGGTATTTTATTTTCGCACGCCTTGATTGGAAATCCAGGCAATTGCTAACCGAGCTGATTTCCCGGAATTTTGATTGGCCGGGGAGCCAAACCTCGACATCATATGTGCGAGCAGCTGAAAAGCCCATATCGCCGGTGCAAAGCTCATTTACCCTGTATGGAAGCCCAAGCTTTACCAAAACATCCTCCGCATCCTTTAGCATTTTTAGGTGCTCGGAATTTGAAGAGACCTCATCGGTTATCTTGACAAGCTCCACTTTATCGAATTGATGCTGCCGGATGATTCCGCGCGTATCCTTTCCATGCGATCCAGCTTCCCGCCTAAAGCAGGGAGTGTAGGCGCAGTAGTTGAACGGCAATGATTTATGCTCGATGAATTCATCCGCATGAAGATTTGTCAAAACCACTTCGGATGTTGGGATTGCATACAAATTGTCCCGCTCCATCTTATACAAATCCTCCTCGAATTTTGGGAGCTGCCCGGTCCCAATCAAGACTTCGGGCCTGACAAGAAGAGGAGGGGAAATTTCAACATACCCTTTTTTGCGATGCAAATCAAGCATGAAATTGATGAGCGCACGTTCGAGAATTGCGCCCTCCTTTTTGATTACAGTAAACCTTTCGCCGGATAATTTTGCACCCCGCTCAAAATCCAAAATTCCAAGCGCCTCGCCGATTTCATGGTGATCCCTTTGCTTGAATGTGAATTTTCTTGGAGCCCCCACGGTTTTGATGACTTTGTTTTGCGATTCATCCTTGCCAATTGGCACATCGTTTTGCGGGATGTTTGGTATGAGCAGTTCAAGCGCCAGCCTTTCTTTTTCAGCTTCCCGCAGCTGCTCTTCTAGTTCGCTGATTTTTTGGGGTATTTCCTTTGCCTCCCTCATTTTTTCCTTTGCGTCCTTTTTTGCCTTCAATAGCTCATTGATCTCCTTAGAAACCAAATTGCGCTTTCCCCTAAGCTCCTCAACGAATTGGAGCATTTTCCTCCACTGCAAATCTTTCTTTATAAGTTCGTCCAAAACGTCTGAATTCGAATTGCGGTTTTTAAGAGCTGCCTTTATTTTTTCTGGCTCTTCGCGAACCAGCCTAATATCAAGCATAAATCATCAATTTTTTTATCGCCAATTTTGGCAAATTGTTTCTAAAACTAGGGAATTGCCTTATTAAAAAACCAAACGATTGGAAGGATTGGCCGCCTTTTGCATAAACTCCAAGCTTTTTTGGAAAAACAACCTTGAATTGCAAAAAATGCAATCCGGCTTGGAATTTTTTCAAGGATAATGATTAATAAGGGTTGGAATTGTTTTACATTCCATGGAGCATTTACGCCAAGAAAGTGAGCAAAAAAAGCCCTACGAGCCCGACGAACTGGATCGAAGGATTGTCGAAGAGTTAATGAAAAACGGCAGGGATTCCGCTAGGGAAATTGCAAAAAGGCTCAAAATCTCAACATCAACGCTTTTGCAGCGCATGGGAAGGATGGAAAAGGAAGGAATGATAAAGGGCTATTCTGCAAATTTGGATTTTTCAAAACTTGGCTATGATTACATGGGGCTGATTGAAATCACAATCAAGAAGGGCGCGCTTTTGGATGTGCAGCGAAAAATTGCGGGGATGATCGGAGTATCTGCGGTTTACGACATTACCGGCGGGAGTGATTCCATAGTTTTGGCAAAAACCAGGAGCAGGGGCGAACTTAGCAAATTGGTTAAGGCAATACTTACAATTCCAGAAGTTGAACGGACAAACACCCACATCATACTCAATGTCGTAAAGGAGGACTATAGGCAATTGATTTGATGATTTGGAAGTCAAACTATTTTTTAGAATTTTTTTCAGAGCCTTTCTTTATTGTCAATAGCATTGAAAACGGGGTTTCCCTAAAGGGTATAGGCTTGAATTCGGGCCCGATCAAATCAAAATCCCTTAAACGGACTGCGAGCGAGGAATAAAGCTGGATCATTTTTTTCTTCATTGCAATAATATCCCTCTGGTTCAAATTCGGATTTTCATGAACCAGCGTCAAATTCGCAATATCCGATCCTTCCTTTAGCTTGGTTATTTTTTGATCCGCATACGTTCCGGTAACCTTGAATCCCAATTTTTTCAGCTGTTCGACGAATTCTTCCATATTACTCACATTTGCGTAAATTGCCTATTTTTTGAAAATCCTCTTGTGCGCCTTGAAAGCAATTCTAATCAATTCCACATTATTCGCATTTATCAAGAGTTTATTTTTCCTGATCTGCTCAAAGGTATAAAACCTGCCATCGACGGTTTCTTTTCCATCCACTTTTACTTTGGGCCGCGCCCTATTATGCAGGAAAAGATGGAGCGTCATTATTCCAAGCCCGCCCTCCCTTAATTGGAATGATTTTTGATGAATTGGCGAAAGATGATGGATTTTGGGAACAATTCCAGCCTCTTCAGCTGTTTCCCTAAGGGCCGCCTTCAGGGTTGATTCGCCAACCTTTAGTTCGCCAACAGGCATTTCCCAGTGGTTTGGCGAAAATTTATCCTTGGATGATCTTTTTGTCAATAGCAACCTTCCATTCTTATCAAAAACAGCGGCTTTTGCAAATTCCTTTGAAATTATCATGGAAAATCCTGTTGTTGCCCGGTTATTTTCATCAGAATCAATTTTAGCTTATAGGGGTTTTGGCCCAATATTTCTGTTTTTGCCCTGAATCCCCAATCAACATGCTTCATTAATCGGTAAGAGAGCGAATTGCTTAGCCGGGTAATTTGCTTTTTGAGAATTTCCTTCTGGCTTGCGTTTAACCTTCCTTTAACAAATTCAAATTGGAATTCACCGAATTTATTCATCTGGTTTAGGTCCCATTCTTTGGGGTCGGCAATTGTTGCATCTACCTTGAATCCCAACTTTTTCAGCCCCTTAACAAATTCCTCCACAGAATTTCACCAAAAATCAGCTAATATTGCCTTGCAAAATAGACCCTTAAACCATTTCTTCCACAAACAATGCATTTTCCATTTTCTGTTTTTTCTTCCAGCCTTGTGCCCCTCACTTTTCCCCCTTTTGTGAAATCTTTCAGATCTTCCGCGCACTTTTTCCCATCCATTCCCATCGAGCAAATGAACAGCTTGGCAAAACCTTTTTCATCCAGGATTTTCTTTGCCTCTTCCTTGGTGCTTGCGATTTTAATTTGGGAATTCAGCTCTTTTTGGCTTTTTTCTGAAAGGGCGTTTAGCATTTCAGCTGATTTTGCAATCAAAGTTTCATGGAGCTGCGCAAGCGGCACCTTGATTTTTTCGCGGCTGTGCCTTAGAGCTAAGGTTGCAGAATTTTCAGTGACTTCCCGCTCGCCAAGTTCAATCCGAAATGGAACTCCCCGCATCTCCCACCAGTTGAATTTGAAGCCGGGGGTTTTATCCGTCAAATCAATTGATGTGCGGATTCCTTTTGCAACCAGTGATTCCTTGATTTCCTGCGCCTTATCCTTGACTTTTTGGGCGTTTTCACCCTTCAAAATAGGGACGATTATCACCTGAATTGGCGCAACTGAAAATGGGAAAATCAGCCCCTTCGAATCGCCATGGATTGCAACAACAGCCCCAAGCACCCTCCAAATGCCCGGCCCAAAGCAGGTCGAATAGGGGATTTTCTTGTTGCCTTCAGAATCGGTAAAACTAACATCGAATGCAGTAGTGAAATGATTGCCCAAAAAATGCGTGCTCCCGAATTGGAAGGATTTTCCATCCGGCATCAGGCAATCATATGCGAAGGTTTTTTCACCTCCTGCGAATTTATCCCACTCCGGACGCTCAAATGCTAAAAAATGGATCCCAAGCGAATCGGTTGCTACTTCCTTCATTATATGGTAATCCTTCCTTGTCTGAGCCAGCGCCTCTTCCCCGGTTGCATACACATTGTGCGTTTCAATCCATAGGAATTCGCTGCCCCGAAGGAACGGGTTGGTTTCCTTTTCTGCGCGGAAAACAGAACAGCTCTGGTAAAGTTTCATTGGCAAATCCTTGAAGCTTTCGACCCATAGCGCAAACATCTGATAGAACGCCGTTTCGCTTGTTGGCCTAAGCGCAAGCTTGCGGTCAAGCGTTTCCCTGCCTTTTTCCGTAACCCAAAAAACTTCGGGTGAAAACCCTTCGACATGCGCTTTTTCCTTTAGGAAATTCTCCTCCGGAATTAGCGTAGGAAAAATAACCGGCAAATGGCCGTCTAGCTCGAGTTTTGATTCGAATTGATCGTAGAGTTGCTTGAAAAAAAGAGCCGCCCAGGGGCGATGGACAACAAATCCTTTGATGTTGTAGCGGATGTCCGCAAGTTCGGATGCATAAATGATTGTGTTATACCACTCCGAAAAATTGTTTTGCTTATCTATATTGAATTCGCGCTGCTTCATTTCAACCATAATTGGCATCCTTTTTTGAAAATTGAAAATATGCGATGAACACTAAATAATGAAAACCATCCTTTAAAAAATAAGGCAAGCGCCCCTTGTTTCGCACTTACCCTTTAGAGAGCTCCTTAGCCCTTTTTTTGGCGGCATTCAAAGCGTCGGATACGATTATTCCAAAATCCCTCTCCTCGAAAACCTTCAAGGCAGCCGCAGTCGTGCCGTTTGGCGATGTGACTTTTTCTCGTAAATCCTTTGGCGCTTCCCCGGTTTTTTCAAGCATTTTAGCGCTTCCGATAATTGTTTGGATCGCCAGTTTTTGGGCAAGCGATTTTTCAAGCCCGGCTTTTTGGGCGGCCTCGGTCAATTTTTCAGTCAATAGGAAAAAATATGCCGGCCCGCTCCCGGATGTTGCGGTTACGATGTCGATTTCCTCCTCCGAAACAACATACGCCTTGCCGATGCACCTAAAAATTTTCAAGATAAGATCGACATCGCCTCGTTTGCAGTTCCCATTTGCGGCAATTGCAGAGGCGGCCTGCCCAACAGTAGCTGCAATGTTTGGCATGACGCGCACAATTTTTTGTGATTTGCCAATTTTTTTTCCCAATAGCTCCAATGTGATTCCGGCAGCTATTGATACGAAAATAGGAACGGATTTAAGAGATCGGAAAGAATTCTTCAAATTATCCAAAAGATTAGCAACATCCTGCGGCTTTACGCAAATAATCAAGACGTCGGAATTTTCCAGAAGTTCCAATTCATTTTTTGCCGGAGTAATATTTGATGGCAAAACTGCCGATTTGTCAAGGGCATGAATTTGCGCATCGAATTTTTTTTCCAAAAGGCCGCTGGCAATTGCGCTTCCCATTTTGCCAAAACCCAAAATCCCGATTTTTAGAGTCATATTACCAGCTAAAAAATGCAATTTTTCCAAGCACTTAAACAAGATAAGTATTATTTTCCCAAGAATCCAAGCACTAGATAAATTGCAATTCAACTTAAAAAATCAGCCGCCGCGCACTTGGCCTGCGCCTTCTATCAAATATTTATAAGAGGTCAATTCCCGAAGGCCAACTGGGCCCCTTGCATGGAGCTTTTGCGTGCTTATTCCAATTTCCGCCCCAAACCCGAATTCCGAGCCATCCGTGAATCTTGTGGAAGCGTTATGGTAAAGGGCAGCTGCATCAATTTCCTTCATGAATTTGGTTGATGAGGCGCTGTTTTTTGTGATGATTGCTTCAGAATGCTTGGTTCCGTATTTGCCTATGTGCAAAATGGCCTCTTCAAGCGAATTTACAATTTTTATCCCCATAATAAGATCAAGATATTCCATTTTCCAATCCTCCTCCGTAGCAAGTTTGAGGGGGATTTTAGAATTCTCAAGGATTTTCATGCTCTCCTTATCGCACCTAAGTTCGACTTTCCTTTCATGGAGCTCTTTTGCAACATTTGGAAGGAATGAAGCGGCAACATCCTTGTGAATTAGGAGTTTTTCAGCGGCGTTGCAAGTGCCCGGGCGCTGGCATTTTGCATTGAGAACGATTTTCCTTGCCATTTCCAAATCCGCTTCCTTGTCGACATAAATATGGCAATTCCCAACGCCGGTTTCAAGCACTGGGACAACCGAATTTTTCCTAACCGTATCAATCAAATTAGCTCCGCCACGAGGGACAATCAAATCAACATAGCTGCTAGCCTTCATCAGTTCATTAGCTTCCTCCCGTCCACCGTCTAAAAATTGCACCGCCTCTTCTGGGATTTTGGTTTTCCTAAGCGCTTGCCTGACAATTTTTACAATTGCAATATTTGAATTTAGGGCGTCGCTGCCGCCTTTTAGAATTATTGCATTGCCGGATTTTAAGCAAAGCGCAACCGAATCAACCGTCACATTTGGCCTGGATTCGTAAATCACGCCGATTACCCCAATTGGCACCCGGATTTTAGAAATGTTAAGCCCGCTTTTTACGGCCCAATTATCCATTTTTTCTCCGACCGGATCTTTTAGGGATGAAACAAACTCGCACATTTTGGCCATTTCTTCTATGCGGTTTGCATTTAGTGTAAGTCGGTCGACTAGGGAATCCTTAACGCCCTTTCTTTTTGCGGCATCAACGTCCAACTGGTTGGCGGCTAAAATATCGGGCGAATAAGCCCGGATAGCCTTTGCAAGGACCAATAGGGCCTCGTTTTTTTCCTTGTCTGCCATGATGCCAAGAACGGTTGTTGAATTTTTTGCAGCAGTTAGCTTGGGGGTAAGTTTTTCCCTAACATCCCTCTTTCCTTCAAGTGTTTTTTCCTCGGCGTACTGCTTGGTTTCAAAAAATGTGCCAACGCGCTCCCCTTGGAAAAGTTTTGGAAGCATAACCTGATTTTTGCCATTTGCAATAATCACCGGAGTCCCATGGGATGCTGCATATTTTGCCGCCTTTACTTTGCTTGCCATTCCGCCCCTTCCGTTATCGCCGCAATCAGCTGCTGCCATTTTTTCCATATCCTCATCTATTTCCAGCACGTGATCAATCAGCCTTGCAGCGTTCGCATTTTCGCCTTTTGGATTGCAGGTATAAAGCCCATCAACATCCGATAAAAGCACCAATAGGTTAGCAGAAACGGTTTTTGCAACTAGGGCGGATAGCATGTCATTGTCGCCGAAAACTTTTTGCCCGGGGAGGCACTTTTCAAGGTAAATTCCCTTGTTTTTAAGAGCTAGTTTCATCTTTTCCGAAAGGGTTTCTTCAGGAAGAAGGCAAATCCCAAGCTCATCAACTGAAACCGGATCGTTTTCATTGACAATTGGGACTGCATTCAGTGAAAGGAGCATATCAAGTGTGCTTTGGACATTTGCATGGCGAAGTTCATCAGCAAAATCCTCAGGAGTCAGCAACAACTGGGCTGCGATTTGATGATGCTTTGCAAAGAAATTGTTGTAATGCTCCATTAAAATGGATTGACCAATTGCAGCGGAGGATTGCTGCATCCCAAGGGTAAGTTTTTTCAGATCCCCTCCGTTTAGCCCAAGCCTCATTTTTCCAGCAGCAACTGCTCCGGATGAGACCAAAATTACCTGCTTTCCTTGCTCTTTAAGTTTTGAAACAATTTCGGCTATTTCCATCATTTTGTTCAAATCCAGCTTGCCTTCAGGGGTTGTTAGGACATTAGACCCAACCTTTATGACTATGCGCTTCGCTAGATCCATTAGCTTTTTCCTGCCTTCCTTGGACAATCCATTTCCGTTTCCAGACATAATCGTCAACAGCCGAACACTAGTTAGACATTTGTTAAATTAAATCGCAAATGGAGTTTAAAAAGACTTCTGATTCAATAAAATTAAAAAAATGCAGGGGAAGGGATTTTCATGCCTTGCCAACAAAATCGGCGGAGCCGCTAATTTGTTTTCTTTGGCGGCGCCATACGCCTTTCTTTTACAAAAGAAAGGCAAGGCGTTTGAACCCTCGCAGCCCTAAGGCACAGGGTTTCTAAGAAACCTTTCTTTTTCCCGAAGCTTTTTCTTTCGTGAAAGAAAAAGGCTCACCTAAGCCCTGCGCATTTGACCAAGCTCTGCCACCCCTGCATAGGCAAATAATAGGAATGCGGATATTTTTAACCCTAATTGGGCAATTGAAAAACAAAAAAAATAGGTAAACACAAGAAAAGAAGAAAAAATAAAAAAAGCAAAAAGAAGTGCCTTTTCATAGCTTGGGGAACATCGCCTTCCTGTTTTGCGACTCGTCGACCTTTTCGCGCTCGAGCTGCCTTTTTTCGGTTCCAGAGCCCATCACATCCTTTATGCTAACTTCCTTGTGATTGCCGCCAGATTTTCTTTTTTTCATCAGAATTACGCCGATAATTGCAACTACAATCACAACAATTGCGGCAATTACTGAAAGATCAAGCTCGTTTTGCTTTGATGGCAATCCAAGCGCCCGGTTCTTGAGATTTTCAGCTTTGTCGCCGATTTCCTTGATTTCCTTTGCAGTGACAACCGAGTTGTTTGCCATCCGCTTGTCAATTGCTCCAAGCTGGTTTGAAAGCTCGATGCGCTCATTGCTCATCTTGATCACGCGATCGTCATTGTTTCCGTATTTTTTCTTGGAAGCTTCGATTGCAATTTCAGCTGCATTTATGTTGGTAAAAGTCCGGTTGTAAGTCGAAAGCAGCCCTTCCGGGTTGTTGATTATGCTTTGGAGCTCATCATATTTGGTTTTCATGTCATTGAAATTCTTTGAAGCTAATTCTAAAGTGGTTGCACTCCTAAGTTTTTCATAGGAGGCTTCAATTTCCTTGAATTTTTGGTCGGTTGGCCCGAACTTGATTCGAATGAAATCGGTTGCATTGACCGCCTTTTGCAATACGGTTGCGCCTTCAGATTGAAGCTCCTTGACTTTTACAACATCCTTCCTTGAATTGTAGATATTGATTAGTTCTTTTGCTTCGGTATTGATATCGGTGATTTTGTTCCTCATTGCGGGCGCTGAAAGCGCAATCACATCATCAACAAGCCCGTATTGGAACAAGCACTTGTTTTCCTCGCTCATCGGCTTTCCAAGGAAGTATTCAAAACCGCCCGGGGTATCCATGAATAATGTTTCATTTTTTGCTTTCTTTGCAGCAGTTTCAATCTGCTCAAGTGCGGACACGGTTTCCGACTTGGAGGCAGCGGTTTTCAAAAGCTGTATTTTTTCTCGGTAAATTTCCCAGGCATCCTTCCATCTTTTCCTTTGCGCAAAAGCGGCATCGCAAACCTTGCCGGTTGAAGCATCAACGCATCTGAACTGCGCCCAGAAGAAATTCGTCTCAACGAATTCGTAAAACTCATAGTGGCAAGCGTTGAACAGCGCATCTGATTGGTTGAATTTGGAGAGTAATTCGGTTTTGCTGTTTTCAGTAAAGCCAGTTGCTCCGCTTTGCTTGTAATATTCCTTTAGCACTTCAAGAAGAATCGACTCATCAAGCACAGGGTTTATCTTTTCATCAAAAACAAATGAATTTTTCTCATCAATTTGCACGACATAGTAGGTTTTTCCTCCGGTGATGTTGGCTAAAATCAAATATGACGCCGATTCGCCCTTCAAAACGTATTTGCGCGCTTCGGAATCAACGGTTTTATCCGCTGCATGCGCAAAAGAGGCAACTGCAATCAATAGCAAGAAAAATAGCCCAATAAAACGGAAATTAATGGTCATGTGATCAACCTTGTTCGTCATTACTCATAAAGTATTTATAAACTTAACCAAAAAAACGCACGGGGAGGATAAGAATTAAGCGGCAAAATCCGAGGGCATATTTGATACATTTAAAAATATCCTTCTGCAAATGAATACTATCCCGCAGTAGCTCAATCTGGCTGAGCGTCTGCAAACCTTTTCTTTTTCCCAAAAAAGAAAAGCGCTTCGGAAAAGAAAAAGGGAATTTGCCCTTTGCGTATGCGCTAACCTTGGAAAAAAAGAAAGGGTATGACGAAACTGTAGTTCGGCTGACTTCACATGAAGTCGAATCGCCTGCCAGATATCAGACGGTTGCCAGTTCAAACGACCCGGCTTTTCTTTTCGAAAAGAAAAGTAGGGTCGCTACAAAAGAAAACGTTTTTGTGGCGAATTCATTAAATTCTGGAATTCTGGCCTGCGGGATTTTCTTCTTCTTTTCGCAATAATTATAAGCAGCCTTGCATTTACCAATTCATGGCAATAACACCCGAATCTCAAAGAAGGCAGCTAATAGCTCCACAAGCTCCTTCCCAAAAAATAATTACAAGGCAAAAAATCCGGGAAAACATGGACGTATTGCGCACTGCTTCCGGAGCCAATTCAATCCAGGGGTTTGGAAGGATGACAATTGGGGCAATTGTGCTTTCGGTAATTTTTTCACTTGCGACTCTTCTTGCGGTATTATACGGCTATTTTGCCGAAAGGATTCCGGATATTGCAAGGTATCTTTACCCCCTTCTTGCAGGGCTTATAATTTTTCTATTCTACTTTGCAATAAACAACATACGCGATGGCTTCATCATGTTTGAAGCCAGCAAGGAGCAGGAAGATTCTGCACTTGAAGAGTTTGCGGAAAAACTTTTGCAGAATTGATTTGACTTATTTTGGGGTTGATTGATTTTGACAGCAACCAAATTTGCCCATTAAGCCAACCTGATTTTGCGCCAACGAGTCCTTTTTATTTGTTGCTTCCCAAAGAAATAGCCTTAGATGCCTTGGTAGTGTAGTGGTCCAGCATAGGGGCTTGTCGCTAAACCTTTTTCTTTTCTCGAAAAGAAAAAGCGCTTCGGAAAAAGAAAAGGAAGTGAGTTTTTTCGAATCGAAGAAAACGGTTTAACAAACAGCCCTTGACCCGGGTCCGAATGCCTTGCCTTTCTTTGAACCTTTTTCAAAAAAGGTTCATCAAAAATAGTTTTGATTGAAAGGCGTGTGGCTCCGCCAAAGAAAGGATTTTGCGGCTCCGCCAATTTCAGGCAAGGAAATCCCGGCCAAGGCGTGATTTTACCACACATTCTTGACCGTTAATGTGTGGTAAAGGTTAACGTTACAGTTACGTTACCATCATTAACTCCACAAATATAGTGAGCCATTAGTTTCCGTGGGGTTACCTGCTATTGTTCGTAAAAACAAAAGTTGCCTTACATTCAAATTCAAAATGTGCGGTAACTTTGCCCCTTCATAAAAGGGGAAAACAAGGCATTTTTGACCCTCTTAAGAGTAACCGAAATTAGAAAGCCAGAGGAATATTTCGCTTTTTGCCTATTTTGGCATTACATAGTGAATGAAAGTACGAACTATTGTTCAGTATACTAAATAATGAGATTCATGTCCCTATGTAAATGGACTCCGGAATAGCCTAATCAAATGTACAAAGTATCAAAACACGCAAAGTTAAAGGCAAACTTTGCTAAAAATGATACTGAAATGCAAATAAAGCACAATAGAAGATCCGAAAGGTTTAAATAATTCAGTTACTGAATAATTCAGTAGGTGAATGGAATGAGGTTCATTGATAGGGTAGCCGAACTCAAAGAATTGAGGGAA
Source organism: Microcaldota archaeon (assembly GCA_016212475.1). Lineage (GTDB taxonomy): Archaea > Micrarchaeota > Micrarchaeia > Norongarragalinales > SBBD01 > JACRGC01. The sequence goes on along the minus strand of JACRGC010000002.1, from coordinate 49,165 downwards.
TTGCAGACGCTTTCGGAGAGGAGGCAGTTTACCGTAGCCATTTACGGCCTTCGAAGGGTTGGAAAGACAAGGCTGCTTTTAGAATTCCTGAAGGATAGTGGGATCTACTTTTTTGTCAATAAGAACAAGACTTCGGCCGATCTGCTTGCCGAATTTTCGGAGATATTAAGGAAAAACGGAATACTCAAGGATTTGGAAGTGCTCGATTCGTGGGATAAGTTTTTTGAAATCATTGCAACAAGGAAGACACCTCCGATTGTTTTTGACGAGTTCCAGAACTTTGCTTTTGTCGAGCCAATGGTTTTTGGAATCCTGCAAAAAACCATCGACCTGAATGAGGATAAACCGGGTTTGATAATTCTTTCAGGTTCCTTGATTGGTTTGATGAAAAAACTCTTCAAGGGCTCAAAGGAACCGCTTTATGGGAGGATAAAAAAGAGCAAAAAAATCGAGCCACTGACATTTTCTGCCTGCCTTGAAATTGCGCAGGAATTGAAACTGACCAAGGAAAATCTGCTGAAAACGCATATGCTGTTTGGCGGTTACCCGAAATATTATGTTTCCATGGAAGATAACGGCCTGGAAGGAAAAACCGCAGAGCAGATAATAGAAGCGCTTTTCTTGGCCAAGGATGCGCCACTTGAAGACGAAGTGAACAGCATCCTCTCGCAGGAATTCGGCGGCAGAAGCGGCACATATTATTCGATTCTGGAGGCCATTGCAACAGGAAACAACACATTGTCGTCTATTGCAGGCTATTTGAATACCCCTTCAACATCGATCACCCGACAACTCAACGAGCTTAAAGATCTTTTCGAGCTGATTGAACTCGAAATGCCTTATAGCGGGAAAAGAGGCTTTTACAGGATTAGGCATCCGTTGCTTGAGTTCTGGTTTTCACAAATTTACAAAAACTATTCGGACTATGTTGCCAGAAGGCCCGAATTCCTTACTGCGATTAAGAAAAACTTGAATTCCACTTATGGGCGGTGCTTTGAAAAAGTAGCTAAGGAGTTCCTGACCTTCGAATTGAAACTTTTAGAAGCAAAGCGCCAGTGGGGCAAAAACCCGGATGCTGAAAAAGGGAAAAACGCCTATGAGATCGATTTGATCGGAAAAGACCAAAAAACAACATATGCCTTTGAGTTCAAATGGCAAGAACTTGGCTATTCCGAGGCTATAAACGTATTGATGAATTTGGAAAACAAGGCAAAATATGTGCCAAAACTTCCCGCGAATACAAAATTTGGGATTGTAGCAAAGAAAATAGGGGAGAAACAGAAAATTAAAAGTGCAGGCTATTTGGCTTACGATTTGGATGATTTTTATTGAGAGGTCGTTTGGGAAGCTGCGGATTTGCTTTTTTTACTCTAGTAGGGCTTGAGAACAGGAGGATTGAATTTCAGAAAGTGCTGGAGGAATTGAAGAGGCGGAGGAAATAAAGAAGGAGGCTCTTTGTTGCAAACTGAATCAACGGAATAGTTTTCGAGTAAAAGTTGATAGCTTGCCAATTACAGAATTAGTAGCCTTATTTGCATGTTTTGAAACTGGATCCGATCTTCCCCAATTCTGGATATTGTCAGCGGACCTCATTGCCATTTCCCTTATTTCCGGGTTTTTATCCTTAATTAGAGTTTTTACAACATCATAAGCACCAAATGAGCCGATTTGGGTCAATGCATCAATGCATGCAACTTTTACTTCTGGATCTTCGGATTTCTTAATAATTTTATCGATGATTTCAACAGCCTTTGAAGATTTAGCCTGTGCAATCGGATAAGGGAGCATTTGGAGAACATCGTCTAGATGACCTTCGATGAATAATTTTTCCACTATTGGAAGTGCTTTGTCCTTTTCCTCATAGCACAAATTAAACAAAGCAGATTGTTTGAATTTAGGGCGCTTTCCTTCTAATTCATGAACAATAATTTCTTGGAACTTGATCTTGTCCTTTTGAACCACTAATTTGACCATTGTCCCCCAAACAAAGGATTCTTTTTCCTCGTGCAATTTCTTCAAAACAAGGGGAACCGTTTTATCAAGATTCATTCGCCCTAGTGCTTCCCAGGCATTTGATCTTGCAACCCAATATTTGTCATCGGTCATGTTCAAAATTTCTCCAAATATTTTTTCAGTATTCCAGAAGCTTATGCGATCTATCGCCATCCAACGAATAACTTCGTTATTGCTCCTTAATGCATCGAGAAGCCCTTTTTGAGCTTGTTCGGATCTGATTGATGACATGGCATAAAAAGCAATTTCCTGCATTTTCTTGTTCTTGGCCGTTTTCATGATGCGGTTAGCCTCGGAAACTAGCTCGTCAGTCATACATTTAAGTTCTTCTGCAACAGCAACCCGGACATATGCACTCTTATCCGTCTTAAGCATTTTTTCAGCTATTGATTTCCCTTTTTCACTTTTTGCTAGACCAATGGCTGCTTGGGCGCGAACTAGTTCCGATTCGTCCCGGCTTGCCTTAAGCAACGGCTCAAATGCATAATCATCAGAACCAGCTGAAGCTATTGTTTGAATATATGCCGCCCTAACCTCCTCATTTTTTTCAGTCGGATAAAGATCGAACAATTTTTTTGTACAGTATTCAGATGCACCGTATTCGCTAAGCGAAATAGCAGAAGCAGCCTTTACCATAGGGGATTTATCGGCGCTTATGATTTCAAGAACATCGGAGGAATGATCTTCTGCCAATGAAGTTGCAGCTAACATACGGTCAAATTCGGAAGGGCTATTTTTTGCAATGTTTAGAGTATGCGGATAAAGCCCGGCTGGAATTCCAGTATAGTCGCCTATTTCCCCAAAAGCGCCTCGTTTCTCAGGGCTATCACCATCGGAATAGATTATTCGGGCAAGCCTGCGGCTCTTTATAGGCAGGCTTTCCAATTCAAGTTCCGAAGGTTTATTGAAAACCATAATAGTAGTACAAAAAATGAAACTTTAAATGCTTTGGTTTGATTAATAGAGAAGACTTAGGGAAGGGTAAATTGCCATTGCTTTTATCGGGTTTGAATTATTGAATGGCTGAAATGCATAAAATAAATGGGTACCAATCAGCTACAAATCAGTAGCTATTCAGCAACACTTGAGAGTAGGTTTATCCAAGGCGCTGTGCTTGAGGCCCCCCGTGCTCGGCCAAGGCGCTGGATTTTTTAATTCCGGAAAATTATAACTAGTTATGAAAAAAAACATTCAGGAAATATCCAAAAAATTTACTCCTTTCACAGTATTCCTGATCATCGCTTTAGTCCTGCTTCTATTCTTTTCCGTTCTTCGTGCATCCCTATTTACCGATGTTCAGGAGGACAAGAAAATCTGGTTTGAGCTGAGCTTGCTTCTTTTAGCGGCTGTTATGGCTGAACTCCTGGTTGTTTACCTAAAACAGCCAACCGTCATGGTATTGCTCCTTGTAGGAGTTGCAATCAGCCCTAGTGCCATCAAAATACTATTTCCTTTTGCTTCAGGAATCCTGATCTGGCTATTGGGCGTTTTTGGTTTTGCAATAAATCAGCCATCGCAATTGCCCCATTTAATCCCAACTGAAGGGGTTGTCAAGGTATTTGCCCAGCTAGGCGCAATTTTACTTTTGTTCAAAATAGGGCTCCATTCCAAAATCAAGCAAATATTCAATTTGAAAAACCTGATCGTTGGCCTTTTGGGGGTAATCATACCATTTTTTGCAGGGTTTTATTATGCAAGCATGACGGGCCATGGTTTTAGCTATTCGATGTTCCTTGGCGCGGCTTTGACTGCAACAAGCGTTGGGGTTACGGTTGCAGTCCTATCGGAACTTAAGGTCATGGAAAAGGAATTTTCCAAAGTCATATTGGGAGCTGCGGTAATAGATGACATACTTGCACTTCTTGTACTAAGTTTGATCAACAATTTCCCAACAGAACTGAATGCGCAAATACTTTCGCCACTCGCAACTGTTGTTTTCACCGCATTCATATTCGTCGTTGGAGGAATATTGGTCGGCCAGCGGATCGTTAAGAGGTATTTTGACAAGGAATTGGATGTGGAAAAGATTTCGAATTCAACATTCCTTGGAATTTTGGCATATGTGCTCGCATATTCCTACGTTGCGGAATTCATCGGACTTTCGGCAATTGTTGGCGCGTTCATCGCAGGCATAACACTCAACTTCAGCAGGCTTACAGGCAAGCTATTTGAGTTATTTTATCCCCTTGAGGCATTCTTTACGCCAATATTTTTCATTTCACTTGGGATGCTGGTGGATATTCCGGCATTGCTTTCCAATTTGGTGCCAATAATCATCATCACAATAATTGCGATATTGGTCAAGATAATTGGATGTGGATTTGGCGCATACTTGACCGGAACCAATTTGAAGGAATCCCTAATTGTCGGGATAGGGATGGTGCCCCGGGGAGAAATTGCCCTTATTATTGGCCTTTACGGATTGACAGCATTGACTGCGGATGGAACTGCGGTGTTATCGGAAACCGAATACGCAATTATTGCGTCCATGGCATTCATTACAACAATAATAATTCCTTGGATGCTAAAAAAAGCCCTAGGCGCGGTTAAAAATGCGCCCAAAGTTTGAATATATGGGCAAATGGAATTTAGGAGCGGATAATTTATTCCCTTATGGATTTGCCTTAATCTACATTCAGATTTTTTGGAAATTTTTGTATTTGGAAATTTTTCCAATCTTTCCTTAGGTTTTTAGGGAGTTGGCGGGTTTGCCATACGAGCTCTTTTTTAAGTTCTGGCTTGGGATTTTCCGGATTTTTGAATGCAACAATTTTCAGCCCATAAAATGCCGGCCCAAATGCGTGTTGCGATACATGGCAGGCTGCAACTGCTTGCCCATTTGCCCTTGCGGCGTAGCATGCTGCGGGATTATTTTTTGCTTTCCTTGCAGCTGCATGCGAATCAAGGGAGGCTTTGCGGATTGCCTTCATGCTAAATATTCCAGTTCGGATCCATGTTTTGCAAACCTTTATTGCGGTTTACGGACGTTTATCCTTTGGATACGCTTTTTCAAAATGCGGCAAAACACGCATTGCGCACTCAACCGCCCAAATTGCCAGCGATTTTTGATCCGATATGCTGTATTTTTTCACAGATTGTTAAATAGTTTCCAAATTTTTATTCGTTTGCTATAATAACACCATATTATTTCAGATCGGCGCTTTAGGTCAACATTAATATCCAGGCGCCATTAATTTATGCGCCGCAATTGGCTTAAAGCAAGAAGGACAAGAATATGATCGATTTCCTATTGATTACGGTTTTTGGAATCATAGGCGTTGCCTTGATTATCAAAGGCGCGGATTGGCTTACGGATTCAATTGCCCATCTTGCAAGAGCATTTGCAGTATCCCATGCGGCAATTGGCTTGATTTTGGTTTCTGCGCTTCTTAGCCTTCCTGAAATAGTGGTTGCCATATCCAGCATTTTGAAAGGATATCCATTGATTGGGCTTGGAACAGTCCTTGGTTCGGTAATCATCAACCTTGGATTGATTGTTGGCGCCTCCGCAATGATTTCGGATTTGAAAATTTCCAAAATAACCCAGATCCGCGACTTAAGCTTCATGCTAGCGGCAACATTCATTGTTTCCCTCCTTGTAGTGGCTGAAGGGGAGCTTACAAGGATCGATGGATTGATTTTGGTTTTAATTTTCGTACCATATGTTTTGAATGTTTATCAACAGGAGCGCTACATCAGCAAAAAAGAATCCGTAAAGGAGGCAAGGGATGCGCAGGAGGCGCTTATTTTAGTTGGAAAAACCGGAATTACTCTTCGCGAGCATCGGGGATTTGCGTATTTCCTTGCCGGCGCAATCATGATGATAATTGGTTCGATGCTTTTTACTGATACATTGATAAATTATTCAAAAATGTTTGGAATTTCCGAAATGGTAATTGGAATTACCCTTGGAGCGCTTGGGCCGAGCATACCAAATCTTGCAGCGGCCCTTCAGGCAACAAGAAGGGGCCTTACGGACCTTGCGGTTACGGAAACAATCGGATCCAATATTTTTACGATGCTAATTTCCGTTGGGATACTTTCAATCATGACTCCGATTTCAATCGAGCCAAAAGTGCAGCTAATTACAATCCCTGCACTGATTTTCATAACGCTTGCATTCATTTTCATCTCAAGGTCTGGGAAAATCACAAAAAAAGGCGGATTTGTGCTTCTTGGAATATATCTGATTTCCGTCATTGCCGAACTGCTTGCATGATTTGTTTTGCATGAAAAAAAGATTTTTAAATCCGCTTTGATTATTCTTTGGATGGAATTAAAAAAAATCCTCCCATATTTGATCGTATTGCTGGTTTTTGGCTCTTTGCTGATGTTCTATACCGCATTTGACAAAAAAACCAAAACCCTTGTTCCGGATAAACTTATGAATGTTTTGACATTCCAAGATCCCGCCAACTCATTTAAGGAGTTCAACAAGGTTTTTGCGCTTGCGGCAATTGGAATTATTTCAATTGTTTTCCTGATGGGCCCCCTATCGAAGCTGTTTCCGGCTAAATTTGGCCATTTCCTTTACATGCGAAAAACCCTTGGGATAATTGGCTTTGGAATTGCGGCATTGCATGCGATCTATTCATTCATTGAATTCTACAAATTCAGCCTGGTTTTGATGTTCATTGAAAATGCAAAGTTCATTGGGATTGTTTCCGCAACGGTTTCATTGCTCATATTTTTCATCATGACAGCAACATCAACCAAGAATATGATGGTAAAGCTTGGGTACAAAAAATGGAAGCTGATCCAAACCTTTGGATATGTTGCGCTGGCCCTTGCTCTTTTGCATTTTTACCTATACGAAACAAAGCCGGATATCGGGCTTGATGTTAGGCCTTTTGGGATGCTGTTTTTCTATCTGCCAATTGCCGCCCTTCTTCTTAGAGTGATAATTATTTTCATGAAAACTCCGGAGCATAAGACATTTGAAGAGCACATGGGGGAAAAACCCGCTAATTTAGGAGAAAAAACAGTTTAAGCAAATAACAAAACTCCGCCGTAGAAAATGCTAATTGCGCCAATTGTTGCATGGATTGCCCTATGGATTTGAATTCCGCGGATGCTAATTATCGTTTGTGTTAGAAGGATGGAATATGCAACCATTCCCAAAACAACCCCGAGTGAAAATATTCCTACGCCTGCAAGCATTTCCAACAAAGAGGAGGCGCCAAGTGAAACCGTAAGCAAAAGAAGAAGCTCATCATTGCTTGCAAGCCCATGGATTATTCCAATCCCTAGCATGTGCGAATGGGAATGATCCGCTTTGTTTGCTATTGCGTGCGAGTGCATGTGAACGTGCTTTTTGCCGCCATGTGTGTGGATATGGGAATGGATTTTCGTGAATTTAGCATGGTAAATTGTGAGTGCGCCAAGGAAAATCAGCATGGCTCCCACCAGAATTTCAAATTTGTCCAAAATCAGCGGAAGAAGGGAGTTTTGGTTTGAAAACAATACAAAAGTAATCAGCGAGGCAGTTAGCATGTGGCCTGCTGCCCAGCTAATTGACATTGAAACGGATTTGCGAAGCGAACTTGCCTTGCCTAAAAGGTTTGAAACGGCAATTAGGTGGTCGGCATCAAAGCTGTGCTTTATCCCAAGTGTAAGCGCAAGCATTGCAAATTCAAGCATGAAGAAATCCCAAAAGAACATGCTGGCGGCAAATTTAAACCCTAAAGGATCGCATCTAGCTTGTCTAAGGATGAATTCCAGCCCATTTTTGACATTTCCTGCATTTCCCCTTTTGGCATAGCAATGTGCTTAAGTATCATTGTGGTTTTGCCGTTTTTTCTAGTATTTACCAAGGCTCAATATGAATATTATCGTGGTTGAAGCCAATTGTTGGAAGGATGGTTTTGATGTCTTCAACCATCTTGGGGTTCCCGCAAATGTAAACATCCGTTTCTTCTTTTCCAACAAATGAATAGGTTGGGAAGAAATCGTGGAATATTCCGGTTCTGCCTTGCCAATCCGTTCTGCCGGGGTCGGTAATTGTTGGCTCCAATTTGAAATTTGGGAATTTTTTGGTTAATTCCTCAAGCTCTTCGCGGAAAATATACACATCCGGGTTCTTGAATCCAAAGAAGAGCGAAATTGGAATGGTTGATCCGCTAAAAAGAAGCGTTCTGATGTGAGATAGAAGAGGAGCAACGCCAGTTCCGGTGCAAACATACATCAATCTTTTGGCATCCGGCCTAACTGTGAATACGCCAAAAGGGCCCTTGATGCTTATTTTTGAACCGATGTGCGCTTTTTCCTTCAGATGGTTTGTAAAGCCGGGAGTATCTAGAAGACGAATGGAAAATTCCAAGTAGGTTTTTTCCAATTGCGATGATGCAATCGAATAGGATGACCATTTGAGCATTTTTGGGTTGCTTCTAAGAGGGAAATCCTCCATTGCAAGCATTATGAATTGGCCGGATTTGAATTCGAATTTGATATCCTCGGGTATTTTCATCCTGTAGATGCGCGTATGGGGCTGCAGGGATGCGGATTTGTCAACGAATGTTTTGATGTCGGTTATTTCGGCCTTGAATTCCATGGGAATCACACAACTAAAGCAAATTGGATTAATTAATCTGCAATCCTTTAAAAAAAGTCCAGTTTGTTTTTAATAGCTGAAATTAGGGGAAGATCAGATAGGGAAAAGGGAACCACCCAATTTTGGTGCATCAAGGCATGGAAAAAAAAGGAAAAATCCTAATTGTTGGAAATCCGCTGGTTCGGGATGATAGCGTGCCAATCAGGATCATGCCCCAACTCAAAAAAGCATTCCCAAAAATCGAAATCCGGGAAATCGATGGGGTTGAAAACATCGAGGAGGAAGGGAGGGATTTGACAATAATTGATTCTGCGGATGGAATTGAAAAAGTTGAAATAATCACGGATTTGGAAGCAATAGTCATGCAAAAAATCTACACGATGCATGATTTTGATTTGGGAATCACGCTTCGGCTGCTGAAACGGATGGGTAAGCTTGATAGCGCATTGATTTTTGCAGTTCCAAGGAAATATCCGGAAAAGAAGGCGCTAATTGAGCTGAAGGAGAAAATCACAAAAAACTATATTGTGCCAAATAAGCTGGGTTGAGTTCTGAAGGAAAACTGATTTGGAAAACAATATTAAGTAGCTATTAAATAAACAGTTATTATGGAAATGAAAAAATCAGTCCAGATTAGAATGCTATCTCCTGAAGAAATTGCCAAGTACAAAAAGAGGGTAATTAAGGATTTTGGAGTCTTGAGTAGAGCAAACAAAGAACTGTTCGCTTACAAATTAGGCAAATCGAAAATCAGAAAAAGAATTCCGGAAATCGATGAAATAATTGCACAAGGAAAGAAACGGCAAGCCAGGCGCTTAAGGCTTGGATTGTACCTAGCTAGGGGAAACAAAACCGGGACAGCGCATATGTTTGGGATTTCCTCAAAAACGGTTAGTAACTTAGTGAAAAAATACAATTTGCAAAATTTCGCATCAGCAATTGAATTTCGAAAAAAACAAAAAAAACCAAGTGAGAAACTGATGACGGGATATGATTTTTCAAGGGCTAGTTTGGCTCCGGAGATTAAGGATAGATTCCTGAAAAGTGTGTTGAGGAATTTTGGAAATTTACACAAAGCATCAAAAGAGTTCTATAAGGGATCATTGAGCCGGGATGAACTTAGGAGGAATTTTCCAAAAATAGACGAGTATGTGGAAAAAGGAAAAAAACAACAAGAGCGGAGGCTTAGATTGGCATTGCATTTTGCCATGGGCAACGTATCAATTGCTGCAAAGATTTTGAGGATGAGTGTTGAATCCATGAGAAATCAAATAACCAAATACAGATTGATTTACTTTAAACCCAAATTAAAAAGCGCAAATATTACCGAACTGGAAACCATGATCAGGAAAATGGAAGCACGGCTGGCAGAATTGAAAAAGAAATCTACTGAAAAAAACCGCACCTAATTATTCAAATAAATTTAGACTACCTAAAAACGATTAAAGCCACTTGACCTTCAAAAAATGGGTCGCACAGCTCATGCAAGGATCGTATGCGCGGATCAGCTTTTCAATTTCAAATTCAAGCTCCGGCTTTGGAAGGTGAAGGTTGGTTTCAACCAATTGCTTTATGTCAAAGCCGATGTTCACCTGATTTTGGGCGGTTGGGATTACAAGATCGACTTCCTTGACTTTGAGATCGCCAATTTCAACATGATAGTAAAGCGTTCCCCTTGGAGCTTCGATTGCAGCTACGCCAATCCCATCCTTGATAGTTGGGGCAATTGGGGTTTCAGGCCTGAAATCCGTTGTTTCCAAAAGCTCAATTGAATGGTCTATTGAATGGAGGGTTTCAATTGCCTGCGCCAAATTGTTCTTGTAAACATCCTTTGATGGGAATTCTGCAATATATGAGGAGGCATCGCGCTTCGTATCCTTGTGCAGGCTGTTTTTTTTCAAATTCATCCGTGCAAGCGAACCCACCATGAATTCCTTCCCGCGGAATTGGAAGCCGGTTGATGTGGAGTAGGGCAAAATCACCCTTTGAAGATGCCATAAATAGTGCGATTTTGGAACAGGCGTGCCAGTTGAACTTATGATTTCATCGCCGGTGTAGGAAAAATCATCATTGTTTGTGCAAACATACCTTGTTTCGCGCTCGAATTTGAAATCGCTTTCATGGTAGATTTGCATCATGTCAAATATTTCCTCGCGGGCAGATTTAAGTTCGGCAATTGATTTTTTCACAGCCTCCTTGTCCGGTATTTGCGCGTGCCCGCCAATTTCTGGGTATGTTGCATGGATTGCTTTGCCGGCAATCAATTTTGAGAGGTTGTTTCCAGCTGCTTTGATTTTGAAGCATTGCTCAACTAGTTCTGGAGAGGTCTCGGCGATTTCCAAAATGGAATCTTTCCTTAGCACATCAGGCAGGGAAAACATGTAAAGGTGCATTGCATGGTCGCGGATATACATGCCATAAGTTGTAAGTTTGCGCAAGAGTTTGGTTTGCTGTGTCGGCTCGATTTTAAGCGCGTTTTCAACTGCTTCAAGGCAGCATGAGAGATGGGCAATTGAGCAGGTTCCGCAAATTCTGGAAACGAGTTGGGCAACATTGAGAGCTGATTTTCCGCGGACCGCCTGCGAATAGAACCTTTTTTGCTCGGTTATCTGGAACTGGACATCCAAAACCTCATCGTTTCGAACCTTAAGTGAAAGCGCTGCATGGCCTTCGATTTTGCTGATTGCGTCCAAATTAATGTCGAAATCAAGATGCATGAAACCCACCAAAAAAACATTTTTTTACAATTTTAATTGGATTGGACAAATGAACCAATCCAACATAAACGAAATTACAAAATCAATATTTTCCAACCAATCCAAAATCCATCCATTTATCAAAATCCAAAATATCATTGATTTACGGTTTAGGAACCACTTCGAATTCAACCAAATACTTGTTCAAAACCTCCAGGAATTTTGCCTCGTCCATCGGGCAGCCAACAACCATGTCATCAACATGGATGATTTGGGGTATGGATTCCACTTTTTCCATCATGCCGAATTTATCAATTATGAATTGGATCTCTTTTTTGGTTTCCTCATTGAAAAGGTTTCGCTGGCCAGCTGGGAGCCCAACACAAGCGCAAGAGCCGATTGCAACCACTTTCTTTGCAAGTTTTCGGATTTCAAGAACTTTTTGCCTATCTTTTTCATGTGCAATTGCGCCTTCAATTATTGCAACGTCCATTTCGCCGAGGGTGTTTTTTGTTTGGAGGATGCGCGCGTATTTGAAATCAATAAGTTTTGCCCAATCCTTCCAATGATCGTTCATCATTTCAACCAAAACAATCGAAGAATCCTCACAGCATGAGAATGAGAAAATCCCAAGTGAAAGTTTTTTTGCCATAAGAATACAAGTCGGGAACATTAATTCCCGTTTGCAATTAGGCAGTAGCCTTTTTTAACGATATTGCATTAAATTTTCAGTGGTGGAATTATGTCTGAACAAAAAGGAATAGTTTTAGCTTTCATAACTGCGATTGTTTCAGGAGTTTCTGTTTTTCTGAATGCTCTTGCAGTGAAGGGGATTGATGCTGCACTCTTTACAGCCATGAAAAACTTGGGGGCTGCAATTTTGATTGTAGGCGCTATTTTTGCATTCAAGGAGAGGGAAAAATTGCTTAAATTGACTGCAAGGCAATGGGGCTGGCTAGCTTTAATTGGCTTAATTGGGGGAAGCGTTCCGTTTTTGATGTTCTTCCAAGGGCTTTCAATGATTTCAGCAGTTAAGGGATCGTTCTTGTTTAGGATGTTATTCATTTTCTCAGCGGTGTTTGCATTCTTCCTCTTGAAGGAAAAAGCTTCGAGAAATGTTTTGATTGGAGCTGGAATAGCGCTTGGAGGCAACTTTTTGCTTCTTGGAAAGGAGAATTTGCTTTCGTTTGGAGCCGGAGAGCTTTTGGTTTTGGGAGCAACGGTTATTTGGGGATTTGAATATGTGCTATCAAAATGGATAATGAATAACAAGCAAATAGAAGCAAGGTTTGTTGGCTTTGGGAGGATGTTTTTTGGGACCGCGTTCATTTTTGCGTATTTGGCAGCGGTTGGAAAAATCGGGCTTATGTCCGCCTTAACCACAGCTCACTATGAATGGGTTGCAATCACATCTGCTTTGCTGTTCTTGTTTATTTCTAGCTGGTATGCCGCATTGAAATACGCAAAAGCAACTACTGCAACTGCGATTTTGACTCTTGGCGGCCCGATTACAACTGCGCTCAATTACATTTTCCTTGGGAAAGCGCCTATTTTGCAGGATGCATTTGGTTTGCTATTGATTACAGCCGGAATAGTGCTGGTGGTTGGAATATCGCAGGTTGCAAAACTGCCCAAAATGTTCTTTAATGAGGTCAGGGACGGATCGCTATGGAAGGAGTAGAGCTATCAGCCAGATTTGGGAGCGTCACAAACCATTTGAAATACTGCGGGCCGGTTGATTTTGGAAAAGCATTTTCTGAGTATTTGGGGGATAAGAATAAGCGGAATGAGGAGCAGTTAAAGCATGCACTTACCTTTTTTGAGGGGCATTACCCGTATTTGAAGCTGATTGGGAAAGAGAATGGGCTGGATCCTTTCAATTACAAGGTTTGCGAAGCTTATTGGCTTGGGAATGAATTGCTTGAAAAGGTCAGCAGGGATGCAGTTTCTGAAATAATTACCCATGATTTAGTGGGGAAGGGAAAGATGCAAATTCCAAGGGCGCAAATGCTTGCAGAAAAACTCCCAAAAAAGGTTTACCCGCACCATTCATTCCATGTTTATTACATCAAATTCATAACCGGCAAAGTCGACTGGAATTTGTTCAATGCGGATAGGTGCAGGACGCCATTTGGAAAAGTGGTTGAGTTGAAAACGGCGAAGGAAGGAATTGAGGGGAAAAACAACGAAAGGATTAATGGGGCAATTGTTGAATACAAACCCGTACTTTTCGGGGAGGGAAAATATTTCTTCGGGGAGGAAATTTTGCGCAACATCTCTTTTTACGAGGGAAACTTGAGGCTTACTGAAGATATTGCAGTTGGAGATTGGATAGCATTCCATTGGGATGTTGGGATTATGAAAATAAATGAACGGGAAAGGGGAAATTTGAAAAAATTCACCGATTTGAATCTGGAAACAGCCAATCTTGCATTTGAAACAAAAGGTTAAAACTGAAGCATATTTCAGAAATATTTTTATCATCACAGTTATTTCAGCCGGAATCATATGCCGCCTTCAGCTTCCCAATATCGAGCTTGACCATTTTGAGCAGTGCTTCCATTGCCTTCCTTGATTTTTCGGGATTCCCGCTTTGCATCATTTTTGCCAGCTCGGTTGGGACAATTTGCCATGAAAGCCCGAATTTGTCCTTCAGCCACCCGCACTGCACTTCCTGCCCGCCTTCCGTCAGCTTTTCCCAATAATAATCGATTTCGGATTGGCTATCGCAATAGACAACAAATGAAATAGCCTCTGAAAACTTGAAAATCGGCCCGCCATTGAGTGCAAGGAAATCCTGCCCGTTCAGGGAAAATGCAACTGTCATGACGGATCCGGCTTTTTGGCCCGAGACTTTTGCGCCCTCCTCGCCAAACCTTGAAATGGCGCCTATTTTTGAATCCTTGAAAATCGCCGCATAAAACCTTGCAGCCTCCTCTGCATTTGAATCAAACCACAGATTCGGGATAATTTTTTGCATGGCACCACCTTTTTACGGGATTAACTTGGCTATCTTAATAAAATTTTCCATCAAATTCCGCTTTTGGGGAATAACCCTTTTTTTCCGAAGGTTAATATAGGATTTCCGAGTAGCTTTATATGGAAGCGCTTGGCTTTCAATGCACCCATTTTGGCAATTCACGGAATAAGATGCAAACCGGAAAATTTTCATATCCGGCAAACGGCGGACTAATAAAGGGAAATTTGGTTTTTCCCGGATCCCGACGCTATGCAATCCACGCTGATTTTTTCTTGGGATCGTCGGGTTATGATACAAGCACTAGTGGCAGTTTTGAAACTCTGCCTAAAAATTGGTTTGAGGTGGCGGGCAAATGAAGGCGCACATCAAAACATTATTGATCCTACTCGCCCTATCCGCACTTGTAATTCTCCTCATTTTCCTCTATGCAAAAGGCCCGATGCTCGATACCTACAAGAATCTTGAAAAGGAAAAAATGGAAACCATTGTGAGGCAGGCAAACGATAGGCTTGTATCCGAATATGAGCACCTCGACCAGACGGCTGTCGATTATTCGACATGGGATGACATGTATAATTATGCCAAGGCACCGGATGCGGAATTCGAAAAATCCGGAATCGGGATATACACCCACGAAGCCAACCATTTTGATGTGGTAATGGTTTTCAATTCATCATATTCCCCTGTATTAACCAGATTTTATGACCACACGGATAAGAAAATTCTGCCTCTGCCCGATGGAATTGCTGAATTGATGACCAAGGATAAGCTTTTGAAATTCACATCCGAAGGATTGGATCATTTCGGAAATGCGAATGTGGAAAATCACACGGATCTGGATGGCTTCATTTACCTAAAGCAAGGCCCCATGATAATAGCCGTTGAATCGATTTTTGACAGCCAGGGGAATGGCCCAAGCACAGGGTGGCTCTTCATTGGCAGGTTCTTGGATGAAACTGAAATTTCCGAACTTGGGGAGGAATTAAAATACAGCATAAAAATCCACGAGATTGGTAGCGAGGATGGGCACCCAAACCATAAAATAGCTGAAAAGGAATTGCTGGAAAAAAAATCCGCCAGCTATATATTGGAGGTTAATGATTCAATGATTGAGGGCTATTCGACCATAAACGATGTTTTTGGCGAACCAAAATATCTCCTTGAGGTTCAAAACGACCGTTCGATTTTCCAGTATGGGAGGAAGAACATAAATGATTTCATATACATCCTGATTATTGTAATCATCGGGTTTGTCCTTCTTGCAGGCTTTTTAGTGGATGAATTTTTCCTCAAGAGGATTTCAAGATTGGAAACACAGCTGGAAGTCATCTCTAAAACTGGAGATATAAAAACAAGGGTGGAAGTGGCATCCGATGATGAAATCACAGATGTTTCAATCTCGGTCAACAGCATGCTGGATAGATTATCAAAAACATCCACGGAAATTAGGGAAAATGAGGAAAAATTCAAGAACGTTTTTGAATCTTCCCAGGATGCAATCATGACTCTAGAGCCGCCCACATGGAAATTCACTTCGGCCAATGCGGCAACGGTCAAATTATTCGGGGCGAAAAATTCTGATGAATTCACAAATTTGGGCCCTTGGGATGTTTCACCTCTGTTGCAGCCAAACGGGCAGCCTTCAGGGGAGATGGCAAAAAATGCGATAATGAAGGCAATGACAGAGGGAAAAAATTTCTTTGAATGGACGCATAAAAAACTCGATGGCACTGAATTTTCTGCAACAGTTCTCCTTTCCAGGTTCAACTGGGGCGGAAAGGACCTTTTGCAGGCAACTGTTAGGGACATAAGCAAAATCAAGGCGGCGGAACTTAAGCTTAAGGAAAGCGAGGAGAGGCTGAACTATTCGATCACATCGGCAAATGCGGTCACTTTCGATTGGGATATGATCAATGATAAGGTTATTTTTTCGGATAATTTTAGCTCCGTGTATAAGGGCATTGACCAAAATTTTGTGGGCTCGTTCAAAAATTACCTCAAATATGTCGATCCAATGGAAAGAGAAAAAATGCAACTAGGCATCCAAAACGCAATTTCCAGAAATGAAAAATACGATGATATTCATAGCATCCTCCTTCCCGATGGTAAAAAAATAACTTTAAGCACAAAGGCATCGGTCAAAACAAGGAATGGGTCGCCAATTGGGATGGCTGGGATTTTGATGGATGTTACGGAAAAAATAAAAATGAATGACCAGATGAGCCTGCTATCATCCGCTTTGCAATCGGCTGAAAATGCGATTGTAATTACCGATATCTACGGGAAAATTCAGTACGTCAACCCCTCATTTACAAAACTTACGGGCTACAGTTCTGAAGAGGCAATTGGGGCCAATCCCAGAATTCTTAAATCGGGAAAGCAGGATTTGGCATTTTACAAGAATTTGTGGGATACGATTAATAGCGGAAAAACATGGTCGGGCGAAATTATCAACAGCTATAAGGGCGGAAGGGGGGGCATAGAACAAATGACAATCACTCCGATCCTTGAAAAAGACGGTTCAGTCAGCCACTTCATTGCAATCAAGGAGGACATCACAAAAAGGAAGGAATTGGAGGATAAACTTTCTGAGAGCCAAACCTTATTCAGGGGCATGTACGAGCAATCACCGCTTGGGATTTCTTTTTACGGCAATGATGGCTTGCTAAAAAGCATGAACAAGGCAACTTTGCTGCTATTAGGAATAGAGTCTGTTGAAGATAGCCGTATGAAAAGCATATTCAACCTTCCTGCGCAAACTCCCGAAGAAGTTAGGCAGCTCAAGGCAGGAATAAATTTGGAAAAAATAGTTGAATTAGATTTCGACATGTTAAAATCGATGGGGCTTTTGAACACACGCAAAACCGGAAAACGAACCATCAATACCACTGCAGTCCCGTTATTGTCAACTGAAAAACAGGCACCGCTTGGCTATTTGATGATATTTGAAGACATTACTGAGAGGGCAACTATAATTGAAAACATGGAAAACAGCAACCAGGAACTGAAACGCCTCGATAAAGTCAAGACGGAATTCCTCAACATGGTTTCGCATGAGCTGAAAACACCTATAACGGCAATATCCGCGCACATAGATGTGATTGATGATTACAAGGACAAGGTTGATCCGCAGGTCCTAAAGAGCATGAATGCGATCCGCAGGAACAAGGAGCAGCTTAGGATATTGATTGAAAACATCCTCGAAATTTCAAGGGTTGAATCCGGCAGGTTTGAGATGAACTATACGGATGTTAACGTAAAGGATGTGATTGAGGGCGTAATTGAGGACATTAGATTGCTGGCAGAGGAAAAACAGATCTTCCTCAAATCTGAAATTTCGGATATCCCAACAATTGAGGGCGATGAAATCCGGCTTAAGGAAATCATAACAAACCTGACAACCAATGCAATCAAATTCACGGAAACCGGAGGGGTAACAATCACAGCGGAGAGGAAGGGAGAATTTGTGGAGGTTAGCGTGATTGATACAGGAATTGGGATACCCGAAGATAAGGTTGGCAACTTGTTCCAGAAATTCTACCAGGTGGACGCATCGGTTGACCGCAAATACGGAGGTTCGGGGCTTGGGCTTTCGATTTGCAAGATGCTTGTTGAAATGCACGGAGGGAAAATCGAGGTGGATTCGGTTTTTGGGAAGGGAACGGTTTTTTCATTCAAACTTCCGATCAGGAAAAAGGAAACTATAAAAGGGATGGAAAAATAGTATATGTGCTTCAAATAAAATGGATGATAAAAATGCGCATTAATTTCTTGGGTGGTCTTTAAATGGGCAGAATTTTATATGTGGAGGATAGCAAGGATACAGCCGAAGCTGTTAGGATCATTCTTACGCATGCCGGATTTGATACGACAATTGCGGATTGCGGAAAAACATGCTTCGATGTTCTGAAAACACAGAAATTTGATGTGATTTTGCTCGACATCATGCTTCCGGACATGTCGGGGTGGGATATTTTTGAAAAACTCAGAAAAAACCCAAGCGAATCAAAATATGCTTTCCTTAGTGCAATTCCGGTATCCAAGGAAAGGCTTGAGGAATTGAAAAAGGAGGGGATTTCCGATTATATCACAAAGCCGTTTAAAAAAGATGATTTGATTAAAAGGGTCAGGTCAATGGCATCGGAAAAAATCAATGCAAAGCAGTGAGAATATGGGCTCCATCCTTGTAATCACCAAAGTCGAGGCAATCCAGAGGAAGATTGCGGAAGCAATCAGGGGCAACAACAGGGATTTTGGGATATATGTTTCCCTCAATAAAAACGCAAAAAAGGCAATTGAGGAACTGGGGAAAACAAACGCTTCTGTTGAAAAGATTTTCATGATTGATTGCGTCTCTTCCGAAAAAATGGATGAAAATATCCTCCAGATAAACCCCAGGGAACTTGGCAAATTAAGCTTTGCAATCAGGGAATTTTTGCATGAAATCCCGGGCGAAAAATGGCTGATTTTGGATTCGCTTTCAACCCTTTTGATTTACAATAACGACAACAAGGTTGCACAATTCATGAAGGAAATAACGGAGTATTCATCCGAAAAGGGCGTCCATGTGATGGCATTCACGCCAAAAACAGGGGAGGAGGAGCTTTTGAATAAAATTTATGGATTTTTTGACAAGGTCGAGGGAAAATGAAACAAATCACAACAAGGGGGATTTTGGAGGTTCTGGCATTGCTTGGCCTGCTTGGGATTTTGCTCCCAACAAGCGCCCAAGCCGCCGAAACCTTTACCATCAAATTGGAAATAGCAGACAACTACCATTCCGTTGTTGCAGGGGATGAGATCTGGTTTACGACTAAGGTTTTCAACCATGGCGCAGTGCGCAGGATGGATGTAACATTGAAATTCGACATTTTGGATGGGAAGGGATTTTCAGTCAAGTCCAAAACAAAAACAATTGCCGTTGAAACGCAGGTTTCGGATGTTGATAGCATGGCAATCCCGATTGATTTGAAGGAGGGGAATTATGCCATCAGGGCGTCCATCACTTCGCTTGAAAAGGATTATTCGAGTGAGGAAAGCTTTGGCATCAAGGGGCTTAAAAACGAGCAGGATTCCTATATCCTTTTTGCAATACCGATTTTTGTTTTGCTATCAATTGGATTGCTTCTAAACAAATACCTGCCGCCATACCTTGAGAAAAGATCGCTAAGGAACAGGATCCGGGGCATTGTTTCAAAAAGGATTGGGAAAAAATAACTGCTTGGGTAAATCGGAATATGGCATTTTTTCCTATTTGGCTTCAAATGCATCGACTTTCCTCCTCATCAATCTTATGCCGGCAATGAATGCGATCACTCCAATTGCAGGAACGGCCAATAAACCCGCAGTTTCCCCAATTCCTGCCCCTGAAGCATTCTTCCCCCCCTCCAATTTGAACGCATCGGACGATTCGGCAATTTTCCCACCTTCATATGTGACTTTGGCGTAATATGAATAATCGCCCGGCCGAATTCCCGGGGGGAGGGGAAGCGTTTTTAGGAAATCAAAATTCACATCAACTATTACTTTTTCATCCTCAGCGCTTACCAAATCGCCGGATTTTGTTCTGATTTCATAGTGCAAATCAACCGGCAAAAGCCCGGGCTTGTTGAATTTTGTCAGGGAAATCTTTGCTGTAGGGTTATCGCCGATTTTGATGTTTTTTTCAAGCACCAAAACCACAATGTCAAATAAGGATTCGGATATATCCGTTACAAGCGCCTGAAATCCCTTTGCATTTGGAGTTGGGGGAGCTTCTTTTTCTGTTTTGGCGGTTGGGGGATTTTCAGCTGGTTTTGGGGAGGCTTTTTCAATTTCTTTTTGTTCCACCCTTCCGCCGGATGAGGAACCGGAAGATTGGGATTGGGTTGCCAAAGGCGCAGTTGTTGGAGTTGGAGTGGGCGCAACAATTATTGCTTGGGCCAACTGGATTGAAATAGTTTTGCTCGAGTTTATTGTCGAATTTACTGCCGAAGCATTATATCCTGAAAGATTGGCTGAAAACATGTGGGGGGTTTTGTAAATATCCGTTGGGGAGTTGTCAATATGCACAGCTTCTTGGACAAGAAAAGAGGCAATTCCTTGTGAATTCGTTAATCCGGAAGCCATCAAAGCCCCAGATGCATCATAATATGCCACGACTGCATTTTCAAGGGGAGAAGTTGCATTGGTGATGTTTAATTCAACCCACCAATAGACATTCGTAAAAATACCCGCGCCGTTGTTTTCCCATCCTGATAAACCGTTTGGAGAAAAGGTGGAATTGATTATGGAAAGGTTCCCTTGGGATGCTCCTCCGGCATGGTAAATCTGGGTCGTGGAAACATCCGTTAAACACGCATTATTGATGAAATCCGTGATATGGCTCCCTCCAAGTGTATTTTCGGCAACGGATATGCAACCCCCACCTGAACCGGAATCCGATCCCACTGCATTGAATATGTTGCCTTCCATGCGCCAATAATTGCGCGAACCTGCACCATTTCCCCGCTCCTCGAAAAGTAGAGCATTTGGCAATCCGCCCGCAATCGTTTCAGTTGCAACCTTTGAGCCTGATGAAAAAACATTGCCAATAAAATCCAAATACAGCATATTCCCGGAAATAATTGCGGAATGTGAAAATGTATTTCCTGAAATCAAGGTGTAATTTGCGTTTTCTGTCGAGCCAAAATCGGTTATTATATCCCCATAACCCGGAACATTTGCAGAATCAAACGTATTGTTAATAATGCTGAAATTAGATTGGTTGCCGCCCAAAAAATCACTTATCAGGATATAGGCATTGGGGAATGGGCCCTTGAAATTGCAGTTTTTGACAACGGAATTTGCGCCTCCAAGACGGATTGCATAATCAATCGCTCCGGAAACTGCGGTTATGTCAAAGCCATTGCAATCAAGAATAACGTTTGGGGCGACCATATCAAGGCAATAATTGGTTTGGAGCAAATTTGCATCCAGATTGCCAGCCAATTTCAAGCTAGCTGAAAGTTCCGTATCGCACCACTGGCCAACAGTCCACTCCGGGGTTGTTTGGAATGAATTGCCAATTGCATCCCCAACTGCCAGAATGAAGGAATAGTTGCCAAGAAGAGACAGGGTTGCATTTCCAAAGCAATTATTTTCAATAACATTCAAGGAATAATTCTGCTGGGAATTATCAGGTTTTGTCAAAATCATCGTGCAAGAGGATGAATTTTCCATCGAGTGGGTGAGGTTTAGCTTGAGATAATGGGCATATGCCCCCGAATCCAACACATCATAGCTTGTGTGACGGGTTGGGGAAATGAAGGAATAGGTATAATCAACAGCGCCAATATTGGCAAACAAGGAAATCAGTAATATTAGGAAAGCGTCGCGACGGGATCCGAAAGCGAATTTTTTTGAAAATCGCCTTTTCTTTATTAATCCGGCGTGCGTAAGAGTGGAAAATACTTGCGGTTCCATCTTAAGCGCTTTTTTGTGGGCAATAAGGTCAATACGGGGTAGTATATATATTTTTGGATTTGTTTGCAAGCAAGGGACAGTTGTAAAATGAATTTTTTTTCTGTTTATTACCACAATCCGATCCGCTTATTTGGCTCGCAAAACCACCCGAAACCATCCCCCCAAACAGCTTTTTAAGGTAAGGTATGGAATTAATACCATCGTTAGGAAAATCTAGTTTTGGAGGCTAAGTTATGCAATTCCAGCTTAAGGCACCGTTCAAAATTTCCCCCGGCCAGAAAGGGGCAATTGATAGGATACTGGAAGGTTTTAGTAAAGAAAATAAGCCGCAAAAAGGAAATTACAGGAAATCAAAACAAACTATGGGAACAAATGGCATAGTCCAATCAAATGAAGGCAAAACAATTTCAAATAAGCAAACCCTCCTTGGAATCACCGGCTCTGGCAAAACTTTCGTGATGGCAAATGTGATAGAGGGATTGCAAAAACCAACCCTTATTGTTGCTCACAACAAAACGCTGGCAGCGCAGCTTTATACCGAGCTTAAGGAGTATTTCCCAAACAACCGGGTCGAGTATTTCATTTCTTTTTACGATTATTACCAGCCCGAATCTTACATCCCAACAACCGACACGTACATTGAGAAAGACTCTAGCAGGAATGATGAAATTGAAAGGATGAGGATGCATGCGGTTTCTTCACTAATCAGCAGGAATGATGTGATTGTCGTAGCAAGCATCAGCTGCATCTACGGGCTTGGGAACCCAAATTATTTCAAGGAGCTGTCAATTGATTTGAAAAAAGGGATGGCAATGAATCGTCAAACCCTTCTGCAGGCGCTTCTTGCAATCCAATTTGAGAGGAATGATCAATCACTAGAGGGCGGAAAATTCAGAGTGCGGGGAGATGTAATCGATGTGGTCCCGGTTTATGAGAAGGATATTTTGAGAATAGAACTTTTGGATGGAAAAATCAAATCAATGAAGGAACTTGACTCGATCACAATGAATGTAAAAAATTCACTTGAAGAAACCGTGATTTTCCCAGCAGAGCAGTATGTTGTTCCGGAAGAGATGAAAAAGAAGGGAATTCAAATGATTAGGCAAGAGCTTGAAGAAGTCCTCCCTAAAATGGCTCCCCTCGAAGCGCAAAGGCTTTCCCAGAGGGTAAAGTATGATTTGGAGATGATTGAAGAGCTGGGCTATTGCTCAGGAATTGAAAATTACACGCGCCATTTTGATGGAAGAAAGCCTGGAGAGCCCCCGTATGTGTTGCTGGATTACTTCCCAAAGGACTTTTTGCTAATTATTGATGAAAGCCATCAGACAATACCACAATCAAGGGCAATGTATAATGGGGATTTTGCACGTAAAAAGAATTTGGTGGATTTTGGATTCAGATTGCCATGCGCATTTGACAACAGGCCATTGAAATTCGAGGAGTTTGAAAAGAAGATGCCCCAAACATTGTTTGTTTCCGCAACTCCGGCCGAGTATGAGTTGCAAAAAAGCTCGCAGAAAGTTGATTTGATCACAAGGCCAACTGGTCTTCTTGATCCTATTGTCGAATTGCAGCCGATCAATGGGCAAATGAAGCATCTTATGCGCACTGCAAGGCTAACTATTGAAAATGGGAATCGTGTGCTCGTTACAACACTTACAAAGAAGATGGCGGAGGATTTGACGGATTATTTGGTCAAGGAAGGGTTCAAAGTCAGGTATATGCACAGCGATATAGATAGCCTTGATAGGATAGAGCTGGTTAGGCAGCTTCGCATCGGCGAATTTGATATTTTGGTTGGGATCAATTTGCTTCGTGAAGGGCTGGATATCCCAGAAGTAGCAACAATTTGCATACTTGATGCCGACAAGGAAGGGTTTTTGCGGGACGAGCGCAGTTTAATACAAACAATTGGAAGGGCTTCTCGGAATGTTGATGGAAAAGTGTATTTGTACGCGGATGTTTTGACAAAATCCATCAAATCCGCAATGGAAATTACCCAAAGAAGAAGGCATGAGCAGATAATGTATAATAAGAAGTACCACATAACACCAAAAACAATCATCAAATCGGTTTCCCGAAAGGAAGGGACCATCAAGGGAATAAAGCATCTTGGGGAAACCCAGCTCCAGCGGCAGATAATTGATTTGGAGGCAAAAATGAGGCAGGCAGCTGAAGAGCTCAAGTTCGAAGAGGCAATCAGAATCAGGGACGCCCTAACAGAGCTAAAAACAGCGGAGGAAAGGAGGGAATTGTTCAAGGAAAAGGAAAAATTGATTGAGGGTAAAAAATTGAAAAAATGAAATAATGAAAATTGGATTATGGGAAAGGTTCGAAAAAGGGCATAAGATTGGAATCGGGAATAAATATAGGCGCAAAAAAAGGAAAAATATATGGGTAAAAATTTGTGGTCAAAAAATTGAAATAGGGGAAAATTCAATCGAGTGAAAAACCAAGCGTAATTAAAAAAATATTTTCAGGTGTAAAAATGAGGGATAGCATTATTGTCAAGGGAGCGCGCGAGCACAACTTGAAAAACATCGATGTTGAAATTCCGCGCAATAAATTGATAGTGATAACCGGACTTTCGGGCTCTGGGAAATCAACCCTTGCATTCGATACGATTTACGCGGAAGGACAAAGGAGGTACGTTGAATCGCTTTCCGCATACGCTCGCCAGTTTTTGGGCCTAATGGATAAGCCCGATGTTGATTCAATTGAAGGGCTTTCACCGGCAATTTCAATTGAGCAAAAATCCACCAGCAAGAACCCAAGGTCAACTGTTGGCACGGTTACTGAAATTTACGATTACCTTCGGCTGCTATTTGCCCGGGTTGGTACGCACCACTGCCCAAAATGCAACGGAGCAATCAAGCCCCAAAGCGCGGAAAATATTGTCGGGCTCATCATGTCCGAACCGGGGAAAACCATCACTTTTTTGGCGCCGGTCATTAGGGGAATCAAGGGAACGCACGAGCAGGTAATTGAGGATGTGAAAAAGCAGGGATTTTCAAAAATTCGGATCGATCAGAAAATTTACGAGGTAGAAAATGCCAAGCAGGATGCCAAAATGGCAAGGTATGAGAAGCATTGGATTGAAGCCGTTATCGACACAATAAAAATTGGGGATGATGAAAGATCCAGAATTACCGAAGCAGTTGAGCAGGCGCTGATTTTGGGGAAAGGAACGATTTTTGTGATTGATTCAAAGGAAGCGCAAGGAAAGGAAAAGCGCAAGGAGCTGGAACGAGGGGGGGCGGAAACAATTTACTCGACATTTGGAGCTTGCAAAAATCATCCGGAAGTTGTTTTTGAAAGCCTTGAGCCGCGCATGTTCTCATTCAACTCGCCATTTGGAGCCTGCCAAACCTGCCATGGGCTTGGGGAAATCACGGAAATTTCAAAGGATTTGGTGGTTCCGGACCCATCGCTTTCAATTATGGATGGCGGGATTGCGGTTTATGGAAAAATCGATTTGACCTGGAGGGCGCAGCAAATTTCAGCGGTTGGAAAGAAATTCGGGTTTGATATTTTCACACCCTTGAATAAATTCACAAAAAAGCAGCTGGACGTATTGCTTTATGGGACAAAGGAAACCATTAACGGCACTTGGTCGAATGGCGCAAACATGTGGATGAAGGATGGGTGGGAAGGCATTATTCCGCAGACCATGAGGCTCTATAAGCAAACGGAAAGCGAATGGAGAAAAGCGGATATTGAAAAGTTCATGACCTCGAAAATGTGCCAAATTTGCATGGGCAAAAAACTTCAGCCGGTTGTTTTGGCGGTAAAAATTTCAGGAAAAAGCATAATCGATGCAACTGACCTATCAATTGAGGCCGCGGTTGATTTTTTTGCAAAGCTTCCGGAACAGTTGAACGAAAAGGAAATGGCAATTGCCAAACAGGTGCTAAAGGAAGTCAATGAAAGATTGGGATTCCTAAAAAACGTGGGGCTTGGGTATTTGTCGCTTTCTAGAGCTGCAAGAACGCTTTCGGGAGGGGAAGCGCAACGGATTCGCTTGGCAACACAAATTGGAAGCAATCTTATGGGCGTGCTTTACATTTTGGATGAGCCTTCAATTGGCTTGCACCAGAGGGATAATGAAAAACTTATTGGAACGCTCCATAGGCTGCGCGATTTGGGAAACACGCTAATTGTTGTTGAGCATGACGAGGACACAATCCGCAATTCCGATTACATCATAGATATGGGGCCAGGAGCCGGAGTGCACGGAGGGCATATTGTTTCGCAAGGAACCCCAAAGGAAATCATGGCAAGCAAAAAAAGCCTGACAGGAAAATACCTTTCGGGAGAACTTGCAATCGATGTGCCAAAAATTCGAAAAAAGCCCGTTGGCTATTTGAAAATCAAAGGCGCAAAGGAGAACAATTTGAAAAACATCTCAGTTGATATTCCTCTTGGAATACTTTGCGGAATTACAGGAGTTTCAGGATCTGGAAAAAGCTCGCTTATGAACCAAACTATAATGCCCATGCTTAGGCGCAATTTTGGCGAAAAGGTTGATTTTGTTGGGAAGCACGATTCGCTTGAAGTTCCGAAATTCGTTTCGAATGTGATCATTATTGATCAGGACCCGATTGGAAGGACGCCAAGGAGCAACCCGGCAACTTACACAAAATTGTTTGATGAGATACGAAAAATTTACGCCCAAACAAATGATGCCAGGATGCGCGGGTTTGACGAGGGAAGGTTTTCCTTTAATGTCAAGGGAGGGAGATGCGAAACCTGCCAGGGGGATGGGGTGCTTAGGATTGAGATGAATTTCCTTCCGGATGTTTACGTGCAGTGCAGTGATTGCAAAGGAAAGCGCTACAACAAGGAAACCCTTGGAATCTTGTATAAGGGGAAGAATATTTCTGAAATTTTGGATATGGAAGTAAGTGAGGCGGCGGTATTTTTTGAAAACATGCATGGAATCAAAAGGAAGCTGCAAACCCTTTTGGATGTTGGGCTTGGATACATCAAATTAGGGCAAAGTTCAACTACGCTTTCAGGCGGGGAGAGCCAGCGAATCAAAATCACGCGCGAGCTTAGCAAGAACAAATCCGGGCATATCGTTTACATGCTAGATGAGCCTACGGTTGGGCTGCATTTTGATGATACGAAGCGGTTAATCAAAGTGCTTAACAATCTGGTGGAAAAGGGAAATTCGGTATTTGTAATAGAGCATAATTTGGATGTTGTTAAAAGCTGTGATTATTTGATTGATTTGGGGCCAGAAGGCGGAAGGGCAGGAGGCGAAGTGATTGCAATTGGAACACCCGAAGAAATTGTGAAGAATGAAAAATCCTACACGGGCAAATTCCTAAAGCACATGCTGAAATAACGGGGTTAGTCAAACAATGCTCGAAATTTCCGGAAAGGATGGATTTTCTTCTGAAAAAATCCCAATCGGCCCTGGAGTTTACATTTACAGGGATGATTCCAACGAAATAATTTACATTGGGAAGGCAAAAAGTTTGCGCGCCCGCGTGAGGAGCTATTTTTCAAATTCGGATAAGCCGGTTAAAACGCAACTTTTGGTTTCCAAAATCGCAACAATTGATTGGATAGTTGTTGATTCGGAAGTAGAAGCGCTTCTTTTGGAGAACAAATTGGTAAAGCAGCATCTGCCAAAATACAACATCAGCCTCAAGGATTCGAAAACTTTTGCTTACATTGCGCTGACAAAGGAACCGTTCCCAAGAATACTTACATCAAGAAAACCTTCCGGCAAATTGGAGATGTTTGGGCCGTACACGGAAGGATACATGCGGATGAACTTGCAGGAAGCTGCGGTTAAAGTTTTCAAACTTAGGGTTTGCAAAACTCTTCCAAAACGCGCGTGCCTGAATTTCCATATCGGGCTTTGCAGCGCTCCTTGCATTGGAAATGTGACAAAAGCGCAGTATGGGGAGCAGGTTGAAAAAGCAAGGGAGTTCCTTAAGGGAAAATACGAGGATACGCTTTTGCAATTGAACGATCAGATGAATATTGCAACGCATGATTTGCATTTTGAGCGGGCGCTTGAACTTAGGAACCAAATTGAGAGCATAAACCTCCTGACGCATAGGCAAATTGTGGATAAGGATAGGGATTTTGACCAGGATGTTTTGGCGTTTAGAAAACTAGGAGAAAAAATGCTGATTGTCCAGATGGGAATTAGACGAGGGGTTTTGCTTGGGAAGAAGGAATTTTCGCTTGATTTGCAAACCGGAATTGAGCAGGAGTTCTTGAAAGCTTATTATTCATCAAACCCAATTCCGCGTGAAATATTGCTAAGCCAAAAATGCTGGATTGATGAATCCGAAAAAACCAGCTTGGAAGAGTTTTTCTCAAAAAACAGGGGTGCATCGGTTAGTTTAACGGTTCCAGAAAGGGCGGATAAGCTTGCGCTAATTAAACTTGCGGAAAAGAACATTGAAGTGAATTTGGAGGAGGATTCAGCGCTTGTAGATTTGCAAGCAGCGCTAAATTTGCCACTTGTTCCATTAATCATCGAATGCTTTGATATTTCAAATTTGGGAAGGGAGCATGTGGTTTCCGGAATGGTCAGGTTTGCAAATGCGAAGCCGGATAAAAGCAATTACAGAAAATTCAAAATCAAAACAGTTGCTCAGCAGGATGATTTTGCGAGCATGAACGAAGTGGTTGGACGCAGATTACGAGGATTAATTGAGCAAAAATTGCCGCTTCCAAACCTTCTGTTGATTGACGGCGGTCCAGGCCAAGTTTCAGCTGCAATGGCAGCACAAAAATCATTGGGATTGCAAATCCCACTGATTGGAATTGCGAAGAAATTCGAGGAGATTTACCTGCCGGACGAGTCCCAACCCAGAATATTCGATAAAAACAGCAGGATGATGCTGCTCCTCCGAAAAATCCGGGATGAGACGCACAGATTCTCAATTGGCTATAACAAAAAACGGCGGGAAATGAGGATGCGGGAGGAGTTTGGGGGCTGAATAAAATAGTGTATTCATGATAATTCCTAAAATGCGGGTTTTAAGAGACAGGAAGCCTTAGGCAAATACTGTCGATATAGGTTTTCCATGTTCGGAAATTTGCTTTCGACTATTGAGTTTGGATGGTGGCTTTAGATGGTTAAGATTTGGGCCCACTAGGATGTTTGAAATGTGCTCGTTTTCCTTGACGGTATTTTCCCGCTTCTGGGCAATTTTAATGCCCCTTTTTTCCGCCCAATAATGCATCGATAATGAATTGATTGCAAATGCCAGCCTGTGCGGAGTATTTTCCTTACGGTAATAACCGGCGCTGAAATTGAAATAGCCGGGTTTTTTGCTTTTTTCGCCACGCCGGTAATTTAAAATTGCGTGCGGATCGCCTTTTGTTAACCGAATCCGGTGCTCCTTTACGAGTTTTAGAAAATGGGGAAAACTAGAGCTGTTTATTGCATCGATTCCGGTTTTTCCATATAACTGCACAATTTTCAATGCAGGGGTACCCCATTTTGCAATTGCAGCTATGGATTCTTGAGGAATGGCCTTTATCGCATTGTGCCCATCGAGCCCGAATTTGCTTAAAACCTGGACGGAATCACGCACCAGCCGGGGGTTGTTTAGGTAAGCGAATTGGTCCGGCTTCACTTTTGCAAGAAGGGAAACCATGGTTTTGACATCCCCTTCATTATCCTTGAATTTCCTAATAAGCTGGATTGATTTTTCCGGGGATTTCTCCAAAACATCAATCCCTTTTTTGAAGCCCAGCATCAATTCAGCAGCTAAGGAAACGGAATACTTTGCTGCATATCTTTTTTTGGAAACTGAAACAAATATCTCAATTGCCCTCTTCCCATGAAGGTCTATTGCCGCCATTATTTTTGATTTTGACCGAATACTGTGGATCAAAAGTTTTGCCGACCGATATGCGGCATCCTCGCCGTATTTTGATTCAATTTGCCCAATCCAGCCAATCTCAATTGCCATGGAAAACTAATGGCAAGGAGGCTATAATACGATTTTGGTTAGGGGAAATCGATTAGGGAGGAAAAAAAGAAAAAAATAAAAAGAGGCAAATTAGGGGTATAATTAGAATCCCAGCTTCTCGTCGACTATAATCAAGTGCATCCTTGCGGGCTGGAATTCCTTATTTATAATCAGAAGCTTTGAAACATTGCTTCCGGCTACGCCGTAGGCTTTTTTTGCTCGTTCGGATTCAAGCGGAAGAACATGCTGATAAATGCGCGTCATGGCATCATCCAAATTAGCAACGATTTTTTGGGATCCGGCAATCCAGATCACTTTTCCCGCCCCGTACGCATATGCCGGGAGCTGTGAGCCGGTTGCCGAGGCAATTACAAGTTGCCCATCCTGCGTTATTGCATGGACTGAGCCCACCACCACATCTGGAACAGCGCCAAGTTTTCTCATTTCTTTTCCATCGGTTTTGGAATCCATTGAGTAAAGTTTTTTGCGGACGGAATCATAATTGCCAGATTCGTTGATTTCCCCATCTAGCCCGATTGTTGCATTGGTAGTGGATGTGGCGGAAAATACCTCCGAACCCTTTGGAATCAATTCGAGCGCCTTTTTCCGTGCAGATTCCCCATTTGGGACAAAAAATGCATCGATCCCATTCTCCTTCAATTTTGAAATTGTCTTTTCAACAATTTCCCTGCTTGCCAAATTATTCCATTTTTCCATATGATCACCGACTAATATTGGATATATAATATTGGACATACGATATATTTAAATACATGCACCCACTATCTATTGGTTATCCAATATGATAGGTGGTTTTATGTGCAATGGAATGTACGGAAGGTCATACATGACCAAGGAAGAGAAGATGGAATCCCTCAAGGAATATAAGAAAAACCTTGAACTGGAAGCCAAAGGGGTTGCCGAACGGATCAAGGAGCTTGAGAAGGGGAGCAACTAAAGGGATTGCCAAGCCTTGATCTTTCTAGGGGGTCGAGGCGGCTTTTTCCTTCCTTCTTTTTATTTTTACCAATAGGCTAAGCTTATTAAATTTTGGAACTGATGCTAATTATATGTCACCTGAAAAAGCGCTTGCTGATGTTTTTCATCTCAAAATCAACGATGGGGAAATGCGGCGGTTCAACATCATAGGGGCGCCAACTGGAACTTCCCGCGATCCGATGGATCAGGAAACAAAGGAAAGGGTTTCGCCGATCCTTGAAAATGTGCTTAGCGGAGTCAACAAAAATGGGCAGATTTTTACCGAGGGCAGGAACATAGTCGGAAGGCTTCCGGAAAAATTCAACAAATCTGCAAAGGCAATTGGAGGATCCGAACTAAAACTCGTCAAGGAAACTGATTACGATTCACTTAGGGCCCTTGCCCAGCTAAGATCCATAAGCCAAATAGTGGAGGATGGAATTGCCGATTCGTTAAAGTTAAGCAAAGATATTTTAAGGCAACGCGGAAAATCCGGCCAGTTGCCCCAAATATCATATACGCCCATGTCCTTTGAGACCAAAAGGGAAATTTTAAGGAGGCTTAGGATGAAAACAGAAAACAGGATGATAGCCGGATCAAAAGAGCACGCTGAGGCATATTTGAATTTGAATGGACTTATCATGGGAGCAGAACTCCTTCTTAGGGAAAGAATCAAAAAAAGAACAAATAAAATTAAGACAAAAGAAAAGCCACTTACACTTATTACACCATCCGTTCGGGCAAGCCAAATTTATCATTACTTAATGGAACCACAATCCGCAATCAATTCAATTAATAGATATAAGAATATTCTCCCAATTCATTGGAAAACTATTTTAGACGCGTCTCATGCGGAATATGCCAAGGAACTGGAAAGACAAGGAAAAAAATAAACTTTTAGCCATTCGATTTCAGCTCCTGCTTGATTTCCCGCATGACGCCATCCGAATCAGCCCACCAATCCCTGCTCGATAGCCGGTAGGTTTTCCAGCCCCTATCTTCTAGGATGTTTTGGCTGTAAACGTCCCTATCTTTTGCATCAAGGATTCCGGAATAATTAACGCCGTCAATTTCAATTCCTAGGGAGAATTTGTGGGGATTGTTTTTGTCAACAATAGCAAGATCAAATGTGCCTTTGGAATAGCCCACGTTCTTTTTGACATCAAAGCCGGATTTTTGCAAGCGTTCAATTAAGCCAATTGATTCGGCCAATAAAGATGAGTCATGCGCAATTTTATCAAAATTTTCCTTCCCAAAGCCCCTAAGGATCGCGCTGGCATCCTCATTTTTTCCTTCTGAAATGTTCTTTGCATATTCGAGGAACTTGCGAAGGTAGGAAACACCCAGAGAACCTTCCGAAGGCGCCCGAAGCTGAAGCGGATCAATTGAAGAAACCACTATGATTTTTTCCTTCGCACGCGTGATTGCTACATTCAGGCGGTTTTCTCCGCCGTCAATGCTAAGAGTTCCAAATTGCGAAACAACTTTGCCATCTTCAACTGTTGGGGCGTAGCCAATTGAGAAAATAATCAGGTCTCGTTCATCTCCTTGCACGTTTTCGATGTTTTTAACAAAGAGGGATTGGATTTCCTCGTTTTCCTCACGCTCCAGCTCCCTTTTGTAATTTATGTAGAATTTTGAGTCGGAAAGCGCTTTCTTGTCAAGGAGGTTTTCAATCAAATCCTTTTGGGATGAATTGAATGTGACAACGCCAATTGATGGGGGATTTGGCTTTGAAATGGTTTGCGAAATCAGCTCGACAACTTTTTCAGCTTCAATTCTGTTCCTTCGCTTGTCCCATTTTCCATCCACTTTTAGCCATTTGATGGATGGCTCTTTTTTGTCGTTTTGCGTGTTTGCAATTGTCCTGATTCTTCCGGAGTAAAATGCGTAATTGGAAAAACTTATCAGCTCTTCGTATTTGGAACGATAGTGCCAATTAAGCATGACTTCGGGGTATCTTCGTTTTGCAAGTTGAAGGAAGGATTTTACGGAAAGGAGCTCGTTTAGCTCTTGTTTTGAAAGCGAATCATCCTCCCCTCCATCATCCGAAGTCAGATGCGAGGAAAACAAATCAAATGGCGGAAGCTGTTTTTCATCGCCGGCAACTGCAACTGATTTTGACCTGTAAAGCGACGGAACCGCATGCTCAAGAGTAATTTGGGAAGCCTCATCGAAAACAACCACATCAAATAAGCCTGCTTTCAGGGGAAAAATTGCAGAAGCTGTTTCAGGAGAAGTTAGCCAAACCGGGAAAACATCCAAAATTCCCTTGTCATTGAATTCGCGGACCAATTTGCGCATCGACCAGGGGTTTTTCGTTTTCTCGCATTGGAATTTGATTTCCTTAAGAGACGAATATTTTTGCGAAGAGATCATGTGCTGCCAATTGCGCTTTACTTCCTGCCTTGATTTGAACTTGCGTTTTTCAAGGAGGGAGCGAAGTTCAAAGCGATACCTCTGGTACGCCGCCCTATCAAGTTTTTTCACAAGCGGCATTGTGTTTTCAGCGGCATCGATCCATTTGGAATAGAAGGAATGCTTAAGTATCCTAAGGGCTAGTTCTTGATCTTTTTCACGATCCATTAATTTCCTAGCTATTGCAAGAAGGTTAGTTTCCTTTTTGCTTAAATCCTCCGCCTGCGTTTGCATGATTTTTGCCTTTTCCTTGTTCCGAAGGGAACTTTGCATGTCATCTAGGAAAGCGTGGGCGGTTTCTATTGATGAAGAAGCATCCAAAACAAGATTCGAGGCGATTGGGGAGCCGATTTGGGATTCCAAATCCTTTGCTAGTGATTCGAATTCCTTCATGAATTCATTATATTTTCGAAGGAGAAGGATTGCAGAATAGGTTTTTGTCTGAAGCTTGAGATTTTCACCGGAAATTTCCCTGATGATCAATTCGGTTGGAAGTTTTTGCTCGTGGTTGCTGTTTTTTAGGGTTTCAAGGAATTTGCTTGCCTGCCGGTAATCCGAATCCGCAAATTTGAGGAGGGATTTTGATTTTTTTGGAAGAGAAAGCAATTTTGATTGCAAATCAACTGTTTTGGGATAAACGAGATTGTTTGAATCTAAATGGAGGGATGCAAATTGTTCGAAGCCTTGGATATCCGAAAGGTTTTCCAAAATCCCAAAAAGCTTCCGGAGGGTTATTTCAATTGCCCTAAGCTTTTCCTCATTGAATGACGAGAATTTATCGCGCTCCTGCGGCTTTAGGCCTTTTCCGCTTTTTCCAACCAATTGGAGCATGTCTGAAATTTTTTCCAAACCATCCGAAAGCTCTTGGAAGGTAAAGTCGTTTTCAAGCGAATTCAGGTATTCGGTCTTAAGCGCGAGTGGGTCTTCGTCAACGGAATAGAGGTTTTTTAGGGAAGTGTTGCAAGGAAGGGTCAAGTTAAGATTGGAATGATACGATACAAGCTGGTTTAGGAGCTCTTCAGACCGATTTCCCTTGTCATCAACGGTGATTTCTGGCAAAACATCCTGCAAGGAAAATTCGTCGATGTTTTTTGCTGCCTTTTGGAAAACCGAATGGCGATCCTTGTTGTAATCATGCACAAGCGCAACCATGTCTCCAAGCCCAATTGATGACATCCGGTTGAAAACTACGTCAAGAGCAGCTCTTTTTTCGCAGACAAGAAGAGTCCTTTTGCCTTTTGCCACGCTATCTGCCAAAATATTGACAATTAATTGTGATTTGCCAGTTCCGGGAGGGCCATGGATTGCAATTCCGCCAAGTTTTTCAAGTGAAAGGAGGGCTTTTTCCTGGGAGGCATCAACATCGGTTACCAAATACGCTTTGTTGGCATGTTCGTTTGATTTTAGCCATTCACTTTTATCCTGCGCCTCGCCATTGAAAAACGAATAAAGCGCGCCTTCTTTGGGGGATTCCTTCATCAGTGATTCGTAATCCGCAAGAAGGGTTGATGATGTTTGAGGAAACAGCCCAAGGATTGCAAAATTCCTAAGGGAAATGCTATTTGCACTTCGTTTTTGGCCTTTGGGGTCGTATTCAGTGACGCCCAATTCAAGAATTTGCTTGTTTGTGAATTTTATGCCAAGCTCCTCGCATTTCTTGATGCCATTTTTCAAAAAGCCGTTTTCCCCTTCTTCAATTTCAAAATCATATTCAGGATTGAATTTTATGCGGTTGAATTTCTGGTAGGCGATGATGAAGGTTTTGTTAAGAATTGGAGTTCTATCGGCATCTGGCTTTGCTGTAAATTCCAATTTTTTGTAATCCTTTTCAATTACTGCCGGATACAAAAGAAGCGGGCACTTGAAATGCGTCCCGTCCCCAAATGCGCCTTCAACGAATGGATAGCCTATGTAAACATCATAGTTTCCGGTTTCTTTTTCAATGAAATCCGCTTCACGCTGGAGATGCGTCAATCTGTAGGAGGAAGCCATTTCATCCTCCCTTGGGGTTATTACTTTTACCAGCCGAAGCGGCTTTCTTGCATCGATTTTTTCGGAAAGTTTTATTGCCTCGGATTTATCTCCTTCCAAAATTTCAGATAGGTCGAAATGGAGCCGCATGCTAAGCCTTGAAATGTGGAGGGATTTGTTGTTTTTGGAGATGTCCGTCAATTGATCGCGCAAAACTTCCAGTGCTTTTGGAACTGAAATTTTTTGCTGCCCTCCCTCAGAAATGGAATCGAGTAGTTTGCTATATTCGTTTGCCATTATTCCCACATGAAAATCGGTGTTGATTGGAATAAACCTAAAAAAATTTAAAAACGGTTGTATGGAGTGCAATGAAATTGGAATGATGGATTAACCAAGCAAACCGAATGCATATAAATTTCAAAACCCAAGGTTAAATGGCAAACAACATGGAAAAACCAAAAAAATCAAGGAAAGCCAAATTGCTCAGAACTCTTGCATTGACAGGCGCACTTACATTAATCCCGCTTCCCCTAAAAATCATAACCCCGGAGCAGATTAAACTCGTAAAAGAAAAGGAAAAAATCAACTATTTGACTCCGGAATCGTTTTATTCCAAGCC
Source organism: Microcaldota archaeon (assembly GCA_016212475.1). Taxonomy (GTDB): domain Archaea; phylum Micrarchaeota; class Micrarchaeia; order Norongarragalinales; family SBBD01; genus JACRGC01. The sequence continues at coordinate 13,548 of JACRGC010000002.1, read as the reverse complement.
AAAAAAACAGCCAAATCAAGATTCTATAAATTCTAGGGAAATCCAAAAAGCGATTGGAAAAAATTTCATGAAAGATATGAGGCGCATCCATTCACAGGATTCGATGGGCAACCCTCTAAAGGTCGACACAAATTCTGCATTGTTTAGAGAACGGGAAGCTATCAATAGGCAAAAAAAGATAAAGAAAAATTCAACTATTTCTGAATGATTTTCCCTCTTGCAATGTTTTTGTTGCCTCCGCCCTTTGCTCCGGCTTCCTTGATTAGATCTAATGCGGATAGTTTGGAATGCTCATTTACAGCTGCAATTGCAAACCCATCCGGATTTGTTAATAGGATCGCCATCCCCTCAACCTTTGAAACCTCGAGAGCAACCCTTTCAAGAAGCGGGGGCGAAAGCCTAAGCTCCAATTTGATAAGCTTTTTTGAATGCGCCTCTTTTAGCATCTCTTTTGCTTCATGCACCAATTTTATTGCCGAATTGTTTGCCATATCCTCCTGAGCCTTTTCAAGCTGTTTTCCTAGGCTTTTCCACTCATCAAAAAAGCGTTTTACCGTTGCTGGAAGCTGCTCTTCTTGCACCTTTAGCTCAAATGAGGCATTCTTCAGGATTTCCTCGCGTTTTTGGATCCATTTTAGTGCTTGCTCTCCGGCTTTGTATCTGATCCTAACAACTCCGTCTTGAATCTGTTCACATCCGACGATTTTTATTATGCCAACCATTCCGGAAGATTCGCAGTGGAGCCCCCCGCAAGCTTCGACATCAACTCCAACGTATTCGACAACCCGTATTACATTCCCAATTGCCCCGCCTCCTTGATAGAGCCTAAAGCCGTATTTTCTTTCAGCTTCCCCTCGGTTCCAGAAATTGATGTTGACTTTCACATTGTCAAGGACGTGCTTGTTTGCGAGCTGCTCGATTTTTTGGAGCTGCTCAAGGGAAGGTTTTTCATAGTGAGTAATATCCAAATGCGCTTCCTCTTCTTCTTTTTTAGCGCCAGCTTGCCAGATGTGATTTCCAAGAATTTGTCGGCAGCTTGCAATCATTATGTGGGTTGCAGAGTGGTGCCTTCGAAGGGACATGCGACGAGCCTTATCCACCAAAATATCATAACTTGAGCCTTCCTTTAGAAGATTTGGCTTATCCACCTTCATCAGAACAACTCCATCTGTTTTCTGTGCGTCCAAAACTTTAGCCTGCCCAATTGTCCCAAAATCCGCAACTTGCCCTCCGCCTTCAGGGTAGATGATTGATTTATCCAAAACAATTTTATCATCAAAAATTGCAATCACTTTTGCCAAATCCGCAAGTTTGTTCACATCCTCATAGTAAATCAATTTGGTTTTTGGAAGTTTTTGGAACTTTGCGTTTTCAAGGAGGGGATCTTTTTTGGTTTTCGTATCCATTATGTGCTTTTCAGTGACTTTTCGGTAGTAATCCGTGGGTATTTTTGCCTCTATGCCAAGTGATTTTGCAACATTTTCCAAAATTTCCGGAGTGACTCCGTGCGATTCATAGAGCATCTGGAGTTTTTCCGCGTTCAAATCGCCTTTCTTTAGAATTTCTGTTGCAAGCCGCTTTGCCTTTTCCTTGGTTTCCTCGTATTTCCTTCTTTCAATTATGAGAACCTGCTTGATCCCTTCCAAATTTTCAGAAAGCTCCGGGAATATTTCCTTGTAGCCTTTTGCCTGCATTTGCATGATTTCAAAAACGTCAAAATCGAATCCATACTCGTCAATGAAACCAAAAGCCCTTCGTAGCAAAATACGCAAATTGTAGCCCCCAGCAGAATTGGATGGAAGCGCCCCATCGGTTAGCGCAAAAAGAAGGCTTCTTGAATGGTCGGAAATTGCGTAAATTGCCTGAAGCGGAGCAATTGTCTTTTCCAAGTGTGCAAGTGAAATCCCAAGGTTGGATGCGATTTTTTCCTTTTCCTCCTTAAGGTTATGCACTTCTTCGATGTTTAGTTTAGCAGCCAGTTTGGAATAGTTCTCATAGAGCTTGTCATCAATTTCAAGATGGGATTTTTTTCGCATGAATGCGATTTCCTCAGGAAACACGGAATCGTAAACCGAAAGGGTCTTGTTGTAAAACCAAAGCAATCTTTCAAACCCCCAGCCAACATCAATTACACGAGTGTCAAGCTCTTCGAATTTGCCATCCGAAGTTGCCCTAAATTGCATGAAAACGCTGTTTACTAATTCAAGACCGCCGGAAAAGCTTTCAATTGATGGGCCAAATGCTGAAAAATCTGGCATGTGCCAAAGATCCTCGCCGTATGTGATTTTGTCCTTTGGAATTCCAAGAACTTGGGTTAGGAATTTGAAATTGAATTCAATTGTTTCGTCCTTCCAATATTCTTTTGATTTTTCCCCCTTTAAAGATTTTTTCTCATTGAATGCATGCTGTCCGGCCATCATAAAACAGCTAAGGTGCCTTCCAGTTACACCTACGTTTGCAATATCAACAAAGCGAAGGCAGATTTGAGGTACCATGAGCGGAGAAGAGGGGTATTCAAAAACCACTTTGCCTTTTTCAAGACGCTGGAAATCCACAATGCTGGCAATTGTAAAATAGAGATCATCACGCCATCTGCAAATAACCGGATACCTCGGTAAAAGTTCGTGCCCGTTCTTCTTCCAAAAATCAGCGTATTTTTTCCAGAATTGAGAGTAGGTAAGCAGTTCTGATTTTGGGCGCTGCTTGCCAAAAAAGGAATAATCGTTATGGGATGAATCTCCACAATTCGCTTCAGCTGTTGTTGACCAGAATGCCTTATTGCAGGTTTTGCATTTCTTTCGAGTAAAACCTTCCTTCCTAAACAGCTCAACTTCGTAGTATTTCTTGTATTCCTTTTCAAATTCCCTAATCAAGGATTCTTTTGTTAGCATGATAATTCCATTTCAGCTCAGGCGAATTTAATTAGATAGGTTAGCCTTGTTTGGTAATAAAAATATAGCGGAAATGGAAAGAAACGAATCCGAGGTTAGGTTTATAGCTTCCTTACTTTTTCTTTTTCAGAGCATCAAGAAGTTTTTGCTTGTTTGAAAGCCATTGCTTTGCTTCCGGTGTCGTTGCAAAGGGCTTGAAATAATCGATTTCCCGTGTTTTTTCAAATTTTGGCAAATAGGTATGTCCAAACAAGACAGGCGAACTCAAAGAAACCTTAATTTTTTCCCCGTTTGGGGAAATCTGTTCGATTTCCCGGATTGAATCTGCTTGATAAGGATGTGCGGAAACTAATAAATCGAATACTTTTGACCCCTCGGGAAGCGAGCGAGGCCCAGCCATATCCGCTAAAACAGTATTTGGGGCGATAACCTTTTCTTTTCTTATTAGCTCTTTTTTATTTTTTAAAAATGACCTTAACTCAAAACTGTCTGGAAAGGTACCAGATTTATTCGTTTTTAAATAAAGTGAATAAAGCCGCAAATTTAGCAAAACGTTAAGATCGGGCTTGACAGTCTTTGTTCCGTAGGAAGTGTTTTTGTAATCATCGTGAGCCTGATCTGTTCTTAAAATGGCATTCGTTGATGGTAAATTGCCATAAATTTTATTCAAAGGAATTTTTTCAGCTTGACCGCCGTATTCTGATAGCCAATCCATTAAATAATCTCTGATTTGGATTTCAAAAATTGGATTTTTAGCTTTTGGATTTTCATAAACTTGGGCATGAATGGATTGATACCCATTTTGCTTTGGATTTTCGATAAATCTCTTCCTAATTTTGAAAAATAATGGATTTTCCTTTGTCCCAGGGAACATTTGCCTCAATTTTTCGACAGCTTCATTTATATAGCGGAATTTCTCTTCCTGGGAATCGGCAACGGGCACTATTACCCGTGCAGCGATAGAATCGCGGACTTTATCATTAAAATTTTGCCGAATCTTATTATAGCTTAATTTTTCAGGATTGATTTTTAGCATGTTGACTCTTGGAAACATTTTATTGAAAGTCGAGAATACGGATTTGCGCCTGGCCTTGATCGTAACTCCCGGAATTGATTCGGCAATTGGCCGAAGCATAGATTCTGCATTTTTTTCGCTGATTTTCAAATTATCCAAAATAACTTTTTCCATTTTTGAATACAGAGTCGGATTAAGTGTGCTTAGGGCCATATCCTCTAGCATTCCTGCAAAGGCATAATGATTTATCCTCTTAAGCAAAGGGACATAAAAGTTTAATGCGGCGTTTGCGGCGTTTTCTCTGTGCTTTGCAGGCAATGAAAAATCGCGCATGCGATCGTATCGATCAACAGCCCTAATCCAAAATAAATCTGCGCTATGCTCGGAAATTCTGTGAAGAAAATCCCCCATTTGCTCGGAAGTTATTTCACTTTCGCCAGTTGTCCGCCTTAGCCTATCATAATTTACTATAATTGGTTTAACTTTTTTTGGAATCGAATCAAAAACTTGCCTGACTTTAATTTGATAAGCTGCCCTTTGCTTTGGAGATAAATGGGTAAATTCATTTTTATCGTTTAATCTCCTCATAATGCCCGGAATTCCATGATATAAACCTGCAAGCTGTGTCCTGATTGGGAATTTTAAATCCTTAAGGCGCCTTGCAGCCTCTATATAATGGTTGGAATGCTTAGTGCCAAACACACTATAAATATTTGTCAAATGGACTAACTCTTCTGGAGATGCCCCTTCTAAATGATTATTTTGTTCGGTCGATGCCATAGGATTTGCCTTCTGTGTTTTATGGAATTACCTTAATATAAAACATTTGATGGGCGCAAAAACGGGTAAAAATCACAGATTTTGAGAGTTAGGTAAAATTTAGCAAGTTATGTGCTCAATAGCGCTCAACCTCAATCAAATTTTGAACACATAATCCATATCCCCGTATTTTTCAAGCAGGGGCTGCATGCCGATTCGCCGGCTGACACCTATTCCCATTTCAGAGAGCCAATTGGGCATCAATCGGTACATCCGGTGGAGAATATAGTGGAATTTGAGGGTTTTTCCGTGTTTTTTTCGCCAGTTTTTTTCGTATTCGAGGGGTTTTTCATGAAGAAGGTAATTTGCGGTTTCTTCGGCGGCTACTTTTGCGCATTTGGCGCCGAAATTGACTCCACCGCCGGAAGTTGCCTTCACCTGCCCGGCAGAATCGCCGGCAAGCAGAACGTGTGAACTTCCATAGGTTTTTTGCGTTGTTTTTCTGTATTTTAGGGGAATCATGTGGTAGAATTCGAAAGTTTTATTGGCGTTTTTAATTAGGGAAGAAAGGTATGGATCTGCAAAAGCTGCTTTTTTGGCATCCTCGATTTTTTTGATTTCAGTTGTTGCAATTCCTATTCGGATTTTCTTATCTGAAATAGGTATAGTCCAGGCAAAAAAGTTCTTGTAATATTTGTGATCCAAAATCAAATCGACAATGTCGGGAGTTGGGACATTTGCCTTGTCAAATTCTGCTTGGTAGCTGATCACATAATCAGATTGCGGAATTTCAGGAAATTCGAGTTTTCTTGCGGTAATTGAGGAGTTGCCATCGCAACCGATTGCTACATTTGCAGAATAAGAATGATTATCGGTGGTTTTAACGGTTATTTTGCCGTTTGTGTCAAAATTGCGGGCGCGGCTATTCAAATGCAGGTTTGCTCCGGCGGAAACTGCCTCATCAGCTGCCCGTTCATCAAATGCCTGCCTTGAAAGAACAACTGCCTGCGTTTGTGGCGTTCTGACATTTAGCTCTTCTTTTCCGGCAATTATCCTTGCGCCCTTGATTTCATTCAAAATCAGATCCTGGTAGTTGATACCCGTGTAATCCATTCCATGCTTTGAAAAAATCCCTCCGCATTTTCCGAATTTGCCAACGCGCGAATCCTCTTCCAGCAAATCAACCTCAATTCCCCTGCGGGAAAGCTCCTTTGCAGTAATTGAGCCTACTGCTGATGCGCCAATGACGATTGCCTTATTTTCCATTCATACTCCCTGATCCATAAGATTGTTCAGCTAAAAATGCCAATTACAATATTCCGTGCATTATATGGCAATATTCCTTGCATTATTAATATGGTGAAATTATTATAATATCCTCTAAAGGTTAACCACTAGGTTTAAAATACTCAATTTGCTAAGAAAATCCGCAGTTGACGGTTTTTAACGTTTAATTGTGAATGTGGGAAATATGGTCGATTTAATCAGCGTTCTTCAGGGGATTGGGGGAGTAATATTGTTTTTTGCATCCGGATACTTCTTGTCACTGGTTTTCTTCAAAAAAGATGAAGTGGACGAGCTTGAACGCATTGTTTATTCGCTTACATTTTCAATAACAATCCCTCCTCTAGTGTTGTTCTTTTTGAATTTCCTTCTTAGGATGCCAATCAACACGATTTCCGTTTACCTGATCTATTTGGCAATTGGGGCTGCAAGCTACGCGTATTCCAATTTCTATTTGAAGAACAAGGCGCATAAGAGTTGAAACCATGAAATCCGGCTCTTTTTTCCTTTTGCTCTCTTTTGTTAATGTCCAGCTCTTCGCATTTGTGATGGGATGGATCTTGATTTCAGCTGGCGTAAGTGTTACTGAAGATCCTTCCGATGTCAACAATTCAGTTTCATTATTTTTCACAATTCTCATAACAGCTGCGGTAATTTTGCTTATTTTGAAGGTCTACAAGGGAAAACTTCTTTTTTACCTGCTTGAACTGGGATTGGTATTCACCGCATTTGGAATATTCTTTGGAACCATGGGTTTTGGGAATTTGGTGTTTGGGGCAAACGGGTTTGATTTTTCAAATGTTTGCACCGGCAAGGAGCTGTTTTGCATAGATTTTTCATTTTTAGGCGCGCTTTTGGCAGTTGTTGCGCGCGCGCTTCTTAAAAACTACCGGAATATTTTCCTATTGTTTGCTACATCAATTGTAGGCGCACTGCTTGGAGCTTCCCTTGATATTGTTCCGGCTGCAATTTTGGCAATGGCACTTTCAATTTATGATATTATTGCAGTGTTTTACACAAAGCATATGGTCACGATGGCAAAAGAGCTTGGAAATAGGGATGCTGGGTTTAGCATTACTTTCCCAGCAAACTTCCAAAAGAACATGGTGGTCCCAAAAGTAAGCGCTGAAAAGCTAAAGAAATTTTATAAAAAGGTGCAAGTTAACGCAGTTGAGCTTGGAACCGGGGATTTGGCACTTCCAACCATGCTCATGGTATCTGCAATGAAGATTTCATCAGTTCCAGGTGGCATATCTCCATGGTATGGGATCGCAACAATGCTTGGCTCAACAGTTGGAATGAGCCTACTTTTCTTCTATATAGAAAAGAAAAAAGGATACTGGCCTGCGCTTCCGCCCCTGATTTTCTTTGGGCTTTTGTTCTTGTTCCTCTACCACATTTTGCCATTCAAATTGTAAGGATGGAAATGATTGGCAAATGAGATAATGCCTAATAATTTTTAACAAACAGCCGCCCAATTCCAACCAATTTCCAATCGATCTACTTTTTAGCTTCCATATACGCATTGGCAAGTTCATCCGCCAAATCCTGCGCATCAAAATTAGTTCCCATGCGCTTTTTCAATAAATCGCCAGCGTAGCCGTTTAGGAATGCGGCAGATTTTGCGGATGTGAATAGATCGTTTTTGCATGCAATTGCTGCAAGAAGGCCGGCTAAAACATCGCCGGTTCCGCCTTTTGTCATGCCTTCGTTTCCGGTGAAATTTTTTGCGATTTCATAGCCATCTGAAACCAGATCGCCATCCGGATGCTTTAACAGAATTACGCAATTGCATTTGCTTGCCATTTCCACAACGGTTTGTTCGGATGCGGGTTTTCCAAATAAGGAGGCAAACTCCAGCATATGAGGGGTTAGGCAAACGTTTTCACTTAGCAGCTTTTTATCAACCAGATGCAAAGCTCCGGCGTCAAGGATGAACTTTTTTGAAGGGAATTTTTTTAGGAGGGAATTTACCAGCCTCTTGTTCTGGGGATTTAGCTCAAGCCCGTTTCCTATAAGCACACAATCGGATTTTTTTATTGTGGCGGCGATTTCGGATTTGCCAATTGCAATAAACGTGCTTTTTTTGGATTTGAGGAATTGCAGAAGGGAATTGTTTTGCTTTTCGGGCGAGTGGAAATACAATAGGTCAGCAAATCTTGAGGCGGCGCTGATTGCAAGAAGGGGAGCGCCGTGGTATTTTTTTGAGCCGCCAATTATTGTCAGAACGCCATTTTGGCCCTTGTGCGAATTTTCGGGAGCAACATAGAGCTTTTTCATGATTCTGCTTGTTATTACTTCTGAATTCATGGATTGAATAATCAATTGCGGTTAATTAATTTTGAGTTTTTGGAAGGAGAGGCTAGTTTGGAGGCTTAAGCCAATTGACTTAGCGGCATAGGACTTGGCTGCATTGGAATTGGCTGCATAAGACTTGGCGGATTGGGACTTAGTTGCATAGGTAAAAACAGCCAATTTTTTCAATTCTTCCAAGGTTTGGTTTTTTAATTGAGTTCTGTGTTGGTTATTGCATGGATTTGGTTCTGATTTCCATTTTGCAGGATCTGGCAAAGCAATCAAAGGGCGGCAACATCCCAAGGCTTAAGGAGCTTGGAGGCGAAATTGCGCAGGAAGCTTATGTTAGGGGGGATAGGCGGCTTGTCAATTTGATTGTTATTAGCTACGCGATTGCAAAATTTTTGGAAAAGCACTACATACGCGATTCCAAGCCATGGGAAGGATTTTTTGCCCAGTATCTGTTCAAATTGCAAGAAGCTATTGAAGAGCTAAAAAACAACCACGAGGATGAATTCCAAGTGATACTTGAATCCATAATTGCCGATGTTGGCAAATTGAATGAGGAAACCGGCAGATTCCAATCAACCATTATTGAAAAGGCAAGGATCAAGGCAGGGACGCAAATTTACGCACATGGCGCTTCCCTTTCGATGGCAGCTAGTTTTGCCGGAGTCGACATGGCAGCTCTTGCAAGCTACATCAATGTAACAAAGCTTCCCGAAAAATACGGCACGCTTTCCGTCAAGGAGAGATTGAAATTTGCATATGCACTATTTGGGATCAAGGAGTAATTAATTGGTTTTAGGAACATTTTTTGGTTTGGAAAAAATAATTTTAGATTTTAAGTTGGCTTAATTGAATTAAGAATTTTTACATCTTTTTTTGGTGTTAGAATATGGCATTGGACATCTTTCAAGCGGTAATTTTAGCAATGATACAAGGGCTTACGGAATGGCTCCCGGTGTCGAGCTCGGCCCACCTTGCAATTGCGCAGATTCTGATGAAAGTAAAAGTGCCTATAATATTCGACATACTTTTGCATATCGGAACCTTGATTGCGGTTGTGGTTTATTTCCGAAAAACCATATTTGAGATGGTAAAATCTATTTTGAAATTTGACAAAGAGGATGAAAACTTCAAAATGGCAAGCTTTGTTATTTTGGCAAGCATTCCAACCGCAATTATCGGCTTTACGTTCAGGGGATTTTTCGAATCGTCATTTTCAAGCCCGTTTTCAATTGGGATTGCGCTCATTTTGACGGGAACTTTTTTCATGGTCTGCGAAAAAATAAAAGGAAGCGCAAAAATCAGCGCAAAACACGCATTTTTGATTGGGATTGCGCAAGGAATTGCAATAATGCCTGGCATTTCAAGGTCAGGAAGCACAATTGGAACTGCATTGTTTTTAGGGGTTGAGAGGGAAAAAGCAACCAGATTCTCATTTTTGCTTTCAATTCCGGCAATTTTGGGGGCCGCATTTTTTGAGGGGAAGGATGCATCTTTTGCAGGTTTGGATGTTGGGATTGTTGCAGTTTCAATTGCTGTTTCAGGAATTGTTGGCTATTTGTCAATTGGGTTCATGATGAAATACGTGAAGCGAAAAGGCTTAGCGGCATTTGCCAAATACTGCTGGATTTTTGGGATATTTTGCCTATTGCTCCCTTACATAAAATGAGGTGGAATTTTGTTTTTACCATCTAATTGTGATTTTGCGGCAAATTCCCATTCAAACAAGTTCTATTTCTTTTTTGCAAAATATGCCTTCATTGGCTCCCAATAATTATCAATCCAACCCTGCTTGTAATCTTGGATTTGCTCTTTTGGGGCGTTTGTTTGGGTGAAAATCATTTTTGTCCCGCCCTTTTCTTGCTTGAATTCGAATTCGATTTTTGAAGGAGGGTAGCCAATTGGCCATTCAGAGGTTTTCCAGCTTTGCACTATTTTCTTTCCTTCAATTAATTCCAAATTCTCCCCAAAGCAATATCCATCCCAGGCTGTGAATTTTCCTTTGACTTTTGCCTGGCAAGTTGCCTTAGCTCCGGTGAATTCGGAATGTTTTTTCGGGTCGATTATTGCCAAATAAACTTCAATCGGGGAGGCATCGAAGAATTCGGTTTGCTTGATTTTTCCAAATTTCAAATCTGCCATGTTTTATCACCAAAGTTCAAAGAAAAAAATTAATCGATAATTTTCATTCCATTTAAATTGCATGCCTAAAATACGATTTCAAAGAACTGTGAAGTGGTTGCCATTACGGATTGGCGAACCTGCTCGACAGGCACTTTTTTGATTTCAGAAATCCTATCGTAAACAAATCTCACATTAGATGGCTCGTTTCGCTCACCTTGCCACAAATACGGCGAATCCGTTTCAGTTAATAGGCTGTTTAGGGGGGCGTCCCGGATGATTTTATCCACATCCTTGCTTTTGAGGGTTGCAATGGATATGTAATAGCCCCTTCGGAGGGATTCTTGCAAATACGAGTGCTTGTTGAAAAAATGAAGCATCACTTTTTGGAGGGGAAAATCCTTCAAAATTAAAAGAAGATCATCCCAAGCCTCCCTGCAATGGATGACAACCGGAACCCCTATTTTTTCAGCTAAAATCAATTGCTCGCGGAATATGATTTTTTGGCGCTCCCTTGCTTGCTCTTCTGCAAAATAGTGGTATTCAAGCCCGATTTCGCCAATAGCTTTTATGTGATCTGCGTTCCGCTCTATGAATTCAAACTCCTTTTTGGCATCCGCCTCCAATGCGTAGTGGGGAGCTAACCCAACCCCCGCATATATGAATTTTTTGTGCGACATCGAAAGTTCAAGTGCGTGCTGATTTTGTTCCAGATTGCCGCCTGTTTCAAACAAGGCGACAAGATGGTTTTTAGCTCGCTCAATTACCTGGTGCCTATCCGCATCGAATTTAGGGTGCGATAAATGGCAATGCGCATCAATCATGGTATTGTTTTGGATTTGGGATTTTTAAATTGCAACGGAGGTTTTTGTGGGATGCATAAAGGAAATCCTTCACGCAAATAAACATATTCAAAGGGTTTTTATTAATGGAAAGAAGGGGGCGTGTGATTTCCACTGCTTATTTAAAAAACTTTTAATTGCAAGGGCAATGCATGGCCGAATTCACAATTGACCAAAGCGGGAAATGGGAGGAAAACGGAGATACTGTAATTGGTGTTTCTGGAACTAAAAATTTAGCTTTAATGGTTAGAGCAAGGACCAAACAGAACGTCACTTCATTCCTGCGCAAATTTGACCAGGAAAAAAACCGGTCAAAAAACGCAATGCAGGTGCGAATGTTCGCATATTCAATTTTCATAGCCCTTAGGAACTACTTGCGTGAAGGGGATGCAATTACGATAGATTTGGAATATGAAGGGCAGGATCAGCGAATCGGCGGAATACTGATTTCATTATTTGAAAAAAAGGAAAATGTATTTCTTAAAGCATCGGACTTAAGATTTGAAAGGATTGGCAAACAATCTTTGGCGCATGCAATAGGATTGCAGACCCTAAGATCCAAAAGAAAGCCGGACAAAACCGCTACTTTTGATGACTATTTCGAATTAATGGACAAAACTGCCCATATAATGCAAAAATCATTTGATAAAAGAAAGAAAAAGTAAATATTGGCAGCGGGATTTGCACCCGCTCAATGGAAATGCCAGAGACCCAAACCAGCTTCCGTTCGGAAGTAGTGCATTTTGGGAGCCTGCAATTCAGCCTAAAATATGACCAAATTTAATTATATAAAGTTAACGGATTTGACAACTACTTAGAAATGCCCAATTTCAAGCTATTCGATCAATGGGCATTGCATAAAAAAAACCAAGCAAAATGCACCCCACCGATATGGATAATAAGCCTTTGCGCCCTCACAATAAGATCCTAGGCGCTTAAAAAAATTGGCGCAAAAAAAGTGATAACAATGGCAAAAACACAATATTCGGAAATCGAGAGAGCGCAGCAGAATTATTTGAAGGATCTGACAATGGATGAATACTTGGGATCTTACAACTACAAAACAATGCGAAAGCTATTTGCGCTTTGCGGAACCGGAAACAAAATCCTAGATGTCTCGGCTGCGGGGATGGGTTCATCGGCAAAATTTTGATGGATAATGGGAATGATGTGATTGGAGTTGATTTGCATGAGGATCAGGTTAGGGAAACAAGGAAGAAGGGCGTAAAGGCGCTTAAAGCTCGGGTCCAGAAATTGCCATTCAAGGATGCGACATTTGATATCGTCACAATGGCCGAAGTAATCGAGCATTTCATTGAAACCGAAATTGCGCTAAAGGAAATCATGAGGGTGCTAAAACCGGGCGGAAGGATCATCATAACAACCCCAAATTTTGCCTCAATTCGCGACCGCATACTAATGATTTTTGGGAAATTACAAGCATTTGCTTGGCATACGGATCATGTGAAATTTTTCAACAAGGAAAGGCTAACAAAGGTGCTCAAAGGAACCGGCTATAGGAACATCCATATTCATGGATCCGCATTTGGTTTTCCGATTCCAAAAAATGCCAAAGTGACCTATATTTTCGATGGGATTTTCCCTGCGGTTTGGATGCAGTGCCTGATTGCGGAAGCAAGAAAGCCGATGAAAAAATAACAAATTAGACGCTTATTTTAGCAGACCTTATCGCATTTCAATTTGTAAAGCTCAAGGCACTGGGGGGTTTGCGAATCTGGAGAAACCAATGGGCAATTCACGCTTGTGCCGTCCGGTTTTATGTAAGTTGAGCCAGCGCCTAGGGGCGCATAGAGAATTTGCGCCATATCCTTGCAGGCATATACTGCTGAAACATCCCTAGCTCCGCAGTATTTCTTTGCCAAATCTGCAATTGGGTTGCTTGCATCTTTAGGCATCGACAAATAGACAAATGCAGCAATGAAAATCAGTATCAAAATGAAGCCGTAAAGAAGGTTCTTGTTCATCCAAACACACCTAAATTAAGGAAAATCAAATGCCTTTTATTAAAGTTGCGAATTTGGATTAAAAATTAGAAATTCCAATGAATCAATGAAGCTTGCGCTGGCCTAAAATAAAATTGAAAAGAAGGGATTATTGTCCCGTTCTTTTGCTAATTTAAAAAAAATTAGAGCTTAATGACGCCTTTGGCCCGAAGTCCCCTATCGCTTGATTCGACTTCGTATTCAACAGCATCCCCAATTGCAAGAGCAACTCCTCCTTGAACTGCAGTTGTGTGCACGTATACGTCTTTTCCGTCATCTCCTGTGATGAAACCAAAACCGCGGCCGGTATTGAACATCTTGACTTTTCC
>JACRGC010000008.1 GCA_016212475.1 Microcaldota archaeon | reverse complement strand
CCTTTTTCTTTCTTCTTTGAAAGAAAAAGCCCCGCGGAAAAAGAAAGAAGCTTTGACCCCATAGAAAAAAGTTTTCTGCACCCCCTTCCAATAAACGCCTGATCCTGCAATTGCCAAAGAAGGCTTTGGAGGTTGCCAAACCAGTTATCACAAATTTGCGTGTGCCCCCTAAAAATATTGTGGACCCTAAAAATCAGCTTTTTAGGAACTCTTTGTACTGGCTTGCATAAACACGGAAGAGGTAGTCGACAAACGGCTTTTCCTTTTTCTTGGAATCTACTTCTCTAAGAACTAAATAATAGAGCATTTTTTCGGCATCGAAAATGTTCAGGAGGGGATAGCCGTTTTTCAGCAATGCAAAATTCATCAACAGTCTTGACATCCTTCCGTTTCCGTCCCTGAACGGATGGACCCAAACAAACTTCAGGTGCACAAGGGCGGCTAACTCCAGGGGATGCAGGGTTTTCTTTGCGGCTTCATGCCATTTGAAAAAATCCGCCATTTTTCCCAAAACCTCCTGATGGGCAGGCGGAAAATAATCGCCAACCCGCACGTTTACACTTCGATATTTGCCAGCGTCCTGCAAAATACCCCCCATTTCAATTTCATGAAGCTTGAGCACCAGCCGCTCGTCAATTCCCCCCCCGTAATCAAAGAGATAATCAATGCACTTTTTCATATTGATGACTTCGCTTATGTCGAGTTTTTTTGCCTTAGGCGGTTTTTTCCCCCGAAGCACCGAATCCGTTTCATCATAGGTTAAGGTATTGCCTTCTATTGCGTTCGTATTGAAAATAAAACTGACAAGCCGTTCGCGCTCTTCTTTCCATAGGGATTTGCCTATCTCAAATTGCTCAGAGTAGCCGGCTTTTATTGCATCGGCGATCCTGATTTGCTGGCCCGTAAGGATCGGCCTGATTTGGAGCCCATGCTGGCGTTGCTTATCTGGCCGAGTTCCTAAATATTTGCGGGTCTTTTTCCATTTGCGTATTCCAACCCGCTTAGACTCGGTTAGGTAATAGTATTCGCGGCCGTTAATTTTCTTCTTTTCAATATAACCCATAGTAAATTTAGGGGGCACATGTTTATATTTAGGGGGCACACCTTCCCGGAATCAGGAGGCGTAAAGTCGGTTAGGCAGAGCAGTTTACAGCCGGCAGGCGGACTGATTTTATTACTTGAAGATATTTGCCCTAAATCCATCGCTTTGGTACATCTTGTTTTGGCTTGAAACAATCAGCATTTCAACCGGAAGGGTTTTTGAGAGCGAAATTGCCTCTTCAAAGCCGGCTGTGAAAAGCGCAGTTGCATAAGCGTCCGCTTCTATTCCGGTTTTTGCAACAAGAAATATTGCCTTGGCGCCCGTTGCTGGAAGATGCGTTTTGGCATTTAGCAAGTGATGCAACCCAACGCCCCATTTGCGCCTATTAGGAGCGGAAGCTGCAAGTGCCGCACCATCAAGATCAATTGTCCCAATTGCCATTTCAGGATCGTCAGGATGCTCCAAAATTATTGTCCAAGGATCGCCTTGGTTTGATTTGCGGGATTTGATGTCTCCCCCGGCATTGATGTAGTAGTGGAAAACGCCTTTTTGCTCAAGAAGATGCGAAACGCAATCAAGTGCGTATCCTTTTCCAAAGCCGCCAAAATCTATTTCCTTGCTTAGCAAAACTTTTGAGGCATCCGAATCGATGACCATCTTTGGCGCTGAATTGGATTTGGCTTGCAAACCAGCTGCTGCTTCACCATGTTTTTTTTGCTTGAAGGAATAGTCCTTGTCATAGCCTAGCAAATCAAGATCCGATTTTAGCGTGATATCGAAGTTTCCATCTGTTTTTGAGAAGAAATCCGCGGATTTTGATAGCAAAAATAGCATCTCATCGGAAGCCGATTGCCATTTACCAAGGCCCCTATTAAGCTTGGATAATTCCGAGCTATCCTTGAATCTTGAATATGCCTCTTCAATCCTTGAAATTTCATCAAAGCAAAGCTGGAATAGGCGAGAATTTATGGAAGGCAGCTTTATTTCTATAGTTGTGCCAAGCGCCTTGAATGATTGGTTGGCAAGTTCCATTGCTTACTTCGTCTCGATTAGTTTTGCAACGTATTTTTGGAACGCGGCATTTGAAAGGGAGCTTCCGCCAACGTTCTTTGGAAGGTTTAGCTCATTGATTTTCTTGCCAATCACAAGTTCGGGAAGTGCATCGCTAAATCCTTGGATGATTTTAGCGGAAATTGGCGCGGGATTATGCGTAGTTATTGATACCGCCTTGACAATGTCATTTTCAACCGTTATGCTAAAGGTTACGGTTTCGTTCCCATTTGGCCGATCATAAGTTGAATCTTCAACATAAGTGCCATCGGCAACTGCAAGTTCTATTGATTCGACTATTTTTTCCTGCCCGGTTTTGCTCTCTGCAATTATGGATGCAGTTGGAGATACTTTGGATATTTCTGAAACTATTACGGTTGGTTTTGCGGGCTCGTTGCTAGATGTGCAGCCAGCAACTATTGAAACCAAAAGTACGATTATAGAAAGGAAGAAAAAATGCCTAAGCGAACCATTATTCATTTCAATACCACCTAAAAAAATCAATATCGATTAATAACAATTAAACAATCAAAGTTACAAAGATAATTTGTCAAAGTTTTTAAATATAGCTAAAATTAGGACGGATTGGCGCTTTGTTTGTTGGCATCTATTTCCTAACCGGCACAGCTTCCTTTTGCCTTGTTAGCACAACCGATACCAGCTCGTGCATTTTCTTCTCCAAATAGTCGTAATCGACCTTTTGGTCAAGGGTTGCATTGATTTCATCAAGCTTTGGCTTGAGCTTGATGTATTCGTGCTCAAGCGAATCCATTTTCTCGGCTATTTTTCCAACACTGTCCTTCATTGTACGGTTAAGGTCGCGGAAGAGCATCCAAACCCTAATTACTATTATGAAAAATACTGCAATCAAAACCATTGAAAGCGTGCTGAACTCATCGGCTATTGCCATTTTTTCACCTTGCCTTCTCTTTGATAAAGGAGAGGGTTTCTTTTATTATCAAATCCAAATTCCGCTTATCAACCTTTTCAACTGCTGCTAGGTGCATCTGGTTTTCAACATGCTCCACATCCTCAACAAGCTTGTTTAGCTTGCCTAGCCTATCTTTTATGCCTTTTAGCGAATGAGCCAGCTTTTTTTGGGATTCGTGCGCCTTGTATGCAAGGAAAGTCATTGTTAGGCCGCCAATAATTATGCAGTATAGCACCACATCGTTGATGTTCACAAATTTCCCCTTGCATACCGGTAAACGAAGAAGTGATTTAAATAGCTTTCAGTATTGTTTAATTGGATAAAAATTATGGCCATAACAGATGCGATAAAAGAGCTCATTGTTGGGAGTTATTCTTATGTGAACAAGAAAGGACAGCGCTATTTTCTCCATGTAGGCACGGGAAGGGGCGGAACCAAGCTATATTTTTTCAGCAAGGACCCAAAGGATTCGATTTCGCTGCCTTCGGATAGGATGGTGGTTGAAAGCCCAAGAACCGCGCTTCCAATAATCAAGAGAAAATTCAAGCCGCAATAGCTAATCCGTAACCGTGTGCTGAAGATACAGTCCAGCGGCAAGTGGGAAAATGAATTTGAATGCTATTCCAAGCCAATTGCCAATGCTTAGGAACCATCCAATCCCTTCACCGTAAAAAATCGAAAAAATAAGCAAATCAAGCGCAATGGCAACGCCCCCAAAAACCATTGCCAATTCAAGCCCTTCGGCTTCGTATTGCGCGTGGATTTCCTTTAGGTATTCAAAGGCCGCAAGGAAAATTATGATTACGGAGATTGGAATTAACAGAAGGCTTTTTTCTGTTTCGCCAAGAAGGCCAAAATAATCGATAAGCCCGCCGATTAGGGCTATTGCAAACCATGCAATTGTTGCAAAAATCACGGCTTTTTGTAAAGCGACCATATCCAAGAATTAGAATGCCGCTTTGGTATATTAGCCTTATTTTTTGGGGGTTTTCTTAAGCGGCTTTCCTTCCAGCTTGCATCCTTTTGTTCCGCAATTTTTTGCAATGTGCGAAACTCCCTTGCAGCTTGGGCAAACGTATACATATTCCATATGATTAAAACACCAAATTTAGAAGGAAGGCACGATTTTTATTATCAAAGGTTTGGCAAACAAAAACCCAATGGTTGCTTTAGCCGTATTTCTTCTTCAAATCCTCGAGCTTTTTATCCTGCTTTTTTTCAGCTTCCAATCTTTCAAGCCCGTAGTCCTTCAAATCCACGAATTTGATGTACTTGGCAAATTCAGGATGCACTTTTTGGACTTCAAAGAACATTTTTTGTGCAACCCGCCTATAATCGGGATGGCCCTGCTGCATGGACCGCAGTTCGGTTAGGTGCGCAACTTCCCTAAGGTTCATTTTCGCATACCATCTGTATTTGTATGCAAGCGGGACAACGTATTGCGCCAAATCTTTTGAATGCTTGGAAATTGAATCATATGCATCTTTTGCGGATTGCATTGATTCCTTGAAATCCAAATCAAAGCCTCCTTCAATCAATTCATTTGGAAGATCAAAGCCATGGTTGCAGGTTAGCAATTGGCGCTCAAGGGTTAGCATCCTGTGGCGCTGAAGATCCCTATACTGGCCAAAGTTTGCAAGGAAATCGAATGTGTAGTGGGCATTTTCCAGGGATCTGCCGGGCTTGTGCCTGCGGTTTTGCCTTCTGCTCAAATATTCAAAAATAAGGTTTTTGCGCTCATCGTTCGAAAGCTTGGAAACTATTAATTTGATTTGTGAAAGCGGCAAATCCGCGTGGGAATAAAGCATTGCGCTAAGGATTTTATCCTCTGCATCAGCATCATAATTCACCAACGCAACTTCGGGCGATCTATCCGGCTTTATTGAAAGTTTTTCATTTGCAATTTTTGAAATTGCTTCCTTCGTATTCTTCAAGTATTCTTGCGTTGCCTTGGCGTGGGAATCGTTTGCGCGCTTGACAAAGGAGGGTATGATTTTCGAAAGCTCGCTATGCATCCCGTTTGCAATCGCATTGTTTTCCGGCAAATTCGAGGCGAACATTTTAAGCATCAGGTATTCAAACGCCCTGCCGTTCCCAAAAAGGCCTAAATTTGTAAGGGCTGATGCCGGCAAAAGCCCCCGCAAAGAATCGCAAACTTTAGCCCGGATTGTGCTTTGGTAGGCCCTATCGGATATTTCGGAATCTTTTGGGAATTTTTCCATTATGTATTTTCCAAGCGGGTCCATCAGTTTTGAGTAGGCATCAAAAAGCATATCATTGGTTTTTAGGTATTCATCTGCAAAATTCGAATCCAAAAATTCAAAACCCCGGTAATAGCTGTATTTGCCATTGGTTTTTTGGTTGAAATAAACGTATCTTGTGCTTTTTTCAAGGGGGGAAATCCCAATGCGCGGATCCTCCAAGAATTTGCTTGCAATCATGGAAACTTGCTCGCAGGCAATATGCGCTCCGCCAAGTTCGGCAACGGAATCATCGCCATACCCAACAAGGACGCGATCGTAGAATTCTTCTGCTTTTTTAGTAGCTATTATCTGTTCAGAGCCATTTGATCCCGAATACGCAACTATTTCCGAAAAGCCCATCTCCTTGTTTTGTATGAATTCATCCAAAAGCACCCTTCGAAGGCTTTTTGTTGTCCTGGAATAACGTGAAAACATTGCGCCCATCACGACTTCGGGCATGTTGCGAAGCGCAAAAATTGGGGAATCCAAATTAGTGACAAAGGGAGAAAGTACTTTTTGCTCATCCAAAGTAAACTCCTGCATGCTTAAGTTCAACCCCTATATGGTGGGAAAGGCAATTTTATAAAATGAATTACCCGCGCTACGGCGGCCTTAAGGTTTGCCAAATAATTCAGCCAAAAGAGCGCACATTTATCAGGAATTCGCCTTGGCCCCCGATCCAATCAACAGTTTGCCTTGAAATCCCTTCAATGTAGTTGAAGGAGGCGCAGTAGGAATCATCCATGGTATCCCCAACGCAAAGCTGCACGTATTTTTCATCGTTGTTGTTTGCATAGCTCATATCCCAAAGCCTTACGATTTTTGGGTTTCCATTTGCGCTTTTTGATAGCCCAAAGCCTTCGAAGGAATTGTCATCATAAATTGTGCCGTGGAATAGAAGGTTGTTTGGGGCAACAACATCCACAAATACTACTTTTTTGGGGGGCGAGGCGGCGTAGACAAGAACAACAAAAAGCATCAAAATAATACCAAATTCAACAATTTTCATGCGAATCGCCCAAGAATAGGGAATACCATTGAAGTTTAATAATTATACGCCGGGAGGATTTTTCTAAGAGAAGTGGGCCTTATTAAGGAAAGTAGGCAAATAATTGGACTTTCAAGGTGAAAAAATGAGCTTTAAGGAAATCATCAAAAAAAAGGACATCCAAAGCACGCTCCTAACCCTTCTATTTACATCAATTGGATTTGGCGTGATTTTGCCAATCCTTCCATTCTATTCCGAAACCTTTGGCGCAACCGCATTTGATCTTGGGATGCTAACAGCTCTTTTTGCATTCATAAGCCTTGTTCTATCCCCGGTGATTGGGAAAATTTCCGATAAGGTTGGGAGGAAAAAGGTTTTGATGGCAGGAACTATTGGTTTTATGATTTCATATCTGATGTTTGCGTTTGCAAATTCCCTGCAAATGCTTTTTGTTGCAAGGGCAATTGAGGCGGTTGCAGCAGCTGGGATATTCCCTGCATGCGCTTCGCTTATTTCTGATTTTACAACTGAAGAGGAGCGCGGAAAAGCCATGGCAATGGTTGGGATGACATTTTCACTTGGCTTTATCATGGGGCCGGCACTTGGGGGCCTTGCTGGAGTGATTTCAATAAAGGGCGCGTTTTTCGTTGCCGCAGCGCTTTCGGCGATTAATTTCTTTTCCGTCTTTTTCCAATTAAAAGAGCCAAAGGAAAAAGAAGAAAGCAAGGATATTCCCTCCAAGGAACTTTCACTTCTCCAACATATCAAATCGCCACTTCTTTTGGTATTCATGGCGGGCACAATGACAGCATTCCTAATAGGGGGCTTGCAGGCGGTTTTGGCGCTTTACACGCAGGAAAAATTCGGTTTTGGGGCGTCCGAAGTTGGGATAATTTTCACGGCAATTGGGATTTTGATCATGGTATTCCAATTCATTTCCGGCAATTTGGTTGGGAAATATGGCGAAGTTAGGATGATACAGGTAGGTGTTTTGTTTTCAACAATTGGGTTTTTCACGCTTGCATTTGCAGATGGATGGGCTAGGCTTTTGCTTTCGCTTAGCGTTCTTGTAATGGGAAATGCGTTTGTGTTCCCATCCGTCAGCTCGTATGTCAGCAAGAAGGCGCAGGGAAAACGGGGGGCGGTCATGGGGCTGATTGCCAGCTTCCAATCATTTGGACAATTCGTTGGACCGCTATTTGCAGGTTTTCTATATCACGTAAACCCGGCTTATACTTTTTATGGGCTTGGGGCGGTTACGTTCGTTTACTTCATTATTTTTTCAGCTGTGGAAAAGCCATAGCAATAAATATTGCACGGGTTTATTTCAACAGATTTTTCCAAGAATGCGAAACTTCCTGGAGTATGATTGCAGTATTAGTCTTGTCAATCCCCTTGATTGATCGCAGTTTTTTTGTGACGAACTCATTTAGTTCGGATGTGTCTTTTGCATATAGCTTGACAATTATGTCGGTTCCTCCGGTTACTATTGCAACTTCGGAAACTTCATGCATCAATGAGATTTTTCTTGCGATTTCCTGCTGGGAAAATTCGGGAGTTAAGTAGTTTACGGTCACATTTATGAACGCCCCGATTTCCTTCCCGAGCTTTTTCATGTCAACAATTGCCCTATAGCCCCTAATTGCGCCCATTCCTTCGAGTTTGGATATCCTGTTGTGGATTGTTGTTAGCGGAAGGTTAAGCGCCCTTGCAAGGGTTTTTTTCGTCCTTCCGGAGTTTTCCAAAAGTTCATCAAGGATTTGCCGATCGGTTTCGTCGAGGATTTTCTTCATTTGCACCCACCAATAATTTTAATATGGAAATTATTTCCATATTTTGATATAAAAAGGTATGTTTTTGGTGTTTTTATCGGTTTTTTTGGAAATAAATTAATATTGCAAGGTTTGCACAAAGGAAGAACAAACAAAGGTGATTGAAATGCTTGGAAAGGAAATGCAAATAACCGTGGATAAATTGCAAGGAAAAAAATTAACCGCAATACTTAAGGTGCAAAGCTGCGTCCTTAAGGAAGTTTCCGATTTCATGCACGAAAAAAAAGTGCTCCAGCTTTTGCCGGTCATGATTTCCCCGATTACGGATCCGCTGAACCATTCGGTTATGGATGGAGAAATCTCCTACTACGAGGATAAATTGCAACTTACAAAGAGCATGATTTTGCACAAGCAGCTTTCCCTTCTTGGGGATAGGGCTGCAATCTACATAGTTTCGCCAAACATAAGGTTGGAGCTTAAGGAAAAAGGCGCAACCGGAAGGCATCTTTTGGAATTTTCACAGGTGGACTTTGAGTTGAAGGGAAAAAGCGCAAGCGAAATCATGGCATTTACTGAAGAGATGCTGTTTAGGATTTTTACGAGGGTAAAAAAGGAGTGCTCGCAGGAATTGGAAAGTTTGGGAAGGGAGTTTAAGATGCCGCATTTCCCCCTGAAGGTTTATGATTCGAAAGAATTGGAAAAAATGCTTGGAAGCGATTGGGAAAAACTGATTTCGCAAAAAAGTACTGAACCGATTTGGGCAACCAACCATGAACGTGAATTTTACGACAAGGAGGATCCGAAAAGGCCGTTTTCTTATCTTAACTACGATATAATTTACCCAGAAGGTTTTGGGGAGGGGCTGTCGGGAGCCGAACGCGAACACGAATACAACCAGATTCTGGAGAGGATGAAAAGGAAGGGGATGAGCTTTGAGCCATACAGGGCGTATTTGCAAATTGCCAGGGAAGGATTGCTTGAGCCATCAGCCGGAGCTGGGTTTGGGGTTGAGAGGATGGTTAGATTCATTACTGGGCAGGAGAAAATTTCTGAGGTGGCTCCGTTTGCAAAAGTTCCAGGTGAAAAATTCGTTTTTTAGAATTTGACGGTTTTTCCTTCAATAGTTAATTTTCCTTCCTCTTTTAATGAAAGAATGGAAGAGAGGATGGCAATTTTTGGTATCGGCGAAAAGAGCGGATTTAGCCCTTTGACAAATTCGGGATTGTTTGCGGCAATGAAAGCTTCATCAAAAGTGATTTGCGATTTTTGGTATTTTGAGCGGTAGCTTCGAAGCGCTTGCTGCAAAATCCCAATTGAATAGGTCGCGGGAATTCTGTTGCTGTGGTTGATGCTGTTTATCCTAGTTTTGAGATCGGATTTGCTGATTTGCGCGCAATCGCCGCAAAGGGCTAGCAGATTGTGCAAACTGTTTGTTCCTCCGGCTTCGGAGGGTATCAATTGGGAGATTTTCAATTCAACCCCGTCCTCTGCTTGGCGCTTGCAGTTCGTGCAGCTGTTTTTCTCGCGAAGGAAAACTGCAAAATTGGTTGAAATGGAGGGTTTTTGCATAAGTTTAATCCTCGGCGAATTCGCCTCTTCCGGTATTCACAACAACTATTCTTGAATTGGGCCGTATAAGATGCTTGTGCTTGATTAGCCAAGAAAGCCCCGCTATTCCTGAAAATTCTGTTTTGAGTTTTTGGGAATCAGCCAATTTTTTTCCTGCCAGCAAATCACGGTTTTCAATTCCGGCAATCATTGAAAGCTCGCCTAAAATACCGGATCTTTTGAATTGCTCAATGGCGTGGTGTTTTTGGCTAGTGGTTTCCTCTTCAATGGAACCTGGCTTGAAGGGAGCGTAAAGCTTACTGGCCAGGGTATTTTCCTTGAAAGCAGTTACACCGATTAAGTTTACGCCTCGTAACCGATTTTTTGGAAGCAAACGCGGATCTTTCCCATTTTTCTTGCGGTATTCGCCATGGTAGTGATCCAAAAAATTATCGAAAAGCTGGCCGCTTCCATAAGGAACAATGACATGCGTTGGTTTAAGGTTCATTATTTCAAATGAAAGCCAATCATAGTATACTTTGCTGACTTTATCGACAAACTTGCCAAGGGTTAAATCAATTCCTTTTGGGTTTTTTGTGCCTTTCAAAATATCATCGGACGTCAGTTTTTTTCGCTTAAAATCCGCCGTATGGACGCTTACTCCAGCTCTTTGCAAAACATTGACGGTTTTTTCCGGAAGAGAATTATCCATCAAGGCATGGAATCTTGTAACGCCGCTTCCGCCCATTTGGCTAAGCATATATTGGAGGGAATTTGCAGTATTGCCAGCTGAAAGGACTGAAAATTCGGGAATTTTGGAAGGCTTGCCGGTTTTGATCTTGCTTTCAAGCATCTGGTAAATCATTTTGGAAATTTCCCAAGCCATTCGGTCTTTATGCGTCCCGGTTGGGTTTTGGCTCTCGTCCTTTAGGTACACTTTGATGTTTTTTTCAGCTAAACCATGAAGTTTAATTTCCCTAAAAGGGGTAGCTGGAAAACGAGGATTTTTTGGCGGAAATTCCGGATGATTTGGGTTGCTTTCGGAATGGTTTCTTTGGACCCATCTCATGAAAGCATACATTTGGAATTCTTCATGAGTAAGGTTTTTTCCTACTCGTTTTTGTTCCCTTCTGAAGAACTCGCCATATTCCCTAGCTTCCATTTTTGGCATGTATTTCAAGTGCGGCTGCTCCTCAAGTGATTTTGCCATGGTTAAATTTCTCATAATAAATATAAATAGGGCGACCATGAGTATAGTCTTAAGGGGAAACTAATGGGAAAGAACAATGCAAAAATAATTGCGCAAATCCGCAGGGAATTGCAAAACCAATCCGAGGAAAAGTTCAGGAAGGGAGTTTTTCATTTCTTTAAGGAGGAAATCAATCCAATTGGGGTTAGGCTGCCAAAAGTTAGGAAAATCGCAGTTGAATTGGATAAGAAGCTGATTTTGGAGGGATGGTTTTTTCCGCAAATTTTAAAATTGGCAGGCGAATTCCAAAAAAGCAAATTGTTTGAGGAGCAAATACTTGCTAGCTATTTGGTTGAGAGGCACTCGGAAGAATATACAAAGGAAACTTTTTTTGAATTTGAGAAGTGGATCGGAAGATATGTGAAGAACTGGGCGAATTGCGATTTGCTTTGCACGCATTCGCTTGCGGCTTGCATTGAAAAATATCCGGAGTTTATTGGCAAATTGATGAAATGGACGCAATCGAAAAACAGATGGGTCAGAAGGGCAGCCATTGTGACTTTTGTTTTGCATGGAAGAAAAGGGAAATTCTTGAAGGAGACGCTGCAAATTGCAAAAAAGCTGATGCATGACAATGACGATTTGGTGCAAAAAGGAACCGGCTGGACGCTTAGGGAAGCTGCGAAAGCGAATGAGGAGAAGGTATTTGCATTCCTTCTTTTGCATAAAGACGCTGGAAGGACATTGCTTAGGTATGCAGTTGAAAGATTTGCAGAAAATAGGAAAAAGCAGGTGCTTTATGGCAAAAGGAAGTTGCATGGAATTTGAAACAGGCGAAATTGCCTTGAATGCGCAAAGATTTGAAAAACCGCCAAAACAGCCCCTTTTAACCCATCTGAGCATTTAAAAACGCCAATAACCATTATATTGTCCTTCTTATTTTATTCATAAATGCTAGGGAGACCATGAGTTTTGAAAAATTAGGGCTTAGCCCAAACATACTAAAAGCGGTAAAAGAGCTTGGTTTTGAAAAGCCAACCGATATCCAGGAAAAATCCATTCCTCTACTTTTGCAGGGAATCGATGTGATCGGGCAGGCGCAGACCGGCTCTGGCAAAACCGCAGCTTTTGGAATCACAATCCTTGAGCATTTGGATCCGGCGTTCCATCGTCCCCAGGCGCTTGTCTTGGTGCCAACAAGGGAACTTGCACTCCAGGTAAAATTGGAAATTGGCGAGCTTGGAAAATACACCAACCATTCCATTTTAGCGGTTTATGGAGGGGAAGATATTGGAAGGCAGATTAGGCAACTTGAACGCGGCGTTCAGATTCTTGTTTGCACGCCCGGAAGATTGCTCGACCATTTGGAGAGAAGGACAGTTGATATTTCAAAAGTCAAAATGCTTGTTTTGGACGAAGCGGATAGGATGCTTGACATGGGATTCATCGATGATGTAAGGAGGATACTTAAGCACATTTCACCAAACCGCCAAACCGTGTTCTTTTCAGCAACCATGCCGCAGGAAATCATCGGCCTTGCAAAAAACAACATGAAAGAGCATGAAATCATCAATACCAGCTCGGATAAATTAACTGTTGAAAAAATCGCCCAGCACTATGTGATGGCAGACCCAAGGCACAAATTGACGGTTCTTCTGCACGTTTTGAACCAAAAAAAGCCCCAGCTTGCAATAATTTTTGTTAGGACAAAGAGGGGAGCGGACAATTTGCACTTTTCACTTGAACGCAACGGGCTTAAGGCTACAGCGCTTCATGGCAATTTGACGCAGGCAAGGAGGGAGCGGGCAATGAATTCATTTAGGAACCTTCATGCGAACATTTTGGTTGCAACCGATATTGCTTCGAGGGGAATTGATGTTGATGATGTTTCCTTGATTGTAAACTATAATCTTCCAGAGGATGCCATGGTTTATGCCCACAGAATTGGAAGGACTGCAAGGGCTGGAAGAGAAGGCGAAGCGCTGACACTTGCCTCGAATTTGGAGGAAAAACGCTTAATTGAAGGATATGCAAGGAAGCTTAATTGCAAAATCTCTGAAATGAAAATCGAAGGATTGCATCTTCCAACCCTTCCGGATATCGAATATAGGGGGCATGGGAAGCGGCCGGATGAAAGGGGAGGAGGAAGGGATAGGGAGGATTATCACAGGGGAAGGACAAGGCCTGGAAATCGCGACCACCACAGGGGAGGAGGGCATAGCAATTACCGCGGGAACAACCGCAGGTATTAAGAATAATCTATTTCTACTAGCTTTTATAGCAAAATCCAATTACAATTAGTTTTAACAAAAAAAAGGAAATGCGCTTATGATGGAAATTATCAACATGCTTTCAATTCTTGACGATATTTTGCTGGTTGGAGGGGCAATACTAGTTGCAACAGGTGAGACCACTTGGGGAATCATTTCCATGGCAATTGGGCTTGCGATAATGGCTGGGAAAGGCGAAATTCTTTCGCCAATTGGCTGATATTGATTCAAAGGATTTGGGGAGCGAATAATTTATTTTATTTGAATCCAATAACCATTACGCCGGCTTGAATCCCTTGAATGATTTGCTAGCCAATTCCGACCAAAAAGAGGGGAGGGAGTTTTGGATTAGCCCGCAAAACTCATCCGAATAAACGTAGGTTGAAAACTGCGCCTCACTAGGGTGGCGGCCAAAAAACGGCGCAGCCTCTTCATAGAGCTGCTGGATTTTTTTGCGCTCAAAATCCTTCTGGAGAAGGGAGCTTTTGCGAAGGAGCAGATAATCGGTTTGGCGAAGTGCATTCACATCCAGATTGCTAGAATTTTGCGAAATGAAAAGGATTGATAGGTCCTTATGCCTTGAAATCAAAAGAAGTTCGGAAAGAAGCGCATTTGCATCGCCCATGGAGCGCCTGGCGGAAAAGACTATCCCGCCCTCATCGACAAGGACAAACGAGCCGTTTTGAATTTCTGAAATCGAATCGGCGCAATCTATCCATGAAGGGATGCTTTCCCTGGAAAAACCAATTGCGCAAACGCGCCTGCTGGAGTTTGCATGCACATTTTCCAAAATACGCATCCCAATGCCGCTTTTTCCAGATCCCCTCGCTCCAAGGATTATCCCAACCGTGCTTTTTTTGCTAACGAGCATGGATTCGAATTTTTCCAAATCGCCGGATTTTTTTTCAAGCAATTGGAACGGGAAATATTTGGCAGCTCCTTTTGGCTTTTTTGATTCAAGCGATTTTTGAACAATTGTGGCTTTGGTTGCATGGAAAACATTTGAAAAGAGCCATTTGAAAAAATTGAAGAAAAGCAATAGCAATTTGGAAAGCATTGAAAAAAGAAACAGGATTGATTTCCAAATAATTAAGCCGATGGATTTTACCGCAATCAATCCAAAGCTTTGGGATTTTTGCCGCCTCATTTTACCACGTACTCGAAATAATCGTCCCAGGGGTTTTCAAGCCTCATCATCTGATCCCTTGCAAGCTTTTCAAAATAAGCGCGGAATGGCCGCATGGAATTGCCATGCGCGGAAATTGCAACATTGATTTTCCTATATTTCATGAATGGAATCAAATCTTTTAGGAAAGAGTTCACGCGTTTTTCAACCATTGGCATGTTTTCGCCCTTTGGAGGCCGGTTTGAGTATGAGCGCCTAAGGGTTTGAAGCGCCTTTTCGCCGAATTTTTTTGCAAACGCTTTGTGGCTTGAGCCTGAAAAATTGCCATAGCTTCGCTCAATCATGCGGTCATCCGTAAAAACATATTTGCATTCGGGGTGGAATTTCAAAACAAAACCCAATGTATCGGAACTTCTTGAAAGGTGGGTTTGGAACGCAACATCGATTTTTTTTGATTTGAGCTTTTGCGCAACCAATTTTGCCTGCTCCTTGCCAAAAGGGGTCAATTTCGAATCCATCCAGCCCGTGAAATATTTTTTCCTGTTGAAATGCGTCTGGGCGTGCCTGAATAGGTAAATTGTTTGGGTTTTGCGGTTGCCATCCAATTTGATATTTTTCCAATCATCATAAACCAAATTTTTTCCCATTATTTTCTCCTCCTTCTGAAATGGTAAAGATCGTCAACGTATTTTATTACTCCGTCAAGCTCCTCAGAAACCCTTTTGTAGATACCGCCAAAGGAGCGGATGTCGCGGCTTATCACGTGCGAGCTGTAGATTGCAAGAACCAATGCAATAAGCGCAAGTATCAAGAGCAAGATGTTTATGATGACAAATATCCATCGCAAATCAAAATCCCTCTCCTTTGGAGCAAAATTGATGCCTTCATAAACCTCTCCAAAAACCCTTCCTTCGACGAAATATTTCCCTTCGGATGGGGCATTTCCCCATTTTACTTTGAAAACATTATCCTGCTTAGGCTTCATCATTTGTGTTGGGGATTGGAGGGTTGCCAAAGTGACATTTGCCTCGTCCTTTACGGTTAGCACAATGTAGGCTGGAAAATCGATGTTTCCAGTTGCCCTAAAATATGAGAGGAATTCGACCGGAGGGGCGGGAGTGTTGCCATTTATCATTGCGCCGGTTGATGGGCCAAAGGGATCCGTATAGGATGGGACGATTTCGGATAGGAACCCATCATAAACCGGCCTTGGCAACTCGTAACCGTCAAGGATTGCGGACATGTCCTTTCGGACAAACCCCTCATCTTCTGGCCTTGCATAAACCGTGCCGAATTTTACAATCACCCTAAGGCCGGTTGTTTGCCGCATCCAAGTTGCGCTATCCGTGATTAGCTTTCCAATTCCAAGAAGCGCTTGGATCCTGGTTTTTTTTATCACATTCGCAGTCCGGGTAAGGGAGTACGTCCCAAAATCAGGGACAATGAATATTGGCTGGTCCTTTATTGATAATAGGGATAATTCAAGAATTTCGCCGGTTGTTATTACGCCTTGCAACGATTCGATATCACCGGCAATGTATTCGCTAACAATGTTGCTGGTATCGTATTCATCCCTTCCTTGGAGCTTTTGGAGCGAAAAGTCCCTTAATTTTTCATCCAACTGCGGCGAAGCGCGCCCGATCAGGAAAAGGGAGGAAACGCCATTATTTTTAAGGGAATTGAAAACCCTTCCGTCCATTTCATCCGTTCCTTTTGAAAAAATTACGGGAATTTGGAGCTTATTTGAGAGGAATTTTGCGGAAAGGGCATCAAACCCAAAATCGTCGCGGACAACTATTGCGCTTTTTGGGGAGAATTTGTCAATCAGTTTTGCGGAAAGGTCCTGATGGTCCTCAAACACCACTTCACGCACGTCCAAATTCCTGGAATGCAAAAGGTATGAAAGCGAAGGGACGGTATTGTCCTTCCTTGAAAACAAATAAACAGTAGTCACTTTGACTGCGCTAAGTTCGGACATGAAATCCCGCGTCCTGAAGGGGTCTTGGATGAATCGGATTGGAAGCGAATTCAAATTCGCATAGATGCCTGCAAGGTAAACATCCTGCCATTTGTTTGAATTGACGATCACAATTGTAGGCTCGACCTTGTCGAACATGCTGCCGGGCAATTCGCTAGAGCCAGCTGCATGCGCAAAAAGCGGCAGATTTGCCAAAAGCATTGCAATTGCAAAAATTAATCGAAGAGTTTTATTTGCCATTTTAATTTTCACGCATCAAAATACATATCCACATTGTTTGCAAATGATTTTGGGAATGACATCTCAAAATCGGACGTCCCTCCGAATGCATTGGGCTTGTTTATGTTGAAATCGGTGCAAAATATAATGTTATCTCCTGCGCTATAAGTGTTGCTGCTATCTTCATCGGAATATATCACACCCACTTTGAAATTGCCATCTGAAGTTGCCATATAGTAGGTTTCGTTAAGCCCGCAGGGCGATCCGGTTGAATCGGTATAATTAAGATGGGCATCGAATGCAAACGAGGCGGATTCGAATGCAACAGACGTCGTCGCCCCAAAGTTCGTCCAAGGGTCGTTTTGCTCGCATAGTGTTGCATTGCAAAATATTTTTGCCCTATACCAGCCGTCGGCAGCTGTTTGGGAGGTCCCAAGGAGGGTGAAGTTGCCAGGGTTGCTTTTATCGGCATACATCTGGCCCCAAGCCGTATCAAACCCCCCTAATTGTGTTGATGACCAAAGGCCGTTGTTTAACCAAAGCCCTCCGTCACAATTAGCTGCGGATGCGCATTTCATGAAGGTAAACCAGTCGGCGTTCAAAAAACCATACATCACAAGAAATCCGTTTGCAGAACTTAAAAGCGGCTGGACATCAAAATTCCTGCCAACTACGCCTACTTCAACGGTTAGGTTCGACCACGCCCCTTGGAAATTTGCGCCATCAAAGGATTGGCAGTTCAAATCGCCGGCTGTGAACTCTAGCCAGCAAACCATCTGCCTATTCGTATTTGGGTAATTTGCAGCCCTAACAAAACGGATATCCCCCTCGACGCTGTTGTTTCCGGCAACTGCTGCGCCCCAAACACCATTGCTAAAAGATCGCCTAAATATTGTAACCTGAGTATCTTCGCCATAGTAGACATTGAAATCGCCAGATGTTTCTTCCCAAGCGCCATCAAAGCTTTCCTGATCGCTTGTGGTATCCAATTCTTGGGTAACTGCAAGGTTTGTTGTGGTATTGAAATCCGTCCCGTTCCAAAGCATTGCGTAAAGGTCGGGAGTAGCTGCAGTTGCGGAAACCAATAGCATTATGTCATTAGATTTAGGACGGGGCTTTAGGGCAACTATTTGGTTTATTGCAGCGGCTGTGCCAATGGATATTCCGCGGTTTGGGCCCCATTCGGTTCCGTTCCAAACCCTAAACGTAAGCGCCTGCGTTGTTGCATTTGCAAATACTCCAAGGGCCCTGCCGGATAATTGCTCGTAGGCAACATCAAATGAACGAAGGGCAGCGGTTGAAGCGGATGGGGTAAATTCGGTTGTTGCGCTCCAAACCCCGCCCTTGAAGGTTTGCGCGTCTATATCGGAATTCGAATCCAGCGTCACCATTATTTTCTCATCCCTAACCGGGCTTGCAATAGTTTTGATCCATTGCGTGTTTCCAGCAGTTGCCGGAGTTGAGGCAGCATCAGTTGCAGTCCAGCCATTTTGCGTCCAGTTCTGGTATTGGGGGGTGGTTGCAGAAGCGCTTAATTGGAATGAAGCCAAGCCATTGGTTGAATTTTTAATCGAATCCAAATAACTTGTAAAATAGGTTTCAAGCTTGTCAATTGCAAGGGTTAGGTTTAGCGCAACATCCATGTTTGGCATATCCGTCCCATTATCCGCAACTTTAAGCTTTCCCCATGAAATCGAAGAGCCCGACCTTGCCAGGAATAATGATCCTTCGGAAAGTTTTGATTGGTAAATCTTAACTGATCCTTCTGATGAATTGATTACGCCCCCGGTCGCATTCCCATAAAAGCCCACATAAAAATTTGATCCGCCGATTGGGTTTTCGGGGTATTTGACAAAAACAACTAGCTGCGGGAAGGGCGATTGCATGTTCAAATTATTCAGGGAATCGTTTGCAAAACTTGTGTTGATTGTCAAATTGCCAATTATTCCAGAAGCATTTACCAAACCGCCATACCTTCCATCCCCGGCAATTCCTGCATTGCAGCCGGTATCACTTAATGTAAAGTTTGAAACCGAGCTGTTTGGGTATGTGATCAAGACCCATGTTTGGTTTATGCCAATTCCAACATCCGTTGCAGAAACATTCACGCAAAAAGCGTCCCAGGCATAAATTAGGGTTGCATTGATTGAGGTATTTCCAACAGAGGGGGCGACCATCCCAACGGTTATTGTGAAATTAGTCGTGTAATTCAGCTGGTTTTGGGTGTCATTTGCCCAGATTTTTGCCATGAACTGCTTGCCCTCTGCAACTCCGGGAATAACGAATGAATAATTGCCCCAGGAGTTGTTGACCTGCAAAAAGCCAAGGGATGCTTCCTTGGCAAATGCGCCGGTTGAATTGTCTTCAAGCCAATACCGGTTAAGGGACACATCGTCATACCAAAGAGAATAGAATGTGATGTTTTGTCCGGGCATAGGAGTTGAGTTTGATACGCCCAAATTGGAAGCTGCAAAATCATAATATGGGAAATCATCGCTTATGCCCAAATAAAACTGCAAAAAGTCCTCCTCCAAAATTGCCCGGGTGGTTTTGTTGACCGAGCTGTTTACTGCGATCCTTATGTATCGGTTTGCATCCTGCGAGCGGTAATTGGCAGGAGTTGCGGTCACATTGCAGGCAAGGGATGAAAATACATTTGGGGCCATAACAGCTTCGGTGCAATAGTTCCAATTCGAATTCACCCAATCGTAAATGCTAAGGGCGTAGGTTGTTGCAAGGGATGAGTTGATTTTTGCGGTGACGTTTAAGAAATTGATTGCCTTGGCAGCTGGCACTGCAGTTGATGTGATGGTCGAGTTGTGATAGATTTCATTGCGATAAAACGGGTTCTTATCGAATGTGAATGCGGCTCCTTCAAAAACAACTGAGGTTGTGCCCCCAAAATTTGTCCAAGCTTCGGATTGGTTGCAGTAATTTGCATTGCAATATATCCTTGCGCGGTACCAGCCATTTGCAGCGGTTTGGGAAGTCCCAAGCAAGGTAAAATTTCCGGGATTGTAGGGATCTGCATAGATTTGGCCCCACCGGGTATCAACTCCGCCAAGTTGTGTTGTGGACCAAAGCCCCCTATTTTGCCAAATGCCGCCATCGCAGTTTGCTGCGGATGTGCACATCGAAAAATCAAACCAATCAGAATTTAGGAAATCATACATTACAATAAAGCCATTCGTCGATCCAAGAAGGGGCTCCACATCAAAATTCCTCCCAACTGCGCCAACTTCAACCGAAAGGTTTGATTTTGTTCCCTGGAAATTCGTTCCATCAAAGGATTGGCAATTTATATCGCCGGCGGTCCATTCGAGCCAGCAAACCATCTGCCTATCCGTATCTGGAAACGCTGCCGCTCTTACGAATCGGATATCCCCATCAACGCTGTTGTTTCCGGCAACCGGCGCTTCCCAAACACCATTGCTGAATGTTTGCCTAAATATTGTAACCGAAGCATCCTGGCCGTAGTAGGCATTGAAATCCCCCGAGGAGGATTCCCATCTTCCGTCAAAACTTTCCTGATCGCTCGTAGTATCAAGCTCTGCGGTAATTGCAACACTGGTTGTTGTATTGAATTCGTTAGTGCCATTCCAAAGGATCGCATAAAGGTCGGGCGTTGCAGCGGTTGCAGAAACCATGAGCATTATCTGGTTTGAATTTGGACGGGGCTTTAGTGCAACTATCTGGTTGATTGCAGCTGCAGTCCCAATAACAAGCCCCTTGTTTGGGCCCCAGCTTGAGCCATCCCAAACCCTATAGGTTAGGGCTTGCGTTGTTGCATTTGCAAATACTGCTAGTGCCCTGCCTGAAAGCTGCTCGTAGGCAACATCGAAGGAACGAAGAGCCGCAGTTGAAGCGGATGGGGTAAATTCGGTTGTTGCACTCCATGAAACTCCGTTCCAAATTTGGGCATCGATATCCGAATTCGAATCAAGGGTTACCATTATTTTTTCATTTTTTGTGGGGCTTGCAACCAATTGGATCCATTGCGTGTTGCCAGCAGTTGCAGGAGTTGAAGCAGCTGCGGTTGCACTCCAACCGGTTGTCATCCAATTCTGGCACTGCGGAATTGTTGCGCTTGCGCTCAATTGGAAGCACGCGGTAGCATTTGGATTGTACAGCCCTTCCAAAAACCTAAGTGAAACGGAATCCGTTACGTTCGTATCGCTGATTGTTCCGGAAAGAAGTGAGCCGCGTATCGGAGAGTAATCGGATGCATTGAAAGAAACAAGGATTGGGATCGCGGCTAGGGAATTGGCAAAATAGAGTGCAAATAAGAAATAAAGCAAGATTCTTCCAAACAAATCCAAATTCCCCCCATTCCCCACTGGTTTTAGGGATTAGTGCAATCCTCTTTAAAAATGTCTTGCAGAATCAGTTTTAGCTCGGAAAATCCGGGGCTTTTGGAAATTGAAATGATATTTGCCATTTATCCAAATAAAAGTTTTTTTGCAAAATCATTGTTTGCTTTTTTTTAAAATCATTTGATATCCTTTATGTGATCCTTTATTTCCTCGATGTAGCCTTGCCGAAGCTCCGCATGGTGCCTGCGCTCAGAGCGCTTCCTTCCGCGCTTCAATAATTTGCTCATTGCAAAAATCAAAATGGCAACAACCAGCAAACCCCCAAACATATAATCCCACGAGAGCGCGAATTGCTTTTGCACAACCAAATAGCCGGTTTGTGATACCACTATTTCATCATTCAAAAGAAGGCTGGCGCCAATGTTGTGGGTTCCGGCTGATCCGGAAGGCGCCTTGATTTTGAATAGGAGTTCGGTTGTGCCCCTAGGGGTTAATGTGCCGGTTTGGGTGCTTGGCTCAACGGCAAAATTTGAGGGCGCTTCGAGGGCGGCATTGAATGTTACAGGCTCAAAGCCCGAGTAGAAAACTTTGACGAGAACCTGCCCGCTGCCTCCCTCGAATATTTCAGAGGAAGAAATTTCACGGATTCCAACTACGTCAGAAAGCTTTAGCTCTTTTGGAGCAATTGCAACCTGCTTTATGTTCCAATAAAGGTAGGGGGAGTACTCATCGAGCATGGAGTAAATCAGGTAGGAAACGGATGTTTTTTCAAGCGAAGCAAGTTCCTTGAATTGCCATCTTATCTGCAGGGGTTTTTCGGAGACGAACATGCCTATTTTATCGACAAATGAGATGTCGCTTTTTTGGGCGTGGAACTGCGGGAGTATTTCCTCAACTACGGAAACCAATGGGACGGTTTTGGTGGTTGGGTTTGTCAATTCGAGAGTAACAGAAGTTGTGCCAAGCCCCCTATCCAAGCGCACGATTTTTTGCGCCTGCGGGTATTGCGCGCCTTTTGATGGACGGCTGACCCTTAGGAGCATGTAATCAATTGCGGTTTGGCCATCCCCATTTGCAGAAATTTTTAGCAGATAATCTCCCGGCAGTGCATCTTGCGGGATTGAAAAGCCGATATTGATTGCGCGCTCTTCGCCTGCTAGCAGGATGGTTTTTTCAGATGAGAATGAGATCCATGATTTTGGGGCGCCGGTAATTCCTATATCCAAATTCTTGACCCCGCCTGCAAGGTTCCTTAGGACAAAGCTCTCAAGCCCGGAGGAGCCTGCGGAAATTTCACGAAGAATTGTTGTTTTGACGAATTTTATTTGCGAAGATGCCGGTGAAATTTCCGGAGGAATCATTGTTGGGCCGGGTTCTTCGCCAAGATCAACATTGCCCCCGACAACGGATCCTCCGCCGCCTGAAGGCGAAGCTGTTGGCGATGGCTGGGTTGCTAGCGCTTGGGTTATTGTAAAGTTGATGGAATATTCATTTGTTGAATTCGTCCCCGTTTCATAAACCGCAGTTGCATTGGCAGTGTAATTCCCTGCAGCAACTGCGCCTAAATTCCAGGTTGCTGAAATCGTAAGCGAGGAAAGGTGGGGAACGGTTGCGGGGACATATGTGATGTTTTGCACAAAGTAGCCGGATTCATTGTAAATGCTTACATTTACGGAAACCGAGGTGGCAAGGGTTCCGGCGTTGTATAGGGCAACATAAACCGTTGTTGATGAGCTTGTATAGAGCGGGTTTGATGATATCGTAAGCCCGGTTATGCTAACGTTTGTTGAAGGGGTGACATTGAAAAAAATGCGGGTGTAGGCAAAATCCGAAATTGCAAGCGTTCCAAATGCGGCAAGCACAAATAATAGGATTTGAAGCTTCATTTACTTCACTTCAATGTAGAGCATAAGCCAAGGTGAATCCGTTCCAAACCCTCCGCCGGTGACGTACCTTCCGCCGAACTTTTCGTACATTTTATCGTTGAATGCATCAGATGGACCGCCAATGTCAAGGCCAAGGGCGTATTTGCCGGGCTTGATGTCCCCTGTTTTGATTGAGAGCTTGACTTTTTTTGCCCAGCCTGGTGAAAATGCGGGGTACGCCGGCTCAAGCAATATTTCTGATGGAGTGATTTCAAGTATTTTCATGTGGCAATTCAGGTAAGTTGGATCCTGAACTACTTTCCTTGAGCCATCTGCAAAGGAATTCCTAAGCGAGGTGATTTCCCTTGGAATGCTTGGGAATAATCTTATTCCCTGGTAATTGACAACCCCCCAATCCGCCCTTATCAGAAAGTAGACATTGAATTCGGCATTTGCGCCGGTTGTTACAATGTATTCGGATGGGTATGTGCCATAACCAAACGCAGCATGCTGGTTTGTTGGGTAATTTTCCATTAGGGGAATTCCCGCTGTTTTGAAATTGGAGTAGAACTCGGGCTGCTTGTAATAATCCGAAGAGACGTTTTCAAGAGTTATGCGCAGGGATTTGAAATCATTCAATTTGCCATCAAGATCCTGCGGGTAAGCCGGGAGCCTTGCAAAAACCCTTTTGGGAAAGCCGTATTTTCCAAGTTCATTGAATTCGTCCCCGGAAACATCCAAAGTGTTCAGTTCGGCTTCGACCACATCCATCCCATAAATTGTGTTTATCGGATCTAGGCATTTTGCCTGAGGAGTAGGCGTTGCTGAAATTGGGGAGGGAGCTTTTGGCATCAGGAAAAAATATCCGCCGATTAGAAGGATTAGCAAAAGCACTGCTAGGCCGGTTTTTTGATTCCCAAATAAACCCCCATCTTTTTTCAATATTACCCCCTTTCCCTGAAATAAAATTACGCAAGGCAAGATATTAAATTGCTTGCGGATGTGGAAAAAAACAAAAAAGGAGTTAAACTCCTGCTGTGGAATTGATCGTTAGGGTCCTTGTAACCGTTGTTCCGGCTGCAACATTCGAAAAGTTGGCATATAATGTGACATTCACATCAAAGCAAGGAGTTGTGGTTCCGGTGTTGTTTGCAACTTTTAGCCAAGCGGACGCATTCAAATTGCCAAGGTTGCTCATGTCGCAAAGTACAGCTAATCCGTTGGTTCCGCAGCCTGCAGGAGCAGTTGAATTTGCGCAGAAGTAGATTCCCGTGCCGTTAAGAGTAGTTGAAATGTTCAGATAATAGGTCGCATTTGTGTTGCCGGTATTCCTGATCCTATAGGCGGGCAGTCCGGCTCCGGCTTGGCAGTTTGTTTGAAGAGGGGTTCCACAAGGCGCAACCAATTGCCCATTTGAATTTGTCGTATTGAAGTAGTATGATTCGGTGACGTTTCCGGGATAACCAATCGAAACGGTGGTATTTGTTCCGGCAGTTCCAAGCGAAAATACAGTAAACGAAACGCTTACATCAACTGAAAATACAACAAGGGTGTAAACAAAACTTGCTGCAGAGCCAAGAGCGGCAAGTAAAAGAATGATTGCAAGGAATTTTGATGCTTTTGAAATTGCAGACATTTATACCCCTCAAAAACCAGATTATAGGGTAAATCCCGCCCCATATATAAGCGTTTACTTTGAAGAGGCTTTGCACAATAAATACCCGCGTTATACTGTAATGAAGGGACTGCATATTTAATCGCACTGGCTGCACAAAAAAGAATCAACACACACACAATTTTCAACAAAAAATGTGCAGCATGTGTTGCATCATACAATAGATTGTGGTTTATTCGAACCGGCAACTATATATAGTAGTTAAGACATAACATTAATCGTCCATTGACGTTTTTTAAGCCTTTGGAGGAAGTGGGCTGGAACCGGGCTATTCAAGACATGGCGGAACACTGAACAACACGGAAACCGCGACACTTGTTGAAACGTTGATGCCCTACACTAGCCCATAGAGGAGATAAGTATGGGAAATGAAGTATATCGGCCAAATCAAATCGATCAGGCCGCTTTGGGATACCTTAGGCAAAACTGGAGAAGCCAGTCGGATGACGTTCCATTCATGTTTCCTCAAAAGGAACTGGAATTCAGACTCACACAGAATATAGATCGCGGTACGGCGATTGCACAGGTTCGAACTCTTGCAGGATTATGCGAAACGCATCAAAAAAAGTTCAAACTAAGTGCGCAGAATTTGGACGATTACGGGTTGTTTTGGGAATTGGCTGAAACCGAACTCTTCGACATCATCGCCACTCCCGACTTTAAGAGGAATCCATTAACCCAAATAGCGACCAGCATCACTAAAGCTGGAAAAAATGCGGATAAAGTCATAATTGGAATCGACGTTTACAGGAAGGAAACAGACCATCAGGCACTTGCAACAGACTACCACGGAATACCCAAAGAAACACAACACTTTTCGCGACTTACACGAGGAAATGCTTTTGATCTTCGTCAGTTCAGAATAATCCATCAGGAATCTCCGCTATATCTTGGAGGTATCTCCATTCACCCCGATTTAGACCCAAAAATAGCCATTCCAGTAATTGCAAAGTTGGGCGCGAATGAATATGTTTCCACAAGTGAATTTGCAAGGCAGCCAAGGGAGGGAGGTCGTGCAATTCCACAGCCCCAATACTTGCTAGTCGGCAACAGGCATAAACGATACGAATTTGACTCTACGGACGATACAATTTTCCTTTCGGACGCCTTCCCTGCCACAAGCGGATTAACAAACCTTGAAATAGATGCTGCGTGCAACCTGGACTCTCGCTTGTTTTCGCGAATTAGGCGATGCAAGGAAGTTTGGCGTTTGAATGATTACGAAAGAATCCTTGTTGACAAAAGTAGATCACAAATTCTTGCCAATTCGTGGCTTATGGCTACGTTACGGACATATGGTTTTCTATAAGTGCGGGATCTTTTAGTGCTAAGAACAGTTCAATTGCATAAATTTCCCTAGCTTCATTTTTGAATCTTTTTTTTCTTTTTCGAA
The DNA here is from genome assembly GCA_016212475.1 of Microcaldota archaeon. Taxonomy (GTDB): domain Archaea; phylum Micrarchaeota; class Micrarchaeia; order Norongarragalinales; family SBBD01; genus JACRGC01. The sequence continues at coordinate 8,026 of JACRGC010000008.1, read as the reverse complement.
TATAATAATCGACATCTAAATTCGGATTTTGTTGTCTACACCATTCGTCAACTTCTTTATCAATATCTTTGAGCCTATTATTAGCAGCAACAACTAGGAGATCGGTTTTTTCATCAACAGGCGTACTCTTATTTACTTCTTTGCTCTTTAATTGCTTTTCTTCTCTATATATCATTATATATTAAAATGTATTAAAGTAATATAAAATGATATGTTTTAATATAAAATAGTATAAATAAATTAGGAATAATAGATGGTTCAGGTTCAAGTAGATTTAGACGGGGCGGAGGATAAAATCGTTCGTTTGATAATGGCAATCAATAACATAAAGGATAAGAGAATTGCAATAAAACGCATAGTAAGAAAATTTGGAGAAAAAAACAATGAGTTAAAACTATAGTCGTCTTGATTGATAATAATTATCACGGATCTATCACATAGTAGGCGGAGTAAAATTGGCGATTAAAAGTTCATTGATGAGATAATATAGCAAGTTAGTGGGAAATATATATGTTTAGCATAGTAATTCTAGCCGTTGACTTCTTAGGATTCACATTTTCAAGCGATCAAATCGCTTTACTCGCTTTCTTCGTCGCACTGATTTCGGCAATTGCGAGCTTATTGCAATGGCGAACTGCAAAAAAAACATTAGATTTTGAGAAAGAAAAGCTCATTCTAAAAACTAAACTTCAATTTGTGAGGTTTCCTGATGATTATCAGCTTGGTATTCTTTTCAAAAAAGAGCAAGGAGAAACATTTACTATAAAAAATGATGGAAACACTGATTTTCGAATTCACCAGATTGCGTTTAGTCAAACCGATGTTAAAGATCGATTTGGGCAACCACTACATTTAAGACTAGTCGATGCTGAAGATAAAAAAATTATAAAACCCGGACAAACAATGGATGTTCGAATTCCTGTTGAGGACCTTCCAAAGGGTCAGAATTTAGAAGTAGATGTAAAGGTACTATCTAGCCAAGATGAGTTCGCCGACTCAAAAATATTCAAAAAGAAGTTTTATATTCCATACCGCTAGAAATCAAATCGGTAAAAAAATTAAGTTTTGGATTGGCTTATTTCTAATCTTCGACTTCAGGCTAATACTGGAACGCTGTCTAACCGAGCTTTGACCTAATCCAAGAGAATAATGGCAATTTTTCCCTTTTTAATACAAGTGACCAGATTGCACTTGCGTCTAAAAATAAAACAATTAGTGCAAACAACATTGCAAACCCTACCGTCGATAAGTAAGGCACTACCATTTGCCATGCTTGCGGATCCACACCATTAACCCTAGCCATAAACACGAAAGTTAATGAGAGAAAAACAATTGCTAAAATCCATGTCAATTGCTTCAGCACCCAAAACAAATCTGAAATCGCCTCTTTGTTTTTCGTTGAAAATATGAAATAAAATAAAGTTACAAATGAGAAGGTAAAGAAGTAAACTAGATACTTATCATCTACGGTGTTTTCAGAAAAAAGAACAAGAACTGCGGTTAGAAAAAGTGCTAATAGATTCAATGCAGAATCGCGTTTGATGTCTTCAGATTCTTGAATTTGTTTTGGTTTTTCCATTTTCTCACCTTTACTTAAAAAAATTAATCGTTTTTTTATCTCCTTGAACGCTGAAGGGTCATCACGAATTTTCTGATTTTTTTCTATATGAATTCTCCAATTTAGGAGTAACCCGTCAAAATAGGATAAGCTTTCATCTCTTTCGGATACATCCAAACTCCTCATTGAGAAAAGCCCCAGTTCTACATTGTTCAGCATCAAATTCACCAAATCTTTTTCTTTTTTCTTATCTTTAACACCACTTTGCTGAAACAAAACTAAATCTCTTTCTGACTCTTGAACCTGTTTGGTGCATTGAAAAAGTATTTGAACATTCGACACTTGAACGGATTTCACTAATGTGGCAGTTAAAATAAACATGGCTAATGCCGAAATTATTACGGCGAGCACATCAAGTTGAAACTTATATTGAGTTGGATTCAAAGCTATGGCTAACAATATGGAAAATGGAATAAGGATTATTCCCATATACCACCAAATGACAAAATTAAATTTCATTTCTTATTTCCACTCTTTGAATTCTCCGAGTTTTTTGCTGTTGGCGTGTACGACTCTTTTCTTTCGTTTTTCGCAGTTCCAGTATAGCTCTTTTTTATCTCTTCTCCATCTGACATTAAAATCACCAGAAATATCTTCAACATGACGAATATATAAATACAATTTTAGTTCTCAAAAATGCCGATCAGGGCATAATCTCCATTCGGATGATTATGAATGACAAACCCGCAATACTCAACCTTTTCTGAATTTGCTATCCTTTCATAAATTTTCACAAGATTGCACATGCTCCGTTTCCCCATTTTGTCATTTGATCTCAGAAACAATATCGCGTTAAACTTATCACGGTGCCCGGCAAGCTTCTCAAGAGGTTTGAGCTGAAACCTATCTGAAATCGATTTGAGGTAATCCAAGCTAGGGCCAGCCAACAAACTCCCTAAAAATGCCTTCTTTTTCAAAGAGGACTTGAACGAATTATCGAGTCCCAGTCCATAAACCCCGCTTTTAGCAATAAGTTGAGTTAGTAGTTTTCCATTGCTCTTTGAGAGTGAAGAGAAGATTTTGCCGTAGTAGTCAGCAAGGGCACTCATCTTAACTCACGCTCCAACCTAGCGCATTAAGGCTTAAAAGTGTCCGCTTTCCGTGCGGATTGCGGATATCACAAGTGTTATTACTAGGGGCTAAAATGTGTAAAGGCCGGGTGATTAGATGTTCGATAAAAGGAAGGTTAAAAAACAATACGAAGGTTATGATTTCATGCGCAAGAAAGAGAGGGCAATAGTATTTGCGTTTATTGGTCTGCTTGTAGGTTCAGCGGGCTTTTTGGGAAATCTAGTTCTCGGCACGTACGGCGCAATTATGTTGGCTTTTCTAGGAGCGTTTATTGGCTATAATTGGTTTAATATAAGAAGGAGTTTTCGATGACTGAGGCAAGCTACATATTAGGGGGTGCCATACTACTATCGACGATATTACTTATTTTCTATAAGAAAGAAAAGTTCGTGAGGCAAAAAGACAGAGGAAAAATTCTTACAATTGCCTCGATGGTGTCTGGTTTTTTTACATCGGGAGCTTTACTGATCCAATTTTTATTTCAAGTATTTGGGGGAACTTTTTTTTCTTCCCCCATGCCAACCGAATATTGGGCGGTTGTTTTAGTTGGCTCCATCTTATTTTTTATAATTTGTTCACTTGATTTATATCAATTCGTTACTGGTGATGTAGATAATGACGAAAAAGAATAGTTAATGCAATTCATGGAAAAAAGAAAAGTCAGTTTGAGGCTATCTTTGCCAGTATCTGTCTTCCTTTTCGGGTTATTGAATAAATCTTTCCAATCCGTCGCTTAGGATTTTGACATTTCGAAAGCCCCTTTTTTTCAAATTCCTTTAAAGTTCGGCTTACATGCGAAACCGCCAGCTTTGAAAGGAACGCAATTTCCGTTGGCGTAGCTGGTTCCTTCAGGATTTCCAATATTTTACGTCTCTGCTTTGACCGCAATATGAATCCGAGCAATCCAGCTTTCATTAACGAATAGGACGCCGGATTACTTAACTACTTATTTGACAAAACATATGACAAAATAGTTAACAATTTAAATTTAACCTGCCTCCAACTTGTTGTTGGGTTAAGTCGAGGTGGGTTGAGATGAAAAAACAATACATAGCCGTCGGTATCACGTTTATCATTCTAATAGTATTGGGCATGTGGTATTTTGGTGTTTTCAGCCCTTCAAAATTCTGCTTTTACGATAAAAACGGACAATACCTCTGCCAAACAAGCGACGAGCTTCGTAACAAGGCCGCCGAAGAACAAAAATTATTGACTTCCGACATACAAATTTTATCACCCAAACTTGAATTTCTTGGATTAGAAAATGGGCTAATTCAAACTCAATTTAATGTAATTATACAATCTGAAAAAAATGCCGTAAATTATAAAATTACAGATGGAAGAGTCGATTCGCTTTATTCGCAAGGCTCTTTAGCGAAAGGGGACAACAGGGTTTTTTCAAATATAAAACTAAATAATTTGGAAAAGGTAACAAGTATCAACATATGCTTTAGCCAAGTTTGGGAAGTTGAAACAGCGACGGATAAATTCTGCAAAATAATCGAATTGCCTACTTACGTTGAATTCGAGATCGAACCAAATGCACTTGCGTTTGAGTTAAACAAGAGCCAACCTTTCAACGAGAATGACAACGTTAAGAAAATAAGAATCACCTACAAAGGCAACGTTCCCATTAGGGCATGGATTTACCTTCCAAATTGCGCTGCTTCAACGGATTATTGTCAAAATATACCACAATACGGCTTAGATAGCGCCCGCGGCGGTTCATATATGGATTTTCAACCAGGAGAAAGCACGGATTACGGAGTCAATGTCAAAATAGGTCAGCCGGGAGAAATTATTAAGATGGGTTCTGGCAGTACCGCAGACATAAGTTTGGATGTTGCTTTAGGCAGGCATGATGCCCACGGCTTTATTGCCGCCATTCTTCCCCCAGGCACTCCATTGAAAACTATGTCCAAAGCGGCTTATCAAAAAACCTTCAATTTGATTACAGAAGTCAAATAGGGCGCCATAATGGTAGATGAACTTGGTTTCCTATTAGTCACATCGTCAAAAAGCAACGAAAACATAGTCGGCTCGCTGCAAATACTTCAAATCGATGTTTTTTCGATTAACATGGGCGAATCTGGAGCTTATTTCCAGCGTATATTTTCAAACCATGAGAAGCTACAAAAGCCCGCAAAGGAAAGACTACTTTTTGATGAGAATTTTAAAACCAAAACGAAGCGATTTTTGCCGATTTTCTTCAAGTATTACTTTTCAAATACACCTAAGTCAGATAAGCGGATTGAAATAAGATGGACTCAAACATCAAGAAAATTGAGCGAAATATTTGAATGCGAATTTGGTGCATTTGACATCGGGCAAGTAAATGCACCCTCTCACCCGCTGCTAACTAAATAGGCTTATATCCTTCCTCCTCGTAAATTACTAGATTGAAATGGTTGCCATAGGAGAAATTATATCTGGTTTGTCTTTCATTAAAGGATTAATGCATGGTGGATCAAAGCCAAAACTCAAACTAGATGTGCATCAATTCGTAGGGTATTATCGTCTGCAAAATAAAGAGGATTACTATGATGGAAGCGAGTCAGGAACCTATGTGGAAATAGAGTGTTTGATAAAAAACACCGGAGATAAACCGACGACGATTTTCAGAGTGGACTTAAATTTTGTGAAGGCAGAAGGCACCCAGTCATCAGGAGTAGAATATCCAATTAAGGAGGCTAAATACGCATTTGAATCTTACCAAAGCAAAACTCCACTTAAAATTGGTATTGGAGATGCTATACCTAAAACATATGGTTTCTATTGCCCATCAGATTTAACAAAAGGCAAATTTGAATATCGCTTCGAAATAGAAGATTCATTTGAGAACAAACTGCAAAAGGATTTCAAATTTGATGACGGACGGGTTACAAGTAATAATGAAAGTTACCCTAATTTAACCAAGGAGAATTATTTTGGTACGGGCTAATAGCTTATGGTCGGTTTATTCTCCAATAAACCCGCTTTGGCGTATGCCTATGAACTGAGCACTTTTTCACAACACCTAGCTGGTAGAGCTTATGCAGGTGCGCATCCGCCGTATTCCAGCTAATGTTCATGCGCTCAGAAAGCTTGTGGGCGGTAATGCAACTATTCAGCACCAGCAGGAAGGCCGCGATCTTGCGGTCATAGATTGTGATTGGCTTACGCGGACGCATTTATACCACTTCCATGACTAGCTTGCCGTCCTTAACGATCATTTTCATCTTGTTAGCTTTCTTCAAATTCAACTGCTGGCTAAAGTGCTTAGGGATGCGGACAAAGAACTGCCCCCGGTTTTCGCCAAGCCCCACAAGCTCAGCCTCGGCTTCGAGTTCGGGCCGTTCTAGCTCGGAGAGGAATGAATTCAGCTCCCGTTTTGAGAGCCGCTTAATTTTTCCCATGCTACCACCATACTTCCATCCTATTTAAACCTGCCTAATTCATAGGGATCATATGATGAATACATAGGTTTAAATTGCAGGTTAGCCGTATATTCCTACATATCATATGAAAAGGTGGAATATAAAATGAATGTGACAGTAAGGGCAAGCGACCTTGGCAGTTTCGATTATTGCCAGGAGAAATGGTTGGCGATGAAGCAAGGAAGAGTAGCGTTCACCCCCTCTCCTCAACTAGAGGCAGGCGCACGGCTCCACAGGAGCCTGGACGAACAATTCCTTGCCGAGCATCCTCATTCTATTGATTTTGAGGAATTCATCAAGGGAGAACAGGAGGGCAACCTTCGTCCTCAAGCCACAAGGCTGCGGTTTAGGGCGCAGCTTGGCGACATTCAGTTAGCTGGCATCCCTGACGAGCTATGCTACAACCAGCGGGGCTTGAACATCATCGAGGACAAGAACTCACTGAGAGCTTATGACGGATACAAGAACCAGGCCCGCTTCTATTGCCTCACACTCCAACTACTGTATCCAAGGCTTGCCACACTGAACATGTATTCGATGGTAAGGAACGCGGCTTCCATGCAAATACTTTGGGAGGAGCCTTACACGGCGGAAAGCCGCAACACCGTCATTTCGGAAATTCATAAGCTTAGGGACATTCTGATGGGCTTTGTCAAGCCGACGCCCTGCAAGCATTTGCCAACATGCGTTCCGCGGCAAGGTGACACATGAAATGCCCGCCGAACAAAGGCCGCTATCAGAGTATTTTGAGATGGAGGCACCCAGCAACGGTAGGAAGCCTACCTATTCGCAGGACTGGCCAGCCTATAATGCAGCCCAAACGTCAGAGAAGCTGCTATTCCTTCAAATGCTATCGGAATTGTGCGACCTAGTCACCATCCGGCGCAGTAGAAGGCGCGGAAGACCCACCAGTGCACTGCGGGATGTAATCTATTGCGCTATCTTGAAAATCTACGTCCGGCAGTCTGGCAGGCGCGCCACCAGCGACTTTCAGATAGCAGCGGATAAGCACTACATCACAAAGGCACCGCATTTCAACACGGTTTCAAACTACTACAACAATCAGCTAATCGAACCCATCCTCAAGCATTTGGTGCGGGTTTCAAGCCACCCGCTGGCTTGGGCGGAAACAACCTTTGCCGCGGATTCAACTGGCTTTTCCACATTCCAATTCAGCCGATGGTTTAGCTTCGCGCACCAACGGGACGTAACCTACAGGGATTGGGTCAAACTGCACATCATGTGCGGCACGAAGACAAACGTTGTCACTTGGGCAGAGATCACGGATGGGCATTCAAACGATTCGCCGATGCTTCCAGGACTTGTAGGTCAGACGGCGCAATCCTTCAACATGGAGGAAATTACAGCGGATGCAGCGTATTCATCCCGCAACAACCTGGCGGCAATAGCCCAAGCTGGCGCTTTACCATACATTCCCTTCAAGAGAAATGCCACACGCCGCAAGATACGGGTTAGCATTTGGCGCAAGATGTTTGAATACTTCCAAACGCATAGGGAGGAGTTCTTGGCAAGATACCATCGGCGCAGCAACGTGGAAAGCGTTTTCCACATGATGAAGCGCAAGTTTGGCAACACGGTTGCCAGCAAGAAGCATCAGGGCAAGGTGAATGAGTTGCTTTGCAAGGTGATTTGCCACAACCTTTGCGTGCTAATCCAGGAAATGCATGAGCAGCACTTTACCGTGAATTTTTGTGCAGCAAACGACCCTGCACAACAAATCATTTGGAACGATTGAAATTATGTGCAAAGCTCTTTGAAGAGGCTCTGTCCCGCAACCGAAAAATTTTTGCTTTGAGCTTGCGTAAGCATTACTAACAATTTTTGCACAAAAGTTGGTAAAACCCACGCTGCAGCTCAAAGGCGATAGAAGTATGCCCACCATGAATAAAAAGTTTAGCGT
>JACRGC010000007.1 GCA_016212475.1 Microcaldota archaeon | reverse complement strand
CGCCGCCAGCAGGCGGCGAAAAGCTTTTTCAACTTGCGGATCCAAAGGCAAACTGAAAGCTAGGGACATAGCTTTCACCTCGTGTTTTGTGGGTTAAAAGCCCACAATCCGGGGTTTTATAAGAGTTTTGGGACAAACTCGCCCAAACCCCCCCTTTAAATTTTATTATTTTTGTTTTTCAGCACGAAAACACAAAGTAAAGCTTTTCCTTCTCCTTCCTATCCAGCCGGCAAAATCCAAACCTTTCAAACTGGACTACTTCATCAACTTTTGCATCATGCGCATTCTTTTCACAAATCCCCTTTTTGATTAAAAGCCCATCCTCATTGAACTCCCCCTTCTCATTTAGCAATGTTGAAACCGTGATAATTTCAGCAGGGATTGTTTGCTTTTCATCAACAGGGAGCCAATGCAATTTTTTCATTTTCTGCGCCGCATCCCCCTCCAAAAATTGCGCATCAATTTCTGTCTTCCCCTTCTTTGTGATTTTAATGTTGAAAAGATCCTTGAGCCGGATGACCTCATCCTTCTTCAAATGCCTAGCATCCTCCCTGCTAATGTAAATTTCACTTCCAACACTGAAATTGCGTTCCCTTCCCTTAACGTGAGATGATAGTTGAGCTTTCTTATTCTCGGCAATATTCGTAATTGTGATTTTAACCGGCTCTTCAACAAAAAAGTAATGCGCAGCAACCGGATCTAGCATCTTCCTGTTAATCGCAAGCAAATCCTCAAATGCCGGCTCGCTTTCAACTTTCGAAAGCCCCTGCCTTAGCACGAATTCCTTTATTGCCGCTGGCAAAATCCCTCTTCGCTTAAGCCCATCAAGAGTTGGAAGCCTTGGATCATCCCATCCAAGCACCTTGTTTTGCTCAATTAATGGTTTTAGGAATCGCTTGCTTAATGCAGTTCCTTTGATATTCAACCTTGAAAAATCATAAACAACGGGTTTTCTCATATTTACCGAAGAAAGGATCGCATAATACAGCTCATCGCGAAGTTCATACTCCTTGCTCCTAAGTGCGTGCGTAACATCATCAAGCGTATCCGAAATGCTAACCTCGAAATCATAAGTTGGCCAAACACAAAACTTATTGCCCTGCCTATAATGCTCGGTTTTGTTGATCCTAAACAAGGTGGGGTCGCGCATGACCGAATTTTCTGATTCCATATTTCCCATGAACCGAACAATCATATCTCCCTTTTCAACTTCCCCCCGAATCATCCTATCCCACAAATGCAAATTCTCCCCGCCCCTCCTTTCCCTGCAGGCGCAAGCAATTTTATCATACCTATTTTTGTTCATAACTTCCTGATTGCAATCGCAAACATACGCTTTTCCCAAAATCATCATCTTCGATGCAAATTTGTATAGCACATGCATCTTGTCGGATGTGAAATTTTCGGATGCAAATTCAAGCCCAAGCCATTCGAGGTTCCGTTTGATCGCATCTACAAACTCCAATTTTTCAGACTCGGGATTCGTGTCATCAAACCTAAGTATGCATTTGCCGGAGTATTGCCTGGCTAGCTCGTATGACAAAAACGCAGCCTTAGCGTGCCCAATGTGCAAATACCCATTCGGCTCTGGCAAAAACCTTGTGATTACCTTCCCTTCTTCCAATCCTTCAAGTTTGAACTTCCGCTCGCCTTCCTCTTTTTTCTCCTCGAATGTGTAATTTTTCATTTCCTCCTCTATTTTTTCCTTGCCTAGTTCATTTACCTCCTTAACAATTTTCGCAATCAATTCCATCGTATGCTTCATGTCCTTCTTGGCATCAGGGTATTCCGCGATAACTTTCCCAACAATCCCACTCGGCTGCGCTTTCCCATATTCGAAGGCGTTTTTCAGTGCGTGCTTTCTTATGATTTCATCTAGCATATGGATTACCAAATTTTCAAGATTATTTATCCGCTTAATCCTTTTATAATCAAGCGGCTGGATGGAAGAATAAGGCCATCCTAAAAGCACTGCTTACCTTACGATGCCTTTGAATGCCTGAAGCAGCGCCTCATGCACGAACAGGAAAATCCCAAGGGCAAGCGGAAGGAATATCGGGACCAGCTTGATCCCCCTCTTTGCCTTCCCGTGCTGTATCAGCCCAATTAGCATTGCAGAAAAGAATGCAGTTATTCCAATTGCCGACATCGAAAATACCTTGATATCCTCGGCAGTTATCGTATCCGCGCTCTTCTTTTGGAACGCAAGGGAAGCAAGGGGCGATCCGCTCGAAATCACTTTTGAATTTTTCAACTGGGGATCGTTTAATTTTCCTGCCTGCTGTGATGCGATTTTGTTGCTGGTTTCCGAATAATAAAGCGATAGCGCAAAAAGCATCGGAGCAACAATTATGGATGCAAAAATAATGAAAATAACATAAGTCAATGTGGCATTGTTGATTTCCTTCCTAAGCGCCTTTGCGCTCTTGACCGTTGCCGCAACCTCATCAAGCAAATTTGCAACTTCCCCTCCGAGCCTAATCCCATCGACCAGCAATTTTACGGACCTTTCCAATAATTTTGAGTCCAGCCGTTTTGTCATATCGACTAGCGCTTCATTGATTGGCTTTCCCGCATACGTGCTGACTGAAACCTTCTTGATTTCCTCCCCCAAAACCCCATACTCCGGCTTGGAAACGCTCCAGATTGCATTCTCTACTGTTAAACCCGCCCTGATGTTTGCCGCAATGATTTTTAGCACTTCGGGCAAAATTTCCTCGGCCTTCCTTGCCCTAGTTTCGGCAGTGAAGTAAAGCGCAAAATAAAACGTGCCGCCCGCAACCAATAGGAATGCAATTGCGCCTCCAATTGCAATGATTGGCGAGAATGGGAAGAATTGCAAAAGCACAAACCCGATCACAAGCGCGGAAATGATCGTAAAAAGCAGCATGAATCCTGCGTATTTCCTTGGATCGATGTTTGAAAATCCGGCCTGGATCATCAACCGCTCGAACGTATCTATGAATATGGCTGGGAAAAGCTGCGACAAAACATACAAATACCTTGATCTTTTTGCCATATAATCAACTAAATATCCTCAATTGCCGGCCGCCTGCTCCTAACAAAATCTGTAAAGAAGAGCTGAAAGCCCGTAATGAACACCAAAACAGCTGCAAAAACAATTTTTGGGACTTCCACCCCAAGGAACGAAATGATGACTAGCATCATGGTTATCCCAAGAGAGGGCGTGACAATTGCAGCCAGCATGTAAATCATGGTCCAAGGCGAAAGCTCCTGCCCATACCTTCTGATATCATCGATTTTTTCAAGCACAAGATCGCTTATGATTTCCTCAAGCGCCTTCCCAACATCCGTTCCAACCTTGAGGGCGTTTCCAATCTGCCAAAGGACCCTGCGAAATTGCAAAGAGGCGGTTCCCTTGCTTTTTTCCTCAAGCACTTCTTGCATTGGAATGCCCGCATTTATTTTTCTGACCATTTTCCTAAATTCCAATGATACTTCCCCATACCCATCGCAAACCCCCGTCATCCCTTCGAATAACGGGACTCCTGATTTTACCTGGATCAATAATTGCCTCATTGCGGGCACAAGTTCATTTTCCAGCTTTTTTGCGCGCTTGTTTGCAATGATTTTCGGGTACGTTTGGATTGTAAGGAATGAAATCAAGCCAATAAGGAATGTGCCGATGAAAGCTGGGATCAATACCTGCTTTCCTGCAACCGTGCTCAAAATCAGCCCTAAAATCAATATGAAAACAGAATTGAAAAACGAGGCGACAATTGCCATTGCCGTGTACTCCCTTGGGTTTATTGTGCTTTCGATTTGCAAAAGCTGCTGGTGCAGTGCCGGGAAAAATGTGCTCCCAATATTCCCAAGCCTTGAAAAAACCACCATTTTGGAGAATTTTTCAACAAGGGGCGGGGGCAAAAGCGAGAAGGGTATTTTCATAATCATTTAACCTTTTTTTCCAATATTCTTTTTTTCCTAATTGCCCATTATTTTTTTACAAATTTTTCAAATTTCCACTAATAGCGCCTATTTCAATTTCTTTCCAAATATCGCCTTGAGCTTTTTCCTAACGTCCCCATCCTTTGGGGCTTCATTTGGCGTTGTAGATCTCGCCTTGATTTCAGGCTTTGCAAGTTTTTTTTCAGCAACCTTTTCAACCACTTCATTTTGAGAGGTTTGCGGATTCAAAAGCTCATCAGGAGGCAGATTGGAATTTACAATCCTTAGCAGTTTTTCCTTATCGACATAATACCAAGCAATTATCCTTCCAACATCGTTTACCATATTGATTCCGCGCTTTACCATGTATGTCAGAACTTTTGCCCTATTCTCGAGCTCAAGGGTGATTTCCTTTGGCTTCATTCCTGTGTATAGGCCAAGAGTCGTGTACAATCTGATTGATTCCCCCACTTTTTCAACCTGATCGGTTGCAGGGTTCCATCTGTAAATGACATTGATGTTTGTCTTGTTGTCCTCTTCAATGAATTCTGCAATTTCAAAAGTCCTCCTAATTCCGCTCCTCCTTTGCCTGTATTGGATCACCGCAAGGTTAAGCGCCCCAAGCGACAATTCCGGAATATTGACCGGCGGATTTACCAAACGGCTCTTCAATTGGAACACATCCTCTGCGTGGAATGTCGAATAAACCGCGTGCCCGGTGTGCATTGCCTCGAACATGGTTTCGGCTTCCCGCTGCCTCCTAACTTCCCCAACAATTATCCTATCCGGCCGCATACGGAGTGAATTCACCATCAAATCAAGCATTGTGATTTCCCCTTTCCCTTCCGAATTTGGCTGCCTTGTGATCATGGGCGTCCAGTGCGTGAAAATAGGGAGCACAAGTTCCCTTGTATCCTCGATCGAAACGATCCTTTGGTTTGTCGGCGTAAAAAGCATTATGGAATTTAGGAACGAGGTTTTTCCAGATCCGGTTCCCCCTCCGACTAGTATGTTCATTTCATACTGCACGCAAAGCCAAAGAAGCGCCGCAACCTCGGCTGTCAAAGTGTTTACCGCCGGATCGATCATGTTGATTATCGTCCAAGGATCCGCCCGGAATTTCCTAATCACGATGCTGTTCCCTTTTGATGCAATTGGGAACAACACTGAATTTACCCTCGAGCCGCCGACCAAATTCGCATCCAATAGCGGCGTTAAAGTTGTGATTTGCCGCCCGATCTTCCTTGCGATGATTTCCGAATAATTCTGGATCTGTGATTCGGTTGCTATTGTGACATTGCTTTTTAGCCATCCAAACTTCCTATGGTACACCCAAAGCGGCTCTTTTGATGAATTTACGATGATTTCCTCAAGCATGGCGTCCGCAAGCATAAGCTCCAAATCGCCAAGCCCAAGCATTTCCTGAATCAGCTTTCCAAGAAGGAAATCCTCCTCCTCGGCTGTTGCGTTTGGGAACTCCTTTTTTATGAACTCCTTTGCCTTTTCCGTGAATTTTTTCCGAACAATTGCATCATCGCCCTGCGTCACCAGATCCGAAATTTTCAAATCAACTTTTTCGATGATCTTTTCCTTAAGCGTATTTAGCACCGCCCTTGTTGCCTCATTTAGCTGCAAATACTCCAGCTCGTAAGTGTTGATGTATTCGGATTCCCTTTGGACTACGCGCACATCCGCAACCACCTTTTCATTTTCCAGCTTGTATGTGCTTAATATTTTCATATTATTCGACCCCCTAAACGGCAGTTAAATTATCCGAGATATCTTTTTTCTCTCCCCTTCTCCTCCTAAAAGCTCCCCTAACTTTTGAAAAAATATTCGAAAATCGCATCCGAAATCCCATTTTTTTGGTTTGCTGCTTGTCTATTTGCAAAGAGAACGAATCAACCTCCTTCCTCATTTCAAGCGCATTTTTTTCAAGCGAATCGATCTTTTCCTCGAATACCTTTATGAAATTGTCAAGCTCAAGCGCCTTGTTTTTCAGCTGGATTGAATTTTCCCCTGAAAAATCCAATCTTTCAATTTCCCTAAAATGCGCCTTTGCATTCTCGACTTTCCTGCTGATATCTTTTTCCGAAAAGATGAACATGTTCTCCGCGTCCTGGAGCTCCTTTTTGATCCCCTCTAGCCTCTCTATTGCATTCAATTTTTTTTCAACTTTTCCAGCATCCCCTCCCTTATCAAGAATTTTTGGCGAAAGCCGTATCCCCGAAAAATCATACCTTACATCAATTAGCCCGGATTCGGCTAGGATTTCAACCAGCTCCTCGACTTGCTTTGAGGGCACGCCAAGGGATTTTGCGGCATCATCAACAGTGCAGCTTTTTTTCAGCTTTACGTATTCGACGAGCCTATCAATTGAAGTATCCAATTTGGGCATGCAACCACGGTGGCATATATTATTTTGCCCGGGTATTAAAGACTTTTGTCCAAGCTTCCTTGGGATCGCAAAAACAATCCGCTTGAATTGGGTTTTTTTCCAATTGCAATTTTCCCAGCCAAACCTAAAATTCAAGAGGATTTTCTAGGCGGGTTTATATATCATAGGCGAGTTACTTTTTTGGATCGCAAATGCATGTTACAAAGCTAAAAGGACAGGCCGCAATGGAGTACATGGTGATGCTGGGTTTTGCGCTGGCAATAGTCCTTCCCCTCTGGCTTTATGTCAATACAACAATTGGCGAATCAAAGCAAAATTTGGATGTCACTTACGCAAAAGTTGCAGTCAACAAGATCCGTGATGCAGCCGACTCTGTTTATGTGCAAGGCCCGCCGGCGCAAGTGCCCCTTGTTTTGGACATGCCAGACAACATCGCCTCCACATCGATAAATGGGCGGGAAATCCAAATCAAGCTTTATTCGCAAGATGGCCAAACCGATATTTACGCAGTTGCCCAATCAAGCCTCCAAGGCACCCTTCCAACAAGGTCGGGCAGGATTTCCATTCTAGTCAAGGCTGAATCAAATTTTGTAAATATTACCGAGTGATACATTTGGAACCCAAAAGAGAATTGAAAGGCCAATCCGGAATCGAGCTTGCGGTGTATTTTTCCTTCCTATTGATGCTGTTGATAGTCCTAAGCGTTGAAACTGCCGATCGCACAAAGGCAATTTCTCGCAGCCGTGAAATCCTGGAGGCGCAAAGGGTCGGTGAAATTGCAGCCGCAAACATCGATGTTGCGGTTTCCGTTGGGGATGGCTATTCCTCGAAATTTTACCTTCCATTTGGCCTAACCGATTCAAATTATTCGCTTCAAATATTCCCATCAAGCCAGCGCCTCGAAATGATTTATACGGATAATAATTTTTCAAGGATTTTCCCAATCCTTACAAACAACGTTACCGGATCCCTAAAACAGGGCCAAAACAGGATAAGGAATGTAAAAGGTGAAATCATAATTGATTAGGGGGCTTTTTTCAAGCGATTTCCTAGCTGCCATGGTGATTTTCATAGCCGCGCTTTTGATAGTTGGTCCCATGTGGAATTCGCTTAACGCCCAGGTTTTCAATTTGGAGGAAAACCGCCAAATCCACCAAACTGCATTGCAAATTTCGGATTTCCTTCTAAGGACATCCGGCTCACCGTATGGATGGAACACAACGAATTTCGAAAGCATAGGGATTTCCGATGAGCTTCGTGTGATAAATGCAACAAAGGCAAAATACTTCTTCCAGCTTATGGCATCGAATTATTCAGATTCAAAATACATGCTAGGCGCTGGCCCTTATGATATGGCCGCCCAAATACTTGACAGCAACGGCGATCCGATAATTTATGCAGGAACCACCTTTTCCACAAGCGCCATCCCTGCCAATGCATCGGAAATTTCAAATGTCCAAAGGGTTGCGATTTTAAAAATTAGCGAATCGCAAAGGCAATTTGTGAATTTGAGGATACAGGTTTGGAGGAATTGAAAATGAATTCAATAAATACCCGAAAAGGATTGGAAACAAAGCCAGCATCCATAAAAAAAAGCAGGGGGCTTGCATTCACGCTTGACGCCGTGCTTGCAATAATAATAATCGTCGCGTTGATCCCGATTTTCACCCTTCTTTCAACAAAGCAGGATGCATCGCAGGTTGGCGCGCAGTATTTGCACCTTGAATCCGAGGACACAATCGATGTGCTCTCAAAGATGCAAATAAAATATATCCGAAACGAGCCGGTAATTGATGATCTTTTCAGGCGGGGCGTGCTGGATGATTCCGACCTCAATTCCACGGTAGTGGATGTGCTTGGCGGGCTTTGGGCGTCCCAAAACCCAAACGACCTTGCGGACGCTGCAAACCTATCCGACCAGTTGATTTCCCCCCTCCTTCCAAGCGGAGTCAAATGGAGCTTCAAAATTGAAAATGATTTGATTTTCAACACATCTGCAGTAAATGGCACTCCCTTGATTGCCTCAAGCAAAAAATCAGCCTCAGGCTTTGCAAAAAACCAATCCTCCACTGGCTATGTTGCGCGCGCCTTCCTAGAAAACATCGTCGGCAAGGAGGATAGCAGCTACTTCTTCTTTGGCGGGTTTGTTGGCAATGGCCAAATAACGGGCACAATCAGGGATATTCCAATAAATTCAACAATTGCTAGGATTTATCTTGAATTAAATGCCCGTTCGAATTTTTCATTTTACCTCAATGGAATTATGTGCCAAAACATGGTCGTGAACTTCAGCAGTTTTGGGGCGGAAAACTGGACAATTTCAAATTCGAGCTGCCTGAATAATTTTGTCCCCGGCGGGATCAACAATATCTCGTTGAATTTTACCTCAGTCAACTTATCCCAAAATTACATAGGCGGCGGATTTCTCCGGGCGGTTTATTCCACAACCGATTTTGTGTACGAGCCTTCGCCCAAATATTATTTTCCGGGCACAAGCGGGGCAATCAACGTATACGATTCGATTTATGTTATTGGGAATATTACAAATATCAGCGCGTACCTCCACTATAAAACCGCACTTCAAACTTTCTTTACCCTTGGCAACGCCACAATTTTCGAAAATAATGCAAACGATTCTGCTATAGCCTATTCGGTGAATTTGGATGATGCGTTCATCCTCAATGCTTTGCAATCAAATGGTTTAAGCTTATCCGACCTTAGCGGAACCACCGTTCCAATTCGGCTTGGCCATCGAGAATCCAACTTTTCATTAGGTACCGGCTTGGCTGATGCCTTCGTTGTCACAGCACAATCCGCAAGCATGAGTTCTTGCGATATCCTTAATGGCTCATTGCTTTCATGCGGAGCCAATGGCAATACCACAAGATTTGCAGCTGCATTAAATTCGGATTCTATATTGGCAAGCGCTCTTTTGGCATTGGGGGTTGGCAACAGGCTTGGAAACATCGGCTACCATAATAATGCCCCTCATGCTGCAAGTTACCAGGACCTGACAACATCGCTTGCAACTGTTTTGACTGCCATAAATAACCTAAATCCAACTGGCAATTCGAAGAGGTGCTATGCGTGCGCAATTGATGAGGCAAGAAGAAGGCTAATTCCTTCAAGCTCATCTGTTCCATCTGGCGCGCTCCAGCCAACGGGAGTTGGGAGCAATTACACGAAAATCAGGAGCATCGTAATGATGGGCGATGGGAATGCTGATTTTTGCGATAATTCGGACAAGCTTGTTGGGAATTACATTCAAAATTGCGGCACAGCCAATGCAAAAAAACAGGCAATCGACCAAGCCTGCGCAATGAACCAATCGCCCTATTCGGTTGGAGGAAATAACATTACAATTTATACAATCGGCTATGGTTCAGATTCGGACGATGCCACATTAAGCTCAATTGCAAATTGCACCGGCGGCAAATTCTACAAAAGCAGCAATTACTCTGAATTGGCTGATATTTACTCGCAAATCGCCGATATAATTTCAAAATCCGTAACTTATATTCAGCAATCCGTGATCGTTGAGGGCTATGAATCAGAACTTTATCCCGACTCATATATTGCTTTTGGTTATATCCCTTCTGTTCCAAATCCGGGCTACAAGGAAATCTCGATTAATACGCTAACCGACCCATTTCCAGGCTGTTTGGGCAACTTTTCAATTAATAAAATCTTATATTTGACAGATGCCAAGCTGCTTTCCTATTCTGGGGATTATTGGACATATTCGGTCAAAGCCAACAGTTCGAATACCAACGGGTTTGAAAGTGCGTTTAATTTAAGCAATTGGGGCCTATCTTTCATCTCACTTGGGGATCCCTACAAGGTTTATTTGCCTCTTAGCATGCTAAAAGTAAACCAAACCAACTACGTCCTTGAAACTGTGGCATCGAATTCATCATCAACAAGTGCATCCTGTTCAAACAAGAACCGGGTAATTTATTCCGGCAGGCTTAGGGCATCGACATTTTATTCCTCGGTTTTCCCAAATATTCAAGGAAGGAATGTGACGGTATATTATGATTCCAACGGGGATGGCGTTTGGGATGGGCTAACCTATGTTGCAATGGGCACTGACCTTCCAAATTTTGATCCAAATCCGGTTTTGGTTGGCGATTTGAATCCTTCAGGGAATGCAATTGACTATTCTTTCCTTGAATTGCTAGCCCAGCTCAATTATATAATAAATCCGGGTGCATCGGGCCTTCCTGGAAGTTCGACCAACCCGATAGATCTAATAATTGGGAACGAGATAGGCGTTCAATCCGATTTATTGAGCATCGTACCCATCCCTTGGGGCCCATCGGAGATGAGCATTTCAATTTGGGTTTGATTGGATGATTACAAAAGGAAATGATTAAGTTTGGCGAAAATTCCCAAATTTTGCAATAAAAAAAGTGTTACCATGTTTCCAAAACAAAAAAAATCAAGGGGCATCATATATTCGCTAATCACACTTATGCTGGTTTTGCCGCTTTTGGTTTATTTGATGGCATACGTTGACACCTCCGCTGCAAGGGATGAGGTTGCCGTCCTTAAAATACGGGGGATCGAACTTTCAAACTACGTACACTCGATCAATGAGGACGTTCCGCGCATCTTCAAAATCACAGCCTCCAGGGCGCTGATTGCTGCTGTAAATGAAATAGATATCAACGGAACCCCCCTTGATGATGCCAACATGCGGATTACCGAACTTATGGTTAATTCGACAATCTATGGCCAAAACTCCTCTTTCATGAACGGCTCAACTTTAACCGGATGGGCTAGCAGAATGAGCAATTTAGGCACAAAATACGGCCTTATGACTAATATTTCCTTTCTGAATGTCAGTGTCAAGCCGTATGATAGCTTTACACTTGAATTTTCGATGGTGCTTTTTGTCAATTCAACCGATTCGGATGGAACTGTAACAATTGCCAGATATTACAATGAATCCTATTTTCTCTCCCTTGATGGGTTTGAAGACTTCCTCTATTCACTCAACACAAAAGGCTTTGCCAAGCGCATCATACATCAATACCCTGGTTATGTCGCAAATGTTTCCGATGTTGACTCCTTAACATCAACCGGCTATTACCTAAATTCCACACTTGGCCCAAGTTATCTTGACCGAATGGAAGGAAAGTTGTTCCAGCAATCAAAATACGTTTCGCAAACAAATCGGCAAATTGGGCTTGAAAGCATTGTTGATATACAAAAGCTTTTGCAGGTTGGACAAACCATCTCCGCAAATCAAACGGATGTTGACTACCAATATTTCAATTCAACTTTCATACAAGGATGCGCGGTTGTTGGTTCCTCCACCTCCTGGCTTAAATTGGACGCAACCCACGCAACCCAATATGGCGTATCAATTTCGTGCTAGTGGATTTTGGTTTTGAATTATTAATCCCACAATATGCCGATTTTAAAAAATAATTTATTAATTTCCAATATGGCAATGCAGAACAAAAAGTATATAAAGGGGGTTTGGATAACTAATTTACCACTTTGACTAAAATTTTAGGTGATAGAATGAAATTGAGAGGACAATCCGCTTTGGAGTATTTAGTGACATACGGCTGGGCCATATTGGCTATAGTAATTATCGCTGCGGTTTTATGGTATACCGGAGTTTTCAACCCGAGCAAGTTCCGAGGAGGAAATGAATGCGGTGGATTTGGTTCGTTTACATGCATTGATCAAGTTATAACAACTACCAATACAACAATAGTATTAGGAAACGCGGTGGGCAGATCCATCAGTGCAGGGGCAGTTTCTATAGTTGGAACCGATGAACCAACATCTTGCACTGCAGACGATACCCTTGGCGCAGGCGGCAGTACTACTATTAGCCCAAACAGCAGAGTTTACATAGAATGCTCGACGCCAACAACTCTTTCTGCTGAAAGCGCATATGACTGGACGATAAGCTTTACTTTTACCGATCAACAAAGCAGCCTCGTCAAGACAGATGCTGGAGGGTTCATCCGCGGAAAAGTGGGTTAATTCCCCCTTTTTCCTTTCTTTTTATTTTTCTTTTTTCTCTTTTTGTTTTCTTCTTCTTTTCCTAAACAATTATTAACGCCCTAATGCTACCTATTTCTTACATTGACTAGCGGTCGAAAATATGGACGAACAAAATTCAATCAGCCAAAAATCACATTCCCAAAAAAGAGCCCAATCCGGGCTTGAATACCTAACAACCTATGGCTGGACGCTTTTGATCCTCGTCATAATTACCGCAATCCTTTGGTTCATGGGTGCATTCAATTCACTTCAATTCGCAGGCCCTGGCATAGTTTCCGGCGGCTTTTTCTCATTTACACATGTCGACCATAAGGTGACCCAAAATAGCGCTGTTTTGCTCTTTGTAAATTCGGTATCAAGGGAAGTTACTGTAAATACGGCAACAGTAGGTGTTTTGGATGATGTTGCCGATACTGCCTGCAATTCCGGGCTTCCTGTTGTTTTAACCCCAAATGGCAATTTCACAATCACCTGCACCTCCCTTCCGCAAGGGGGAATTGCCCAATCGGGAAATCCCTATACATTTAGCGTAAACATATTATTCACGGATTCGGTTTCGGGCAATTCACACACTGAGATAGGCTTCATCAAAGGCAAAGTAGAATAGGCTAATGGAATGTGGCAACTTCCAAGCCAAAATTTCCAAATGATGAAACTTCAAATATTAGCTCTCTTAATCCAAATTTCTAATCAGATTATTTCATTTCCGAACAAACTTGATCGTCGGCTCCTTCTTCCTAAGCCGAAGTTCCCCAATCCATTTCACCAGCATCTCTTCCGTGACTTTCTTGATCCCCCTCTGGGTTGCTACGGAAATCAATGACACCAATTGGGAAAACCATTCATTATTTGTCTGCTTGATATTCATCAGCCGGTTATAAGCCGCCTCATCAGTTGAAATGCGCAAAAACTGCCGAATCTGCTGCTCTTGCTGTTGGCGCTTAATCATCTCCTCTTGCTGCTTCCTCCGATTCTGCATGTACTCCTCGTTTTCCGACTTTGCCTCATCCCTATCCCCCTTCTCTTCCATATGCATCATTCTCTTTCACAAGACTCGTATCCTTCATTCGCCCAATTCACTTCCAATAAGGTTTCATTGATTACGTACGCAATCCTTAAAAGAAATGGTGCAATACCCCTTCCATATG
>JACRGC010000005.1 GCA_016212475.1 Microcaldota archaeon | reverse complement strand
GCCTTCTTTGGCAATTGCAGGATCAGGCGTTTATTGGAAGGGGGTGCAGAAAACTTTTTTCTATGGGGTCAAAGCTTCTTTCTTTTTCCGCGGGGCTTTTTCTTTCAAAGAAGAAAGAAAAAGGCCGGTTCAGTCCGTCCGTCATTCGTCACAGCTATAAAGCTCAGTTAGGATTGGATCATCATCCCATGAATTAGGCTTAGAAGAATAAATAAAGCATTTGGAAAAACCGTGCTGGCCAAGGTCTTGCCCATCCGTAATTCAATTTCACTTATCTGATGAACTGCTTTTCATCGATTTGCTTATTTTCAATTGTGGCAGTTGCGCTAGCATCCGGGCTTGATTGCGCCTTTACTTCGGAAACCATCTTATCCAACGGAAGCGCTTGCATCTTCACTATTTTCTTGTGCGTCCCATGATAATAAATCAATGCCGCCGAGAGGACAATTACTGCCAATATTGCCGCAAATATCCATGAAATCCCAGCTTTGGCATTCCTTGCCGAATCCGTCAAAACCTTAAGCCTATTCCTTGCCTTTTCCAAAAGTATTTTTGCCTCGTTTGTTTTCCCATCCTTTTCAAGCACTTTTGCCTCATCGACCATCCTTTGCACAGCAGCGGCGTCCTCCTTTGGAACATCATTCGTATTCAGGTTGTTTTCCACTTCATCTATCAAATCAATCACTTTAACGTTTGGAATTGGGGTTGGCGAAATTGAAACTACTGCGCTAACCAAAGCAGATGGCCTTGGCGTAACTGTAACTGTTGGTGTTCCTTGAGGCGGGTTGTATGGCGAGCCCGCCGACCCTCCGGTGTTTGTAGGCGGCGGTGTGCACCCTTGCGATTCAGCTGGCTTGCTTGCAGTTGTTCCGCAAGAGTTTGCATCCGCGCAGCTCCTTGTCTGTGATCCAGAGCTTGAGCAAGCGCTCCAAGCAGAGCAAGCCCAGGATTCCACGCAGGTTGATCCTATTCCAAATGAGATTGAAAAATCGTCCGGGTTTTGGTTATTCATCATATCCTGGCATCTTACAAAATAGTTGTAAGTTGCATTTGTTGAAAGATTCCCAACTGTTGCAGAATGCGCCATTCCTCCGGTTGCTGTGAAGTTATTTAGGATCAAATTGTATGCGGTTCCGGAAACCGTTCCGAATTTGCAGGTTGCGTTTTCATCCGTTGCCAAACTGATTGTTGTGGAACTCGTTCCGGATGGCAATATACCTGTTGGCTGGCCATTTGACCTTAACGGCGGAGTCGAATCTGGGGCAGGAGTTTGTGCAACCTGGAAATTGATGATAAAATCAGCGTTATTTGCATTTGGAGTCGATGCAAAATCAATGCATCTTACAAAATAGCTGTACGATTGCCCGGCACTTAATCCTGTGATTAAAACCGAATGCAATGTTGCACCCGTTGACGCAAATAGATTTGTCATTGAAGCATATGTCTGATTTGCAACAAGTGAATATTTGCAGTTGGCATTCTCGTTTGTTGTAACATTCATCAGCGTTTGGGTTGCTGTGTATCCCAAAGTTCCAGCTGGCTGGCCATTCCCAATAGAGGGCGCCGAAGTATCCGGGGCAGCTGAAGTTGCCCTGCTTGCAACATTTGAAATTGCCCCCCAATTATTTGCCTCATCCCTTGCCTTGATTGCAAAGAAATATGTTGTTGATGGGTTTAAGCCTCCAACTGTCAGGCTCTGGGCCGCGCCTGCAGCCCCAATTGTTGGCGAAGTGGCTACGTATTGGAATGCGGTTGCAAAATTGCTTGCATCGATTGTTGTTGTCGAAACCCTGACATCGTAAGCCGAAACCGTTCCTGTATTGCCGTTATCCCCAACAGCTGTCCATGTCAAACTTACGGATCCGGTTGTGCTTGATGGCGCTGCCAGGTTTGAAATTGCCGATGGCGCAGTAGTATCCGCAGCAACAGTGAATGAGATTGTAAAATCATTTGTGTTGGCATTACCTGCTGCATCGGAGCATCTTATGTATCTGTTGTAACTCCCTCCGTTTACCAGCGATGTGATGGGCTGTGAATGAGTGGTTCCTCCGGTTGTTGCAAAATTATTTGCAGAAGTCATTGATGCATACGAAGTTCCCGGTGTCAAGGAATACCTGCATGTTGCAGGCTCATTTGTTGTCAGTGTCATTGTTGTGGAAGTCGTATCCGTTGCCAAAGTTCCGCTTGGCGCTCCTGAAGATCTAACCGGCGGGGTTGTGTCCGCTGGCGCAGAAGTGGTTCCGGAAACAACATTTGAAATTGCCCCGGTATTCGATGCATCATCGATTGCCTTTATTGCAAAATAATATGTAGTTGAAGATAACAGTCCCGTAACTGGCATGCTTTGCACGGTTCCTGAAGCTGCCGGCGCTGGTTCGCCAGAAGCTTGAAAAGCCGAATCGAAATTACCTGAATTGATTGGAGAGGTCGAATACCTCAAATCATAAGATTGGGCAATTCCCGTATTTCCATCATCTCCCGTTGCCGTCCATGAAACCGTTAAAGAAGAAGAAGTTGGCGAAGTTGGATTTGCCAATACAATTGCTCCCGGAGGGATTGTATCGGGAGCGCCTCCTCCGAATGTGAATGTTTCGGTTTTTGTCGAATCAAGCGTTACGCTTCTTGTTTGCGTGCTTCCGCCGTATGTAACCGCAACCGTGTATGGCGAATATTGGATTGTCGCAGCCGAGCTTGATGCTGTCAATTCCTTGAGGGGTAAATTATTGATTTTTCCATCGGCGCCAGTTGTTCCCGAGAAAACATTTCCAAATGAGTTGGTTATTGAGACTGCAGCTCCGCCAAGTGGGTTGCCGGAGCCATCGACAATCCTGATTGTCAAATACCATTCAAAAGTGTACGAATACGCCCCTCCCGTTCTTCCCAATAAAAGGTCGGATTTTTGCGCTCCATTTTGATAAGTAAAATTCCTGAAAGTTTCATTGTTTGAAAATCTTGTTGGAAAATTTGAAATAGAGTGGTAAGTCAAAGGCGTCGGAGCGGTTTCCTTAATGAAAGTTAGGGAATCGAATATTCCATTGCTGGTGCCGACATTGCTGTGCCCCAGCCTTAAGCCTTCGAAATTACTCCTCAAAATGTTATTGTAGATGTAAGTTGAGGAATCAAGGGTTCCTTCGATCGCAAGCGCGCCTCCTTCAACCCCGGCATAGTCGCTATAAGCCATGAATATATTGTCATATATTCGCATGTTTTGCCAATTCCCAATTAGCGCGCCTTCAGCGGTTATAGCTCCGGAGCCGGCAAGTGCCCTGGCAATGAATGTATTGCCGTAAATGGAAAAATTATTTGTGTTTGCATCTGTGCCTCGTATGCGAAGAGTATGCGGGCCGGATCCATCAATTCCCGAATAAACAGTTTCGCCGCAATCAAAATAATTATTGGCAATAACGAGATTTTTACCGTTCTCGACCAATGTTCCCCTGCAATTAGTCGATACCATGGTATTGTTGAAAATTGTTCCGGCAAGCGCCCCATACCTAACTGCATAGGGGTTTCGCCCATATTTGATTGGAACTAAAACATTATTGTATATGTTGGCAAAACCCGTACCCCGCGTATTAATCAGCCAGGCTCGTCCTCGAATAAAATTATCGTGAATTGACATGCTTGTCACAGAGGACATTTCGTATGCGTTTATTCCTCCGACATTAATATCGTCGTTTACTAGATTAGTGGCATTGATATAAATTTTTAAATTGTAAATTTCAACAATGCTGTTAGGTCCTCTTATTTCAATAGCTGGAAAATGATAACTGGCAGTGTGTATTTCCATATCATATGCCCTGCAATTAGTGCAACTCATTTTTAGCGCGCCCGTTCCATCCCCCCCCACAGAGAGAGATCCGGTTTCCGTTATTATTCCATTATGTACCTTAGAGCCGCTTGCAGATGAGTCCATCCGAACAGCAGTAATTGCCGGGCCTGAAAAAGTAAGCTTATGTCCATTGAGGTTAAAATCAACATTTTGAGCACTAATTGTAAAACAAGTTCCGCTCGGAATCGAAAGATCCGCAATTAAATTGTATGTTGCGCCTGATGTTCCAAGTGTTTGGCAGGCTGAAACATCTATAGCCTGGGCCGGTCGCATTAATATCAATGCAATAATTGCCAAAAACAGGATGAAAGTTAGCCTCATACAGATCTACTTTAGAAGCATCAGAACGGTTTCATTGTTTATAAGGATTATGATAATCGAAAAAAAAGACTAGGAGTTGCTTGGTTGGCCAATCCAACAATCCTAATAAATCTTGCACCCATTTCTTCTTCCATTATGAAATTAAACAATTTGACAAAAGAAGAGGAACGGGTAATTGTAAATAAGGGTACAGAGGCTCCGTTTTCCGGCGAATTCGATGATTATTTTGAAACCGGAACATACATCTGCAGAAGGTGCGATTCGCCCCTTTACAGATCGGATGACAAATTCGACGCTCACTGCGGCTGGCCTGCGTTTGACCAAGAAATCAAGGGCGCAGTCAAGCGCCTTCCGGACGCCGATGGCAGTCGCGTGGAAATCCAATGCGCAAAATGCGGCGCGCACCTTGGGCACGTATTTGATGGCGAGCGCATGACGGATAAAAATGTTCGGCACTGCGTCAATTCAATTTCAATGAAATTTGTTGCAGATAAGAAAGGAAAATAGGGGAATTGCGGAATTGATTAATTTAGACGGCGATTCAAATAAAATAACTTTATTGCTAAAAAAGTGATTCCAATGGAAAAACAGATTCGATCAATTGTTCTTGGTGGCGGCTGCTTTTGGTGCACGGAAGCGATTTTCCAAAGGATTCCCGGAGTCATAAAAGTAACCCCTGGCTATGCCGGCGGAACTTCTAAAAATCCTAGTTATGATTCCGTTTCAGAAGGGCTAAGTGGGCATGCGGAGGTAATTGAAGTGCAATATGATGAAAAAAAGGTCGGTTTGCCCTATTTGCTTGAAGTTTTCTTTGCAGCACATGACCCAACCACTTTGAATAAGCAGGGGAATGATGTTGGCACCCAATACCGCTCCACTATATTATATGCGGATGATTCCCAGAAAAAAATCGCTGAAAATGCAATAAAAAAAGCGCAGGCCAATTTCAAGGAAAAAATTGTCACGGAAATATCCCGGCTAGAAAAATTCCATCCGGCGGAAAATTACCACAAAAACTACTTTGAAAGCAACCCCTCCCAGCCGTATTGCAAATTCGTGATACTTCCAAAAATCCAAAAAGTCGAAAAGAAGTTTGGGTTAAATCAAAGGGGTTGATGGTTTTTCAAATCTTTGAAAACTAATTAAACGGTGCAACTTTCTTACTCTTCAATTCAATGGTTACGCTTAAATACCGCCACTTCTTTTGTATTTCCGAGGTGTTTTATTAGATGGCAGACATAGCAAGTTCATTCAATTCCCCCGATGCGTTCGCGCAGGGCGTTTCGACGGTTGTTACTACGTTTATAGATTCGATGGCAAAACTTCTTCCCAATTTTGTTGCAGCCATTGTGATATTTGTGATTGGCTATATTGTTGCCACCATACTTTCAAAGGTTGTAAAGCATGTTTTGGAAGCTTCGAATTTTGAAAAGTTCCTGATCCAGCATAAAATGGGTTCGGCCCTTGGGAATGTAAAAATTTCAAACTTCTTTGTGAAGGTTGTAAAATACTACATTTTGCTCGTGTTCATGCAGGCGGCTATTTCAAAGCTTGAGCTTGGAACACTCACGATTTTCATAAACCTTGTGCTCTTGTATGCTCCGGCATTCATTGGCGCCTCGGTCCTTTTGGTGGTTTCTGCGATGTTTGGGGAGCTCATGAAGGAAAAGATCAAGGAAGTCGAATTCAAATCCAGATGGGTTTCGCTTCTTGCTAGGGGAACTAAATTTGTCGTTGTGTTCCTTGGGCTTGTCATGGCCCTTTCAACAGTTGGGTTCAATACGGCAATCCTAAAGGAAGCATTCATTACTTTGCTTCAGGCGCTTGCGTATGGGTTTGCGCTAGCAATTGGAATTGCTTTTGGGCTTGGCGGCCAAGATGAGGCTAAAAAAGTCTTAAGCGATGTCCGGACCAAAATCAACAAGTGATTTGGGCATGGAAGCATAACCGCTTCCTTTCCTTCCTTTTTTTCATTTTCCTTGTATTTGTTTTAATTCTTTTCACAGGAAACGATTTTCCAGGCGATTTTTTCACGGCTTTTTTGCCAATCCATTTTTTTTGCAATAATTTTTGGATTTTCCCAATTTTCCCCCAATTTGTGCAAAACGTTCTTAGGAACATTTATATATTTTGCTTGGCAAACAAGTATTACCTTCGAGTGCAATGGATCGATTTCTGTTACTATTATTAGTTCAGTCCATTGATGCAAAAGAATTTTCCCAATCGTTATTTTTGAAACAGGGGCGATAAGCAATATGTCTGATGAATCAATGAAAGTCCTGAAAGGCACAACTACTGTTAGCCTCTCATTCAATGGCGGAATTGTGATCGCAGCAGACAAGCGCGCAACATATGGCACATTCATTGCGGCAAAAGAAGTTGAAAAGGTGCACATGATCGATGACAAGATGGCAATGAGCATTGCCGGCGGGGTTGGGGACGCTCAATCTCTTTTAAGGTTCATAAAGGCCGAAATCGAGCTTTACAAATACACAAACGGACAGAATATGCCAGTCCAAGGCGCAGCTACGCTTCTTGCAAACATCCTGCAGGGCAACAAGTATTTCCCATATCTTGTCCAGCTAATAGTTGCAGGAGTTGATGACAAGCCAAGGATTTATGATTTGGATCCGTTCGGCGGACTTATTGAGGAAAAATACGTATCAACAGGCTCTGGATCGGTTGTTGCCTATGGAATTTTGGATGAATTTTACAAGGATAACCTTGGCGAAAACGATGCAATAAGGATTGCAGCCAAGGCAGTTGCAGCTGCAATGAGGCGCGATAGCGCAACTGGCGAAGGGATTGATTTGATATTGATTACGCAAGATAAGGTCAAGCGGCTAACAAAGGATCAGCTACAAACTTTCTTGAACGGCTAGAAATTTGTTTCCACTTGAACCTCAAAAATACGGCGATTTTTTTTGCATTATTTTAAAAAATAGTGCAATAGTTTTTGCAAGCATTTTGTTATTTTTTACGAATTAAATTAGAGGGTTGAATGAAGTTATGGCAGTTGTTGGTTACATGAAGGAATTGCAGGATAAGGTGGCGCAGGTTCTGCCAAAGGAATCCGAGCTTACAAAAATTGAAATAGAGGGCCCGCAGGTGGTTTTATACCTAAAGAACATGGCCGCTTTTTGCAATGATGAAAACCTCATCACAAGGATAGCTTCGCACATACGAAAAAAAGTACTTTTAAGGAGCGATTCTGCGGTTTTGATGCCGCCTGAAAAGGTGCTTGAAAAAATCCGCATGCTTGTCCCAAAGGATGCGGGCATAGTCGACATCAAATTTGATTCCGTTTTCAATGAAGTGATAATTGAGGCAATGAAGCCAGGAGTTGTAATTGGAAAGAATGGAATGGTTCTAAAAAGCATCATTTTGGAAACTGCGTGGTCGCCTAAAGTCCTTCGGGCGCCAACTTCGCCATCCGAAGTAATCCGGGCGGTTAGATCCGCACTTTTAGCCAATGGGGAGGATAGGAAAAAATTCCTAAACACCCTTGGAAAGAAAATGATGCAGGACGAATCCAATCCCGAGTGGGTTAAAATCACCGCTCTTGGGGGCTTTAAGGAAGTTGGAAGAAGCTGCATACTTTTGCAAACAAACAACAGCAACATCATAATGGATGTTGGGCTCAATGTGGACACATCCGATAACACCAAGGCATACCCGTACCTTAATGCAATGGGGCTTCAACTAGATCAAATTGACGCTGTTATCATTTCGCATGCGCATCTTGACCACATTGGCTTCCTTCCCTACCTTTACGCATACGGCTACGAAGGCCCAACCTACTGCACCCCGCCAACAAGGGATTTGATGGTCCTATTGCAGCAGGATTGCATAAATGTCATGACGCAGGAAGGAAAAACATCGCCCTATGGCGAAAAGGACATCAAAAAAATGTTGAACCATGTTATTGTTCGCAAATATGGCGAAGTCACCGACATTACCCCGAAGATAAGATTCACATTCCACAATGCAGGCCACATCCTTGGGAGCGCAATGGTGCATTTGCACATTGGCGATGGCCTCCACAACCTTGTTTATTCTGGCGATATCAAATTCGGAAGGACGAATTTGTTTGATTCGGCGGACATAAGGTTCCCACGGGTTGATACGATCATGATGGAGAGCACATATGGCGCATCAGTTGATGTAAAGCCGCGTTTGGAAGAATCCGAGCAAAAGCTGATCAACGTGATCAAGGAAACAATTTCCAATAGGGGAAAAGTCCTAATTCCGGTTCTTGCCGTTGGAAGGTCGCAGGAAATAATGCTAATCATAGAAAAATACCTCCGAAATGTGGACGTCCCAATCTACATCGATGGGATGGTTCGCGAAGCGTCTGCAATCCATACGGTTTACCCTGAATATTTGCGGCGCGATGTCCAAAGGAGGATTTTGCAGAATGATTCGCCATTTGACAAGCCAATTTTCAAGAGCGCAATTGGGATGGACCGCAGGGCAATTGTCGAAGGGCCCGACCCTTGCATAATAATTGCAACCTCGGGAATGCTTTCTGGAGGCCCATCGCTTGAATTCCTTAAAATGATGGCGGAAGATGCGCGCAATTCGCTTATTTTTGTGGGTTACCAATCCCCAATGTCAATTGGGAGGAAACTTCTCAACGGTGAAAAGGAAATCCCAATCCTCAAAAACAACAAGCTCGAAACCCTAAAAGTCAACCTAAAGGTTGTGAATGTGGATGGATTTTCGGGCCACTCCGACCGTTTGCAGCTGATAAATTTTGCAAGGTCAATCAAGCC
Organism: Microcaldota archaeon; assembly: GCA_016212475.1. Lineage (GTDB taxonomy): Archaea > Micrarchaeota > Micrarchaeia > Norongarragalinales > SBBD01 > JACRGC01. The sequence continues at coordinate 55,245 of JACRGC010000005.1, read as the reverse complement.
AAGGCCATCCAAGTTCCTAATGCTCCACGGCGAAGAGAGCAAATGCGAAGATTTGGCAAGATCGGTTGGTAAAATGCTCCACGTTGATGCTAGGGCGCCGCAGGTTTTGGATTCGCTTAGGCTCAAGTAGGGCGAAAACACTTTTTTTATTTTTATCCCTAATTTCGACCTTCTTTCCCGGTTTCAAGGCTGCAAATCCTCCTGCCTATCCGTTTGCAATCCCCCAATTCCTAAGTAAATCCATTTCCAATCCCATGGAAAATCCTTTTTTCCCTGCTATTTTTAACTTTTTTTAAAACCCCCAATTCTAGCTCGTATTTAGCTCGTAAATAATCGATACCTTTATTAATCCCGCTTGCGTCCTAATTTTGCTTTTTATAGAGGGGAAACGGGGTGAATAGAAATGGCAAGAAAAGCATTCGGAGGAATGAAGATTTCCTTTTCAGGAGCAACTGACTCTTTGAAGGATGTATTCGGCGGCACTCCAATCTCTCCATCAGAGATGACCAAGAAGCTGTGGGCATACGTCAAGAGGAAAGGATTGTCGAAGATGTAAATCCATTTTCGCAAAACCATCGTCTTTTTTTCCTTTTATTTTTTTTCAATTATTCAACTGATTCTGTTTGCAATTTTTGATATGTTTTTCACTCTAATTTGCGCAAACCATTAAAAGCCCCTTTGCTTTAGCTATTTCGATGGAAAATGGCTGATTTAGCTCTTTCGCATGGGCCTTGGAAAAAAATAGTTTCAGCAACCTGGGGCCAATTCCCAGTCCAGATCTACCAAAACCCAGACAAAGTCTTGCTTGTCACTCTTTTTGAAAAGAAGGGCGATGAAATCGAGGGAGTTTTGGTTTTGGAGAGGCGCGCGCTTGTAATCGAGGGCGATGCGACCAAATTTTCCTTAACGCAAAAGCGCGAAATGACCTTCATTGAAAAAATCACGCGGGAAAACCGCTTCAAATACCTGATTGTCGATTCCACTCCCGCATTTGTGCCTTACTCCGAAACGGATTTGTCAAACGAGGTTGCAAAGCAATACGAGGAGCTTGACGCCCTTGTAAAGCTTACCAAAAAGGGCATTGAAGGCTCAACCGATGTGAAAACAAAAGAGCTAAAGAATGCCTCCGAAGAAGAAATTCAAAACCTGATTGGCGATCCAATTGCCATACTCCAAGTTTCAAAGCGAGGCGTCATGATCCGCGATTCGCACGATTCACACCAAGCCAGCCAATCCAAGTTCCTCCTAGGCGTTGATCGCGAGGAAACAAAAGTCGAGGCGAATGTGAAATCCGTTTTCTCATCGATAATAATCGGTGAAAATTCAGAGCTTAGGCTCCACTTGACCCATATTCTGGCCGAAGGCGCCCTTCTAAACAGCATTCCTTGCGTGATATTCGATTCAAGCGGGGCATTTTCAGGCCTTGCGCTTCCAAACAAGGACAAGGAGCAGTTTGAAAAATTCGGGATGAAGGCCCTTCCAATTGGCTTTCCATTCAAGCAATTCGACCTTGGAAAAAGCCTCTTTGTCGACCTTAGCATGGTAGATCCTGCGCTTTTCCTATCCTCATTCAATTTGGAAAAGGCAGATGTTGCGCCCCTGATACAAAAAGTTTACGGTGAAAAGGGATCCAAAATCTCCGTTCTATCGGATCTTATTGTCGAACTATCCTCATTCAAGGAAACAAAGGAGTTCCCCAAGTTTTCCATCCTTCGGGCAATTAGGATAATTGAAGTCATGCAAAAATCCAATCCCCTGCTTTTTGGAAAGAACATTTCAGAAGAGCTAACTTCCCCTTGGAAGGACGGCCTTGGGAAAGTGCTTTACATAAATTTGGCAAAGCAGGGCGATGAAGTCAAGCGACTAATCGTCAATTCAATCCTAAAAACCGTCACATCAAACCCATTCAGCTCAAATAGCGTGCTTTTTGTCTTCGAGCCAAATACCGAAATCCTAAAGGATGATGTGCTAAAACAGCTTGTCGATTTCCCAAAGCAAGGAAAGGGCTTTATCATCCACGGCGGGCACGAGGTGGATTTGCAGTTGTTTAGCGATCCTTCCTTGAAAATGGAAATTGTTGGGACCGATGTTGTGGTTGCCGAAAAAGGGGAAACGAAAAAAAGGTTCATCCCAAGGCCCGCATTCTCGCTTTGCGAGGAATATTCAAATACCGGAAAATAGTGAATTAAAAAAAAGAAATAGCGGAGGGTGGATTTGAACCACCGGTCTTTCCCCGAAATAATTGCAAGGTGCAAGTATCTCTCCGGGTTATGAGCCCAGCGGGCACTCCTGGCTACCCTACCCCGCTATCAGAATCAGGAAGATACAATATGCCATATTTTGATTATAAATGAATACGTTCCTTGAAAATTCCAGTGCCTTTCCCGAATTTCCCTCAAGGATTCAGATTTTTGGCGAAAAGCCGTTTTCAATTGTTGCAAGGGCGCTTTTGCTCTCAAGTATTTTCTGGATCGCCTTGATTCGGATCTCGGCCCTTTTGAGCTCTTCTTTGTTATCCAAATATTTCAAATCCTTAGTGCAGGTTGGGCACCGAAATTTATGCTCCATTGCAAAATCAAAATTCATCCTTGAGCAGCCCTTTGTGCATTTGTAAAAAACCGCCCCCTCTTCGGATGAAATCCCGCTCCTAAGCCTTTCAACCTCCTTTTTCTTGATCATCAGGAAATTTTGCATTGACCTATCCCTGTTGGATTTCCAGGTGTATGTGAACCAGCCGTTTTGCATGTTTTTTTCGCGGGTGTATTCCACAAATCCGTATGAATGAAGGTGGTTTAGAAGCGATCTTATTTCTGCGATTTTGTATTTTGTCTTTTGCTCGATGATCTCATCAGTTGCGCCATCGCCCATCGACAAAAGAACGTTCAATCCTTTCTCCCCGATGCTTTCGGAAACGAATTCATGAAGATATTTTATGAATTCAGGCCCTTTTGGGCTTGCTCGGATCTTGCGCATAGCAACGTATTACCTAGAGAAAATATAAATACTTATCTCAAAGGGATACGCCTAAATATACTCTCCCCTTTTTCATTGCGAAATTTCCATAAGCGATTTTTCAATCAGCAGTTTCTCGAGGGGATATTTGTCCTTTGCGGCTTTTGTTATCCCGAATTCTTGCGATATTTTTTCAATCATTTCATCGGTATTTTCAAATTCGAGGGCGGTTCCTATTTTTCCGATGATTTTTCCAGGAATTGCCTTTTCGCTAACAATTGCAATTTTGGTATTTTTTGGCTTTGTAAAATCAAGCGCCTGTCCGATATTTTTTTTGCATGCAACCCGAAGTATCCATTGGAGCTCGAATTGGTTGGCAATATTGGTTTTATCCAAAAAATCCTGTTTTGCTTGCCTGTTGCAAAAACCCAAAAAATCCTTTAAAAGGCAAAGCTCGGCCCTTAGAACAATGGCTTTATATTCCTTGACGCAGGTAATTATCTCTTCGATTTTCATATTGCTATTTAGGCAGTAAATTTGAAGCATAAGGCTAGTACGCCTTGGAAATTATTAATGCTTATGTATATTGAGGTGCAACAACATGGTACAATATCACGCTTCATTCAAGACCAAAAGTTCTGGAACTGGAGCCAAAAAGCGCGTTACTCGCGACAAGATCCTTGCCAATTACGGCGGTTTTTTTGCCAAGCCAAAGCTTGACAAAGACGCAGAAAATGAAATCCGCGAAGTCAAAAAAGGGAAGGGCGGAACCATCAAGGTAAAACTCAAGCACTCAAAATTTGCAAATGTTGTTTTGAAGGACAAAACAATCAAGAAAGTAAAAATCATCACGGTTTCAGAAAGCCCGGCAAATCGGCACTACGCATCCGAAAACGTCATCACAAAGGGCGCAATCCTTGAAACCGAAGCCGGAAAGGCAAGGGTTACAAGCAGGCCATCTCAGCACGGGGTTGTGAATGCCATTTTGCTATGATTGGTTTTTCTTAAGGGGTTCTTGTTTTCATTACTTATTTATTTCCTCCTTATTTTTTTTATTAGCCCAAAGCAACCATTTTATTCCTATTTGACTTACTAATTGGGATTACATGATTGATTTTGCAATCCCACTTATTCTAATTCTCACAGGGTTGATTTTCATATTCAAGGCAGCTGAAAAAAGCATCGAAAATGCAGTTGAGCTGGCAAGGACCCTTGGAATTAGCGAACTCACAATTGGCTTTATTTTAGTTTCAACTGCAACTTCCCTTCCCGAATTCTTTGTTTCCATAACAGCTGCATTGAAAGGAAGCTCCGACCTATCCGTTGGGAATGTATTTGGGGCAAACATTAGCGATATTTTGTTTGTTCTTGGGGTTGCCGCTGTTCTTGGAGCAACTGCAATCAAAAGAAAAGATCTCAAAGAACTGGTGCTGATCATGCTTGCAACAAGCGCCATTTCCCTCCTGTTTGTGATTTACAATCCCGGCAGGATATCTGGAATAATTTTGCTTGTTATATTTGCCTTTTACATAAGGTGGATGCTTCAAAAGGATATCTCTGATCGCAAGCAAAAACCCGCCCGCAAAGGAAAACTATTCGAACCTTTTGCAAAATTTGCCCTTTTCATTTCAATTGTCATTTTAGGCTCGCAATTGGTTGTTGAAAATGCAATCAAGTTAAGCTTCCTTCTTGGCATAACCCAAACCGTAATTGGCGCAACCCTGGTATCGATTGGAACCACTCTTCCGGAATTATCCGTTAGCATAAGCGCTATTCGGAAAAAAGCAGAAAAAATGGCAATTGGGAATGCAGTTGGAAGCTCAATTGTGAACCTGACCTTGGTTTTTGGCGCATCCCTGGCAATTAACCCCCAAATTTCCTTTGCGCCTGCAATAAAATTGATAATATTTTCGGTTTTGGCAAACCTATTGCTTTTGTATTTTGTTATAGTCAAGGGCAAATTGACAAAACGCGATGGATTTGTGCTAATTGGGGCTTATGCTTTGTTCCTAATTGTGTTTGCAACTGGAAATATGTGAATGCAGCATCCAATTCTTAGCTAATTAGTTTGGTTAAAAATCAGTTACGCCTGCTCCCAAGGCCTTCTTTTTTCCATCTTTCCCCAGCAATCCTTGCAAATAACCAATCTAACGGTTTTGCTAGCGCTCTTGCTAGCCTTTTGGCAATTCCTGCAAACATAGCGCTTGCATCCCATGCAATTTTCAAGATAATGCTTTTCAAGGTTGCAGCGCTGGCACTTTGTGACCAATATAATCTACCTCCAAAATAGAAGATACCATTTATGCAATATAGCTTTTATAAGTGTTTCCTTGAAGGTTCTTCGACAATTGGGGCATAAACCAAAACAAAATGGACGAATGCGGCGTATTCGATCCGTTAAATTTTAGCTATCTCCTCTATCCCCGATTCATCCGAAACGGTTTAAAACCGCAATTGTTAATCTACTATTTAGGGGGGAAAATGGCAGGACTTACAATTATTGGCGCCCAATTCGGGGATGAAGGAAAAGGAAAAATCGTGGATTACCTTGCAAGCAAATCTGATGTAATTGTTAGATTCAATGGAGGAAACAATGCGGGCCACACGGTTAAAATTGGCAAAACCACCTACAAGCAAAATCTGCTTCCTTCGGGGGTTTTCCAAAAAAACAAGCGGAATTTGATTTCTTCGGGGGTTGTGATAAATCCAAAAGTACTAATTTCCGAAATCGAAACCCTCCGATTGCTTGGAATTGCCATTTCGCCAAAGAATCTTGGAATTGATTTGCGGGCGCATTTGATAATGCCTTGGCACATTTTGCTGGAAGGATCTGAAAATTCCAAGAAAATCGGAACCACCCAAAGGGGGATTGGGCCTTGCTATGAGGATAAGGCCGCAAGAACCGGCCTTCGTTTTGAGGATCTGATTTTGGAAGATTCGCTCACACTAAAAATCAAAAACGAATATGAAAGGAAGCTTAGGCTTTTGCAATTCTCATCCGCAATCATCCCCTCCGAATTTTCATTTGCATCGATACTTTCAGAATACTTGGCGTATTCAAAAATTCTAAAAGGCTATGCAACGGATGTCTCATCCGAACTCCACAGTTTCCAATCAAAGAAAAAGAAAATACTCTTTGAAGGCGCCCAAGGCACATTCCTTGACAATAATTTTGGCACATACCCCTTCGTTACCTCTTCAAATTGCATCTGCGCATCCGCTGCGGTTTCAGCTGGAGTTCCTCCTTCCTTCATTTCTTCTTCGCAAGGCGTTGTAAAGGCATATACCTCAAGGGTTGGCAATGGCATATTCCCAACCGAGCTTCATGATGAAATAGGGGAAAAGCTTCGAACAAAAGGCGCGGAGTTTGGAACAACAACCGGCAGGGCAAGAAGGATTGGCTGGCTTGACCTTCCAATGCTTCGTAGCGCAATCAAGCTCAATGGCTTTGATGGCATCCACATAACAAAACTTGATGTGCTTGCCGGCCTATCTGAAATCAAGGTTGCAACGCACTACAAAATCGGCAAAAAAACCATTACCGAATTCCCCGCGTATTCGCAGGATTTGAAAACCGCAGTTCCAGTTTACGAATCGTTCAAAGGATTTGAAGATCAAGACTGGAAAAAAGTTGCAAAGGATGGAAAAACCAAAAAACTTTCAGCGCTTCCGAAAAACGCCATCGACTATATTAATTTCATCAAGCGGGAACTAAACGTTGCAATCTCCTCCGTTTCGGTTGGGCCGGAGAGGGATGAAATAATTTTCCTTGGGTGATTTTATGAAACTTGGATCAAAAATTTCAGAAGGCAAAACAAAAATCGTCTATCAGGATCCAACGAATCCCGAAAACGCAATCCTATTTTTCAAGGATGACATCACAGCCGGAGATGGCGCAAAGCATGATGTACTAAAAGGCAAGGGAAAATACGATTGGGAAACCACTAAAAATTGCTTTGAACTCCTAAAAAAGCACGGCATCCTAACGCACTTTGTTTCCGCACCGGAAGAAAACTATCTGGTTGCAAAAAAACTCACAATGATCCCGCTTGAATGCGTGACAAGAAGAATAGCAACCGGCTCTTTGCTTAAACGATTGCCATTCAAGGAAGGCAGCGCGTTCAATCCGCTATTATTCGAGCTTTTCCTAAAAGATGATGTGCTTCATGACCCTTTCATCAATGATGACCATGCCGTTGCGCTAAAACTTGGAACCTATAAGGACATCGATGCAATCAGAGCCCTAACAAGGGAAGTTTTTGAAATTTTGGAAAAAGCATTCGCTAGGCAAGGGATTGCCCTTGTTGATTTGAAATTGGAATTTGGCAGGGATAGTTCCGGCAGATTGCTGGTTGGCGATGATATCACAAATAATGCCTGGCGCATATGGCCTGAAGGCAAAAAGGAAAAAATGCTAGATAAGCAGCTTTATCGGGAAGGGAAAGTCTCCCTAGAAACCGTCCTCCAAGGATTTGAAAAGGCATCGGAAATATCAAGAAAATTCGTGTGATCAAATGCTCCCAATTGGAAAATTCCTGGAACCAAATTACGGGAAACTCCTTGGATTTTTCATATTCATGGCAATAATATTCCTTATTGCAAACCCGATCCTTTCGATCCCTTGCTACTACGGTTCCGAGTGCAAAATCAAGGATGTCGCGTGTGTTTCCTCCGCATATGATGCCCTATCCGTTTGCGAAAGGTCCAAAACAATCTATTCGATAATTTTTTCTGTTGCAGCATACGTAATGTCATGCTTCGCATTCCTTTGCTACAAGCTTTTAAGGAAGGATGCGTATTCCTACTATTACGAGCAGACGTGAACTAAATGGATATAAAAAAATTCCTCAGGCCAACAATAGGAAAAGCGCTCATGACCGTGTTTTTCATAATGCTTCCAGTGCCAATACATTCCTACCTTATCGAAACACTCAAGGCAAAATGGGTACCGATAATTTTCATCCCATTCATAAGCAAGAATACCTCCTACGCATATCTTGCATCGTTTCTGATACTGCTATTATTTTTCATCCTATCAAGCCTGATAAGCAACCTCTACCATAGGTTTGTCCTGAAATACCCCGAAGAAAAACTTGATATGTAATCTAATTAGGAAGGGAGAGGCGACACGAGTGGGAAACCTAGGTTTCCTATAGGTGTCAGTTGATTTCCTTATAATCCCGCTTTTCAGGCCTTGATAGTTCGGATGCATTCGCCCTCCAGACGCTTCCGTATTTTTCCTTCAATTGCTCTTCAATGTTGCGGTTCTTCCGAATTGCTAGCTTGACAAATTCAGGTGTAATGTAAGGCGCGCCCTCATCAATTGCAATATCGCCAGCAAGCCGAATTGCGCCGCTTAAATCCCTAAGCCTAAGCGTTAGGGCATCTGGCGCATCATCGTTAAGTTTTGCCCGTCTTTTTGATTCCTCGATTATCTCGTGCGCAGCTTCAAGCGTAGCATGCGGGATCTTTCCATCCTTCCTAATTTCCTGCGCAATGAACTGGAACATCTTTCCCCTGTTGGTTTCCGTATCTGGCATATGCGTATCCAAAAGCACTTCGTAGCCATTGCCGATAATCCGGGATCTTAGCGGAGGGAGCACAAAATGAAGGTCGTTGATGTTGCTTGCAGCAATCAAAATGAAATCGCAAGGAACTGAATCTACCTTAACGGAAGCTCCGGAAGATTGGGGGTTCCTTCCAACAATTGAGTATTTGCGCTCCTGCATCGCTGTAAAAAGAAACCTTTGCAAATAGCTTAGCGCCCCAAGTTCATCAATGAACAAAACCCCTTCATGCGCTTCGTGGATTGCTCCTGCAACTACCCTTGAATATGGCTGCGTGCCAAGCTGCTGATGGCCGCCGTATGGGTCGTGGCGTATGTCCCCTAGCAGTTCGGTTTCAGAAGCTCCTGTAGCAATTATGAAATTCTTCCGGCTTGATGGAATGAGTATTTTCCTTGGCTTTTGCTGCTTTATCTCGTCAATTTTTTCAAGTGATTTTTGGTCGAGCACGCGTATTTTTTCGCCGTATTTTTCATAAACTATGATTTCCTCCCTTCCCCCATCGTTCATTTTGGTGGTGTGCACCCTATCCGCTTTTTGAATTGCAAAATAATCCGAGATCAAATCACCAAATGGCGAGTATTCCTTCTTGAATTTTTCAGTTCCGCAGCTTGGGCAGGAATTTTCCTGTGGCTTGCTCAAATAGTTGCATTTTCTGCATCTAAACCCAAGTTTTTCAGCAACGAATGAAGGCACATCCTTTGGATCCACGATTTTTCCAGCCAGCTGCTTTTCCAAAGTCTTTTCCTTTGCTAGTATTTCGGATGTTTTGATTTCAACAATTGGCCGCTCTGGATTTTCGGGGTTGTGAAGAACGGAAATTTCCTGGGTTGGCTTGATCAAATGGAATGCTATGCTTTGAGCAAGGAGTGATTTTCCAATCCCTGGCGGCCCAACAAGAAGCAAATGCCTCTTTTGCCTGGCTGCCAGTTTTGCAATTTTCACCGCTTCATCCTGCCCAATTACCTGCTCTAAGGGATCGTTTGGAATGGGGATGCTTTCCGTGGTTTTGATGTTTTCGTACTTGATTTCGCTTTTCATTTCTTAACGCACAACTTACCAAATCAACTTTATTAAACGGTTTGCTTTTGTTTGGCTGATTTCGATTTTGTCATAGGAGGGTAGGGGCGACCGCAGAATCTATTATGCGGCTCAGCAGACGCCAAGTCTGCGTGGCACGAGAAGGGAACCCTAGGTTCCCTGGAGGTGTCATTAAAAAAGAGCGTTGCATAATCCAATACGGGTCCTATGGAGCTACAGGAATCCTTAAACGAATTTTATGGCAATATCGAGGAAGGATACTATTCTTTTTGCGATTACCTTGAAAAAAACCTTAAAATCCCTGTGTATGAGGCAGTAATCAATCCAATCGAGGACAAGGGGATCCCTTCGCTTCCGGTTGTTTTTACGGTTCTGCTTTTGATTTTAGCCGGTGGAATATTCCTGCTATACAATTCGGCCCCAAATTCCCTCAAAATCACGGTTTTTGATGAAAATGAAGTTGCACTTTCCGATGCTTCAATTGAACTAGTTGCAGCTGGAAACATTCTTGCCGCCAAAACAAATGCGGATGGAACTGCGCAGTTTGAAAAATTGCCAAAAAATATCGATGCGCAAATCAAGGTAACCAAGGGCGGGTTTGAGGAAAAAAAGAGGGATTTCAAAATCGGCCGAGGTTCAAACAGCCTAAAGATCATCCTAACTCAACAAAAAGAGCAGGAATTTGATATTGCTATTTTAAGTTTTGAAGGATCGGGCCTAAATGGCGCGGAAATCAAATATTCTTATTCCTTGAATGGCGAAATAATTTCCAATTCCGTTTATTCCGATAGTTCCGGGAATGCAAAAATCCAAGCCAAGGAAAATACGGAAGTTACCCTTGCAATTTCCCTTTCCGGCTATGATGGCAAAACCCTAACTTATGCCCCCAAAAAAGGAGAAGTCAAAAAAATAACCTTAAGGATAATTCCAATCATTATCCCATCCTCTGAAAACCCGGTTTTTGAAATCCTTGTAAAGGATGATTCCGATGGATCCGCAGTCGATGCCGACCTTGAAATTTATGATTCACTAACCAATGACCTCCTAAAGGAAGCTACAACTAAGTTTGGATCTTATCAAACATCCGATTTCAAAGTCGGGACGGCATTAAAAGTTAAGGCAGTTGCGGATGGCTACGCTCCCCTATCAAGAACAAAAACTTTGGTTGAAGGAAAAAACAACTTGCCATTAAGGCTTATAAAAAATGCCGGGACAACAAATGCCAATGAAACATTTGCAAAAATCAAGGTAATTGACGAATCCAAAAATCCGCTAATTTCCGAAATTAGGCTTTGGGAAATAGAATTGGAAAATTCAACAATTGTTGAAACCGAACTTGCCGAATCCGAGCTAAAAGCATCCGTTTCAAGGGCGAAGGGCTACTATGCAACTGCCTTCCGGGAAGGCTATTTGCCAGGAAAAACCCTAAAATTCATCGGACCTTCTGAAAAAACAATCTCGCTTCAAAAAGCAACCGCAAACAATTCCATCAACCTGACAATACTTGCTTTGGATGAAGATAATCGAAAATTGGCCGCAACAATTGCATTTTTTGATTCTGATGATTATCAAATGCCCCCCTATGATTTAAGGACGGTTGCTTCAACTGGAAAACTGCTGATCAAAAATTTCCCCAAGGGGATTTTCAAAATTGTCGCATCAAAGGATAATTTCAACGGATTTTCGCAGGTTGATTTGCAGGATCCTGCTGAATTTGCAAATGTCACGCTTTTTGCCCCAAGGGGGGAAATCAAAATTTCCGCTATGAATTTTGACAATCAAACAATTTCCGAATTTTCCGCCTTTGCTTTTTATCAAAACGAAAAGAACAATTCCAAATTTGCAAGCTGCAATCCTGAAAATGGGGTTTGCACATTGACCTTAAGATCGGATAAGCAATTCAAAATAGTTGTCAGCTCGCCAAATTATGAGGATGCATCAATTTCCAACTGGAGGGCTCCTGCCAATGGCATTCGTGAAGAAACCGTAACGCTTGCGCGCCTTGGAAATTCCGATGTTAGCAGAATCAGGTATGACAAAATAACCGCGCTTAATTTTAATCCTGCAACATCTCTTGTTTCCGATACAAGCTACTTGCTGTTTTTTGACATTTACGCAAAAGATTCCGTTGAAACCAATTCCTTATACTTGCAATTACTGGGTTCTGATGGCTCTGAAATTGCGCATGTGGAAAACTATTCCGTTGATGGCAATTTCCCAAGCAAAGTGATTGGAAATACGCAATTTGCATCAAGCGCTTCATGCACTGTTAATTTTGATTCCGCAAAGGATGCCTTCAAACCCCTAAATTGGCTGAACGCCGAATATTCCTTTAGGGGCAGTTCCAAAGTTGCTTTCCGCTTCAAAATCGATCCAAGAATAAATGCGGATGGGCTGGTTGTAAAATTCAGATCCTTGGCGCTTTCAAGAGGAGAGGTTTTCAGGGATCCAATCGATTCGGTTCTTGGGTTAGCTTTAGAAAAAGACGGCGTCCCTTGGTGCAAGGTTGCAACCAAAAACCAAACAATTTCGGTTTCAGCTTGCGGGAATTTTGGCGAGGTTTGCTGTACAACCAGAAAAAATACGGATCTAACAATTGATTCTTGCAATGCCGGAATGCGATGTGAAAAATCCGAATCGCAATCAAGAGGGGTTTGCACATCCCCAACATCCTGCGGATCCCCAAATTACTTCTGTTCGGATAACACGGTTTGCTGCCAAGGTTTAGGTGGAAAATCCTGCGTCAATTCAAATAGCTGCTCTCTTGCAAATATACGCGAATGCACGCCAACTTGCAATATTGAAACCCAGTTCTGCAATTCCCAAACAGATACATCGGCTGGAACATGCTCTAGCATCACATCAATTTGCGGTCTTCAAAGCCAGCAATGCTGCCCTGGCGCAAACAAATGTACAACCGGCCTAACCTGCGGAACAAACAATTTGTGCGCGCCATGCGGGGGGGTGGGGCAAGAGTGCTGCCCATACTCTGATTCAAATCCAAATACCGCCTGCACGCAAAATCTGCAGTGCGTAAAAACCGTTGCAAAATCAACCTGCCAAAACCCGGAAATTTGCGGATCAACAAATAGCAAATGCGTTGGAGCAACTGTTTGCTGCAAGGATTCCGATGCGCTTGGCGTTTGCGTTCCATATTCGGAGTGCTCAAACCAATTGAAGTGCAGCAATTGCAAGTTCGACCAGTTCTGCGATGCAACTAATTTGAATGTTGTTCCAATTTGCAAGGATTGCATATCCAGCCCTTCCGCCTGCGCATTTGGCAAACCGGGCCAGCTTTGCTCCAATACCGACCCAACAAAATACTGCCAAGGCGGAGCTTGCACTCCCCAAGTCAACAGCTCATATGGGATTTGCTCTGCATGCGGACTCGTAGGCCAAAAGTGCTGTGATTTAGACCCATATTGCACGGTTTCCGATACAATCTGCTCTTCTTCAACTAAAACCTGCATAATTGGGAATCAGGATTGCAACAATGAAGCTTGCGTATCACTAGAATTTGAACAGCAACAAAATTGCGTTTCCGGAACATCCCTTCTTTGCGACACAGTAAAAAGCGGGAATGGTTTTATTGCCAAATCGATCAAGAGCTGCGGATCGGATTGCAAGGATGGAAAGCTCAAAATCAAATATGCAATCAACGAAGTTGCAAGGAAATACCCTGGCACGCTCACAATCAACATTTCAAACATTCTTTCAATTGTTCCAGAAAGCCTATATGTGCAATCTGCCAACAGAAGAACTTTGCTTAGTGCAAATTCAAATATAATAACAATTCAAATTCCGGATGCTTCTTGGCTTAGGGGAGAAATAATTGCAATTCCATCCGATCCATCCGGAAAAGTGGTAGTATCGGCTTCTTACTCCCATGCCTCTTCAATTCCGCCAATTAGTGTTCGCCCATATCTAACTGTTCAGGTTGGGACAATTGCCCCCCCAACTAAGCTTCCAAACCTTTTTAGCTGCAACTCGCTTGAAATCAAAACCGTAATTTACAACGGAACCACCCGTCCAGTAATTGAAACCTCCTGTGATAAAATAGTCTTCCAGGTCGATAGCATCTTCCCGCAGGATGCAATTCCGCTGATTGCGCCAGAAAATCTTTACCAGTTTCATTTTGGAACTTTAGCAAATCCCAATTTGTATGATTCCTGTTTTGATACTTCGGATTCTAATGGCGGGAAGGCAATAAGATATTGGCCAATCAAATCCGCAAATTGCCCGCTTGCCCCGATTGGGAATTCGATTCCTTCAGCTGAATTTGTAATGAATATTACCTTGCTCAATTCAGGAAATTCCCAAAGCAAAACAATCAACATATCAATCACCAACTACACTTTATCAAGCAACGTCAAGGCTCTTGATTTTTCAGTCATCAATTACAAATCCTTCGATTCAATTCCAAAATCCTACTACAAGTTCAATGATGAATCATACTCGCCAATAAGGCTTGTGTATTCGCTAAATAACCGGTTTCTTGCCTCAACCATGAATCAGCCCGACACTTATTACGCTGCAACTTACGTGCCACAATCGACCTACTTTGTAATGGAACCAACCAAGGCATTGATACTTGACAAATCAAAAACTGCATCGCTCTTTAGCTGGAATTCTGATTCTAAAAATTCGATTGCATTCTACCCCAAAACAAACCAGAGTGTAGTTGCTGTGCCTACTAAAGTTTTTGAAATCAATTCAAAGGATCCATCCCAAGCAAGCCTTACTGAAAAGCTCATCTCAAGCGCATATTCTGCATCATCTGTCAACTTGCAGGGATTGGAAGATGCTAAAAAGGAATGCCTATCAGCTGCAGTAGCTGACGCAAACCTTGCAAAATCAAATTGCGCCTCCCCTCAAACCGATGTTTGCATTTCAACATATGAGAATGATATTGAATATATCCAAAGGGATTACGATGATGGCCTTTCAGATTGCCTGCAAGATTATTCCTATTGCAAAAACCAGTGCACCCAATCAAATAGCCAATGCCTAAATTCATGCAGCCAGCAAAATTCCTCGTGCGTTGCAAACCAAAACAGCATTTACAATTCGGCAATTGCCCCATATGCGCAAAATCGCGACCAATGCCTAGCCAAAGCGGAAAACAACTGCCAATACGCATATGACAAGGAATACGCATCCAAATCGCTTGAATGCGGCCAGTTATATTCGAAGGATTATGATTACAATTTTGCAAAGGCGATAATTTCCGAATTCAAAAAACTTGCAATAGATACTGCAATGAAAACCGCATTCAAACGAAGCTTTGAAAATACGCTTTATTGCACAAAATCCCAGCCAACGCAAGAAGAAACCGCAAATCCGCAAATCTGCAGGGGATCTGCTGATGCTTGGCTGGTTGTCAAGAAGTTGACCTCAAAAACAAAACTTTCATGCGAATTTTGCTATGACCAATATGCGGGCACATACGGCGTTCCAACCCCTGAAAATGACAATGTGGATGTTTGCGATATTCGGTGCCAGCCGGACCCTCAAAAAACATGCGGAAGCGATTACTGCGCATTTATTGATGCCGGCGAAAACTTCACGGATAGCAATGGAATTTTGAATACTTGCCAAGATACCGGAACTGATGCCGTTTGCCCTTATGTTTGCCAAACAAAATCGCAAAAGCAAGGAGACTTTTGCGGCGACCCAAGCAGATGCAATTGCGATCCCGATGGAACTTATGGGGCGGATTCCGTTCTAGGCTACGAATTCAATTGGGAAAATACCTCTAATTTAGTTGAGGTCAAGATTTCAACTGGCATTTTGAGCCTTTCAAATTCAGACCCATTGAAATATTTTGTGCAGTCCAGCGCAACAAAGCCATTCAAATTTTCAGCTGTTGTTCCCCTGAATGGAAATCAGGTATTCAATATCCTAACCTCTTCTGCGTTTACCCTCTCTTCTGGCGATAGGGTCGATGTATCCGAAGTTCTTTCCGAAGAAAAATGCTCTGTTAGGCAAGGCGTTTTCTTATTGGAAACACAAACAACAAACGGGGTTGATCTCTATTCAGGAACGATTGATTCTGGCTATTTTGCAAAACTTAAGCCTCTAACAATTGATGAAAACTATCCAAATGAGCAAGGAAGCGGCCAGGATTATTGCGGATCAGTAGTTGCCTGCAACCTGTTTGACCCAACAAAAATCCTATCGAGCAAAGGCGATTACGTCAAAAACAACTTGTTCAGTTCTGCAAAATACCCTGCCTCTTGCTTAACCTTTGAATGGCCAATAGTTCCCGATCTTTTGTTCAACCTAAATTATTTTGAGACAGCAGATAAGGCAAAATCCGGAACCGGCGGATTTTACCAGCCGGATGCAACCCAATATTCGAATTTGCTGCAGGCAAGCACGTATTATTACATAAAAGGCACTTGGACAAGAAACTCATTTCTTTGGAAAAATCTATTTTCACTTGCCTATTCCCGATGGACGAGCGGCAAGATTACCCCCTACAAAATAGCAAAATACCCGGACGTGTTTTCACCTTAAGCTTGGAAAACAAATCGGGGCAAATGCCTGTTCAATCCCAATTAAAACAAGCTCTTTCCGCCATCCCCGCCATCAATCCCCAAATCATCCGCAATTTCCGGCTCGCTTTCCGAATTTGCCGCATCCGACATTGTGCTAAACATGGTCATCGCATTAGTCATGTATGAATTTGCAATATCTGAAGAAAGAGATGCAGGGGAAGAAACTATTTTTGAAGCGGCTTCTGCAATCATCCCAAGCTTTGCTTCCATTGCAGCCTCCAAATCCTTTTGCTCCTTGAATTCCTCGCTTGAAATTATGCAAAAGAATACGGGTTTCCCTTCCGCAATTTCCAAATCGATAATCTTTTCATGCACCAAATCAAGTTCGGCGGCATCTTCCGGCAGCATTGTTAGGAAAACAATTACGCAATCGCAGCCCTTTTGGAAGAGCATTTTGGAATATAGGGGGATTTTCAGAAGATGCGGAACTGTCAATCTCTCAAGGTTAACGGAAGGTATTTTTTGATCCAGCACGGCAACAGCTGTTTCGTAAACATCCGCGTAATTGAATATGCTATCTAAGAATCCAAGTTTCATGTTACTTGGTATAAGGTTTGGGTTAAAAAAATTAAGCATTTGCCAAAAACAAAAATTTCTTTGGTGATTTTGACAAAAGAAAACTATCCGCTATTCCGAGTTGAAAATTAAAATAGCCCCGGGCAGATTCGAACTGCCGTCACCGGATTCAGAGTCCAGTATCCAAAGTCCTAAGCCTTCCTTTAATTGGAAGGAAAAGATTGACCGCTAGACGACGGGGCTATAATTAGTTTTGTTTAGTTTAAGCTTTTTTAATTGATAGTTGCGGTCAAAAACTTTGAAGGCTTGATTTTTTTGGCTTTTTGTTTGCAAAACTCCTCCTCTTTATTTTCACCTCCTTCCCTTTTACATTCCTCCCAAAAATACATATTTTTAAACGATCATATCCATCAATACGTATATGTCCGAGGCAACCGAAGGCCAAGCGCCGTTTTTGGAAAATCTGGCCCAAAAATACGAGGAAACGATGCTGAATTTGGAGGAAAAAGGGGTTCCTTCGCCAAGGATCCTGCTGCCTTTGATTTTGCTGATTGCAATAATTGCCTCCATCTATTTCCTGCTTCCGGCATCTTTCCAATCATCAAAGGAAATAACGCTTTTGGTAACCAATGAAAATCAAGACCCGGTCCCATCCATTAGGGTCGATTTGTTTGCAGATGGCGCAACAAAGGGGACTTCAAAAACAGACCAGGATGGCAAAGTGAGCTTTTCAGATGTCCCAAAAAACGCAATATTATCCTTGAAAATTACCGATGAAAATAAGGTTTATTCTGATTTTAACGAGGAAATAACCTTGGATGCAACTTCAATAATCCTAAAAACTGCCCCCGCTCCAAAGCTCCAATTATTCAATGTTCTAATAAAAAATTCCATTGGCTCGCCGATCCTTGATGCAAACGTCAGGGTTGCTTTTGATGATGGCACCTACCTTGACAAATCAACCGATTACATGGGCGAGGCAGTTTTTCAGCTTGATGAGAAAATAACGCATCTGACAATCAAGGCATCTGCCAGCAGCTATGTTTCAGACGAATTATCCGTCAATAGAGCGCAAATTCTCCTAGGCACCGCTGTGTTGCCTCTTAATTCCATTGATGAGGAAAAAAACCAAGACAAAGACAAGGAAGTTAAGGAAAAATTCGGCGAAATAAAACTTTTCTTGCAATCCGATTCAAATGATGAGTTGGAATCCATAATGGTCGTTCTCAAGGATGCAAATACGATGGCAGCCATCAAAAACGGAAGGTCCGATTCAACTGGTGAAGTGCTTTTTGAAAATGTGCAATTGGGCTTTGAATATTTTATCGAAGTTAAGGAGAGCTCGAAATATTTGGGTTCGGTTTCTGATGTCTTTGAGCTTTCTTCCTCTGGCGACATATTGGAATCATTTGTTACCCTTGAGGAAAAATCAAGCGGGGATTACATAGATGTTGAAGTATCTGGAAAAACCGGCTATATTTCCGGAGCTAAAATTATTCTTTTTTCATTAGATGGCTCTTCCCAATTAAGCGCCCTTTCAACAAACGATAAGGGGAGGGCAAATTTCCTTGTTTTAGCTGGAAAGGAATACCATTTGACGGTTTATTCAGATGGTTATTTGCCATATGCTTTTGATGCCTCTTCAGGCACGCAATTGCAAACCGTCGAACTATCCGAGCAAACGGAGGAAAATTCGGTTAACCTAAAAGTTGCGGTATCGCAGGATGGAGAACCGGCGTACGGTGCAAAAATAGGTCTTTACTATTCCGATGGATTTTTTGTTGGGATCCCCCTTGCAACAACTGATCTTGAAGGGATTGCAGATTTCAAATTGCCACGGGAAATCAATGGCGAAACAAAGCCGCTTTTGGTCAAAGCATTTTTGGACCAAAGCAGCGCTATTAGCGGAACATTTTATGCAGATGCCAATGAAGAAATAGAGCTTGAATTGATTCCAAAGCCAGCAGCAGTTTCTGTTTCGCTAATTGATGCCATTTCAAAAGTAACCCTTCAAAAAGGGACGGTTTCCGCAATTTCTTCCGATGGGAAAATACTTTCAACCTGCAGCATAACCGCAAATATTTGCGATCTTAAAATACCTGCAAATTCCGAAATTTCTTTTGCAGCTGTTTCCGAAGGGTATTTGCAAACCTCTTCTGAAGCCCAAATTTTTGAACCGGGCGAATCCGCAAAAATTTCCCTCCATTTGATCTCCCAAAAGGACAGCTCTGGCATTTCCGCATCATTCCTTGGGGTGTTTGACAAAACCGAAGTAAAGGAGCTTGGGAACGCCCAAACCTACACTGCAAAATTCCTTGCAACTTTTCCAACTGCCCTCGATGTTTCGGGCTTCCATTTGCATCTGACGCAGGATGGCAGTGCAGTTACAATTGAATCCGTTGATTCTTCATTCCAATCCTTGTTTGCCTCTTCAAAATTCACTCAGGATGATTGCTATTCACTTGATGCTGGGAACGAATCCATCACATCAATTGATGTTCTTTTCCCAAAAGGCGCAATTGGCTCGAAGGAAATTGCTGTGAAAATAAAAGTTCCGGCAAATGCAAAAGCTAATTCGCAATTGGTTTTCAATTACAAGGCATATTCGAAGAAGGCAGATGTTGCCTTAAGCTTCCCATCTGATGAGCAGTTCAAAGTTTCCGAATCAACTGCCCCCTTTGAATTGGTCGAGGGAATGTGCCAAAAGAAAAACGCAATCAAATCAATCAAGGTCACATCCGCTCCCCTGATTTGCAAC
Organism: Microcaldota archaeon; assembly: GCA_016212475.1. GTDB lineage: Archaea > Micrarchaeota > Micrarchaeia > Norongarragalinales > SBBD01 > JACRGC01. The sequence continues at coordinate 35,854 of JACRGC010000005.1, read as the reverse complement.
CAGGATGCAAGCTTTTGCAAAAAAATAATTTTTGATTCAGCAATCAAAGATGACATTGCGCTCGGCTCCGAATTTTCAATCAAATTCGAAGCGCTTTCAAACCTTGATATCAATTCGATTTCGCTTCTGAATGGCAATTTGCAATTGCTTTCTGCCGATTCCGGGTCGAATCTTGCGGATGAAACTCCAGCTGCAAAAGACCAAACCTTCCAGGTGTCAATTCCTGCCAATGTCAAAACTTCAGGAAGCATCAAAATGAAGGCGCTAAAGGCAGGAACCACCGATTTGCATTTGCAATTCAAATCCGAGGAAATCACTTACGATTACCACCGGAACGTGAAAATCAGCGGGCAAAACCTAATGAAAGTCACATTCGCGCCAAATTCATTGCTGTCCGGAGAGCAAAAAAACATCCGGGTTCTTGCGCTAGATGCCTACGGCGTTCCAATTACCGATGCAGCCGTTACCTTATTTGAGTGCGAAAAATCGCCCCTTGATTTCCAAGAGCCCCAAACCCAAGGAAGCGATGAACGAAATGCCGGCAAGGATGGGGTATATTCGATACCAATTTTCCCATCAAGCATCGGAGAAATCGGAGTTAGGGTTGAGCATCCTAATTACAAAACCTATTCGCAGTGTGGAATTGCTGTCAATATCAACGATGATTCGCTCAAAATTTCCCCTTCTTCATTGCAGTTCGCGGGGGATTCCTCATCAATTGAGGCAAAAACCGTTTCCATAACTTCGACCCATCCAACAAAAGGCATGCTTTCAATAATTTCAAATTGCCAAAATCAGGATTCCCCTGTAGTTTATGCATTCCCAAATTCAATTGATAATTTCAAAGCCTCTGCAAGCGTCCAACTTGGAATTTTGGAAAAATCAACAGCAAAAACCAACTGCAATCTGATTTTTGAGCAGCAAATAACCCCAAAGCAATTTATTCGCAAGGCAATTCCTATAAGAATTGATGTAAAATCGCCGGATGTGATTTCAATTGGCGATCCAACGCTTCCAGTGATTCCGCCCACAATTTATGTGAAATTGGATGAGAACGGGCTTTTTGATGCATTTTATTCCCCGGTTGCCGGGGATGTCAGTTACTGCGATATCAAAGCTCCTGAAGATTTCAATGTGAATGTCGAATGCACAAAAAACATCATCCATATTTCAGCTGATTATTCCAGCGAAAAAATCTTCAATTCCTTAAGGAAACGAGGCACGCTGATGCTAAGGTCTGCGGATCAATTCGTGAAAATGTACTCAATTATAGTAACTGCCCCGGATCATCCTTCTCCGGATGCTATCCCTCCAATCAATTATTATGAGAATCTTGCGCCAATTCCAAATCCAATTGTAATCCAAGTGGACCCATACACAAGAAAATCAGAATTCATCTATTCCCTTTCGCCATTCAGCGAGCCGGTTACCGGCTGCAACTTGCAAGGGCTTGATTTTGGCATCACTACGGAATACTGCTCGGCAGAAGAGCAGCGGATCCGCGTATTTGCAGACTTTTCCGGGAATGATATTTACAATAGGCTGCTTGATAGGATATTTGGCATGAATCCAGCGTGCGAAGCTTACTACCGAAGAACCGCATCGTTTAGCAATCCATTGGGTTATCCGGGACTGAATGAGTTTGGTAATGGATATTACCCAGTTCCTGAATATCAAAACGGCTACATGAATTATTTGGATTATCCGCAAATGAATTCATTGCAGCCACCGATGATTTATCCCCCTTCCCAATTCCAATATTCTAATTACCAACAAAATTCCTTGCTGTATCCCCCATCGTCATACTCTGTTGATCCAAGATATTCCGCAACTGCCTGCGATTCGGGCTTCATTGAAGGCTCGATCTTATTTAGGATGAAATCCGGAAAATCCCAAACCGTGCCAGTTAGGATTGTTGCCAGGGGCGATAGGCGCACAGTTCAAAAGCCATTTGGGAATGCCCTTAAGAATTCGGTATTGAATGATGTGGACATAGTTCTTGATCCGTTCACAAATTCAAGATTCATTTCCTTCACGCAGGCTGAAAATTCAAAAACCGAGCCGCTTTGCAATGTTTATGGGGATCCGGAATTCTTTTCAGCGTTTAAAATTTCATTGAATTCAAAGGACGCCTCGTTCAACCCATTTGCAATTCCAAATGCCGGCTCCCTTGTAAAAGCAATTACGCCTTTCAATTCACTTTGCAAATTATCGGGTTCATCCCTGCAAATATCGTTTGATGCCAAGGCTGATGCCTCCTTGTTTAACAGGAAAAGCCTTACCTCGCAGGATGGCAATCTTTACATTAGGCGATATTATTCGTCTGCAAATGTTGTTTCGCTCTTGCCACTTAAACTACAATTGGGAAGCAAAAACGAATTTGACAATGAGCCAATTATTTCTGGCAAGCCGCTTCAGTTCGTAATCACAAATAACGATGATGATGCCAAGGCGGCATTCAAGCACACTTCTGATTATTTGGAGGAGGAGTGCAAAGTAAATGGCTTTGATGGATTTGCATTGTTTGGCGATCAAAGCAGCACAGTAACCCTCGATCTTGGAAAATTGGAAATGAAGAACTACGTTCTTGCAACTGATGATAAGGGCGCTAAATCCTTCAAGGAAGCTGCAAAAGATGACAAAACCGCATTTGAGATGGCAGTTCCCCTGGAAGATGCATCGTTTAGCTGCAAGGGGATGAAAGGGACCGTTTCTGCGGATATTTCAGTTGCCAGTTTCAAGGATGGGTACGAAATTGCGCTTGTTGATCCCAAGCAAGATTTGAAATCGCAAATCCCATTCTTGGGCGGGGGAATTGTTGCGCCGGAGGAAACTTCTGAACTCGCAAAAAAATACGGCTGCAAGGTTTCTTCCGACCAATTTGATGCGGCCTTTAGCCTCTCAGGAAAGGATGCATCCGAAAAGGAAAAATACTATGCGTGCGAATTCGATGAAAACGGGCTTTTCTTGACGACAAACTATGCGGTTGCATTTGCCAATGCCGGCAATACTCCTTCCACCGAATTCAAGCACAATTTTGCAATTGAGCTGCTTTCAATTACCGAATATAAAAAGCCGATTGGGAAGTTAAAGCAAATTGCAAGAAAGCTTGCAAAATTCGATTTGGTTGTTAAAAATGGCGGAACTATTTTGGAAGTAAAGCAATTGCCTGCCGGAACAAGTGGTAAAACGAGTTCCATGCTAGATGAGGAAAAGGCAAAAGATGCGGCAACTGCCACTCCAATAAAACAACCTGATGCCAGCCCCCTAATTCCGAAAAAAATCTTTAAAATAAATGCATGCAGAATCCAAACCGGCGCGGTTTTCGGAGGATTGGATTTCTATTTGAAATTTGAAAATGTCGATCAGATAGCCCCCAAAACCACTTATTATATCACGACAAATTCCCTGGCAAAAAATGGCGCACCCTCAACAGAAATAATACTTGAAAAATTAATTTATGTCGAAAATCGCATCCAAGGCTATGCAAATTCTTTGGATTATTTGAAACGGGATGGCAAATTGCCTCCTTCTTATTGCTGGTACAATTGTAAAAATGATTGGATAATAGATGCCGATAAATTCAAGGTAATCCTTAAGGATTATACGAACAATGTAATAATATCGGAAACAGACTGCACTTAGGCAAAAACTTATACTAGTTTTTTTCTCAAAGATACTTCTTCTCCTTAAGCAGCTTTTTTGCCTTCTCAACATTATCAACTTTGATTGCAATAACCGTCTGGTTTCCCTCTTTGTTTAGGATGAACACGGATTCAATTGCAAGTTTATGGTCGGCTAGGATTCTGGAAACTTTTGCAAGTTCCCCTGGCTGATCCGGCAATTTGATCACAAGCGCGTCCGTGTCGATAACCTTAAACCCTCCGGATTCAAGCACGGTTTTTGCCAATGCATGGTTTTCAAGCATCAGCCGTATGATTGCAGTCCTATTTGAAGATTCAACTGAGAGGGAATCGATGTTTATCTTGTTATTGAATAGCGTTTCACTCACATCCGCAAGCAAGCCGATACGGTCCTTTGCAACAACTGTTATTTCTTTCATGTGAATCCCCCCTTTTGCATTAACTTTGCCTACGGTTTTCAAATATGGTTGCTTTTTCCTCTGCCCAGACCCATTTGCCTATTCTATGCAAAACCTTCTTTCTTAGTTTAATTCAGCCAATGCTATCTTTTAAAGATAACTTATTAAGGCTCTTAAAATTAATCAAAACGAGAACGTATGGGAATTGCCATTTCACTTGATAATGTGTCCGTAAAATACGGCGCATATTTAGCCGTTTCAAATTGCTCATTTGAAGTCGAGGAAGGCGAGATTTTTGGGTTGCTTGGTTCAAACGGAGCTGGAAAAAGCACCGTAATGAAGGTGATTTCGGGCCAAATCAAGCCAACTGCTGGCAATTTCAAGCTTTTTAACCGCCAATTGCTATCTGCCTATGAAATTCGAAAAATTATCGGAGTTGTTCCACAGGAATATTCCTTCGCCTTCGATTTTACCGTAGCTGAAAATCTCGAACTCATGATCAGCCTATACGATTTTGGCGGCCAAAAACATGATGAAATTTTTGATCGGCAAATTCAAAACTATCTTTTATCAAAGAAAACCGATGTAAGGGTTGCTGATTTATCCGGAGGCTACAAGCGGCTTTTGAATTTTGCCCTATCAACAATCCATTCTCCAAAAATTATCCTTCTGGATGAGCCAACAGTTGGGCTCGATCCGGAGATCAGATCGACAATTTGGGAAACAATCAGGAAGATGAAGCAAAACGGTTCAACCTTGATTCTAACTACGCATTATTTGGAAGAAGCTGCCTTTCTTTGCGATCGCATCGCAATTATTTTCAAGGGAGCAATTCTTGCCATTGGAACTCCGGCTAGTCTTATCGAACAATATGGTGGCGATACTAAAATTTTCCTTCAATTAAGCGCGAATGCAGAGCAAATGGCCGAAAAAGCAAAAAAAGTAAAGGGGGTGATTTCCGCAATTTCAGATGATCGTTTGCTCCTACTAACCTGTGTAAATTCCGATGTTGCAAAAATAATTTCAACTGTTTATAAAATGATAACCGATGAAAATATTGCAGTCAAGGATTCTTACGTGAAGGAAGGGACCCTTGATGATGTTTTCAAGGCAATTGTTGGAAGGGAAATTGGTGTTAAAGCATGAGCCTATTGACAATAGTCAAACTTGAACTAAAATTCATATCCGCGCAAGGAATGACCTCGCTTTTAATTTTGCTCTACCCCCTGATCCTTATGATGGTTGTTGGCCCAATTTTTAGCAACATGGGCGCAAAGGGGGTGACGATTGCGCTTTATTCAACTGTCCATGAAAACTTCCCTAATTTTGAATCCCAGGAGTTAATTGAATTTGATACAAAGGAAGGGATGATAAATTCCGTAATATCTGGCCAATCCGTACTTGGAATACTGTTCACAACCGATGAATCGGGAAGAAGGCGCATGTATACTTATTTTGATCCCCAAAAAGAAGTGGTTGCCACATCCCTTGCCATGCAGCTCCAAGGAAAGCTTGCGGATTTATCTGCCGATCTTGTCGAAACAAACCTCGTATCAATTCATGGCAGCATGAAGGATCTTTCAAAAGAAGTCGATGGCCAGCTTCAAAAAATTCCCCAGCTTAGGGCAAATCTTAAGCAAAACAAGGCAAATCTCGAACAACTTAGGGGCAGCATGCAAAATAGTGATGCCGTTGCAACGACGAATATGCTCTCCCAAATGCGAAGCGATGCAATTGGGATGTCTGAAGGAATTAGCAACATGCGCCAAAAACTTTCCTCCTGGGAAGATACTATAAACCAAATATCAACATATGATTCAAAACTGCAATACTATGATGGCAGATTAGCTGCAACGGATTCCCAATTATTTACCCTCCAAAATAAGCTAAATGCCTGGGATATTCAATTGCAGCAAAGAATTGCCCAATTGGATTCAGCTTATGCAACACTTGGAACATATTTAACGATAGTTTCGCAGGTTAGGGCAACTTCAACTGGCGCTGCGCAAACTCAATTAATTACAGTTGAAAATGGCATAATTGATTCGAGAAATCAAATCCTATCCGCAAGGAATGATTTGCAAAGCATGCGATCGGATATTCAAAATTCACAGGCACAAATAGCTGTTGCAAGAAATGATATTCAAAGCGCCAGGAACGATATTTCAAATACTAGGGCCTCCCTTCAAACTACCCAGGCAAATGCGCGAAGTGATTTATCTTACACCCGCTCGCAAATGGACGATGCGTCAAACAAGCTAATCATTGCTCAAAACAATTTAGAAAAAGCGCAGGCAAACCTGAATTCATTTAGTGTTCTTTCGCAATCAATGAATACTTATCTTGTAGAATCCTCGGCTCAATTGGATTCCCTTGACCAAGACATTTCAAGGACCCAAACTCTGTTGCAATCCATGAAATCAAATATAGGCAAGTTTGTAGAAAACGATCCAAGGAAATATGTCCCCCTAAAGCTTGAAAGCCTTCCGGAGAGGAGAACTCTTAGGCCAATTGATTCGATTTTCCCAGCCCTTCTTGGGCTTGTTTCCCTGCTTAGCTGCCTTCTTTTGCCCCCAATCATGTCGGTTAAGCAAAAAACGCAAGGCCTAAGGTTTAGGATGAAACTTTCATATGCCAGCACATTTTCAATTGTAATTGGGAAATTCATTGGCGATTACATCGCAGGTTTGATCCAAGTCATGGTTGTTGCCCTGCTTGGCGCTATATTTTTTGGGATAAACCTAAGCGCAAATCCCCTTGCATTTTCCTTTGCTTTATTCCTAGCCCCTGCAGTATTCACGGCAATGGGCACTTTGCTCTCGGCATTTGTATCAAATGAAGGATCCGCCGTGCTATCTTCCCTTCTTGTCAGTATGCCTATGCTTTTCTTATCTGGAATCATGCTTCCAATCGAACAGATTCAGGGCGCATTCAAGACAATTGCTACCTTGCTTCCCCTATACAATGTTGTAGAAATGATTTCCAAAACAACTGTTCGGGACGCGGCGTATTACGCTGTTGAAAATTATTTTGTGGTATCCGTCTATACCTTTGCATTCATAGTGCTTGCGCTTATATTTTGGCACAGGAAGGAGTAGTGCAAAAAATAGCCGTAATTCCATTATTTTGTTCCCAAGTAAAATCGTTCTTTTCATACGTAAATCTTTGAACCAATGGAAAGGCTTATAAATTTCACTTGTGCAAGTATTACCTCTTGAAGGGGCTTAGTCTATTCTTTAGCTGTTGGTCGTTACTATGGATACTAATTTTAGCCATATATTTTTGCCGAAACACTCGATAGCTTCCGAGGAGGAAATTACGCAAATGCTTCTAAAATTCAAGATAACCAAGGAAAATTTGCCATTAATCTTATCTGAAGATCCCGTTGCAAAGCAACTAGGCGCAAAAATTGGGGATGTCATAAGGATCCAGCGTGGGGAAAAAGACATCTATTACCGCATAGTTATCGATTAAATGCATATTTGCCGATCAAATCCGTAGTTTATTGAACTTAAAAGTTGAATTTTTATGGAAACTGCCGAACTTACAAAAAGCTATCTGAATGAGAGCTCCATGATGAAGCAATTCATCGACTCTTATAACAAGTTTTTGGAAGGCGGCCTTCAAATGGTAGTTGATTCGCAAAAATCAATCGAGCCGCAAGTTGAAAATCTAGTGCTTAAATTGGGAAAAATCACCGTCGGCCAGCCATCAGTTACCGAGGCAGATGGAACAAGGCGCGTCCTTTACCCCCAAGAGGCAAGGCTTCGCGACCTTTCATATACCGCTCCACTATTTCTAGAAATTACCCCCCTGTTTTCAGGCTCTGAAGGAAGGACTGAAACCGTATTCATTGGAGAAATTCCAGTCATGCTCAAATCAAAGGTTTGCTATCTTTCACAAATGAATAGGGATGAACTCCTAGCTGCAGGGGAAGATCCACTTGATCCGTGCGGGTATTTCATCATCAATGGAACCGAAAAAGCATTGATTTCAATTGAAGATCTTGCGCCAAACAGAATATTTGTTTCAAGGGAAAAGGAAAAAGACCTAATCCAGGCAAAAGTATTCTCAACTAGGCTTGGGTTTAGGGGAAGGATCACGGTTGATCGAACAAAAGAAGGAAAGCTTTCGGTTACGCTTCCATCATTCAACAAATCAATCGAGCTTTTAGTTCTATTAAAAGCGCTTGGCCTTGACAAGCAGGAAAAAATTTACGCTGCATTTTCAGATACCCCATTCATAGTAAATGATCTGCTTCTCAATTGGGAAGCCGAAGCTGAAATCAAAACCAAGAAGGATGCGCTTGAAGCAATTGGCAAAAGGGCGGCTCCCGGGCAGCCGGTTGATTACCAGCTGAAAAGATCAGAACTTCTAATCGATCGCTATTTGCTTCCTCACATCGGAGTTGAGGAAAAAGATAGGCTTGCTAAAGCTTACTACCTATGCAGGATGGCAGAGCGAGCAGTCCTGACAGCTTACAGAAAAAGGAAACCGGAAGATAAGGATCACTACGCAAACAAGAGGATCAAGATCACCGGAAAATTAATGGAAGAGCTATTTAGGTACGCATTCCAATTCTTCGTGAAGGATGTTGCCTACCAATTGGAGCGGGCAAACATCCGAAGGAGGAAAATGACCCTATTCACAATTGTTCGGCCAGACGCCCTAACCGAAAGGATCAAGTATTCCATGGCAACTGGCAACTGGATGGGCGGCCACACTGGAGTTTGCCAGCCGCTTGATAGGTACAATTTCGTTTCATCAATTGCATTCATGCGAAGGGTTATTTCGCCGCTTGCAAAGAAGCATCCGCACCACAAGGCAAGGGATCTTCATGGCACGCACTTTGGAAGGCTCGATCCTAACGAAACCCCTGAAGGGCCAAATTGCGGTCTTATCAAATCACTTTCAATTTTCTGCGAAATCACATCCGGCTCGGAGGAGAAATCCGTTGAGAAATCCCTTAGGAACCTAGGAGTGACCATGCAAATTTAGATTTTTTGTGATAATTATGAAAAGCTCAATTTTTTTGAATGGAAGGTTTGTTGGTTTCCATGAAAATGGCGGAAAGCTTGCAGATGAAATCCGCGACAAGCGAAGGAAGGGCGAAATCGACCAGCAAACAAACGTTTCTTTTTACGAAAAAACCAATGAATTATTCATAAACACCGACGAAGGCAGGGCGCGAAGGCCATTAATCGTTGTAAAGAATGGGAAATGCGCAATCCTTCCAGAGCACATCGAAAAACTTAGGAACGGCCAAATCCAATTCAAGGATTTGGTTTCTAAAGGCTTGATTGATTATTTGGATGCCGAAGAAGAGGAAAACGCGCTTGTTGCACTAAAAGAAGAGGATCTAACGCCACTTCACACCCATATGGAAGTAGATGTAATTGGAATGCTTGGGTATGTTTCAAACCAAATCCCATTCCTTGAACATAACATGGCTCCAAGGGTTTTGATGGCATCCCAGCACGCAAAGCAAGCACTTGGTCTTTACACTGCTAATTTCAACCTCCGCGGTGAAACAAGAGGTTACGTTTTATTTTACCCGCAGCGGCCCCTTGTCCAAACAAGGATTTACGAAAACCTCCAAAATTACAAGCGCGCAGCAGGCCAAAATTTCGTTGTCGCAGTTCTTAGCTACTACGGCTTTAACATGAACGATGCGATCATCATAAACAAGCAGGCAGTTGATAGGACGCTTGGCAGAAGCGCATTCTTTAGAACCTACAACGCAGAAGAGCGCAGGTACCCTGGCGGGCAAAAGGACAAGTTTGAAGTGCCTCCGGAGTATGTGCAGGGATATTTGGGCGAAGAAACCTACCAAAACATTGAAACTGATGGATTAATTTCACCTGAAGTATACGTTCCTGGCGATTCAGTTTTGATTGGAAAAACATCCCCTCCAAGATTTTTGAAGGAAATTTCAGCTCTTGATGTCGAGGTTGAAAAAAGAAGGGAAAGCTCGGTTACAGTTCGAAGCAACGAGGATGGGATAGTTGATTCCGTCATGGTTTCCGAAAGCATTGCCGGAAACAGATTCGTCAAGGTTAGGGTTAGAAAAACAAACATTCCAGAAATTGGCGATAAGTTCTCATCAAGGTATGGGCAAAAGGGAATTGTTGCGCTTTTAGTCAACCAGGAGGATATGCCATTTACAAAGCAAGGAGTTGTTCCGGATCTGATCATAAACCCGCATGCAATCCCTGGAAGGATGACTGCTGGGCATCTTCTTGAGATGCTTGGCGGAAAAGCAGCTTGCATGGAAGGAACAATCAGGGATGGAACTTCGTTTACAGGAGATTCGCAGGATGATTACGAGGCAATCCTTTCAAAATACGGATTTGAGCCATCAGGCCATGAATATTTGTACGATGGATATTCCGGACGGATCATGAGCGCTAAAATTTTCACAGGAGTTATTTACTACCAAAGGCTGCACCACTTGGTTGGGCTTAAGATCCATGCAAGGAGCAGAGGGCCAGTCCAGATGCTTACGCACCAGCCAACTGAAGGGCGGGCTAGGGAAGGAGGGCTTAGGCTTGGGGAGATGGAGCGGGATTGCTTTATTGGCTTTGGGGCATCATCACTTCTAAAGGAAAGAATGATTGAAAGCTCGGATAAGACAACCGAACTTATCTGCAACAAATGCGGATCCGCCGGAGTATTTGACAAGCTCAAGAACAAGACGTATTGCCCAATTTGCGAAAGCACCGCCATTTCAGAAGTCGAAATGAGCTATGCATTCAAATTGCTGTTGGATGAAATGAAATCAATTGGAATCAACCCCAAACTAAACTTGAAGGATAAAGGATAATATTTGAAAAAGGAAGGTAGGGGCGACACGAGTAGGAAACCTTGGTTTCCTAAAGGTGTCAATCTTAAGGATAAAGGCTAAAGCAAACGCATGAATTATGGGATAAAATTCCAACCAAAATTTAGAGCTGATAAAAATGAAAGTAGTAGAAAGCATTGAATTTTCGATTTACTCCCCTGAGAACGTAAGGAAGCTCTCATCGGTTAAAATCACAGTCCCGGACACATACGATGAGGATGGCTATCCAATTGCTGCCGGACTTGCCGATCAGCACCTTGGGGTAATTGATCCTGGGCTTAAGTGCAAAACCTGCGGAGGAAGGATGAAATCGTGCAGCGGGCACTTTGGCCACATCGAACTTGTTCGGCCGGTTGTCCATGTTGGATTTGGAAAAATGGTCTACCAGCTTTTGAAGGCAACCTGCTCAAGGTGCGGAAAACTTCTTTTGGAAATTGATTCGCTAGACAAGGCAAAAAGGGTTGCCGCCTGCCCTCACTGCGAGGAAAAGCAAAAGCAAATCAAATTCGTTAGGCCAACCTCATTTTACGAGGAGGAAAGGAAACTTTTGCCATCTGAAATCCGTGAAAGGCTTGAGAGGGTTTCTGATGATGTGCTTCAAACACTTGGCGTATCATTTAGGCCGGAGTGGATTGTTTTAACTGTTTTGCTTGTGCCTCCTGTTTCTGTTAGGCCTTCAATCACACTTGAAACCGGAGAAAGGTCGGAAGATGATTTGACCCACAAGCTTGTAGATATTATCAGAATCAACCAAAGGCTTGCTGAAAATATTGACGCTGGAGCTCCGCAATTAATCATTGAGGATTTGTGGGAACTTTTGCAATACCACATTGTAACTTACTATGATAATGAAACAGCTGGAATTCCACCGGCTCGGCACAGGTCCGGCAGGCAGCTTAAAACACTTTTCCAAAGGCTAAAAGGAAAGGAAGGCAGGTTCAGGTACAACTTATCGGGAAAGCGTGTAAACTTTTCAGCAAGGACTGTAATTTCGCCGGATCCGACCCTTGGGATCAACGAGCTTGGAGTTCCGGAAAGCATTGCAGCCGAGCTTACGCTTCCATTAACCGTAAATGAATGGAACATGGATTATGTCAAGGATTTAATCAAGGATCACACGGAAAAAATCAATTACGTGATTAGGCCCGATGGCAGAAGGAAGAGGGTTACAAAAGCAAATATCGAAGAAGTGCTTGGCGAAATAGGCGTTGGCTACACCCTCGAAAGGCAGCTCATGAACGGCGATACTGTAATTTTCAACAGGCAGCCTTCGCTTCACAGGATTTCAATGATGTCCCACACCGTAAAGGTGCTTCCGGGCAAAACCTTCAGGTTCAATGTTGCGGATTGCAAGCCATACAATGCGGATTTTGATGGGGATGAAATGAACCTCCACGTCCCGCAAAACGAGGAGGCGCAGGCCGAAGCTGAAATACTCATGAAAGTCCAAGACCAAGTGCTCTCGCCAAGGAACGGCGAACCCATCATTGCCCCGGATCTGGATCAAATCTCCGGGCTTTATTTGCTTTCTCTTCCGGGAGTTACTTTTTCGAAGGGAGAGTCATGCGAGCTTTTGAATGCAGCTGGAATTGAATCAGAAGTCAAGGGCGATCTTTCCGGGCGCGAATTATTTTCCCTCCTCCTTCCTGAAAAATTCAATTTCACATTCACAAACAAGGTAAAAGAGCAAGTTGAAATCAAGAATTCAAAGCTGATCAACGGCCACGTCGACAGCAAGACCTCCGATGCAATAACAAAGGAAATTTTTGAAAAATACGGGTCAACAGAAGCGCAAAAATTCATTGACGCATCTACAAAAATTGCCCTGCAGATTCTTAGCCATTACGGGCTTTCCTTAAGCTTGGTGGATTACGATCTTCCAATCGAGGCCAAAAAGGACATAAAGGAAGTTCTAAAGGAGAGCAGGAACAACCAGAAAATCCTTGTGCATCAATTAAAGGATGGCAAGCTGCTTAGGCAGCCTGGCAAGACCCTCAAGGACACATTCGAGGAAAAGATGATGAACATCCTTGAAGAGACAAGGGAAAAATGCGGAAAAATCATTCTGAAATACGTCCACAAGGAAAAAATGCTTTTTGGGGATATCGAAGTGCATCAAAATCCTGCAATCATGATGAGCAAGGCGGGTGCAAAAGGAAAACTCCTAAACGTAGTCCAGATGGCAGCAATAGTTGGGCAGCAGGCAATCCGTGGAAAGAGAATGACCTCCGGATACAATCATCGCATCTTGTCGCACTTTCGGAAAGGGGATCTTTCAGCGTATGCAAAAGGATTTGTCTCGAATAATTACAAGATCGGCATGGATCCAATTGAATATTTCTTCCATGCCGCTGGAGGAAGGGATTCCGTCGTAGATAAGGGAGTCAACCCTGCAAAGACAGGTTACATGCAAAGAAGGCTTATCAATGCGCTTCAAGACCTGATTGTAAACGAGGACATTTCCGTTAGGGATGCCGAGGGCAACATCGCGCAGTTCTTTTACGGCGATGGATACGATTCAATGGGGGCAAAAATCACATATGGAGAGCCTGTTGGAGTGGTTGCCGCCCAATCAATTGGCGAACCCGGAACACAAATGACGCTTAGGACTTTCCACTACGCCGGAGTTGCATCGCTTGCGCAGCTTGGATTTACAAGGCTTGTAGAACTTGTGGACGCCCGCAAATCGCCAAAGAATCCGGTCATGGATATCGTGCTAAAGCCCGAGTTTGCAAAAGATTACAAAAAAGTAGCCGCAATTGCAGCCAGCATCGAGCAGGTCGAATTTTCAAAAATTGCTGAAATTCGGGAGGATTTTGAGGCAAAGCGCATCAAGATCATAATGAACAAGGAGAAAATGAAGCAAATAAAGCTTGATGAGGAGGAAGTGATCAAGGCAATCAAGGCTGTTGCCGACTATGAAAAGCGCGGAGATACGATCATGGTCATTCCAAAGCAAGATACGCTTAAGATGATTAGGAAAACAACTACGAAGCTTTCTGAAATCGTCCTGAAGGGGATTACCGGAGTCAATAGGGCAATCATCATAACAAACGAGGATGGAACGCACTCGATTGCAACCGAAGGATCCAACCTTGAGCAGGTCATGCAAATACCAGAAGTTGATGCATCGAGAACAACAACTAACGATATCATGGAAGTCAACCGCGTGCTTGGAATAGAGGCTGGACGGAATGCAATTGTTTCTGAAATCAACAAGGTCATGGAAGCGCAGGACCTAAAGGTCGATATGCGCCATATTGCGCTCATTGCAGATACCATGACCTACAAGGGCTCTGTCAAGAGCATAGGCCGGCACGGGCTTGCCGGGGAAAAAGCATCCGTGCTTGCAAGGGCCGCATTTGAAGAAACCGCAAAGCATTTGATCCATGCCTGCATCATAGGCGAAAAGGACGAACTTCGCGGGATTACCGAAAACATCATCATCGGGCAGACAATCCCTTGCGGAACTGGGCTTATCAAGGTCGTAATGAAGGCGGAAGGTTAAGTTCATTTTTTTCTTTTTTTCAATAATTCTGTTTTTTTATTGTTTTTCTCAATTTTTTTTAAGGCCTAATTTTCCAAAATTTTTTTTACCCTAGCCGCAACCATCAATTCCAAATTCTCGCCGGAATTCCTGCATTTATTTTTTTAGCAAGCTGGCCTTATCCTACCTCTTTTTATTCCAAAACCGCATTCTTTTCTCATATGAACAAATTGCTGTTTTTGCTATTGATTTCAACCCTCCTATTATTCGGGTGCACTGAGGATAAGCCGGCTGCCAAGCCAACTCCTAAGCCATCACAATCAATTCTTTTGCCGCAAACTTCCCCATCCCCAATCCCATCCAAAATCCCGCCGGCCAACCCGATCAATTTCACGGTTTTCCCAATTGTCAACGTATCGAATGTAACCGCAACAATCATTTGGGGCACCTCACTTCGCACAGATTCAGTCATTGAATGGGATGAAACTGACAAATACGGCAATATCGTTGCACAAAAGGACAACTCGACTTCCCATAAATTCCAAATTACAAATCTGAAATTCCTAACCGCCTATCATTACCGGATATCTGCTTGCATTGGGGATGTTTGCATCAAAAGCCCGGATTTGAAGTTTACAACCGATCATAAGCAATGCGTTGGAAGCTCAACTTACATTCCCGATGCGGATGTTTGCATTGATAATTTTGAGGCAACCATAGTTTCAGGAAAAGCGGTTTCGCAATCCAATTCCGTACCTGCTAGCGGAATTTCCAGGGCGGAGGCCCAAAAAGCTTGTGAAAATTCCGGAAAACGGCTTTGCACATCGGATGAATTCACAGCTGCATGCAACATAAAGGGGGTTAAATACGGCCCCACTGTTGGCGATACCAACTGTGCAATTCAAAATAGTTCATATGTTCCAGCAGGCTATCCAACTTCTTGCGTTTCAAAGGAAGGCGTGCATGATTTGATTGGGAATTTCTGGGAGTGGGTTTCAGATTCAGTTACGGACAAAACCCCAATTGCAGAAGGCCTAGTTGATCGTGACGACATACTAAGTGCAGGCGCAAGTTATGTGCTCCCAAGGCAATTTAGCGAGGAGACCGAAAAGCACGGAGGCGATTATTATTTCAACATCGAGCCCGACCAAAACCGGTTCATCGGAAAAGGGATTGCGCGGGGCGGCTATTATAGGTCTAATAGGCAAGCCGGCTGCTTTGCATTCCAAGTCGGGGTTCCGCTCGAGGGAAATCTGAATACCGGCTTTAGGTGCTGCGCCTAGTATTTATAAAATTTATCAATGAAGAATAAGAAAGGTGAAATTTATGCCACAGGAAGAAAAACGATACAGAACTGCAGAAGAAAAACCCGCAACCATAAAGGATCATGCGTTTTTTGGAGTAGTCAAACGCGCGATGGGTCCTGCCATAAAATCAAAATATACTTTTCATATCATTCCGCTTGCAGACAAGGGAAATCCTGCAGAGCTTCATTTTGAATATAGCATAACAAACCCTCATGGATCCGACGAATCTGGAAAAAACATTATGATGCTAAGTAGTGTAACCAAGGCGAAAAAATTATTGCATTCAATACACGAATATGCGGATGCAAATTATTCCTTACTGGGTCTTGAATCAAAAATCGATCCCAATCTATCTATGTGTAAAATGGCCATCGACAAATATTTCGAAAGGAGACAAAGGCCCGGAGAGCGCTCAAATAGGGACTGGCTTGTAAATTCGGCTTTTAAGCGTAGTTCGAAAAAATAATTTATTTTTTTTAATCAATTATTTTTTTTAAGCAACATGCCTTCCCATGAACGCTTCAACCTTATCATACGCCGTTTTTTGGACATCCATTGACGGAAGCGTTACAACCCTGAAATATCCCTCTCCAGCTGGCATTGCAAACCCGCTGCCGGGAACAATTCTTACCCCTTCCTCTTCCAGCAGCTGCAAAATGAATTCCTTATCCGTTTTCCATTTCATCGATTCAACTTTTGGAAGCGCGTAAAACGCGCCCTTTGGGGCATTGCACGAAAGCCCCTTTATCGAATTTATCCTATCCGTCGTATACCTTGCCCTCTCCTTTAGCCACCGCAAATATTTGGTGTATTCTGCCATGTTGTTTTCGCGCTCGCGAATTCCAACCGCATATGCGTGCTGAACTGCGTTATTTGCAGACAATCTGAATGCGCAAACCTTAACCATCGCCTTGAAGAGGCTATCGTCCTTGAAATTTGAAAACAGCATGTGCCCAATTCTCCAGCCAGGCGAGTAAAACCCTTTTGAAAAACCATCCATGGTGATAACCGGAACATCATCCGTTAGGGAAGCTGTTGAAATATGCTGCTTTCCATCAAACCTTAAAAGATGGTAAATTTCATCCGAAATAATTGGAACTTCCCCTTTTCCCTTATCATTTACAACATCAATTATTGCCCTAAGCTCTTCCTCATCCAATACCGCGCCGGTTGGGTTGTTTGGATTGATCAAAACAACAGCAGTTGTATTCTTGTCGATTTGGGCTTCAATTTCCTCGACTTTAGGCTTCCAGTCATTCTTTGGATCCATCGTGTAATACCTAGGCTCGCCTTCATACCAATTCACACGGGCGGTGTAAAGAGGATAATCGGGCCTTGGCAAAACCACATTCCTGCCCTTTTCAACGCTTACGCCAAAATAATAATCCAAAAGTTCGCTTAAGCCGTTTCCAACAACTATTTTTTCAGGGTCGCAATCGCTAATCCCAAGTGATCTTGAATAATCCGCAATTGCCTGCCTAGTTTCCAATTCTCCCTGCTCACTGGCATACCCGTCAAACTCCCCGTTTTTTTGGATGATCCCAATCAGCGCTTTTTTTATGTAATCCGGCGTTTGAAAGCCATAAATTCCCTTGTTTGCGCCAGGATCCCCGATATTTAGCTCGTAGGTTTTCCTCCCCTTTGCCTTTAGCTCCTTAACTTTTGAAGCAACATCCGGATCCCGGATGGCGTAATTTGCGCGTTCAACCCTTGAAGCAACCTGCAGCATTTACATCAACCCCTAAGCAATGAATTTTACCAAATTTGAAGGTCAACACTTTTAAAGCAATTGAATTCATTGGGATTACGGCAAGAAACGTAAAAGCCAACCGGAAAACATTCATTTTAAAGCTTTCAAAGAAAAATAAAATCAAGGTGAGATTTGCAATGGCCGAAGAAAAGTTACCTTGGAAAAATTTAACAACTTTTAAAGGAACAACAAAATTTGAAAGGAGCGAATTGCGCTCACAATTTTTAGGCGCATTCAAGGGAAAATTAAATGCAAGCAAATATTCCTATAATCCCTGGCTTTCGCAACGAATCAAAGCGCAGGCTGAAATTGAGCAGGAATTAAAATTCTTTGGAAAAAATATTGGTGATTTGTCTGCAGCTCCCGATACTATTGGAAAGCGCTCGATGCAACCTCAAACTATACCTGAAGGATTGAAAATAATCACCCAGGCGAGGGATTTGGTTGGCAATATTTGGGGAGTGGATGGCCAAAACGTTTTAGGAATCCATTCGAGTGCAAGTTTACTCTCGGAAGCCATCTTAGGAACTGCCGCCCACAAGGATGATGTCTTGACTAATGTGGTTGTTTCGCATTTTGGTGCATTTAGCGACAGAACAAGAAGGCAAACAAAAAGCTTAGGCCTAAAACATGAGGTAATTAGCGTAAAATATGGGGCCGCCCCAACAGCTGATGATATCATAAAAAAAATATCTAAAAATACCACCTTAATCACGATGCCGCATCTTGAGACGGGCACGGCGCAAGAAATTAACCTGGGGCATGTGCTTAGGCGGGTGGCCGAAGATTGCAAAGCGAAAGGAATCGAAGTTCCTTTAATTGCTTTTGATGCTACCAGTTCGAGGGGGACTGTGAATTTAAACGATTATAAGGAGTTGCCAGTTGCCATGTATTTTAGCACACCTAAAACTACTGGTTCCCTATTAATGTCCCATATTGCAGCTACTGATTTAGCAATGGAGAGGATGGTTCAAAACAGGCTTAGAATGCAATTGGAGGACAAAGAGTCCCCATATTATTCGGATTTGGTTAGAGAAATGAGCCATCAATCGCCGAAGAAATTTTTCCAAATTGCAGGGAGAGTATTGAAAATGCATGGAGCAGAATTGCAATCGAACTTGAAGAAATTAGGCTATAATGTTGCGCCAGACACTCTTCTTGGTCGGGCTCATTTTACCCAAGGAATGGCCGCATATATTTGGACTTCAAGAAAACTTCTTGAGCGCCACATGGAAGCGGCGGTTTTATCTGGTGCCAAAACACGCGAAAGCCTCCAAGATGCAATGGATGATGTTTCCAACATCAAAAGGAAATATATTTCGGGTTTTAGAAAAACAGCCCTAAAAACATTGGGTTTTGAACCCTATGGTCCAAAAGAATCGCAATCAATAATGCTTAATGCATTTGTGCCTCCTGAAGGTGTCGATGCTGCCAGTTTTAAAGAATTTGTTAGAAAAAAACAAGGGATTGTATTCGGCTTAGGGTACGGAGGAGTTCAACCTGAAGATTGGGCGAATAATGTGCATCCAAGGGTAAAAACTGCTAACGACATTTTCAGATTACAGGATTATTTGTCGATGCATTCATTTGGCGAGCTCATGGGATTTTCAAAAAGAGTTGCAATTGGGGGGTATGATTACTTAAAATCCAAAAATATCCCAACTCCCAAGAATTATAAGGCAGAGTTAAATAAATTAGAAAAATCTTACGTTAAAAACTTAGGCAAAGAATTAAACGCGCTTAAGGAATAAATTATCAGTAAAAAAAATAAAGAAAAAAAAATAAAAAAAAGGAAAGAAATCATTGTGTTTCTTCCGATTCATCAGACTCTTCGGAGTCATCAGATTCTTCCGATTCACTGGACTCAGATGCAGCCGGTGAGTCGCTTGATTGCGCATCGCCGGTTTTTTGGGCAATTGCAAACCTGTTCCTCACTTCGTTGATCTTGATCCTAACCTTTTCGCCTTTTGAGGCTCCAGGCACGAAGATAATGAATCCTTGAATCTTGCAGATTCCATCTCCCTTTGCTGCAATGTCAGTAATTTCAACATCGTATTCTTCTCCAGATTTAACAGGGGCTTCCCTTTGTGCGAATCCTCCTCCGCCACCGCCTCCTCCAAATCCGCGATCCCTTCCGCCGCCAAATCCGCCGCGATCCCTTCCGCCGCCGCCGTATCCGCCGCCGCCTCCGCCACGTCTTCCTCCTCCGCTGTCTCTATCTCTAAAACCCATACCTTATTTCACCTATCTATATGCAGTTGCATCGGCTACGCTGCTAAGGAAATCTCAAAAGAATCAGCTACAATCCAAAAAATCGAACGTATTCAAATCTCTCAAGCCTTAAACATAGCTTACAACTTAATGGCATTATAATGCATATAAAGGCTTAAAAATGGGCGTTTTTGAGCTCTTCTGATAAGTAATAGCTGTTTTGATGCGCCTTTCGAATAGCTCATTTAGGTGCAATTCCGATAATAAGAATCCAACAAAATCGCTTATTAACCCTTTCTTCGTTCTAAATGCTATCTTGTGGTGATTTGTAAATGGGGTTCACTTACGCAAAAGCAGGAGTCAATGTCTGGAAAATCAAGGGGATTCAGGGCGGGATTGCATCCCTTTTGGAATCCACCCTGAATAAGGATGTGATTTTGCCAGCTGGCCACTATGCCGGCGTCATGAAAATTGGCAATAAGCAAATAGCAATGCACACCGATGGCGTTGGAACAAAAGTCCTAATTGCCCAGCTTTTGGAAAAATTTGATACGGTTGGAATTGATGCCGTTGCCATGAATGTGAATGACATTGTTTGCATCGGAGCTAGGCCGGTTGCATTGATGGATTATCTGGCAATCGAAACAACCGACGAGAAGCAGATTTATGAGATCATGAAAGGAATAGCAGCAGGAGCAAAAATGGTGGATTGCCCAGTGGTTGGGGGCGAAACCGCAGTGGTTCCGGATTTAATCAAAGGCTTTACAGGAAGGGGGTTTGACTTATCCGTAAGCGTTATTGGCGAGGTCGACGGCCCGCTCATCACCGGCGAAAAGATGAGAGTTGATGATGTGATTATTGGAATTGAAAGTTCGGGCCTTCACTCAAATGGCTATAGTCTTGCAAGAAAAGTGCTTTTGAACGACCGCAATTTGCTAAACGAGGAGCTTTTGCTTGAAATGCTAATTCCAACCTACATCTATTCGAATGTGGTTTTGGATGTGATAAAAAAGGTAAAAAGCGTTAGGGGGATGGCGCACATAACCGGCGGCGCATTCTCAAAACTTTTAAGGATTGGAAGGCTTGCAAAAAAAGGGTTTTTGCTGGATAATATGCCAATCCCGCTCCCAATATTTGACATGATCAAAAAGGAAGGCAAAATAGACGATAGGGAAATGTACCGCACTTTCAACATGGGAATAGGCTTTTGCATAGTTTGCGATCCAAAAGATGCGAAAAAAGTAATTGATATTTGCGCAAGGCATAAATTGAAGGCGCAAAAAATCGGGAAAATCACCGCAAAAGAAGAAGTATTTTTGCAAAAGGATGGGAAGAAAATAGATCTTGCATAGGTAAATTCGATGGAAACTTTGAATTATGAACTGATTCGAATTCTGGTGGCACTTTTAGGCTGCGGAGCAGCTGCGTACCAGGACTACAAAACCTCGTTCATAGATGAAAAGATCATCTACATCATGATTGCAATCGGCCTTTTGATGAACCTATTCCCCTTCTTAATCGAGGACAATTACCTGATTGTTTACGCATTGATAGTTTCGATCATAATCCTAACCTTTGGCTACTTGTTCTATAAAAAAGGCCAATTGGGAATGGGCGATGTCTTGCTTTTTGTTGGCATCCAGCAGCTTTTGCCGCTTGCTCCTTCATCCCTAAAGCTTGTTCCTGCAGTTGATGTGAGCTTGATTATCAATTCAATCCCGCCTGAAAACTGGTTTCTTGTTGGCTACCTCAACATTTTCAACCACATGCTTTTCTTTATAACAATATTTTTGGTAAGTTCATTCATCGCAACCCTTGGGGCTTCCCTCCAATATGCAATTGCGCTGCTAAAATCCACAAAGGCGCTCAAGCCAAATAAATTTTTAGGCCCAATTGCGCTAGTTCTGGCATTGATCGGCAGCGTTTTCCTATACTATCAATTCGGGGTTTCAGCCGCCTCATTTTTATTTTTCCTTCTTTTGATTTCCAGCGCATTCTTTGTAACTTTCCGGGAGCAGATTTTGGATGAGATAATCATCCGAAGGATTCCAATAAGTGAAATAGAAGATGAGGACATTTTTGCAATAGATAAGATGCCTGCCGAACTTGTCAAGAAATATAATTTGCAGCGTGTTTTGACAATTGCCGAGGTTAAAAAATTGCAGGAAATCGAAAAGAACGAGAAAATGCACTTATTCCCGGTCAACAAGGTTTTGCCACGGTTTGGGCCCTACATCTTAATTGCCCTGCTTCTTGGAATCCTTTATGGTAATATTGTGGATATGATTGCTTTCCTTCGCTAACTGGATTATTATAATTAAAATTTCCATTGCGGCTTTAGAAATCTGCTAATTTTTTGGGATTTTAGATCAAAACGAGCTTTTTTTAGCAAATCAATTCCCAATATCGACTTTTCCGCCAAGCGATTGGCCAGGAAGGCCCCGCTCAAAAATTGCCCGAACCGCTCCCTTGCTTCCATGCGCTGCTGCAATTTTTCCCTTTATTAGTTTTTTGCTTTCAGTTGTAAAAATAACTTCCTTTCCCTTGAGCTTGTCTGCATCCTTCCTGGTTTTTACGCCCTCCGGCAAAAGAATCATGTGCGAGGTTTTTTGCGAATGCACAGATCCCCTATAGTTTACTATTGTTGCTTTCATGAATAACACCTTTATGGCTAATTATAAATTCGAACCTTCCTAATAATTGACTTCCCATATTTCTTAAAAAGGAGGAATATAAAGCTGTTGTTAGGCAAGGTTTTGAAACAATAGCTAGGTTTTAGGGAATTTGTTTGGCTTTTTGCTGAATTTGGTAATAATCATGAAAAAATTGCTCGTAAACGACAGTACCATGCATGCACTTCAAAAAAAGATGGATCCCCTAGCAAAAGCCATAATCGATGCTGCAAGGGATGATTATTCATTTGCAATCAGGTACCATAACGATTGCGATGGAGTTTGCGCGGCCCTTAACATCTACAAGGCAATAAAGGCGGTTTTTCCACAAACCCCAATCCAATCCCTGCCGTCAGATTCGCCGGTTTACTATGTCGAGAAGGCAATGCAAGAGCTTAGCGAAATTGGCGTCCCATCCGAAACATTTGCTATAATTGTTGACCACGCAACCGGCCCTGAAAGCATGGACGCCCTTAAATTGCTCAAGGGCTCGGGAGTGACAATTGCCGTGCTTGACCATCATCCAAATGATCCAAGAGTTGAAAAAATCGCAGATTATTTCATTTCCCCCCTATCGGAGGGAGGCAGTTCGTCACATTGCGCGGGCCTTCTTTGCTACGAGCTGGCTAGGCTAATTGATGAGGAATCAGCTGATGAGAATTTGGCATACTTTGCAATGCAATCCGATAAAAGCTCATTTGGCAATCATGCAAAGGAGTACAAGGAAGCTGTTGCGCTTGATTATGCAACGCATTATCGCGAGCTTAATTTGCCCTTCTATGAACGATTCCTATCTTCCAAGGAAATGGTTGCTGAATCGTATTTGCAGGCAAAGGAAAAAATTGAAAATGCCATGAAACTTTCGGAAAAATACACCGAGGTTAGGGATTTTGGCGCATATTTTGTTGTAATATCGAAGGTTTCAAAATTCCTAAAGAAAAAGGAATATCCTCCAAGGGGGAAAGTAATGAATGAAATAATTGCAAAAAAGGAGCGGGACATCGCAAAACCAATTGTTTGCCTTGGCGTTACCGAGGATGGAATTTCATTTCGGGCAACTTCTGAAATATTGAAGATGGGTTTTGATGCCAATTTGCTGATTCAAGAGCTGAAAAAAACTTTTCCGGCAGAAATTCTGAACGGCGGCGGGCATGCTGTTGCTGCCAGCTTGCTAGCAACCCCAGAATCCCTCCCATTGATCGTTGCTCAAACACTTGAACTTATTGGAAAGCAAATTAGGAACTAGTTTTCTTAAAGCCTATCCCGCCAAATTATAGTTGCCCTGCCTTTCATCCATTGCGTGCTTTCCTTTCTGCGTAATCAAACGCCGCCACTAGCCAAAATCAAGCAAATTTTGATTTTTAATCAACCAAACCTTATTCTAGGGCCACTGCAAAACATACTCAAGACAAGCTTGAAAATCTTTGTGTATAGCCCGTATGGAAATGCATAATAACGGGTTTATACAATGTATAACTGTGATGCCATGGAAACTGTTTCAAGGTACGTGTATCCGGTCGACCTAACCTCGGAAATCAAAATCATCGATGAGATATGCAGGAAGATGAAATTCAGCAAAGCCGAAGCGATCAGGGAAGCGCTAAGCCACTATTATGAATACGTGCGGGGGATCAAGGTAATAGAAATCCGTACGCCCAATTCAAAGGATGCGGAAAAGGAAATACTTTCATACCTAAAATCCCACAAAAAAGCATTCACATCGCAAATTGCAGACGAATTGCAGCTTGATTTATTGCAGGTAAATGGTATATTGGTAAAACTGGCTGAAGAGGGGAAAGTAAAATGAGCCAAATCCAAGGCGAAAAAATCCTGTGCGTTTTTAGGAAGATGCAAGGCCCGTATGTGATTGCAGGAACTGGCCGGCATAGGGCCCAGCGGATTGCGATTTGGGGGTTGCCCGCAACTTGCATTGTTGAAAAAGAATGGAATTTGTTGTGACTTGCCTTTCCTTTATCCAAAATTGCTTACAATTTATCAAGGGAAATCCCTATAGCCCTCTTGATCATCGCCTGCAAATTTTCCGTTGAGGAAGCCGCCTTTACGCCAACATTCACAACAACCGGCTTTGGGATTGTTTCAATTAGTTTTTTTGTCTTATGTGAAAGGTAATTTTGGAATTCGTCCTGGAAAATCACAATCCCCGCGTCTTGCCTTAGCAAAATCTCATTCATCTTCAAATCCGCATTTTCAGGGGTGCAAACAATTCCTTCCATGACCCCGACCAGTTTGAATCCTGTAATCAAATCCCTATCCCCAAGAGCAACTATTTTTTCCATAAATATCACGCATTGAAGCTGTAGACCATGGCTTTCAATTCTTCAGTGAAATCGTATTTTTTAGCATATGCAATTTTCCTAATTTCCGAAATTTCAAGCTCTTTTAGGTACAAATACCCAAGTATGGCTGCAAAATTCATGACTCCAAGCCTAAGTATCCTAAGCGTCCTTTTTACCATCAACCCTTCAAGGGCGATTTCAACAGGTATCAAGGAGCTGGTTTTTGCGCTTTCATTCACGCTTGGAGCAATTTGGGGGTATTTTTGCGAAACCTTTTCAAGGATTTTTGGGAATTCATTGATCTTGTTAAGTTCTAGCGCGAACTTATCCCTCATTACAAAGAATTTGGATGCATCGGCATTCTGCGCCTTTTGCTTGATCCTCAAAACCACCATCAGGTTCTTGATGTTGTTCTTGCTTTCAATCAGTTCCCAAAGAAGGCTGTATTTTTTTGTGTTTAGGGTTTTTAGCATTTCAAAATAATGCTCATTTAACGCCCTTGTGATTATTCTGAAATCCTTTGTGGCCTCATATTCCTTGGTTGCCTTCCGGATTTTTTGGGCATATTCGGTTCCCTTAAGCCTTAGCAAAACATCCTCGACGGATGCAGCCGCCATGATTTTTTGGATAAGCTTTTCAGATGATGGGTCCGCAAACGTGAGTTCGGTTTCCAAAAGGGGTGTTCCGGATGCCTTGGATGCGATTATCGCATTTATTGTTTGGATATAATATTCCTTAAGCAAAATCCCAAGCGCCTCCCTCCCATCCTTTGGGCTTATTTTAATCAGTTTCCTAAGTGTTGATTTGAAATTCTCATGAAGCGCGCGCATTACCAATTCCATATCGGAATATTTTGTGGACATGGCTACAAAATCCTCCTTGTAATCGGATTCCTCAAGCAGCTGGATCATTTCGGGAATGGTTTTTACTTCCAAAAGCTGCCTGAGCCTTGTTTCAGAGAGCAGCTTGCTTTTAAGTCCCTTGATCCTGGTAGCTGCATACGCAAAAGCTATTGACATTAGCATCACTTAAAAATCTCTATTTTACCTTAAGCATTTCAAAAGCGCTTTGCTCCAAAAGTTCGCGCTTCTTTTCCAAAATCGCTTCAAATGTGTTGTTAATTCGAAGTTTCCCATCCTCTGAGGAAATTATCGCGCCCCCACTGCATGAAATTTCCGCAGTTTTGCCATATTTTTTTGCGAACTGCAAATCCTGCTTCCTGACATTAATGATCGCATTCTTAGTGCCGATTTCTTCAAGGCCCTCCTTTATCAGCGCATCCAGCATTTTTTCGTATTCTTTTTTTCCAGATGACATCCTTGCATTAAGCATTTTTTTGAGCTCTTCAAATGCTTCGGTTACAATTTCATATTTTGCATCCTGTATGAGCCGTTTTGCCTTAAGCCTTGCTGCCGGGATCCTCATTTTTTCACGGGCAATTGATTCCTTTGCCTCATTTTGCGCAGTTTCCCTCCTGTTTTCGTATTCTCTTTTGGCTTCCTCCCTAAGCCTTTTGATTTCAATTTTAGCTTCGCTATCGATGCGCAAGCTTTCAGATTGCGTCTTTTTAGCTAATTCTACTTTTAGCGCTTCAAGTCCCATAATCTCAAAACCCTTACTTTACCTGAAGGATAAGATATGCAACTACGAAACCAAGAATTACCAAAGTTTCCGGGATTGCAAGGAACAAAAGCACGTTTCCTTCCTTCCCATCCTTTTCTGCCATAAGCCCCATTCCTGCAGCCCCAATTGATTGCTGGGCCATTGCTGTTCCAATTGCTCCAGCCCCGACTGCAATTGCTGCGCCCAATGCGACTAAACCGGTTCCTAATTCAACCATTTCAAATCACCTAAATCCCTTCCTTAAGTTTTAAGGAAAGATCAAAAATGTCATTTTATGCTTGTTTGGATTCTTTTAATTTAAAAAAATCAAACGGGCAAGCCAAATTTTATGCTTGGTTTTCCATCTTTTTATTCAACATTTACATTATTAATCCTGATCCTAAAGCTATTCCTCCTTCTTCCTTAAGGGGACAAAAGGCAAACCTCCGCCCTCATAGAATTTAGAGAAGAATTCAACGTAATGAAGCCTTAGGCTTTGCACTCCCGATTCCAAGATTGCAAGCCCAAGGGCAACCAAATGCCCAAGTATGAGCATCCCTCCGAATAAAACAAATGAAATTAAAAGCCCCATGTCAAATGGGCGCTGGAACGAAACCATTGCAAAAAACCCATCAAAGTCAACTGGCAATTGGTTTATGATCATTGAAATAATGACTCCCGAAAGCCCAAGCGCTGCGATCCTTAGGTATGAGAGAATATTTGAAAGAAGCGAGGGAAGTTCCATCAAATGGGTTGGAGATTCGAAAAGTGCAATTCCTATCATTCCTGCAAGCAGCCCAACCAGCGAAGGAGCAAGCCCGATGAATTGCTTAAGCGGCTCAAAAATATGCAAAAGCGAAACATCTGCTAGATTGATTATTGAAAGTATCAGGCAGATTTCAACAACCAGCCATGAAATTTTTGCAGCAGCGTGCTTTTTGTGGCCGTTTGAAAATTGCGTAAATGCCCCGATTATGAACCCAAGGGATAGGTGCAAAACGCCAAGGAGAAGTGAAATGTTGATCAGCTCCTCAACTTCCTTTGCCCGATGCACAAGCGGATGCAATTCGATTCCAAATATGTGCTCAAGCCCGAAGAATTCGCCAAAAATAACCCCAAAAAATATTGCGCTAACAGCTGAAAGCGCAAGCATCCCGCCTATCCTTTTCATGAGGTCCGCTTTGGATTTCAATTTTATTGCAAGGGCTGCAAACAATGCCAGCATCCCATACCCTATATCGCCCATGATCATCCCAAAAAACAGCGGGAAGGTTATTGATATGAAAAATGTCGGGTCGATTTCAAAGCTTTTTGGAAGTGAAAAGAATTCGACCATGAATTCAAATGGCCTTATGAGTTTGGGGTTGTTCAGCTTTGATGGGGGCGTTTCCTTGGTTTCTACCTTTTCAAGCAAGAAGGCCCCTAGTTTTTCAAGTGAGGATTCAAAATCATCAAAGTTCCTGCTTTCGATCCATCCTTCGACAACTGAAAAGTTTTCGGTCTTGCCAATTTTGAATGGCAATTCGGCCTTCAAGGAGGCGACCTTTAGCTGCTCCTTGATCTTAAGGAGCATCGTCCCCTTGTGCTTTACGTAATCCGCCAGCCATTCGCGTATTTCCCGAATTTCGATTTGAAGCTCGAATATTTTCTTTTCAATTGATTTAAGCTCTTCTTTAAATCCGCCTTTGATTTGCGGAATTGGCAAAATTGCAAATGAGTATTTTGAAATAATTGCAGCAACTTTTTCAGCCTGCCTCACATCGTAGGCAAGAAGCATGTAGTTTTTCCCATCATCCAAAACCCGAAGCGTATCGCTTGGGATTTTTGAAAGGGCGTTTTGCAATTGTTTTTCGGATTTTGGCCTAGGCTCAAAATAGCTAAGCAAAACCCCGCTTGATTTTGATTCCTGCGGATTGAAATTCAATTTCCTAAACGGCAAAAGGGCCGCTTTTTGGCTTTCCAATTCTGATATCTTGGTCTCCAGATCCGAGAGCATTTTGCGCTTTGAATCAAGGTCCGCAATTGCAAGCTCTGCATAGTTTTTCCGAATTTCGGAAAAATTCGCCTCCTTGAATTTTGGCGATCCCTTAAGTGAAAGCGACCTCTCTTCGGCCCGTAACCTAATCAGCATGGATGAAATTTCCTCGAACTGTGCCAAAGGCAGATCCAAACCGGCTGTTTTGCACTCCTGCACCTGGATTGCCCCAAAAGAATATAGGCTATCTATCGCCTTTTGCAAATTATCCCTTGGCGCAATTACCCTAATCTTTTGCATTTTTTCCAAAGATAGCATTTAGATCAGTTTTTTTTATTCTATGATTATTGGCAATAGTTTTTCCGCGATTTTTTTGGATGATGAAGAATCCCTGATTTTCTGGGCCTCCTTTTCCGCTTTTTCCATTATTTGGGCTGCTTGCCTATCTATTTCCTTGATTCCCTGGCTTATGGTTTTTTTCTTTTCATCTAAAATTTCCGCATCCTCCTCCTCCTTTGTTTTCAAAATGGATTCCCTAGCCCCAGCAATCTGGGCTTCTTTTCGCCTTTGTGCCTTTAGAATTTCTTCCATGTGCATTTTTTCAGCTTCCTTCAAATCATCCAAATTCTTGGAAAACGCCTTTTCGTTGATTTCTTGGTGCGATTTCATGATATTCCCCCCAAATTATTCCAGGTCGGCTAATCACTAACGACTGAAACTAGTGTTATTTTTCGGCTATGCGCCAAAAATCAGAATCTCCATCTAAACTACATAAAAAAAGTATTTAAATGGTATTGTTTAGCTCTAAAATGGCAGTCAAGTTCCTTCCTGCCAGCTATCCAGGTATTTTCTTTGCCCTGGCGTTAGCACTTCCAGATCCGCGCCCAAAGTTTCAAGCTTAAGTTTTGCCACCCAATCGTCCAGATCCTTTGGCACTTCATAAACGCCGGGCTTGAATGATTTTGCATTTTTTACAATGTGCTCGGAAACTAGGGCTTGGTCGCTAAAAGATAGGTCCATCACCTCCGAACTATGCCCTTCCGCCGCTGCCAAATTCACAAGCCTTCCTTCCCCAATCAGGTATATGTGCCTTCCGTTTGGAAGTGAATATTTTTCCAGATTATCTCTAACCAATTCTACCTTTTTTGCAATTATCCTAAGTCCCTTGACATCGATTTCAACATCAAAATGGCCTGAATTTGCAAGAATTGCGCCCTCTTTCATGAGCTCAAAGTGTTTTGGCGTCAAAACGTCCTTGCATCCGGTTACGGTTACAAAAATATCCCCAAGTTTTGCAGCTTCATTCATAGTCATGACTGAAAATCCATCCATGTGAGCCCGAAGCGCTTCGACAGGGTCGATTTCAGTCACAATGACCTTTGCGCCCATTCCTTGCGCCCTGTTTGCGACTCCTTTGCCGCAAAACCCATATCCTGCAACAACAAACACCTTTCCAGCTAGCAAAATATTGGTTGCGCGCATTATCCCATCCAGCGTAGAAGCGCCAGTTCCATAGTAATTGTCAAACATGTGTTTTGTTGGGGTGTCGTTCACTGCAATTACCGGATATTTCAACTGCCCCTCCTTTGCCATGGCTCTTAATCTTATGACTCCGGTTGTAGTTTCTTCCTGCCCTCCAATCACATTCTTTAGCAGTTCGCTTCTTTTTGTGTGGATTGCATTGATAAGATCCGCTCCATCATCAAGTGTGATGTGTGGCGCAATATCTAGTGTTGCATTCAATTGCTTGTAGTAATCTTCATTTGTTGCCCCCCTGACTGCAAAAACTTCAAACCCATCCTGCGCAAGGGCTGCTGCAACATCATCTTGCGTGCTAAGCGGGTTTGATGCGCAAAGGGCTACGTGCGCTCCTCCGGCCCGAAGCGTCCCAACCAAAACCGCAGTTTCCTTGGTAACATGAAGGCAAGCTGAAATCCTAATTCCCTTCAATGGGAGTTCCTTTTTGTAGCGCTCGCGGATTTTCATAAGTACTGGCATGTGCTCCTGCGCGAATTCGATTTTTCTTTTTCCGCTATCTGCCATTTTTATATCTTTAACAGAATATTTCATTTCAAAACACCTTTTGGTTGGATTGCCCGTATTAGTCGTTTAGAGCCTCCCATTATTCCTTTCAATCCCCCTTCAATTTGTTCTGATACGTATATATTTATTCCCTTCACCCGAACCCACCCCTAAAAAACGATTTAAAAGAAAAAATACCCCAAAGAATGATGAAAAAGATCGAAATTGGCAAACAGGATTTAGCTTTTCTATATTCCTATGAACTGCTCTCAATTAGGGAAATATCCCAATTGCTATCGATAGATCCCAAAACAGTTTTGAAACTTATGAAATTTCATAAAATACATGCCCGAAATTCCTCAGAATCCTGGGAAATCCGGAAAAAGCGGATTTATCCAAATGAGCTTGCAAGGGAGCTTATTTTGGGTTATTCCTATAGTGATGTTTCCATAACCGATGTTGCAATTAAATTTAGAATCAATCGGAAAAAAGCTGCCCATATATTGAAGTCGCATAGCATTTCAATCCGGTCAAAAAGCGATGTTTTTAGGGGAAAACAAAAATCGCCCATCCATAAGGCTCATATATCCATCGGGCGGAGCAAAATGCTTGCAAGATCGCCGGATTTAATTTCCAAGCTTCGAAACCATAGGTTAAAACAAGTGCTTCCAACCAAGGACACTTCCATCGAAAGGGCAATTGAAGATGAACTTTCGGCAAGGGAAATTGGCCATTACAAGCATTTTTCCATACTTGGGCGTTGTCAGGCAGATAAGGCATTTCCCGACTTTAAACTTGCAATTTTCCTTGACGGCGATTATTGGCATCGCAGGAAGGATGTTTTGGAAAAAGATGAAAGGATTAATAACCTTCTTCGGGATAAAGGATGGACTGTTTTAAGGTTTTGGGAAGCGGAAATTAAGCGCGATCCAAAATCAATTGTTAACAAGATAGAGGAAAAAATGAATATTTTAAGAGGTGTGAATCATGGGTTCCCGTCCCCGAAAATGGAATGAAAATGCTTAAAATTTTAGGTGTTTTCCCAGAAAAAAAAGGGGAAAATGAGATGGAAGTGGATTAGGAAGAAAATGCGCAGATTAAGGAAGAAGCTAAAGCGCAGGGTAGGCGAGCTGTAAACTTTAAATATCCCAGCTGCCTCTTTTGGTCATGTCAAAACTATTCTTTGCTACTTTACTCCTAGTATTAGCTTTAGCCTCGCATGCATCGGCGGATGCGCTTTTCATGAGCTGCCCAACTGTCCTCACAGCTGATTTTACAAACATCACCGCAAATACCTTCATCAATACTCCTCCAAGGGCCGATTGCGGAACTGTTGATCCAATTTTTGCCAGCGATTATGTACAATGCAATATCAAAACAATAGACGTTTACCGCCTAAATGTCACTGTCGATGGGCTTGGGGATGACGTTGTTGCCTGCACTTGCGATAACAATGTGAATCCGGGAGTTTGGAAAATAACAATTTCCTCGCCAGTGCAAAAGGAATACAACATCACAGCTGAAATTTGGAACCTAGCAAATACGGTTTCAGCTAGGCAAACTTGCATGGTCAAGCGCGCAAACTTCCAGGGAAATTTCGTTGTTCCGGAATTCAACCCGGTTTTCCTTCCATTAATAATGCTTGCAGCAATACTTGTACTTCGCAAAAGGAAAAAATCAAAATAGGGTATTTTTCAATTAGGCGATATTGAGTTTCATTTTGAAGAAGCATAATCCGATTCATTTTAATAATTTTCTTTTCATTTTTGGGTGTTGGTCATCATGAGCGATTTTATTCCATGGGTTGAAAAATTCCGCCCAAAGACACTTTCTGAAGTTGCCGGCAATGAAGTGATTGTGCGCCAGCTTGAAGCTTTTGTCAAAAACAAGAATCCTCCTCATTTATTGCTAGCTGGACCAGCAGGCTCTGGAAAAACATCCTGCGCTCTAGCAATGGCGCATGATTTATTCGGGGAGAATTTCAGCCAATGCTTCCTTGAGCTTAATGCATCGGATGAAAGGGGGATCGATGTTGTCAGAACAAAAATCAAGGATTTTGCGCGCACGCTTTCACTGACATCCGTTCCATTCAAGGTAATTTTCCTGGATGAAGCCGATGCGCTAACGGCCGATGCGCAGCAGGCGCTTCGAAGGACCATGGAAAAATATTCGACAACTACTAGGTTCATCCTATCGTGCAATTACTCCTCAAGAATACTCGAGCCCATCCAAAGCAGATGCGCGGTTTTTAGGTTTTCCCGCCTGCAAACGGAAGATCTTAAGAAAATGATTTTGCAAATTGCAAAAACCGAATCGCTATCAATTGATGCAAAAGCCGAAGACGCCCTTGTTTATGTTTCGGAGGGGGATGCAAGGAAGCTGATCAATACCTTGCAAGGCGCAGCATCCTTATCCAGCAAAGTAACCAGCGAGGAAATTTTCAAAATTGCCAGCAGGGCAAGGCCCGAAGAAGTTGAAAAAATGGTCCAAGCGGCGCTTGGCGGAAAGTTCCTCGAGGCAAGGAAGCTTCTTGACGAAATCATGCTAAAATATGGGATGTCCGGAGAAGAGGTAATTCTTCAGATATTTAGGGAAATAACCGCAATGGAAATCCCGGATAAGGAAAAAGTATTCCTGGTGGATAAGGTCGGCGAATATGATTTCAGGATGGTTGAGGGCGCAAACGAGAGGATCCAGCTTGAAGCCTTGCTTGCGCAGATCATGCTGCTTGGGAAAAAATAAATTCCTTAAGAACTAGTTTTTTTCTACTAAACAAATTGCGGGTATTCCACTGGCAATTTAGTGGTAGACTCAACGTTGGTGAAAATTCTCCTGACATAGCTGCCCGGCCTAGCTTCATCGCCTGAAGGGAGTCTGATTACATTTGGTATCGTTCCTTGCTTGATTACCTTATTGTATGGCCCGGTGTTATAGGCTGCAATCCCTAAAGGCAAATTGCATTTTACATGTTGCATATTGAGAATATCTTTCATGTATTCAGATTGCGCCCTGATGTTTTCCCGATCATCAAACCTATCGTAGAGTTTATACGCGTTTGCTGTTTCCTGAATAAATTGCGCAAGTCCATAAGATTTTCCATTTGACTCATAACCGTTTCTATTGAACGAGCTTTCGGCATATATTTGCCAATAATAAACAGCAGACAGATAATCCCGAGTTATTTTTCCCTCGCAAGATCTTGGGAAATTAGTATTCGCAAAAGCCCGTATGTAATCTTTTATGTTCTCGCATTCCTGCCTTGAAACATAATTTGTGCATCTCAAATCCGCCAGATAATCCGTTGCCAGATTTGATTTGAATGCAGGTGGAATATTGACCTGTGGAATCACATCCGTGACAATAATAGTGTCCGGATCATAGTTTTGGAAATTAGCCGCAATTGCCGTGTTTGCAATAATTAGAAATGCCAAAAGGAATGAAAATTTCATGAATTTATTTTGTTTAGGGCATTTTTTACCCTTTCGATTAGGAAAAATGAGTTGAATGCAGGAAAATCAGTTCGGAATTTTATTTATTTCCAATCATTCAGGATTTTTCAGCTATTTCCAAAACATCAATCAGAACTTTTCATCCTTAAGGGATGGAAATTCCGCCTTTGCCTTTTCAAGGGTTCCGTAGATTTTTTGGAAATGAAGAGAAACTTTCTCGCCCTTAAAGGAGGTTTTCAAGGCAAGGGCCGAAATAACCGGGTTTTGAGATGCCAAAGCGCATTTAACCAGCAAAAGTTGCTTTTGTGTTTCGAATGCCTTCAATTGGACCGCTGCTTTTGATGCGCCCTCCTCCCCAATCAGTGAAAAAACCGCCTCGTATAGCATGTGCTTTGCTTCCTCCTTTGCAAATTTCCTATCCGAAACCACTGAAAATTCCAAGTATCTTCGTTTTTCGCGCATCATTTTGAATTACCCTGCATGCATATTTTCCAAATCAGACGAATTTTCTTCCATGTGCATTTTTTCCAGTCAAATGGATTCTTTTCCAAACGCTTTTCAATTCTTAATCCTTATTCCGCCATAATGTTTTTGATGATCCACTCCTCGTTGAATTCCAATAAATCATCATATCCTTGCCCAACTCCAACAAAATACACCGGCAGTTTGCATTCGTATGCGATGCTTAGGCTTCCTCCGCCCTTGGCATCGCAATCGAGCTTTGTTAGGACAATCCCATCAAGCCCAAGCTTTTCATTGAAAGTCCTTACCTGGTTTACAAGCGATGAGCCCGCAATTGCCTCGGCAATGAATACCTTAAGGCTAGGCTTTACAACCCGCACGATTTTTTGCATCTCCATGAGCAAATTAATGTTCGTATCCTGCCTGCCTGCCGTATCAATTAGCACAACATCGATACCGTGCGATTTGGCATAATTTAT
This sequence comes from Microcaldota archaeon, assembly GCA_016212475.1. Lineage (GTDB taxonomy): Archaea > Micrarchaeota > Micrarchaeia > Norongarragalinales > SBBD01 > JACRGC01. Next base: position 1,258 of record JACRGC010000005.1, on the reverse strand, counting down.
CGCATCAAATGCAACAGCTGCCGGATCCGATCCATAGGTGTGCTTGATAATTTTAATTCCCAATTTTTCGCCATGTATTACGGATTGCTCAATTGCAGCTGCCCTGAACGTGTCGCTGGCTGAAATTACGGATGTAATCCCGCGCTTTTTCAGGTTATGCGCAATTTTTGCAATTGTAGTTGTTTTCCCCATCCCATTCGGGCCAAGGAACAAGACTATGAATGGCAATTGGCTTTTGGATTTGCTTTCATTGATTTTTTCATAAAAGCTGCTTTTTGATGTTTGGAAAATCGATGCAAGCGCGAATGCGATTTCCCGCCTGACTTCCTCTTGGATTTTGCCTGACCTTACTTTTTTCCCAATAAGCCGGCTTTTCAAATCGGAAACAAGCGCCTGCGAGGTTTGGTACGAGACATCGCTTTCCATCAATGCAAGTTCGAATTGGTCGAATAGTTCGCGAGTATCGGATTCCTTTATTTCAATATCTCCCGTGAAAAATCCCTTGAGTTGGGAGAAAATTCCAATTTTTGGCTTAAGGTCCCGATCCTTTCCGGCTGCCAAAAACTCCTCCCTCCCGCTTGAAAACACCTTTTTGGAAATTTCCTCCTTCGCCTTGTTTTCATTGATTATTTTTTCGGCTAATTTTGCATCCTTCCTTATGTTCCCTTCAATTGTCTCCCCTACCAATTCTTCGATTTCCTTCTCTTCGGATTCGGTCTCCTTTTGCATTGGCAATTCAAACTTTTCAGCGGTTTTTGGCGAAAGAATTTCCTCCTTTTTTGCAATTGGATGGGCTTGCCTGTTTTCTTGCCTCAATCCAACTGATTTTATTTCTTTATCCTTTGGCTTCCGTTCCGTTTCCCCAAATTTCACTTCCTTATCTTGGGATTTTTCTTCCATTTCCTTAGTTTTCAAATCAAGTTCCTTTGCAATTAGTTCAGGCTGCTTTGGCTCATCTAGTTTTGCAGCTTCAATTTCCAAATCAACTTCCTTTTCTTGCTTTGATATTTCCTTTTCAATTATTTTGGATTCGATTTCCATATCGGATTTTGGCAAAGCTTCAATTGGTGCTTCAATTTTACCATCAGTTTTTCCCAATTCATGGGGTTTTTGCGCCTCAATTTCCTCAAGCGCTTTTGTTGTTGCGATTTCTTCCAAGGAAGAATCGGATTGGTGGCTTGCCGGTTTCGCCTGTGTAAAATTTCCCTCTTCCATTTGCGCTGCATTTTCCATGATTGGCTGTTTTTCTTCCTCTAAT
>JACRGC010000006.1 GCA_016212475.1 Microcaldota archaeon | reverse complement strand
TGTTTAATGTCTCCTTCAATTGTTAGAATCGCATTTCCTCTTTTGATTTTTTGCCCATCTTTTTTCAAAACTTTTATTTTCAAGCCAAAAAACGCTTCTTTTGCTTCCAAAATCCCGCAAACAATTCCTTCCTCTTCGGAAACTATTTGAGCAATAGCATTTCCCTTCAATTTTAGCGCCTCCGAAGAAATGTCAAATTTTGCATCCTCAATTAGAGCTTGCCTAACCTTGCCCCTGATTGTTCCTTCAAGCAGTTTCATGTTCCTGTTGAACATTCCAAGTTTTCCCATATTCCTAAAATACCTCAAAAGGCCCCCAATTACAAACTCCTTGCATTATTCCCAAATTCCTTGCTAATACTTAAAACAAAATTCTTTTTAAGCAGGCAAGTCTTCCTTATTCCATGTTTGAAGGTTTATTTTCACTATCAAGTTTTATCTCCTCCTTTGCATTGCTATTTGCTATCATGGATCCGTTTGCCTCAATTCCCGTATTCCTATCCTTAACCGGCAAATTTTCAGCTGAAAACAAGATGAAAGCGGCTAATCAGGCACTCATTGTTGCATCGGTTGTGGTGGCAATTTTCCTATTCTTTGGAAGCCCAATCCTTCAGTTATTTGGCATAAGCCTATCCGATTTCAAGATCGCAGGCGGAGGAGTACTTTTGATTTTAGGCGCCCAACTAGTATTTGGCTGGGAAAAGAAGGAAAAGGCAACTAAAGATTACCAAGTGGCAGCTACAATTATTGGAGTCCCTCTAATAACCGGCCCCGGAGTTATTACTAGTGTAATTGTTCTTACGGCAACGGAAGGATTGTTTGTGACCTTTCTTGCAGCAGCTGCTTCCCTTTTTGCAAATTGGGTGATCCTTAGGAATTCGTACCGGCTGCTTAGTTTTTTTGGGGGCAATTCAATTGAGATACTTTCAAAAGTAATGGGCTTGCTTTTGATTGCTGTGGCTGTTGGTTTTATCAGAGCCGGACTTTTGCAATAGGTGGTAATAATTAGGTGTGTATTTTTATCGACCTAGTTGGCAAAAAAAATTGCAAAAAGAAGTATTTGGTTTGAACTAGTGATTGTTTAATTTTGCCTCTTAGCTTCCCGGCCTATCTTATTTGTTTACCAGTTTACGGCAGGAAATCCTGCCCGTTTATCTTTTCCGGAAGGTATTTTTGGCTGATATACTGCAAATTCTTGCTGCTAAGGGATTGGATTTCCGCCTTGATTTTCTTATCCAAGAACTTGTCGATTTCCTTTTGCCACTCCTTTGGCTTGAACCAATCATACGCCTTCATTTCCTGCGCTCGCTTTATGTCGACTTCCTTTGCCTTGATGGTCACGGATTTCAAATCATAATGCTCGATATCCGAAATGCTCATCCCAAGGAACTTCATTTCCTTGCATCCAAGCCTATCCGATTCATGCGCTAAGGCCATGCTTCCGTATTTCATAGTAGAGTAAATATACCATCCATACGGGTCTGCGTCGGTTAAGCAGTAAACCGGAAGTTTCAACTCATCACTTAGCCTTTGCAAAAGCCTTCTTGCTCCCCTAGCGGCCTGTCCGGCAGTTGTCATAAGGAGGCACTTGTTCTTCCTCCAATACTCATCCTCATTTAGCCTATCAAAAATTGCATTTTTCTCGGCAACCAAGACATATTCCAAACCATGGTCCATGAATTCAATTTGCTCAACAATTGAAGGGATTGCAAGCCCGCCACTCCCAAGCTTGCTCAAATCAATGATGCTCTCCCTATCTCTTACAAAATCCTTGATCTTCATATCCCCCGCCATCCTTCCCTTGGGTTCAGCCCTAAGGTGGAGCATTTCCCTGAACGTATCCAGCGAAACTTCAAAATCAACAATTGCAAGATCGGATTCTTTTTGCTCATCGATTGTATCTTCCTTGGTTCCGTGGATTGTCCTTTTTTTTGCATAGTAAAGGTCTCGAAGCGTAGCAGTCAAATTATTCTCCAACAGATCCTTCTTAACATAGCTTGCAACCAGCATGGTTTGCATGAACCTTCTTGCATGTGAGACGTTGAAGAGATACCTTTTAGCAACCTTATCCCCCAAAACGATTTTCTTGTTCTTTACATCAAATGCAACATTGCTGCTTCCCCTAACCGGAATATCTATGTGTGGATTTTCATTCCTGTCGATTTCGCCAATCAAATTATCCGCAAATACCCCGATGCGCTTAAGGATCTCTCCGCGGTTCTTTTCCCGTTTTGCCATCCCGCCAACGTCTTTTTTTTCTGCCATGACTTTTCACCTAAATTTTAATCCATTTGATTCCCCTAATCCTTCCAAAATCCGAATCCGTGCTTACAATTTCAGTTATCCCATTTTCCATTGCAGTTGCTGCGTGGATTGCATCCCTTGGCCTCAAATCGTATTTTTCCATCAACTCCTGTGCAATTGAAACCGTTTTCGAAGTGGCATTGAAAAGTTTTAGGTTAGGCGTTGAAAGAAAAAGCCTGCCTTGCTCTTTGGCATCCTTGCTATTTCCCCCGCCCAGTTTTTTTCGTATCACGTATGCCAGTTCATCCCACGAAAGCACCGAAGTTCCGGCCTGCATTTTGCCGGCAGCAATCTGCCTTAATATTTCCAATGCCTTATCTGCAGTTGGTGGGGCGCTTCCTGCAGCGATTACAAATACTCCCGCATCTATGTATTTCATCATAACCCATGCCTTTCCAAAATCTCATCTTCATGGAGTTTATTTATGTCAATCTTGTTCTTTGTTTTCCTGCTTTCCGGGACAATGCTGCAAAAAGCCTTCACAAATTCTTCCGGTGTTTTGCCGGGTTTTATCCTAATGCCTTCCGAATCGGCCCCAAGCACAATTTCGGATCCAGCCTTCAATCCGAACATTTCCCGCAAATCCGAAGGGATAACTACCGTTCCTTTTGGCCCAATTCTACGATTGAAGTAATACATATTCTAACCACCATGTATAACTTTGTTAAACAACCTATATTAACCTTTTCCTATTCCGCATCCTCCTCTTCTTTTTTCATGTCCTCATCAATTCCAATCTCTTCAAGCCCTTCTTCTTGCTCGGCAATTTTTGTCCTCTCTTCGGCTATTTTCCTAAGTTTTTCCTGGATTTTTACCTTCTCGACTCCTTTGATGTCATGAAGCGCTTCGGCAACCTCGCCAATGTACCTAAAGAAAATCATCCTCCTTCTTTCCTGGTCTTCCGCTTTTTGGAGTGAATGCAAATACATTGAAATATCCCTTGCGCACTCCATCAATGCGGATCTGATCTCTTCAATGATTTCCTCCTCTTGTGAAATGGCAAGTTTTCCAGCGCCAGTGTATGGGACGTAAACGGAAACAAAATTTATGAAAATCGTAATTGGCATCTCTTCCCATTTCCGAAGGTCGTACCTTGCCCAATCAATGCTTTTTACAGCTTCCATGGTTGCGCAAGAGCCGGCATCAAAAAGAAGGGGCACGCTATTTGCATACCTAACAACTTCCCCAACTCTAGCAAGTCCGGGCCTATCCTCGGTTCCTTTAGCAGCCGCAGTTGATGCTTGCGATCCGGATGATCCGCCGTATGCAATTGCAGCTTCGACAAGGAATGGGATCCCTCCTCGGAAAACACGCGGCTTTCTTTCGGAAATTTTCATGACTTCAGGCTGCAGCAAATTTTTCAAGCTCTTCTTTAGCTGCTCTTCGCCAATTGGCACTAAAACATCCGTTTCAGGAGCTATCCATTTGACATTTGCAAAGCTTTTGACAATCCTTTCGGCTTCTGGCCATTTCAAGGTTTGGGGCGATCTGTTGAAATCCACATATTCGGGTGTTTTTGGATCCACGCCCGTGTTTACGATAATTTCAAGCTCCTTTGTCTTATCCGAGCTAACCCTTGTGAATTCCTGCTGCAAGAATGATGAAATCTTCCTGTTATTTGAAATGAGGGCCATATCCATAAAATCGGAAGTTGTAACTCCAAGCGGATGCGGGAGCGAATCCTTTGGCTTTGGCGGGATTGCCGTGCTTGCCCTTGGGAAAACCACTATTTCCTTGGTTGGCTCAATCAATGTGATTTGCACATGCGGGTTTGCAATTGCGGTGCGCCGAAGATATTCGTAAACTGAATATTCCGAGCGGTTATAGCCAACTTCGCTAAATTCGGCTTCAACCCTAGTTCCCTTGAAATTCCCACTGTATTCCTTTTCATTTGAAATTATCGGCTTGTTGTTTTTCACATCAATTGAGACTTCGCATTCAAATACCTTGTAATTTCCAACGCCGGTTTTGATTTTTGATGGCTTGCCGGTAGTTATTTGGGCAAACAAGGTGGCTCCCTTGGCCCCAATTCCTTGCTGGCCTCTTTTTTGCCTCCTTTGATGGAATTTGGTTCCAGACAATAGTTCCCCGAACGCATTTCCTATTTTAGATTTTGGAACTCCGGTCCCGTTATCCTCGACAATGACTTTTAGGTGCTCCCCCATTTCTTGGATTTCGACCTTGATATCCGGCAAAATATTCGCATCCTCGCAAGAATCGACGGAATTGGTGACGTATTCGTGGATGATTGTTGTTAGCGATCTGATTTTTCCAGAATACCCAAGCATCTGCCTATTCTTCTTGAAAAATTCGGCAACAGAGTATTCCCTAAATTCCTTTGCAAGCAAATGCTCTACATCTTCGGCCGAAGGCTCTGCTTGGACTGCCCCCTTTGCAGTTGCCGCAATCGAAGCTCCGGCCTGTTTTATGTGGGTCGCGCCTGCTACGCCGCCAACAATTGCCCTATCGGACTGCTTTTTCACATCCTCCTTTGTAACTGAAAGCCTAGCTGCCTGCCTTGCAATTTCCCTTGGGTCTGGTTTATTCTGAGCCATGTTAATCCACTAAATAACTGTTATTTTTCGGGTTGACTTTTTTGTTAGGACATAAATCATTATAAACGCTTCCTAATTTTCCGACGCATAAAACAAAATAACCTTCTTTTTGGCAATTATTGCAATTTCTAGGAGCTAATTTCCCTTCCTGTTTGGGATGCCCGCCGCCAATCATTTCAAATTGTATTTCCTCTCGCTATTTCGCCTCTCCAAATACGCATAAACTCCAGTGTGTGGCGCGCCTTCCAAAAGCCTTAGGACCCCTTCCTTTGCAAGCTGCAAATTCTCAAATTCTCCAAGCACGGCAATCTTGTTGCCGGAAATTGCAATCCAAGCGCCGGTCAAATCCTGCAGGGTTTTTTTTGCCCTTCCCTGTTCCCCGATGATCCTTCCCTTCAATCTCTCGATTGCCTTGTCATTGCTAAGGATTATTTCCAAATCAATTACTTCGAGGAAAAAATCATCCTTGAAAAGCTTGTATGCGATCTGGGGCAAAAAACCAAAATCAATTGCCTTGACGACCTGGCCTGCAATCCAAGATGTTCCGCCTTCTCCCTCGATTTCCAATTGGCCATCCTCAAGCTTGATTTTAACCTCGCCCTTCTTTTCAATATCCTTCAAAAGCGACCTGTTTTTTTCTTCCATTGCTTTTGCTGTCCTTTTTGAAATTATCAATAGGTCCATTGGCTTTCCCTCTCAAATAGTGCTTCTTAATGTTAATAAATGCGACTTTTAAGGCTTGGCAAATGCGGTTTTTTTGGCCGAATTATCAGATTGTTTTTTGCAAATCAGCTGTGAACTCATCAATCATTTTTTCACTCACATGCCCCATCGCATAAATGTGCGCAATTTCTCCGTAAACAGCCAATTGCCATTTCTTGACAAGCTCTTCGCTAGGCCGCTTCAAAACAACCACGTTCGCATTTGGGTTGATCCAGGCGTCCCATCCGATTTCCTGAAATTTTGAAAGTGCGTAAGTGGCATTCCTAACCGATCTTTTTGCAAGCGCTTTGAATCCCTTATTCCCAAGTTTTTTTACAGCGTACCAAAGGAAAAGCGGTGAAAGCCCATTCCTCGAGCCTGAAAGCGTGTTATCGACAGCTCCTATGTATTCAATTGGCCTTTCAATCCTTTGCACAAGCTCTTTTTTTGTCAGGACAATTCCGCAAGGAACCGGCGCCCCAATCATCTTATGGCCTGAAATTGCCATTGAACTTATCGGCATCCTAAAATCAAATTGCGGCGCATCCTCCAAAAACGGAAGCAGCATACCGCCCATTGCCGCATCGCAGTGGATGTGGAATTTTTTAAGTGAATTTGCCTCGAGAATTTGGTGGATTTTGGAAACCTTATCCACAGCTCCTGTCATGGTTGTTCCGATATTTGCAACAATGATTGATGGCCGATTCCTATTTTCCTGCAATTTCTTTTCCAAATCCGAATAGTCTATCTCTCCATTTGGCTGTGAATCAACAATCCTATATTCCATATTGCAAACCCTAACGCTTTTTGGGATGCTATAGTGCGTATCCTTTGAAAAATAAACAATCCCATCCGGATAAATTTCCCTTGCAAGGTAGAGGCTAAACATATTCCCCGCAGTTCCTCCGTTTGTCACATACCCCCAAAAATCCTCCTTACGTATGTGCATTAGATCGGCAAAAAAATCAAGCACATCCCGTTCAAATTCTTTCGTGTTGACGCCATAGTTGCTTTCCATGAACGGATCGCCAACGTTGTTGATTGAAAACCCAAGGAACCGATAAAGCTCCGAATAATCAAACGCGTGGTTAACCTGATAGCCCATGAACTTCTCTTTCTTGATCTTCAATTTAAGGAATAGATCATCAAGTTTTTGCATATCCTTTGGAAGGAGGCAAAATTCTGCTGAATTTCCAACATCTGAAGACATACCGCTCATTTTATCGGCTAAGATATTAAACCTTTCTTCAGCTGATGCATTAAAATCGTTAAATGGCGATAAATTTTCCATGTTTGATTTCGAACCTGAAGAATTCATAGTTGAGGAAATAATGCAGGATGGCACTATTCTGGAATTAGATAAGAAAATTGAAGTGCCAAATGAGCAATTGATCAAGGAAAACCAGTATTTTTCAAGGTTTGTTTTGCAAAAGCGCCTATGGACAACAAACAATGCAATTAAGCGGATATCCGATCAGCTTCACATCTCCGCAAACCGGATCAATTTTGCTGGCAACAAGGATCGCAATGCAATTTCAACCCAGCTATGCTCTGCTTTTGCAATTCCCAAAGAAAAGCTACTTGCCCTAAAACTTAAGGACATCCAAATAAACGGAGCATGGATTGCAAATGAAAAAGTAAAGCTTGGGAATTTGCAAGGAAACAGGTTTACAATCCTTTTGAATGATGAAAACATAGGAAAAGAGCAATTTGAGCGGTTATCAGCAGGTTCAATAATCTCTTCACTTGAAAAAAACAATTTTGCAATCCCCAATTATTTTGGCGACCAGCGTTTTGGGAGCGCAAGGAAAAACACCGCGCAGGTAGGCAAACTAATCCTCCAAGGAAAATTCGAGGAAGCCGTCATGAATTATTTATGCTTCACGGATGAAACCGAGCGCGATGAGCAGGCAAGGGGCGCCCGCCAAAGACTGGAGAAGGAAAAGGATTTTTCAAAAGCCATGCATTATTTCCCAAATTTTCTTAGGATTGAAAAAAGGATGCTTGAACACCTCTCAAAATTCCCAAATGATTACCTTGGAGCTTACAGAAAACTTCACAGGCCCCTCCAGCTTTTGTTCATCCACGCCTTCCAAAGCTTGATGTTCAATAAATTGCTCGAAAAGAAAATAGAAAATGGGGATTTGCAAAAAGCCAAACTTGGCGATCATTACTCCCTTCTTAAAAACGGCTTTCCAGATGAAGAAATACTAAAAATTGAAACAGAAAAGCAGTTAGTTGTTGCTCAAAATCTTATCAATTCAAGGCAGGCGGTTATTTGCGCAAACCTGATAGGCTATGAAAGCATTCTTGCCAAGGAAGAAACTGCAATCCTAATTTCCGAAGGAATCCTTCAAGAGCAATTCAAATTGCCAAGCGTCCCCGAGCTTGGAAGCAAAGGCGATTTCCGGCCCATTTGTGTTTATTTAAGCGATTTTGAATGTTCTGATTCGCAAGTAGACGAAAAGAAGAGCATCCGGCTAAGATTTTCCCTTCCTTCAGGAAGCTATGCAACAGTTGCAATACAAAACCTACTTAAAACCTAAACTTCAAAATTGTGTGTTGATTATGTTCGATTCAATGATTTGGAGAAAACTCAAAAGAGGCCCGCAAATCATTACTGTAAAGGATGCCTCTTTGATTGCCGGAATCACCGGTTTACAATCTGGGGACAAGGTGATTGATGCCGGAGCCGGCAGCGGATACTTGGCAATTCATTTGGGCTCAGTTGCTGCCCCGTCTGGAAAAGTTTCCTCCTATGAATTCAGGCCTGAATTTGCGGAGTTGGCAAGAAAAAACATTGCAAGGGCTGGCCTTGATAAAATTGTCGAAATAAAGGAAAAAAGCGCATTTGATGGGTTTGATGAAACCGAAGTCGATTTGATAACATTGGATATGGCTGAATCCGAAAAAGTATTGCAGAACGCAAAAACAGCTGTAAAAAACAACGGATGGATAGTTGGCTACATCCCAAATGTCGAGCAGGTTGGAAGGTTTGTAAAAGAGGCTGAAAACCTAAAGTTGAAAGTTGACCGTGTCACGGAGTTCTATTTGCGCGATTGGAAAATCCGCCCTTACGGCAGCCGGCCCGAAAATCAGGCGATGGTATTTACGGCGTTCCTCGTATTCCTCAAAAAAATCTCCGAATCCGATTTTGATCGGCAAAAGGAAGAAAACACAAAGGAAAACAGGCGGGATAGGCGGATCAAGGACAAATTAAAGGGGTAGGTTTGACAAGAGGATTCGTCAAAAACTTTCCTAAATTATTTTCCCATCCTTCTTGGTTTTAATGCTAATATCTATCGGCACAATCGGGGTGGTATCCGAATCCGGGACATCCTTTGGGACCATGTTTTCAAGGTCAACTGGGGGCAATTCAATTTTTGGGGCATCGAGTGCATTTTCAGGTTTTGCCTGCGCAGGATGATCCAATTCAATAAACTTAGGCGTCTCAATTTCCCGGACTTCTTCTTTTAATTTTGAAATCCCTTCAAACGTTGGGGTCCCCATCTCATTTTTTATCTCCTTGATTTTTTTGTTGCTCACTGCGGTTTTGAGGACTTCTCTTTGAGTGTAGATGAAAAGCCCAATCCCAAAAATTGCGAAAAATACCATCAATATCCAGCTAAGCCCCTCCTTGTTGTATAGTGAAGTTGCAGCCAATATCAGCATCAGCAAAAAAACCGCAATAATTTTCCACATTTGTATCTACGGAATTAGTTTTGCGCCATTAAAAAACTATTCTATCATGTACCCTGCGGCTTCCTTGAGGTTTTTTACCCGGATAATACTAATTCCGCTCCCTACGCTTTGCTCTTCTTTTATTGGCTGGTTTTTTGAAACCAAAAACACTTTCCTGCTGTTTTCCTTTGCCGCAAGGATTTTTTCCTCAATCCCGCCGACTTCTTCCAGTTCTGCGCTTTCACTGATTGCCGCGCTTATTGCTACATCGGTTTTCAATTTCCTTCCGGTTTGGAGGGCAATAATTGCAAGCGCAAACATCCCTCCTGCGGATTCGCCAGATACTTCATTGCCGTTGCCCATTATTTCAAGGACAATATCCAGATTTGAAGAAGTTGTTCCAAGGTAGCTTTCCGCTAGGTTTCTTGCTTTCCTTAGGGCATTTTCCGAATCCTCCTTGAATGCCGCATTCTTGATATTTACCAAAGTGAGCCCGGACCCAACCCTTAGGGACATTTGGAATTCAACAAGGCTTCCCTTGCCGCTATCCAAAACTGCCGGGGCTGAAAAGGAGATTTTTTTGGATGAAGGGAAAGCATTGTAGCCAAGGTTGAATGCCAAAACCGCTGCTACTAGGAAAATCAGGTATTCTTTTTTCATAAACATCAAAAAAACAGGCAATAAATAAAAAATGCCTAGGGGGGGATTTTCAATGCCTTTTCATTAAGGCCTAGCGCCAAAAAACTATTAATATTTGCAAATCAAAAAAGTTTTCTTTGCGGCGCCCCCGCTTTCTTTTACAAAAGAAAGCAAGGCGTTTGAACCCTCGACTTCTAGATTTCCCGGTAGTTGCGTTTTGTACTTTCATTGCCAAAAATCGGCTCAAAACTCATTTTATATGAGTCTAGCACTCTACCAAGCTGAGTTACCTAGGCATTCTTCCCAATTAAGCCGGTAAAAGTATAAAAATCGGTATAGGGAGCAAAATTAGCTTCAAATAGCAATTTGGATTTTGAGCAAATCCTTCCATCATATTTTGGGCTCAATTGCAATAAATTGCCCTTCTAAGGCAGCTTTATAAAAACCCCCAAATTAATGTTACGAGTGAGCGCATAATGCCTGGAGTTTTCCAATTCGTATCTCTTGTTCTAAACAACCACTATTATCCGATTCTAATAGTGCTCTCATTCATAGCCTTGGCATTTTCAAAAAACCGAAAAGCGCTGATAATCAGCCTGATTTTGGTGACGCTGCTGACCCCCGCCCTTAAGAGCTATTACCAAGAAGAGCGGCCGTGCAAAACAATCCCAACAATTGTTGATTGCAGGGATTTTGGCTTCCCTTCGGGGCATGCAATTACCGCAGTTCTGCTAGCAGCATCAACTCTTGGGACTTATGCCTTCTTTTTCTTCCTTCCAACTGCGTTTACAATCGCATTTTCGCGCATTTACCTGGGGGTGCACGATCTAAACCAATTAACCGGGGGCATCAGCCTTGGCCTTTTTGTTTACTTCATGCTTGAGCGGTTCCACCAATCCAATTTCGGTTTGGAAATAAGGCGCAAAAAAACTGTTTCTGAAATTGGCAGGCAGTTTTTCCATCTAATGGGGGGCTTTGGCGTGCTTTTGCTGCTTTTGTTTTTCTCGCCAACCAATGAAGGGATTTTGTTTACCGAACTGGCAGTTATAGCCGCCCTGATAATTGGGCTGCTTTTGATTAATTTGAAAATGCTAAAAGCAAAGCTTGGGCCGATAGATTACCTGCTTTCGAAATTCGAGCGGTTTGGGGAATTCCCGGGAAGGGGCGCGCTACTTTATGTGGTTGGAGTTTTGCTTTTGCTTTCTTATTCAAGAGATACCTCGTTCCTCCTTGGCGCCCTTGCAATTTTTGCAACCGGGGATGCCTTTTCAACAATCATTGGCGTAAAATTCGGAAAGCATAAACTTTATTGGAACAAGAAGAAAAGCCTTGAGGGCACGTTTGCATTCTTTGCATCCTCCTCGATTGCGGCGTATGTTTTCATGGGCCCAATTGCTATTGTTTATTCTGCAATTTTGGCGCTCATAGAATCCATTGATTTTCAAATAGACGATAATTTATTGATACCTTTTTGCGCATTGATCCTCAACCTTTTCCTTGGATGATCTTATGGCCGGAAAATTGATAGTTTTGGAAGGAACCGACGCTGTTGGAAAGCGCACCCAATCAAACCTCTTGGAAAAAAAGCTAAAAAATATGGGGATGAAAGTTGAAGTGCTCAATTTCCCAACCTATGAAAGCGCATTTGGCTCCCTGATTGGGAATTACCTGCATGGGAAATTCGGAAGCAAAGATATGCTTCCCCCGGAGGCAGTTGCGGCCCTTTATTCGCTTGATAGGTATCAATATAAGGACGAGCTTTTTTCTAAGCTAAAAAAAGGCACAACCCTGATTTGCAACCGCTACTCCCAAAGCAACCTCTACCAGGCTGCAAAAATTGCGGATTCCAAGGAGCGGGAAAAATTCATCGGGTGGATGTTTGAATTGGATTCAAGGCTCCCCAAGGCCGATGCGGTATTTTTCCTGAATTTGGACCCTTCCGTTTCAACAAAGCTATTAAAAAAACGGGGGGAAAAAATAGACCTCCATGAAAAAGACCTGAATTATCAAAACAACGTGCGCAAGCTGTACTTGGAAAAAGCCTCTGAAAACAAATGGGCGGTTATCGATTGCGCAAGGGGGAATTCGCTTAGGGGTGCTGATGAAATTTCAACTGAAATTTTTGAAAAACTCAAAAAAAGGCTGGGCATTTGAACTCATTTTGCTAGTTTCCAAATCGCATTCCCGATTTTTGCCTTTATACTTAATCCTAAATCTTGTATTTGATTTTTTTGACTGCTTTTTTTGCCGTATTATACGTGTAATCGTACGCCTGATGGACGTAGAATTCTATATTCCTGGCCGGCATAAATAGGGCAAATTCGAAAAGCGCATTTCCCCTGTAATTCGGGGCGCTTTTGTATTCCTTGACAAGCGGAAGGAATGCAAATCCCGAAAGCAGCCTAAGAATTCCCGAAATCAAAAAGACAAGGGGAATTCCAACATATCCAAAAATATCCGCATTCGTTACTAAAAATGTCCCTAAAAGCGCCCCAAGAAAAACCGAAATTCCCTGGAAGAAATTGAAATTTGCCGTATACTGCGCGGTTTTGTTTTTAAGCGAACCAAACCCGATTACATAATTGAAAATTGCAAGGTTCATTCCCGCCCATGCAAATCCCGAAAAGATTTCAAAAAGCAAAAGGAAGAACGGGTTTTTTGTTGTTAGCCAAAGCAGCGGGACAAATGGCACAAGAAGCCCGCAAACCGAAAGGACCAGCTTATTCCCGAACTTGTCGATTATTTTCCCCCAGTACCTATTTGCCAATAGGGCGGATAGGGCAAGCGAGCTCTCAATTATTGCAAATGCCTCGTAGCTGATCCCAAGGTCGCGGATCATGTAAACCGAAAAGAAAAAGCCCGCAATTGATGTTGAAAAAATCAAAGAGCAATAATAAAGCAGGAAAACCCCAAAATCGTTGTTCTTGATTTCCGCAACAAAAGCAAAAATGTTGAGCCTTTTTTCATCGTATTTCATCGCAGGCTCGTAGATTTTTGAAAAGCTTGCAAACGAGAGCATCCGAAAAATCGTTGCCAGTACGAAAATGATTGCAAACCCAAGGAATATTTGCGAATTGAACCTCGAAAGGATGAATCCGGCTGCTAAAATTGCAAGAAATGTCGCAATCCCCCCAATCATATTCCTATTTCCAAAATACGTGCCCCTGATCTTTTCCGGCACGATATCCGCCATCCAACTGGTCCATGCCGGAATTACAAGCGGGGTTGTTATTGAAAACAAGGAAAAGAAAATAAGGAGCATTATTTCAAAGTTTTCCCGGAATAGGAACGGGATCGAAAGCAAAAGCAAAAGGAATATCGCCTGGATGAAAACCGCAGCCCTTATGTAGCTTTTCCTCGAGTCAAAATAAGCCGAAAGCCTAAGCCCAAATGGCTGCGCAATCGAAACGATGAGGGGCGGCAGCGACCGGATCATCCCGATTGCAAAATTCCCAGCTCCAAGCGCAATTGCAAACGGGCTTATGAAATTGTCGACAAGCCCGCTCATGACGCTGTACATCCCGCCTTCAATTGTTGCAAATTTCAGGCTTCTTTTTGTTTTTTCGTCCATTTCCTTAAGTTGTTCGTTTGCCATGTTCTTGCCCTTTTTAGCCAAAGTAGTGGGTTTTATATTCATTGATAATGAAAAAAAATAGCCTATTCCCTAATTGCGTTTTATTTTAAAAAATGATTCCATTAGGAATATGTTTGCTTGATTTTTTAAGCAATTCATGGGCTCGTAGCTCAGCTTGGTAGAGCGTTCGGCTCTTAACCGAAAAGTCGAGGGTCCAAAACGCCTTGCTTTCTTTTGGAAAAGAAAGCGATGGCGCCGCAAAGAAAACCTTTTTTTGATTTGCAAATCAATATGGTTCTTTGGCGCGGAGCCTTCTGCACCTTTCTTCCACCGAACAGACCTTTAGTCTGTTGGGCCATAAAAACATAGTTTTTTTGGAGAAAGGGGCAAGGCAAGGAAATCCCTCCGAGCCCGCTTTTTATTTTTACCTGATTTTTTACCGGCTTTATTTTTTCCCAAGGGCTATTACGGTGCCTGCAATAATCAGCAATCCTCCCCCCATTTTAACTGCTGTAAGCGTTTCCCCCAAAACAACCCAGGTGGCAATTGCCCCGAAAATTATTGAAAGCAATTGGCCCGGGACGACCGCCTTCCAAACCCCCAAGGATTCGATTGCCTTATTGTACAAAATTATGCCAATAACAAATGTCGAAATGGAAAAAATCGCAAGGACAGGGATTTGGGCAATTGGGTAAGAAAGATTCTGATCCTGGGAAATTGCCAAAATAAACAGAAATGGAATTGCCGCCCAATATCTCATTCCGCCAATTGTTATTGCGTCTAATTTCCCAAGCAGGTTTTTGGCAAAAACTACATAAAACGCCCAAAAAATTGTAGATATGAATACGATACCATCCGCCAAATTGAACGAGTTAAACGATAGGCCTGTTGAAAATACAAATACTCCAATAAACCCGAGCATGATTCCTCCAATTTGCCTATTCTTGATCTCTTCCTTGAAAATCAAAGCGCCCAAAATTGTTGCAAAGAATATTTCAGACCTTAATAGGAACAAGACATTCAATGCGCTAGTTTTAGTATATGCATAAAGGACTAAAGTTTGCGGAATTGCAAATCCGATAAATCCTAACTTTAAGTATTCGCCAACATCTTTGGATTTTATGGAGTTTAGTTTTCCCCTGTAAAGCGTTATTAAAAAAAGGCAAAATCCCGCAACAAATGCAACATAAAATGCGCTAACAAAAGTGTTCGCATTTTGGACGGTTAGGGTGCCAAACGGATTTCCTAGCCCGAAGCAAAAAGCAGCTCCTATTGCAAACAAAAGCCCCAGCTTATCCGGTTTCATTTTTTCACCATATTCTGATCATCCGGCTTTTTTTCCATCTCCTGCTTCATCCTAAGCTGCGCTATTTTCCTTTTTATTTCGGTTTCGGTTTCCCTTCCTTCCGGCGCTTTTTCATCCGCCATCTTGTTTTCAAATTCCGCAATCCTTGTATTCACTTCCGTGAGTTCTTTTTGCTTGATTGTCATGACCTTTGTGTACGCTTCATAATCGATTGTCCTTTTCAGGTATTGGAATTTTATGGATTCCATCTGCTCGAGCAGCTTTTTCTTATGGTTGTAGAGGGTTTCCCCCGCCTTATGCTCCTTTTCCATCCTTGATAGGAAATGGTAAATCGCATAGCCCATCATGATTATCCCAAGCAAAATCCCCCCAATTGAAACGTAATCCGTTTTTTTTGCCTTGATCGTATACCTTGACAGCTCCGGCTTCCTCCCGATTTTTAATGCCAATGAAAAAATCCCCTTCTCCTTTTCCTCATTTGAAAGCTCGATCACATAGTTTTCCCCCAATGTTTTTGGGAATTTGGGATCGATTACGCAAATAAACCTGGAGGGGTTGGACCCGTAATTTTCGGTGCATGTGCAAGGCGCGGCATTAGCTCCCCTTGGGGAGTTTTTATCCTGAGGGGATAAGTAGCATTTAGGCGTAAGCAATTTGGGAACCGAATCCGTAGTTGCAATGAGCCTAACCGTTGTGCGTTCCCCGATATAATCATCCGGATCGGTTTGGTTTCTGGTTATCTGGATCCGATTGAAAATTGCCTTATCCTTCGATTCCACTATTTCCCTGACGGTCTCATTATCGAGGATTTTATTCAGCTCTTCAATATCCACCTCGCCAATTTCCTCCTTTACGATTTCGATTTTGCTAATTGTTGGAGATGGAGTAAAAGTTGGAGCAACCGATGGTCGTTTTGTTGGTTTAGGAGTTGTAGACGGCGTTGCAGAAATGGTTGGTTGCGAAGTAGCTGTAACTGTCGATGTTGCGCTTGGAGTTGGGCTTGCTGATGGCGCTTGGGCAAGTGTTTCAAAGCTCCCTTCAAAATTTGTGCAACCAACCAAATTGCATCCTAAAATTATATATCTATAATTCGAATTGGCAAATAACTGGGCCAATTCCTGCCTGTGAGCCTGGGCAAAAGTAGAATTTGAAATCGTAGAATTCTCCCCATCCGTTTTCCAATACGTTATCGAATAGTTTCCTGAAGGATTTTCATTCCATGAAATA
The DNA here is from genome assembly GCA_016212475.1 of Microcaldota archaeon. GTDB lineage: Archaea > Micrarchaeota > Micrarchaeia > Norongarragalinales > SBBD01 > JACRGC01. The sequence goes on along the minus strand of JACRGC010000006.1, from coordinate 46,637 downwards.
ATTGTGCTAGTGGCTTGCGTGATTGCATTCACACTTCCAATTGTTGGTATATTCTGAATTAGAACTAGTTTTGAAACATGGAACGAAGACGATCCAAAATAAGCCGAAAAAATCAACTGGCGCGCCCCGGTTCCCAAATTCGCGGTATCCCATTGGAATTCAAATGTTTTTGACGATCCGGCGCTAATTGCATTCCCTTCGCTTGAATAAAGGGAATTTGAATCCGTTGCATCTGTTACTGAAATATTGATTTCTGAAACATCCAAATTCCCGTTGTTTTTAACTGCAAATCCGGCTGTAACCAAGCTTCCTGCCAAAATATGCGGGCTAATTGAAATATCAAAAATTTCAATCCCTTGAGGATTTGGGTTCTGCGCAATTCCAATAGTTGCAGGTGAACATGTGTATTCTATTCCCAAATAAACCGCCTTTGCATTTGCCGTGTAATCCCCTGCATTGTTGTAAATGCAGGTAAAATTGCCGCTTGCCAAATGCGTTTCTTGGATTTGCGCGCTTTGCATTTGACCGTAGTCCCCATTCCCACAGTCCAATTGCGTGCCAATTGTGGTTTGTGCGTCCAAATCGCTTGAAATTCTAAGGCTTAATGGAATTTGTGCATTTGTAACCCCGGAAATTGGTGCCGGATCAAATCCGCACTCCAAATTAAGCGCTGGAATTGCATGAATTAGCGTTAAAAATAATGCAAATGCTGCCAAAAATTTTAGCATGAGAAAACTACGTGGAATTCGTATATAAAACCCGCGTTATCTTGTGGCTGGCTTAAGGAAACCTTTTCTTTGAAGCGCATCTACCTGCGGCCTTGTGTACCTATATGCGATATCCCCCTTCGAATCCCCTTCCACGCTCCAAGGCTCAATTAGCACAACATCGTTAATCTTAACCCAAACGCGGTTCTTGATGCTTCCTGGTATCCTGCAAAGACGCTCTTTTCCATCCTGGCACTCAACCCTCATCCTAGATCCGCCATACATTTCGCGAACAATCCCAAAAATCTCGTTTTTCCTAGGAAGCCGCAAATGAATTTCTCCCGGTACAAAATCTGCCATGTTCTCACTTTTAATTAATTTTGCCAATAACTAATTTTTTTGCTTATTATTCCAATATCGTGCTCCTAGCCCCGCACGCCATCAAACGCCTTGGGGAAACCAAGGTTTCCCCGCTGCCTCTTCGAATCATCCCCTTCCTTTATTTTTTCATATTTTTTATTCCAATATCGTGCTCCTAGCCCCGCACGCTTCGCAAATCAAAATTTTCGGGCCCCTTCCCTGGCTTTGCGTGTGCGTATCTGGCTTTTTGCATTCCTTGCAAATCACGTGCGTTTGCGTATATAGGGCGATTTTATCATTTATTAACTTAATTGCAATTTTTCCATGCAGCAAAAGCCCATCTTTATCCCGTTTTCCCGGAATTGCAAGCTCCCGGAATAGGAATTTTGAAACTTCCTCCGGTGTCCGCCTGATTTTTTGGCAAATCCCATCGAAATTCTTGATAATTGTCTTGGTTCCATGGAGCATCGTATCGGCAGTAGGTATTTCAAACCTTTCAGAGGATTCCTTCTTTTTTGGAAGGGTTGCATACGCCCTATCCAGCAGTTTTTCGTATTCCATAAATTTCCACTCAGCCTACACTTTTGGGAAGGCAGATTTATAATACTTCAATTAATCCAAAATAGTTTGAATCCGCATAAAAAAGTCTAATTATCATATTTTTAAACTTAGAAAGATGAAAATATTTTGTGAGATAATGCAGGAGCGAATTCAAAAGATCCTTGAAAACACCAAATTGGTGAATGCAGTTCATGAAGATTTTACCCACACTTTCAGGCAGCTTGGTTTATCGAATTTTCATGCTAAGAAACTTTCAAGAAATGTGCTTTGGTTGCTTGGAGAAAATAAACCACTGAAGCATGTTGAAACTAAAATTCTTGGGATGTTGGAAAGAACCAGGGTAAGGCAGAAAAACGGCAAAACCCTAACTCTTCCGCAAATATTGCAAGAAAAACTAAGCAATCGCGCGGATCTGATATTTTCGCAAATTGCTCCTCATCTAAAAGGGGTTAGCGGAAAGGTTTTGGATTTTGGGTGTGGAGATGGCCAAGTTACGCACCTTATCAGTGAAAAATTGGGTTTGGATGTGGAAGGCATAGATGTTAAGCATTACCCTGCAAGTCACGTGAATGTTCCAATAAGATTATTCGATGGAAAAAGGGTCTATGCTAAGCCTGGTACTTTTTCCGCCGCAGTAATTACCAATGTATTGCACCATGAAAAGGAAAATGAGCTGATTTTAAAGGAACTAAAAAGGCTCAAAATAAAAAAACTGGTAATAATTGAAACTGTCCCAGTTGGCAAAACCCCAAAAGAAATACTTCTGGATCGCGAGCGTACATTCATGAACGATCACTTATACAACCGGCTTTTCCATTCTGCAGATATTCCCGTTCCGGGCACATATGAGACCGCCAAGGGTTGGGTTAGCCGATTCAAAAAAATAGGATACAAGGTAAGCCATTCGCAGGATTTGGGATTTGACCAGCCAACAATTAGGGATTCGCATCATCTTTTAGTTTTTGAGCTAATGAAAAAAGCAAAATAAGTTTTACAAATTAAGGGGGTAGCTGCGACAAATTAAAGGGGGGGCGCGTCCAATTTGGGTGGGCAACTAATGGGAGGGGGATGCTTCCGAGGTTAGTGGGGGAACCTTAGGTTCCCCTAAGAAGCTCAAATGCAGGGGAGGGGATTTGAACCCCCGAAGCTCTACAGCACGGGATTTCCAGGACCTTTCTTTTTCCGTGGGGCTTTTTCTTTCGTGAAAGAAAAAGGTCACTTAAGTCCCGCCCCTTTGACCAGGCTCAGGAACCCCTGCATGGAAAAAGCTGACGCTAAAGTTAAAATAAAAAAGTAAATAAAGGAGCTTAAAGGCGAATTCTTCTACTTGCCTCCCTTTGCCTCCTTCTTCCGCTGCCTTTTTGGGCGTAGATTTGGAAAGTTGCACTTCCTGCATCTAACCGCTCCCATCGGATTCCTTGATTTGCATTTTTTGCAAATTAGAATTCCATAAATTGCCTTATCTGCTATTGGAAATTTTCCCATCTAAACACCTGTGAATAATATACTAAAATGAGGTACATAGTATGAATGCTATGTTTTAAAACGGTTTTCCTGCGTATCTACCCAATACAAAACCGTTTTTAATGCATAATTCTAAAAAAATAGCCTAATGCCTCGGTAGCTCAGGAGTAGAGCGTTTCCTTGGTAAGGAAAAGGTCGCGAGTGCGATTCTCGCCCGGGGCTTTTTTTATTCAGGAAAGATCCGTTATTAATTCCCATTCTTCCTACCTAAATGCAATATGGCGGAAAAATACGATCGGATGGGAATTGCGATGGTAATGGCAATCGTGTCGCTATTCATCATCGGTTTTGTTTACTTTTTTGCAGCGGCTCTTTTGCAGGCAATATTCTTTGTTTTCATAATTTTGGTATTGATTTTAGGGATCATGTCCGCATCAAACAATAATCAGGGATTTTCTTCAATTGGGTGGATTTTGCTCTCGTTAATTGCCTTAATGGGCGTTTTTTACGCTGTTGGCGCAGTTTTTCCCGATTCGGAAATTGGCAAAAAATCAGCCGAAGTTTTCAGCTTTACCTACAATTTGACAAAATCATTTATTACCTTTAATCCCTAAGTTTATCCGTTGAAGTTTTTTGGTTTATCAATATGCTTTTATCAAAACACGAAATCAAGGAAAGAATACAAAAATCCGGCCTAGTTTCCAATTATGTAAACTTGGATGAGCAGCTCCAGCCCGCAGGAATTGATCTAACCGTTTCCAAGGTTTACAAATTCAAAACATCTGGAAAAATAGATTTTGACAACAAGGAGCGCAAACTTAGCGAAGTTGAGGAGCTGCATCCAGATTCGAGGGGCTATTTCAATCTTCCAAAAGGCATCTACAAGCTCCAATTTGCCGAGGAAGTAAGGCTCCCAAACGATGTTGCCGCAATCAACATATTGCGCTCTTCAGTTATGCGATCCGGTTGCATGATGCACCATGGCTTTTGGGATCCTGGCTACCATGGAAAAGGCGAAACGGCTCTGCTTGTTGAAAATGAAAACGGCCTCCAGCTAAAAAAAGGCGCAAAAGTATCCCAATTGATTTTCATGAAATTAAGCCAGGAAACAAGGGAGGGGTATTCAGGAATCCATCATATGGAGAATTTGAAATAGGTTAGAATATGGGAATAAAAGTAAAGGAACGGTTGGAAACCATTTCGGAGATAAAAAAAGCAATTGGAAATAATCCAAAAATTCTAGAACATTTCAAATCCGAAGATCATTTCCAGCACATGATATTGAATTCTATTTTGCAACGAGACGAATCGGGCGCCAAGACGTATTCCCAAATAGCTCAGGAAAACAAACTGCCCAATATCGAGCTTAGCAGGATTGGGGGGATTTTGCGCAATGTCCGAAATTGGCTTGGACTAACCGATCCAAAGCGCGGAAAATTAGTTGCCAAACATGGCCCTGCCCCATTTACAATACCTAGGGAATGGGATACTTATCTTGGAGTAAAAGAGGCAATGGAAACTCCAAAATGGAATAAACTCGCGCCAAAAGAGCAATCTTTGTTGATTGCACATCATAGGATTTCGGCTGAAAAAATACCTTCGTTTGTCGAACCAAATTCTTCAAAGCACCGGTCATCAAAAAAAATCCTTGAGCCAATATACCAAAAACTTGGAATGACCTCCCCTTATGGGTCTTTGGCAAAATCCGCAAAACCAAAAAAAGATGCGTAGGTGAAAAGCATGTCCGGAGATTCAAGGGAACAAAGGCAAAAAAACGAGGAGGCATTCCGGAAGGTTTTTAGCAAGATTCCGGAAATGCTAGATCACCTAAGGCTTGAAAAGCCAGTCCAGCACGATTTGATTGTTGGGTATTTGGGTTTGGGTGGAAGGCATGAAACCTACACTCAGCTGACAAATAGGTTTAACCTTACAAATAGCGACCTATCTAGGATAATCCATCTGCTTGGGGACTGGGCCGGAATCCGGGATAAAAAAATGGCCAAATCAATCGAGCGCCACGGGCCTGCGCCTTATTCGCACCCAATAGAGTATCCGACTTATTATGCGGTAAGGGATGCTTATTTGAAAAAACCCCTCTGGAACAAGCTTTCAAAAGAAGAGCAGGATAAATTGAAATCCCATTTCCGCATATCCGATGAAAAAAAGCCCGTGGATTTGCCCTCCAACACAAATGATCATCGGCTAAACAAGGTTCACATACGGGAAATTTTGGATAAGCTTGGAATTGCGCATCCGTATGGTTCTATTGGGAAAGCTAGCAAAAAAAAATGATTTTCCCTACCTAAACGGCCTAATATTCCTCCTTAGTTTGAAAATGCTCGATCTTAACCCAATTGATGAGAAAATCCTGTTGTAGACGATTTCAAGCTCCTTTGGATCCATTGCAGCCCGCAAATCAGCTTCAATCAAAACCGCCGGGTATGCGTACTGCGAGTTGTGCTTGCTTAGGGAATAAATGAGGGATGATAGTTCTTCAAGCCTTTCCCCATCTTTTTTTGGCAAGAGAAAATCAACTCTAAGCGGACGATCGTATTTTACCGCCCGCAAATAAAACGAAGCTATCCTATCCGAATACTGCCTAAAGTCCCGAAGGATTGGGTGCTCGGCAGCCGAGGCATATTTGAATGCAAATGTGCGCTCCTTTTCTTGCAAGAGATTGTATAGGAAGGATGAGTCATTTGTTTTATGCAGAGTTGCAACTTCTTCAAGTGAAAGTTTGAAATGCTTTTCAATGATGTTAAGAAACTGCTTTCCCCTTGAATCCTTGATGATGCCAGCTAGCATGCAGCCTTTTTCTTCAGCTATTGAAAACAGCCGGAAATATTCGCTAATAAGTTTTTCGTATTGCACATATGTTTCGGATTCTTTTGAAGGCTTATCCGAAACCTGGGGGATTATCGATCCATCCAAAAACATCGCTTTAGGTGAATATTTTGAAATCGTATCCGCAGCTGTCCGGATTTCCTTTTCAAGCCTTGCAATATTCCTAAACCAAATCGCCTCGTGCGAATCAAGCGCTGTTGGGGTTGAAACCTCATAATCTGGAAAAGAAGAGGGGTAGCAAATATTTTTTACAAGTTTTGAATTCTTGTAATCGAATACGACTCCGCAGGCCCTTGTCAAAACCAGATCAATCGAATGTAGCTCCTCTGCAAGTAATCCTCCATCAACAGCTGCAATTTTTCCCTCGACAATTGAATCATTGACCGGAAGTATAAGCCTGTTTTCAAGTGATTCTTTGAATGTGAATTCAGCTGTGTGATCCCTAAGTTTTTTAGCAATTTTTAGCTGCAATCCTTCATTGCTCCGAATTTTTTGGATCGCTTCGTTGATTGCGTGCTCGTTGATCATTTTAGTTTACCTTTTTGATGGCTTATAGCTGAAAACGATTTTATGGGTTTGTGGATTTGGTGGCTGCCGCTCCTGCGTTTTTTTCTCATGCACGGCAATTATTCTTGGTTTTTTTAGCATTTTTTCACTTTGTTTTTCATTTATCTTCATCGTCTTTGCGGATTCCAATTTCTTCCTTTGTTTTCAAATTCACTTCTTCATTACTTCCCTTTTTTCCCAATTCATTTCTGCAAAACGATTTTTGGCTTTCCGCTCCCGGATTCAATCCCTTGGAATTTTCCTTCAATTAACTCCGGATGGAAGTAAAAATACTCTCCGGCTTCCACATTCAGGGGGCTTTTCACATTGGGGTTTTTTAGGAGGTGCTCAATTCCTTTAACAAGCGAAGCAATTGTTTGCGAAGCTGCCCAGTCATTTAGCAGATGTATGCAAACCTTTCCGGTTTTGTTATCTATATTTGGGTGGAAAATTGGCGTTAGCCAAACAACTGAAAATCCGCCTGCATATGGGTAATTGCGGTTGATTTCTATCTTGAACTTGTGACTTGTCAAAACCGACAGCTTCCCTGCTATTTTTTGAAGCGCTCTTGCTTCCATTGAGATTTCATAAGCAGTCCTATCCGGATTCACGCTGAACTTATACCCGCTTTTTTGCATCTCTTGGTATTCGGCTAGCACTCTTCTTTGGAAAACCGCTTCCGGAAGCTTTGGCATAATCAGGAATAAGCGCTAAAACAATAATAAATCCGCCATGGCGTGCCTTCGGGTGGTGTAAGAGTAAATTTTGTGCTCTATCCTCCAGTTGGATCTGGCATCAATAGCAAAACATCATTCTCCTTTATTTGCGCTTCTTGCAAAGTGGTATCTGGATTGAGTATTTTGTTATCCTGAGTGGCAAGCACAAAACGATCCTTTAGCTGCAATGATTCTGCCAATACCTCGAGCACGGATGAAACCGTAAATTCGGGCTCAACTGCCAAAACCGTTTCCTTTCCGGAAGTTGTATGGGAAACAGTGATATTGAATTCTGCCATGGCGCTCACCTACGAATATGTAATTGCGGGAAAGCATATTAATGCCTTTCGATAAAACTATTTTCATGGCATCCAAAAAACCCCGAATCGTAGAAACCCGCCAAAAAAGAAAGGAGCATGTAAAGCCAAGGATAATTGACGAAACGGACTATTCCATGCTTTTTGACAAGTCGCCCGAATCCTTAATTTTAGGAAAAAAATCGTCCAGAACTCTTCAACCCGATGCCACACGTGATGCGCTAAGAAAGGACATGCTTTCAGATATAACTCCAATCCGCCCGCCGCTTGATCGTTTGGAGCTTGATAGGGAAATCGATGAAGATCAAAAGAAACGGCATTCAATCAAAAAGACGATCCGTAAGATTGTAGGCCTTGAATAAAACCTTCAAAGGGGATTTTCATGCACGAAATTTACGACGCATACATTTCCTCAACCGCACTCGAAAAGGCAGAAAAGCTATTTGAATTGGCAGCAAAGCAGAATTTGGAAGCGCTTGGCCTTCTGGTTGGGAATGTCTATTCCAACAAGGGAAAGGAGTACGTTTTGGTTGAAAATTTCATCACCGCCAAAAACCTCCCAACTGCCGTTTCAGTAAAATTCACAAAGGAATCTTTTTCTGAACTAACAAAAGCTTACATGCGCCACTTCAAGGAAAAGAAAATAATCGTTGGCTGGATACATTCCCACCCAACATATGGCTGTTTCCTATCCCAAACCGACATTAACACCCAAAAGCGTTTTTTTTCAGCTCCCTTCAACATTGCAATGGTTGTCGATCCAATGCGCATCCAAAACAGCAGGATGCAAGAAAAAGTATTTAGGGTCAATGCCAACGGTTATTATGAGATAAGCTTTTGTATTTATGATAGCAAATAAGCGTGATTTTTGTGGAGGAAATTCAGGAAAAAATCATAGTCGATGCAGCGGATGAGCCTATTGAAAAATCCCAAAAGCGCCAATACAAGAAACGCAAGCCAAAAGCTGAAACTGCGCCAAAATTCAAGCTCTCAAGGTTCGATTCGATTTTCATCCAAATCCTAAAGGAAGGGATTTCCGAAATCGAAGAGCTTAGGAAAAAGTTCAACCTTGGAAAAATCGAATTTGAAGAGAGGCTCAAATTGCTCCAGCAGGAGGGCTACCTTAATGCGGATTTCAATTCCGGAAGAATCACCCTCTCTCTTAAAGCAGTAAACGAATATTCTCCCAAATGGAAAAAAGCAGCCGATGAATGGCTTGGAAGGAAGGAGAAGCGATTAAAACAAAAAGAGACGGTTTTGCAGGATGGCCCAAACCTCAAAGAACCATCAATCAGCAATGAAAAATCCCAATCAATTCCTGATATTTCAAAAACCATACAGGCGAAATTGCCAATTGAAATGCTTTGGCGCGAAATCGAATCTCGGCGCAATGAAATAGCTTCCCTTCCAGAAGATAAACGAAAGGAAGAAACAATCGATATAATGGATTTGATGCGAAAATTCGGCCCAACCGACAAGCAAAAGGATTTGCTAAACAAGCCATCCCCATTCGTCGAGCGGCACATGCCAAACAAGAAATCAATTGTCAAAAATTCATCCGAATCAAAATCCCAAAAAAGCCCACATTTGCGAGCTGATTCCGCAAGCACCGAAAACTCTCCTTCCGAAAGCAACACTTCATTGCAACCAAAATCTTCCGCTTCCGAAAACAGTTCAATTGCAAAGCCAACCTACAACCGTGCGATTTCGGATCTTTCAAGGCAGGCAGCCGAGCTTGAAGCATCAGGGGAAAAATGCGAGCTTTGCAAAACCGGATTCATAATTTCCGTAAAGGAAGAAGAACACTCGCCAAAATTCGGTCACTGTTTTTGCGGGGCCCCCTACCACAAGGATTGCTATGAGGGGATAATTGCCGGAGATACAAAGTGCGTAAGATGCGGCAGGAAAATGTCTTCCAGCTCTGATTTCAAGGTTGAAGATGCGTTTAAGCAGATCCGTGACATATCATTCTAATCAACACCTATAGGGGAGATATCTCCAACACCAAGGGGAACGAATTCCCCTACCGTGTTGCCCTACCCCTTCAATTGTGTCGCCTCCACCCCTCTTATTTCGGATTCAAATTCTATAAATTATAATCAATTAGTGAACCGGACAATCCTTCCTTTTTTCAACAGCAAATATTTTGAATTCATTCCTCCTTCCATCATACAGCAAATATTTTCCAACCAAATTGTTTTCTTTTACAAGTGAATCCATCCTTAATTTGAGAAACTCATTCACCTGCAAGGCAGCAATTATGCTATTGGTTGTTGAAATTGCTGGCATCTTTGGGTCTATGAAATCCAGCACTTCCCCAACGCAGCTGTATTTTTCCCACAAATGCTTGTAATCCCGTTTGCTGATTGCGCATTCAATGCAGCTGCTTTCTTTGCCAACAACTTGCACTTTTCCCAAAAATCCGGTTGTTCCTCCATCAATCAAGGGTGTTTTCCCATAGCAATTCGCATTCAAATGAAGCCTTGCGTTCAAATTGTCAAGGCATGAAAATGCAACGTCGAATTTGGAAAAGAAATCCTCTTCCAACTCCTCGACTTTTTTTATTATAGGAACAATTTTTGCGCTAGCAAATAATTCCATTCCCTTTTCAGAAACAACTTGCGCCTTCAACCTCTTGTTTTTTGCATCATCCAAAGAAAAGAAAACGCATCTATTCAGATTTGCATTTACGACAATATCATAATCGATCAATGTGATTTTTTCAACTCCTAGTTGCAAAAGCGATTTTACAACCTCATTTCCCAAAGCTCCGGCGCCAACAACCAGCACATTCGATTTTGAAATCGGTTCCTGCTGCCAATTCCCGATTCTTTTTTGCCTATCCAAAATATCCTCATCAATTCCCATGGAATAAACTTGAATCGCAGCAATTATTATCCCTAACGTTTTTTAGGTATTAATCATCTTTTTTGTGGGGGATCTCATATGCCGCTCATTGCATTCAGCAAAGATAATTTAGCCGGAGAAACAATTGCCAAATCACTTATTGGAACGTATAGTTTTGATCCGCAGCCGGATTTGGCTTCGGAAGATGGCAAATACACTTGGAAAAACTGGAAGCATGGCAACATCCAACTGCTTGAGCTAACTACCCTGCACATTTTTTCGGATTATTTGAAGGATTACCCTCTTTTCAACAAGGATGATTTGCTGATTTTTGCATCCACCCACAAAAGCGATACGAATTCGCCTGCCTTAACGGTTCATACCTGCGGGAATTTTATCAATTCAAATAAGATGGGCGGAAATCCTAGTGAAATTGCTCATGCATCCGCATCAGCCCTAAAAATCGCCTACCAATTCCTCTCAAAAAACCCCCTTCCAAATTTCCCAGCGTTCATTGAAGCAACTCACCACGGCCCAACTGCCTTGAAATCACCGATTCTGTTTGCAGAAATTGGAAGCACCGAAACAGAGTACGCAAATTTGGAAGCCGGTGAAATAATGGCTAGGTGCCTTCTTGAAGTTTGCAAGGAGTGGAAATACAAAAGGAAGGCATTTGATGCCGATAGGGTTGCAATTGGCTTTGGCGGCACACATTATTGCCAAAAATTCACCCGCCTAATGCTTGAAAACAATTTTGAATTCCCCTACATTTTCTCAAAATATGGAATGCCGGAAGCTAGCGCACAAACAATCAAGCAAGCACTTGAAAAATCAGTTGAACCGGTTGAAATTGCGTTAATTGAAAAGAAGAGCATGAACGCGCAGACTCGGGATCAATTGATTGCTTCTTTAAAGGAAGTGGAACTAAATTACGAGCTGGTTTAGTCTAATCTCCGGTCATATTCTTTTTCATTTGATTTCTTAGGAATTCTGCCAAGGATTGTGCAGTTTCCTGTGTCAAATAATCGTAAGTCAAAAACATTGAAGATGCCGAAATTGTTGAGACCTTGACATAATAATACCCAAAAATGCGATTAATTAGTCCTTGGCCGACCACAACGTCTTGGATATTTTTAATCGGGACACTAATCGTATCGAAAACAATTACTCCTCGTTTCATGATTAGGTTTTTATCGGTAAAGTAATAGTTGATTGATTTGAAGTACGAATTGCTGAAAAATAGAATGATCGGAGTCATAACAATGCAAAGCAATATTGCTGGCCAATAAAACAGTCCAAAAATCAGAAGAATTAAGATTGGAACAATTGAAGTATAAAAGAACGCGTTGCTTGTAAATGGGAATTTTTTCATTTCCGCCTGCAATTTTTCATTCTTAACTTCAGAATGAATTGATTCCATTGCGAATTTGTATATTTTAAGCGCATCTTCTGCCCGTATATTTATTAGACCTTGAGGTAGGATGCTAGCTTCCTTTCCTCCGTACCTAGTTTGCTCTCCCGTTTGTATATTGATGCTGGCTAGCCCGATTTGCCTATCAAATGGTCCTCTTGAGATTTGTATATCTTGAATTTTGTTATATGGAATTGTAGTAGTAATTCTGCTAAGAAATCCTGTTTTTATGAATATTTTCTCATCATCATACTGCAAATAGGTATATTTATGGTAAATAAAGTTTTTTACCGCCTGTAATCCGAATACGAGCAGGGAGATTATAAATATAATTACAGCGGCCCAGCCAATAGCCAAACTAACCGCAAAAGTTGCAAAAATTGATAAAAGTATTAATTTAAAGTAAAAATTAACTACTATCAAGGAAGGTTCAATTTCCCCTTGCAATTTTCCTATTTTGGAGCTTATTTCATTCGAACCCGACTTATTTTTGGATGTAGAAAACGATTTTGCACCGGAATGTGTTGCTGAAAATACTTTTTCCAAAATTTCCTTCCTAACTGTTGTTGCCTGATCCTCCGTTAGGCCGTATAGCATCCCTCCTGTTTGGGAGCCTGATGTCATTGTTGAAATTCTTAGGTTTTTGATTCCAAATATTCGATGTATAAACGATTGCGATTCGTTTACATCCTGAATTTTTTCATATAAGAAAAGAGCGTGTGTCCTTGAAATAATTCCATGATAAACGTAAACTCCATCCTCCCTAAGTTCATACTTATAACTCTTATCCAGCAAGTAGATGTAAATGGCTCCAATTGGTGTAAAAATTAGCGCTGGAATGAGCCCATATCCCTCCAAAGCATATAGGCAGACTATGAATATTCCAATAATGGTTCCGATTACATCGAAAAATATTGCCGTTCCATTCTTTGAATAAACAATTGGTTCATCGGCCATTTAGGATGCACCGGTTTTGCGCTTTGCTTCCTTAATCTTTGTTAGAATCATGTCCCTGAGTTTTTTTGAGTTTTCCTCGGATACCCCATCTATGTGCGCTTCCATTCCAGAAAGCATGGTTGCGGTAGAAATGTGAACATCCCAAAGCCCAAACATGCGATCGAAAATATCCTGATCTACGTATACATCCTGAAGCTTTTCATATGGGAAAATCGCTTCCCTTGGCGTTATGACTCCTTTTTTGATGTTTAGGAATTCCGGCTGTATGTCATAAAAGTAATTTTTGTAGTACGCGTTTTCATACCACCACTGCCAGCCAATCATCAAAACGAAAACAACTGCAATTCCAATTAGGAACGAGCCAAGTTGCAATAAAAGCGTGCCAACAATTAGAATTGTAAAAAGTATAATCCATCCAATCATGGAATTTATGAATCTTTTTGTTGGTTTTGCCGGATCAAGTGGTATCTCGTTTACAGTTGCCATAATTATCAGAAATAATTAGAAAACCGGATTTAATAGGCTTTGTTAAACTAGAGGATTTAACTTTCTCAAAAATAGAGATGTATAAGACGAATTTTGAAGATTTTAATTAGCAAATAAGCTTTACTTAAGCTCCTTCTTCAAAACCTTCTGGAACTCCTCAATTTCATCCTTAACTTCCGTGATTGCCTTCTTGAGTTCCTTGTGCGGATCCTTTGCCTTGATTTTGATGATTGGGTTTCGCTTCAGCGGATGCTCATATGAACTGGCAGCAAAAGTAACCGCCTTGCTTTCAACCAATTTATCGACAATCAGGTTCGTAAACCCAACATCCTGATCCATGAGCATAAGTTCTAGCTGTTCATCTTCGTCTTTAATGATTTTAATTTCCATTTGTTTCATTCACCGTTTGCAATTGGCTTCCTGTAAACCTGCAGTGGAAGCGCATTCTTCTCATACTCGTAAAGTGCCAACTTTACTGCATTGTACATCCCTTTTGGGGATTTGACAAGCACAGGAGCTCCCATTGCCAATTGAAGCGCCCTAGCCCCAATCAGCCTTGCCTTTTCATACCTTGTCAATTCGATTGCCGCAATTGTTTTGGTCATAATGCTAATGCACCCTAATCAGATTTGATTATTCAATTAAGTAAGTAAATTTGCTCACTAATTATCCCTAAACTGTTTTTTAAACCCTTCCAATGGAGCTAAGGCGGAATTAAGCCCAAATTCCCGATCAAAAAAACAAAAAGTGCGGTTGCCGGGAGCTTCGACCTAAATTGCCTAAATCACTCAAATTAAGAGGGGTAAAGGCAACCCGATTAGGGGAGATATCTCCCCTTTGGGGTTATCGAACCCGGGTCACCGGCTTGGGAAGCCAGAATTCTACCACTGAAACACAACCGCATATCGCAAGGAAATAACAAACAAAATTATTAAACCAGAACTAGGGGGTAGAGGCGACACGAGTAGGGGGCATAGCCCCCTTTAGGTGTCAAACACAACCGCATCTGCTTTCGAATTTAGGCGATAAATCTTTAAGAAGGGGTTGGGCGTGTGCAATTCATGCCTTAGATTCGCGAAATGAAGAAAGCAAGATTTTTAAATATGCTTTGGATTAGGATACTATAAAATTACGCTTCACAGGTGGTAATATGTCAGTAAAGCTCTCGCAATTGATTGGAATGGATATCTACACGGATACCGCGCTATTTGTTGGAAAAGTTTATGATGTGATTTTGGATCTCCAAAAAGGCGAAGTTGTAAGGCTTACAATGGAACCAATCAAGGTGGCTTCAAAAGAAGAGGCAAAGCGCGTCTTCAAGGACAAGACAGTTCTTTACAGGTCAGTTAAGGCAGTTGAAAAAATCATAATTGTTTCCGCAACCGGAAGCGTTGGGATCGAGCCGGAAATGGAAGATGAAAAGCCATCCATGCCGGAAAAACCCATGCCATACTCTTACAGATACAGGAAGTGATTTCCTAAATGGCAAATGGAGAGGAAAGAAAGAAATCCCCAAGCGCAAAGGAAGCAATTCAACAAAGGCTCGAATTTCATGCACCAAAGCTTGGATTTAAGCACGACCCAATACTATTAGCCAAGCTTAACGATTTGCTCCATCAGGAAGAACATCCCTATAACCCTTCACTTGGAACTGCAAGAAAAGCGTTGCAATATTTGCGCCAGGACCTATTTCATAATGAGTTTGTGACAAACGAGCACCTTTTGCATATTGCCGTTGATGCACTAAGTGATAACCCTCACCACGGCTTAACTGGCGATTACCAGAAAATGTCTGAAAAATCGATGAATAAATGGCTAAGTGAAAAACATAGGTGGGATCCTCTTCATCCAACAAGAATCCCAAAAGGCATGGAAAACATCACCAAAAAACAATTCCTATTGTGGGAGTTGGAAAAAAAATTCGATTCAAAAGGCGGCAAGGCTATTTACGCAAAAAATGATGCACTGGATCAGAACAGGGTAAAGAAACTGGAAACTTACCTTGCTGTAAGGAGAAAAAGGAACTTAAAATAATCAATCAGTTTCCAGCTGAAAAAAATCAGAATTTCTAAACAACCCTAAGCTCGACCTTCTTCCTCATTTCATTTAGCACATAGCTGTAATCCCTATAGTGCGAAATTGTGAAGATGGTGACTGGGTAGTTCCCCTTTGGCACGCGCTGTCCGGAGTAAATCTGCACCTTGATATCCTTGGTTTCATGCGCTCCAACTGGCCCAAGCCTAATTTCCCTCTGTTGCATGAATCCGCTCTTATCTAGACCCAAGGGCTTAGGAACTTGTATAACAACCGATGTCAAAAGCTCCTTGTCCAGATTATTTGTAATCTGGATCTCCAAATCAACAGAATCCGCATGGTGCGCATTCATTTTGAATGGATGGAACTCGGATTTAAGCATGTATTGAGCCTGCGTGCTATCCTTCTTTCCAAATAAGTCGAATATTCCCATAAGTTTCACCAAAAATAAGCAATTGAGATGTTTTAATTAAACGACCAAGTTATTTAAAGGTAACCTGCGCTTGCAACAAATACGGTTTTAAACCGCAAAGTGCTTCTATTTCCGAGTGCAGTATGGGTTTTACTTCTAGCGTTACAATACTTTTGGTTGCCCTTCTAGTTTTGGGTTTTTCAAGCAGCAGAGTCGTTTCCTTACTTACCGGGATTTCATCAAAGCTTAAGATGCCAAAATTCCTATTAAGCTTTGTTGTGCTAGGGCTTGGAACTTCGCTTCCAGACCTATTCGTAACTTCGCAGGCTGCAGCTGCCGGCCAAGCCGATCTTGTAATTTCAACAATAATTGGCGCAAACATTATTGTCATTTGTTTGGTGCTAGGGCTTGTCACCATAATCAAGGGAGATTTCCGCGTCAAGGAAAACGCAATAATTGACAATTTCGGCTATTTGTTCTTCGTTCTTGCAATACCCTTCTTTTTGATGCTTGATGGGAAGCTCACATCAACCGAAGGACTAATTCTTCTAATTGTGTATTTCATGTACATATTCAATGTCCGCGAGCAGGAATCCGTAATCAAAAAAGAAGAGGAGGAAACGCACGCGGTTTTCATGCATGGGCTTAAGGTGAAAAAAGTTTCAAGCGCCCTTTTGCAGATGGTTCTCCTTATGGCAATTGCCTACATCGCCTCCAATTACATCGTGGATTCGGCAATCAACATAATTGCAAATTACAACATCCACCCAATCCTTATGGGCTTTACAATACTATCCCTTGGGATTGCAATTCCCGAATTTGGCGTTGACCTATCCGCCCTTCGGGCAAGGGAGGAGGAAGTGATTTGGGGGGATCTTATAGGAAGCTTTGTTACGGAGCTTACCTTTGTTTTGGGAATTGCAGCAATTATTGCCGGCAACATCGTCTTTACCTTCTCAAACTTCCTAGTTGCCTATTCCTTCATGGTCTTTGCCTTCGTAATGGTATTCTTCTTTGCCTACAGGAAAAAGGAGCTTTCAAGGATGGAGGGGATCGTTCTAGTGCTTATTTATTTCATCTTCCTATCCGTCCAGTTTGATTTGGTGCATTCATTTACGGAAGTGCCTGCGCTTTTGCCTTGAAGGTTATAGGTTAATTGCCGAACTTGCAAACTCCTAAAATCCATACCTTGCAAATTCCAATCCTTTTCTTCAACCCATGCGTTTAATAATTTTTTTTGGATGACTTTCTTGCTGTTATAAAAAAGGTTTGGGAAGAATTCAACTGGGGGGTTTGTTGTTCAAAAAAGGGGGATTAGCATGTACATTGAAAAATTTGATCCGGAAATTGCTCAAACAATTGAAAACGAAAAAAAGCGCCAAATGGACGGGCTTGAACTAATTCCTTCTGAAAATTACGTCTCAAAAGCCGTTATGGAAGCTGTCGGATCCGTTTTTACAAACAAATACTCCGAAGGCGTCCCCCACAAGCGCTACTATGGCGGAAATGAATTCGTTGACACAATGGAAGATATTGCAGTTGCAAGGGCAAAGCAGTTATTTTCAGCCGAGCATGTAAATGTCCAGCCATATTCGGGTTCGCCGGCAAATTTTGCCGTTTATTACGCCCTCCTTGAACTTGGGGACAAGGTGCTTGGGATGAACCTTTCAATGGGTGGGCACCTAACTCATGGCCATCCTCTTAATTTTTCCGGAAGGTTCTATAAAATAATCCCATATGGCGTGGACAAGGAAACCGAATTGATTGATTACGATGAAGTTCGAAAACTCGCCCTTCAAGAAAAGCCCAAAATGCTTCTGGCTGGTTTTTCAGCGTACCCAAGGGCCTTGGATTTCAAGGCATTCAAGGAAATTGCCGATGAGGTGGGCGCATTCACATTTGCAGACATTGCCCACATCGCAGGCCTTTGCGCAGCTGGGGTTCATGAAAATCCTGTTCCGTTATTTGATGTTGTTTCAACCACCACGCATAAAACGCTTAGGGGCCCAAGGGGCGCAATGATCATGTGCAAGGAAAAATTTGCAAAGCAAATAGATAAGGCGGTATTTCCCGGCCTTCAAGGAGGGCCGCATGATCATGTGAACGCAGCAAAAGCAGTTGCCTTCAAAGAAGCGCTCCAGCCCGAGTTCAAAATTTACGCTCGCCAAATTATAAAAAATGCAAAAGCAATGGCGGAAGAATTAATGGGCCTTGGCTACAAACTGGTTTCAAACGGTACCGACAACCACTTGATGCTGGTTGATGTTTGGAAAATGGGAATCACCGGAAAAGAAGCTGAAATTGCCCTTGATGAATCCGGAATCTATTGCAACAAGAACATGATTCCGTATGATACAAGGCAGCCTTTGGATCCATCCGGCATTCGGCTTGGAACTCCCGCCATTACAAGCAGGGGAATGAAGGAATCTGAAATGAAGCAGATTGCAAACTGGGTGGATAAGGTGCTAAAAAACAAAAATGATGCGCAAATAAAGAAAAAAGTGCGTGAAGAGGTCAAGGCGATGTGCCAGAATTTCATAATTTATTAGGCAATGCTTTGAAGGGGTCAATTCAATCCCTACCCAAAAGCAAATGCCTAAAAATCAATCCTCCTCCTCCTCAATTGATTCTTCGTCCCAAATTTCGTCCGGAGAATCCTCAAGCACGGTCAATTCCTTCTTTTTTCGGATCTGAACCTGTTTAGCCTCCATATGGATATCACTTGGTTTTTTTTAAACAACGGATCTGCACTCGAAAAAAAATACAAAAACAAATTAGCGGCAAAATGTTTATATAGCCGTTGCTTTTTTCCAAACCTTCGACAATTGTCCATGAAATAAAATCGCAATTCTTGCGATTTCAAAAATCAAAATATTTTTAAAATTTTTTTTTCGATCCCAAAAACATTTTCCAAAGCGCATAAAATCAAATTCCAAGCCGCTAAAACCATTTCTCAAGCGAGGATTGCCTTGAGCCAAAAGGCTCCTTGTACGCCCTTGCAAGCGAGGATTGCAGCCTTTCAATTGAAAAATTTCGGCTAAGCATGTATTCGATTATCTTATCCTTATCGGGAGTTTTGAATTCAATATCCTCTTTTTTCACTTCCTCAACTTCTGGATTCATGAAAAGATTTTCAACCGGCTCAAAATCAATTTCCTTCCCAATTGCCTTTAAAATCGATTCCATCGAATCATGCTCCCTTACAAGTTTAAGTGCTTTTTTAGAGCCAATTCCATGGATGCCCGGGTTAAAATCCGTACCTGCCAAAATCCCAATCCAAATAAGTTTTTGCTGGGAAATCTCAAGCCGGACCAAATTCTCCTCCAAATTGATTCGCTCAGGCACAACTTCTATGAAAATATTTTTCCTTGGAAGCTTCCTTCTTCCAGCAATCGTCAAATTCTTGACAAGTATTGGCGTCCCAAACAATAGCGCATCAAAATCCTGCGAGCCGGTTGCATCGACAAGATTGTTTTTGCACATCCAAGAGCATTGCGCCTCCCCTTCGGATTTTGCCTGGACTACCGGAACTCCCATAAGTGTTAGCAAATCCATAGCTTCCTTTGCCATATCCTTTGTAAGTTTTGAAGTTTGCTGGGCGTAAAGCTTTAGCTCATCGGTTTTTCCCATTTCCTTTGCGCGTTCGTACTCTTCAGCTGCCATCTGCTTTTTTTCGCGCCTCTCATCAAGAGTCCTTTTTTTCAAATCCGAAGGCTTCCCATCAAAAACAAAAATCGGCTGAACCCCTTTTTCAAGCAGATTGCAAGTTCGGTAAAATAGTCCTGAAAGATGTGATGTGATTCTTCCTTGCGAATCCATTAGCGGAGTTCCATCCTGCTGCCTTATGATTGATAGGAACTGGTAGAGCGTATTGTAGGCATCTATTGCAATTTTTCCCGAAACTTCATCAAAGGTCAATTTCTTGTTCTCAATGATGTCCCCAATTGAAACTCCCACATAAATCCCCTATTATTCAATCATCTTCTCTAATTATTCTCACAAGGGATGCTTTTTAATTTTTTGAGTGCTCCTATTTTGGTGATTGTGATGGAATATTGCCATGTTTGCGGAAAGGAAGCATTTGATGAGGCGCTAGTTGAGGGAGCTAAGGTTTACCTGTGCCCTCGTGATTTGCGGTTTGGAACCCCCCTCAAAAAAGCTTCCCAAAATTATTCCAGCACATCGAACATCAAAACCCAAATCCAGCCAGAGCGCATCCACGAACATGAACTAGTCGATGGATTTGGAAGCAAAATAAAGGATGCTAGGGATGCGCTTGATTTAACAAGGAAGGATTTGGCAGGCAAACTGTTCATCATGGAAAATGTGCTTGAAAGAATCGAATCCGAATCCCTAAAGCCGGATGTAAAAACAGCGCAAAAAATACAGCGGTTCCTCAAAATAACCATCATCAAGGAAGCCTCGCAATCGGTTGATTCGCTAAAAAAAGACCTTGAAGCACTTGCCAAAAGTTCAGGGAAAAATTCGGTTACAATTGGGGATGTGATCAGCTTCAAAACCAAGAACAAGAAGTAAGCGCAATATTTTCAAATCTAATTAAGGGGGTAGGGGCGGCGGAATTAAAGGGGTAGGGCAACACGGTAGGGGAATTCGTTCCCCTTGGTGTTGGGGATATGCCCCTAGAGATGTCATTCATACTCAATTGTTGCCGGAGGCTTTTGCGAAATATCATAAAGCACACGGTTTGCGCCCCGGACATTGTTGATTATTTTTGTGCTGATCCTCTCAAGCGTATCGTATGGTATTTTTGCCCAATCAGCAGTCATCGCATCCTTGCTTGTAACCGCCCGAAGCGAAATGATGTTTTCGTAAGTTCTCGAATCTCCCATGACTCCAACCGCTTTTACCGGAAGAAGAGCTGCAAATGCCTGCCAAATCTTATCGTACTGGCCTTCTTTTTTGAGCTCTGTTATGAATATTTCATCAGCTTCCCTAAGGACGCGCAGCCTATCTTCCGTAACCTCCCCAAGGATTCTAATTGCAAGCCCAGGCCCTGGGAATGGGTGCCTCCAAACCCTCTCCTTTGGGATTCCAAGCTCTTCCCCAAGTTCTCTTACCTCATCCTTGTAAAGCTCCTTTAGAGGTTCGATGATTTTTAGGTGCATCTTTTCCGGAAGCGTCACATTGTGGTGAGATTTGATTTTTGAAGCTGCTTTTGATGGTTGCGCGCTTTCTATCCTATCGGGATATATCGTTCCCTGCGCCAAAAACTGGATGTCCGATTTTTTCTTAAGCGAAAGGGCTTTCTTTTCAAACACTTCAATGAAAGTATGCCCTATTATTCTCCTTTTTTCCTCCGGATCATTAACTCCTTTTAATTTATCCAAGAAATCCGCCTTTGCATCAATTATTTCAAAATGCTTAAAGCCCATCTTCTGGAATAATTTGTTGATCTCCTCGGTTTCTCCATTGCGCATAAGCCCGTTATCAACATAAACAAGGTAAAGATTGTCCGGGTTGGCCTTGTGCATGATGACCGCAGTTACCATCGAGTCAACCCCTCCGCTAACCGCCATCAAAACCCCCTTCCCATTTGCAGTAGCGGCTCTCATTTCAGCTATCAATGCGGGCTTTAGATCCTTCATGCTCCAATCCTTTTCGGACCTGCAGATTTTGTTGACAAAATTTTCGAGAATATGCATTCCTTTTAGTGTATGCCCAACTTCCGTGTGGAACTGTATGCAATAAAATTTGCGCTTTTCATCTGCCATTGCAGCGTTTTTGCAATTTGGCGTGCTTGCAGTCACATGAAAGCCGGGCGGGAGTTTTGTTACGGCATCGCCATGTGAAAACCAAACCTGCTCCTTTTCATCAAGCCCTTCAAATATTCCGCTTGCATCGACAACTTGTATGATTTCCTTCCCATATTCCCGTACTTTTCCAGGCTCAACTTTTCCTCCAAGCAAATGGCCCATTACCTGCTGGCCCCAGCAAATCCCAAGAACCGGAATTCCAAGCTTGAAAATCTCCGGATCAGGAAGCTGGGCATCTTTTTCATAAACAGAACCAGGCCCTCCTGAAAGTATGATCCCCCTAGGGTTTAATTTCTTGATTTCGGATGCGGACATGCCAAAGGGCACAATTTGCGAATACCTCCCAAGTTCCCTAACCCTTCTTGCAATAAGGTGGGCGAATTGCGAGCCGAAATTGAGAACGATGATCATATTTTTCACGATTTGCCGGAAATTATCATGTACTGGAAACTGTATTTTCTTAACTTTTATGCCGGATGCTAGAAAAAACGGAATTGCATCCCTTTCAAAACTTTAGAATTAGCAAATATTTGAGGTGCAAGTTGTATAAATACCTGTTGGATTGCGTTAAATTTAAGCTTTATTTTCTCCTGCCAGATCTGATAGTGCCCTTTTTCAGGTTCCTCCTAATTTGGTTAAGTGCTGGCAATGCCTTCGATTGTTTGCTTTTTAGTGCAGAGGCGATGAACATATCGTTGAAAACGGTTTTTATGTGCTCGTGGGCAACATGTTGGGGCAACAGAGGATCTGTTCCCGTTTCCCTATTGATTAATTTAGCTGTTTCATTATTTAGTTCGTTTGTGCGTTTTTTTAACGCATTTGTCAATTCTTCAAGACTGTGGTTTCCATCAATGGTCATTTTTCTAATACTTTTGAATGCAGCCAATAACTCCGGCCTTTTCATATATCTCTTCTCCATTGTGTTGATCCTTTGAACTAATTCCTCATGCGATAAATTTGGAAGCTTGTTTGGATTTTCCTCCCTTTTCTCTTCTTTAGCCATTCTCAACACCTCTAGCAGTTGTAGTACATAAAACCAAAGCAAGATATTTAAATGACAATAACCAAATACTCCTTATGGAAACAGGCATAAAAGTTGGAGATATAATGAAGACCCGGTTAGTTTCCATAACCGAGAATTCAACGATACAGCAGGCAGCAAAGATCATGAAATCCAAGGATGTTGGATCTGTGCTTGTGACAGATAAGAGTAAGCACATTTATGGCATCTTGACGGATAGGGACCTGGTCGAAAAAGCGCTTGCAAAAGGTTTAAGGCTAAATACGTCAATTAAGGGAATGGTCAGCAAGCCATTAATTGGCATTGACCCATCCGAAGATCTAACAGAGGCTGCAAGGCTTATGGGAAATGAGGATCTTCGAAGGCTGGTGGTATTCAAGGAAGGCAAGGTTGTTGGGATACTATCGGAAAAGGATATCGTAAAAATTTCTCCAAGTTTATATGACATTATTGCGGAAAAGGTAGAAGGGCATTTAAAGTAGGATTAGTTCAAAAATTCATAATTCATTTTTTCGTGAATAGGGAAGCTCATATGCATGGATGGCTCCCTGACTCAAATATGAAAGCGGAGTCAACAATGCATAGGGCCTAAAGGAACTAATTCTGCATTACTTATTTTCCGTAAGAGATTTCCATAAATTGGAAAAGTGGGCTCAAGTGAAAAAATTCGCTTAGTTGCCAAAAAAAGGAAAATTAAAAAATAGGTGAAAAATATGGGAAAAACTTACATAGACACGGTAAAGTATCTAGTTAAGGCAAATTTTGAAATCGATGGAATTGTTGAAAAGCCTGACATTGTTGGGGCAATTTTTGGGCAAACCGAAGGGTTGCTTGGAGATGAGCTTGATTTAAGGGAGCTTCAAAAGAATGGAAGAATTGGTAGAATTGAAGTAAATGTAACAATGCGCGGAGGAAAGAGCTTTGGAAACATCCTAATTCCATCCAGTTTGGATATGGTTGAAACCTCAATTCTAGCCGCCAGTTTGGAAATCGTTGATAGGGTTGGGCCGTGCGAGGCAAGAATTAACACTGAAAAAATCGAGGATACAAGAAATCTTAAAAGAAAAATGCTGCTTGATCGGGCAAAAGCACTTCTGAAAAACGTGATTGTTGATGAGATTCCAGAAAGCAAGGAACTTGCCGAAATGGTTCGTGCAGAAGTTAAGATTGCAGAAGTTGGAACCATCGGGGAAGATAAGCTCCCATGCGGGCCGGAAGTTGAAAAAGCCGAAGCCATAATCATCGTTGAAGGAAGGGCTGATGTTGTAAACCTTCTTAGGAACGGCATTAAAAACGCCGTTGCAATTGGAGGAGCAAATGTTGGAAAGACCATAATTGAGCTCTCAAAGCAAAAGGATGCGACTTTGTTTTTGGATGGGGATAGGGGTGGGGACATTATCCTTCGGGAAATGCTGCACGCCGGATCCATTGATGGAGTTGCAAGGGCTCCTGCTGGAAAGGAAGTTGAAGAACTAACCCGCAAGGAAATCATAATGGCACTTCGAAGGAAAGTTCCAACCGAGCAGGCCGAATCCGAACTAAAAGAGCAAATCAATGATCGAGAGCAAAGGTATGATTCCCGAAAAAGATTTGACAAGAAGCGCGAGGAAGGATGGTACCAAAAAGTGCCTTCTTCAACAAATGGATCAACTGCAAAGCCGGTTGATTCAACGCAGTACGCTCCGCAAAATCCGGTTTCCGAGCCTCAAGCAGCAATTCCGGCACCGGCTCAAATTCAGCAAGATGTTTTGTCCGGTGAGGATTTGGCAAAAGCTGAGCAGTTCAAGGCTGAACTTAAGCTGTTGGAAGGATCCCTCAAGGCAAAGTTCTTCAATGCCGATGCAAATGTGATTGCCGAAGCCCCAATTCGCGAGATCATGAAAGTGCTCTCCGAAACGGAAGGAGTCTATTGCGTAGTTCTTGATGGAATCATCACACAGCGATTACTTGACATGTGCGATCAAAAGAAGGTTGAATTCGCAGTTGGAATCCGTGCTGGAAACATCACAAGGAAGCCAACAAGCGTCAAGATTGTCCTTGCTGAATAGATCAAAAAATTGGCAAAATAGGATTGTGGGCAAACGGAGTTCATGACCATTTGCCTATTTAGGTGCAAATCGCCATGGCAGTTGAGAATCGCATTTTGAACGCAATTGCGATTTCCCTCTTTTTCTTTTTTATCCCTTTTTTGTTCTTAAAATACAAAAAAAAGCTTAATTTAAACAAATCCCTAGCCTACTTGAGCCTCAAAAAATCAGCGTTTTTCCCTCTAAAAAACCTATTCCGGACAATTTCGGATTCAATTGTATTATTCATAACCTTAATTGCAATTACTTTCGTTCTCGCTTTCGTTCTAATGCTGTTTGGATTTTATGATCTGCAAAAAGTTGCAACCATAATTCAAACCCTTCCACCTTCCGTTCTATTCATTGCGATTTTCATCTCCCCAATTACTGAAGAAATTTTCTTTCGGGGGTTTTTGCAAAAAAGATTCGGCTTGATTGCTTCCACCGCAATTTTTGGATTTTCCCACATGTTCTATGGCTCAATTTCAGAAATTCTTGGCGCTCTGTTACTCGGCGCTTTCCTTGGGATTTATGTTGAAAAAAAGAAAAACCTTTTTCCGGCAATTTTTGCGCATGTTGCCTATAACGCACTTTCGGTTGCAACCGCTTTGATGGGAGTTGGGCAGTAAATTTTGCCTAACTTTTCAAGTCCGTGCCATATTTTCCCAAAATTTGCAAATATTTAGCATTTCCAACCATTTTTTATACCTCGGCGGCAATTCTTTTATCATAATTTCCATATTTTTGATGAATTCCATATTTTGGATGGTTTTCATAATTTCGATGTTTTCGATAGGGTGGTTTTGATGACTAATGTTTTGGAACAAATGCGCGGGCTAATCAAGAGCTCAAAGGAGAAGAATATTGCTGTTTTGGTTGATGGCCCAAACATGATCAGGAAGGAGCTTGGGATTGATTTGGACAAGATCAAGAAAAAACTCCAAAAATACGGAAAAATAAAGGTTGCTAAAGTATTCCTCGATCAATTCGCATCCGATAAGCTAATTGAAGCGGTAACAAATCAGGGGTATGAAGTTGTAATCATCCCATCCGATGTGGATGTTGCCCTAGCTCTTGATGCCGCCGAATACATGTTCTCTCCCTTCATTGATACGATTGCAATTGTTTCCAGAGACTCCGATTTTAAACCGGTTTTAACAAAAGCCAAAGAGCACGGAAAAGACACAATTGTTGTAGGTACAGAGCCGGACTTTTCCTCAGCCCTCAAGAACACAGCCGATGTTGTAATTGATCTCAAGGCAGAAAATGCCCTGATGGATCGCAAGGAGCCAAAGCCAGAAAAAGTCGAGCCGCAGGAGGCAAAGCATAAGATTGAAATTGCGCATTGAATTCATCCGGATGATCTGATGCTTGAAAGTTAGCACTTCAATTGCAACAGAAAACTTAATAAATAACCACAATCAAGGTTATAATAACCATTATTTAGGTTATTTTATGGGATTAATTGAAGTGCTAAAAAACCCCGAAGTTCGAAGGCTGTTTGGGAAGCGCGAGCTTGCTATAATTGAAAAGCAGATCCTTGGCGTATCGCTAAACCAATCCGAAAAGAACAGGCTCTCCCGCGATATCAGGAAGAAATTCGAGGCAATTAGCGCCCTTTCATCCTTTTCCGGCAGGGATGAACTTAAGAAAGGATCCGAAATCAGAAGAATTGTCGAAGAAACTAGGCAAACCATCCTCGAATCCAAGTACCGTGCAAATATACTTCGGATAACCTTGTTTGGATCCGCAGTTGAAAATACGTTATCCCTATCATCCGATATCGACATATCCGTTGAACTAGAAGATTTGGATTTGAAGCAGGCAACGCAGTTCCGAAGGGAGGCGCTCTCTAAAACCGGAAAACGGATCGATATACAGGTATATAACTTCCTTCCAAAAAAAGTAAAGAGGGAAATAGATTCGAAGGGGCGGATTTTGTATGAGCGCAAGAATAACTGATAAGATTTTGGAAATCGAAACCTACCTTAAGGAATTGGAAACAATCATGCCGAAAAGCTATTCCTCCTATGAAAAAGACCTGATGGCAAAAGCTGCCTGCGAGAGGTATTTTGAGAAAATTACGGAATCCCTAACCGATCTTGCCTACCTTGTTATCAAAGATGCCGGTTTAAGCCTTCCAGAAGATGACAAGGAAGCCTTTTCTATTTTGGAAAAATCCGGCCATATTGATGCCAATCTTTCACAAAAACTAAAGGAAGCAAAGGGAATGCGCAATCTGATTGCACACGAATATGGATCTGTTGATGATGAACTGGTATTTGATGCAATCACATCCGAAATTATCCGGGATTCAAGGCTTTTCCTAAAAGCTATTAAAAAAAGGCATTGACCTGAAACTGCACATTAAGCAATATTTTAGTATTCCAAATGCAATTTGTTGAATCTTGAACTTACCTTTACTTTGGCCTTCATCTGATACAAATACTTATATACGTGATCCCACATATGCTTACATGTGGTAAATTATGGCAAATGTGACTTTATACATACCGGATGACCTGAAAAAGCGGATGAGCAGGCATAAGGACATCAGATGGTCGCGCGCAATTCGGACAATTATTGAAAGCGAGCTAAGTGATTTTGAAGAAGCTGAAAAACTCGCCCAAGGAAGCAATCTTACTCAAGAAGACGTGGATTTCCTTACTGAAAAAGTCAACGAAGATATACGAAAGCATGTCAGGGCGCTAAAAAATGAGATTGGTCGTTGATGCGAATATCCTTTTTTCAGCCATATTGAAGTTCGGCCTTACCCGCAAGGTATGGTTCAATTCCGATTTGGAATTGATTTCGCCCAACTATTTGCTTTTGGAGTTTTCAAAATATAGGCCGCATCTTATCGGCAGATACGAATTCTTTGAAGAAGAATTTGACCAGCTTGTTTCAAAGCTTACGGATCGTATTGGATTTGTTGAGGATTCGATGCTAAAACCCTATCTTCCCGCGGCTGAAAGCCTAATTGCCGACGAAAAGGACCAATATTACATTGCCCTTGCTTTGAAAACAAATTCTGCAATATGGTCTAACGACAAGGCCCTTAAGGCGCAAAGGCGGGTTAAGGTTTATACAACAGAAGAATTGGCATTGGAGTTTGGATCACTGCAAGGATAATCCCTTTTCCCAACCTGAAAAAAGGCTAAAATACAATTTGCCTCAGTCAACTTTGATTGGGCATTAAAGGAAATTCAAATAAAGTTCCTGAAATCATTCCAAATCTATTTAAGTTCTTCAATCCTATTTTTTCAATGAAAAAACTTTCAACCGTTGATGCCTACATCAAAAGCGCACCTCTGGAAGTTCAAGGAAAGCTAAAAGAGCTTCGGGCTGCAATTAGGCAAACAGCTCCGAAGGCGCTTGAAAAAATCAGCTATGGAATGCCCTACTACGGCTATATGGGAAGGCTTGCATATTTTCGCCACTGGAAAAACCATATCGGCCTATACCTAACGCCACCGGTAATTGAAATGCACAAGGACGAATTAAAGGAATATGTTACCGCAAAAGCAACAATTCGGTTCCCGCTTAGTAAAAAGCTCCCAATTCCGCTGATTAAAAAACTGATTAGGATCCGGATGAAAATGAATGAGGGGAAAAAATAGGTTTTTTTGGTTAAATGAATACGGGGCCGTATTTCATGCTGAACCAGCAGCAAAAGTCCAATTTATGCTTTCAATCGGTTTTGTTTGTTTTCCCCATTTTTGGCCTATATACCATGTAAATCTCATCCAGGTAATTGTTGCCGTATTTATTCCAGCCCGGAAGCACGCCGATTTTAACAAACCCCTCCTTCTTGTAGATTTTGATTGCCTTTTCATTGTTTGAAAACACTTCAAGGTATAGGTTATGCGGCCTGAAGGATTTTTGGGCCTCCAAAATAAGCATCCTAAGAAGGGTGGTGCCAAGCCCAACGCCCCTGAAATCCTTTGAAATATATAGGCTAAGGCTCACATTGTCCTTTTCACGCCTCTCCATCCTCGAAGCAACTGCCCTGGCAACAACCCTGTTCCCATGTTCGCAAACCCACATGATTGCATCCCCCTTGTTGATCTTCTCCAAACTCTCCTTGCCCATTTCCTTTTCCTCAATTGGGTTGACATACCTATCAAAGGCAATCAGGGCGCCTTCGCGTACAAGCTCATTTAGGAATTGCCTAAGTTTTGGGAAATCATCCCTTGTGACGGTGTGCAAAACCACTTTCCTGCCATCCTTCAATGCCAGTTCCTTCCTGAATAGGAAAGTATCCTTGAATTTCCTTTCATAATAAATTGTCCCAAGAGCGGTTATGGCAGCTGAGATCACAATGATTATAAGTATGATTTCAACATCGAATGGAAGCCCAAGCGGGAAGCTTAATGCAAACATTGCAAGTGTCACGGAAAGAAGGTCGCGCGGAACCATCACTAAAAGCAAGGTATTTTCATTGTGCTGGGAGTGCCCCTTCCATTTTGCTATTTGGATGATTGCAAGCCGTGCAAGCAAAATCCCGCCCATCAGTGCAAATGCAACCTTCAAATTTTCAGGGTTCCATAAATTCGAGGGCGCAACGATCATCCCAAGGTAAACAAAAAAGAACGTGTTGATGATGAGGCTTATTTCATCCTCAAACCCCTTTGGCCTCTCCTCAAGGTCGAATTTATCCGAAATTTTAAGGAATCTGAAAATCCCATTTGAATTGCCAATAACAAGCCCAATTGTTGCAATTGATAACACCCCAATCCCCCTAAGCAATTCAAAATCAACGTAGTATAGCACAAAAAGCGCGGATAGGGTTAGGAGGTAGCCGAATTTCCTGATTTTGAACTTGTATAGCGCCCAAAGAATTGCAATTCCCCCAATAAATCCCAATACTAATGAAACGGAATAGGATCTTATCGGTGCTTGAAGCAATTCGAGGAGTGATGAGCTGGTGGCCGAATACCTCATTGTTGTAATTGCCAATGTGCAAATCAAAACCGTCGAGAGTGTTCCTTCAAAATATAGGATGTTCCGGGCATTGTTGCTTGACCTGATGTATGGGAGAATTGAATACAGCGCGTCCAATGAAGGCCCGCCAAGTATTGCGCCCAGCAGGAGCGAAGAGAAAAGCGGCCAGCCAAATCCGTAGTGGAGGATTCCGGTTAGGAGTATTATGCACGCAAATAGGTTTGCAATTGCATAAACCGTTGAAAATTTGACCGTTTTGAATATATCTTCAAGTTTTAGCCTAAGGCCCGCATCAAATACCAATGAAATTATTGCTACTGCACTGACAATTGGGGCTATGTTCCTAAAGCTTGCTATGTCTATATCGAAAATAATGAAGTTCGAAATCAGCCCCAAGGGGCCAAGTGCAAGCCCTATTGCAATTAGAATGATGGCTTCGGGGATCCGGCTCCTTTCATACGCCCATCTCCCGATGAATCCTACTAGGGCAATCATCCCAACAAGGAAGAGTATTTTGAACATTGGATTTATTTCGTGCTAATGGTATTAAACAGTTTGCAAAAAAACCTATTTTTTAAAATTCCAAATCACACGTGTTGCATGGGGGCGTCCTTGAATTTGGTTGGAAAATTAAGGCCATACCCAATTGCCCAATCCATCCCAATATGCGCCTTCCAGTTTAATGGAATTTGAAACTAAGAAGCGCTACAAACACAATTCAAAATGAAATTTAATGCGCCTCAAAATACCAGTTATTGCGATTATAAACACCTGCGATATATTATTTCATGCAAAAAATCCTGTTCTTAATCATTTGCCTGCTTTTGCTTGGCTGCACCCAATCAAATCCCCAAAATATTGGAAAATCCAATGAACCAATCCCATCTTTTGTGCATGCCATCCCAAATTTAGCTGTGCCGGTTATTTCCCAATCCCCCCAAATTGGCCAATCAATTGAGGAACTTGCAATCGATTGCAAAAAATTCACACTTCCGCAGGATTGCAATGAAGTCCCAAACGATAAAGGAGGTGATTTTTGCAAAAAATGCAGGGAAATAGGAATTGCTGCAAGCCCTATTACTTCAATTCAGGCAACTATTCCAAATAACCCTTCAACTGAAAAACCTGAAGCAGTAATTTGGCAATATACTACTGAATGGAAGCCAAACATTTCCCCTCCAGCTTGCCCGCAAAAAATCGTTTCACAAGCTCCCATGGATTTAAGGCTGGCAACTTCGATTCTCTATCCCGGCCAGATAAGGGGTGGCAATTACAAGCCTCACGGAGGGGCGCGGTTTGATAATTCCAATAATTACATCAATGTTTATGCGCCATTGGATGGCTCTTTGGTCAGGGGCTCTAGGTATTTGGAAAATGGCCAGATCCAATACCTGCTTGACATAATCAACCCTTGCGGAATCATGCATAGGTTTGACCATTTATTGGAACTCTCGCCCAAATTTGCAAAAGCTGCTGAAAAGTTCAGGCCTGCAATCGAGGGCGATTCAAGGACAACTGAAATTGAACCAGTTGATGTCAAGGCAGGAGAACTTATTGCAACAAAAATTGGGATGAATGGAAACGTTGGCATGGATTGGGGCGTATATGATTTGCGGAAAATGAATGAAGCGTCGAAAAATTCCCAGTGGCTAAATTCCCATCCCGGCCAATTGGCTCCCTACGCCCTTTGCTGGCTTGATTTGCTCCCAAATGCCGATATGCAAATTGCAAAATTACTTCCCGGCGGGGATTCATTGGCGGGCAAGCAAAGTGATTATTGCTAGGAATTGAAGGAATGTTCAAACGAACTTAGTTGGTAAAAAATCGGAGTGCTCCAAACGGGAAGACGGTCAAAATATAATTTTCCTTAATGGTCAAAACGATGATTGTTTCAAATTAAAATTTGAGATTAACTCTAGTTCAATTCGGTAATTTTGAGCTTGCTTCCATAAGTTCTTTATCTCGTAATATGCTTACCTGATAGTTGAATGCAGTAAAAATCGATTTGAATTACTGTATTTAACCGACATTCAGACAATCTATTGTCAATAGATATAGTATATTTCAATAGATATATTTAAATACTTGTTTGCTGTATTATAATTGGGGATAAAATATGAAACCATTTATGAAAAATGAAAATAGAAAGGACAGGTTCAAAAGAATAGCGGAAAATCGAACAAAAAAAATATTGCGCTACCTGCGAGTTTTGGGTAATTGTGCTAATAAAAATTTGTATGATTATTCGGAAGACGACATAACTAAAATTTTTACTGCCATTGAAAAGGAAACCAAGCGAGTCAAACACCTTTTCAATAAACCTCGTGATGACAGTTTCTCGCTTTAGGTGTTCGTATGAATGAAAAAGATCTTGCTGTGAGCTTATTGCGTGCTGAATCTGAGGAAGATGTTATTAAGATTTTAACCAAAGTAGGTTTTTGGGATGATCGTAAGGTGTGGAGAGACTATGGCGATGACCCAAACAATTTTCAGACATGTGGAAATCAACAATCATTGCCTGAAGCCGCACTAGTCGAAAATATAGTGAATTCTGTTGATGCCCTTCTAATTCGCGAGTGTCTTCGTTCAAAGATCGATCCCGAATCTGAAGATGCACCGTCATCCATCACCGATGCAGTTGAAACCTTTTTCCATGTGTCAAAAGGAGCATTAACAACCCTGAATTCAACTGCGCGATCAAAATTAGCGGAAAATATATGTGTTGTTGCTACTGGCGAAAAATCAAATCCTAATTTTTCAATAATCGACTTTGGTGAAGGCCAAAATCCAGATAAATTTCCTGATACGTTAATGTCTCTCCGTAAAGGGAACAAACAGAAAATACAATTTGTTCAAGGAAAATTCAATATGGGGAGAACGGGCGCATTTCAATTTTGTGGTAAACAAAATTTACAATTCATACTTAGTCGTAAACCGCCCGAACTTTCAAAAGATAATAGGTGGGGGTTTACAATCATTCGTCGTTTTTCGCCAGAAGGTAATGAACGAAGTTCAATTTTTAGATATCTTGCTCCAGCAGGAAATGTTCTAACTTTTACCGCAGATTCAGTTCCTGCGCTTCCAGGGGAATACCCTAAGGCGTTTGTACAACCCCTTCCTTATGGCACAGTGGTTAAATTATATGAATACCAAATGACTGGATTTAAGTCTCCCATCATCCTGGACTTAAATTACAGATTATCTTTATTGCTCCCAAACATCGCTTTGCCTTGTAAGTTGTTTGAAAGGAGAAAAGGCTACCGTGCCCATACCTATGAAGCGATACTTTCTGGGCTAAGTGTCAGGCTTGATGAAGACAGAAATGAAAATCTCGAACCAAATTTTCCAACTTCAATTCAAATTTCAGTTGCAGGCCAAACTATGGCGGGCCTTGTATGTGCATTCAAACCAGGTAAGTCTTCGAGATATGCTACAAAGAACGAAGGAATATTGTTTACCGTTGATGGCAAAACACATGGCGATATCCCGAATTCTTTTTTCCGTAAAAAAACGGTAGGAATGGAGTACCTATCAGACTCTATATTGATTCTAATGGATTGTTCTGGATTAGAAAAGCGAACTCGAGAAGATATATTCCTTAATAGTCGAGATCGTTTGCGTGGAGGGGACGTATTAGACGAAATATCAGATGAATTAGAGCAAGTTGTAAGGGAACATTCTGGTCTAAGGGAGCTTAGGGAGCGTCGAAGAAGGGAATTTATTCAGAACAAACTGAGCGAATCAAAGCCGCTAGCCGAAGCATTGAACGGATTATTGTCAAAACGCCCGCTTTTAGCCCAATTATTATTCAAAGGAAAAAGAATTACTAGTCCGTTTAATTTAATTGACACGGGTATTTCTGACAAGTTCGAAGGGAAAGACTTTCCGACATTTTTCGATATCCTTATGAAGAAAAATTCAGTAAAAGAAGCACCTATAAATCATCGATTTCGTGTTGATTTTGAAACAGATTGTGTAAATGACTATTTTGAACGGGAAGAGCACCCAGGCAATTTTTCATTAAGGATAAAGGGCAAACCAGTAGAAGATTATTCTTTCAATTTATGGAACGGTTCAGCACACCTTAATATCTGTCTTCCTGCAAATGCGAAAGAAAAAGATGAGTACGAATATAGTTGTTCAGTCGAAGGAGAATTGCAAAATTCTACTCTAAATAATGAATTTAGAGTTCGCGTTACACCGCCTATAAATTATAATGGTGGGGATGGATCTACTCGTAAATCCCCGCCTGGAAAAAATAACGACGATACTCATAAGCGGGCTCAACAATTTGCCCTGCCTAATGTAATTGAATTAAAGGGAGATGCCTTAGCCGATAAGGGAATGACTATTGAGGATGCTTTAAAAGTAATAAGCGCTGGGGAAGGCGGCTATGATTTCTTTATCAATATGGACAATCCCTATTTCCTCCAAGAATGTAAAACCAGTAAAGTACTCCCTGAAATCTTGGCTGAACGGTATAAGGACTCTTTCGTCATAATAGGGATGGCTCTTCTGCAAGAGAGAAATAAATCTCCTGACGGTGCAAATGATATCGATATACAAAAAATTACCAGAGCCTTATCGCAAGTGCTTCTACCAATAATTGATTACTTCGGGTCTGAGCTTGAGGATTCTTAGATTGATATTCTCAACAACTAGATTTAACCTTAAAATAGATTTGAATCGAATTAGCCCTTTGTTTCCCGTATTAGAATTGCGTTTCCTTCTGCATCCTTGATTGCCGATATCTTAAGTCTAGTTTTATCATTCCAACCAAACCGCTTTGCCTCGGGTGTAATGAACGCAACTAACCCCTCTCCCCATCTAACGAGTTTCTTTTCTGCGATGCTATGTATAGTCTCCGTGGTCATTAGTAGTAATGTTTATTAACCGCTATAAATCCCATATACGTATAAGCTACGTGGAATTAAGGTTTTTTGACCGAAAAAGAGGGATAATTGTGCGAATTTCATTATTTGGTTGGGGATTTTATGTGCTATTAATTACGGGTCTTGTTAGTGCTTCGTGTCAATTCCGAGAAGGAAGTGGAGATGTGGTTATTGGCCCGCCATCAATATCCTTAGCAAACGGAGAAATTGGCTATGCGACTTTGACGGTTAAAAACCATCTTCTCCTCAACGACCTCCAAATTTCCGTAAATAATCAAGTTGTTGGGACGGTGCCAAAAAACGGGCAGCAATCTTTTACACTTCCAGTTAACGCACCACCTTGGGGTTCAGGTTCTGGTGCGACTCAAAAAACATTTGACGTTGTTCAGTATGCCGAGAATAAATGCTGGGACAATCAAGTAGGATTACAATTGAGCTATTCGCCAGGTCAAGCCGAAATTGCAGCTCAGCAGGCAGCTATATTGGCTCAACAAGCTTCTCAACAAAAGCAAACGGGAGAGCAACAAACGGGGGTGTTAACTGTAATTGGCATTCTAATCTTGTTGGCCGTAGTGGTGGGTGTTGTATATATTTCGCGCCAAAAAAGAACAAAGAACTAACAGCTTTTCCACACCAACTGTTCTTGGGAATTATGGGCTAATAATCCTCGAACTACTGATTCTAGTATCGATTATTATTTTGGTTGCCAAGTATAACGAATTATCGGAAGAATACAATAGGACAATTAATTTTACAATTCCAATATTTTCAAAACCTGATAACTACTGGCAACTCATTACTTTACCCCTAGTCGAATCAACTTGTTTACGGAAAGCTAGAGAAATTGCAGGGTCAAATTATTGGGCTGTTTTTGGATGTAATTGTATTGAGACCACGTCAAGTAATGACAAGAGATATGATTGTACAATCGACGCAATGGATAAGACCCATAGCGTAAAAGTTTATTGTGTTAGGACATCTGCGAGTTGCTCCGTTCGATCTGAGAACGGTAAAACGGATTATGGTTTTAAGGAATTAGCTGGATTAATCGGTTAAATACCGACAAATACGGCGCCTATACTCTGCTTTATCATTTAAATTAGTCCAAAAGGGCCATATCAGATCAATTTACTGGCATTTCCCCACAACCTTACCCCCTCTTCAGAATCGCTTCCCGCTCTTTGCAATCACGCTACATTATACTAGCCTATACCGTGTCGAACTTTCAAATACACATATTAACATCGTCATCAACAATGGGCTTATAAGAACCTAAAATGTCGCCTTTGTTGGCCTAAATTGAAAATTCAACAACATTAGACGTGATATTGTAATGGTAGTATTTCTTTAATCAGCTAATTTAGAACGCAGCTCCTTTAATGTTTCTTCGGATCCCTTTTGTCCTTTTGCAATTAAAAATGATGGAAAGATAGCTAGTAACTCTTGTTCTTGTTGTTTATCAAAAGTAGCTAAATAATCGTATATCTTTGTTGGTGAACTTTTATACATCTCTTGTGCAATAAATTTAACAACTTCACGAGTTATTTTCGGACTTTTAAAATAAGTACATGTAATGAAAGGTAGATAAAATAGGTATTCTGGAAAAGATTTGAGGAGCCAGGGATCCGAATTATAAAATGCTTTTAATCGATCAAGAGAATAGATGGTTTTACGAACATAATCCTTGTTTATAAATTCAAGATATTCTTTTTGATTTGAAAAGATAGACTCACTATAGTGTTCTCCTTGAGTCGGGTCCCCTTCATCTAGTACTTTATTCAGGAAACCTTTGTTAATCATTTTAGTTTCGGCTTCATAGAAATTAGCTTTATTTTCAACCCGAACGACTCTTATCGCCCTCGATTTGATTAGCGAGTTAACTAAGTCGCTTCTGTACAGTGCCCCTGCTTCTGTTTTGTACTCCCACTTTTCCATTATCTGTTTAAGATTTCTAGGTTCATCTATGCAGGATGCCCAAATAATCCACTCCTTACCTCCTCTTGAGAATAACTCTTGCGCCATACGCATACCTTACGCCGAAAGGTTTAAATATGTTATATCCATTAAGATTAACGTTGAACGTATGGCGTAAGGTAAGATTATGGGAAATAAACTTTTTCAAGTGAAATTAGCAGACGAAATTATAAGTAAAGTAAAAGGGGAATCGCAACGCCTTGGAATTTCCTCGGCCGATATAATTCGGATGGCTATTGTTACGTATTTCGAGCGTGATATCTATGGAAAAATGGATTGAAGAGCTATTAGCAGCTCTTTCTGACGAAAATGAAAGAAAACCAACTCTGGAGGCGAAAAGTTGATGTTCTGCGTAGTTCGAAGTTGCTATCGCCAAGTGCAGAAGTTTTGTTATCCTTGTAGGGCTTGGCTTTGCAATTTTCACTATGATTTTCACAAAGTAAATCATTCATTCCAGACTGAGATTCTTAGAATATAATTGGAGTGTGTATTTTATGGTCAACGAGAAAGAAGAAATCGAAGAAACTAATGGATCGTATTCACTAGGTCTAAAAAGTGGGGGGAAGTTATTTTATTTGCCAAATCAAACGCTTGAACTTCATAATGATTTGGGCGAACTTCTTGAAATATATAGTCTTAAAGATCCAAATTTTTGGAATAATAGATTGACTTTGCAATACTTGAGAAAAGATATCGGAGTTCATTTTTCTAAAGATAAAAACGAAGCTGGTAAGATTGCAGCCTGGGTATTTGCTAAATTTAAGGAAAAATTTACTCCACCTACGCCAATTGTTGAACCTAAACAAGTGATTGATGCAGAACTGGATTTGAGGGCCAATCAGCTACTTGATGATCCATTTAAAATTGAAACAATAGCTAGAAAATTAAAAGAAAAAATCGTTGGTGAAAGAGAAAACAGTCTTTTTGCCTTTTTTGCAGGTCTTTCATCTGGGACTAAGAAACCCATACCTATAACAATAAAGGGTGCGAGTAGTGGTGGAAAAAGTAGAATTGTGGCATCTGCACTAGCCCTATTGCCCCCCGAATGGATTATTGAACTCGGTGGAACTTCGGAAAAAGGGCTAATCTATCAAAGTTTAGACGAAAAGGGGAAAAATACCAAGATTATTTTTTTAAAGGAAATGAAGGGTTTTGGAGAACTTGCTCAACAAACTATTAAGCTTTCTTCAAGAGACGATGGCGGATTTGAATATCAAACAGTCCAAAAGGATTCTTCTGGAAATTTGAAGCCAGTTAAATTGACTTTGCCTGCAACTAACTTTATTTCGACAACTACTGAATTAGAAATGGATGATGAAATTGAATCCAGACAAGTGTCTTTATCTATTGATGAAAGCGAAGAACAAACAAAAAATGTATTAGAATTTAAAGCGAAACAAGCAGCCTCAATTGATGCACAATTTTCTAATAAAAAAGACAAGGAAATTGAAGTAATTCGAGAGGCAATTAGAAAATTACCTGAAAAAGGAGTCGTAGTTATCCCTTTTGCTCCAAAATTATCGGGGATTTTTCCTCCTGGAGTTGTCCGCGCAAGAAGAGATTTCGATGCACTTCTAAATTTGATAGCCGTTTCGGCTTGGTTTTATTATAAGCAACGACATACGCAAGAAAAAGACGAAAACATCGTCATTTTTGCCGACGGAAGAGATCTTCAGATAGCTTTGTATATCGGTAAAAGAGCTTTGCTTGGTAGTTTGTTCAGTTTTCCTGCAAGTCTTGAGCAAGTATTAGAAATTTGTCAAAAACTTAGCTGTCCATTTACTTTTAAGGATTTAGCAGATGCTCGAGGAGTTTCTGAAAAACAAGCAGGAAG
The DNA here is from genome assembly GCA_016212475.1 of Microcaldota archaeon. Taxonomy (GTDB): domain Archaea; phylum Micrarchaeota; class Micrarchaeia; order Norongarragalinales; family SBBD01; genus JACRGC01. The sequence continues at coordinate 8,470 of JACRGC010000006.1, read as the reverse complement.
AAATATCAAAGCGCTTATTCGGCTCGGTTATATCGAAGAAACTGATGATTCTAAACCACGGGCAAAACGGTTTTCGCTTTTATCGCCCAGTATGGATGGATCATTGAGGACATTGCAGGACATATTGAATTTGAAAGAAGATTTAGCCTATATTTGTCAAAAGGAGACGGAATTAGCATACAATCCCGATTGGACATTATCGGAGGAGAGAGAAGAACTTTGCAGAACAGAGACTATGCTCAAAAGAATATTGGGTGGTATCTCTTCAATGTCCCAAAGTCCATTAAGTGACTATTCGGAGGTAAATCCATCGGACAAATCGGAAAAGTCCGAAGATGTCCTTATGCCCAATAAAACCGAACCTGGGGTAGAATTGCCGTAACCAGAACTTGGCGGAGTTTTCAAAAACTCGTTGACCTCTCTGTCAAGTTCTGGCGGTAAGACCATCTTTTGCATGAAATTGAGGTCAAACGGTGAAATGATATGCAAGAAACTGAAATAGGGCCCGCGAAGGCTGAAATTGTGTCCACAGATTCTACAAAAAAACACCTTAGAAAGGAAAAAGTTGTCAAAATCCGCATGGATACTATCGACCTTTACGAGTTAGATCGGATCCGTGAAAAGCTCGGATTTGCAGAGAGGGCCACAATAATCAGGAAATTGATCCACGATTTCAAGAATATCGACAAAGCCACCCAAATCGTTGAAAGTTATAAGCGAAAGCACGAGGCTGAACGGATGTTTGAGGCGTTAGCAAATGGTTGACAAATATGATGTTTATGGTCTCCAGGCTAAGTTTCCTAGGATTTTAGCCAATTTCAAGCAACGAAAGGATCTATTGCCTGAAAATCGAGAAGATATTGGGACTTTTGAAGAATATCTCGGAGTTGAAAACCTTTCAGCCTCCAGGAAAATAAAGTATCTGCGATCGTTAACAACCCTTTCAAAGATTTACGGCATGCCATTTAGAGATGCCTCCCGAAAGGATCTCGAACCCTTGTTCATCAAGATTTCAAACGGAAAACATACACTTCACACGATCAAAGACTTCAAAGTAGCTCTGAAAAAGTTCTTTAAATGGCTAAGGGGAACATCCGATTATCCTGTTGAAGTAAATTGGCTTAAAACTTCGATGAAAGAGATTCCGAGAATCGATCCAGCCGAACTAATAACTGCAGATGAGTTAAATCGGTTAGAATCTTTCGCAAAGGATTTGGAAATGAAGGTATTGTTGCGGATTCTTTATTATAGCGCAGCCAGACCATCGGAAATACTAACCCTCACAAGAAGTAGGTGTCGGTTTGATCAAACGAGAGGATTTTTGATCATCAAGGTTCAAGGAAAAACGGGAGAACGGGAAATTCCTATATACGATAAACGCACCATTGATCTATTCTCAAATTGGCTAAACTTTCGTGGAAATATCGAAAATGGTGCATTTGTTTTTCCGAATCGGAAAGGGAAAATGTTGGAACCAAGCAACTTAAGGACTTCTTTTAGTCGTATCTTCAAGGATGCAGGCATAAACAAACCCTCCTACCCCTACGCTATGCGACATTCCAGAATTACTCAGTTGTCAGATGAATTAACTGATCAGCAACTCAAACAATTTTCGGGGTGGGCTGCTAATTCCAGAATGGCTTCGACTTATGTGCATAGGGATATAGATGATCTGCTTAGGGCTTTTGATAGGTACAGCCCGAAAAAGAAAGAAGATGCCGAAAAACAGATTGAAAAGGAAGCATCTGAATTGCTAGCCGAACTATTTAGTCATAGGGATGTTATCGAAATAGTAATAGATAAAATTAAAGAACACTCGTTGTTTTCAAAGTTTGAAAAATTAAAAAAAGATGCAGGTATTCCTATAGATAGAATTAAGTAATAATCTGTTTATTTTTTTTTGTTATTTTTAATTTATATTCATTTTTATTATTTAGAGATTTTTGATTAATTTTCTCTTCTATTTCCGTCCAGGGTACTTGCTTATTAGGTTCTATGGGTATAACCACGACTCTGACCATTCTGTCTAATAAATTATTCAATTGCTTCGATCTAACTACTATCGTCCCATACGGGTAGTTTTTCTTTTTTCTATCAGTGGTTTTTGTTACCTTCTTTTCAAAGTAAATGAAGTTATCGAGCATACTTCTATATAGAAAATTAGTTTAATAAACATTCAGTGTATACTATTAGTAGAATATTCTATATAGAAAATAATCGAGTTTATATACTTTAGACTTTTCCTAATAGTGTTTGTACGGTGAGGCGTCAGGTGATAAAGATGGTCGAGGTCAATCCACTAAAGGTAGTGTTTACTGTCTCAGAGGGTGGAACCGTCGTGGGTAAAACTAAAGAGCAAATTGAAAGTTTTTATGAGATTAAAGTAAGGGCAATAGTCAATGGAAATAGTGATGGTTCAATTGCAAGGGATAACCCTGCAAAAAACCGAATTGTTCAACCAGGGGATGCATTAGAAGTTGAAGGAAAACCCGAAAAAGTATTACCTCTAATTCAACAATCAACTGGAAAATAAGGGATTTATCTTGGAAACTACCGATGGCTACAAGAAACTATACGTGGCGCTGCCTTCAATTGGTTATGACTCGAATTCGCAAATAGGAGAAAAAACTCTCGAGTTTTATAAAATTCAACCCGATTTGATAGAGATGGGCATCGAGCCAATGTTCTTTATTGGCGGAAAAGGATGTGTAATTCCAACTGAGCAAGCAACAATAGAATTAACTCGTTCTAGTGGGAAAGGTTTTTTGTTAAAAAACTGTATTTCCCATGCAAAATTTTTTAAGTACGATTATTTTATATGTTGTGATGGCAGTGGAAAAATTCCCTTTGAAAATATAATTAAAGTTGCCAAACTTCTTAAAGAGGAAACTTTTAATTGCATAATCGGTAAAAGAGATAGTGTTTCTGGTATCTCCGAAGAACGGATGACCGTAGAAAGTTTTGAAAATTACCTTATAGAAAAAAAATTTAAACTTCCTTCTCAATTAAAGGACGCTCAATGTGGTTGTTGGGGTTATTCGCTAAAACAACTTGGAAGCATCTCTTTAACTTCCGATGGATATGAAGCCGAACTCGATTTTATAACTGAAGCACTCGGTCATCCAGATGCAAAATTACGGTATTGTTCGATTGATGTAGAAAACACTGGAATAACAAAATTTAATCATACCGCTCATAGTTCTAAATTACATTTTTTACAAAGGAAACTTCAATTAAAAAAAGAAGAAATTATTTCTCTTTCTAGAGAGTTCGAAGCAGATCATTCAAAAAAATTACCTAGTGAATATTCGGAAATACTAGGTGCATTGCCGAAGGAAATGGACGTGATTGGTAAAGAAATAGAGGATCCGAATAATAATCACAAGCAGTCCTAATGCTTTCCTTTATTCTGTCTAATTCAAAGCACTTTTATATTTCGTAGTCATGCTCCAAACGAGCTTTTCTTATCTATGCCCTTCTTTACCACTCCAAGCTTCCGGCCGTTTTGTACTCCGTAACCCTTGTTTCAAAGAAGTTCTTCTCCTTTGAAAGATCAACCGACTGGCTCATCCAAGGAAAAGGATTTTCCGTATCAAACTGCTTTGGAAGCCCGATTCTTTCGAGTCTCCGGTCAGTAATGTATTCCACATACTCAACAAACTGCTGCGCATTAATGCCAAGCACACCCTCCGGGCACGCATCGAGGGCGTATTTCTTTTCAAATTCAACTCCTTTTAAAATCAAATCAACCAGTTCTTTTTGGAATTTCTTGTCCCAAACCTCCGGATATTCCGTTTTAATTGTGTTGATCAAATCGCATCCAAAAGCAAGGTGCAAGCTCTCATCTCTCATGATATATTCAAACTGCTCCCCTACCCCAATCATCTTGTTTTGCCGTTTCAAAGCAAGCATCATGGCAAAGCCGGCATAAAAGAAAATCCCTTCCATGATCACATAATACCCAACCAGATCGTGTATGAATTTTCTTGTATTTTCAATCCCTTTTGTTGAAAAGTTGGTATCAAATACATTCTTCGTAAGTTCAACAACAAAATCATCCTTATCCTTGATGGAAGGAATCGTTTTGTACATGTTAAAGATGTAATTTGGATCCAATCCCAAGGAATCACAGCAGTAAATAAAGCAATCCGTGTGGATCGCTTCTTCAAATGCCTGCCTTAGCAAATACTGCCTGCATTCGGGATTTGTAACCTGCCTATACACTGCAAGTACAATGTTATTTGCCGTCAAACTTTCAGCAGTTGAGAAGAACCCAAGGTTCCAAAGAATCAATCTTCGCTCCTTTTCACCTAAAACCGCATTAGATTTCCACTGCTCAACATCCTTTTGCATGGAAACCTCCTCAGGAGTCCAGTTGTTGTTCACTCCATCCTTGTAGTGCTGCCTTGCCCATAAATATTTCATGGGAAGGATTTTGTTTGGATCCGTGATGGAGTCATTGATTATTGCCATAGTTCATTTCACCATTTGGTTTTATTGTTTTGATTTCCCAATCCTTCCCGTTTGATTTTTTTGCCCGGTTGGATTTCAAAGCTGCCTAATTTACTTGATTCGAAAAATTTATCTATTGGCAGGATTCGCAGTCCGGGTCATCAATCCTGCAAGCCTTGAATTCGTAGTGTGAATCCTCGTGCTTAAGCGGCTTTGTGGAAGATGTTTCAAATGTTAATGCAGCAGCAGATCCTGCGCCAATTCCGCTGGCAGATCCAGAACCTGCTGCGCCAGAAGACCCAATTGCCGATGCGGATTTCATAATGTGTTGCGATTGCTCAATTCTGGATCCGCTATCTTCCAGCATTGGCTGCTTTGAAGTTTCATTATGCGCTTCCTTTATCACATTGCCGGTTTCCGCGCTCATTTGGTGGTATTCCCGTTTTTGCGTAAAGCCGAATTTGTTCGCATCAAGAGTTGATTTTTCAATTTGCGATGCAGCCAGCGTTCGAAGGTAATACGTGGTTTTAAGACCAGCTTTCCACGCATACATATACATATCCGTCAGCGACTTTCCGGAAACCCCTTTCATGAATAAGTTAAGCGATTGCGACTGGTCGATCCATTTGCCCCGAACTGCAGCGTGGCGGATGAACCATTGCGGCTCGATTTCAAAAGTTTCCTTGTGCTTATCTTTTAGCTTTTGTGGGATCCCAGCCATCAAGAGCAAGTTGCCATCGTAGTATTTCAATTGATCTAGCATCTCTTGGTTCCAAGCTCCGAGTTTTTTCAAATCCTCAATCAAATACGAGTTGACAATTGTGAATTCTCCCGAGATGTTTGCCTTCACATAAATGTTTTTGTAAATGGGTTCAATTGATGGATAGCAGCCATCAATGTTTGCAATTGTTGCAGTTGGCGCAATTGCCATTGTATTGGAATTTCGCATGCCGTATTTTTTTACGTTCTCGCGAACTATTCCCCATTCCATGGTTTTGCTCCTGTTCACATCTACTTTTAGCCCCCGCTCATCCTCCAAAATTTTAAGCGTGTCAACCGGGAAAATCCCGCGATCCCATTTGGAGCCTTTGTAGGTTTCATACGGCCCGCGCTCTTTTGCCAGTTCAGAGGATGCAAAAATTGCATGGTATGAAATGAATTCCATCAAGCGATCGGAAAATTGCACTGCTTCTTCCGAATCAAAATTCATATCCAGCTTGAAGAGGGTGTCTTGGAATCCCATGATCCCAAGCCCAATTGGCCTATGCCTCATGTTGGATGTTTTGCCCTCAATTGTTGGATAGAAATTGATATCGATCACATTATCTAGCATCCGAACCGCAGTTTTGATGGTTTTTGAAAGAACCGCATAATCGATTTTTCCATCATGTGTGTGCCTTTCCAAATTAATCGAGCCAAGGTTGCAAACCGCTGTTTCATCAGCTGATGTGTTAAGCGTTATTTCCGTGCAAAGGTTTGATGAATGGATGACTCCGGCGTGGTCTTGCGGAGATCTGATGTTGCATGGGTCTTTGAATGTAATCCATGGATGGCCGGTTTCAAAGAGCATTGAAAGCATTCTTTTCCAAAGCTTTTGCGCTGAAAGCGTTTTGAATTTCTTGATTTTTCCTTCCCGCGTCATCTGCTCATAATAGTTATACCGCTCCTCGAATTTTGCGCCATATATGTGGTGAAGGTCAGGAACTTCCTCTGGCGAAAACAAAGTCCACTGCCCATCCTCCAAAACCCTCTTCATGAATAAATCTGGGATCCAATTCGAAGTGTTCATGTCGTGCGTTCGTCTCCTCTCATCGCCTGTGTTTTTTCGAAGGTCCAAAAAGTCCTCAATATCCAAGTGCCAAGTTTCAAGGTATGCGCAAGTTGCCCCCCTGCGTTTTCCAGAGCGGTTGATTGCAACTGTCACATCATTTGCAATTTTCAAAAACGGAACCACTCCTTGAGATTCAACTTTTGTGCTTTTGATCCAAGAGCCAGTTGCCCTGATGTTTGACCAATCATTTCCAAGGCCACCGGACCATTTGGACATTTCAGCGTTATCCCCAATTGATTTGAAAATATGCTTCAAATCATCCATTACGGTTGTCAAATAGCAAGAGCTTAATTGCGGGCTGGTAGTTCCCGAATGGAAAAGTGTCGGGGTTGAGGAGGTAAATCTCATGGACGAGAGCAATTCATAAAATTCGAGCGCTTTTCCATTCCTATCTTTTTCATTGATGGATAGGCCCATTGCAATCCGCATCCAAAATGATTGCGGAAGCTCAAACCTGATTCCATCGATTTTGAGGAAATACCTCTCATAAAGAGTTTGGATTCCCAAATATTGGAAATTTGAATCGCGATCGATTTCAAGTGCATTTGCAAGCTTTTGCAAATCAAACTCCAAAAGCTTTGCATCGAGCATTTTTTCAGCTACTCCCTTTTTGATTCCGCTTATGAACGTTTTTCTGTAAGCGCTTTCAATATCGCTTTCGGATATGGATTTTTGCGATGCTTCATTGTAAAGTTTTTGCAAAAACAGCCTTGCGGAAACCACGTTGTACGCCGGGTCCCTTTCAATGTATGAGCTGCTTGCCAAAACAAGGGCGGTTTCAATTTCAGTTGTTGAAATCCCATCGTAAATGTTTTTTACAACTTCCTTAGAAATAAGCTCTGCAGAAATGTCGTTTTCATATCCGGTTGATGCGTGCACAATTGCCGCCTTTACCTTTGAAATATCAAACGTGGTGGCCGACCCGTCGCGCTTTTTGACTTTCAGTTCGCCGCTCAATGATTTTTGGACGTTTTCCGCCTTCATTTTTTCTCGCTCTTCAGATCTTTTAGCGCGGTAGATGATGAATGCTTTTGCGGTTTTTGCATATCCTCCCTCAATCAATACCTTCTCAACCATGTCCTGCACTTCCTCAACTCCTGGCACTTCGCCATCCGTGTAGGCTTTTTCAAGCTGGTCAACAACCGTATCCGCAAGTGCGTCAGCTAGCGCCTTATCCTTGCCGCCTACGGCTTTGGCTGCTTTCCAAATCGCAAGGGCTATTCGCTCCTTGTCAAAGTCGACAATCCTTCCGTCGCGCTTTTTGATTTTTATGATTTTTGCATTTCCGGCCATATTATCCACACTTTCTGGTACGTTAAGGTACACGGTTTTACGCTCCTGCATCCTTACCACCTAAATTCCAAGCAAATTCTGCATTTTTGGATGCAGAGTTTACAAGTTTATTATTATAATTTAAAATCATTTCCCCCCTCGTATCAATCTAATCCTTCTTTTCTATTTTCTCCGCTCCCTTTTTTAGCAGTTTCTTGACTTCGCCTTCGAATTCATTCAAATCCGCAAATTCGCGGTAAACCGATGCAAATCTGATGTATGCCACCTTATCCAATTTCTTGAGCTTATCCATCACCATTTCCCCAATTTCAGTTGAGGTGATTTCTGTTCCTTCCTTTTTCCTTATGTCGCGCTCAATTTCATCAACGGTTTCTTCGATTTTTTCATGGCTAATTGGCCGCTTCTCGCAGGCCTTGTGGATCCCAACTTCAATTTTCTTGCGCTCAAATGGGACTGTCTTGCCATCCTTTTTCCTAACCATCAAATCCAAGAATTCCACGCGTTCGTAGGTTGTGAAGCGTTTTTCGCACTTTTCGCACTCCCTCCTTCGCCTGGTGACCGCCAAATCCTCGGCATCCCTAGAGTCGAGTACCTTTGTTTCCATGTGACCGCAATATGGACATCGCATAAAAACACCTAAAAAATACAGCGCGTATACTATTACTTGTCGTTTTTAGCCTCATTTGGTACTATATGTTGTGCCTGAAACCATGAGTACATACAATCCTTTGCTATATAAACCTTTCTTCCATGCGAGAGCGTCCAATAAATAATCCAAAAAGCTCTTTGCCAATGTTCTGACATTGTGGGCTGCCGCCCACATAAGGCACGCGCGGCGCCGCGTGCCGATTCTTTGCTCCGAAATCCTTGAACCGTAGCGGTTGGCAAAGCCGC
>JACRGC010000004.1 GCA_016212475.1 Microcaldota archaeon | reverse complement strand
TTTTGATGGCTCCACAATGGTTGCCAGGAAAGATCCGGATGGACGGATGTTTTATTATCATCCCGACCATTTGGGAAGCACAACTTTGGTTACGAATTCTTCGAGAGGAATTGCAGAAGAAACCAGCTACCGGCCGTTTGGAGAAGTCTTGTTGGATGGGAAAAGCAAGCATCTGTATACCGGAAAAGAGCTTGATTCAGAGAGCGGCTTGTACTACTACGGAGCCAGGTATTACAATCCGGTGATTGGGCAGTTCACGCAGCCGGATACCATAATTCCAAACCCGTATGATCCGCAAAGTTTGAACAGATATTCGTATGTTTTGAATAATCCGTATAAGTATACGGATCCGACCGGGCATTGTGCCGAGGATGCCTGCGTAGGGGAGGCAATTATTGCAGGCGCCGGAATTGGGGCTTTATTTGGAATGGGTTCCTCAATCTTAACTCAACTGTATTTTACCGGAAAAGTGGATTTAGCCCAAGTTGGGCATAGCACAATTGTTGGTGGTGCTGCTGGAGGGGCTGGCGCTGCAGCTGCAGTATACGGCGTAATTGCATTTGGATCCAGTGCATTGGCATCGGTTGGGGTTGGAGCGAGTTCCGGAATAGTTGGGGGGCAAGTCGCATCTGCTTCATCAAATGTACTAAATGGGGAAGATTTTACAAAAGGGCTGTTTAATCCTAATCAAATGGTGGGGGATGGAGCACTTGGTGGAATTGCTGGAGTTATTGGATATAAATTATCTGGATCAAAGTCAAGTGCTTCTGTAGGTGGTGGGCAGGTTACAGAAGAAAATGCAGCATCCTATTGGTATAAAGGAGACGGTTTTAATTCGAAACAAGCTTCACTCGATTACCATTTAGGAAAACATGGATCGGGGTTAAGTTCATCAGAATATACCTCAAAAGCAATAAATCTCCGAACGAATTATGCATCTAGTGGCGGGAAAGGGTATATATCAAAAAATGTTCCATTACAAAATGGGAGAGGATCGGGTCAATTAATAATTGACCGGAATAAAGGTAATGTGGGTCTGTACACTAAAAAAGGAGAAATAGTTTGGTATGATCTGAAAAAAACTAAATAAAATAGTTAGGTGGATTTATGGTAATAAAAAAAACAAGTAGGAAACGGAAATTATTATTAAAATTACAAAAAATGTACGACGAGCATAAGAAAATAAGATTTCCGACTTTCGAAAATAATGAGAAATTATACGATATATTTTCAGAATTGGCCACTTATGATGGTTTCATCGCAGGAGCCATAGATGGCTTAATTAGTGGAAAAAGCAACCTCAAAAAGGAAAAACTAGATGACATTTACTCACTACAAAAAAAATTTGCAGAATTTCATGCTTTTGATAAAAAGGAAAAAAAACAAATTCTAGAACTTGAAAAATATTTTAATAAACTTGAAAATTTGAAGAAAGTTGCCAAGCTATTAATAATTGAAAATGAAGGAATAAAATGAATAAAAAAAAATTAAGAATAGAATTAGAATTGATGCTTAAGAATAAAGGATACCCACTCAAACCATTTCCATGGAAGTTCATAAATATATTTTCGAAGTTGGATTTATACGACTCCTCGGTGGAAGGATCAGTAAGCAGTTTAATTAATAGATCAAGATTAGTGAAAAAGGATGAATTTGGAGATATTTGGGGGATTGAAAATCTCCTGAAAAAAACTAATCCTAAAAACCGGGAAGAAAAAGAATTTTTATTAAAAGCTAAGAAATTCTATGTTTATTTGCAAAAAATAGAAAAACTTGCAATTAGAGTAATCGATGAAGAAGAATAACAAACTAATTTTACGTGCACCCCCCCAACTGCATTAGGTTAAAATTTTCCTTAATTTGCCTTGGTAGTTAAGGAAAACGGAAAGGTTTGACTTTTGGGAAAATCCTTCGGAAATAAAAAAAACAAAAAAATCAGAAGTTCTAGCCGATATTGGCAACCGGATCAATGCATGCGTACCTTATCGTGCTTAACGGCGCATACTTATCGATTACCTTGATAGTCAGCGTTTTGGTCGTAGTCCCTCCCTTTGAATCAGAAACAGAGAATTTGACCTGATGCGTGCCAATATCCGAATAACCGGGCCTGAATTCGTATGTGTAAGTATTTGCTGGGGAGCCGGATTTTAATGATCCGACGTTATAAGGGATTCCATTCTTGGTTACCGGAAACAGTGAATCATCGCCGCATTGCAATTGATCCTGATCGGTAACTGAAAAGTCAAATTTCAGCCTATCCCTGCTGGCCCTAATTTCGGCATAGCATGGCATTGTTGAGAATTGCGGGAGGCGGTTGACGTCGGCAACATGTATATTATGAGTATCTGAAAAAGTTACTACTGAATCTTCAACCCATTCGACATCAAAACTATAGTCATTACTTTGACAATAGTTCGGAATCCATGAAAATGTCGAAGAAATTGACGAATGTCCAGATACAAATGGCATACTGGATCCAGGAGGAAGTCCTACTGGCCATAATTCTAACAGAATATCTGGGTCGTTGGTTGTCATAATTGTTGTAAATGAAAGTTTTTGGTTTTCTAGAAGATTATAGTCGTAATTAATCATAGTCGAATATATTCCCTTTGCAATATCTTCAGATGATTTTTTATAAATTATTGACTCACTGATTATTTTCGTGTCTAAGCTGGAATCAGAAGTCAAAGAATAATTCAATCCAACAAAGGTCAATAAAATACAGAGTACAAAAATTTTTCTTATCATTTTATCCCTCTCATTAAACCTTCTAGTAAATAATATGGCTTTCCAACTATATATTCATTGTCCTCGTCTGTTGCCGATAATTATTGCTTAAATACTATATGTAGTATAAGTAGTCTCAAATACACCTATCAATAAAATTATTAATGGACGATGATTATTTTATCCATGATGAAAATCAAATTAGCTTTGGTTTTTTTTATTTTAGTAATTGGCACCGTATTTGCAATTCCTTCATGCACCTATTCTCAAGATGTTTATACCGGGTATTTGATTAATAATATTGCGAGAGTTCAAATTTCAATAGATTCCTCCTGCGATGGGGCTAACGAGTTAATAGACTCATTCTCAAACTATTGTCCAATAGGTACAACGCCTATAACTAACAATATGTTTAATGGTCAGCCTTGTGGGCATTTCGTCACTTATTGCGATTTAGGTCAACAAAATATTTTTAATGTAAAAATTAATATAAAAACTAATTTACAAACTTCTTCTACCTGCATTAATTCAACTGGAGGACTTTGGATAAAAGCAAACGTCCTCCCCTTCACCATCTCCTCCCTCTCAACCTCAAACACTTCCAACTCAATCACCGTCAACTGGCACACGGATGTTGCCTCAACCTCAAACCTGACATTTGGGACGTCATCGGGTTCATACTCAAATACCCTCCCTTCCAACCCAACCCCGGTAACCGACCACACAATGGTAATTTCAAATCTTGCTCCTAGCTCAACTTTCTATTTCAAGGCAGAAAGCTGCATCCAAGATGGCTGCACATCCGTAACTAGCTCAGATACAACAAAGCCCGAAGATACCTCCTCCGTTCCTTCCGTAACCCCAAGCGATCAGGTGATACATCACATTAAAGTCAATTCAATTTCCCCAAGCAAATCCCTAGTTTCCCAAGGATCAATGGTTTCATTTGTGATTTCACTAACAAACCTTGGAAACGTGCAGGATGCCTTCCAAGTGGATGCAGCCGATTCATTCCTAGGCTCATCAAATAAGATATTCACCGGATCAAAAACTTTAGCAGCCGGAGAAACCAGTTCGGTTTCATTTGATTGGAACACCAAAACCGCAGTAGTTGGAAGGCATAGCATAACCGCAACAATTCTGCTCCCATCCGACCTTTCCCCAAATGACAATTCCCAAAGCACGGTTGTTGAAATAACCGATGCCTCCCAAACCCCCAAAATAAAAGCCGAATCAATAAAGGTTAGGCAAACCACACAGACCGCAACAATTGAATGGGATACCGATCTCTCTTCCGATGCGGAGGTTAGATATGGAGAAACCACAAAAGCGCTTGATAAGGTTGCCAAATCCTCCTCTTTAGTAACACACCATTCAGTCGAACTATTAGGCTTAACAAAAGGAACAACCTACGATTTTGTCATTACAAGCTGCCTTCGAACAGCTTGTGCAAACGAGCCCGCATCAGGAAGGTTGAAGTTTACAACAAAAACGGATGAATCGGTTTCCTGCTCATTCAAAAACTACTGCAAAACCGAGCCAGCTCCGGCATATGTTACACATAAGGAAGTTGATGGCGTTTGCGTTGAAAACATTCCAACAAAATGCGTTGTAAAAGGATGCCTAACACCTGCTTGCAATGAGTTGGAAGGAGGCTGCTACGGAGCGGTTGATGATTCCAAATGCCAGGATGTTTGCGACAAAAAATCACTCAAACTAACAGGCTCATGCACCGTAGATGCAAAGGACAAAACAAACGGTGTTTGCGAATACAATGAGCCGGTTTGCAACGAGCAAACCGCTTGCCTCACTTCAACAATTGCGTGCGGCGGATCCGATTATTATTGCGTAAAAATTGGCGAAAATTACCTTTGGAGCCAAGATTATTCCTCCTGCAGGGATTTAGGCTCTGAAATCCAGCGCAAGGTATCCGTTGCTGATCCCTCTGGAACCATAACAACAGTTGAATCCGGATTTGAAAAGAACAGCGAAGATGTTGATGAATTCCTCCAAAGGGCAACTGGCGGAGAGAGGAATACAATAAAGGCAACCGGAATAATAACCGAGCCCGACATCATCAAGATAGACCAGAAGGCTGGCATTTTCATCACAACAAATTCAAAAACCAATATAGAATCAAAAAACATACTTTGCGTTGCTCCAACAGATTCAAAATCCATCTGCTACTGTGAAACCGGCTATTTGGGAAACAACAAGAACATCAAATGCGAGGTGTTGCCCCCTGTTAGCGGGACCTACAACATTACCCTCCTAAATGATGAAAAGCAGGGAGGAAAAATGGAAGTCGAGCTGATCCCCGGAAAGAAGGCGGCAATTTTCAACATAAAAGTAAAGGATAGGCAAAACAATGATGTGATTTTCATTTCACTTGGGATTTCGGTTTTGATGATCATTGTAACCTTTGGAATCATCCTAAACAAAAGGATCCAGCTCAAGGGCTTTGGCAAGAAAATGCAGCGGGAAAAGGAATTGATTGCAGGCCAAAAGGATGCATTGAAATACAAGTTCATGAAGAGGGAAATTTCGCAAGATGAATTCACAAAAGCGTTCATGGTTTTGGACAAGCGCGAAGCCGAAGCGGATGCCAGGTTGAATGAGTGGGCGGATAAGCAGGAGGGGAAGAATAAGAATTCGCAAAAGGAAACCGGCCAAAAAGAGGAGCCGCAAAAAACCCAAAAAGATGAGGAAAAACCCCTAAAAGAAGAAAAATCAGCAACTGATGGGCTTGATTCCAAAAACCAATCCGTGATTTCAAATTTCAAGGCATCCCAAACCATAAACAAGCCAAAACCGGAGGAAAACAAGGAACTGGATAACTTATTTGATGAGCTCAAGAAGAAAACCGGCGGCGAGAAGAAAAATTAGTTTATTCTTGGCCGCATCTTTTGCAAATCGCTTCCATCGCACAATTCATTCCAAAATTTGCCCAATTCCCCCAAATGTTGTTTTTCCATACATCTAAAGCCTAAAAGGTGTGGTAAACCCCTGATGGAACATTTGTACCACACATTTGTTGAATAAAATGTGTGGCAAGATTTTCATTTTAATAATTTGTAATTTGCAAAGGCAGGTTAGGCAGCAATAAGGAGTGTAGTCAAAACCCGTCCATTAAATACACACAAAAACCATTGAGGCATGGGTTTATGGCAGGCCCTGAATGAATTTGAGCGATTCCTGTGGGTCCAAAAGAAACACAGGCAAAGGCACCTTGTTTTTTCCAAAGCTGTCTTTTGTGATATAAATAACCCCTTCCCGCTCCTTCACTAAAATCCCATACTTGCTTTCCAGCGAATACGTTTTTTCCCCTATTCTTACAATGAAATCTATTTCTTTGCCATTTGTGCTTTTTTCGAAATGCGCATACCTTCTAACATCAAAATCATTGCCCTCCTGCATCAAGTCAAGATATTGCGCTAGGTTGGAAAAAATCGCCATCTCAGCAAGCTTTCCCATCGTTTCGGAATTAAGGTCGGTTATTGCTACGGAATTCAGCTTTCTTCCCCTGAAAAGTGAAAGCCAATAAATGAATGGATCAGAAAAATACACTTTTTTATTTCTCGGATTTCCAGAAAGCGCCCGTTTTGCCTTTTCCAGGTAATTGATAACAAACATGTCCTTTAGGGTTTCGCCATAGTTTGCAACAGTTGGGTGCGAAGCATGCTTTGATAGGGCGCTCCATGAGATGTCATTCGTTAGGCTGTTTGCAATGCCATCCATGAGATAGGTTGCAAGTTCTGGCGATTTCTTTGCCTTAGCCAGCTCGCCATCAATCCATGCGGAATAGACTGAAAAAAGATCCTCATTCAGCCGCTTGTTGGTTTCAATTGCATTTATGGCCCGTATAAACCCCCCATGAATAAAATATTTGTAAAGAATTGAATTAAGTATGCTAAGATTTGCCAACGCTTCCTTTGGGGAGTTTACCCTGATATCATATAGCTCCGCAACCTCTCGGAAGCTCAAGGGATAAAAACGGTACTTGTTCCTTCCCTCAGCAAGCCTTCCCGGAAGCCGTTCGGCTTTCTTTAAAAGGTTTATTGAAGAAGAGCCAGTCAATATGGCCTGCTTACCGTCAAAAAATCCCCCATCCACCAGTGCCTTTATTGACACCTCCCAGTCAGGAATTGCCGTGATTTCATCAATGTAACAAAATTCTAGCTTGTTTATGGAATTGGCAGTTTTTAAAAAATCGAACAGCTCAAACCGATCCCGGAGTGTTTCCGCATTCAGGTACAAAATGCCTTCGGCCTTATGCTTTTTTAGCCTCTCCCGAATCTGCAGCTTAACCCAAGTGGTTTTTCCAACTTGCCTAGGGCCGTAAAGTATGCTAACCCCATTCTTATCGGGAATTATATTTGGCCTCGAATAGACCAGCGGGTATTTTTTCAATTGCTTCAAATGGCGATCTTCCTCATCCCATCGTTTGTCCCGCCACCAGGGATTTTGAGAAATTATGGTTTCAATTTCCATACTGAAACTAATGAAAATCAGACTATTTAAACCTTATGATTATTGAAACTAAATTTTCAATAAATGATAAATCATTGAAACTACACTTGCAATAATAGATACAACTGCGCTTTATTTGAATCCAGATTCCGCACCCAAAAACATCATGCCTTTCTGGCAATTTCAGTTACCAAATCCCTGCAGGATGAATAATCGGTATCCCATTCAATTGCTGCGGTTTGGGTGGTTTGCCTAACCTTTATTGATTCGGCTTTTATTTTGGGGGTTTGGAAAGGAATGGAAAACTCTTTGAAAATTATGTATTTTGTGAGCTAGAA
Organism: Microcaldota archaeon; assembly: GCA_016212475.1. GTDB lineage: Archaea > Micrarchaeota > Micrarchaeia > Norongarragalinales > SBBD01 > JACRGC01. Next base: position 63,771 of record JACRGC010000004.1, on the reverse strand, counting down.
AAAGCCGGATTTGATATAAAATACTGGAAAAGCAAGAGCGCTGCGGAGGTTGATTTCGTTATCAGAAAAAACGGGGAACAAATACCCATAAAAGTGAAGCTTTTTTCAGACGGAAAAGTTGAACGGAGCTTGCATTCATTTATCGAAAAATACACCCCTGCGGAAGCTTATGTGGTTTTTTATAAGGGAGAGGAAAATGAGCAACAAATCGGAAAAACAGCGGTTAGGTTTGTTAAAATAGATACATTGATGAAACACCTAAGCAAGTAAAGCACGCCATTTAAAGATAATTAATAATATTTAAAGTTATTTAATAATATTTTTTGATCAATTTGAACTCAATTTCAGGCTTTTCTAATTTCAAAAACCTGCAATCGCATCAACTTAAAAATTTTCCTTGATTCCTAATTGCGGATAAATACAATCAATTCTGGTGATACCTTATGCCATTGGTTCCAATGAAGCAGATTTTAGATGAGGCTGCAAAGAAAAGCTATGGGGTTCCGCATTTCAATGTGAACAACATGGAGCAGGCGCAGGCAATCATGCGGTCTGCAAGTGAAGTTGAATCGCCGGTTATTATGGCAGCTTCCCGTGGCGCGCTAAAGTACACAGATCTTATTTTCATTAAGCATTTGATGATGGCATGCATCGAAAAATACCCAAAAATCCCAGTTGCAATGCATCTGGACCATGGGAATGGCTTAGAATCGGTAAAAACTGCTATTTCGCTTGGCTTTACATCCGTTATGATGGATGGATCGCTTAAGGAGGATGCAAAAACCCCAACCACTTTTGATGAGAATGTAAAAGTAACAAAGAGCTGCGTTGATTATGCGCATAAGGTAGGAGTAACTGTTGAAGGGGAGCTTGGAACGCTTGGTGGAATTGAGGATGGAGTTGGTTCTGGGCAAGTGCATTTGACGGACCCAAACCAAGTGAAGGAGTTTTTGCAAAAAACCGGAGTTGACGCATTGGCTGTTGCAATTGGAACTTCACATGGAGCTTACAAATTCAAAATCAAGCCGGATCCTGACAAGAATTTGCTTGCAATGGATGTGATCCGCAAAATCCATTCAATGGTGCCAAAGCTTCATATGGTAATGCATGGATCTTCTTCTGTTCCGCAGGAATTAATTGCGCAAATCAACAAAAACGGAGGCAAGATCGCCCCAACTTTTGGAGTTCCGCTTTGGGCAATTAAGGAAGGAATCGCAGCTGGAGTTAGGAAGGTCAATGTCGACACGGATTTACGGCTCGCATCAACTGCCGCCATTCGAAAAGTATTTTATGAAAGCCCGGAAAAATTCGATCCTCGGGAGTATTTGGGGCCTGCTAGGGATGCGATGGCAGCTCTAGTAAAGGAGAGGTATGTTGCTTTTGGATCAGCTGGGCACGCGTTTGATTATGAACCGGCAACACTTGAGGATATGAAGAAGTTTTACTAATGTGAAAAAAGCATATTTTAAAGCACTAACCAAGCATCCGTTAACTTTAAATATCAGCTGTAAACTAATATTAACATATGATAACCAAAGATAACAACTACAAGGTGATGAAACTATTCTTCGATAGCCCGCAGGAAAAAATCCACATCCGCAAAATTGCAAGGCTAGTTGGATTATCCGCGCCAGGGGTCATCAAAATAGTTTCAAGGCTCAAAACGGAAGGGCTTCTTGTTTCCGAACGGACGGATTTGTCAGAGGATGTATCCGCCTCCAAAAACGAAAAATTCCTGAACCTTAAAAGATGCTACAATTTCCTTAACTTGCAAGAATCCGGAATCGTTGGGTTTTTGCAAAAGCACTATGAAGAACCCGAGGCCATAGTGCTCTTTGGGAGCTATTCCAGGGGGGAGGATAATTCGAGGAGCGATGTTGATTTGGCAGTATTGACTAATTTATCAAAATCCTTAGACCTGAAAAAGTTTGAAAAGAACGTTGGGAGAAAAATCAACCTCTATGAAATAAATGCCAAGGAATGTGAAAAGGAGTTCCTAAACAGCCTTGCGAATGGGATTATATTGCATGGCTTCCAAAAGTTGATCCTATGATTGAGGAATTCTCATTTTACCTGGAAAACGGGACGGTTAGGAAGGGAAGCCCAAACCATGAAAATGCAGCTGCGCTCATGGAAAAATCAATGTCTCGGCTCGAATACGTTAAGGAGCAAAAAATCAGCATTGAAACCGCCCCATTCGTTTTTGAGGATGTCTACGAGGCAATACGCGAAGGCTGCCAGGCACTTATGGAACTTAGGGGCTACAAGCCATATTCGCATGAGGCCCATATTGCATTCCTTAAGGAATTTTATCAATTCCCTCAAACAATCCTTTCTTCATTTGATAGGCTCAGGGTTCTTCGGAACAAGGCGGTTTATGGCGCAAGCCATGTTTCGCCCCAAACATGCATTGATGCGTTGGGTTTTGCAGTAAGCGTAATTCCCGAGTTCAAGAAGCATTTTGATAAGGGAACCAAAACTGAAAAAACCTAATGGAGCGAAAACACCAAAATTCCCTAAAATAATCCGATTATTTGGAGCTTATCCAATTGGTAAAGGATTCCCACCTAAAACAGGCGGATCCATTGAAGCCTATTTAGCATGAAAACTATTGCAAAAAATGCGGAAAGCAAGGCTACATCGCCGTATTTGCCTTTTTTTGCAGTTAGGAATGTAAATGCTAGGAGGGGTATCACATACCGATCGATGTTTACGATAATGTTTAGCCCGAAAAGAAGCATAATTGCGCAAATTGTAATCAGTGATCCGTTGTTTTTTGATTTTGCAGCTGCAATTAACGCAATTAAAATCCAGGGAAGCGAAAAGAGGAGGCTTCGGATGTGGGATGCGTAGTCCTCATGCAAAAGTATGAACGCACGGATGTCCCGGATGCTTTGGATCGAATATAAGATGTGGTTATAGCCAACCAAAAAACCAAGGGCAATGAATAGCAAGAATCCAATTGCAAACTTATTTTTAGCTTTTGCAAACCAAAAACCAATGCTTAGGATGCTCAAATGGAATGAGGTTGCAATTGCAAGAAGAAAACCGCTTTGGATTGGGGATTTTTCGAATTTTTCGTAAGCGATGAAGCCAATTAATGTGGCAATTGCAATTGGCTGGAGGGTGAATTCGGAATAGAGGGGGGTTGCAAAGGCAAACGCAGCTGCCAAGGCAAATCCGGATTTTTTGAAAATTTTGTAAACCAGGGCAAGCAGGGCAAAAAGCCCGATGTAGGGAAAAATCAGGATCAGGTAGGGGGAAATCAGGAAGGCGCCTTTGGAAATTGCAGCTAGTGAATAGCCAACCGTTCGAAATTTGCCAAACCAGATGTTTGGGCCTTCAAAAACATAATATTGGAAGATTGGCCAAACACTTCTCCAATAACTTGTTTGAAGCCAAAAAAACAAGACTATCAATTCGCAGGCTAAAAGTTCCCACCGTTCCCTTAATTTTTTTGAAATTTCCATAATTGCACCAAAAATGTTCAGAAAATCCAGTTGGTAAATGAAAGCCTAATTTGATTTGGCTATTTCTTCCCAACCAGCCGTTTCCTGATGCCACCAATTGCAACAAATAGCGCCTGGAGCTCTTCTTCCGAAAGCCTAGCCCTTCCAATTAAGTTCTGGAAGGATTTTTGAACCTTTTTTTTGTCGCGAATTTCCGGCAAGCTATCGATTATTTGGGAAAACATCCCAAGCAGGAATTTTAGGTTTTTGCGTTTTGCGAATTTATAGTGCGTGAAGACCTTTTTGGAGTTGAAAAGCTCATAGAGCATTATTGCAACAGCGTGCGATAAGTTCAGCACGGGATATTTCTTGTCCGTTGGGATGGAAACTAGCATGTCGCAGGCGTTGATTTGCTTAAGTGTTAGCCCGTTCCCTTCGTTTCCAAACAATAGGGCGATTTTATCATGTTTTGAAATCGAGCTTGGAAGATCCCTTGGGATTAGGCATTTTTTGAGCGAATAGTTGAACCTTTCGGTTATTCCGGTTGTTCCAATCACCAAATCGCAATCTGAAATCGCATTTTCCAATTTTTTTACGATTTTTGCCTTTTCCAAAATAGGCTGTGCATGCTTGGCGTACATGAAGGCTTCTTCGGATATATCGGTTTTTGGGGCAACCATGTAAAGCTCTTTTAGCCCAAAATTGCTCATAACACGGCAAACGGAACCTATATTGACGGGGTATTGCGGCTCGACAAGGACTATTCGGATCATAACTAAGATCTAGGGAACACTATTTTAAAGCGGTTTTGCCTACTAGTTTGGAAGGGAAATAAAACATGGCAAGGATACAAATTTTGCTGGCAGCCGCATTAGTGGTTCTTTTAGGGTCAACTGTTTTTGCCCTTTCATCCGCGGATGTGCAAAATATCGTAAAGGTTTACAGCAAGGACGAAAAAGTGGTTGTCCAACTCGGCTTCAATCCTGTGATTTACAAGGAATACCCATACTGGTTTGCATATTTTACCCCGCAGGATTCGAACGATAAGAATCTTGTTTTGATTGTAAAGGAATTCGAAGGGCAGGGGATTTTGGAAACGAACGAATTGACGCTTAGGCCGCTATATGAAATCGAATACGACATGGAAACTTTTGGGCTTATGCAAAATATAGAATTTTCATCGGAAGATTTGAAGAATGTGATGGAAGACCTAAAGAGCCAATTGGAAGGCGAAGAGCCTCTGCTTGAGAATATCAAGGCAAATAGCGAGGCTGATTTTAGCAAAATTGATGATGCGATTTCGGATGCAAAAACTTCAGCGGATGATTCGCTTACGATTCTTCAGGAGGCAATTGAACTAAGGGAGAGGTTCAAAACAGAGGCGACAACGCAGGAGCTTTTGCCTGGAGATTTGGCCGAAGCCATCAAGAAATACGAATCCGGAATCAAAAGCGCAATGGACTTTTCCGGAAAAGCTGCAATTTACCAAAAGGCAGTCATAGATAAGCAGCTTGAAATCAAGGATCAGGCAATTGTTTCAGAGCTAGCAAAGCTTGGGAATTTGAAGGTGAAAAACGCGCTTGTCAAGTCCTATAATGCATCGCTTACGCAAAAATTCAAGCAGTATGAGAGCAGAAAACTTCGGAAAAGCGCGGTTGTGAATGATACTATAAGCAGCCTGTTTTTCAGGAAGGCAAAAACAACAGCTGAAAAACGGTTTGATGAGGCAAAGCAAAATGTCATGATTGGGAGCTTGCTTTCTTCTAAAAACGAGCTGGCGCTTAAGGATTGCAAGCTTAGCAATGCGGATTTGAAGAAGAAATGGGATCAGGTGACAACCGTGATGGATCCGTTTTACAATGCGAATACAAATGAGTATGAGATTGTGCCATCAAAAATTTCAGAAATTACAACTGTTGCCCAGGCCCTGAACAACAGGTTGCAAAAGTGCGTCAATGCAACCCCAATTCCAGCGGATAAGCCATCCGCTTTTGATTTGAAAGGAGCCGTCCCGTTTGTTGTTTTTGCAATCATACTTGGTATTTTAGGGTTTTATTTGAAAGGGAAAATGGGCCAAAAGCCTGAAGAGAATGTCGAATAGGCAAAAAAAGCGAATTAAGCCTAATGGGATTTGGGATTCGTTGTTTTAGCAAGGAAAAATACCTTTATTAAATACGGAAAAATAAACAGATGTGTGAGAAAATGAACCTTCCAGCAGGAGTTGCAGTAAAAACCGCAATTGATGTGGCAACCATAGATTTTGGGGCGCTCGTAAAAGAGCTTAGGGAAAAAACGTTCAATGGGTATTTGGCAATCACCGTGCAGGGAATTGGGGGAATTGAGGAAGGGCTGGTGGTTTTTGACAATGGAAAAATCGTTGCCAGCTTTTATGAATATTTCAAGTACAACAAGCAGGTGATGGGCGATTTGGCTTTCCAGCGAGTTATGAATGCTTCGGCTGCGCACAGGGGAGTTGTTGATATTTTCCAATTGAACAATGATCAGGTACAGCTGATTTTGGCATTCAATGAGCAGGCAATTTGCCTTCCGTCGGATGCAGATGTGAAAAAATTAAAAGTTGATGAATTCTCGCCCTTTTTCGAAGAGCAGGTAAAGGAAACAGCAAGTACAGGAAATAAGAGCGATTTGATGAAAAAATACAAGCTTGGGGATGTTGAAACCAAGGAAAAAGCGGATGTAACGGATGAGGAAGCGGAGGATTTGATGAAGGATCTGTTCAAGGGGAAATAAGGATTTGCAAATTTAAGCTGGAAATTTGCCAATAGGCTAATAAGGATATTTGGTTTTGGGGATTTGATTGCAAAATCGCCCATTCCAACCAAGTAAATAGTAATAAAAAGGATTTTTCCGTAAGGTTTGGGATATGAGATCAATTGTCATTGCATCCGGCAAAGGGGGGGTTGGAAAGACCTCGATTTCGGTAAACCTAGCTATTGCCCTATCACAGCTTGGAAAGCGGGCAATTGTTGTTGATACCGATGTTTCAATGGCAAATGTTGGGATAATGCTCGGAATTGATCGCGCGCCAATTAGCTTGCACAATGTTTTGATGGGAGAAACCAACATCCGCGACGCGGTTTATGAGGGGCCTGGGAAAATCAAGTATGTCCCTTCGAGCTTATCCCTAGAGAGGGTAAAAAAACTTGTTTTGGATAAGCTTCCGGAAATCATCAAGGATTTGGAGCCAATTGCCGATTATGTGATTATCGATAGCCCGCCAGGAATTGATCGGGTTACCGAAGCTGCGGTTTCTTCTGCTAAGGAAATGATCATTGTTGTAACACCAAACCCGGCAAGCTTGGCTGACGCGCTTAAGATGATCAACATGGCAAGCAAGAAAGGAATTGTCACTCTTGGGTTTGTTGAGAATATGGCAACTGGCGACAAAACTGAGATCAAGAAGGAGGAAATTGAAACTTTGCTTTCGGTTAAGCATTTGCACACCATACCTGAAGACCCGGAGGTTAGGAGGGCAACTTCGGTGCAAACGCCATTCCTTGTCAGGAACCCAAATTCGCCTGCCAGCAGGGAGATTAGGATTTTGGCGGCAAAAATCTCGGGAGAAAAGGTTTACGTTGAAACAAAGGTTAAAAAAGGATTTTTTGCATCATTACTGGACGCAATCTTTGGGAGAAAGAATTGATTTGCTTTTATTTTTTAAAAGGGGAATTTGGGGACTAGGATTTTTTAACTGGAGAAATTTGAATTTTTTTATGGGAAATGGGAATTTTTAATTTTACATTAGAAGTTTTTATCTAAATTTTAAGGATCAGAATTAATTTTTGTTTTTTTAAAAAAGAGGGGATTTATATGGTAGAAAAAAGGCCTTTTGATGTTTTGAACAATGCGCTAAACCAAAGCGTGCTTGTTAAGCTCAAGGGGGATGTTGAGGTTAGGGGAACGCTTGCAAGCTTTGATGTCCACATGAATCTTGTAATTGAGAACGGAGAGGAGCTCAAGAATGGGGAATTGAAAAGAAAGCTGGATACGGTGCTTCTTAGGGGCGACACTGTTGTGTACATCTCACCAGTCAAGCTTTAAGGAAGGGAATGGAAATCAACTGAATTTCCTCCCATTTTTTGTTTTTTTAATTGCTCAAAATCATTATTAACTTAGCCTTGCCCAATTTTGGATACGGGCTCGTAGTGGACCGGTAACACGCCTGCATGGCATGCAGGAGACAGCGGGTTCAATTCCCGTCGAGTCCATCTTTGCGTCGGGGGAGGTTTCCCCCTTGAGCAAAGTGCTCGCTCCCCCTCTAATTTGGCGGAGAATTAGCTTCCTCTATTGGTTTGTTATCAATTGGAGGTTTGTTATTGGTATTTAAGGATTTCAGGAGAAAAAGTATTCTTCATGTTCTGGGCCCAGAGTCGGTCGGTAAGACGTTCGCTTGACGTGCGAAAGACGTGGGGTTCAATTCCCTATGGGCCCACTTGACACGGCTTTTTCTTTCAAACCGTGCAGACAAAGTCTGCGCGGCCCCAAAGAGCTCCGCTCTTTGCGGAGAAAAAGTAGTGTCGGTACAAAAAGAAACAAATTTGCCCTGATTATTTTTTTGCTAATTTTAAGATTTCCTCCAAAACAACCGGCAATTTAAAGCAGCCCTCGTCTCCGGAGAAATGGCCCATCCCTTTTTTTATTATCAGCCTAGCTCCGAGGTTTTTTTCAAATGCTTTTCCATGGGCGATGGTGACGAACCGGTCATTATCCGAATTGATTGAAACGAATTTGTTGCAGTGGGATTGGATTTTCTTCCAATCAATTGAAGCCCTGAAAAAACTGCTGAAAAGAGGATTGCCTAAATTTGTTGCAAGCCCGGCAACTAGGATTGCTCCGCCAACCTTTTGCTTTCCTTTGAGGGATTCCAAATACCTAAGGATTGCAATGCAGCCTAAACTGTGCCCTACAAGGAAGGTGTTTTCATTGGGCGTTTGGATGTTTTTTTGGATTTCTTTGATCCAAGCATTCATGCTAGGAAGCCGAGGGCTAGGCATTTTTAGCAAATGGACAACAAATCCTTTCTTTTCAAGTTCGATTTTTAGCCAAGGCCTCCAGCCTCCTTCCGGACGGCCGTTGAAGCCATGGACTACGAAAACTTGTTTAATCATGGAAGGTTTAGAACGGCTGGAAATTAAGCTTTGCGGTTAAAGCCTAAAAATCAGTATTCGCCGGAAATTTTCTCGATTTTATCCATAAGAGGCTGCAATTTTTTATAGGATAATCCTGAAAATTTGAATAAATCATCAAAATTAGGATGGTTTTCCAAATCATAATATTTGGCTTTAGCCAAACCAAGCTTTTCCAAATGGTACGCATGCATCCCTCCAACCAGGATATGGGAAACATTATGGCGGTTTGCTTCCAATAACATGCCTTTTGTCCTAAGAAGGTTCATTGCACCGCCAAGTTCGTTTATTTTTATCGGAGGCGAATCCCTAAGATAGGATGAAATTTGTCGCAATGCTTTAGATGTTAATTTCCAGAAATCATTACCGGCATCAAGTTTCTTTTTCCTATCTTCCAGGAATTTTGGGATGGATTCCGCAAATTCATCTGGGTCTATTTCCGCATTCCAGTTTTTCCCCCCTGCAAAATGGCGAAGGGAAACATAACAAGTTTGCATGATTGGGTTTTCAAGCTGTTTTAGTTCAATGCCAGCTCTTTTTGCCTTTTTAAAGGCTGCAAGGAAATAACGCCCCGACCCGTCCAGCCTAGATTTTGTCCCAGAGGTATGCCATGGATGCAAAAGCTCAATTCCGGCCTTTTTTATGCCAGCTTTTTTAAACTCCTTGAAGATTTCATTCAGGCTCCTTGTTGGGATCCCAAACAGTTTGGATGAGTGGGAAACCCCATACGCCTTGATTTTAGGTTCTTCCATGAAAAATAGGTAATAATTAGAATTTAAATAAATGGTGTGCTAGGCAAACCCCTTTCAGAATATGCAAAAGCCAAACCGCACATGTTTAAAAAATCAAACAAAGTAGCCGTATTATGGCAATCAAGAAATTCGACCTCATCGTAATCGGCTCGGGAAGCGGGCTAAATGTTGCAGCGCAGGCGGTAAATGCCGGTCTGAATGTAGCTGTTGTTGAAAAGGGGCCGCTTGGAGGGACTTGCTTGAATAGGGGGTGCATTCCTTCGAAAATTCTGATCCATTCTGCTGAAGTTGCCGAAACGATCCGCAATTCTGAAAAATTTGGAATCAAGGCAAATGGGTTTGAAGTGGATTTTGCAAGAATCACAAAACGCGCCAGTGAAATCGTGGATGAGGATTCGCAAAATATAGAAAAATCCATCAGGGAGGCGGAAAACTACACACTCTTCAAAACTGAGGCAAAATTTGTTGGGAATAAAATCCTGCAAGTGGGAAGCGAGCAGATTACTTCGAATAGGATTGTGATTGCAGCAGGAACCAGATCAATGGTTCCAAAAATTGAGGGTTTGAAGGAAGTTGAATTCATGACATCGGATGAGGCGCTTAGATTAACGAAACTTCCAAAAAGCATGATCATTATTGGAGGAGGATATATTGCAGCAGAGCTTGCGCATTTCTTTGGGGCGCTTGGGACGGAATTGACAATAATTGAGTTCAATGACTACATGTTAACAGCTGCGGATGCTGAGGTTTACAAAAAATTCACTGAAGTTTTTTCCAAAAAATACAGGGCGGTTTTGGGGCACGGAGCGTCAAAGGTTTGCAAGGAAGGGGAATTGTTTGCAGTTGATGCCCAAAACAAGAATACAAAGGAAATCATCAAATTCAGCGCTGAAAAATTATTGATTGCAACCGGAAGAGTGCCAAATTCGGATATTTTGGATGTAGCCAAATCAGGGATTGCAACGGATAAGAAGGGATATATTGCAACCAATGAATTCTTGGAAACCAATGTGCAGGGAGTTTTTGCATTTGGCGACATTGCAGGCAAATTCCTATTCAAGCATAGCGCCAATTTGGAGGCGGAAGTTGTTTCGCAGAATCTGCTATATCCAAAAAGCAAATCGCCAGCTGATTATTTTGCAATGCCATGGGCGGTTTTTTCATCGCCCCAGGTTGCAGGCGTTGGCAAAACGGAGGAGCAATTGATAGCGGAAAAGGTTGATTTTGCAGTTGGGAAGTATTTTTACAAGGATACTGCCATGGGAGTTGCCATGCAAGAGGAGGATGGATTTGTAAAAGTCATGGTTGATCGCGGAAGCAAGAAGATTTTGGGCGCATTTATCATTGGGCCGGATGCATCAACACTGATTCACGAAATAATTGTCGCTATGAGAAGCGGCGAAGGAACAGTTGATAACATATGGAATAGCGTGCACGTGCACCCGGCGCTTCCTGAAGTTGTGCAAAGGGCGTTTTCGCATATTGATTGGTAGAAAAAGCTGGAATTGAAAAGGAATTGCAAGCTTCGAGCTAAAAAACATGAAAAAATTTGGAAAATAAATTGGCGATTTAGATATGGAAAATAAATTGGCGGTTTTGCTAATAACTTTTCTTTTGCTTGCCGGATGCACGCAATTTTTCAAAAAGCCAGCTCCCACGCCTGAAATTGAATCCTCTGCGGCGCCAATTGTTAGAGTAATAATTACGGAAAACCCAAATCCGACAACAATTGTTTCCGTAACGCCCCCTCCTGCAACGCCAACACCCCAAACAAAGAGGAAATTCACTGCAACGGATGAGGGCGCTTGCTCGCAAATCGGAGGGGCTTGGCTGGAAATTGGAAATCATATCAACTGCTATATGACAAATCCGGATGCAAACAAACCCTGCACGGATAGTTCGCAGTGCGTTGGTTATTGCATTTCGCACGTAAAAGGCGCAACATCGGGGCTTTGCGCGCAAACAATTCCACTTCAAGGATGCGACTACAGAATAGAGGGAGGAAAAGAGGATGGTAAAATCTGCCTTTGGTGAATTTAAGTTAAAAATTGGGTTTTGGCAAATTAAAAATATCAATTAAATAAAATGGGAAAAATATCTGGAAAATAAAGGGATAAAAACCCAAATTTGGAATGAAATCAGCAGCTAAATAAAAAAAGAAAAAAAAAGGTTTTAAAAAAGACTATTTTGTTTTATAGATAAAACCTATTTCTTCTTCTTTGACTTTCCGGCTTTCTTCTTAACCACTGTTTTCACCTAACAACCATTAATCGGATGTAGTATAACTAGGTATGCATTGGAAAATAAATTTTTTTTATTTTTTTAATTAAGCTCGTGAAAATTTTGCCGCACATAAATCAAAAATATAGAAAGGCTTTTGAATGGGCAAACCGTAACGGTTTAGTATGGAAAAATACGTTTTTGCGATTGTTCTGGCGGTTTTCCTGCTCGGATGCACCCAGCAAGCGCCCCAAAAACAAATCATTGCTTCGCCAACGCCTGCAATTGAAAATCAAAATAACGGCAACTGCGATGCACTTTTGGATTCCGCAAAGGATTTATGCTTCCTTGAGAAAGCAAAAAAAATCCTCAATACGGATAACTGCAAAAAAATACAGAATACCGCAATTAGGAACGAATGCACCTCATTTGTTGCAAAATCACTAAAAATTTACGATATCTGCGATGATATAGAGTATGAATCGGCAAAATTTGTCTGCTATTCTAGCGTTGCATCGGAGAAAAAGGATGCATCCATTTGCTACAAGATTGATGATGAGCAAATCAAGAACCAATGCCTGGCTGGATTTGCAAACCCTTCGCAGGAGGCGGATAGGTGCAAATCCATAAGCCTTGTAAACAAGAGGAACGAATGCCTCTTGGAACTTGCGCTTAGATCAAATCAATCAACGGTTTGCGAAGGCATCCTTGGGCCCTTGGAGAGGGATGATTGCAGGTTGACACTTGCAAGGAGGCTCAATTACCTATCAATTTGCGATGAAATAGAAAATGCGGACAGGATAAGCAATTGCTATACAAAAATTGCAGTTGCTAGGAATGATATTTCAATTTGCGAAAAAATCATCAAACCCGAGGAGGGAAATTCGGTTTGCATCCTGAATATGGCAAATGCAACCAACAATTCGGCAGCCTGCGGAAAAATCCCGCTTGGAGCGTATAGGCTATCTTGCTACGACCTATTCAAGGCAAAATATACCGAGGAGCTTTGCACTAATTACAATAACGAATACAACCCAACCACCGAGTGCCAAAAGATAATCAACTCGAAGTATTCGAAGGATAAGTGCACTTTCAATTTGGCGGATCCGCAAACCAGCATGGGAACTGTTTGCTGGGATTGCAAAATCATGTGCAGCTGAAAAACAATTGCCTATTTTTCTGCGGAGATTTTCTTATGGTGGCTTTTTTTGGCCTTTAATGGGGCGTCCGGATCGATTATTTTTTCTTTTTTTACCTTGGGAACATTGGGTTTGATTTCGGTTTTCAAGGCATTTGTGCCAACGGATTGTTGATCAATTTTGGCATCCGGATTAGCCTTCGGGTTTTCTGATTCTGCTTTGGTTTCTGAGGAATCTTGAGGTTTGGAATCTTGTTTGATTTCTAGAGGCGCGCCGTCTGATTTTGCAATTGATGATGCATCAAATGATGAATCGGAAGAAGGCAAGTCGGATTTGGGTTCGGATGAAGAATCCGGTTCGGACTTATTTTCAGTTGGCGCTTCTGTAGCCGACGGATCCGATTTTGCACCCGCTTCCTTCGCAGCTTCATTTTGCGCAGATATTTTTGATTTTTTGGATTTTTGCTTTTTTAGGAAATGGCTTAAGCTATAGGCGAAGGCAATAGAAATGAAGACAAATGCGGCATATGACAAATACACCTCGAATTGGGATTGAACCTTGGAAAATTGGGCGTTTGGATTGGCAGGAATGGTTTGGTTTGTTTTGGATGGGGGAGTTTGGTTTGTTTCAGTTTGATAATTTGGTTTTTGAGAAGCTTTGTAGACATTCCCGGTTGAAAAGCGGATTTCATAGTCTTCCTTCATGGGGTTTCCGTGCACATCGGCGCATTTTACGAATAAGAGGTAATCGCGGTTGGCTTCGATTGGAATAGCCTTCGTGTGGTTGATTGCCGAGTAATTGTCAAAGCTTAGGGATTTGGAATAATATGTGCGGTTCGCATCGCTTGAGTATTTGCAATCGGAAGGCTCGTTTGTTAGGATTCCAATTGCAACCTGCGAGCCTTCTTTTGAAATAAAACCATACCAAAAGGAATCGGTTATTTCGGGAGGAATCAAATCCGGCTCGGTTTTGAATGTGTATTCGTCTGAAACAGCGCAACCTGCTTTGTAGCATGCGGTTACGCGGTAATAATAGGTTTTTGCATAGAACAGATCTTTTATGGCAAATGAGTGGTAATCAAAGATTTGGGAATCATTTTGCCAGTTGATGTAATCATTTGGCTTGATCCCCCACATCACGGACCCATCCGATCTTGGATTTACATTGAATTTTATTGAGGCAAATGTGTCGCCAACTGACCTTGTGCCCACATTTGTAATGGCAGGAGGAATTACCCCAAGGGTTTTACAATCATAAATTAGGCTGCTTGCGCACTCATCGGAAACACAGGATTTAGAATAGAAATAGTAGCTGGTGTTCGAGGTCAGGTTGATTAGTGTTACGGAATGCGAATTAACATCTTCCAAAACGGTTACATTGTAAATCGTCTCGTTGCTTTTTAGGCCGTAGAAGACCTGCGAAGTTGCTGAGATATTCGTATCCCAATGAATAGCCATGGAATCATAAGTGAAATCGGCGCAATTGACATTTGCAATTCCTGGCGCGCCTGCCAAAATTGAATGGAATAGCAAAATCAGCAAAAGGAGTGCCGGATGAAAGAAGCGCATTTTATACCTGATTAGGTACCTTTTTGGACTTTTTAAAAAGAAGAGTTGGGCGAATTTTCAAACGAGACCAAATTGATTAAAAAAATGAAAAAATAGGGCGCTTGTGATTTGTTTGCAGCAAATCAGCTTCCCAATTTTCTAACGATTCCATTTATCGCATCAACTTCAACCTTATCTCCGTCCCTTAACAGCTTGGTTGCAACTTTTGTTCCAATGACACAAGGGATTTTCAGCTCACGGCTAACAATTGCGGCGTGGCAAGTAACTCCTCCTTCGTCGGTTACAATTGCTCCGGCTTTTTTCATCGCAGGGACAAGGTTGGGATTTGTTGCAGATGAAACCAGGATATCGCCTTTTTGGACTTTTTCCATATCGGAGGATTTATTGACAATTTTGACAATGCCGGAAACTAACCCCGGGTATGCTGGCATGCCAATCAGCTCTTTTTGGTTTGGATCCGCCTTGTCCTCATAAACCCTAGCGACTAAGCCTTTTGCTTCCTTTCCAACGGTTATTCGAATTTTGTTTTTATCCCAAATTATTACGCATAAGGCAATCCTTTGGTTGATAAGGTTCACATCTATTTTACCGTTTACTAGCGCATCACTGATTTCAAGTGGGGTTGAGTGGCGAACCTGTTTTGGAGATAGGCCAAGCCGCCTTGCAATTTCATTGATTAGCGGCCCCGAATTCCTGCTGCCCATAAATACAGTATCTTTCCGTATGCCTTTAAGGTATGAAAAAGTTCTGGCAACTTTTAGCCAGTATTTTTGATTTTCAGATAGGCTAAGTTTTTTTTCCAATTCCATTTGCCGCTTGACTAATGCGGATTCATTCCCCAAAATGCTTTTGATTTTTTGGGATCCATCAATTCCCTGTTTGATTTCGCTCCTTAGGATATCGATGAAATAGTCCATTTGCAAAATTATAGGGCCATCGTAGTGGAATTGCATCCAGTCGTATTTTTCGGTGTGTTTTTTTAGCAGCGAATGTATTTTTGGCAGTTTTGCAATGTTTTGGATAATTATTTGAAGATCATTTTCAAATAATTTTTTGGCTTCCTTGCTTGATTGGATTTGCGCAAGGATTGTGAAAAGGCCTAATTCTTCCTGCTGGAGATATGAACGCTCGGTCGAAGTTACAAGGATTCCAAATGCCTCTCCGGCAGAAATTTCGGACTTGGTTTTTTTGACTTGCAATCCAAGAAAAGCCATGATTTTGTTAGTCAGCATGAAATGCTCAAAATCCGCAAGATTTGGGATTTCGCCCCACATGTTCATTTGGTCCCAAGGCTCAAAAAGCCCAAGGTAGAGATTTGCAAGGGCTGAATTTGAAATATTTTTTAGGTTTTGGGATTTTATTTTTTCAGTGTAAGCTATGACTTTCCTGCACGTTTCTTTTTGTCCGGAATAGACTTTTTCCAAAAATGCCGGGTTTTCAAGCTTTTTTAGGGCAATTCTTCCCATTGCTTCCCATTCGGAAACATTAGCGCAGAATTTCCATTCGGTGTTTTGCATGACAAAAATTATGCTGTGATTATTTTTTCCAAGGATATTCTTATCCAATGTAAAAGCGGCATTCAGGTAAGAGCCGCCATGGACATAAATTGATGAGGAATGATCCGAGGCTATGTGTTTCCATTTCTTCATTGTTATCAACAATAGTTTTTGTAGAATTCCTTTTTATGGGTATAGGGGCATGCCATCTCCTTTAGTTGCTCCATTGAAAAACCATCCAACTACGATTAAACCAAAAATGAAAAATTCGAATTCCATATACCCCACCTGCTATTATTATGATATAGCAAGGATTAGACAATATAGCCGGCATATGCCGGAAATAACTAGGTTCTGTGCATGGGGTTAATTTCCCATAAAAAATCATATTCCAGAATTTGTTTCGCTAAAAATTGTATTGAGCAGCTTGGATTCTGCTTTCCTTAAGTGCTCTTGAAGGGTGGATCTTGGGATGTTTAGCTTTTTTGCAAGCTGATCAACTGATATTTTCCGAGGATAGCTGTAATACCCAAGCCGGTAGGCGGATTTGATTGCATTGGTTTGAAGCTGCGTTAGATTTGTAAAAATTGCAGGAAGGAAAAAATTGAAGGGCTTTTGTTTGAGTGAAAGGAGCTCAATTTTGGCATCCATTTTGAGTTTTTTTATCCTGTTGAACATGTCCGTCAGGTGATGTTTATCAATTGCTGCAAGGGCCCAGTATTGCCAGCCGTTTTTGATGACAATTGGCTTTATGAAGAATGCGGATTTTTCCAATGCAATGTGATGGAATGCCTTGTTTGCTAGAGTTTTGAAATAGATCTGGTTGTTTTCCACCTTGAAAATCTGGGCGCGCTTTTCGGTATGCACTTTTTTTAGGAACTCTTCTTTTCCCTTGCCGGAAACTATGCAAACTTTCAAAATGTACTCTTTCCCGTTCTCCTCAAATGAATTCAAATAATAAGAGTGGATTATGGCGCCGGTTTTCCTTGTAAGATCAAGGAAGGCGGAACCTTCATGCCAAACCTTGAATTCACCAACCCACATGCGAATCACTTGAATTGAAAAATTTTAGAATTTGATGCCCATCGACCTGAAGGCGGATTGGCATTGCTCAATTGATTCGAAATGCACCGCTCTAAGGCCCGCTTTCTTGGCGCCGGTTAGGTTTTCCAAGGTATCATCAACCATAACCGCATTTCTAGGGGAAACGTTTATTCTTCTGCAAACTTCAATGAATGCCTCTGCGCCAGGCTTTTTCATGCCAATTAGGCTGCTTGCATATTCGAAATCAAATAGGTCATTCAGCCCAAATTTCCTTGAAAAACCCTGGTGGGCGACCCAATTATTGTTCGTGAAGAGCACAACTTTATAATTGCGCTTAAGGGAGCCAATCAGCCTTCTCATGCCTTTGCGCTCTTTGATTTCGCCAAGGTAAAAATCATCCGCGCCGCCTGCCGAATACACGCCAACAAAATCAAAAATTATTGCCTCCCTGAAAAAATAGAGCTTGAAATAAGGAAGCAATAATTGGGAGAGAAGATAGGAAATTAATAGCCAGAATGCGGATTTATCCAATTTTTCAATTGAAATAAGGTCAATGCTTATGAAAAATACGAATGCTAAGGCGGTTAGGATGGAAGACCAGTAGTCGAATTTTAACATGGTTTTAAGATGCCTTTTTGAGAATAAAAAAGTATCACATCGTGGTAATTGGCCGGCTTTGGACTATGTAGATTTTTCCTAACTCGATTGCATACTCAATATCCTGCGGCTTTTTGTAGTGGTTTTCTATGTTTGCGCAAATTTTTGCCAAATCAATTATGGTTTTTCCATCAAGCTTTTGGGAGGTGCGTTTGTTTGCCGGCACGGGAATTTCCTTCGTTTCGATTTTTTTGCTAGAAATTATCCTTGTGATCATCTTTTCCTGCTCATTTACGGAAATATCAACTATTGAAAAATCGGTTTTGTCAACAATATAATTATCGGGGGTAACCATGCCTCCAACTACAACTTCGCCAAGCCCAAAGGCAGCTTCGATTACCATCTGATTTTTATCCTTGGTTACCGGATGGGCCGAAAAAACAACCCCTGCAACTTCGGATTGGACCATTTTTTGGACAACAACAGCTACGGATACTTTTTGATTATGGAGCTTTTTTTCTATGCGATAAAAAATTGCCCTTGGGGTGAAAAGAGAGGACCAGCATTTTTTCACGGTTTCAAGAAGTTCGGGAAATTGGATGTTCATGTAGGATTCAAGCTCGCCCGCCCAGCTGGCGGAAGCTGCGTCCTCGGCAGTTGCTGAAGAGCGTACAGCCACCAGTTTTGCATCTAGCTTTTTGAATTGTTTGGTGATTTCAAATTCAATTTCCTTGCTGATTTTGCCATTTGAAATGAGGGATCGGATTTTTGAAGAAGCGGCATCAACAGTTTTAATTTTGTGCGCATTTACGGATTTTAGTATATTTCCTATTTCACCTGAAAGGTTATTCTCCTCAAGGAAGGCTTCAAAGGAATCAACCAGCACAACAAACCCAGGAGGCACGGGTATTCCGGAGTTGAACATTTCCCCCAATTGAGCACCTTTTCCGCCTGCGATTGGAACTGAGCTTTTGCTTAGGTTTTTGAATGGAAGGGCAAAAAGAGCCATGGCAGATCGACCAACGGAATTTGGAATTTCAACAATATTGGTAGGGGTTTTGAATATTTAACCGTTTAGTCGTCCATTGCCCCACACAATTAGAAACCAGTTATTTTATTTTCCTAACTGTTCCTTTGTTCGCATCAACTTCCACCAAATCGCCATCCTTTAGAACTTTAGTTGCGATTTTTGTCCCAACAACGCAAGGTTTTCCGAACTCACGGCTAATTATTGCAGCATGCGAGAGCAATCCGCCTTCATTTGTTACTATTGCCGCAGCCTTTTCCATTGCAGGCACAAATGCGGGCATTGTACTTGAAGCGACCAAAATATCGCCTCTTTTGACCTTGCTGATTTCTGTGATGCTTAAAATCAAGGCGACTTTCCCTATTACCTTGCCAGGAGAGGCGCCTTGACCTTTGAGTTCTTGGATATGGCCAAATTCCCTCTCTTTTGAAAATTGGGATGATCGATATTTTTCAAGCTCGCTTCCTTCCAGCAATGAAATGCCGCCCCCTTCGAGAATCAAAGCCGAATCAGCATACCTAATTGCCAACTTTTTCTTGAATTGAGCATCAAGGGGTTTTTCCGAATTCAGGGAGGTTTTGATTTCCCAATCGGTCATTTCTATTAACTGTTCAATTGTGATTCCAAGTTTGGATGCAATTGCGCCAAACAAGTTGCGGGCATAAAAGAACGAATAGCCATGCATCTCATCCGATTCATTCGAAATAAATGCCCACGCCCTAACCGATTCGATTTTCAAAAGCTCTGATTTGGATAGGACCCACTTAGCCTTTAATGAATCTCCCCGGAGAAGCCGCTTTTGCTGCAATTCCATTTGCAAAAGTTCTTGCCCTATTCCATTGCTTACTATTTCATCCGCCCTCTCCTTGATTTTTTTTGGAGTGTAGGATTCACCGTAAAAAACATAGTGTCCAAGATATGCGAACTTATTTACGTGATTTTTTATCAGCATATCAGGCTCCTTGCCTTCTGCAATTGATTTTGCTATCTCAATTAATGAAATCCTCTCTTCCTTGATCCCGGTTTTGCGGTTAAGCGAAAGCAGGCATGCAAGCAATTCGCCATGCTTGTGCGGGTCTTTTTCATGCTTGGTGACAATTTCCAATACAAGTTCGGGATAAAACTTATTGATCACAATATAGGAATAAGCACATGCCATCAGATTTTCGTATTTTTTGCAAAATCCATTGAAATCCGCCAGCAATTTTCCCTTATTCGCATTGGAATAATTCGTTTTCGAAATCACATCGGCTGCATTTTTTGCTTCAGTTATCCATTCCTCGGCGGTTTTGGCTGCTTGCAAAAGAAAATCGGGTTTTTTTGCCAATTCCTTTTGCAATACGGCAACCCAGTTGTTTATTTCATAAGAGTCCATCCACCTGGCCCCTGCAAATTGTCTGAAATAGAGAATTTTTATTTGCTTCCCAAACATTTTCGAGACCAGTTCATCCCTGAATGCCTCACAGGCGATGTTCATGCTAAGTACAGCATGATTCCTTCCGCGCCTTGCAATTTCTTCCCATACTGCTTTTCCCATAAGAATTCCAATCTCCTCTTGCTCTTTGGCACGGCCAACTATATAAATTATGGGGAGGAGTGGCAATATTTGACCGTTTAACCGCCAGAATTGCAAATAGGGAGTGAAAAAAAATAAAAAAATCAAAAAGGAGGGGGATGCTTCGGATGAGAGGTTGAAATTCGCAGAAGTAAATAAGAGGGGTAGAGGCGACTACGAGTAGGGGAGATATCTCCCCTAGAGGTGTCGTCTTAGTGTCCTATCATAACCGACCTTTGAGATTCCAACCTATGTAATCTGAACTTGTGGAGTTCCCAAAAGTAGGTTGCAGCTCCAAGGGCTATGACTGCGCCGATTGTAAAGCTGAATAGTAAGTAGATGCCGGCTATGAATGAAATTACAGCGTACCCGCGGAATTTGATCATCTCCTTCCAAATATCAAGGTACCTTGCAATGTAATCCCACCTTGTGCTCATCTTCAGGAACGGCTGTTTTGTGTCCGCAAGTACAGAAGACATCTGCACCGGAGGCATCATTTCTGAATTGTCTGTCATATTTTTTTACACCCTAAACTGTTGATATCAAGGTCTTTCCTTTCCACCATTCAACCGACCATGTCTGCGAAAGCTCTTTTTCACTCCAATAATAACCTACTAAGTAGGCAAAAACCCCTGCCAAATAAACATTAATTGTAAGTGCAAAAAGCATGATTGCAAATGAGAGCCATGCCATGAAATATGATCTGTAAATTGATCCGACTGATCCGTTCTTGTAATCCTCATCCAAAACATCGTTCATGATATCCATTCTGGTTTTTAGGTGTATGGAATTGACCGGCTTCCCATCCCCTTGGGTATCATTTGCAGACATTGGCAAATACATGGGAAGTGTTCTTTTTCCCTCGTTTTCCTTTATGTGGGTTGCGGTTTGGGCTGACCATGGCTTGTTGTAATCTGCTAAATACGGATTTATTCCTTCTTGCTTATGAGTAAAGAAAGGCGCGCCGTGCTCGTGATGTGCGTGCGATCCGTGCCCGTGCTCTGCGCTATGCACAATGTGCCTTATTTCTTCGAGCCTTCTTACTTGGATTGGTTTTCTCATTTTTATCACAAATTTAAACTATTGTCAAAAGCGCGTAAATTAAGCCGGCTGCTAAAAGGGTGTAAACTTGTCTATGGCCAAGGCCAAGCATGGTTGCCCTCCCACCCATTGCATCCTCGTGAGGCGCCAAATCATATCCGCTTCTGCCTTTTACAGGCTTGATTGGCGTAAGCTCTTCTAGCATTGCCATGAACTGCACAATCAAACTCGAACCGATCAATTTTCCTCCGGACATATTTTACCACTTTTTCAATTTTTTTTTGCCAAAACGATTTTCCAATTTTTTTAATCTACCAGTACCAAGGACCTGTTCTTTCCGAATTTGGCGTATACAAATTTATCCATCCAGGCAACGTTCCTGTATTTTGCGCCAAGCATGATCATTAATAGCCCAACAGGGGCAAAAATTGGGAGCATCAAGATGCCTCCGCCTGCAAACATAATTGCAAATAACCAAAACCTTTTGTTGTCAATCCAATATCCGATGTATTCTGAAACGTAATCCCACCTAGTTGAAGCCCTCATGTTGGCCCTAACTTTTGGGTCGACTTCAACGTATCCGAATGTTTTCATGGATTGGTTGAATTGGGCGACTTTTCCGGCAGTATCACTCCTGTGAAGGCCAACTACTGCTGCTTGGTGATGCGGGGTTATGGTTTCAACGCCTGACATATTTTTCACTTTTTTAACTTTTTACCTTTTTTCATTTTTTTCCTTGATTTCATTTTTCCAAAAAGAAAAAACTTGGTTTCCCATAGGTGTCTTTAAGTTCCTTCGAGGAGCCACCTGTGCCTTGGCTCTTGGATTGCAAAGAATGAATAGAATTTGTATTTTCCATAAAAGTAACCGGCTCCAAGGGCCGAAATTCCTGCCAAAAGCAAATTGACCGGAAGGAGGAGTAAAGTTACTGCGGCCAAAATGAATGTAGCTGCCCTTGTCGAATTGAAAAGCACCCACCTTGTAATTGAATCGTTCATGAAGCTTTGCCTTGTAATGACTTTGATGACTCCGGTTCCCTTCTTTGAAGAAACATCAGTTGGGAGGAACATTGGGGCGTATTGGTAGTTCTTAGTTGGTGTTTCATGGGATTGAAGGGTAGGAGCTACTTGCTTCAATTCGTGATAAGTTAAAGATTTCATTTTGAGGACCTGCTATTATTATGGGCGAGGTTATATATAAACTTGTCGGTAGTAACATTTCACTAGTAGTATTTGAATTGTAGTGTCCGCAGGGCTAGAACGGAGGTTGCTGATACGGTGGAGACTAGAAAGTCTATGCAATGATATGGTAGATATTGGAATTGGTAAAGTAGGTTAGTTTGAGCCTTAAATTGGTAAACCTAGGTAGAATTAGGCTTATTTAATAAAACAGAAAGAAATAGGGAAAAAGAAAAAAATAAAAGAAAAAAAGAAGTTAAGGGGGTAGGCGGCGACACGTGGTACGCGGTTTGAAACAAAATTCCCACATTTATAGGTTCCGTTGTTTCGAACCGCGAGGGGGATATCCCCCTATGGGGTGTCAAACGAAGTTGATGTTCTCAAGCCCAATGGATCCCTTTGCTACGTTGGCTGAAGATCGCTTCTCCTCATGCTTTACTACATTTGGAGAAGTTACTCCGGTTACAACTGCCGTAACAATGATCTTGTCACCAAGGTCGGGAGAAATCCTAGCGCCCCATTTGACATACGCTTTGTTGTCGAATGCGGAGGTGATTCCTTCACCGATTTTGACAGCATCCCCAAGAGTTAACTGCGGCCCGCCGTTGATTAAAATCAAAGCGCCCTTAGAGCCAGCGTAGTCAACTTCAAGCAGTGGATGCTCAAGAGTTGATTGGATTGCCTGATTGACACGGTCAGCTCCGGAAGCTTCCCCAATTGAAATCATGGCTGTTCCTGCATTGCCCATGATCATGCGAAGGTCTGCAAAATCGATGTTCATAAGAGATGGCAGCATTACGGTGTCTGCAATTCCCTTGACTGCTTTTGCAACCAAAGTGTCTGCAACTGCAAATGCCTGGTTCATTGGAAGGTTTGGAACGTATTTCACAAGCCGGTTGTTGTCGATGATGACTACTGTATCGCAAACAGCTGAGAGTGCTTCAAGGCCCCAATCTGCCTTGTCTAGCCTTGCGCGCTCAAGTGCAAATGGAAAAGTTACCATTCCTACAGTTATTGCGCCTTGCTTTTTGGCAATTTCAGCTACTATTGGAGCTGCGCCAGTTCCGGTGCCTCCGCCCATTCCAGCGGTTATGAATACTAGTTCGGAATCCTTTAGCATTTCAGAAAGCTTTTCCCTTGCGGATTCAGCAGCTTTTGCCCCAACTTCAGGAAATCCTCCGGCTCCAAGCCCTTTTGTCATGGAAGCTCCGATTAGAATTCTTTTGTCTGCTTCAACAAGCTTTAAGTGGTTTGCATCCGTGTTTATTGCAACTGTTTCCGCAGATGTTATTCCCATCTTCTTGAGCCTTGAGACACAATTCGTGCCTGCGCCCCCAACTCCAACTACCATGATCTTCAACTTGGCGGGAGTGAAGTTCTTCCCTGATTCCTCAGGAAGCTTATCGTGCGCACTGTATTTCAGTGCATCTGCTATCAAACTGTCCATAACAAATCTCCTCCGGTGGGTACCGTTATATCAAAACTATGCACAAGTAAAAATTTTTCACTTGCGGTTTCTCCAAAATTTTGGAAAAAATGTAAGGCAGCTTAATTTGCTGCGGTTTTTTGTGAATTTCCCCAGATGGGTTTTTGGGGGGCATTTTGCCAAAAATGAAAATGTGGGGAAAACCCCTGAAAATGAATTTATCCGATTATTTCGATGTCATAGCCAACATCCCGCTGCTTCTCCTTTTGCCTTGCGTTTTCCCTGCCAACGATTTGCGGGGAAGTGACTCCGGTAACTATTGCCACGATTTCCAGCTTGCCATCGTAATCCGGAAGCAGCCTTGCTCCCCATTTTACGGATGCGTGGACGTCCATTTGCTCGGTTATGAGCTCGCCCGCTCGGATTGCATCCCCAAGCGTTAGGTCGGTTCCGCCTGCAATGTGGATTAAAGCGCCCTTTGCGCCTGCAAAATCAACATCTAAGAGCCGATTTTTCATGACACCATCAACGGCGTCATCAACCTTGTTTGGGCCTTTTCCAGAGCCAACTGCAATCATTCCAACATCTCCTTGGCCCATGATCGAGCGAACATCTGCAAAATCGATGTTTACAAGGGATGGCTGGGTAATTGTGAAAACAAGTCCGCCAATTGCCTTGGCTAGGATTTCATCTGCAACCAAGAATGCCTGGTTCATTGGAAGATTTGGGACAATCTGGACAAGCCTGTTGTTATCAAGAATAATGACTGAATCAGCTGTTGATCGAAGCTTTGCAATCCCATCTTCGGCTTTTTGGACCCGCGCGCGCTCAAGTGCAAATGGGTAAGTAACCATGGCAACCACAATTGCGCCCATTTCCTTTGCAATTTCGGAAATAATCGGGGCGGCTCCGGTTCCAGTGCCTCCTCCCATGCCTGCGCAAACAAATACCAAGTGCGATCCTTCCAAAACCCTCTTGATTTCTTCCCTATCCATTTCTGCGGATTTGGCCCCAACTTCAGGGTATCCTCCAGCGCCAAGACCCTTGGTCATGGATTTTCCAATCAGGAACTTCTTGACTCCTTCCTCGACGATGTTTAGGTGCTGCCTATCCGTGTTGCAGGCAATCAGCTCGGCGCCCTTGACGCCAAGTTTTCTAAGCCTATTGACCGTATTGTTGCCTCCGCCTCCAACCCCAATTACAGCAATCTTGATGTGGTCGAATTCCTCGGCCCTAACACCGGTTGATTGTGTGCTTGATAACGCGGATTTGATTATGCTTTCCATATTTATCGCCTCTTGAATTTACTTTTGGGTTGAGAATATTTTAAGTATGAAAAACTTATCATCTTACCTTTAAATACTTTTGCATTTTCCCCTCGCAAATAAGGGAAAAAGAAAAAATCTTGCCAATAAGGCGTTTTTTCCAACCTGTTGGTGTTTTTTTGGCAAAAAACACTAAATTTTCCAAAAAAAGGCGCGCTTTTTCCCAAGCTAAAAAAATATCCGTTAAAAAATTACCTATTTTTGGGTATTTTCCAAAAATTGAATGTTTGGCGGAAAAAAAATGCAAGAAAACAATTGATGGGAAAAAATTTTATCGGGAAATAATTTAGGTTAAAGGATGAAAAAATATTAAAAAAATTTCGGCAAAATAATCAAAAAATATTTTAAATTGCCAAAATCAATTGGAAAAAATTATGCGCCCTAACCATTCGCTTTTTTACCATTGCAAAATGTATGCAAACATCAGGGGGGCAACAATTGTTGCGTCTGATTCGATGATGAACCTTGGAGTATCGATGCTAAGTTTGCCCCATGTGATTTTTTCATTTGGAACTGCCCCGGAATAGCTCCCATAGCTTGTTGTCGAATCCGAAATCTGGCAAAAATAGCTCCAAAGCGCAACTTTTTGCTTAAGATCCTGCTGAATTAAGGGAACAACGCAAATTGGGAAATCACCTGCAATCCCTCCGCCGATTTGGTAAAATCCGATTTTGTGTTTTTTGGAAGTTTCCTTATACCAATGAATCAATTCGTTCATGTATTGGAGGCCGCCCCTGACAATGTCAAATCGTTTCATCCCTCCCTTGATTATTTGGGCAACAAACATGTTGCCTAGCGTGGAATCCTCCCAGCCTGGGACGAAAATTGGCAAATTCTTTTCAGCTGCCGCCAAAAGCCAGCTGTTTTTTGGGTCGATTTCATATTGGTCCTTTAAATCGCCCGAAAGCAAAAGCTCATACATTGGTTCGTGCGGCAAAAATGGCTTGTTTTCCTTTTCATGGCGCTGCCAAAGCTTTAAGATTTGCCGCTCTATGCGCCGCATTGCCTCCTCTTCCGGGATGCAAGTATCGGTTACTCGGTTGAGCCCGTGTTCAGCTAGGTCGTTTTCCTCCTTGGGAGAGAGCATGCGGTAATTTGGAACCCTCTTGTAGTGCTTGTTTGCAACCAGGTTGAAAATATCCTCCTCGAGATTTGCGCCGGTGCATGAAATCGCATGAACTTTCCCTTGGCGGATCATTTCAGCTAGGGAAATCCCAAGCTCGGCAGTTGACATGGCGCCCGCAAGGGTAACTAGCATCTGCCCGCCCTCGTCGATTAATTTTTTGTAGCTTTCGGATGCATCGATGATCGTGGCTGCGTTGAAGTGCCGGTAATTCTTTTTCAGGAAATTAGTAAGTTCGCCATCCACAACATCACCAATAAAAATAATCAGGATAGGTTAAATAATTTATGCAAAAAACTTTTTTGCAATTATTGGATGTGAAAATTTTAAATTGCCATCGGCAATTAATTTTACGACGTAAAAAAGAATATTTTTTAATTTGGAAATAAAATTCGGAAATATCGGCGATTGGCGAAAAAACCCAAAAGAAAAATATTATTGGAAAAAACATTTAAATTTTGAATAAAAAAAACAGAAATGAAAATATTTTTCGGATTGGTTTTTTGGAAATGCTTTGATTTTCCTATTTTATTATCACCCGAAGCCACCCCTAGAATCGAATATAAACCTGAAAGGTTTCTTTAATGCATCTAAAAAATGGTTTTGGCCGATTTGCCGCTAAAAAATAGCGGCTTGCATGAATTGCAAAATTTGCGCAATCCTAAAATCCGCTAGCTGAAAATGTTCCCGTAGGGGGACTCGTAGCGAATAGGTGATATGCATGAAAGAAGAACCGTTATTGATAGGCGAGCAATCGCAAGAGCCAATTGAACCAAAGAGCAAAAAAAAGGAGAAGAAAATCACCAACATCGAGGATATCCCAGGAGTTGGGGGCACAATTGCAGCAAAACTTAAGGATGCCGGATACGATAACATGATGTCGCTTGCGGTTTCCATGCCTGTCGAACTCGCTGAAGTAGCCGGAATTGGCGAAGGGACTGCAATAAAGGTAATCAATGCTGCTAGGGACGCCCTTGATATGGGGTTTGAAACAGGGGATCGCGTTCTTGAAAGAAGGAAGCAGATTGGAAGGATCACAACGGGTTCAAAAGAACTTGATGCATTAATCGGAGGAGGAGTTGAAACCCAGGCAATAACGGAAGCATTTGGGAAATTTGGCTCGGGAAAATCCCAACTAGCTTTTCAGCTATCGGTCAATGCGCAATTGCCAGTTGAACAAGGCGGGCTTGGAGGAGCTGTTATGTTTGTTGATTCGGAAAATACATTTCGGCCGGAAAGAATTGTCCAAATCGCAACTGCAAAAGGGCTTGATCCGGACGCAGTTTTGAAAAACATATACGTTGCAAGGTCGCAAAATTCGGACCATCAGATTTTGCTTGTTGAAAAAGCAGGGGATACGATAAAAGAGCACAACATCAAGATCATAATCGTGGATTCGCTGACATCCTCCTTTAGGAGCGATTATGTCGGAAGGGGAATGCTTGCGGATAGGCAGCAAAAACTAAACAAGCATCTTCACATGCTCCAAAAGCTTGCGGACATGTACAACCTTGCAATTTATGTGACAAACCAGGTTATGGATAGGCCGGATGTATTGTTTGGGGATCCAACTGCGCCGGTTGGAGGCAATGTGCTTGCACATCAAAGCACATACCGGTTGTATTTCCGAAGGAGCAAGGAAGATAGGAGGGTTGCAAAAATCGTGGATTCCCCGAATATGCCGGATGGCGAGTGCGTCTTTAGGGTTTCGGAAGCTGGAATTGGGGATATGGAATAGCTGCCTTGCCCCTTTCTTTTAAAAAAAGAAAGCGGCGGGGGCTCCGCTGGAAAGAAAAAAATTAGTTTTTTTTATTTTTTTACCTTTTTGTCGTGGAGGCAAAAATAGGTGAGAACAATGGAAGAACAAATGGATTTGGAATCGCAGGAAAAATTGGAAACGCCAAGGAATCGGCCAAAAAAGAGCCTTAGATTGGCATTTCCGTATTCGCAATCATCAGTGGACGTGAGTCTTTGGGAAAGCCGGCCAAATAAGAATGGAAAACTAATGCCTTCATCGATTTCGCTTAGGATGCAGGATTTGAACCCAACAGTTACTCGCAACGCCGTATTCTTCAAAGCTGCCGACGCGCTTAAAATTGCAAATATCCTGCAAAACTTTGCGTATTCTGCAATGCAGGATGATTACGCAAAAAGATCCCAATACCCGCAGGCAAAAATTGAGCCGGTTGCAGCTACGGTATAAATTGCTAATGGGGGATGGTTATGGAATTGGAAGAAATCCAAAACATCTATTCGGAACTTGAAAAAATCCTAAGGGAAAGGTGCAAAAATCACGAATTCTACTTTCTTTTTGCTATAGAGAATTCAGGAATTGGAGAAGGTAAGGCAACTGGCACGGAAATTACATCCTTAAATCAGAAAAAAGCACTAGGAAGTTGGAAATGCATCAAAAAAACCGTTGATGAGCTCGTGTCCTTATTTGAAGATGAATATAGCGGATTTGGTGAAAATAAAAAATATGATCCCGTACAACCAAAACAATAATAAGGAAAAACGGCATAGCCCTAATATGCCAAGAACTGCAAAAGGAAACATAATTGTAACTACAAAACCCCAAAGATCGGAATATAATAGCTACTTCGTGTTTGTTGAACCATCAAAAGCAAGCAAAACCGGCTGGAAGATTACAAAAAAGAAAATCGAACCTAAAAAATAGATTTAATTTAGTGGTTTTTTTATGAAAAAATACCCTAATTTCATCGGACCGATTACTTCAAGGAAAAAATTCAAGGAAATGGTGAACAAGGGCAATTTGAACTATATTGGTTTTTTTGGAAGGAACAATTTCAAGGTCTATTTTTCGAAAAGCAGCGTTTGAAAACAAATTTCATCACGAAGATTTTACAACACCTACTCTTGCGCACTCTTTTTTAATCACACATTTCGAGCAAATTGGATTTTGAGCTTTGCAGATTTTCCGCCCATGCGCAATGATTTCTGCATGAAGCGGGATTTTAAGGGCATCCGGGCACATTTCCTCCATCAGCTCATGCGCGTTTTCGTACGATGTGTTTTGAGGAATTAATGGAATCCTCTTGAGCACACGGAAGATGTGCGTATCAACCGGGAATGCCGGTTTTTCAAATGCGAATGCAACAACTACGGCAGCTGATTTTGGGCCAACCCCTGAAAATTGCATCAAGTATTCCCGGGCATCCTTTGCCGAATAGTTCGAGAGGAATTGCAGATCCAATTTGCCGGTTTTTTCAACTATTTGCAAAAGGACGGTTTTGATGCGCTTTGCCTTGATGTTGGCAAGCCCGCCTTCCAAAATGGTTTTGGCAATTTCACTTTCCTTGGCGGCAAGAATTTTTTTCCAATTGGGGTATTTCTTTTTTAATTTTTCAAATGCCTTCATGCTATTGTGATCGGAAGTGTTTTGGGACAAAATTACGGCAATTAATGCATCAATTGGGGGCATTTTCCAGGGCTTTGGGTAGCCGTAAGCAATTGAGAGTTTTTTGCGGATGGAAAAGAGCTTTTTTTGGATCGATAAAAGCTTCAATCCGTTTTTCAGGGCCATTGGTTTCACGGAAAATAAAATCATTCCATTCAATTCCACAAAAATAAGTTCAAATCAAAGCTCTTCCCTAACAGCTGCAAGGATTTTATCAGAGCAGGTTAGGGCGTCCATCCCATGCAAAAAATTTGCGCCGCCCACGATTTCATGCCCGCCGCCGGATCCGTGGAGCTGCCTTGCAAATTTGTCAAGCAGTTTGCCAACATGGATTTTATGGAGGGCAAACGCCTTGCTTTTAAGCGCCGAGAGCTTGCCATCCTTTTGATTTGAAACAACTGCAAAATCGCATCCCAGCGAAATCAGGCCGGCTGCTGATTTTAGCTCGTATGCGGATACCTGAGAGCTTGCAATCACAAGATCGCCAATGCGCTCTATTTGCGCGCGCTTGCAAGCTTCAAGCACTGCGATTTTTTCTGAAATGTCGGGTTGCACGTCCAGAAGGTCATAAATTTCCTGCAGTTCCATGGTTGAATTTTTGAGGCATTCTCCAAGTGCAAAAATTGTCGAGTTATCGGCGCTTTTCAGATTTGCAGTATCGGAAATTATCCCAAGCGCAATCAAAATCGAAATTCCGGGGTCTTCGTGCTTTTTTAGGGCGGTTAGAATCTCGTGAACAACCTGCGAGCAGGAGGTTTTGGTTGCGTCAATGTAGTGCTTTCCGTGGAGGGGGGTGTTGTGAATATGATGGTCAATAACAATTAAATTTCCCTTGAAATGTTCAACTTCTTTTCGCATGTTCCCAAGAAGCGTTGGGGTGCTCACATCAACAAAAATCAGGTTGTCAATTCCATCAAGGGAATTGCTTGGGAATGCATCAAGTGTCAAGTTGAGCCGGCCCCAAACTTTCCTTGCCTGCGAATTCAATGAATCAATCCTGAAAACTTTTGAATTTTTTATTGCAATTTTCAATGCGAATGCGGATGCAAGGGCGTCAACATCCCCAATTGAATGGAAAGTAATTGCGGTTTTTCCCTTAAGTGATTTGAGCTCGAGTTCCAAATCCTTTAAAGTGAGGGTTTTCATAAGGTTAAGAAGGCAAAAGTCCAATATAAACCAAACGGAATTGGAAACCGGACGAAATATTGAAGGAATTGGCAAAGGGAGAAAAACCGCAAATAAATTGAAATTGTTTTCAACTCTTCTGCAAATCCGGCATTTTTTGAGGTAATAAAACATGACAATTAGAATACTGAAAAACGCACTTGAAAGCGCGCTTGAAGCAGCAAAGCGGTCGCATCCGCACGAGTTTATCGGGCTTTTTCGGGAAAAGGAGGGATTGTTAACAGAGCTTTTGCTAGCCCCGCTTGCGCAAACAGATGAGCATTCGGCAACTTTTCCAATCTATTCCATTCCAACAGATCCATCCCTTGTTGCAACTTTCCATTCACACCCATCATACGGCAGTTCCTACCCATCAAAGCAGGATTTGCAATTGTTTTCAAGGCACTATGCAATGCATTTCATCTCCTCCCTGCCTCACACCCCCCAAACCACCAGCTTGTTTGACAAGGATGGGAAACGGATGGGATTTGAGATTGTGGATTTTGATTAAGGGAAAAAAAAGGCAAACAAAGAACAGCGATAACTATCAGGGCAAATCGTAAACTCCCGGCTCATCCCAACATTCCACAGGATAAGGCATCCAATTTCTACTCATTCCAATTGAGAACTTTAGACTATTTTTGTTCAATGCGAATGAGAAGATTTAAATAGGCGGGTTTGCATATGAATGGCATGTTACAAAAAGAACAGCTAAAACAGGTGCTTGCCGAGCAGCGGGCAGCTTTTCTTAAAAAAGACCTGGGCGTTGGGAGGGCAGCGCTTTCCTTGGTTGGAGAAAAAATTAAGCTGCCGCACGTGGTGGTTATAAGCGGGCTTAGGCGATGCGGCAAATCAACGCTTTTGCGCCAGATAGTTAGGAAGTTTTACCAAGACTTGGAGTTCTATTACGTGAGCTTTGAGGACGAGAGGCTTTTTGGCTTTGATGCATCGCAGTTCAACGACATATACGAAGCGCAAGTTGAATTGTTCGGTAAAAAAAAGGCGTTTTTCATTGATGAAATACAAAACGTTGACAGGTTCGAATCGTTTGTCCGCAGGTTTTACGACAGTGGCTTTAAGTTCTTCATAAGCGGTTCAAATGCCAGGCTTCTTAGCAAGGAGCTTGGGACAAAGCTTACCGGAAGGCACGTGGATATACAGGTTAGGCCGTTTTCATTCCAGGAGTTTTTGGCCCTTCGAAAGTTTAATTTTGATAAGGCGCAACTTTACAAAACTGAGGGCCGGGCAGCTATAAAGAGGCTTTTTAGCGAGTTTTTGGCGCGTGGCGGGATGCCGGAATACTTGGTGTTTGGAGATCCCGAGGTCCTTTCGCGGGTGTATGACGATATTGTGATCAAGGATATTGCGGTTAGGCATGGCGTTTTGAATGTTGCGCAAATGCGGGATTTGTACAAGTACCTAATTGCAAATTTCTCAAACAAGTTCAGCCTTAATTCGCTAAGGAAGCTTTTGAATTTTGGGAGCATGAACACGGTAAAGGCGTTTGTTTCATATCTCGAGCAGGCGTATTTTGTGTCTGTAGTAAGCAAGTTCGATTATAGCCTGAAAAAGCAAATGGTAAACGACAAAAAACTTTACGTTGCGGATAATGCATTTATTCCCCTTCTTTTTGCCAAGACAACTAAGGATAACGGCCGGATGCTGGAAAATCTCGCGTTTAACGTGCTAAGCGAAAAGGCAAACGTATTCTACTTCAGCAATGGAAATGAATGCGATTTTGTTGCCATTGAAAAAAATATTCTTAAAATGGCGGTTCAGGTATGCTGGGAATTGACGGAAAACAACAAGGATCGGGAGCTAAGAGGGATTTCATCCTGCATGGAAACACTAAAAATCAAGCATGGGATGATATTGACCTATGATCAGGAGGAAGAACTCGTTTTTGAAGGATTGAAGATTTCGATAAAACCTATTTGGAAGTGGCTCCTCGAATAAGGGCGCTTGCAAAGAGCTTTTTGAACTTGTTTTGGGATAATCTCCCAAGAAAATCTTTCCATTCAATATACCGCATTCAAACATAATAGAACTGTATATGCGGGACTCCGCCGATGTTTTTGACGTTTTTAGGATCGATTTTCAGGGCTTTGGTTGCGACTTTGAGGGTTTTTTTGCCAACCAAATTGATGTTGCGCTCTTCTAGCAGGAGTTTTTGGATTTCCTTTTCGGTTACGGATTTTCCCTCGTAAAAGCTGCGGTATTTTTGCAAATCCAAAACCAGATCGCCCTCCTCGAACACTTTTCCCAAAAGATCGGAATCGCAGATTGCAAGGATGCGCTTTTCCACCTGCGAACTTCCTTCATAGGAGATTTTTTTGTGCAGTTTTGCTTTTATCATTCGATTACCTCGATTGTGCAAATGTCGTCGCATTTCACGATTTTCAGATTAATTGTCGAGTACAAATGATATTCGGCCTTTCTTTCACCGGAAGTTATAATTTTTGTTCCTGAAAGCTGCTCGATTTCATCAAAATCAATTACGGTAGTTGGATTGAATTCGCCACGGTAGGAAATTCTAATTTGCAATGTATCATAAAATTCCGGATTCCGGGAAAGCCATCTGGCACCGTTTGCGAGGGAATATTTTAGTCTGGTTTGCGCTAAAAGCTCATCATCAATTGGCTGATAGCAGGCTAAAATCGCCCTTTGTTGCAAAATCTTTTCTTGCGAATTCGGAGGCTGTAATTTTGAATAATAGCGAGTGCATTCCATGATTCGTTTTTCCAAACCGATATAATCGCTTATTTCCGTAAAAATAAATGGGCCGATATTGCTCTTTCCAAGATTTTCTACGGATTTATCAGCTGCTTTTTTCTTTTCGATTTCAATTTTTTGTTCAAGTTTCAATAAATGTGCATCCAAATCAGAAGTACCATCGGTAAAATAATCCCCGTGCAGGGAACTCATTTGAATTTCATAATTTTCGATTAAAACAGCATCTTTAATTCTTCCAGAATATCCCATAAATGCAAGTCCATTGATTTGATCCACAACAAGTTCAAATAAAGTGGGGCGCGAAAAAAGGCGGTATATTTTTTCAAGATAGCCCATTTTTTCGAAATTTTGATTCAAATAGTAAAAATCCATGATTGAATTAATGAATATGCCCTCTGATTTTGATTGGATGAATCCGGGATTTTTTGCTCGTAAATAATACTCGCCATTCACTAGCCTCTTTGTCGGAACGCCCGGTAAATCCTTAAAATCAATAATGCAGGCCGATTTCCTATATTCGTTTGATCTGCAAATGAGCATAGCTTGGATTCTAATTGGTTTTTGGGAAACTACCCGAATTTGTTTGGGATTGCATTCTATATTTTCGGACGACTTGCAATTCTTGATTTCCAGTGAATCTATCCTATAGAAATCCTTGTCAAGCTCGAATTGCCTATAATCAAAATAATAGGTTTCAAATTCCCTCATTGAAAGTAGTGTGTTGCCATATATCATAGATTCAAAAGTTATAGGAATACCCGGATTTGCACTTGCGGATTGAAGGGTTTTTGGAAGCGCGTCTGATAATTGTTCAGCAGAAGGAAAAAAATTAAAATTATTTGAAATCAAACCCAATAAAAAAATTGTCACAATCAACTGCAAAATCGCCGTTGGAACCATGAGTTTTATTTCTTCCTTCTTTTCAATTCCTAATTCCTTGAATGAGAAAATAATAATTGCTGAAACTGATGCAAAATACACCAAAATTGCAAGTATTAGCAAAGTCGAGGCACTAATTGTAATGAAAACATGCTGATAAACCAAAAGCGAATAAATTCCGGCAATTATTGAAAAAAGCATTGAAAAATGCATTCCAAAACCTACCAACACTTCCCAAAAATTCTTTTTAGTTTCAATTCCAATGAGTTTTTTTACAATTAGGAATAAAATCGCTAAAACTAGGGGGTGTAAATATGCAAAAATACCAACAATATAGTAATTGATCGATCCAAGGGTTGCAATGATTAAAGGCATTAGAAGGAAAAACTTCTTGAAATGCGTAAAATCCATAAAATCACTCAAACCAAGCTCCCATAAAGTTTTACGAGCTTTTCAATTGAAAGGTTGATGTCGCGCTTTTTGATTTCTTCCTTTGCTTTTTCGCGCATCTCTTGCTGCATGCTTTTATTTGCAAAAATATCGGAAAGCTTTTCCTTCATCTCATTTGGAGATTTGCAGGAAAATCCGCCCTTGCCAACAACTTCTTTTAAGATGTCAAGATCAGAAATTAAGACAGGAGCTCCGCAAGCCATTGCTTCCTGCGCAACCAGCCCTTCGGTTTCTATTAGTGAAGGCATCATTAAAGCCGTGCAAGCTGCGTATGAGTCAAGCAGATCTTGCCTTGGAAGGCGAGGAAGAAATTGCACATTCTTTGGGGCAGCAGCTTTTAGCTTTGATTCAAGAGTGCCATTCCCGGAAATCAAAAATTGCATGCTTGGGATTTTTTTGGCGATTTCAATTATCCATTCCGGCTGCTTGCTTGCGTCCAATCTTCCAATGAATAGGGCAAATTCCTTGTCTACGTTATATTTTTTCCTGAATCGTTCGCCAGTTGCATTTTTGTAATTATCCAAATTGATCCCGTTTGGAATAATTTCGACTTTTCGCTTAAGCCCGCGCTTTTGGAACATTTCCCTTCCGGCTTGGGTTTGCGTTACGACCCGATCAAACTGATTTAGCAGCCAAATTTCATATTTCCACATGCCTTCCTCCAACATTTTGGGGGGGTTGTTTCCGAACATGAACTCAAGCGAGTGCAAAGGGATGAAGTGCGCGGTGATTACTTTTGGAACCTTGAATTTTGAGGCAAAAATGCCAAGCGAATATTGCGAGTGCGCATGGACAACGTCGCATTTGATGGGTTTTGATGGAGGCAAAATCACATCGTATTGCGGAGTCAATGGATCTGAAAATGAGGAGAGCGAAACGGTTGGGAAATCGTATTTTTTGGTGACCCTTCCGGTGTAAAGAGTTACATCCGCTTTTTTTACGAGCATGGGAAGGGTTTCCTGCAAATATGTTGCAACCCCGTTGTTTTGCTCGAATGTGTCGGATAGCCAGGCGATTTGCATAAGCTAAGTAATGAAGAATCAGTTAATAAGTTTTCTTTATTTGCAAAAAAGATCCATTTGCCTAATCAAGGGTTTTTACGCCGAGTTTTTTTAGGTGGTGAACCAGGAATTGCTCGTACGCTTTTTCGATTGAAAATCTTTTTCTAATCAATGATTTTATTTTCAATTGGGTTAGTGGTTTTCTTTTGTAATGGTCTGCTTCCACCTCGAGCTGCTTTACTTCGCCTTTGGTTAGATGGTCAACTGCTAAGCCGATGAATTTTTCAGTTGTCATGCGGTCGGGATTTGACCCAAAGCCCTTGATTTGATTTATCTCAACATCTAGATGATGTATTTTCCAGTTGTTGTAGAAAGATTCGGCTTTTTTTATTAGCCCACTTGGAATTTCAACTCCTCTTGGGATTGCTCCAAGGAATAGGTAGGATGGGACTTCGGCCCGAACATGCATGACTTTTTCCCCATTCTTCATCTTTTCAAGTTCCCCTAAGGTATCACCTATGTGAACACGGACTTCCAGAAGATGCTTTTGGATTTCCCCAATTGTTGGTTTTTCCTGCATGCGATCACGAAGAGGTAAGAAAATTATTTTTTTCCTTGTTTGCGCTCAAGCTCTAAGTATGTTTGCTGATAATAAGCCAAAATCCTCTTTTCCAGCTTGTGCTTTTTTTGAAGGACAAAAATCGCCTGTTTTGTTTTTTCAAGAGGCACTAATGATTTTTCTTCGGTTTCCATTTTTAGCCTCCCTGAATTAAACTCATTGCAGAATTTTTCGGCAACGGAAACCAGTTTTTTAGGATGGAGATTTGGATAAGTGTAGGAATGCATAACAATTGATGCGGCAATGTTGTTTTCTCCCAAATCGGTTTTTTTGCCGGACCTTAAGAGTTCAATGATATTCCTAGTTTTATCAACGTATTGCTTTGTGTGTTCGATTTGCCGTTTTAATTTTGGCAATTCAAATTCCATAGTAATCACAATGAAAAATAAGGCGGCGGGCCGTAGTCTCCCTTTTGTTGTTGGCAACATTGGTCTTAGCGGCGTTACGCCTTGCGTCCCTCCGCATGCAAAATATTGCTACCTGCATGCAGATTGCTAAGTGGGGCCGTTTCACTCTTTTTACCATCTTTGCTCTTATGCATCATTGCAGATGGAAAAAGATATCGTTTCTGTTCCCCGCATATTGCCTTAAGCAATTCGCTTTGATACGATTTGCAGACATTTAATCCGGACGGGAAGAACTTCCTCCTTTATCCTGTTTAAGGATCAGGTTAGTTGCCCACCCACCGCCTTGGTAGGAATAGGGATAAACCTGTATTTAATTGTGCTATTTTGGGCAAAACAGATACTAATAGTAGTGGAAAATGAGGCAAAAAGGCACAAAAATTGAGTTTGTAGGCATAATTTGAGGAGAGGGATGAATTGTCGATTAACCAATACCGGCAAACTATTCAAATTCATTTTTTAGCCGTAAGAGGAGTCTTCCTCATCCTTGTGGTAGAGGCCGTAAAGTATCAGTATTCCAACCAAAAATACTCCGATCATGAGGCTGTTGTCCCACAAAATATCCAGAAGGGCAAGGAAGATGTTCTTTTTGCCACGGAACTGCTCTGGGGAAACTGAAGGAATCAATTTTTTGGTCGAATTTGCACGAACAATTACGGTAATTGAAGGCTCTGGACCAATCAATTGGGTTGGTGGCCTAATCACTTCCGGAAAGCCATCTGCAGGAGCATTTGTGAATTCACTTTCCCCAAGATCCATTAAAGGGGTTAGATTTATTTCACTGACAAAATAATTCTGCAAAATATCCATTTTGAATTTCAAATTCTTTAGATGTAAATTCATTGAATTGATATCGCCGGCTGCTTTGGCATCGTATGCGGATTTGAACTCAAAAGAGGATTCGTCTATTAGTTGCCTAAAGGAAGAATCGTCATTGTATGCAGGATTTTGGGGCGCCATGCCTTGGGCTACAAAACCGCCATTTATTTCACGCAAATTGTTCAATCTTTCTGAAAATTCGGAGGGCGTTAATGCTGATGAATAGTTGATTAAAAGCAGAAGGAATAACGCAATCAAAATTTTATTCCCAAATTTCCTCCGTGCAAACAAAAACCCAATCAGAAGAGTTAAGAAAATTGGCAGATTGGTTTCCGGAAGGGCAATTGGGCGCTCCTCGGGAGTAACGATTGTGATCACATCCGATTTGTGGTTGTTGTATTTCATCGTGTCATTTCCGGTTAGAAGGCCCAAATCGGCATTGATTACAATGTTCCCAAGTTCATAATCTGAAATGTTTGCATGCGCCCCGCAATCTATGTTTTTTATTTGATACCCTTCCAATGTGATATTGGTTCCGCCGCAGCCTATGTATTTTACTTCCAAAAGGGGGCTGGTTACGGTTACATTCAATGTCGTGTTTTCTTGGAATGGGAAATTGTTCTTTATTAATACGGAAATGTTCACGCGTTCGATTTCATAGGGATTATAGATCAAATGGTCAGGTGTTTTGTTTATTGCAATAACTTCCACATCCTGCCCGACTACTTTGATTTCAATTGTTGCAATATCGTAGACTTCGGGATTTTCAACGGATGTAACGGTTACTTTGTAGCGGTAAATTTTGTTGATTGGGGTGTTTTCGGGAACAACCACGGTCATAATTCCAGGAGTTGAACCGGGGGCGTAGGAAAATGATGGCCCAACCACCGGCTTATTTGGGTTGAAGGAAATTAAAATAGGGGTGACCACTTGTAGTGGGGTCGATTGGATGTTGAATGAATTTTGGACTGAAAATGGATTCTTTGCTTGGAAATCAAAATCAAATACGTTGCCGGCAGTGACAGTTAAACGTATCAACCGGTTTTGGCCTTCGATATAAATCAGGCGTGTGATATTGAGGTTTATCGTGTAATCGCAAAGGCTTAAATCAGTTGATATAAGCCTAGCTCCAGATGAGGTTGAATTATCGCAATAATTCTCATCGCACGGGCATTGGAGCCAATCCACCATATGTGTTTGCCCATCAAAATTAGCATCCGCAACAATTTTTTGGTTCGGATACATGTGCACGACAAAAAATCGGGGATCTGTGTCGGGAAGCACTTTGGCATCGAGTGTGTTGTTAAAACCATTGATGGTCAAATTTAATGGCGGCGTTTTCCACCTTGCCCTGCCATAACTCATTGGAGGATCATTGGGCGTCACATTTAAGGTAAAACTTGCATTTGGAATCAATGATTTATGATTTAGGTAAAGTTTAGCACCCGATGTGTCATAAACCGAATAAGAAACATTTGGGTTATCCAAATAGGTTAGGTTCCTTTTACCTCTTTCATGGTTTGTTAGAAGCAAAGTATGATTGAATTGCAAACCGGCTACCATGAATAACGTATCCGGGTAAGGTTGGTCGACTTGAAAATTCCAATCTGCCCTGGGAAGGGCTCCGTAAAGGGGGCAGAACATACCAAGAGGTTGGGCCATTTGGAATTGAGTTGGATAGGTCGTCATGAAATAGCCAAG
The DNA here is from genome assembly GCA_016212475.1 of Microcaldota archaeon. Lineage (GTDB taxonomy): Archaea > Micrarchaeota > Micrarchaeia > Norongarragalinales > SBBD01 > JACRGC01. The sequence continues at coordinate 24,496 of JACRGC010000004.1, read as the reverse complement.
AGTATCGTTTCGAAATGTAACAAAGCATTCTATGCGGCTGCCTACTGGACCATTTGGGCAAAAATTGGGATCGCGGATTGTAGTATTTGTCATGTTATGCAATAGGCAGGAATAATTTTGCACGGTATTTTCAGATTGAACCATGGCTCCGGCAAAGTTGGAACCTTCACAATTGCCCTTGTTGGGTCCGTTTTCTTTTAACCCCCAAAGCGTACCGTTACCGTAATGGTTATAGAAACTGCAACCAAGGCCGCCAACAAAATTGAATTTTCCCGGAACATTTAGAGTTGAAACATTGAGGGTTAAATTTTCATAAAGCTCCCAAGCTCCGGTAACCCCATTGTAATCATAGTATGCAACATCATTGTAATTTGTCAATCCGAAAAATTCGGGCTTCAATTGGAAATATTTTACATTATTCGATATGGGAACCGTCACAAGAATGCAATCTGTGGTTTGGGAACCGGCAAATATCTGGAATTGGATAGTGTAGTTCCCGGGAGCCAGATATGGATTTGAACTCATTTGATTATCATTGTAATTCTTTACTTCATTTGAACCTATTGATTCTGTGCCTGCTTTCACGCTTGATGGAACAGTTAGATTTGCAATCGGAGGCCACCTGTTGGTTGTTGTTACAGGCATTGATTCAGACCCCCTAAACAGCTGAAGTGGGTCTCGAACATCATTTGTACGAATCCCAAATCCCGTATTGATTGTCAGGAAATTTTGTACCCGTAGCGAAACCGTGAAATTGTCCCCAGCAACGATTGCTCCAGTTACTGAAGAGGTCATTTTGACAGGAGTGCATGCTGAAGTAATAACTGATAAATCCCTGCTACCTGTTGCTACAACAGTTCCACCTTGATTTTTGACTTCGTAGAGGATAAATCGGATGTCAGCTGCATTCGCTTCGGAAATTATGATTAAAACTAGAAGCAGGAGTGCAATGTACCTTCGCATGCAGTAAAGTAATCTTTAGCCGATTATAAGCTTTTCTTTTGCCATAGGAGAAACAATAAACCGACACCTTTTTGTTTGCAATGGCAAAATTTGGGGGGGGTTTGGGCATGCTCTAGAAACCCGTAGTTTCTAGGCATGCTAAGAACCTTTAGGGGTTCTGACGCATCCGACAACAAAAAAGGGTTTTGATGAACCTTTTACAAAAGGTTCGGGGTCGCCCCCCTTGGGCTTTGCATTTAAATAGATCATTTTTGTTAACTTTTTCTGATTTCAGATGGTTTTTGACGACCTGTACGCTTCCTTGGAGGAAAAATACTACGGATTCATGGACTATTTGCAAAACGATTTGAATCTGCCGGTTTATGACAAGTTCATCACGCCAATTGAGGAACAGGGAAACCCATCTTTTCCGTATTTCCTTGGGATTTTGGCAATTTTGCTGTTATTAATAATAGGAGGAGGGTATTTTGGCGCAAAAACGGTTGCGGGAAATTCACCGGTAACACTTCAAATTACGGTTTTGGGAAATGATTTGCCGCTGGAGGGAGCAAAAATTGGCATGGAATATTTAGGTGCGATTAAGGAAGCGCAAACCGATACTTTAGGAATTGCAAAATTCTCAGATTTGAAAAAAGGCGAGCAGGTAACGGTTACCGCAAGCATTGAAGGATTTGAGGAAAAAAAGAAAACATTCAAGCTTTCCCCCAATCAGAATGTGAAATTCGAATTGAAAGGGATTGAAAAGATTGGGGAGGGATCGCTCAAGCTTACTGTTTTGGGTGAATCCGGAATTGCAATTTCCGGGGCCAAAATCGAATATATTGACGGATCTTTTGGTGGGACGGAATTTTCTGATTCTCAAGGATTTGCTTCCTTAAAAGTAGATGGTAAAAGCAGCGTCGATATTTCTGTTTCAAAAACCGGCTACATAAGCGAACTTACAACAATTGATGCCGGAACAAATGAGTATACGGTTGTTTTGAGATCGCCAAATGATGATGGAGGGGACATTCCGATTCAAAGGCCAAGAATTTCAATTTCCGTCAAGGATGAGGCTGGCGATGAAATCACTGCAAGCATTAAAATCTGCTATGAGACTTCAACCTGTGCAACCCCCCTTCAAAGCTACATCGCAAACGGAGGCCAATTGGAGGTTTTGGATTTTGAAATGGGGACAAATTTGAAAATAATTGCTCAGGCAAGCAAGTACAAGTCGCAAACAAAAATAATCACATTGGATAGGGATGTTTTGTATGTTTCTTTTGTCTTGAAAAGGCAAGGAATTGAATTTGAAAATAAGACGTACATAACAAATGTTTCCGTGTTTGATAACGAAACCATGCTTCCTCTTCCGGCATATATTTCAATTTTTGAGAAGGATACGAATAATTTTGTGGTTAAATCGGAAACTCAGGTTGAATTTGCTGAATTTGAGCTTGGGGATGGGGATTACTTTGCGATTGCTGAAAATTCCAATTTCATTTTTGGCAAAAGCGGATACTTTAGGAGCGGGGAGTTCGTGAATTTGTATTTGAAGAGGAGAACTTCGGCAAACTCGAAAACCGTAGGAATATTGACAACCAATGAAAATAATGCGGGAGTTTCAGCGTATATTTCATTCTTTGATTTGAACGGTGCAATTGTCCCCCCATTTGATTTGCAAACCGATTCAACTGGAAGGAAAACCATATTTGGGATGCCGGTTGGAAAATATGTGCTGAAGGCAAGCACTCCAGGAGGGCTTAGGGGCGAGATGGAAATCAATGTTGGCAACTTGACGAATTTCACATTGCAGTTGAAACTTGCAAAATCAAAATTGAAACTTACGGTTTTGGACAATGCGACTGGAACTGGAATCCAAAGATTCAATGTTTCGCATGTTGTTTATTCAAGGGGGGATGTGAACAATGATTCCAAAGTAGACTATGATGATCTAACATACCTTGTAAATTACGTTGGATCGAGGGGGCCTGCCCCAATTCCATTAGTTTCTGGGGATATCAACGGAAATGGGCCTATAAATGTGGTTGATGTCACATATTTCATTAATTACCTTCAAAAAAATGGGCCGGAGCCGTATAATACCAATAAAACGCTCCTTCAAACTTGCACAGATTCCCCATGCACTTTCGAAATCATGCCGTTTAGGAATTACAAACTCCTAATTGAGGCGGCGAATTATTCGAATGGATTTTCGGATTTGATTGCAAACGACACATTGCCGGGGAATGAAACCCAAAGGACGGTTTTGCTTAACAATTTGATTCCTCCAGCTCCGGGAAATGGCACGCAATACCCGCCCCAAGTGGTCCAGCTTGGCAATATTTTCAGCTGCCCTAAATTCAAGGGAAGCTTTGCACAAGGGGTTGCAACTGCTAGCTGCGATGTACTTATTATGAAGGTAGATTCGGTATTTCCTGCGGATGCGATTCCCTTGGAAATTATGGGAATTGATGGAAAGCCAACTAGCGCTTTCAATTTTGAATTTGCGGATCCATTGAAGCGATTTACAGGCGCGCAACTTGCACAGTGCTTTGATTTTGCCTCAACTACCGGAGGGTACGCGCTTAGGTATCAGCCAACCATCAAAACCGGATGCCCGGATTATTTGCAGCCGCATGGGAACAAAATCAACTCGATCAATTTGTCCGCCAACTTTACCGATTATCTTGGAAAGAAAAAAGCAATACAGATTCTGATTTTTAATGAAACGGAACTTCCATATGGAATCGTCAAGGCAATTGATTCTGCTTACGTTCCATATAAGGAGTATTATTACCCAACATCTCCGGCTTCTTACTACGGATTTGATGATGAGTTTTATTCGGATTTGAGGACTGCGTATGTTTTGAACAATCGGCAATTGCAATCTGCAAATGATGAAATCCGCGTGCAATCAAACGGTGGCGATAAAGTGGTTGCTACAAAAAGCCAAAACAAGGGAACTGCGGTTGGGTTTGGGTTTCCGGCATCCAGCACGGCAACATACTTTTCAACAGCTAGGAAAATTTCATTTGCACTGCCAACGCAAATAACCCTGACAATTGATCCGATTGGCTCGGATATTTATGTTGATGGAGAATTTAGGAGAACTACCACTATTTCGACAACATCCGTCGGAGTAACCCCGGGCGATCATGAGCTTTTGGTTAGGAAGGCGGGGTTTTACGATTACACAATTGGATTCATCATAAAGAGCAGTGAAACGCTCTATTACACAATTAATCTAAACCCTCTGCCAACTGGAACTCTTGCGGTTTCAGCATCTAACAAAGGTCCGGTTACAGCAGAAATTAGGCTAGATAATACATACCAAGGATTAACTCCTAAAACAATTGCCAATGTTCTTGCAGGAAATCACATTTTAACCCTCGATGCACCGGGGTATTTGACCAAGAGTTTGACTGTAAACATTATTGCAGGAGCAATCAATACGCAAAATGTAGATTTAACGCCGGTTCCGATCGTAAACTCAACTTCTTGCACTTTAGGGGAAACCAGATGGTGTCAAATAACTGTAAGCGGACAAAATTGTAACGGTGAGGAAATTTGCAATTCAGAAGGGACTTGGGGAAACTGCGCAGACATTACAACGGATAACTGCCCAACAGCCCCCGCTCCTCCGCCGGTTTGCTATGTCGGAAACACTACAAGCTGCACAACTAATTCATCAGGACAGAATTGCCCCGGGACAAGTACTTGCACATCCGCGCAGGTTTGGGGAACTTGCAATGATATTGCAAACGATAACTGCCCAACCGTGATTCCTCCGCAACTGGCAAATTACTTTGGGCCGGAAGTTTATGCGTTTAATTCTGCGCTTAATGCCAAAACAACAATTGCAAAACTGGAAGGCCCAAGGGCAAAGGGGCAATTCACGGTTGGAACGAGCATATTTTCTGATTTTGAAGCAGCGGCTAGAATTTACACGAATACTATTTTTGGGTGCAGCAACCCAAGCCTAGAAAGCTGCGCAAATTCAAAGTTGCCAAAAGGAAGGCTGTTTGCAATAAGGGGGTTTGCAAACACAACCGCATTCAAGAGCGCATTTAGGAGGTCGGTTTCACAAGGGGCAATTATTACCCCGGCATTGGATCTGGAAACCGGCTCGCCAATGAAATATTTCTCCGCTGCAGCAGCAGGATTTTCGTTCTCCGGAATTTCAATTGATTCGGGCGATGCGGTATTCAACAATATCAAGCAATTTACCGGCGAATACGCTGTTGCTTTTCCGCAGGCGGTTCCGGATGCTTGCAAGGTCAATTTCGGGCTATATCAAATGACTGCAACCTCAACTGATTTTGGCAGCACTTGGGCATTTTCAATGAAACCTTTGCAAGTTGCGGCAACGACAAGGAATGGGGCTAGCAATTCATATAACTGCCCCGCAGTTACAGCATGCAATTTATTTGATGCGTACGAAGGATCCAACTTGATTTATTCCGATGCTGGCGCAAATCACTGCTTCCAATTCGAATGGCCAATTGTTCCAACAAGCAATCCGGACCTTAGGAGCGTAACTTTTGGAGGGGTTTCAAGCTCGGGCGGGGCTGCAACGGATTCGTTCATTTTGAATGCTCCGCAAAATACTTCACTTGTTTCAGCAGCGGGAGTTTACAACATAGGCGGGAGCAGCGGAATTTTCAACGAATATAATATTGCAAATTATCCGGATGTGTTCAATTGAAGCAAAATGATTCGCGATGGTAAATCGGATATGTAAAAAATACCCCTTCATCGGAATAAATACATTTAAAAGAAAATGCAGGCTGATAATTATGATGGAAAACAGGACAACCAAGAACGGATTTTTTGCTATTTTGCTGCTTTTGCTCATTTCAACTTTTTCAAGCGCATTGGAAGGAAGCTACATATTAAGGGGGGATCTGAACTGGGATGGGCAGATTACACAGGCGGATATTGATTATTTGACCGCTTACCTTTTTACGGGAGGTCCGGCACCAAATCCAATGATTTTAGGGGATATTGATGGAAGCCATACGGTCAACAATGTCGATCAAACAAGGCTTGGCCAATATATTTCATCCGGCAGCCAAACCATTGTTGGCAATTACAAGGGAAAGGCGGGAGTTTTGATGAGGGGGGATACGAATTGGGATGGGAGCATTACTTCGGAAGATGCAAGCATTATAGCAAACTATTCTGGATCCATTGGGCCAATCCCGGATCCGAAAATACTTGGCGACACAAATGGCGACATGAAAATATCGTTCACAGATGCTTCTGCAATTGGGATTTTCCTGAACGACCCTTCGAAATGGTTGCTTCCGATTTACAGGGGGGATGTGAACTGGGATGGGATTGTTGACAATTTGGATTTTGTTTACATGGAAAATGCGCTTGGAGGATCAGGGCCAAGTCCGGATCCATTGATTTTGGGGGATGTAAATGGAGATCATGCCTTTGATATTTACGATGCCCTTTATCTAGCTGATTTTCTAAATTCTGGAGGCACGCCTCCGGTTGGGGTTTACGCCGGAAGTTCGGGCAACCCAACTATTACTGCGCAGCCAACAGTCACAAAAAATCCGTCAGTTACGGCAATACCAAATGCAACAGTTACAACCTTGCCATCGCCAACAACAACCGGAGGATCAACACCGGTTCCTACGGCTCCGATTATAACCGGAGGCTCTAGTACGGATACGATTTGCTCAACGAGCACTATTTGCATTGCAACGCACGGCTCGGGCTCTTATTGTGATGGCGGTAAATGCACCTCATGCCAATACGCTTGCATTGCGGATAATAAATGCATTTCCTGCTGCGCCAAAGCCGGAAGGGTCGATCCGGATTGCTCGGCGCCTACTGCAACTGCAGCGCCAACTCCAAGGCCAACAATTAGGCAAACCTACACCACCCCAACGCCATACGTTTCAAATTATGTGATGGAAGTTCCGGATTCAAGGGTCGATGATGTGATTCAGGAAATCAGGGATAGCGGGGAGGATACATCGGCAATTGAAGAGCAGTTAAGGATTGCCAAGGAGCTTGAACTAGCCGGAAAAGCCGATGAAGCGGCTAAAACAAAGGCATCCGCAATGGATAAAATAAATGCGCTTTTCACAAAGGTTTCGCAGAACAAGAAAAGTTTTGTTTGGGGGCTTGCCATCCTTATAATCATGCTGATTGGCGGGGCTGCTCTTTACAACTCATTAAAGCAGGGCGGAAATATTGAAAACGAAGAACAGGAAAAATTAAAGCCAAATGAGGCCCTTAAATATGAGCGGGTAGTTGCCGAAACCCTTGAGGAAAACAAGCCATTCAAGCTGGATATCAAGGAAAAGAAGAAGGATGCTTAAACCTGCAAAATAACCTCGACAGAATCGTTGTTTTTCAAATTCAGTATTTTTCTTAGATGATGCTCGGAAACAACTTCCAATAATTCAGAACCATAGTGGGATTTGTAGGGAATTATTGCTGCAATTGTTGACTGCTTTCCTTTTGCCCGGATTGTCCCAGTGAATAGCTTAGCGCCACCAAGCTGGCGGCCGTTTTTCTTAAAGCCTGCAATTTCAATTCCGGGAAGCTGCATTAGTTTTCTTTTGCCATCTATGCTGGTTGCATTTTCCAATCTAATGTTTAGGGTGCCTGGGAATACGCCGTATTTTAGCGCTTTTTTCAGCTGTTTTTTGTAGCCTTCAATTGATAGGTAAAACCTGCCCTCGTGCATTCCGGAAACTACCCTGCCAAGCAGCCTTAGCCGCTTTTTGGATTCGCTGAAAACGTATTCCAGCTGCGACCGGAAATCAGTTAGGAGGGATATCCCGCTTGGGGTTAGCCGGATTTTGGAATTGGTTTTTGAGATCAAGCCAAGATTTGCAAGTTCGATTAGCCATCTTGAAAGCGTTTGCTGGGAGACTTGGAGCTCGGAAGCTAGTTCGACCGAGCTTGCCTTGATTTCGTTTTGCATCCCGCCCCGCTTTGCAATGCTTAAAAGCAGGCTAATCTTTTCGTTTTTCATAGCTACTAGAAAAATTATTGCAGGTTTAAATTACCATTGCTTCAATTGGAATTGAGTTGCGCCATTAAAAAGCAAGGAGGGGAAAAATCAAAATTATTTCAGGTAATTTTTAATCTGGCTCTTTTCACTGTCCTTTGTGATGTGCCTTCCAAGAAAGTTGTTAATAGTCCGCTCAGTAAAAGCCTCAACCCTTGCAAAATCCGTTTCTCCATGCGCTCCTTTTCCAATTATTGCCAAAGCGCCATGCCGCTTAAGCCCAATTGTCCCAAGAACGGCTGCACCCTTTTCCTTTAGGGTTTTTTCGATTTTTTCCAAATACGCCTTGCTGCTTGAAAAACTTCCAAAAAGTGCGATTTTCGATCCTTGGAAATTGTTGGATCGGATTATCTTCAGGAGCTCTTGGTTTTTTGAAAAGGAATGGATTTCAAACCCAAGGAAAACGAGATCAAAAGAGGAAAAATTTTCAATTTCACTTGATTTTTTTTCATGCAGGCCAAAATAGCCTTTGATCCCGCTTTGCTCCTTGATTGCCATAACTTTAGCGGTTTGCCCGGCTTGTTTGCACCCCTCGAGCACGGACTGGGAAAGTTCCGTAATTGCCCCGCTTTTGGAAATTGCAATTATTAGGATATTCATATTTTGGGTTAACTTGTCAATCTATTTAAACAACTTGTTTTTTGGGATAATTGGGAATTTGCCTAAGCATTGGCTATTTGGGAATTGCTTGGAAATTTGCCTAATTGAAAGCAATTTTGCAACCAATTATTTCCAATTATTCAAAAAAGCAAACAAAATGTATATAAAGAAGGCTCAAGTAATGGGTGAGTGAGTTTGAATGGATAGGACAACTTCTGGAATTTACGGCTTGGATGAACTTTTGGGAGGAGGTTTCCCAAAGAAGAGGGCAATTCTTGTTTCGGGCGCTTGCGGAACTGGAAAATCCATATTTTCAATGCAATTCGCATACAGGGGGATTTTGGAGGCGGAAGAGCCGGCTGTTTTTGTGACTTTTGATGAAATGCCAGACAAGATTAGGCAGGATATGCTGAATTTCAAGTGGAATTTGAAGGAGCTTGAAGACAACGATCTTTTGGCAATTGTTGATGCGACTTCGGCTAGGGCGGGAGTTCCTTCGGAAGAGGAGCATTCTATTTTGCCCGGGCAATTAGATATAGATAAACTCTTGGTCGATATTTTAGGCGTAGCTAGGAATATTGGCGCAAAAAGGCTGGTGATTGATTCGATTCCGGCAATGGCTTCCCAATTGGAGCAGGAATCCCAAATCCGAAGGGCGGTTTTGAAACTCGCATACATTGTTTCAAGATCCGGGCTCACGACAATTTTCACATCCGAAATCCCAGAGCAATCGCTTGGTTCTGGAGCCGCTATGCAATTTTCAAAATATGAAGTTGAGGAGTACGTTGCCGATGGGGTCATCATACTCAACTTCCTTGGAGTTGGAACCGGAGCCACAAGAACTCTTTATGTCCGGAAGATGAGGGGAACCAAGCATTCGCTTGAAATCCACCCGCTTGAAATCACGGAGAAGGGGATTGTTGTGAAGAAAGTGGAAGAAGTTTTCAAATAGCCCCAAGGTGGAACAAGTTCCCCCTATCGGGCTGCCTTACCCCTTCTTTTGGTTTGTTATATTTCAGCTTAATTTATTCTTCCAGTTTTTTCTTTTCTTCATCGGTTAGTAATTCTCCAAATCTATGTTGGAATTCGCCAATCCAGCCAACTTTTTTTATTTTTTTAGAAACTAATTCACTTTCCCGTTTATTGAATTCAAACCAGCTAATTATCGCCCAAACAAAAAGCAATGCGAAAATGCAAAATGAAAGCAGTGCGCCATCATAACCACCAAGGAATAACCCAACAATTGAGCCTATTAACAAATATGCATTGATCGACGTAAAAATCAATAGGCCAAGAGGCATATAGATAAAAACGAATAACAAAAACAACGCTCTTGGGTAGCTAATAATTGAAGAAATTACACCCCATTTTTCATGTTCGTTTTTTTCAAAGAGTTCGAAAAAACCTCCCTTTCCGTACCTGAAATTCAAGTATCCAAAATATATGAAATAACAAATTTGACCAAGCACATACGCATAAAAAGAGTCCCAAATAAGGGGAATGTTTATTTGAACTGCGGCAAAATATGCCCATAATAGTGAAAGAATTGCCCCAATAGGTTTCGAATATGCGGTTTTGATGTTGGAATAAAACCAAGCAAATGCGCTTCTGCCAACCCTATACGAAATTCCCATAATAATTATCCCTATTTTTCCTCTAAAACTTCATGCGTCCAAAGCTTAGTTGGATTGTCGGATTTTTTTCCGGATAAGCCTTCATTAATCAAATCATCGACTGATTTTTTATCCTCGTGCTTTTTATAATCCGAATAGTTGTGCTCGAATTCATAAAATGCAAGTAAAATTAACAAGATAGTCAACACAGTAGCCAATTGGGCGGAAATTATCGCGGGCAGGATTAATCCAATAATACCATTGAAGAATAAGTAAATATTCGCATAACTGAAAAATACAAGAGCGAATAACAAAAATGCATACAATATAATTAATGGACCCGCAAGCGCATTTGCAATTATTTTTTTAATTGATATTTCCTTTCTGTTGCTCTCATCCAAGAGGACGAAGAAATACTTTTTAAAAACAAACCAGACAATTTGACCGGGCAGATAAAAATACCAAAATACGTCATAACCAAATGGATTGTTCAATTGAATTGTTGCTAAGTAAGCCCACGCCACTGCAATTGCTGCCGAGATTGGTTTTGAGAAGCCATCAACAATTGTCCTGAAAATTCTGGAAAAAATTTCTTTCATTAGGCTAGAATACATAGTTCCGAGAATTGACATAGGTAATTTTTAAATCGGAGTCCATTATAATCATTATGCTAAAAAACCGGCATTTGAGGCAAATTAGGCTTCTGGGAGAGAAAAATCAGGCAAAATTATCCAAGCTAACGGTTGGAATTGTTGGCTGCGGGGGGATCGGGTCGAATTCTGCCTTGCTTGCTTCGCAACTGGGGATAAAAAAAATCATTTTGATGGACCGCGATAAGGTGAATGAAACCGATTTCAACCGGCAGCAGTTTTTTGAATCTGATTTATTGAAGGCAAAGGTTGAAGCAGTAGCACAAAAAATCAACAAAATGAATTCTGATGTTTTGGTGGAGGCGCATTTTGAGCAGTTCGATTTGGAAACCGCAAAAGCAATGGAAAAGGCAAGCATCATTCTTGATTGCACGGATAATTATTCCACAAGAATTGACATAAACAGATTTTGCCTTAAAAGAAAAATCCCATGGGTTTTTGCATCCGCTTTGAAATTCGAGGGGATGGTTTCAACAATCATTCCATGGAAGAGCGCTTGCTTTGAATGCTTTGCAAAAAAGCCTAAAAACGAATTAAGCTGCGAGGATGCCGGAATCATGAACACGGCAGTTGCAACAATTGCTGCAATTCAGGTGCAAGAGGTTGTGAACCTTTTCTGCTTTGGGAAGCCAAATTATGCAAACGCACTTTTTAGGATGAATTTGTTGGATGGGCTGTTTGAAAAAATATTAGTTGACAAAAACCCAAAATGCGCTGCATGCGCAAAGAAAAAATAATCAGGTGATATTATGCCAAAAACAAACAGGAAAGTTTCAGCTGTGCCGGAAATATTCGAAGGGGAATCCGAAATTGCATTTGAAATGCGAGTGCTTAAGCAAAAAAACGATGAAATGGAAAAACGGCTGAACATGGTCGAATCCAAATTGAACGATCTATCAGAGCAATTCATGGAGGAGTTTGGGGAGGATTATCAGGAAGAAGAAGAGGAAGAAAAAAAATAAAAAAGAAAAAACCTACACATCATAGTATAGGAACATCTCATACGGATGCGGCCGGATCCTCACCGGATCCACTTCCGCTTCGGTTTTGTAGGAGATCCACTGGTTGATCAGATCCTTTGTGAAAACGCCTCCCTTCAAAAGGTAGGAATGGTCGGATTCAAGCGCTTTTAGCGATGCATCCAAACTGCCGGGAACGGATTTTATTTTTTGCTTATCTTCCCCGGTCAAATGATAGATGTTCTTATCCCAAGGACCGTATCCTTTTGCAACCGGATCGATTTTCCTTTGAACACCATCTAGCCCAGCCATCAACATTGCTGCAAGCGCAAGGTATGGGTTTGCAGCGCAGTCGGGTGGCCGAAATTCAATCCGCTTGCTTTTCGCATTTTTTTCGCCCTGTGAATACATAGGCACTCGGATCGCAGCAGAGCGGTTTCTTTGCGAGAAAGCAATGTTAACTGGAGCCTCATATCCTGGGACGAGGCGTTTGTAGGAATTTGTAGTTGGCGCGCAAAATGCCAAAAGGGAATCCGCATGCTCAAGAAGGCCGCCTATATAATGCATTGCCATTTCTGAAAGTTCTGCATATCCGGTTGCATCAAAAAACTGGTTTTTCCCATGCTTCCAAAGCGATTGGTGCACGTGCATACCAGAGCCGTTGTCCCCAAAAATAGGCTTTGGCATGAATGTTACGGTTTTTCCGTTCTTTCTAGCTTCGTTTTTGATAACGTATTTGTAAAGCATCACTTTATCTGCCATTGAAGTTAGGGAATCAAAGCGCATATCGATTTCAGCCTGCGCAAATGCGACCTCATGGTGCTGGGTTTCGACATAGATGCCAGTTGCCTCGAGTGTTTTTACCATATCGCCTCGGATGTCATTTTGCGTATCTGCAGGAGCTACAGGAAAATATCCTTCTTTTGGCCGGATTTTATGACCCATATTGCCTTTGTTGGCATCCCCAGAATCAACGGATGTGAGGTGGGATTCTGAAGTGTAAACATCGTAGCCAGTGCCTAATTGCCCATGGTGGTATTTGATTGCATCAAACATGAAAAATTCTAGCTCTGGCCCCCAATAACTGACATCGGAAATTCCAGATTCGCGCAAATACTGCTCTGCTTTTTGGGCAACAAACCTTGGATCTTTGGAATAGCGCTCCTTTATTTTTCCAGGCATTGAAACATCGCAGGTAATTGAAATTGTTGGGTCCTTTGCAAACGGGTCTACGAATGCTGATTTTGCATCCGGAATAAGTAGCATGTCGCTTTCCTCAATGCTTTGGAAGCCCCTAATTGAAGAGCCATCGAATCCTTCCCCGTTTTCAAAAACATCTTCAGAAAAATGCGCCATCGGAATGGTTTTGTGCTGCCAAACCCCTGGCAAATCTATGAATTTGTAATCTATGAAAAGCGCATTGCGATCTCTTGCAAATTCCATCAGTTCCTCCGGGAATTGGCCAAGGAACTTGAGTGAATTGACGTGGGATGGCTTTGCCACCTTCCTTTCAATTTGAGATTCGACTTCGATACTTGAATGCATTTGCCCCACCCCAAAAACGCTTACAGCTATTCTTAGCTATTTGACAATCTATTCAAATTGCAAACGAGAATTTAAATCTTCCTGAAAATAATGCTCCAAATATCCGTAAAATTAACCTTTAATCAAACAAATATAGTGATATTTATATATAAATCAAATAATATGAACATTTGACCGTTTTAGCTCGTAAAATTTTTAGCCTGGATTTTAATTGAGAACTTGCCAATTTTATCAATTCAAAACCGTTATAATCTAAGATGAAACTATTAACAGGTATGTTTTTCAAAAAAACCCCTTTTGGGACAATTTTTCTTGCGATATTCATTCTTGTCGCATATTGGCTGCTTGCAGCTGATACGCCATATATTACCGATGAAAACCTTGGTGATTACGCGCTGACACCAAACCACCCGCTGTCGATAATTTCGCATTTGTTCATACATGTTGGGATTTTCCATCTCGTCGGAAATTTATTGCCGTTGCTGTTTTTTGGGCTTGCGCTTGAAGCGGTTTTGATTTCTGCAGATGTTGTTTTGATTTTCTTTTTGGCAGGGACTGGCGCATCGCTTATTTTTGCAATTACAAACCCGGGCGTTCCGCTTATTGGGGCATCAGGAGGGATTTCCGGAATCATTTCAGCTCTTTTGCTCCTTAGGCCAAAAGTTTCAATTGCCCTTCTTTTGGCAACTCCGCTATTGATTTCATTTGTTTTTTACCCCGCAGCTGATTTTGCAAGCAATGCATATGCAAATTCGCTTGAGGAGAAAAAAATCGCAGTGCAGGAGGATTTGCAAACCGCAATTGAAGAAAACCGGCCAATTGAGGAAATTGCAAAATTGAACCAGACCGTTCTAGTTACAGAGGAAAAAATAGACATCACATTCCAAGGAAAGGAAAGGGAGGCAGCAACGCCAACTGATTTTTTTGTTCACGTTTACGGCGCGATATTCGGCGGGGTTTATTTGTATTTGTTCAAGATAAAACTCCTTAAACGATCAGAAAAGGAATACCTGAAATTGGGGGAAGAAATCTTCGAAAAAATAGATCAAATCAAGGAGCGTTTAAGGATCTGATTTGCAATCGCCAAAAATGATGCGAATCTCAACTTATTTAAATCCAAAAACCCCCAATTTTAGCCCAATCAAATAATTTGGGCAAATTGGGAAATCCATCAATTCTGATGCGCGGGGATGGCAGATCGGCTATGCGTTCGCCTGCAGATCTATGCTTCCGAATCCGGAAGATATGCAGATAGCGAAATAGGTGAGTTCAACTCTCACTCCTCGCTTATTTTAATAAGCTATATTTAACAGACAAATTTGGGGGGGGGTAGGCGGCGACACGTGGTAGGGGGCGTAGCCCCCTTGGGGGTGTCGAGGCTCAACTCTCACTCCTCGCTTATTTTAAAACAACTAATTGATGTGCAAATAAGGGGGAGAAACGGCCCAAGTGGGGGATATCCCCCTAGGGGCCAAATACTCACTCCTCGCTTTATTTTAACTGATTAAAAATAACTTAAGAAAAAATAAAAGAAAAAAAGGAAAGGATTACCTCTTCTTCCCTTTTGCCTTTGGCTTGCTCTTGTTCATGTAAAGCAGGTATGCAGCTGCTAGTAGCGCAACTAGCAATACAAGCCATGCATTGGAATCAAACTTCGAAGCCCTTGCCCTGCCCCTAACTTTATCTATAAGCTCTTGGGTTTTGACCCTTGCCTCCTCAATTGTTGATTCCGCCTGCGCTTCGTTGCCAAGTTCGACTAGGCCAACGGATTGCTCGATTAGGATTTCAATTTCAGAGGTATCCTCGCTTGACCGCAATTCATCGACTTTCATTTCAAGCTCATTGATAGTGGTTAGAACAGCCATTCCTGTTGGGCCAACGGTGCTTCTTGTAAGTTTCCTTAGGGTCTTGAACTGGTAGGTATTAGAGGCGGTGCATTTGCCAAGGTTGCAGCTTCTTACGGTGTAATAGTAGAGGGTGTTTGCGGTTAAGCCGGATAGGCTGATTGCATGCGAAAGCACCTTGGTTGCATCATCAAACACCAATTTGGTCGATGGCTTTTTCCAGTATGCAACGGATGAATCAGAATCGATGTCGGAAACCCAAGTGATAACCGCCGATGTTTGCGTAATGGAGGTTGCTGAAATCAAACTTAGAAGAGGAGTTCCCGCTGCTGAAACTGAAGGGGTTGGAGTTGCAGTTGGAGTGGGTGTTGGGGAAGGAGATGGAATTGGCGTTGGGGTTGGAGATGGCGAAATGGTTGCTGTTGGGGTCGGGGAAATTGTTGCGGTTGGAGAAGGTGATGAGGTTGTTGGCATTGGCGTTATTGAAGCAGTTGGGGATGGAGTTGTTCCGGGCGGAATTTGCATTGTTGTTGGGGATGGAATTGGAGTAATTGTCAGAGTAGATGACTGCGCCTGGGTCGAAGTAACAAAAGACCCGTCCTTATGCATGAAAGTTTCGGTTTTGGAATTATCTAGGGTAACGCTTTTTGAAACTGCGGCTCCCGAGTATATTACAGTAACGAGATAGGGGGAATCATAATCCAAAGCAACCCCGTTTTGGGCGGAGAATTCCTTGAGAAGGTTTACGATTTTTCCACTGATGCCGGTTAAACCCTGATAGACTATATTGCCTTTTTTGCTGGTTATAGTAACTTCTGCATTGCTTAGTGGCAATTGATTTGAATCAACAACAGAAATGGCCAGATTCCACTTGAAAGTGTAGGAGTAGGCGGCATTTCCCTGCCCGAGCAGTATGTCGCTTTTCTGGGAGCCGCTTGCATATTTGAAATCCGCAAACACTTCATTGGTTGCAGCCCTTCCATTGAGGTTGCTGATTGAATGGTACGGCTGGGCTAATGCAAACGGATCTTTTACAAGGGTTTGGGTTTCAAATAATCCATTGGCGGTTCCGGTATTTGAATGCCCCAGCCTTAGGCTGTCGGAATTGCTCCTTAGTATGTTGTTTTTTACAACAGTTGATGGATAAAGTGTGCCTTCGACGGCTAGGGCAACTGTTTCAGCGCCGTCAACTTCCGTAAGTGCAACAATTGTGTTGTCGTAAACTTTAGTGTTGATCCAATTGCCAATCATTGCGCCTTCAACTGAATATGTATTGGAACCGGCAAGAGCTCTTGCAATTATGATGTTGTTCCTAACAGTGTTGTTGTTGGTTTCGTTGTCGGTTCCCCTAATCCTTAACGTGTGTGTTCCGGCTCCATCGACTCCGGGAACCACGGTTTCCGAGCAGTCCATGTAATTGTCCCTGATAATCAGGTTTTTCCCGTTTTCAACCAGAATTCCCCTGCAATTTGTTGATTGGATGGTGTTGCCATAAATTTCACCGCCATCTGCTGCGGTTCTGATGCCGTATGGGTTCCTTCCGTATTTGATTGGAACAATAATATTGTCATAGACAAAAATAGTCCCTCCCCTAAGGTTCAAAAGCCATGATCTTCCCTTGATGTAATTGTTGTGGAATACCACTTTTGTTGTCGGCCCAACTCCGTAAGTGTTCACTCCGCCCACATTGATGTCATCATTTGCAACGGTTGTGCTGTCAATGTAGATTTTGCTGTTGTAAATTTCAACTGATGCCGATCCTTCAATGTCAATTGCCGGCATGTGGTAGCTTTTTGTTCGGATTTCCAAATCATATGCCTTGCAGTTGGTGCACATCATTTGAAGCGCTCCGTTAGAATCACCAGCTGAGAGCTGCGATGTTTCGGTTATGAACCCATTGTGAACTTTTGAGCCGGTTGCAGTTGAGCTCATTTTGATTGGGTATTTGATTGTTGGGGATGTGAAGTAAATCGTCTTGCCATTCAAATCAAAATCAACATTGGTTGCGGAAATGGTAAAGCATGCAGAGGAAATAGTAAGGTCGTTTTGGAGGACGTAGGTTTCGCCGGATTTGCTAAGGGTTGAGCAGGTTGTTAATGGAGTTAACGCAGTTGAAAAAATTGGAAGTGCAAGAAAGACTAGAAGTGCTAAAGGGATTTGTTTCATGTGTGGGCTCACCGAATAATAGTACGGCAAACCCTTATTAAAGATTTTCGATTGGATGGGAATTTGAATTAGGTATAAGAAAAAATCAGAAAAGAAAACAAAATAAAAAAAGAAAAAATGAATTTGAGGAGTTGGGAACTCAGAGGTTTGGAAAAAAATAGGAATAGGATGCAAGTAAAAAATAAACAAAACAAAAAAATAAAAAACAAATTAATAAAAATCAGCTGGCTTGAACGGCTTTTAGGGCATCAAGCCTTCCCTTGCCATAAATCGTATCCGCATTCCGCTGGCCAAGATCCTTTGCGGTTGAGAATAGAATTGCCTTGATTTGCGCAACAGTAATTGATGGGTTCTTTGCCCTCATAAGGGCTACTGTTCCGCTAACCGCAGGAGTTGCCATGGATGTTCCTGAAAGGTAGGCATATCCGCCCCTGTAAATGGAATAAATTCCAACTCCTGGAGCTACAATTCCATGATCTTTCATGGGATTTCCCCTTCCGGAAAAGCTTGCGATGTTGTCATTGAAATCAACTGCTCCAACTGCAATTGTTGTTGAAATGCACCCAGGAGCGCCAACTCCGCCGGCATTATTTCCCGCAGCAACTATTACGACTTTTCCTTTCGAATTTGCATAGTCGATTGCGGATTTCAAGGAAGAATAGGACAAATCGCAGTTTTTGCGGTAAACATTGCTGGTTGAAAGGCTCATGCTGATGGCATCTATCCCATCCATGTTCGCAACATCATTAATTCCTGCAATTACATCTGAAAAATAGCCATTCCCGTTTGCATCCAAAACTTTTCCGGCAAATATTTTTGCATCAGGAGCAATTCCTTTTGCAAGTGGATTGACACCATCTGCGGTAATTATCCCAGCTACGTGCGAGCCGTGCCCATTGTCATCAAAATAAGAGCCGCATCCGGCCATATAGCATTTTCCTCCAAAGATGCTTGTGTTTAGTTCGGAATGGTTGTAATCAACGCCGGTATCTAAAATTGCAATTACTCTTCCGGCACCGGCATTAAATGAAGAGTGAACTATCGATGCGCCAACTAGATCATTCGCCCTAATATCTGAAATGGAAACCTGCTCGTCATCTTCAACTGCAACGCTAAGTTTTGCATTTTCAGGGCAGTCAAATGAAACTGCTGTCAACAATTCTTTAGCGGAATGTGTAATTTTACAGCCATCCTTTTGGAGCTTTGAAATTTGTGAATCATCAATTGATTGGGAAATAACGCGCTTGGCATCCACTAAAATCGATGCATTGATCAAAAGCAATAGAATAGCAACAAAAAATCCCTTGTTCATAGCCTCACCTAATTGCAGAATTGAAGAGTCTACTAATATTGCACGTTCTAGTATAATAATGTTTATTGTTCGGCAACTAGCAAACTAAATGTCTCCCTCAAATAGGCTCTTTAGTAGAGCATACTCCTGATCCGAAACGGTTTTGTATTTGCCAACAACATCCTTTAATGGAAAGGGAGCGATTTGCCCTCCTTGGATTGCTGCCATCATACCGAATTTTTTCTCTTTTATGAAATCAACTGCCGCAGCTCCGACTTTGCTTGCCATGATTCTATCGTATGCAGTTGGGGATCCTCCGCGCAAAAGATGCCCAAGCACCATTACACGGCAATCCATTTTGCAATTTTCATCAATCACTTCCTTGAAAGCCTGAGCCATGCCCCTGTTCGTTAAGCCAACATGCCCAAAATCATCATGTTTTTCAGCAAGTTTTTTTGGAGGCGCAACACCTTCTGAAATTGCAAGCAAGGTGTATTTGCCCATTTTTTCGCGTTTTTTTATTGCATCACAGACTTTATTGATGTCGCAGGGTTTTTCCGGAATTAATATGATGTGCGCTCCGCCTGCAATTCCTGCCCGCAAAGTAAGCCAGCCTGCGTGCCTGCCCATGATTTCAACTATGAATGTGCGGTTGTGCGATCTTGCGGTTGTGTGGAGGCGATCAATTGAATCGGCAGCGATGTTTACTGCGGTATCAAAGCCGATTGTGTAATCCGTGCCCATGATGTCGTGGTCAACTGTTTTTGGAACTCCAACAATTGGGAGCTTGAATTCGGAGTGCAATTTTCCAGCTACTCCAAGCGTGTCTTCTCCGCCAATTGCAACAAGCGCGTCAATTCCATGTTCCTTGAATGCATCTGCAACTTGCTTTGGGCCATTTTCCAATTTGTAGGGGTTTGTCCTTGAAGAACCCAAATAAGTTCCGCCAATATTAGTAATGCCTTCGATTTCTGATTCGGAAATTTCCTTTCCTTTTCCGCCAGGAAGCATTCCTTTCCATCCCATGTGGATGCCAATTGTTTCCCAGCCATTTTCTTTAGCCCTATAGAAGATGGATCTTATAGCGGCGTTAAGCCCCGGGCAATCCCCGCCTCCGGTCAATACTCCAATTCGCATAAAATTTGACTCACCATATACTAATACAAATATCTTTTCAGATACTTAAAGGCAACTAATGAATTCCTCCCGTTCAATTTGAAGATCCTTGCGAATTATTTTATTCAAGAGCCCCCTATCTATTTCTTCCCCTGGATGATTCGGAACCACTGTGCTTCTTCCATCCGTGTGCCGAAAGAACATGTGGCTGCCTTCCTACCTAACTAAAATAAAGCCCAGCTTAGCAAGTATTTTTGCCAACTCCCTGGCTTTGAGCAATGGAAGCTTGGCCATTTAAACCGCCAATTTTTGTATACCGAGGAATTTTGTAAAAATGGCTTCCTTTTGCTTTGAGGAACCTAAATAAATGCGAATTGCCTCCTTGGTGCGCTTCATTAGCTCATCTAAGCTTTTGGCCTGGGTATGGCAGCCTGGCAGTTCCAAAACTTCGGAAATAAGGTAGCCATCTTCTCCTTCCTCTATGACTACAGTAAAATCTTTTGGCATGCTATCACCAAAATAATTAGGAAGTCCATATATTTTAAACACTAACCCAATGCCCAGGTTACCTATTTGGGATTTAACAAAAGATCAACAATACAGATTCGAAAAAATGCACGGATAAAAATGGTTTATAATTTAAAAATCGTTTGACGTGGAAAGAAACGGGATTGGAAAGCAATATATAGGAGGCATTGCAGAATTATAGTCAGATGGCTTATGGGAATTATCGATTTGAATTCGGCTTTTGAAAACAGCATTGCTAGCCATCACCATACTTGCTGAAGCCAATTCCCTATCTTTTTGGAATTGGTGGATTTTACAACCCCTATTGTACGATATGGGAGTTGCTTGGAAAATTGGATTGAAAAAAGAGCAATTGTTTTGGAAATATTTTGAATGGAAAAAAACTTCGCATATTTTGAATTAAAAAGGTGATTTTGGAAAAAAAATTCGGTAAAATTATATGGCGTGGATCGTCTAGTCTGGTCTAGGATTGGGGCCTGTGGAGCCCTCGACCTGAGTTCAAAATGCGTTGCTCAAATCTAGGGCAAGGCAAGTGGAAATCTCAGTCTACGCCCTCAACCTTTTCTTTTTCCCTAAAAAGAAAAGCACTGCGGAAAAGAAAAAGGGATTACTATGGCGGATAAGTTAAGCGCAGAAATCCTGCAGCCGGTTAGGGGAAGCAGGGATTTTTTTGGCGAGGAAAAAAACAGGAGGGATTACGTAGTGGAACTTTTGAAGGAAAAGTTCAAATCATTCGGGTTTGAGCCGCTGGAAACCCCATCAATGGAGCGGCTAGAAGTTCTTTCGAGCAAATTCGCAGGCGGGGAGGAAATTTTGAAGGAAACTTTCAAAGTGACTAATCAGGGCGGAAGGGAGCTTGGGCTTAGGTATGATTTGACGGTTCCGCTTTGCAGGTATATTGCATCCAATACGAGAATCCCAATGCCATTCAAACGCTTTGCAATTGGGCCTGTTTGGAGGGATGGCCCGCTTAAAACCGGAAGATTTCGGGAATTTGTCCAGTGCGATGTGGATACGGTGGGTGCGGCATCATTTTTAGCTGATGCGGAACTTTTGGCGCTTGCCAGTGAAATTATGGAAAAATTGTTTGGAAAGAATTTTATAATCAAAATCAATAACAGGAAAATCCTGGATGGGATTTTGGAATTTAGCGGAGTTGATGAAGGGATTCGGAAAAAGGCGATTTTGGAGCTTGACAAGCTTGCAAAAATTGGACCAAATGGGGTTAAGCAGGGACTTGAAACTATTGGAATTGATAGTGCAAAAATTAAAGTGGTAATGGATCTGGCAAATGCGGATGCAACAGAATCAAAAACATTTTCGAAATTGGAAAAAAACCTAACAAGGGGAGTTGGGTTGGAGGGGATTTTGGAAATTAGGCAGGTTTTGGGATTTGCAGGAGAGATGAATTGCAAGAATTTGGAATTTGACCCATCACTTGCTCGCGGGCTCAACTATTACACCTCGACGATTTTTGAGGTTTATTTGAAGGATTCGGAAATAAAATCATCCCTTGCTGCAGGAGGAAGGTACGATGATTTGATTGGCAAATTTGCAGGAGTGCCCGAAAAAATTCCAGCTGTTGGGATTTCATTTGGGCTGGATGTGATTTGCGAATGCCTAAGGGATAAAAAAACCGGGCTTTGGGCAAAGAGGAAAAGCGCAATTGTTTTTTTGGCAATCAAGGATGACCAAAAAGTCTTGAAATATGCTCTTGAAATAGCTGCAAAACTTAGGGGAAGCGGGAAAATAAATTGCCTATTCGACCTGAATGGAAGAAGCGTTTCGAAAAACCTTGAATTTGCATCCAAGAAAGGGATCGAATTTGCAATCATTGTGGGAATCAGGGAATTTGAGGAAATGAAGGTCACAATTAAGGAGTTGGCAACCGGGAAGGAAAGCACGCTTGCAATTGAAGATGCGCTAAGGAAGTTCGAATAGGGAAAATGCGCTTTTAAGAATTCTAATAGTATTGCTGATTTTTTTTTCGAGTTGATGTTTTGGCTTATCTTGCCTAGTTTAATTTTTAACCGTCAAATCATTGGTTGGCCACAAGCAGGTTCGCATGATGTAATTTTGGGAATTGATAGTCTGGGCTGACTGGTCAACTTCAAGCAGTTTGAATGGGGTACGGATTACAAGGAGCTGATCCGATGAGATTTTTGCGCAATCAAGGGACGAATCAACCAATGCCTTTTCCGCATATGCTTGCGTGAAAATATAATCGCTCACGTACTTTTTGTCGGGAGGATAGATGATCTTATCTGACGCAGTTGAAGCTTCCCCAAATTCGGTGATGTAGCGGTAACCAGATAAGGTGAATGGCTTCATAACTTCTTTCATTGCGCACCTAGCAGATGTCCTACCGAATTGCTCGGAAGTTCCGTATTTGTCATCGAAAATCCCAGAACCATCCGAACTATCAAGGTCTTTTTTGACAAGGTCGGCAACTGAAATCCTTCCTTTGTACTTATTCAATATCGAGCAGTCCAAATCATAGTCTGTTTTGCAATAAACGCTGGTTGGGGAATCGGTCGATACCTCCTTGTCCTTGCAGTAGCTTTTCACGTTTTGGAGGGTTGAAACGTCAAGGTAATAGACCATTTTTGCGGAGCTTTCAAGGTAATTTGCAAGGTAAGCGGTACGCAACACTTTGTCTTGGGCGGATGCGTAAGAGTTTAGGGTGATGAAAACTAGGGAAACCGAAAAAATCACGATGAATAGGAACATGAGCCCGTCGAAAAACGATGCTTGCCCCCGGATTTTTTTCATTTTGATCATGCACCCCTCCATCCAGCGATTGTAATCAAGCCAAGGCCCCGATTTGAGTTTCCGCAATCAACTGCAATTGGATAGCTTAAAAGAATTGCATTTTTGGATGGGATTGAAATTGCCTGAGCAGATATTGGCGGATTTGGAGTTACCTTTGAAATTGTTTCATCCGAGCTGCAAACCTTATCCTCGACAATTGATGTGACTGTACCGAATGTTTTTTGCGAGGAGGTTATTTTCAAGTTTTCAGAATCCGAAAAAACCATGGGACCGCAGTATTTTTTGAGGATGGTTGCAAACTTTAGCTGTTTTTTTTGCGCAAATAAGTTCATTTCAGTGCATTTTTCAATGAATTTGGCATCATCCATGTAGCCCTTGTCCGTAGCAACGTATGAAAGTTGGAGGGTTGCGCTCCTTGTTTCCAAATACGCATTTCGCTCGGAAAACTGCGAATCAATGTAGAGCATGGAGGTTAGGAATATCAGGATTCCGGCAACTATTGGAAAAATGCTTGGGATGTCATCGCCAAGCGGGCCAATGAATCCTCTTAAACCTTTCATCGATATTCCCACATAAATCTCAAGAAATTGCGAAATATAAAGGCAATTGTTTTTGGATTGCAGGATTTGCCAAAAGGATTTGGATAAGCTATTCCTTGAACCCGCATTTGTCGTCTATTTCAGCCGTATTGAAGCTATAGCATAGGTTCGGGTCGTTTTGGGTGCAATCCTGGATGTAGAGGTACTTAGTTGGAGGGTAGCTTTTGCTTGAGCATTTTATTGCCACAAGGTAATAGGAAATTTTAGCGGGATCGTTGTCGGATGGGCTAAATACAATGGAATTGATGTTGTATTTTGATGTTGCGGATTGGAAGCTCCTTTCATTGGATGAGGGGAATAAGGAAACAGTTGTTTTGGAATAATCAACCCTTGATGCGCCAGAGCAGTATTTGTAGGATTTGGAGGTAACTTCGATTATAAGTGCGCCTGATTTAGGCGTATTTTTGTATTGGGTGTCATTAATTGAAACAAAATAGCCAGTGCCCTGCTCTTTTCCTAGAGGGATAGATTTGTCAAAAACGATGCTTCGCTGCTCGTCCTCGATTGGCGAATCTACAATCTGGTTGATCTTGTTTGAAATCGAATCCGCAATCCCTTGCGCCTGCGTTGTGCAGGATTGCTTTTTGGCGTTGTCTTGGAATACGAAAATTATTGAAAAAAGGCCCACTATGAAAAAAAGCATCCCGAATTTTGTGAGTATCCACATTGCCATTTGGGCTTTCTTTGCCATATGGAAGGGGTATTGCACCATTTCTTTTAAGGATTGCGTACGTAATCAATGAAACCTTATTGGAAGTGAATTGGGCGAATGAAGGATACGAGTCTTGTGAAAGAGAATGATGCATATGGAAGAGAAGGGGGATAGGGA